>NZ_FOBO01000018.1 GCF_900109855.1 Roseovarius tolerans | reverse complement strand
GTTCACCGCGTGTTCTCCAACCTGAAGCGATGGGCGAAAGGTGTGTTTCACGGCCTCAGGAAACGCCATCTGCAACGCTACCTTGACGAGTTCGTGTTCCGCTGGAACCGGCGGCGACACATGCAGAGCGCTTTTGATACGCTGCTCGGGATCGGGGCCGGTCTCGCACCGGCGACCTATCGTGATTTCGTCGATCAGCGCGTCTGAGAACCGTCTTTCACGGTAAAAGCTACGCTCTGCATGCCCGAGCAACGCTGCAAACGGATCTAATCCGTGCCTCAATCCACAATCAAGAACTCTGTCGCCTCAACATGTAGTCCCGCCGGAACAAAAGGGATAAGCCTTATAGGCCCGCACATTCTCATCAAAGCTGCCATCCGCCTCCAGCCCCAGCGCAAGCGCCCGGTCGGCATGGATATCGAACCGCCAGCCCCCCACGATCCGGCGCACCGCCTCTTCCGGCTGCCAGGTGATCAGGCGCGCGGGCTCAGGCCCCGCCACGGCCGTCATCGCGTCGATCATCTGCCGGATCGACAGGGTCCGCCCCGGCATCTGCAGGATGCGGTTGCCTCCCAGATCCCCGGCCGAAATCTCCGCCACCCGGATCAGGTTCTCAACGCATTTGCGCGGGCTCAGATAGTAGTGCCGGAAATCCTCATCCACCGGGCAATTGGCCCACTGCCCATTGAGCGGCTCGCGCAGGATCGACGACATGAAACTCGACGCTGCGCGGTTCGGCTTGCCGGGGCGGATCGAGATCGTCGGCAGGCGCACACCGCGCCCGTCGATATAACCCTTGCGCGCATAATCGTTGACCAGCAACTCGCCCACGGCCTTCTGCGTGCCGTAAGAATTCTGCGGATTGAGCAGCGACACCTCGGTGATCGGATCAGGAACCTCGCCGCCATAAACCGCCAGCGACGAGGTGAAGATCAGCAGCGGCGCCGTGCCCAGCGCCCGACAGCGCTCCAATATGTTGAGCGTCCCGTGAAGGTTGATCTGAATCCCCTCCTCGAACGCCTCCTCGGCACGCGAGGACACCACAGCGGCAAGATGATAGACCACCTGCGTCTCATCGGTGATGACCCGCGCCACCGAGGCCGGATCGGTGATATCACACCGCACCGTATCCACCGGCACCGCCCCCTCGATCCCCACCGGATCGGTCACATCCGCAAGCGTGATGCGACGCACCGGCTGACCGTTCAGCCTGCCCCGCGCCACCAGCGCACGCGCCAGCTTTTGCCCCAGAAACCCGGCCCCGCCGATGATGACGATATTCATACCTGTCTCCCCCCTCACCTGCCCCCGACCGGGCCGATTATTGCCTTGCGTCCCGGTATATCAGCCATGATGCTCGCCACAAGCAGCCCACCCGCCGGAGGAGACCATGACCAAAGCGCCGAAATCCGGGCGTTTCCGCTCGCAGGAGTGGTTCGACAATCCCGACAACCCGGGCATGACCGCGCTCTATCTCGAACGCTATCAGAACCAGACCTTCACCCGCGAAGAACTCCAGAGCGGTCGCCCCGTCATCGGCATCGCCAATACCGGCTCCGATCTTGCCCCCTGCAACAAGATCCACATCTTCCTGATGGACCGGATCAAGGCCGGCATCCGCGACGCGGGCGGCATCCCGATGGAATTCCCGGTGCATCCCATTCAGGAAACCGGCAAGCGCCCCACGGCGGCGCTCGACCGCAACCTTGCCTATCTCGGCCTCGTCGAGGTGCTGCACGGCTATCCCATCGACGGCGTCGTGCTGACCACCGGCTGCGACAAGACCACGCCCGCGCAACTCATGGGCGCGGCAACCGTCGACATTCCGGCAATCGCCCTCAATGGCGGGCCAATGCTCGATGGCTGGTACAAGGGTCAGCGCGCAGGTTCCGGCACCGTGATCTGGGAGGCGCGCCGCCTGCTCGCCGAAGGCCGCATCGACTACGAAGAGTTCATGGAGCGCGCCTGCGCCTCGGCCCCCTCGCTGGGCCATTGCAATACCATGGGCACCGCCTCGACGATGAACGCCATGGCCGAGGCCCTCGGCATGACACTGACCGGTGCTGCGGCAATCCCCGCCCCGTTCCGCGAACGCATGGAAATGGCCTATGCCACCGGACGGCGCATCGTTGACATGGTGTTTGAGGATCTCAAACCTTCCGACGTCCTGACGCGCAAGGCGTTCGAGAACGCGATCAAGACCAACACCGCCATCGGCGGATCGACCAACGCGCCGCCGCACCTTCAGGCCATCGCGCGCCATGCGGGCGTGGCGCTGCACATCACCGATTGGCAGACCGTCGGCTTCGACGAACCGCTTCTCGTCAACATGCAGCCCGCCGGAGAATATCTCGGCGAAAGCTTCCACCGTGCGGGCGGCGTGCCTGCGGTAATGGCCGAACTCATGAAGGCCGGGCGCCTGCATGCCCACGTGATGACCGCCACCGGCAAGACCATGGGCGACAACCTCGCCGGTCGCGACAGCCACGACCACGACGTGATCCGCCCCTATCACCGGCCCTTGCGCGAAAAGGCGGGCTTTCTCGTCCTGTCGGGCAATCTCTTCGACTCCGCGCTGATGAAAACCTCCGTGATCTCAGATGCGTTCCGCGACCGGTTCCTCTCCACCCCCGGCGCCGAGGGGATATTCGAGGCCCGCGCCGTGGTCTTCGAGGGGCCAGAGGATTACCACACCCGCATCAACGACCCGGACCTTGCCATCGACGAGCACACGATCCTCTTCATCCGCAATGTCGGCTGCGTCGGCTATCCGGGCTCGGCCGAGGTGGTGAACATGCAGCCCCCCGATGCGCTGCTGCGCGCAGGCGTACGGCACCTGCCCACGGTCGGTGACGGGCGGCAATCGGGCACCTCCGAAAGCCCGTCAATCCTCAACGCCTCTCCCGAATCGGTGGTGGGCGGCGGGCTGGCCTATCTGCAAACCGGCGACCGGGTGCGGCTCGATCTCAACACCGCCACGATGGACGCGTTGGTAGATCCAAAGGAATGGGCGCAGCGTCAGGCCGACTGGTCCGCCCCTGACCTGGAGAGCCATACCCCGTGGCAGGAGATATATCGCCGCCATGTCGGGCAACTCTCGGATGGGGGCTGCCTCGAACTGGCAACCGCCTATCAGCGCGTCGCGCGCGACCTGCCGCGCGACAATCACTGATCAGCGCAAGAGCGCCTCGATACGCCCGGTGATCTCTTTCGAGGTCGGGCGCGCGACCGATCCCCATGTGCCCGCGACCGCACCATCAGGACCGATCAGCACCTTGTTGAAGTTCCACGAGGGCGCAAACCCCGCCTCTTGCGCGAGCGAGGCGTAAAACGGGTGTGCCTGCGATCCGCGCACCGGCGTGATCGTCGTCATCGGGATATCGAGGCCGAAATTGACCTCGCAGAAATCCTTGACCTCGGCCTCGCTCGACAATTCCTGCCGGAAATCATCGGACGGCACCGCAAGAACCACCAGCCCCCGGTCACGATATTCGTCGTAAAGCGCCTGCAACCCGTCATACTGATGGGTGAACCCACAGCGCGACGCGGTGTTGACGACCAGCACCGGTTGCCCCCGCCAATCGCTGAGCCGGATTTCTCCTCCGTCGATATTGCCGAACGGGGCTGCCAGATCGAGCGCAGCGGCAGGCAGGGCGAAAAAAGCGGCGAAAAAGGCGATGATCAGGCGCATGTCAATTCTCCGAAAAATTACGTGATTTACGTCGCGACCCCGGCGGTGGATCACTCTGCCCCGCTATTCCATTTTCCGGCCCGCGCCCCATCTGTTATCCTGAACCATAGCACAGGAGGCGCGAGACGTGACCGAATACCGCAAAGACCCCGACAGGATCGCCGCCCTCTCACCCGAAGAATACCGGGTGACACAGAAGAACGGCACCGAACGCCCCGGCACCGGCAAATACCTGAATAACAAGGAGCCGGGCATCTACGTCGATATCGTCAGCGGAGAGCCACTCTTCGCCAGTTCCGACAAGTATGAATCCGGCTGCGGCTGGCCCAGTTTCACCAAGCCCATCGAACCTGCCCACGTGGCCGAAAAACATGATTTCACCATGGGCATGATCCGCACCGAGGTGCGCAGCCGCGATGGCGACAGCCACTTGGGCCATGTCTTTCCCGATGGTCCCAGCGACCGGGGCGGCTTGCGCTATTGCATCAATTCGGCAAGCCTGCGATTCATTCATCGCGACGACATGGAAGCGCAGGGATATGGCGCGTATCTCGATCAGGTGGAGGATATGACATGAGCGAACGTGCAGTTCTGGCCGGTGGCTGTTTCTGGGGCATGCAGGATCTCATCCGCAAGCTGCCCGGCGTGATATCGACCCGCGTGGGCTATACCGGCGGCGATGTGCCCAATGCAACCTATCGCAATCACGGCACCCATGCCGAAGGCATCGAGATCGTCTTCGACCCCGCCAAACTCAGCTATCGGCGCATTCTCGAGGTGTTCTTCCAGATCCATGATCCGACCACCCTCTATCGACAGGGCAATGACGTAGGGATGAGCTATCGCTCGGCGATCTACTACTGCTCCGAAGAGCAAAAGGCCGAGGCGCAGCGCACCATCGCCGATGTCGAGGCCAGCGGCCTCTGGCCCGGAAAGGTCGTCACCGAGGTCGAGCCCGTCGGCGATTTCTGGGAGGCAGAGCCAGAGCATCAGGATTACCTGAAACGCTTCCCAAAGGGTTATACCTGCCACTTCCCGCGCGCCGATTGGGTCTTGCCCCGCAAGGAGGCGGACACGGACGCCTGACCATGGCACCCCCGGACCGCGCCCGCCCCCTCACCGGGATCGCGCTCAAGATCACGTCGGTCACGCTCTTCATCACCATGGCCTCGCTGATCAAGGCCACGTCGGGGCACATTCCCCCCGGCGAGGCGGTGTTATTCCGCTCGTTCTTCGCCATCCCGGTGATCCTCGTCTGGCTCATGCTGCGCGGCGACCTGCGCACCGGTCTCAGGGTCCGCTCGCCGCTAAACCATTTCTGGCGCGGCTTTGTCGGCACGGCGGCCATGGGGCTGGGATTTGCCGCGCTCGGCCTGCTGCCACTGCCAGAGGTCACGGCCCTGGGATATGCCGCCCCCTTGCTGGTGGTGGTCTTCGCGGCAATGTTCCTCAACGAGCAGGTCGGCCTCTTTCGGATCGGCGCGGTCGGCCTCGGTCTTGCGGGCGTGTTGATCGTGCTTGCCCCGCGCCTCACGGCGCTGAGCGGCCCGACCGTCGAGACGATGCAGGCCGTGGGCGCGATGCTCGCCCTCACCGGCGCGATCTGCGCAGCACTGGCGCAAATCTACGTGCGCAAACTGGTGCAGACCGAAGAGACCAGCGCCATCGTCTTCTACTTCTCCGTAACCTCCACATTGCTCTCCTTCCTGACTATTCCCTTCGGCTGGGTTCTGCCCTCCGGCCCGGAATTCGGCCTTCTGGTCCTCGCCGGGCTTCTGGGCGGTCTGGGGCAGATTTTCCTCACCTCATCCTACCGCTTCGCCGATGCCAGCGTCGTCGCCCCGTTCGACTACGCCTCGATCCTCCTGGCACTCGGGATCGGGTATTTCATCTTCGACGAGGTCCCGACCAGCGCCATGCTCACCGGCGCATCGCTGGTCATTCTGGCCGGGATCATCATCATCTGGCGCGAGCATCAGCTGGGGATCAGACGTAATAGGGCCCGCTCTGCGCGGACACCGGAATAGGGTGGGAATAGCCTGAAGCGGACATAGCACCCCGCCAGAAGGTGCCGCGTGATCGCAGGGCCGGGGACTGGCGATGCAACGGCAGATGCGGGTACTTTATCCCAGCCAAGTCATTCTAAACTCAACACGTTGCGCGCCCTATCATATCGCCAGGCCGCGAGACGGCCCGGCGATCACGCGGCACCTTCGGTGCGTTTCGCGCGGGCGGTGTGTACGTAGGGTTTAGGCCAAAACACCCCCAGCCTACCCCCCCGTCAACGTCGCCAGCGCATAAGGCGGCCAGAGCATCGCCCGGCGCAGCCGCCCCAAAGGCCAACGCCCCGGCGGCTTGCGCAGGATCTCCGGATAAAGACGCCCCGGCACCCGGTCCATCGCCAGATCGGCCAGCAGCGCCCCGGCATAACTCCCCATCGCCACCCCATTGCCATGATAACTCAGCCCGGTGAACGCGCCCGGCATATCCGGGATCGGCCCGGCATAGGGCGTAAGATCCGGCGACAGCGACAAGAGGCCATTCCAGCTATGCGACGTCTCGACATCGGCCCATGCCGGGAACATCCGCTCGAAATGCGCCCGGATCGTGCGATCCATCCGCGCATCGAACCGAGCCGAGGAAAACAGCCCGCCGCGCATCCCGAACAGCATCCGGTTATCGGGCATCAACCGGAAATAATGCAGAAAAAACCGGTCATCATAACACATCTGCCGCGTGGTCCAGCCCTGCGCGGCCAGTTCATCATCACTCATCACCCGGGTCACGATCACATTCGATTGCGTCGGCAGGTAGCGCGCCCGCATCCACCCCGGCAGGTCATCCGACGAATAGCCATTGGTCGCCACGATCAGCCGCCGCGCGGTGATCTGCGCCTGCGGCGTGGTCAGGTGAAACACCCCGTCCTGCCGGATCGCACTCACCGGGGACTGCCCATGAACACGCGCCCCGGCGCGCACTGCCGCCTCCGCCAACCCAAGCGTATATTTCATCGGGTTGAGCGCCACGCCGACGGGCGTGGTGAGCGCGGCATGAAATGGTCCCTTCATGCCCATCTGCGCCAGTTCAGAGCCTGAGATTACCTCCGGCACCACGCCGTAATCCGCCTCGATCTGCGCAGCCCGCGCGGCAAACCCCGCAACCGCGCGCGGCGTATGCGCCAGCAGTGTCTCACCCTCGGAATGCAGATCGGCCTCAATCCCGAGCCGCGTGATCAGGTCACGGGCAAACCGTGCCGCCTCAACCTCTGCACGGCGATACTCCCGCCGCGCGTCCTCGCCATGGGTCTTGCGCAGGATCGTGTCCGACGCGGCAGAGCCGCCCAGGCAGCAGAACCCGCCATTGCGCCCAGACGCCCCCCAACCAGGCACCTGCGCCTCGAACACCCGGACATCCTGACCGGCCTCGGCCAGATGCAGTGCCGCCGACAGCCCGGTGAACCCCGCGCCGATTACCGCCACATCGCAGGTGATCCGTCCCTCCGCCGCCGGGTAATCGCGCGGAACCACGGTGGTCGGCCAGTAACAGCCCGCACGCGGCCCCTCGCCATAGGCATGCGCCGGATAGACGCGGTTCATGCGTGAACGGCGGCGCGTTCGTCGGCCTGTTGGCGCAGGCTGGCGCGTTTGGTGATCAGCGACGCGGTGATCACCCCGACCGCCACGATGGCGATCATGATGGTCGAGAGCGCGTTGATCTCGGGGCTGACCCCCAGCCGGATCGACGACCAGATCTTGATCGGCAGTGTCGTGGCCGACGGCCCGGCGGTGAAGGAGGCGATCACCAGATCGTCAAGCGACAGCGTGAACGCCAATAGCCAGCCGGAAATCACCGCAGGCGCGATGATCGGCAGGGTCACAAGGCGGAACGCGTCGAAATGCGAGCACCCCAGATCAAGCGCCGCCTCTTCCAGCGACCGGTCAAAGGTCACCAAACGCGACGACACCACCACCGACACGAAACACATCGAAAAGGTGGTATGCGCGAGGATGATTGTGAAAATCCCCCGATCCAGCCCAATCCCGATGAACAATAGCAAGAGCGACAGGCCGGTGATCACCTCGGGCATCACCAGCGGCGCGTAGATCATCCCCGAAAACAGTGTCCGCCCATAAAACCGCCCCGCCCGCACCAGCACCAATGCGGCCATGGTGCCCAGCACCGTGGCGATGGTCGAGGACACCACCGCCACCTGTATCGTCACCCAGGCCGCATCGAGAAACGCCTCGTTCTGTATCAGCGTGCCATACCACTTGGTCGAGAATCCGGCCCAGACCGTCACCAGCTTCGATTCGTTGAAGCTGTAGACGATGAGGATGATCATCGGCAGGTAGAGAAAGGCAAAGCCGAGCGTGAGCGAGGTGGCGTTGAACCATGTCAGACGTCTCATGCGCACACCCTCGGATGAACGATTTCTTCAAAAGAAATCGGATCGAAATCTTTCAAAGATTTCGTCTGCAACCGTCGCGTCATCCCTCGGCCTCCCGCTGTTTCTGCTCGTTGCGCTGGAACAGCACGATAGGAATGATCAGGATCAGCAACAGCACCACCGCCACAGCACTCGCCACCGGCCAGTCGCGGTTGTTGAAGAACTCTTCCCACAACACCTTGCCGATCATCAGCGTCTGCGACCCGCCCAGAAGCGACGGGATCACGAATTCACCGATGGTCGGGATGAAGACCAGAAAGCAGCCCGCGATGATGCCGGTTTTCGACAGCGGTATTGTAATCAGCCAGAACGCCTTGATCCGCGAACACCCCAGATCCTCGGCCGCCTCCAGCAAGGATCCGTCCATCCGCTCCAACGCCGAATAGATCGGCAGGATCATGAAGGGCAGATAGGTGTAGACGATGCCGATATAGACCGCCACGGGCGTGTTGAGGATGGTCAGCGGCTCGGAAATCAGGCCAAGGCTCAACAAGAGCTGATTGAGATAGCCCTCGGTCGACAGGATTCCCATCCACGAATAGACCCGGATCAGGAACGAGGTCCAGAACGGCAGGATCACCAGCATCATCAACGTCGGGCGCCAGTGATCGGGCGCATTGGCCATGCCATAGGCGATCGGATAGCCCACCAGCAGCGTGCACAAGGTGGCGATAGAAGCGATCTGCAAAGACGACAGATAGGCCTTCCAATACAAATCATCGGTCGTCAAAAACACGAAATTCTCGAAATCGAGCCCGGCGAAGAAATCCCGGAGTCCCTTCCAGCCCTCCGAGAGATCGAGCGTCGGGGTATAAGGCGGAATCGCCAGTTCGATATCGCTCAGACTGATCTTGAGCACGATGACAAAGGGCACCAGGAACAGCGCCAGCAGCCACAGATAGGGCAACAGGATGAGCGTCGCGCGTCTCATTCGCCCAGCACCACACCGGCGGTATCGCGGAAACTGATCCAGACCTTGTCTTCCCAGGTAATGTCGCGCTGCGCGACACGCCGAGTATTGGCCAGCTGTGCCTTGACCATCGTGCCATTGGCCAGTTCGACGTGATAGGTCGACAGGTTGCCCAGATAGGCAATGTCGATCACCTTGCCCCTGAGCGCATTGGCCGACTCCGGCCTGTCCTTGGAAATGCCCAGCTTTTCAGGCCGCACCGCCAGCGTCACGCGCTTCCCGGCAAGCGCCGGATCGCCATTGCTGGCAATCAGCGGCGGCTGCCCCTCGGCCCAGTGAATGGTGATCCCGCCCGGAGCGATCGCGTAAGGCTGCACCGCAGATGCGGCCGCCTTGCTTTCCTCGGGCGTCGGCGGCGGCAACTGCTTGGGCGCATCCTCACGCGGCCCGAGAATATACTTGAACAGCTTGTCATGCAGCCACTTGCCGCGCTCATTGGGTTGCGGCGCGCGGGGCGCAGTCTCTGCGGCGGGGATCTCCGCCTCGAACTGTGCCGGCGTCTCAGATTCGGCAGTCGATGCCGCCTCTGCACCGCCCTCGCGCGCCTCGGCCATCCCGTCGATCAGGTTCACATCACCGATGAAATCCGCGACGTAACGCGAGGCCGGGGCCTCGTAGATCACCTGCGGCGTATCGGCCTGAATGATCTTGCCCGTATCCATCACCGCAACCCGGCTCGCCACCGTCATCGCCTCTTCCTGATCATGGGTGACGATGACAAAGGTCGTGCCGGTCTTTTCCTGAATATCCATCAGTTCGAATTGCGTCGCCTGCCGCAGCTTGGCATCGAGCGCGCCCAGCGGCTCATCCAGCAACAAGAGCTTCGGCGCCTTGGCGAGGCTACGCGCCAACGCCACCCGCTGCCGCTGCCCGCCTGAAATCTGATGCGGCTTGCGTCGCGCGAATTGCTCCAGCCGCGTCAGCTTGAGCATCTCCTCCACCCGCGCCGCGATCTCATCCTTCGACTTGCCGTCCCGCTTCAGCCCAAAGGCGATATTGTCCCACACCGACAGATGTGGAAACAGCGCGTAGGACTGGAACATCATGTTCACTGCCCGCTTGTTTGGTGGAAACGGCGCGATATCCTGTCCGCCCAACAGAATTGTGCCCTCGGTCGGTTTCTCGAACCCCGCCAGCATCCGCATCATCGTCGTCTTGCCGCAGCCCGACGGCCCGAGCAGGGCAAAGAACTCCTTCTCGTAGATGTCAAAGCTCTGATTGTCGATCGCGGTGAACTCACCGAACCGCTTGGTGACGTTCTTGAACTGAATCAGCGGCTTGGCGTCCGGATCGTTCCACGGCTCGAATACGGTTTGTGACATGCCTGTCCCCGGCTGGATTGAGAAAACCCGCGCGGGGGCTTGGCCTCGCGCGGGTCGGTCATGCCGTCCGATCAGGTGCCGGACTTGATCTTGGTCCACAGACGCGTCACCGTCCGCTGCACCTTCGCCGGGTAGGGCGTCGTGGTAAAGAGGTTGTCGAGCGCCTCCTGCGACGGATAGATCGCCGGATCGCCGATCACATCCTCGATCAGATATTCCTGCGACGCCTTGTTGCCGTTTGCGTAATAGACATAGTTCGACGCGGCAGCCATGTTCTCGGCATCCATGATGAAATTCAGGAACGTATGCGCGCCTTCAGGGTTGGGCGCATCGACCGGAATCGCCATCTGGTCAAACCACATCTGCGCGCCTTCCTTGGGCGCATTATAGACGATCTCGACCCCGTTATCGGCCTCTGCCGCGCGGTCGCGGGCTTGCAGGATATCACCCGACCAGCCGACAGCGACGCAGATGTCGCCATTCGCCAGCGCGTTGATATATTCCGAGCTGTGGAATTTTTGGATATGCGGGCGCACCGCCATCAGGACCGGCTCGACCTTTGCGATCACCTCGGGGTCATGGCTATCGGGATCTTCACCGATATACTTGAGCGCCATCGGAATCATCTCGGCGGGGGCATCAAGGAAATGCACGCCGCATTCGGCCAGCTTTTCCATGTTCTCGGGGTTCAGCACCAGTTCGAGACTGTCGAGCGGCGCATCCTCGCCCAGCAATTCCTGCACTTTGCCGACATTGGCACCGATGCCCGTGGTGCCCCACATGTAATTTATCGAATACTCGTTGCCGGGGTCGTATTTCGCCGTGCGCTTTTCAACCACGTCCCACATGTTGTCGAGGTTGGGCAGCTTGGATGTGTCCAGCTTCTGGAACGCGCCTGCACTGATCTGCCGCTGCAGGAATGTGCCCGTGGGCACCACCACATCATAGCCCGAGCCACCGGCGAGCATCTTGGTTTCCAGCACTTCATTGCTGTCGAACACGTCATAGATCAGGTCGAGCCCGGTTTCCTCTTCGAACTGCGTCAGCAGGTCCTCGTCGATATAGTCGGACCAGTTATAGACCCGGACCTCCTGCGCCGAGGCGGCAGACGCCGCAAGCGCAAGCGTCGCAGTGGTGGTCAGCATAAGATTTCGCATTATTGTCTCCCGTTGGTTTCGGCATGTTCTCTGCCTTGGCGCGGATTTGATCAAAAAATACCACGCCTGGCAATATGGTAATGTTTTCACGCAGCCGCTAAACTCGCAAGGTCAGAGATTGAAAGCCATGCCCGGGATGCCCCCTTCATGCCCAAAGCCGCACAGAATTTAAGCGTCCAAGACCCCGCGACAGCCCGCCTTCCGGCGCATGAGTTGATATACCGTCAACTGCGCGCACTCGTGCTCTTCGGTGATCTGGCACCCGGTCAGGCGGTGACCATTCAGGGCCTCAGCGAACGGCTCGGTGCAGGCATGACCCCGGTGCGCGAGGCGATCCGCCGTCTGATCGCCGAAGGGGCGCTGGAATTCCAGGGCAACAGGCGGGTCAGCGTGCCGTTGCTATCGGCCGATAACATCAGCGAATTAATATATGCACGCCAATGGCTTGATCCCTATCTGACCACACGCGCGACGGAACGGGCCACCGGCGATGACCTCGCCCAACTGACCGCCCTCGATACCGAACTGGATCGGGCGATCTCGCATGGCGATCTGCGCGGCTACCTCGAATTGAACTACCGCTTTCACAAGCGGCTTTACGAACTCGCCGAGGCCCCGATCCTCGCCGATGTGGCGGATGGGCTATGGCTGCGTTTCGGCCCGTCCCTTCGGGTGGTCTGCGGGCGCATGGGAACGCAGAACCTGCCGGACAAACACAAGGACATGCTCGCCGCGATGCGCGCAGGCAATGCCGAGGCCGCCGCCCGCGCAATCCGCGAGGATGTCGTGCAGGGAATGGAGCAGGTGCGCCAATCCATCGCCCCAAAGGCGCGTGCGCACTGATTCGATTGACAGCGGATAATTTGATCATATTCTGGTAAAAACGCCCGCGCACCCGCGCCGGGCCACTCATTCGCGAGAGGTATTGCCATGAGCACGATCACCAACCACATGCCCACAGCCGAGCTTCAGGCGCTGGATGCCGCACATCACATGCACCCGTTCACCCATGGTGACGGCCTCAACGCCAAGGGTGCGCGGATCATCACCCGCGCGCGCGGCGTCACCCTGACCGACAGCGAAGGCAACGAAATCCTCGACGCCATGGGCGGGCTCTGGTGCGTCAATATCGGCTACGGGCGCGAGGAACTGGCCGATGTCGCCGCCCGCCAGATGCGCGAACTGCCCTTTTACAATACCTTCTTCCAGACCAGCCACGTGCCCGCAATCGCCCTTTCGGCCAAGCTGGCGGAACTGGCGCCGGGTGATCTCAACCATATCTTCTATGCCGGCTCCGGCTCCGAGGCCAACGACACCAATATCCGCATGGTCCGCACCTACTGGGCGCAGTTGGGAGAGCCCGAGCGCAACGTGATCATCAGCCGCAAGAACGCCTATCACGGCTCCTCTGTCGGCAGCGGAAGCCTTGGTGGCATGTCGGGCATGCACGCGCAGGGCGGCATGCCGATCCCCGACATTCATCATATCGACCAGCCCAACTGGTATGCCGAAGGCGGCGACACCGACCCCGAGGAGTTCGGGCTCGAACGCGCCCGCCAGCTTGAGGCCAAAATCGAGGACCTGGGCGCGCACCGCGTCGCCGCCTTCATCGCCGAGCCGGTGCAGGGCGCGGGCGGCGTCATCGTGCCGCCCGACAGCTACTGGCCCGAGATTCAGCGGATTTGCGACAAATACGGCATCCTGCTCATCGCCGACGAGGTGATCTGCGGATTCGGCCGCACCGGCAACTGGTTCGGCAGCCAGACCTATGACATCCGCCCCGATATCATGACCATCGCCAAGGGGCTCAGCTCCGGCTATGCGCCGATCGGCGGCTCGATCGTCTCGGACAAGGTGGCGCAGGTGATGAACGCCTGCGAGTTCAACCATGGCTACACCTATTCCGGCCACCCCGTCTCCTGCGCCGTGGCCCTCGAAAACCTGCGCATCCTCGAAGAGGAAAAGATCGTCGAGCGGGTGGCGAATGACACCGGTCCCTACTTGCAGGAAAAATGGCACAGCCTTGCCGAACACCCGATGGTGGGCGAAGCAAAGATCGTCGGCATGATGGGCTCCATCGCGCTGACACCCGACAAGGCAAGCCGCGCCAAGTTCGCCTCCGACCCGGGCACCGCCGGGTACATCTGCCGCGAGCGGTGCTTTGCCAACAAACTGGTGATGCGCCATGTCGGCGACCGGATGATCATCTCGCCGCCGCTGGTGATTTCCAAATCCGAAATCGACACCCTGATCGAGCGGGCATGGATGTCGCTCGATCAGGCCGAACAGGCGATCCGTGCGGACGGTCTGATGCAGTCGGCGGCGTGACTGCACGCCACCGACGCGATACCGACGTAATACCGACGCGATACTGACGTAACGTAATGCGGATTTTCAGCGCAGAGGTAAGGTTTTCCATACGGGACAAACGATCCGTTTTTCCCCATGACTACACCGTCCGTAAGGATAGTGTGTTACGCGTAAACGAGTTCCTGAGTGTGCAGTTTTCCGTACAGTAAGTTAACGAGGTGCGCCATCACTCACGGCTGTGCGTGCCAGTAGGCCCCGGTGGAAACACCGGGGCTTTTGGTTGCCGGACGATCGGGAAAACCCCGTTCGGGGACGCTCAGACCGGCAAGGCCGTGGTCGAAAAAACCGTGCGTAATGCGAAGCTTGACTGCATTTTGGCAACCCCGGGCAACCGTGTCAGGTATTGCCGGTGGATGCGGGCAAAGTCCTCGGTATCCTCGGCCACGATCTTGAGAATGTAATCCGCCGCCCCCGCGGTCAGGTGACATTCCAGCACATCCGGCACCCGCGCCACGGCCTTCTCGAACGCATCCAGAACCTCATCCGCCTGCGTGCTCAGCGTGATCTCAACAAAGATGGTCGCAGGCACCCCCATCTTGCGCACATCCAGCAGCGCGACATATCCCTTGATATACCCATCCGCCTCCAACCGCTGCACCCGCCGATGACACGCCGAGGCCGAAAGATTGACCTCCTCAGCCAGGTCCGCGTTGGAGATCCGGCCGCGCCGCTGAAGCACCTGCAGCAAGCGCCGATCTGTCTGATCCAGGGACATACGCACAAGACCTTTCGAAGCAAATGCATTTCCAGTGAACATTATTCACAAAAATGCCTTTTGGACGAGGGAAATTTCAATCGCCTTGCGCGCCATTTGCGGCACTCTTCAGCCAAGTCAATCGGAGGAGAATCCAGACATGAAAATCGGCTGCCCCACGGAAATCAAACCCCAGGAATTTCGCGTCGGGATGACACCCAATGCCGCGCAAGAAGCCGTGAGTCATGGTCACGAGGTGATCATTCAGGCCGGCGCGGGCATCGGCGCGGGCTTTGATGATGCCGCCTATGAGGCAACGGGCGCCACCATCATCGACACCGCCGCCGAGGTCTTCGCGACCGCCGACATGATCGTCAAGGTCAAGGAACCGCAAGCCGCCGAGCGCAAGATGCTGCGCGAAGGGCAGTTGCTCTTTACCTATCTGCATCTGGCACCCGATGAGGCACAGACGCGCGACCTGCTGGCGTCAGGCTGCACCGCCATCGCCTATGAGACGGTGACGGACCGGTCGGGCGGCCTGCCCCTGTTGGCCCCGATGTCCGAGGTCGCCGGGCGTCTCGCCCCGCAGGTGGGCGCCTGGACCCTGCAAAAGGCCAATGGCGGGCGCGGTGTGCTGATGGGCGGCGTACCCGGGGTGGGCCCGGCCCGCGTCATCGTGATCGGCGGCGGCGTTGTCGGCACCCACGCGGCCAGGATCGCAGCGGGCATGGGCGCGGATGTGACCGTTCTCGACCGGTCGCTGCCGCGTCTGCGCTATCTCGACGACGTGTTCGGCGGCACATTCAAGACCGGTTATTCCTCGGCCGGTCTGCTGGAAGAATTGCTACCACTCGCCGATATGGTGATCGGCGCTGTGCTCATCCCCGGGGCCGCCGCGCCCAAGCTGGTGCGCCGTGATCAGTTCGGAATGATGAAGCCAGGTGCTGTGCTCGTGGACGTGGCGATCGATCAGGGCGGCTGCTTTGAGACCTCGAAGGCGACCACCCATCAGGATCCGATCTACGAGGTGGACGGGATCATGCATTACTGCGTCGCCAACATGCCCGGTGCCGTGGCGCGCACCTCGACGCTCGCGCTTGGCAACGCGACGATGCCCTTCATGCTGGCGCTCGCCGACAAGGGTTGGAAACAGGCCTGCGCCGAGGACCGGCACCTCCTAAACGGCCTGAACGTGCATGCCGGACAACTCACCTACGCCGCCGTGGGCGAGGCGCTCGGGATCGAAAGCGTGCATCCCGAATCGCTGCTCTGATCGTCATCCGCGTCACCGGCCCATCCGGGCCGGTGACGCAAATAGACTATCGATGTCGCAAATGATGCTGGACCGGCCGCGCCCTGTAGACTAGCGTTTCTGGAAAAACGCCAACAGGGGGCGCTAAATGTCCATGTTCATCCTGCGCAGGCTCGGGGTTATGATCCTGACTGCGTTATGCCTGACGTTTGTCGTCTTTTTCCTGACGAATCTCTATCCCAATCTCGAAAAGCTGGCCAAGACGCAGGGCAATTTCCGCATGACGGATGAAGAGGTTGCCAGCTATCTCGGGCGCAACGGATATCTGGAACCTCTGCCGGTCAAATACGGCCAATGGATGGGCGCGCTGCCCGGCTGGACCACCCAAGCCGAGGACGGCACCCTGCGCGGACGCTGCATTGAGCCCGGCACACCCCCCAAAGACACCCCGCGTTTCTGCGGCATCCTGCAAGGCGACTGGGGCTATTCCACCGTGTTCAAAAAGGATGTGGGTGAGATCATCGGTGAAAAGCTGGCTCTGACCGGGCGGCTGATGTTCTGGGTGATGCTGTTGATGGTGCCCTCGGCGCTGATCCTCGGCGTCATGGCGGGGATGCGCGAGGGCTCGCGCACCGACCGGACGCTGTCGACCTTGGCGATCACCACCACGGCGACACCTGAATATGTCTCGGGGGTGCTGTTCATCGCGGTCTTCGCCAGCACCGCCGTGGGCCTGAAATGGTTCAAGGGCACGGCAACGAGCGCGATGGAAAACCCGACCTTCGAGAATTTCTTTCTGCCGGTGCTGACCATCGCGCTCTACGGGATGGGATACATCGCACGAATGACCCGCGCCTCGATGGCCGAGGTGATGACCGCGCAATATATCCGCACCGCGCGGCTCAAAGGGGTGAGCTTCCCCAATATCGTCATGAAACACGCACTGCGCAACGCGCTGATCGCGCCCTTCACCGTCATCATGCTGCAATTCCCGTGGCTGCTGAATGGCGTGGTGATCGTCGAGACGCTGTTCAACTACAAGGGCTTCGGCTGGACACTCGTTCAGGCGGCAAGCAACAACGACATCGAACTGCTGCTCGCGGTGTCGGTGGTGTCGGTCGTCGTCGTCCTGGTGACGCAGCTCATCTCGGATATCGGTTATGTCTATCTCAATCCACGCATCAGCGTCACCTAACGGAAGGGCCGAACCATGGACGCACTAAGCTGGGGCGAGATCATCCTGCGGACACTGGGACAGTTCACTCCCGTCTGGATTGCCATCATCGCCACCTTCGCCCTGTCGATCACCTTCAAGCGGCGGCTCGGGCTCTATGGCAAGCTTTTTGACAGTCCCATCGGCATGGTCGGTTTCGCGCTGGTGATGTTCTGGGTGTTCACCGGAGTTTTCGGTGGCGCTTTTGATCTCATCACCACGCATGACGTGCTCGACCAATCAGCCTCAATGAAGAACAAGGGGCCCGGGACACCCTATACCAAGCTGATGGGCGAGGTGGCCGAGGGTGCCTACCCCTATTACCTGCTGGGTGGCGACAATCTCGGGCGCGACGTGTTCAGCCGCATGGTTGTTGGCGCGTGGGAGGTGATCAAGATCGCCCCCTTCGCCAGCCTCTTTGCCTTCATGGTGGGCATCACGCTTGGCCTGCCAGCAGGCTATTACGGCGGGCGGCTCGATACATTCCTGTCCTTCCTCGCCAATCTTATCCTCGCCTTCCCGGTGATCCTGCTCTTCTACCTGCTGGTCACGCCCGAGATCGTGCTGACCGGCATTCCGGTCTACATGGCCGCCGTGCTCTTCATCTTTCCCATCATCTTCCTCGTGTTGTTGTGGAACTCGCGCTTTCACACGCAGCCCGCGACGCGCAACCTCTATGTCGGGGTGACACTGGTGGTGGGGCTGTGGCTCTATGCGGGGATCGCGTGGAATGCCGACCCGCTGGGCCTGGTGAGCTTTCCGCCCAACCTTCTGGTGGTCTTCGTGGCGGTGGTCTTTGTCAACTCGCCCACCGTGTTCCGCATCGTGCGCGGCCTCACCATGGACATCAAGACCCGCGACTATGTCGCCGCCGCGCAAACCCGTGGCGAGGGGCCGTGGTATATCATGCTGTGGGAAATCCTGCCCAACGTTCGCGGGCCGCTCTTGGTCGATTTCTGCCTGCGCATCGGATACACGACGATCCTGCTCGGCACGCTCGGATTCTTTGGCCTCGGCCTCAGCCCCGAGAGCCCGGACTGGGGCAGCACGATCAACGAGGGGCGCAAGCTCTTGTCGCTCTACCTCCACCCGGCCCTGCCGCCTGCCTTCGCGCTCTTGAGCCTCGTTCTGGGGCTCAACCTGCTGGCCGACGGCCTGCGCGAAGAAAGCCTGCGGGATTGAGTATTTATGGAAAGATGAAGGAGATGGACATGGCCAAGCCAGACTATGACGGACCGATCCTAGAGATCGAGAACCTGTCGATTTCCTTCTTCACCCGGTTGCGAGAAATCCCGGCGGTGATGGATTTTTCCGTCGCCGTGCAGCCGGGCGAGGCCGTGGGGCTCGTTGGCGAATCCGGCTGCGGCAAATCCACCGTGGCCTTGGGCGTGATGCAGGATCTGGGGGTGAATGGCCGGATCGTTGGCGGCTCGGTCCGCTTCAAGGATCAGGACCTGAGCAAGATGAGCGCGGCGGAGCTGCGCCACATTCGCGGCAACGAGATCGCGATGATTTATCAGGAGCCGATGGCGTCGCTGAACCCCGCCATGAAGGTGGGCCGTCAGTTGATCGAAGTGCCGATGATCCACGAAGGCATCTCCGAGAAAGACGCCTGGGCGCGTGCGCTGGAAGTGGTGAACGACGTCAAGCTGCCCGATCCCGACCGCATCATGAAAAGCTATCCGCATCAGCTCTCGGGGGGCCAACAGCAGCGCATCGTCATCGCCATGGCGCTGATGTCGAAACCGTCGCTGCTCATTCTCGACGAGCCCACCACCGCGCTCGACGTGACGGTCGAGGCAGCTGTGGTGGAGCTGGTCAAGGATCTGGGGCGCAAATACGGCACCTCGATGCTGTTCATCAGCCACAATCTCGGCCTCGTGCTGGAAACCTGCGACCGGATCTGCGTGATGTATTCCGGCGAGGCGGTCGAGACCGGCAGCATCAAGGACGTATTCGACAAGATGCAGCACCCCTACACGCAGGCGCTCTTTCGCTCGATCCCGCTGCCCGGCGCGAACAAGAACAGCCGTCCGCTCAAGGCCATTCCCGGCAACTTCCCCCTGCCGCATGAACGCCCCAACGGTTGCAATTTCGGGCCGCGCTGCGACTATTTCCAGAGTGGCCAATGCGATGCCGGTGAGATTCCCATGGCAGTGATCGAGGGAGACGACCGCCATTTGACCCGCTGCCTGCGCTACCGCGACATCGATTGGAACGCCCCCGTCGAGGCGATGGCGCAGCACGAGGCGGGCAAGCCGGGCCAGGTCGTGCTCAAGATGGACAAGCTCAAGAAATATTACGAGGTCGCGGCCAACGCGCTCTTCGGCGGTGGTGGCGCGAAGAAGGTGGTGAAGGCAAACGAGACGCTGAGTTTCGAGGCGCGCGAGAGCGAGACGCTGGCCATTGTCGGCGAGTCGGGCTGCGGCAAATCCACCTTCGCCAAGGTACTGATGGGGCTGGAAACGGCGACCGAGGGGCAGATCCTGCTCGACAACCGCAATATCGAAGACATCCCCATCGAAAAGCGCGACACGCAGACCGTGGCCGATGTGCAGATGGTGTTCCAGAATCCGTTTGACACGCTCAACCCGTCGATGACCGTGGGCCGCCAAATCATCCGCGCGCTCGAGGTGTTCGGCATCGGTGCCACGGATCAGGAACGCCGAGACGAGATGCTGCGCCTGCTCGATCTGGTGAAATTGCCACGCGAGTTCGCCGACCGCATGCCCCGGCAGCTCTCTGGTGGTCAGAAACAGCGCGTCGGCATCGCCCGTGCCTTCGCCGGCGGCGCCCGGATCGTGGTGGCGGATGAGCCCGTCTCGGCGCTCGATGTGAGTGTGCAGGCGGCGGTGACAGATCTCCTGATGGAGATCCAGCGCAAGCAGAAGACGACGCTTCTCTTCATCTCACACGATCTTTCCATCGTGCGCTATCTCAGCGACCGTGTGATGGTGATGTATCTCGGCCATGTGGTTGAACTCGGCACCACCGATCAGGTCTTCTCGCCGCCCTATCACCCCTATACCGAGGCGCTGCTGTCGGCGGTGCCAATCGCCGATACCAGTGTCAAAAAACGCCATATCGTGCTTGAGGGGGATGTGCCTTCGGCGATGAACCCGCCGCCCGGTTGCCCGTTCCAGACGCGCTGCCGCTGGAAATCCGAGGTGCCGAACGGGCTCTGCGAAAAAGAGGTGCCCCCGGTGCGCGACCTCGCCCCCGGCCATCAGGTCAAATGCCACCTGTCCCAAGAGATGCTCGACCGTATGGAACCGGTGATCAAGATCGCGGCGGAGTGAATGGGGCGGCGTTGACCGCCCCGTTCCAGGTTACTGTGCCGCGATCATTTCGGCCTGTTTGACGATCACCTCGGCCTGCTTGATCGAGGCGATATCGACGAGACGGCCCTTGTAGGTCGTGGCCCCCTCGCCGCGTGCGGTGGCCTCTTCCATCGCCTGAAGAATCTCCCGCGCTTCCGCGACCGCCGCGTCGGACGGGGTGAAGATCTCGTTGGCGAGCGCGATCTGCTTGGGATGGATCGCCCATTTGCCGACCATGCCAAGCGTGGCCGACCGGCGCGACTGCGCACGAAAGCCCTCGTCATCCGAGAAATCCCCGAACGGGCCGTCGACCGGCAAGAGGCCATGCGTGCGGCAGGCGGCGACAATTGCGGTCTGTGCCCAATGCCAAGGATCAGACCAGTATTTCGCGCCCTCATGCAGCATGTAGTAGTTTTCTTGCGTACCGCCGATACCAGTGGTGGACATGCCCATAGAGGCCGCGAAATCGGCGGCACCAAGGCTCATCGCCTGCATGCGGGGACTGGCGGCGGCGATCGCCTCGACATGGGCGATGCCCGCAGCGGATTCGATGATCACCTCGAAACCGATGCGCTTTTTGCGCCCCTTGGCGGCCTCGATCGCGGTAACAAGCGCATCGACGGCATAGATATCCTCGCCGCAACCCACCTTGGGGATCATGATCTGATCGAGTCGGTCACTGGCCTGCTCCAATAGATCAACCACATCGCGATACCAGAACGGCGAGTCGAGACTATTGATGCGCACCGAGAGGGTTTTCTTGCCCCAGTCTACGCTGTTGATCGCCTCGATCGTGTTCTTGCGCGCCACGTCCTTGTCGGTGGGCGCCGCCGAATCCTCTAGGTCGATATTGATCACATCCGCAGCACTCGCTGCCATTTTCTCGAACAGCTTGGTGTTGGAGCCGGGGCCGAACAGCTGACAGCGGTTGGGGCGAGCGGGGGGCGGCGGTTGCAGGCGAAAGCTCATCTTTGGGTCGCTCCGTTGGTTAAGGAAATTGCGTGAACATCGCGGCTTTGGGTATGAAATTGCGCACCACTCTGCAAGCGGCTTTTCCGTCGCGGGTTACACCGGCAATGTATGAGCATGAATTGCAGAAAATTCGAGCCGTTCGCCTATTCGCGACAGGATCATGCGATATTTTTGCCTTTCACATTGAAATACGTATGAAATCGCGTTTGAATCGTACGAAATTCCCCTGAATTCCGAACGCTTGGAGCATCTGCAATGATCGAGACCCCCTATCTGTTGTTCCTGGGCGATGCGCCCGACATGCTGGCCGCCAAGGTGGCCATCGGTATCCGCGACTGGCGCCCCGAGAATGCACTGGGCCAGTTTCGCCTGCCTGGCTGCGGGGCCGATCTGGGTCTGCCCGACATGACGCTGGAGGAGGCGAAAGCCGCGGGCGTCAAGACCGTCGTCATCGGCGTGGCCAATCGCGGCGGCATCATCAGCCAGGAATGGAAGAAGGTGCTGGTGGCAGCATTGGAGGAGGGGTTCGATCTCGCCTCCGGGCTGCACAATCTGCTGCGCGACGAACCCGATCTCAAGGCCGTGGCCGAGGCGACCGGACGCACGCTGCACGATGTGCGGGTGCCTTCGGTGAAATATCCGATAGCCGACGGGGTGAAGCGGCGCGGCAAGCGCTGTCTGGCCGTGGGCACCGATTGCTCGGTCGGCAAGATGTATACCGCAATGGCGATTGAACGCGAGATGCAGGCACGCGGCATGAAGGCGACGTTCCGCGCCACCGGGCAGACTGGCATCCTGATCACCGGCGACGGCGTGCCGCTCGACGCCGTGGTCGCCGATTTCATGGCCGGGTCGGTGGAATGGCTTACGCCCGACAATGACCCCGATCACTGGGACCTGATCGAGGGGCAGGGCAGCCTCTTTCACGTGTCCTTCTCCGGGGTGACCATGGCGCTGATCCATGGCGGACAGCCCGACGCGCTGATCCTCAGCCATGAGCCGACACGGGCTCATATGCGTGGCTTGCCTGGATACAAGTTGCCCTCGCTGGAGCAGTTGCGCGACACCGTGCTGCCGCTGGCGCAGGTCGCCAATCCGGCCTGTCAGGTGGTCGGCGTGTCGGTCAACACGCAGCACATGAAAGAGGCCGAGGCGCGTGCCTGTCTGGACAAGGTCGAGAGTGAGATGGGCCTGCCTGCGACCGACCCGTATCGGTTCGGGTCGGGCAAGCTGGTCGAGGCGCTCGCGGCGCTTTGATCCGACGGAGCCGTGCGAGGCATGTGGCGGATGCCTCCGGCGGGAGTATTTCTGGAAAGATGAAAGGGGGACGCTTGGAGATTTCAGTGACGCGCGACGTGTTCCGGTTGGCGCAGGTGTTTACCATCAGCCGGGGCTCGCGCACCGAGGCACAGGTGCTGACCGTGCGGATCAGCGCGGGCGGCGTGACCGGTTGGGGCGAATGCGTGCCCTATGCCCGCTATGACGAGACGCGGGAGAGTGTCACGGCGCAGATCGAGGGGCTGCCGAGCGATCTGACGCGCGACGGTCTCTATGACTTGCTGCCCGCCGGGGCAGCGCGCAATGCGGTGGATTGCGCGCTGTGGGATTTGGACGCAAAAGCGAAAGGCTGCCGGGTCTGGGACCTGGCCGGGTTACGCAAGCCGGGGCCGGAGATTACCGCCTACACCCTGTCACTCGACACGCCCGAGGCGATGCAGGCGCAGGCGGCACAACACGCGCATCGGCCGCTTCTGAAGATAAAACTGGGCACGCCCGATGACATGCCCCGGCTTGAGGCGGTGCGGCGGGGGGCGCCGCAGGCGAAGATCATCATCGACGCCAATGAAGGCTGGAGCGCCGACGTTTATGCCGATCTCGCGCCGCATCTGCTGCGGCTTGGCGTGGCGCTGGTCGAGCAACCACTGCCTGCGGGTGAGGATGAGTCGCTGATCGGAATGGACCGCCCGGTGCCTGTCTGTGCCGACGAGTCGTGCCATGACCGGGAAAGCCTGCCGGGTCTCAAGGGCAAATATGACGTGGTCAACATCAAGCTGGACAAGACCGGTGGGCTGACCGAGGCGCTGCGCCTGCGCGAGACAGCAAGGGCAGAAGGTTATGGAATTATGGTAGGTTGCATGGTCGGAAGCTCGCTGGCCATGGCCCCGGCAGTACTGGTTGCACAGGGCGCGATGGTGACGGACCTTGACGGCCCGCTTCTCTTGGCCGAAGACCGGAGGAACGCTTTGAAATTCGATGACGCCGGGGTGCATCCGCCCGAGGCGGCTTTGTGGGGGTAGGACCATGCGCACTGTCTATGTGAACGGCGAATATTTGCCGGAAACCGAGGCCACCGTGTCAATTTTCGACCGCGGGTTCCTCATGGCCGATGGCGTCTACGAGGTGACGAGCGTTCTGGGCGGCAAGCTGATCGATTTCGCGGGCCATCTGGCGCGGCTGGAGCGGTCGCTCTCGGAGCTCGAAATGAAGAAGCCCGCTGCGTACGATGACCTGCTGGAGATCCACCGCGAGTTGGTGCGCGCGAACGATATCGAGGACGGGCTGGTCTATCTGCAAGTCACCCGCGGCAGCGATGGTGACCGCGATTTCGTCTTTCCAGACGCCGAAACGACAGAGCCGACGCTCGTGCTGTTCACCCAATCCAAGCCCGGGCTGGCGGACAATCCGGCGGCGAAAAAAGGCATTAAGGTCATCAGCGTAGAAGATATCCGCTGGGGCCGACGCGATATCAAGACGGTGCAGCTGCTCTATCCGTCTATGGGCAAGATGATGGCCAAGAAAGCCGGCTGTGACGATGCCTGGATGATCGAGGATGGGCATGTGACGGAAGGCACGTCGAACAATGCCTATATCGTCAAGGGCAACAAGATCGTCACCCGGCATCTGAGCAATGACATCCTGCACGGGATCACCCGCGCCGCCGTGCTGCGCTTTGCCCGAGAGGCGCAGATGGAGGTGGAAGAGCGCAGTTTCACCATCGAAGAGGCGCGCGAGGCGGACGAGGCATTCGTCACCTCGGCAAGCGCCTTTGTGATGCCCGTGGTGGAGATCGACGGGGTCACCCTGGGCGATGGCACACCTGGGCGCGTGGCCACACGGCTGCGGGAGATTTACCTCGATGAGAGTCGCAAAACAGCTGTGTAAGTGCGTCGGTTATCGAGTTGAGCACGTGAACGGGGTGGATCAATTAATCTGCATTCACGCACATAAGCTGGGCAGATTCGGGGAATTGAGCGTTCAGCGCGCAGGGGTCAACTTGGTGTCGACCAAGCAAAGGACGACACCCATGACCCCTATTCATCCCGCAACCCGTATCGGCCATGTGCATCTCAAGGTCTCGGATCTGGAGCGCGCCATCGGCTTCTATTCCGGCGTGCTCGGCTTCGAGCTCACGCAATATTATTCCGGCGGGCAGGCGGCGTTCCTGTCGGCAGGGGGCTATCATCACCATATCGGGCTCAACACATGGGAGAACCTCGGGGCCACACCACCGCCGAAAGGGCATACCGGCCTGTTTCATACCGCGTTCCTCTACCCCGACCGTGCCGCGCTCGCCGATGCGCTGCGGCGCGTGGTCGAGGCGGGCATTCCTGTCGAAGGCGCAGCCGATCACGGCGTGAGCGAGGCGATTTACCTGTCGGACCCGGACCTTAACGGCGTGGAGCTTTACGTCGACAAACCCGAACAGGAGTGGCCGCGCGATGCGAGTGGCAACTTGGCCATGGTGAACAGGCCACTCAATCTGGAAACCCTGCTGGCCGCGGCCCCGGCGCGGGGCTGATCGCTCTGGACCCTCTGGCAAGTCCGGCCTAGGGTCTGACCCGGACGAGGCAGGGAGGAACGACATGCCAACCGGGACAAACATCCGCACCTATTTCGACGGCCAGTGGCATGATGGCGATATCGCCGTGATGAAGGCCGCCGATCACGGCATGTGGCTGGGCAGCAACGTGTTCGACGGCGCGCGCTATGCCCACGGCCTGACCCCCGATCTCGACAAGCATTGCGCGCGGGTCAATGCCTCGGCGGCGGCGCTGATGGTGACACCGACGGTGAGCCCCGAGGAGATGGTCGCGATCGTACATGATGGCCTGCGCGCCTATCCCGAAGACGCCGCCGTCTATATCCGTCCGATGTATTGGGGGATCGACGGCGGCATGGCCGCGATCGTGCCCAAAGAGGGCGGCGATACCGGCTTTGCCATCAGTCTCGAGGAAATTCCGATGGCGCCCACGGGCTTTACCACGACGCTGAGCCGCACCCGGTTTCGCCGCCCCGTGATGGAGGATGCCGTGGTCAATGCCAAGGCGGCCTGTCTTTACCCGAACAACGCCCGCATGCTGGCCGAGGCGCGGGCGCGCGGGTTTGGCAATGCGCTGGTGGCCGATGCCCTGGGCAATGTGGCCGAGGCGGCGACGGCGAATGTGTTTGCCGTGCGCGATGGCGAGGTGTTCACGCCGGTGCCGAACGGCACGTTTCTGGCCGGGATCACCCGGGCGCGGCATATCGCAAACATGCGCGCCGAGGGCATAGCGGTGCATGAATGCGTGATGAGCTTTGCCGACTTCGAGGCGGCGGACGAGGTGTTCTTGTCGGGCAACATGATGAAGGTCACACCGGTCTCGGCCTTTGAGGAGCGGCAGTATCAGCCCGGCCCGCTGACCGAACGCGTGCGCGAGATGTATTGGGACTGGGCGCAGTCGGACGGCACGCGGCCATGAGCCTGCCTTAATGTGCCTTGGCCCAGTTGGCCCCCTGCCCGGCATCCACCAACAGCGGCACGTCGAGATGCACCGCCGGGTCGGCAGCACCCTGCATGACGTCGCGGGCCACTTCGATCAGGCGGTCGATGCTGTCCTCGGCGACCTCGAAGATCAGTTCGTCATGCACCTGTAGCAACATCTTGCAGGGCAGGCCCTCAATCGCGGCGGGCATGCGGATCATGGCGCGGCGGATGATGTCGGCGGCGGTGCCCTGAATGGGCGCGTTGATCGCCGCGCGGCGGGCAAAGCCGGCGCGCGGGCCCTTGGCAGAAATCTCGGGTGTGTGGATCTTGCGGCCAAACAGGGTCTGAACGTGGCCGTGTTCCTTGGCGAATGAAACGGTCGCGTCCATGTAATCCTTGATGCCTGGAAAGCGTTCGAAATACCGATCAATGAAGCCCTGCGCCTCGGACCTCGGGATGCGCAGGTTGCGGGCGAGGCCAAAGCCGGAAATGCCGTAGATCACCCCGAAATTGATCGCCTTGGCCTGCCGCCGCACCTCGGGTGTCATCTCTTCCGTCGGCACATTGAACATCTCGCTTGCAGTCATGGCGTGGATGTCTTGGCCGTCACGGAACGCCTGTTTGAGCGAGTCGATTTGCGCCACATGGGCGAGGATGCGCAGCTCGATCTGGCTGTAATCGAGACTGACAAGGCGATTACCCGGCTCTGCGACAAAGGCCTCGCGAATACGGCGGCCCTCCTCGGAGCGCACCGGGATATTCTGCAGATTCGGGTCGGTCGAGGCGAGACGCCCGGTATTGGCCCCGGTCTGCACGTAAGATGTATGCACCCGGCCAGTGTCAGGGTCGATGTGATCCTGCAACGCGTCCGTGTAGGTCGATTTTAGTTTCGACAATTGCCGCCAGTCGAGAACGCGGGCGGGCAATTCGTGTTCGGTCGCCAGATCCTCAAGCACATCGGCACCGGTGGCATATGCTCCGGTCTTGCCCTTCTTGCCGCCGTCGAGGCCCATCTCATCAAAGAGGATCTCGCCCAGTTGCTTGGGCGAGCCGACATTAAAGCTGCGCCCGGCCAGTTCGTGGATTTCAGACTCCAATCCAGCCATTTTCTGCGCAAACTTGCCCGACATGGCGCGCAACGTCTCGCGGTCGACCTTGACTCCGTGGCGCTCCATTCGGGCTAGGACCGGAACAAGCGGACGTTCGAGCGTTTCATAGACCGTGGTGACGCGGGCGCGGTGCAGCTGCGGCTTGAAGATGTGCCAAAGGCGCAGCGTGATGTCGGCATCCTCGGCGGCATACTTCACCGCCTCGTCAAGCGGCACGCGGTCGAACGTGATGGCGGACTTACCCGAGCCCAGAAGCGATTTTATCGGGATCGGATCATGGCTGAGATACCGTTCCGACAGGGTGTCCATGCCATGCCCATGTTCGCCCGCATGCAGCGCGTAGGACATCAGCATGGTGTCGTCGATGGGCGCAATTTTGAGGCCGTGGCCCGCGAAGATCTTGGCATCGTATTTCATGTTCTGCCCGATCTTGAGGATCGCATCATCCTCCAGCACCGGCTTGAGCGCATCTAGCACGTCCTGCATCGGCAACTGCCCCTCGGCCAGCGTATCGGAGCCGAAAAGATCATCCGACGCCCCGTCCTTGTGTCCAAGCGGGATGTAGCAGGCGGTGCCAGGTGCCGTGGCGAGCGAGATACCCACCAGATCGGCCTGCATTTCATTGAGCGAGGTGGTCTCGGTGTCGATGGCGACAAAACCCTGCGCGCGGATGTTGGCGATCCAACCATCGAGCGTCGCCATGTCGCTGACGCGCGTGTAGGCTTCAGGCTCTATTCCAGGCCAATCGGGGGCTTTTGGCGCGTCCTCTGCTGCCTGTGCAGTGGATTCGGGGATCACCGGCGCATCCTTGCCAAGTGCGTCGGCGATCCGCTTGGAAAGCGTACGGAACTCCATCTCGGCAAGAAACCCGAGCAGCGTATCGGGATCGGGGTCGCGCACTTCCAGATCATCCAGCTTGAAATCGAGCGGCGTGTTGCAGTCAAGCTGCACCAGACGTTTCGACATTTCGATCTGTTCGCGCTTCTCGATCAGGGTCTCGCGACGCTTCGGCTGCGTGATCTCTTCGGCGCGGTCGAGGAGCTCTTCGAGAGAGCCGAATTCGTTGATCAGAAGGGCAGCCGTCTTTATCCCGATGCCGGGCGCTCCGGGGATGTTGTCGACACTGTCACCGGCCAGAGCCTGCACATCGACCACGCGGCCCGGATCCACCCCGAATTTCTCGCGCACGCCGTCAACATCGATGCGGCGGTTCTTCATCGCGTCGAGCATCTCGACGCCGTCGCCCACAAGCTGCATGAGGTCCTTGTCGGAACTGATGATTGTCACCCTTCCACCCAGATCCCGCGCCTGACAGGCAAGCGTGGCAATGATGTCATCAGCCTCATAGCCCTCGATTTCCTCACAGGCGATGTTAAAGGCGCGGGTGGCGTCGCGAGTCAGCGGGATTTGCGGGCGCAGATCCTCGGGCATCGCGTCACGATTGGCCTTGTAGGCGTCATAGAGGTCGTTGCGAAATGTGTGACTGCCCTTGTCGAAGATCACCGCCACATGGGTCGGGGCGTCGTGACCATTGTTGCCCTCGACATAGCGTTGCAGCATGTTGCAAAACCCCGAGACCGCCCCGATCGGCAACCCGTCGGATTTCCGCGTCAGCGGCGGCAGGGCGTGATAAGCGCGGAAGATGAAGGCCGAGCCGTCGATCAGATGAAGATGACAGCCTTTTCCGAATCCGGTGCTCATGTCTTACCCCCGCTTTTGGCCCTGCCGGGTCTGTTTGCCACGAAGCCGCCCAAGGTGCCAGCGGCTTCATGGCAGAGGAGGCTTCGCCATTATTTGGCCGCATTTTGTCCAAATTCGAGACACAGTTTTTCCAACTGACCCGTAGATCAAAGCTAAACCTTTTGGCACGTTGGTACTGCAGAGTGGTCAGCTTATTTTTTATGACCGTCCAATCCTAGTTCGAATTCAGGCTGGCCGCTCTGTACGAAACCAACCCGCAGCGCCGGTCGGCGCGTTTCGGCCGGTCTGCTTCAAAACGGAGAAGACAGATGGCGCGTAAAAGCGAAGACCCTCCCAAGACAGAACACACAGAAGACGAACAACCACGCACACCGCGCAAGGACAGGCCAATTATCGTGTCACGGCAACAATTCAACGATTTTGCAATGATCTGACTTTAGCAGCGGGATCTGGACTCTGAATTGTCTCGATTGATTCAGCTTTTGTATCTGGCGCATGTCGTAAAGCTCAGGAGCAGGGACCGGGATCGGTCATGTTCGCCTCAATTTCGATCAATCGGCGCAGTTTGCGCTCGTCAATATTGCCAAGCACCGCCGTTCTGCCCACGACAAGCGCCGGGGTGCCATAAAAGCCAAATCTACGGGCAAGGCCGGCGGTTCTCGCGATGGTATCAGCGAGTTCGGCACCCTGCATGTCCCTTAGCAGCTGCGCGGCATCAATACCCGCGTCCAAGGCAATTTGCCTGATATAGGCCGTGTTCGGCATAAATGGCGTGCCCATCAAGCGGTCATGAAAAATCGCATACGCCCCCTGACGCCTGGCAGCCAAGGCGGCCTTGGCGGCGCGCCGAGACGCAGGACCAAGCAAAGGCAACTCGTGCCACGTGATGGTGATCGGCTCGCGGCGTTCCAAATCATGGAGGAGCGGCGAAATTACCCGGCAGTAGACACAACGCGCATCCGAGAAATAGGCGACGGGCACGTGACCGGGCTGCCTCGGACCTGTGAAGAGATGCGCACAAACGGAGGTCTCAGCGGGCCGCAAATCAGGTTGATCAACCCCTACGAGAGCGGGATTCCCTCCGGAAACCGGCCCACCGGATAACTGGCGAAACCCATCATTTCCGGGAAGGGGCTTGAAGGTCAGCTCTGGTTCGAAATAGGCGGCCAGGCGCGGAAGACCGAAAGCGGTTGCCGCCACGCCAGAACCGGCCATCAACAGGGCCGCACGCCGGGTCGGCATATGAGGCCCTCAGACTTTGCCTTCGAAATCGCGGTGAATGTGCTTGGCATCGCAGTAAGGACATTCGACATAGCCCGTTTCCCGAGGGATTTGCAGCCAGACACGGGGATGGCCCAATGCGCCCTCGCCCCCGTCGCAGGCGACACGGTAGTTGTCCACGATACGGGTTTCCGGGGCTTCGGTTACCATGAGGGCGTTTCCTTTTGCCGTGCTTTCCACTAGGTGCGAATATGAGTGAAGCCAAGCCGAGGGGCAAGAGCAGCATGGCGGCAAATGCCATTGAAATCCGGGGATTGACAAAAACCTACGGCAGTCAGGGTAAAAGCCCTGCAAAACAGGCGCTCGCGGGCGTTGATCTGGATATTCCACAGGGATCGGTCTTTGGCCTTCTGGGGCCGAACGGGGCGGGGAAATCGACGCTGATCAACATCCTGGCCGGGCTTGTGGTAAAGACCGCCGGGCAGGTGACAATCTGGGGCTTTGATCAGGATCGAAACCCGCGTCAGAGCCGCGCCTCAATCGGGGTGATGCCACAGGAGTTGAACCTTGATCCATTCTTCACCCCGCGCGGCGCGCTGGAGGTGCAGGCCGGGCTCTATGGTGTGCCGCGCGCGCAGCGACGCAGCGATGAAATCCTGCGGCTGATCGGTCTGGAGGACAAGGCCGAGGCCTATGCGCGCACCCTTTCGGGCGGAATGCGGCGGCGGCTATTGCTGGGCAAAGCACTGGTGCATCACCCGCATATCCTGGTGCTCGACGAGCCGACGGCGGGCGTCGATATCGAGTTGCGTCAGATGCTGTGGGAGAATGTGCGAAAGCTCAATCGCGAGGGGATGACGATCATCCTGACCACGCATTACCTCGAAGAGGCCGAAGAGATGTGCGACGAGATCGCGATCATCAATCTGGGCGAAGTGGTCGCGCGGGACTCGACCGCGAACCTGTTGGGGCGGCTTGATGCCAAGACGATGATCATTCAACCTGACGGGCCGGTGCAGATCTTGCCGGAGGCACCGGGCTTGACCGTGTCGCGACGCGACGGCGGGGCGTTGGAAATCACCTATCATTCGGCCGAGACCCCTGCAGAGGCGGTGCTGGCCGCCGTGCACAAAGCAGGGATCTCCATCCGGGACGTCAAGACAGAGCAGGCGGATTTGCAGGATGTGTTCCTGGATCTGACACGCAGCCGCTAGGCATCTTCACCCCAGCCATCGGATTGCATTTCGCGTAGCCGGCTGGCGGTGCGTTCGAATTCGAATGAGCCTTCACCCTCGAGATAGAGGTATTCCGGCTCTGCCGCTGCCGAGCAGATGAGGCGTACGCGCGCCTCGTATAGCGCGTCGATCAGGGTGACGAAGCGCTTGGCCTCGTTGAAATTGCTTCGCCCCAGTTGCGGGATGTTTTCCAGGATCAGGACGCGCGCTGCCTCTGCCAGAGCGAGATAGTCGGCAGGGCCGAGTGGGCGCCCGCAGAGATCGTAGAACGTGGCGCGTGCGGCCCCGTTGTGAAACGCTGGAATTTCAACAGCACGCTTGTTGACGATGATGTCGTGCGGGCCGCCCTGACCACCGGTCAGATCCTGCCATATCGTCTCTATCTCGGCGCGGTTCTCGGAATTGAGAGGCGAGAAATAGGTTTGGCTACCGGCGAGGCGATCCTGCCTGTAATCCGTTGGACCGACCATTTCGTGCACGACCATGCGCTCCTTGACCAGCGCGATGAATGGCACGAATAACTGCCGATTGAGCCCGTTCTTGTAGAGGTCATCCGGCACCCGGTTGGACGTGGTGACCACCACCACCCCGGCCGCGAAAAGCGCCTCGAACAACCGACCCACGATCATCGCATCGGTGATATCGGTAATCTGCATTTCGTCAAAGGCGAGCAGCCGCACGGATTTGGCCACCTCGGCAGCCACCGGGGCAAGCGCGTCAGTCTCGTTGCGAGCGCGGGCGGCGTGCAGACCAGCGTGGATTTCCTGCATGAACGCGTGGAAATGCACCCGCCGGTTGGGCACGTCGAGGGTTTGCACGAACATGTCCATCAACATGGACTTGCCACGCCCGACCCCTCCCCAGAGATAGAGCCCCTTGGGCAGCTCAGGCGCGCGGCGAAACCAACCCTTGCGCGGGGTGTCAGCGAGCGCGGCGCGGATGCGCTCGAATTCGGGCAGAACCGCCTCTTGCGCGTCATCACGGGTCAGCTCGCCTTCGGCGACAAGGCGATCATAGAGGTAGGGCAGCGTTTCCATAGCGTTCCGAATACCGTGATGCGGGTCTCGGGAAAAGCGCGAATGCTCAGGCGCGGCGGGCTAGTTTCTGCATGACACCCACCAGATCGGCGCTGATCCCCGGCTCTGACAGGGCGTGACCGGCGACGGGGATCATCCGCAAATCGCATTTCGGCCAGAGGGCAGCAACCTTATGCGCAGTGATTGGCGGGCAGATCATGTCATAGCGGCCCTGTACGATGGTGCCGGGCACGTCGCGCAGGCGCTCCATGCGGGCAAGGATATGCCCGTCCTCCTCGAGAAAGCCGCGATGCGTGAAATAGTGGTTTTCCAGCCGCGCAAAGGCGCGGGCGTAGTCCGCCGGACTATCACCGCCGACGCCGGTGGACTGCACCGTGGCGAGCGCGTTTTCCCAAGCCGACCACGCCTTGGCGTGGGTGATTTCCTGCGCCAGATCGCCGGAAAAGAGCCGCTTGTGATAGGCAGTGATCAGGTCGTCGCGCTCCTCCTCGGGGATGAGTGCGACAAAGCGTGCCCATGTTTCCGGCCAAAACGCCCCGGCGCCACCGCCGTAGAACCAATCGAGTTCGCCTTCCGTCATGGTAAATACACCGCGCAGCACCAGATGCAGCGCGCGGTCGGGATGGGTCTGGCCATAGATCAGCGCCAGCGTCGCGCCCCAACTGCCGCCAAAGACGATCCAGCGGTCGATGCCGAGGGTGTCGCGAATTTGCTCGATATCGCGCACCAGATGCCAAGTGGTATTCGCCTCGACGCTGGCATGAGGGCGAGAGCGGCCACAGCCGCGTTGATCGAAGAGGATGATTCGGTAGATCTCGGGGTCAAAATAGCGGCGCATCGCGGGGCTGCAGCCGCCGCCGGGCCCGCCATGCAGAACAACCACCGGCAGGCCATCCGCCCGGCCCGATTGCTCGACATAGATCGTGTGACCATCGCCCACGTCGAGCATGCGCCGATCGAACGGCTCGACCGGAGGAAAGAGATATTGAACTGCGGTTTTATGGCCCGAGACTTTATCCATGAATGTCCTATATATCGCACGGGACTAATTGAGCCATAGGGAGACCCGAATGCAAGCCGCGCAGAGCACGATAGATGCCACCGAGGTCGCCAAATTCGAAGCGATGGCCGCCGAGTGGTGGGATCCGAACGGCAAATTCAAGCCACTTCACATGCTGAACCCCTGCAGGCTGGACTATATCACGTCGCAGATCGCAGCGGAATTCGAGCGTGATCAAGGGCTAAAAGCGCCATTCGAGGGTCTGCGCATACTCGATATCGGCTGTGGCGGTGGTCTGCTGAGCGAACCGATGGCGCGGCTTGGGGCGGATGTGGTGGGAGCGGATGCCGCCCCGCGCAATATCCCCGTGGCACAAGTGCATGCCGAGCAATCGGGTCTGAAGATCGACTATCGCCACACCACGGCCGAGGATATGGCCGCAGAGGGCGAGCAGTTTGACGTGGTGCTCAACATGGAGGTGGTCGAGCATGTGGCTGATCCGTTGGCCTATCTGACCGCCTGCCAGCAATTGCTCAAACCCGGCGGGTTGATGGTCTGCTCCACGATCAACCGCAATCCCAAAAGTTTCGCCATGGCTATCGTGGGGGCGGAATACGTGATGCGCTGGTTGCCCAAGGGCACGCATGAATGGTCTAAATTCATCACCCCGGATGAGCTATACGGCCTGATTGCTCAAGCCGGGCTGACACCGGTGGATCGCAAGGGATTTGTTTTCAACCCGGTCACATGGCAATGGCGCCTGTCGGATCGCGACCTGAGCGTGAATTACGTGACAACGAGCGTCAAATCTCCAGCCTGATGCGCAATTCGCGCAGCACCGGCAGGCTGGCGCGCACGCGGTCCTCGCCAAGATCACGGATCAGATCCGAGACCATCGGCGTGATCGCCGCCATCGCCGCATCGCGCGCCTGACGGCCCGAGGGGCTGATCGCCACCATCTTGCGGCGGGCATCGTCCCAATCGGGGCGGATATGCACGTAGCCCGCCCATTCAAGTTTCGAGAGCGTGTTGGTCATCGCCCCGCGAGTGACGTGAAAGCTTTTGGCCAGCTGCGCCGGGCTACGCTCATCTCCGATCCGGGCAAGATGGTTCAGGACCGAGAAGTGCGAGATTTCCATACCCTTCGGCAGCACGCGGCTCAGCCGGTTGCGGATCAGCTGCTCGTTGGTGAGGATCTCGCTAAAGAGCGCCACCGCAAGGGAATTACTGGTTGTCTCGTCCATTCAGGGGCCATCAAACACGCGGTCATGGCGCAGCGAAGGCACGCGCCTGCGTGCTTGTGCCACCTCAGAGGGGTCAAGATCAACCATCACGATCCCGTGATCGGTGCCGCCATCGGCCAGAACCTCGCCCCAGGGTGCGATTGCCATGCTGTGGCCATGCGTTGTGCGGGCCCGTCCCCTTGTGGCGGCATGGGTGCCGGTTTGTGCGGGGGCCAGCACGAAACAACCCGTCTCGATGGCCCGCGCGCGCAGCAGGGTTTCCCAATGCGCCGCCCCGGTCACGGGGGAAAAGGCGGCGGGCACGGTCAGGATATCGGCCCCGGCATGGGCGAGGCGGCGATGCAGGGCGGGAAAGCGGATGTCGTAACAAATCGTCAGGCCAAGCTTGCCCCAGGCCATCTGCGCCAGCACCGCGCGGGTGCCGGGCCGAAAACCATCGGATTCGCGATAGGTTTCCTCGGGCGTCACATCGACGTCGAACATGTGGATCTTGTCATAGCGCGCCTTCACCTCGCCCGGCGGGTCGATCAGGAAGGACCGGTTGGCAAAGCGCCCGTCGGGATCGTCGGTCTTGAGCGCGAGCGAGCCGATCAGAAGCCAGACGCCATGGCGGGCGGCCTCTTGGCGCAATCCGGCCAGAACAGGGTCTGTTTCCTCGGGGTGCAGCACCTCATTTTGATGGCTGCGGCTGGTCGAGACGCAATTCGTCACTTCCGGAGTGAGGATGAACTCCGCGCCCTGTGCGACCGCCCTCTCCATCATCGCGCGGACGGTGGCCAGATTATCCTCTGGCTGGTCGCTGCTGGTCAGTTGCAGGAGGGCCGCGCGCATCGAATCAGCCCTGTAGCATCGGATCGAGCTTTCCCGCGCGTTCCAGCGCATAAAGCTCGTCGCAGCCGCCGACATGCGTCTCACCGATGAAGATCTGCGGCACGGTGTGGCGGCCATTGGCGCGGCTCATCATCTCGGTCTTGCGCTTGGGCTGAGCGAGCACGTTGATCTCGGAGAAGTTGACGCCCTTCTGTTTCAGCAGGCGTTTGGCCGCATGGCAAAAGCCGCAGAGCGGCGAGGAGTAGATTTCGACGGGTTGCATGCGCGGTTTCCTGTTCTGTTTGACAGGAACCTAAGCATCCTTGGCGACGCGTGCCAGTGTCAGAATACACACATCCTGCGCGCCAGCGGCATATGCGGCCTGCGCGCATGCCGAGAGCGTTGCACCGGAAGTCATCACATCATCGACGATCAGCACCGGGCGATCTGTGATCAGCGGGCCGCGCGCCGGGTTAATGCGGATCGCGTCGCTGAGCATGGCGTGGCGGGCGGCTCGGTCGAGTCCGTTGAGGCTCTGTGTGCGCTTGGAGCGATGCAAGAGGTCCAGACAATGAGGTTGACCGATCTCGTGGGCCAATGCCTGCACGAGCAGCGCCGACTGATTATAGCGACGGCGGAGCATTCGGGTCCAGTGCAGCGGCACCGGCGCAAGCAGGGTGTCGGGTTGCAAGAGCGGCGCAGCAGCACGCGCGAGCCATTTCGCCGCCGGGCGGATGACATCATGCCGGTCACCATGCTTGAGCGCAAGAACGAGGCGGCGACCGTTCTCGTGATATCGCAGCGCCGAGCGCCCGCGCGACCAGGGCCGGGCATTGACTAGGCATTCATCACAGAACTCGGCCTGCGCGCCCGACTCGCCCGGCAGCGGCACGCCGCAGGCGTCGCAGACCAGACCGGAAACGAACGGGGTGTCGCGCCAGCAGGGACCACAAAGGCCGAAATCGCTATCGACAGTGGTGCCACAGAGCGTACAACGCGACGGATAGATCAACCGGACCGCTGTTTGAAATGCCGCTCTGTGCACCCTAATCTCCTTGCCATGACCCAGACACCGCTCACCGACCGAACCGCCCTTTTCCGCAACCGACTGCGCGCGGCGCGCGCGCCTGTGCTGTTCCTGCACGAAGTGGCGGCGGATGAGATCGAGGATCGTCTGGCGGTGGTTAACAAATCCTTTACCGCGCCCGCGGTGGTGACGGGTTTTCCCGAATTCTGGCAGGCGCGCTTGCCGCAGGCGCGGGTGGTCGCAGATGACGAGACGCTGGCGCTGGAGCCGGGCGCGCATGATCTGGTAATCCATACGATGAGTCTGCATTGGGCAAGCGACCCGGTGGGGCAGCTCATTCAGATGCGGCGCGCGTTGCGGCCTGATGGGCTGATGCTGGGGGCGCTTCTGGGCGGCGGCACGTTGCAGGAGTTACGTGCGGCGTTGGCGCAAGCGGAGGCCGATGTCACCGGGGGCCTTTCGCCGCGTATTCTGCCGATGGGGGAAATCCGCGATCTCGGCGCGCTGTTGCAGCGGGCGGGCTATACCCTGCCGGTGGCGGACCGGCTGCCGCTGAGCGTCGAGTATCGCGATCCCTGGCACCTGATGCACGACCTGCGCGCCATGGGCGAGGCCAACGCGATGAGCACTAGACCCAGGCGCATGATGCGGCGCGCGGTCCTGAATCGGGCCTGCGACATATACGCGCGTGAATTCGGGAAGGGCACAGGCAGCATTCCCGCGACCTTCGAGATGATTTTCCTGACAGGCTGGTCGCCTGACGAAAGCCAGCCACAACCCTTGCGCCCCGGATCGGCCAAGGCACGGCTGGCGGACGCGCTCGGCTCAGAGGAAAAACCTCTGAAAGATTGACCTTGCGGCGCTAACCTATATGTCACCCCTGACCCGAGACTGACAGGATTGACCAAAGCCATGCTCGACGCCAGCCGTGACGCCGCACGCCCCGCCCACGCCCCCGCCGATCATCCCAAGGTGCCGAGGGCCAAGACCGGCGTGCTGCTGGCCAATCTCGGGACGCCGGATCATTACAGCTATTGGCCGATGCGCCGCTATCTCAACGAGTTCCTCTCGGACCGGCGGGTGATCGACTACAGCCCTTGGAAATGGCAGCCGCTGTTGCAGCTCATCATCCTGACCAAGCGACCGTTTACGAGCGGCGAGGCGTATAAATCCATCTGGAACGAAGACAAGGGCGAAAGCCCCCTGATGACCATCACCCGCGATCAGACCGCCAAGATGGCCAAGGCGATGGAAGAGCGCTACGGCGATCAGGTGATGGTAGATTTCTGCATGCGCTACGGCAATCCGTCCACGAAATCTAAGGTGAGGGCGATGGTCGAGGCGGGCTGCACGCGCATCCTGTTCTTTCCGCTCTATCCACATTACGCTGGCGCCACCTCAGCCACCGCGAATGACCAGTTCTTTCGCGCGCTGATGGACGAAACATGGCAGCCGATTGCCCGCGTGGTGGAGCCCTATTTCGAAAACCCGCTCTACATCGAGGCCCTCGCCGAATCGGTCGAGCGCGCCTACGCCGATATCGACAAGCGGCCCGAGATCCTCGTCGTGTCCTATCACGGCATGCCGAAGCGCTATCTGATGCAGGGTGACCCGTATCATTGCCATTGCCAGAAAACCACGCGCCTGCTCAAGGAGAGGCTGGGCTGGGAGGATACCGAGATCACCACCACGTTCCAGTCGGTCTTCGGCCCCGAGGAGTGGCTCAAGCCCTACACTGTCGACGAAGTGGCGCGGTTGGCGCGCGAGGATGGCAAGAAACGCATCGCGGTGATGGCTCCGGCCTTTTCTGCCGACTGCATCGAGACGCTGGAAGAGATCAACGAGGAAATCCGGGAAAGCTTTGAGGAGGCCGGTGGTGAGGAATTCACCTATATCCCATGCCTGAATGATGACGATGCGCATATCAAGGCGCTGTCTTCGATCGTCGAGAGCAACCTCATGGGTTGGCTCGACTGAGGCACCTCAACGCGAGACACTGAACGAAAAAAGGCAGCGGGTCCCGCTGCCCTTTCTCTTTGGATCTGTAATCCGATCAGTCGGCTGCAACTGCGGCAGCGACGATCGCCAGAATAACCAGCGGAACCCAGACGGCGGCTGCCGAAGAGCTTGCGTTGGTTTCTTCAACGATGACCGGAGCCTCAATAACGGGCTCGGACAGGTTGCCGGCAAAACCGGTCGAAGCAGCAGCAGACAGAGCGGCCGCGAGAACGATTTTCTTCATAATTATCCTCCAGATACAGGTGTGACGCTGCAACAGCGCAGCAACAGGCACCCAAGATTTACCTCGTAGCTTTTTCTAAGCAGTAAAATGTCAGGAATGCAAACGTATCTTGAGGCCTTGACGGCATCTCCGGTCGCTTTTTCGTCAAATAAGCAACACTTGAGTGCCGACTTTGGTCAAAGCGAAGAGTTGCGCGATATGTTCGTTATAGAGTCCAACACAACCGTTCGACGAGCGCCTCCCAATCTTGCGCGTGTCATGCGTGCCGTGAATACGGTAATAGGTCCAGCTGAGATAGAGCGCGTGGGTGCCAAGCGGGTTATCCGGGCCGGGGCCGACATAGGGTGGCCATTCGGGATTACGCTTTAGCATCGAAGGGGTCGGGCGCCAGCTTGGCCCTTCAACCTTGCGCACTACGGAAGTACGACCCCGGCGTGTGAGGTCCTCGGTCAGCGGCACAGAGGAGGGGTAGAGTTTGTAAACGCTTTGATCCTCGCTCCAGAAATGCACCGCACGCGAATCGATATCGACAAGGATTGCTCCGTTGCGCAGGTTCGAGAAATAAGGCTGCCAATCCAGTTTGCGGAAGGCCGAAATATTGCGGCGCACAGTGGTGGTGACGTCGCGTTCATTCTCGACCGTATCTGGGCCATCCACACCCTGAGCGATCGCAGACGCGCCGACCATCGCGCAGCTTCCGGCCAGAAAGGCCCGGCGGTTCCACGTGTCCCGGATATCAGAGGTCATCTTTGGGTCTCCACACATACCTGTCTGATCAGACTTTAATATATGGCGTAAAGGCCGCAGTCGCAATTCAAACCGCCCTTGGGCCGCACGGTTCCGCCGATGCGCGTTTGAACTGCATCGCAAGGCGGGCTAAAGCGAGTTGTAGAACAAGAAAGATTGGTTTGACATCATGGCGCGTCTCTTGATCCTTTGTCTGTCGGCTTTGTTGGCATTGTCGGCCTGTGCCGCACCACCACCGCCATCACCGCAGATTGGAGCGGATGGCAAACCGTTGCCGCGGGTCTATCCCATTCGCACAGGTCAGGAACGCGAGATCAGATTCCGCATGCTGGATTCGGTGAACTCTCTGCGTCAGGCCGCCGGGGCCGGGCCGCTTATCCTCGACGAAAAGCTGACTGCGGCGGCCGCCACCCATTCACGCGACATGTCTGTGCAGAACCGGCCATGGCATTTCGGCTCTGACGGGTCGTCGCCAGTCGATCGCATCCGACGGGTCGGATACGAGGGTGAACTGGTGGGCGAGACCATATCCGAGACTTATGAGACGGAACTCGAAACCCTAGCTGCCTGGATGCAGGAAGAGACCACGAAACGCGTGATCCTCAACCCCGAAGCCGAGCGTATGGGCTTTGACTGGCTGCAAGAGCCAGGTGGCAAAATCTGGTGGACGATGATCCTCGGCTCTTGATCACGCATTCAGCGTGATCGGCGTGCCATTGCGAATCATGGCATAAGCATCTTCCATCTCGCGATTCTTGACCGAGATGCAGCCCGCTGTCCAATCCGGGCTAAGGAACGCGAGCGCGTTCGGCTCACCATGGATAAAGATGTCACCCCCTGGCGACTTTCCAAGCACCTTGGCGAAGGCGATATCGGCCTCGTTGGGGTATGAAATCCCGAGCGACAAGTGAAACGAGCTATTAGGATTACGCCGATCGATCAGGTATTCGCCCTCAGGCGTTCGGCCATCTCCCTCGAACTGTTTGTGCCCCTCGGGAGCAAAGCCCAAGTCGACTTTGTAGCGCTTAAGCACCTTGCGGTGGTGCAGGAGGAACATGTCGCGCTCGCCCTTGTTGACGATCACGCGGGTCACTTCGGGGCCGTAATAGCTGCGGAACTTAGATTTTTGCGCACATCCCGCAAGGGCGGCTGCCCCTGCAAGCAATGCAAAACGTCGTGTGAATATCATGCCTGTCACCGTCTACTGCCCGGTTGTTTTGCAGGTGTTTTACTACGGTTCTGCAGGCTCAGGGTAGCGGTTTTTTCACGAATTATGTCTTGGTCAAGGTAAACCCGGCAACCAGTTCGACATGGGCTGACCAGCGGAACTGATCAACCACGCGCACTGGCCCCATGACGTAGCCCTGTGGCAGCAGATGCCGCGCATCGCGGGCGAAGGTGACCGGGTTACAGGATACATAGGCCAAGCGCGGCAACCGCGCCCGCGCGATCTCTGCGATCTGCGCCTCGGATCCGGCGCGCGGAGGGTCGATCACCGCCCCGTCAAAGCAGGCCAACTCATCCGGCAGGAGCGGGCGGCGAAAGAGATCTCGCGCCTCGGTGGTGACGGGTTTGAGCCCCTGCGAGTGCCGCCAGCCCGCGTCGAGCGCCTCGGTCATGGCGGCATCGCCCTCAACGGCATGAACGGGCGCGCGACGCGCCAGCGGCAGCGCAAAGGTACCGCATCCGGCAAAGAGATCGACGATGCAGGACGCGTCCCGCAAAATAGACTCTGTTTCAGCCAAAAGGGCGGCTTCGCCCTCTGCCGTGGCTTGCAGAAAGGCCCCCGGCGGTGGCGTCACGACGGCCGGGCCGAAATGCTGCTGTGGCGGGCGACGGGTGACCACCATCTCACCATCCCAGGCCAGCCGCGCAAGGTCATGCTTCTCCGAAAGCCCTGCCAGCATGATGCGTAGCGGACCATCAAGGAGCTTTCCACCGCGCACCGCAACATCAAGACCCCCGAGCGAGAGCGTGACACTCACCGCGAGCGCGGCCTTGCGGCTTGTGCCTTCGATGGCCAAATCCTCGGCCAACGGCAGGGCCGCCATCAGATCGGGATGCAGCAGGTGGCAGTCAGGAATTTCGATGATCGTGTCGCTGCCGCGAGCGTGAAAGCCCGCCATCGCGCCCTTTTTCGTGCGCCGTGCGGCCAGCACCGCACGGCGGCGGGAATTCGGGGGTGAGGTATGAACAGGCCCGATCTCGGCAAAAATACCATGAGCGGCGAGTGCGGCCTCGACGACCTTGCGTTTCCACCGGGCAGTGAAATCATCCGAGGCGTGCTGCAACTGACAGCCGCCACAGGATTTGAAATGCCGACAAGGCGGGGTCACGCGATCGGGCGAGGGGGTGATGATGCGGATATCACACAGGGCTTGGCCGTCGGGCGTGCCGGTGACGTCCTCACCCGGCAGGGTGAGCGGTGCGAAAAGCGGACCCTCGGCGATCCCGTCACCCTGATGACCGAGGCGGGTGATGTGGTGGGTCGTCACAACAGATCCTCCCGACCGAGCCTGAAACCCGAGGCGATCCAGCGATTCTCCAGATCTTGCAGCTTTTGGCCGAGAGCGGGGCCGGTGTAATCCGGCATGAGATCGGCAGACTTGACCGGAAACGCGGCACTAGCACCGCGTTCGAGATCGTCCGGCGCGTTCGGATCAAGCGGAGCATCGAGAAGGGCAGCGCGCAGGAGCAGCATATCCATACCATCCGTCGCGCCGCAACGATAGCCAATCTCGGCGAGCGGCATGGTGGCGGACGCGCCGTCGCGCAAGAGCGCGAGCCGCTTGGTCTCGGCGCGCGACAGGCGCAGGCGGTCGGGGATATCCTCTCCGCCCAGTGCAGCAAGACGGCGCAGGGCGTTTGGGGCCGTGTTTGTCTCTGACTCGAGATGCACAAGCGGCACGAGCCCCCGCGCATCCGCCCCCGGCAGGATCGCGGTCAGCACGCCGGTCATCTGCATCGCGGCAACCGACGGCGCGGGATCGGGCGCGGCAAGCAGTTTGCGCATCTCGGCCCCGACCCGCTCGCGCGAGAGCCCGGCCAGACCATCAAGGTGGGCTGCGCAAGCGGCAAGTGCGTCGGGGTCAAGGCCCGCCTCGGCGTCACCATAGCAGGCATGAAAGCGGAAAAAGCGGAGGATACGCAGATAATCTTCCTTGATCCGCGTTGCTTCATTGCCGATGAAGCGCACGCGCCGTGCGGTCAGATCGTCAATGCCGCCCAAAGGGTCGATCACCGAGCCGTCGGGGCGCGCATAGAGCGCATTCATGGTGAAATCGCGGCGGCGGGCATCGGCGTGAAGATCGGTGCCAAAGACCACCTGCGCATGTCGCCCGAAGGTATCCACGTCCTCGCGGAATGTGGTGACCTCATGCGGCTTACCGCCCGAAACCACGGTGATGGTACCGTGGTCGATCCCGGTGGGCACAGGTTTCAGCCCGGCATCGGTGGCCAGCCGGATCACATCCGGCGGCAACGCGTCGGTGGCGATGTCGATATCGCCAACCGGCACGCGCAAAAGTGCGTTACGCACGCAGCCGCCAACGAACAACGCCTGATGCCCGGCCTCAGTCAGTGCGGCACAGACCGACTGCGTGACAGGTGCTGTGATCCAATCGCCAGAAACCTTCATCGCGGTTCCACCATCTCAGCCATGTTGCGCAAAATACGCGCGGTGGCACCCCAGATATAATAAGGGCCGAACGGCACTGCATAATAGTGCCGCCAATCCCCGCGCCAACGGCGTTTCTCGACCCTAAACCTGCTTAACGCCAATAAGTGCGCGAGCGGTACCTCGAACACTTCCTCGACCTCTCCGACCTCTGGCACAGGCGTGAAGGGTACGGAGATCCGGGCCAGAACCGGGGTCACGTCAAAGCCGGTCACCGTCTCGTGCCGGGGCAGAAAGCCGAGCGTTTCAACATCGGCCGGATCGAGGCCGATTTCCTCTTGCGCCTCACGCAGGGCGGTGGCGGTGATATCAGGATCGCCCGCATCCTGCTTGCCACCGGGAAAGGCGATCTGTCCGGGGTGATGCTTGAGCGCGGAGGACCGCTTGGTCAGGATCACACGCGGCGCGCCCCCGCTGCAAAGCACCGGCACGAGCACCCCCGCCGCGCGCAGCTTGCGCCCCGGCGGCAGGCTCACCTCGGGGTTCAAGTCATAATCCGACGATCCTGCGCGCACCGCTCCAAGCGCCGCGAGAATCGGTTCGAGCGGATCACGCACCGTCATCGGACCCTTTTGGCGCGTCGAACCCGAGGGTTTCCGGATTGAGCCGGTAATGCGCGCCGCAGAACTGGCAATCGGCGGTCACAATGCCGTCTTCGGTGGTCATCTTTTCAATGTCCTTGGCCGAATAGATCGACAGGCTGTTTCGGACCCGTTCCTCAGAACAAGTACAGCCAAAGCGCACTGGCTGCAGGTCGAAGACGCGCGGGGCCTCTTCGTGAAACAGCCGCACAAGAAGATCCGTGGGTGCCACAGACGGCCCGATCAGCTCGAGATCCTCAACCGTGTCGAGCAGCATGTTGGCCCGGTTCCAGTTCTCGGCATCATCACCATCGACGATATCACGTGCCTGCAAGAGTCCCTCATCCCCCGATCCACCGCCACTGGCAAAGGGCGAGGCCTTGGGCATGTGTTGCAGCATAACACCACCGGCACGCCAATGCTCCACCCCGCCCGTTTCGTGCGATCTACCGAAGCTGAGGGAAAAGCGCGTGGGCAATTGTTCGGATTGGGCGAAATAGGCCTCGGCGCAGTTGCGCAACGCATTTCCGGCGATCGGGGTGATGCCTTGATAGGGTGTCGTGCCCTGGCCCTGATCGAGCAGCACGGCAAAATATCCCTCTCCCAACTGCCCAAACGGCGGACCATCATCAAGGCGGTCGGGATCAAAGCTGGCATAGGCGCGCATGCGCGCCGATTCGCCCTCGTCGGTGGGACCGTAATAATCAGTGGCGATCATCCGCACCGCACCCTTGGTCTGGACCTGAAGCGACAGCTTCCAGCGCAGCTTGATCGTCTGACCGATGAGGGCCGTCAAAAGCGCCATTTCGGCGATCAGCGCCTCGACCTGCGGGGGATAATTATGTTGTTTCAGGATACCATCAAGCACCCCGTCAAGCCGCGCCACGCGGCCCCGGATATCGGCGTGATCAAGCTGGAACGGCAGGATCGTATCGTCCCAGGCGATTTTCTGTCCAAGAGTCATGGGGTTTCCTTATGCGCCTTGGTTCGGCATATCGCGTGTATGTAGGCAGGACAAGACGGGGCACCAAGGGGGCACGCCATGATCCGGAGATTCGGCGAAGCACCGCGCCAAGATGTGCGTTATCGGTTGCGCCCCGGGGTCTATGCGATCCTGCCGCAGGGGCGGCATCTGCTGGTCACGCATCAGGCAGAGCCGGTACCGGAACTGCAACTGCCAGGCGGCGGCATCGACCCAGGCGAGCATCCACTGCGTGCGCTGCACCGAGAAGTTTATGAAGAAACCGGTTGGATCATCGCAGGGCCAAGACGGATCGGGGCATTTCGGCGGTTTACGTACATGCCGGAATACGGGTTCTGGGCTGAAAAGCTGTGCATGATTTACCGTGCCGATCCGGTGCGTGCCCTCGGCGCGGCGACAGAGCCCGGGCATCGCGCGGTCTGGGTCACGCCGGATCAGGCCGCAATGCGGCTTGGCAATTCAGGGGACCGGCATTTCGTCAGCCGGGCATTGGGTCTGGTCTGAATTCCAGCAGGACAGCAGAAATATCATCCTGAAAATCCGCGTCCCCGGCGAAATCCGACAGTCTCCAGATCAATGATTCCAGAAAGGCCCGACCGCGCGTCTGGCGCAGATCTCGCAGGATGCGGGAAAGCCCGTCCTCATCAAGCAGCGCGCCGTCGCGCGCCGCGCATTCGGTAACGCCGTCGGAATGGATCAAGAGCCTGTCGCCCGGGGCCATCGTGACCTCGAATTGTTGGAGCTCGGCGGCGTCGATCAAGCCAACGGGCAGTCCCCCCTGGCCGATAAATTCCACCGCACCCGTCGCGCGCTGCAACGCCGGATAGGGATGACCGGCCTGTGCGATGATGACCTGACCACTCTGCAGATCGACATCGGCAAGCGCGATGGTGAAGTAATGTTCAGTCTCCATCTCGGACATGATGACGCGGTTGAGCATGGCAATCGCCTCGGCAGGGGGGCGGGGGGCAAAGCCACCGACACGCGTTTTCTGCAAGGCAAGGTTCTGTTCGGGCACCGAGGATGACAGATACCCGGCCAGCCGCGCCGTCATCAGAGCGGAACTGATACCATGCCCGGACACATCGATGCCATAGAGACCGATCCGGCCCTCGGAAATCGGGAACATGCCCACCAGATCGCCACCTACATGCCCCGCCGATTGCAAAAGCAACGAGACCTCGGCGGTGCCGAAATCGCGATAGCGTTCGCTGACCAGCGATTGCTGCAGCTTCTTGGCCTCTATCAGGTCGCTGTCGAGCGAATCATAGAGCGATTGCAATTCATCGAGCGTGGAGGTGATCAGACGGTTCTTCTCGGTCAACTCCCTTTCCATCTGCAGGATGCGCGCCCCGGCGGCAATTCGGGCGCGCAATTCGGCGGCGTTGACCGGCTTGGTCAGGAAATCATCGGCCCCGGCATCGAGGCCAAGCGCCACCTCGTCCTTGTCACTCTTGGACGTCAGAAGGATGAAATAACCGTAAGTGTCGCGCGGCATGTCACGGAACGCACGACAGAACTCTAGCCCGGTCATGCCGGGCATCATCCAGTCACTAAGTACCAGATCAGGCGCGTAATCAGCACATATCCCAAGCGCATCATCACCAGACTCCGCCTCGCGGACATCAAAACCCCATCGTGTGAGCGACGCCGTCAGGATACGACGCTGTGCCCGGCTGTCATCGACAACCAGAACACGGCGGATGACATCATCACCCGCATCCACCCGTCCACTTTCTGGTCTTTGGGCACGCACCGATCATTCCCTTGGTCTGTTCATCCTTGCGATAGCGCCTGCCGCCTTAACGCGGGGTGAATGCTAAAATTTCACGGATATCAGCAAGGTCATTAACGATTTCTAAGGGTTTGGAGACCAGCCTGGTCCTGTCGAAGGAGGGAGGAACATGATCGTTTGGGACCGCGTTCGAAACCTCAGGGATGAGATTGGCGCGGACGCGTTCGAAGAGGTCGTCGATTTGTTTCTCGAAGAGGTCCAGACGGAAATTGACAGGTTGCGCGCGCCACGCGAGGCACTCGACATCGAAGGGCAGTTGCATTTCCTCAAGGGCAGCGCACTCAATCTCGGGTTTATCGCGTTTTCGGACCTGTGCCATGTGGGTGAGGCAGCCGCGGCGGCAGGACAAGGCGGGCGCGTTGATCTGACGGAAATTCTGTGCTGTTTCGAGCAGTCCAAGGCAGCGTTTCTCGCCGGGCTCACAGCAGCGGTAATGGCCGCCTAGATCAAGAACTCCGCCAACACCTCATCGCGGGTGATGTCGCGGTAATCAAACCCGGCATCGTCCAGCTTGCGCTGGATATGAACGAAATTTTCGGGTCGCGTCGTTTCGATCCCAATTAGGACGGAGCCGAAATTGCGTGCCGATTTCTTGAGATATTCAAACCGGGCGATATCGTCCTCCGGTCCGAGGATATCAAGGAAGTCACGCAACGCCCCGGGTCGCTGTGGCATTCGCAGGATAAAGTATTTTTTGACCCCCGAGTAGCGCTGCGCGCGCTCCTTGACCTCGGGCAGGCGTTCGAAATCGAAATTGCCACCCGAGGTGACGCAAACCACGGTCTTGCCCCGGATCGCGTCACCCATATCCTTGAGCGCGTCAACGGCGAGCGCGCCCGCCGGTTCCAGCACGATGCCCTCGATGTTGAGCATTTCCAGCATCGTGGTGCACAGCCGGTCCTCGTCGATCACGCGGGCCTGGGCCGGATCAAGATCGGCAAGGCGCGCAAAGGTGCGCGCACCGATCTGCGCCACGGCGGCGCCGTCGGCGAAATTCTCGACATGGCGCAGGCGCACCGGTTTCCCGGCGGCAAGGGCCGCCGCAAGGCAGGCCCCACCCGCGGGCTCGACCAGTGTCAGGTTAACGGCATCGCCCATGTAGCTGCGCACCCCGGCAGATAGGCCGCCGCCGCCCACCGGCAGGATCAGGTGATCGGGCATGCCGCCCAATTGCGCCTCGATCTCAACCGCGACGCTGGCCTGCCCCTCAATCACGTCCTCGTCGTCAAACGGCGACAGGAAATGCCCGCCAACCTCGGCACAATAGGCTTGGGCGGCATGCAACGTATCGTCGAAATAATCGCCGGTCAGGCGGATCGACACGGCATCCCCACCGAATTTCTCGGTCTTGCCGATCTTTTGCTGCGGTGTCGTCACCGGCATGAAGATCACGCCCTTCACCCCGAAATGCCGGCACATAAAGGCCACGCCCTGGGCGTGATTGCCGGCACTGGCGCAGACGAATTGCGTGGTTTCGGGCCGCGACGCCAGAGCCTTGCGCATGGCGTTGAACGCGCCGCGCAGCTTGTAGGAGCGCACCGGGCTAAGGTCCTCGCGCTTGAGCAGGATCTCGGCCCCGTGACGTTCCGACAGGTGATCGTTGCGTTGCAGCGGCGTCGGCTCGAACACGGCGCGCATGGCGACCTCGGCGGTGCGGGCGTTATCCTGAAACTCGGTCATCCCGTTTCAGTGCCGCAATCGGGGCGTGCTGGCAAGGGGCGCACCTTGCCCCGGCACGGAAAACCGGCTAAGCGCGCTGCGATATCCGCGAGAGAGGGGAAACACATGTCCGCGCCCAAGAAAGTTGTTCTGGCCTATTCCGGGGGTCTCGATACCTCGATCATCCTGAAATGGCTACAGACCGAATATGACTGCGAGGTGGTGACGTTTACCGCCGATCTGGGGCAGGGCGAGGAACTGGAACCGGCGCGGGAAAAGGCGAAACTGCTCGGGATCAAAGAGGAAAACATCTATATTGAGGATGTGCGCGAGGAATTCGTGCGCGATTTCGTATTTCCGATGTTCCGCGCCAATGCGCTCTATGAGGGGCTCTATCTGCTGGGCACCTCGATTGCCCGGCCGCTGATTTCCAAGCGTCTGGTCGAGATCGCCGCCGAAACCGGGGCGGATGCCGTGGCGCATGGCGCGACCGGCAAGGGCAACGATCAGGTGCGGTTCGAGCTGGCGGCCTATGCGCTCAACCCCGATATCAAAGTGATCGCGCCCTGGCGCGAATGGGATCTGACCAGCCGTACGCGACTGCTTGAGTTTGCGGAGAAGAACCAGATCCCGATCGCCAAGGACAAGCGTGGTGAAGCGCCGTTCTCGGTCGATGCGAACCTGTTGCACACCTCAAGCGAGGGCAAGGTGCTGGAAGACCCGGCAGAACCCGCGCCCGACTATGTCTATCAGCGCACTGTCAGCCCCGAGGCGGCCCCCGATACCCCCGAATTCATCGAGGTGACGTTCGACAAGGGTGACGCGGCGGCGATCAATGGCAAGGTGATGAGCCCGGCCACGATCCTCACAAAGCTCAACGAATTGGGCGGCAAGCACGGCATTGGGCGGCTCGACTTCGTGGAAAACCGGTTCGTGGGCATGAAGTCACGCGGTATTTACGAGACCCCTGGCGGCACTGTCCTTCTCGAGGCGCATCGCGGGATCGAGCAGATCACGCTCGACAGCGGTGCGGGGCATCTCAAGGATTCGCTGATGCCGCGCTATGCGGAGCTGATTTACAACGGCTTCTGGTTCAGCCCGGAACGCGAGATGTTGCAGGCGGCCATCGACAAGAGCCAAGAACATGTCAGCGGCACGGTGCGGCTCAAGCTCTACAAGGGGGCGGCGACGACCGTCGGGCGCTGGTCCGATCACAGCCTCTATTCCGAGGCGCATGTGACCTTTGAGGAGGATGCCGGGGCCTATGATCAGAAGGACGCGGCAGGTTTCATTCAACTGAACGCCCTGCGTCTGAAGCTGCTCGCGGCGCGGAACCGGCGCCTGAAGGGTTAAGCCCTCTATATATGAATGAAGAAAAAGGCGGCCCTGCGATGGGCCGCCTTTTTCGTATCCAATCACTTCGCGGTGACAACCGTCATCACGAGGTTCCCGTCCATCTTGATCGGGCCGTCTTCCTTGGCCCCCAGGGTGTATTCAAATACGCCGGTCTGCATCCCGCCGTCTTCTGCGTGAACCATCAGCATGAGCATGTCGCCTGCGGCAACATCTTCTTGCAGGATCGCGGCGACATCATTCGTCTCGCCCTTGCGAAGGGGGGCATAGCCGACAACCGGACCAGGTTTCATGTCTTCGCCCGTGCGATGCACAACCAGCCAACCGTTTTTATCGGCGACCACTTTCTCGGCGCTCACGATACCGTTGGCGACGCTTTGGTCTTCGGCCATCACCATCGGGTGCATTCCGTGATCATCCGCCATCGCGACACCAGCGGTGAGGGCGAAAGTCGTTGCAAGAACAGTCGTCTTCATAGTGAACTCCTTTGTCATGGCTTCGACCGGGCTTTTACCCGGCACAGCACAAGACACGGAGTCGAGTGGAGATAGTTTCAAGTTGGCCGGATTTTTCCGGCGGCAACTCATCAGGCAAGCCGCAGCTTGACGGCGCGCAACCGCTCATAGGCGGGCATCGCCACCTCGGCCAGAGCGGCACGCGCACCTTCCAGTTCGGGCAGCGGCCCTTCGGCGGGGGCAAAGCCGGTACTGTCATGCACCGCCGCGTACCAATGCGCCGCCCAGACCCCGTCATCGACGTGGCCGCCGCGCGGCCAAGACAGCATGGCAGGCGTCCAATCGAGCCCGATGGCAGCGCAGAGCCGACGCAGCATGGCCTCGGGGTTCCGGCGGATATCGGCGGAATCGATGACGACGGGCGATTGCCCCACGGCCACCAATTGCTCGTAAAGCTCGACCTGTTGGACAAAGCCGATATCGGCGAGCGTCGGATTGTCATACTTGGCCGAAAAACTGGCGGCGACGCGCGCAGGGTGGCGGATGAGAAAAACGTTGGTCAGTTCGTTGACCCAGTCGCGCGGCACGCCGGGGATCATGTGCTGGGCCATGTGTTTCTGATAGAAATGCGGTTTTTGAGCCGGAACAGGGCCTAGGAGTTGTCCCACTACGCGTGTGGGATCCTGCGATTGCGCGGCCATGATCGCGTCTCGCATCGGGTGCTGGAGGCCGGTTACGGCCAGATAAGCGGCATAGAATGGCTCATCCACCACAGCGCAATCGCCCCGCGCCGCAAAGCTGTACATCATCGCGGTAGAGAGATTGCGCGGCCCGGACCACATGGCGATGTGCATTTCAGACTCGCCCGGTCATTTGATATGACGCTATCATCAATGACCCGCCCTTTGTGTGTACGAGATGTTAATCATGTCTAGGATCGTCGAATCACGGATGCAAGGTAAGAGGCAGGCAATGGACGCGAAGTTTTGGCACGATCGCTGGCAAGAGGGGCGACTCGGGTTCCACGAAGGCAAGGTGAACCGGATGCTGGAGGCGCATTTTCATGCACTTGGGCTGACTCAAGGGCAACGCGTTTTCCTGCCGCTCTGTGGGAAGGCTATTGATATTCCATGGCTTTTATCAAAAGGCTATTCTGTGGTTGGGGCTGAATTGAGCGAGATCGCCGTGCATGATCTATTTTCCGAAATGGCCGTCACACCAGAGGTCACAGATACAGGGCGGCATCGCCGCTATGCTGCGGAATGTGTCGATATCTTCGTCGGAGATATCTTTGATCTGAGCGCCAGCGTCCTTGGCCGAGTGGATGCGGTCTATGACCGCGCCGCGCTGGTGGCCCTACCGGAGGATATGCGCGCACGGTATGCAGTGCATCTGGCCGACATCACGGAGTACGCGCCGCAGCTTTTAGTGACCTTCGAATACGACCAAAGCGCGATGGCAGGTCCGCCGTTTTCGATCCCCGAGCAAGAGGTGGCGCGCTGTCATGGTGAGCGCTTCACGATTAATGTTCTGACGGATCAGGACGTGCCAGGAGGGCTGAAGAGTGTGGTCGCAGCGCGCGAAAAAGCGCTTCTTTTACGCCCTGTCTAAGTCGTTTCACGCTGAATCAGTGCCTTATAAAGGTCTTGAATCCGCGTGGTAAAAGGCCCTTGCGCGCCATCACCGATCTGCCGACCGTCGATTTCACTCACCGGGGTTTGCGCCCCGAACGTGCCAGTGAGAAACGCCTCATCCGCGCCGTAGGCCTCGACCAGAGAAAAGTTCTTCTCAAAAACAGGAATGGCGTTCGCGCGGTAGAGATCAATGACCTTTTGGCGCGTGATGCCGTTCATGCAGTAATCCCCGGTCGAGGTCCAGACCGCGCCCTTGCGAACGATGAAGAAGTTACAAGCATTGGTGGTGTTCACGAAACCATGGATATCGAGCATCAATGCCTCGTCGGCCCCAGCCTTTTCCGCCGCGATACAGGCGAGAATGCAGTTCAACTTGGAGTGTGAATTGAGTTTCGGGTCCTGGGTCATCGGCAGGCCACGGATATGCGGCACGGTGGCGAGACGAATGGGCCGGGCAATCTTCGGCTGCGAGTGTTCCATGATGATGGTTACCGTCGGCCCCTGCTGACTTAGAGAAGGGTGCTGAAAGGGCCGGGTCTTGATGCCCCGTGTCACCATCAACCGGGCATGCGCATCGGTGGTCATGCCATTGGCCTGTTGTGTCTCTGTTATGGCCTGAAGCACCTCGCTCCGGGTCATACCGATATCAAGGTCGATGGCACGGGCGGCCTCGAACAAGCGGTCAAGATGTTCCGCTGCAAAGGCCCACGTGCCATTATAGAGGCGCAGCCCCTCCCACACGCCGTCACCCAGCATGAAACCACTGTCATAAACACTGACCAGCGCCTCCGCCTTGGGCACGATGCGCCCGTTGAGCCAGATCAGGATCTGCTCATTGCGCGCATCCTCTTGCGCGGCATGGGTGGTTTGCTGGTCGATCATCATTGTCCCCTCGCGTGTTTTCGGTGCAGCGTATGTCTGGCGAAATCCGGTGCCAAGGGCGAAATATCTCTCAACAGCGCGTGACATCACGGCGTCGTAAGTTGGTGCGACGCTGGTTTTACGTCAGACTGACAATGAACAGGAGGGCATGACGATGGTGGCATATCTTAGGGAACTCAAGGCGGTGACCTTGGCAGCACTGATCATAGTGGGGCTGTGCATGCAGGCGAAAGAGGCGAATGCAGCAGAGGCGGATACGCTGGTGGTCGCAGGCGGCTGCTTCTGGTGCGTGGAGGCCGATTTCGAGAAGGTCAAAGGCGTGATCGAGGCCGAATCGGGTTTTGCTGGCGGCGCGGTTGATAACCCGACCTACAAACAGGTCACACGTGGCGGCACCGGGCATCTGGAGGCAGTGCAAATCACCTTCGACCCCGCGCAGGTCACGCGCGAGCAATTGCTGCACCTATTCTTTCGCTCGGTCGATCCGACTGACGCGGGCGGGCAATTCTGTGATCGCGGACAGAGCTATCAGACAGGAATTTTCGTCTCTGATGACGCCGAAAATACGCTTGCGAAGGCCGTCAAGGAAGATGCGGCCAAAGCACTGGGCCAGGCGATCGTGACGCCGATTCTGCCGTTGGACCGGTTTTGGCCAGCCGAAGCTTATCATCAGGATTATTACAAGAGTGGTGATATCATCCTGACCCGCTTTGGCCCTCGGACCAAAGCCAGCGCCTACAAGCTGTATCGGGACTCCTGCGGACGCGATGCCCGCGTCAGAGCACTCTGGGGTGAAGACGCGCCTTTTGCTGGTCAATCGTGAGCGTTGAGAAACGCATCAACCTCTGCGGCGGTCGGAATCGCCTCTGACGCGCCCGGGCGCTGAACCTGAAGGGCCGCTGCGGCGGAGGCGCGCCGCAGGGCCTGCGCAGGGGCAAAACCCGTGGCCAAGCCCGCCACCGCATATCCGGCAAAACAGTCTCCGGCTCCGGTCGTATCAATCGCCGGCACGCGAAAGGCCGGAACAAGGACGGCCTTGCCCGATTTTTCATCAACCCACTCGGCACCCTTGGCCCCACGGGTCACCAGCCGGATGGGCACATCCACTACGCTCAGCTCCTGTAAAAGCTGAGCGTCCTCGACTGCGTTGAGGATGAGGAGCGAGACAAAGGGCATCACCGCGCGCACTGTATCCACGTCAAAAGGAGCCGCGGAATAGGCAACTTGCAGACCCTGCGACCGGGCGATGCGCGCCGCCTCGCCCTGACAGTTGGTTTCATTTTGCATCAACAGCCAGTCACCCGGTCGGGCGTCACGCAACGCATCCTCGATTTGGCTGGGGTTCAGGGCGCGATTGGCCCCAGGGTGAATGACGATTGTATTTTCTCCTGACGCATCCACCATCACAATGGCATGTCCGGAGGCGGTCCCCGCCTCTGTCACATGGGTCACATCAACCCCGGCATCGGCCAGCGCGTCACGCATCCAGTTGCCATCAGGCCCGAGCGCCCCGATATGAACGACGCGCGCCCCGGCCCGAACGGCGGCAATGGACTGATTGGCCCCCTTACCGCCCAGCATGCGTGTACAGGTCTCGACCGCTAACGTCTCCCCCGGCGTGGGCAGGTGCGACAGGCGATAGAAATGGTCGGCATTTATTGAACCGAGGGAATAGATCATGCCGTCCCCTGCTTCATCTTGCCATAAATATCCATGGCAACGGTGAGCACCACGCTGCCATCATCCCACTTTGCACGCCGCGAGAACGGCCATGTTCAGGATATCACTGGTCGTGAAGTTGGACGAGCAAATCTGGATCGAGGCATCGACGCCCGAGAGAATTGGACCGATCACCGTCGCCCCGGCCATTTCCTGCATCAGTTTAACCGAGATCGAGGCAGAATGGCGCGCGGGCACAACAAGCACATTGGCCGGTCCGGTCAGGCGCTGAAACGGGTAGCTTTCCTGCGCACGAGCGTTGAGAGCCACATCGACGGTCATCTCGCCCTCGAATTCGAAATCAACACCGCGCCGCTCCAGAACCTTCGGCGCGCGGTGCATCTTCTCCGCCCGCTCCGAGCGCGGATAGCCGAAAGTGGAAAAGCTGACAAAGGCAACGCGCGGCTCCAATCCCAAGTGTCGCGCGACACCTGCACCGCGCATGGCGATATTGGCGAGGTCCTCTTCGTCGGGCCATTCATGCACTAGCGTGTCAGCGATCAGCACGATCCGCCCCTTGTGCAAAAGCGCCGTGATCCCAACCGCCCCATGCTCGGCATCGACATCAAAGACATGGTTGATAAGCTCCATCACATGGGCCGATTTGCGGGTCGCGCCGGTGACCAGACCGTCACCATGGCCATGCGCCAGCATCAGCGCGGAATAGACGTGCCGGTCACGCGCCGCGAGGCGGTTAATGTCATGCCGATCAAAGCCTTTGCGCTGCAGGCGGCGGTAGAGAAACGCCTTGTATTCATCGAGTTTGTCGGTCTTGGCGGCATTCACCACCTCAAGTTCGCGCACGGCATCACCCATGCCGATCCCCTCGAGCTTGGCTTTGACGTCCTCGTCACGCCCGACAACCAAAGCTTTGCCCAATCCGGTGCGCTGATATTGCACTGCTGCGCGCAACACGCGTATATCGTCGCCTTCGGCGAATATCATCCGTGCCTGTGCGTTGCGGGCGCGGGCATTTAGGCCGCGCAGGATGCTCGCAGTCGGGTCCATCCGGGACTTGAGCGACAGTTCATAAACGTCCATGTCGACGATGGGCCGCCGGGCTGCCCCGGTTTCCATCCCCGCCCGGGCTACCGCAGGGGGAATCACATGGATGAGGCGCGGATCAAACGGTGTTGGAATGATGTAGTCACGCCCAAAGGTCAGCTTGCGGCCATAGGCCATCGCCACCTCGTCAGGCACATCGAGCCGAGCGAGCTTGGCCAGAGCCTCGGCGCAGGCGATCTTCATCTCGTCATTGATCGCACGCGCATGCACGTCAAGCGCCCCACGAAAAAGATAGGGAAAGCCCAGAACGTTGTTGACCTGATTGGGATAATCCGAACGACCGGTGGCGACGATCGCATCCGGGCGCACGGCATGAGCGTCCTCGGGCGTGATCTCAGGGTCGGGGTTGGCCATTGCGAAAATCACCGGGTTGTCGGCCATCGAGGCGACCATCTCCTGGGTGACGGCCCCTTTAGCCGAAACCCCAAGAAACACATCCGCACCCCGCATCGCCTCTTCCAGCGAGCGCAGCTCGGTCTTGACCGCATGGGCGGATTTCCATTGGTTCATGCCCTCGGTGCGGCCTTGGAATATCACGCCCTTGGTATCGCACATCAGGCAATTCTCGTGCCGCGCGCCCATTGATTTGAGCAATTCCAGACAGGCGATACCTGCCGCCCCTGCCCCGTTGAGTACGATGCGCACATCCTCGATTTTCTTGGCTGAAAGGTGCAGCGCGTTGATGAGGCCCGCAGCGCAGATGACCGCCGTGCCGTGCTGATCATCATGAAAAACGGGAATATCCATCACCTCCTTGAGCTGCTGCTCGATGATGAAACATTCGGGGGCCTTGATATCCTCGAGGTTGATGCCACCGAAGGTGGGCCCCATCAGGTGGACCGCGTTGATGAACGCCTCAGGGTCCTCGGTATCAAGTTCGATGTCGATCGAATTGACGTCGGCAAAGCGTTTGAAAAGCACCGCCTTGCCCTCCATCACCGGCTTACTGCCCAGTGCCCCGAGGTTGCCGAGCCCGAGAACGGCGGTGCCGTTGGAGATGACGGCCACGAGATTGCCCTTGTTTGTATAATCGTAGGCCAGTTCGGGATTGGCGGCGATTTCCTCGCAGGGCACCGCCACGCCCGGGGAATAGGCAAGGCTGAGGTCGCGTTGCGTTGTCATCGGCACGGTGGCCTGTATCTCGAACTTCCCGGGAGTCGGTTCGAGGTGAAAGGCGAGAGCCTCTTCGCGTGTGTATTTGCTGTTTGCCATGATCGGGCCCGTGCATGTGTATATTTTGCCCTGCATAGCGGGGCTTTGCACCAGCCTCAACTGAAACACGGTTTGGGCTTTCGCGCCTCGCTGCGGATTTGTAAGGTCAGCGGCAATCAGATCAGGGGGCACAAGTGACGAGCGCAGCCGCGACCGTGACGCCGATGATGGCGCAATATCTGGAGATCAAGGCCGAGTATCCTGGGGCGTTGCTGTTCTACCGGATGGGCGATTTCTACGAGTTGTTCTTTGACGACGCAGCGGCGGCGGCCGAGGCGCTGGATATCGCGCTGACCAAGCGGGGCAAGCATCAGGGCGAGGATATCGCGATGTGCGGGGTGCCGGTGCATTCCGCCGAGGGCTATCTGCTTACGCTTATTCGCAAGGGGTTTCGGGTCGCCGTCTGCGAGCAGATGGAAGACCCCGCCGAAGCCAAGAAGCGCGGATCGAAATCGGTGGTGCGGCGTGAGGTTGTACGGCTGGTCACCCCGGGCACGCTGACCGAGGAAAGCTTGCTCGACGCGAGGCGGCACAATTATCTTGCGGCCTTTGCGCAGGTCCGTGGCGAGGGCGCGCTGGCCTGGGTGGATATTTCGACCGGTGCGTTTCATGTCATGCCGCTCTCTGCCGCGCGGCTGGGGCCGGAACTGGCGCGATTGGCACCACGGGAAGTGGTCGTATCGGAAAGAAATGAGGCGGATTTGGCCGATATAATCTCTGATTCCGGCGCCTCTCTGACAGAACTCGGACAGGCAGCGTTTGACAGCGCGGGCGGCGAAAAGCGACTTTGCGCGCTGTTTGGCGTAGGTACGTTGGAGGCCTTTGGACAATTCAAGCGAACCGAGATCGCGGCAATGGCGGCGATTGTCGAATGGCTGGAGATCACGCAGAAAGGCAAGTTGCCCTTGCTGCGCCCGCCGGTGCGCGAGATGCAGGCACGGGTGATGCAGATTGATGCCGCGACGCGGCGCAATCTCGAATTGACCCACGCATTGGATGGCAAACGTGTCGGGTCGCTGCTGTCCACCATAGACCGGACGGTGACGGCGGGCGGCGGGCGGCTACTGGAGCGGCGCCTGTCAAGCCCAAGCCGGGTTTTGGAGGTCGTGCAGGACCGGCTTGACGCGGTAAGTTTTGCGATGGAACAGAGCCGTGTATCTACCGACTTGCGCGATCTGTTGCGCCGGGTGCCGGATCTGGATCGCGCCCTGTCGCGACTGGGGCTGGACAGAGGGGGGCCACGCGACCTGGCGGCGGTGCGAAACGGCCTAGCGCAGGCGGGTGAGATTGCGGAACGCCTGAAGGGGGTCCGCCTTCCGCCCCTGCTCGCCGAGCCAGTCTCAGGTATGACGCAGCAGCAGGACCTGCTGGACCTGCTGGACCAGGCATTGGTCGCCGAACCGCCCTTGCTGGCACGCGATGGCGGATTCATTGCTCCAGGATATGATGCAGATCTCGATGAGGCGCGCAAGCTGCGTGACGAGGGACGCGGCGTGATTGCGGCGATGCAGGGCGACTATAGCCGAGAAACCGGGATCAACTCGCTCAAGATCAAGCACAACAACGTGCTGGGCTATTTTGTCGAGGTGACCGCAATCCATGCAGAGAAGATGCTGGCAGCGCCGCTGAACGAGACTTTCAAACACCGACAGACGACCGCGAATCAGGTGCGGTTTACAACGGTACCGCTGAGCGAGATGGAAACCCGTATCCTGAACGCCGGGGGGCGGGCGCTGGAGATTGAGAAGCGGCTCTATGACAGCCTGAAAGGCTCAATCTTGGCGCTGTCAGCACAAGTCGGACAGATCGCGCAGGGCCTGTCAGAGTTTGACCTTGCTACGGCGTTGGCTGATTTGGCCAAGGGCGAGCAGTGGTGCCGCCCAAATGTGGATGGAAGCCGCGCCCTCAGGATTGAAGGCGGGCGGCACCCGGTGGTGGAGCGTGCCTTGCGCGCTCAGGGTGGCGCACCCTTCATCGCCAACGATTGCGATCTCGGAGGTGAAAACGATATCTGGCTTCTGACTGGCCCCAACATGGCTGGCAAATCGACATTTCTTCGACAGAACGCGCTGATCGCCCTCTTGGCGCAAATCGGTAGTTACGTGCCCGCGCGCTCGGCACATATCGGGATGGTGAGCCAACTTTTCAGCCGGGTGGGCGCATCGGACGATCTGGCGCGCGGGCGCTCGACATTCATGGTGGAAATGGTTGAGACGGCAGCGATTCTCAATCAGGCGGACGATCATGCGTTGGTGATCCTCGACGAGATCGGGCGTGGTACGGCGACCTATGACGGGCTGAGCATCGCTTGGGCGACACTGGAGCATCTGCACGATGTGAATGGCTGTCGCGCGCTATTCGCGACGCATTATCATGAACTGACCAATCTCAGCGACAAATTAGACCGAGTGGACAACGCGACGGTGGCGGTCAAGGAACATGACGGCGACGTGATTTTCCTTCACGAGGTGCGGCGCGGTGCGGCGGATCGCAGTTACGGGGTTCAAGTGGCGAAACTCGCCGGGCTGCCTGAGGGTGTGGTTTCACGGGCGCGGGTGGTGCTCGACGCGCTTGAGAAAGGCGGGCGTGAGGGTGGCGGAGCGCAAAAAGCGCTGATCGACGATCTGCCCCTCTTTGCCGCGATACCGCCCCCTGCCCCGGCGCCGATGCGCCAGTCTGAGGTGGAGGCGCGGCTGGAAGATGTTCTGCCCGACACGCTCAGCCCGCGTGAGGCGTTGGATCTGCTTTATGAATTGAAGGGGTTGGCGAACAAGGCGGGGTAGGTCCCCGCCCTGTCGTCAGTCGCGATTCGACGAGACGCCGACCTGCGCCGGGCGCAGGATGCGATCGTGCAGCATGAAGCCCTGAGCGGAGACCTGAATGATCTCCCCCGCCTTGGTGCCGGGCAGCGGGGCCTCGAACATCGCCTCGTGATGCTGCGGGTCGAACCGGTCGCCGACCTGAGGGTCAATCACGGTGATGCCGTGCTTGGCAAAGACATTGCGTAACTCGCGCAGGGTGAGCTCAATCCCCTCGAACAGCGCAGCGGAACCCGCGCGCTGATCCTCGGTCACCGTGTCGAGGGCACGCTTGAGGTTGTCATGCACCGGCAGCATGTCGCGGGCCAGTTTGGAGCCACCGTAATTCTCGGCCTCGCGCCGGTCCTTGTCGGAGCGTTTACGCGCGTTCTCAGCGTCGGCGAGGGCGCGCATGAATTTATCCTGAAGGGCATCACGTTCTGCACGCAGCGCGTCGATTTCGGCCGCTTCGCCCGAGATTTCACCCCCGGAATACTCCTGCTCTTCTGCCGCTGCCTCTTCGATATCGTCAAGGAAGCTGTCTTCTCTCGGCTCTGCCATTTTTCACCTCTAACTCCGGTCGGAGATCAGTTTGCCTACCAGTTGCGCGGTGTAGTCCACGATCGGCACGATCCGCCCATAATTCAAGCGCGTCGGGCCGATGACCCCGACCGCGCCAATGATCTTACGGTCAGCGTTCATATATGGAGAGACGACCAAAGAGGAACCCGAAAGTGAGAAAAGTTTGTTCTCAGAGCCAATAAAAATGCGCACACCTTCGCCATCTTCGGCCAATTCGAGGAACTCTGCGATGTCGCGTTTGCGCTCAAGGTCGTCAAACAGGATGCGAATGCGGTCGAGGTCTTCATCCTCAGCCCCAGAATCCAGCAGATTCGCACGGCCGCGTACGATCAGGCGCTCGTAGGTGTCGCCTTCGCCCTGCCACACGGCAAGGCCACTTTCGACCAGCGCTTGGGACAGGCTGTCAATCTCTTGTCGACGCTTGTCGATCTCGGAGGCGATCACCCGCTGCACATCCGAGAGTGTGCGCCCCTCGATCAACGCATTGAGGAAATTTGCGGCCTCGCGCATCGAACTGGGTGTCTGGCCAGGCGGTGGCGTGAAGATGCGGTTCTCGACATGCCCATCGGAAAATACCAGCACCACAAGTGCCCGATCCTGCGCGAGGCTGACGAATTCGATATGTTTGATCGGGGCCTCATGCTTGGGCGCCAGCACAAGCGACGCACCGCGCGTGACGCCCGAGAGCGCCGATCCGATACGATCCAAGATACCGCCCACATCCTGAGAATTACTAGTCACGGTCGCGTCGATCATCCGGCGATCGGTCAATTCAACATCGGACACCTCTAGCAACCCATCGACGAACATGCGCAACCCGTCTTGGGTGGGAATGCGCCCGGCGCTGATATGGGGGCTTCCGAGAAGACCCATATATTCGAGGTCCTGCATGACGTTCCGAATCGTCGCCGCGCTGACCTTTTCGCTGAAATCGCGGGTGAGTGTGCGCGATCCGACGGGGTCACCGTTGACCAGGTAGCTCTCGACGACGCGGCGAAACACCTCGCGTGAGCGATCGTTGAGCTGGTCCAGGATTTTGCTGGCGTCATTCATTCGGCACGGTTCCTGTCTGGCCCGCCATTAAAGACGGGCGGCGGCAAAGGTCAATCGGGCTTGCCATTCGGGGCCCGGCGCATGTATCCCCAAGCCAGATTGAAAAGGGGAAAGAAATGCGGCCTTCGGGTAGAGACTTAAGTAATATGCGGTCAGTTTCAATCGAAACCGGCGTGCTGAAACATGCCGAGGGCTCTTGCCTGATCAAGATCGGCGACACGCATGTTCTTTGTTCTGCAACGATAGAGGACCGGGTCCCCCCATTTGTGAAGGGCTCCGGGCTGGGGTGGGTTACGGCCGAGTACGGGATGCTGCCGCGGTCCACAGGCAGCCGAATGCGGCGCGAGGCGACCGTCGGCAGGCAAGGCGGGCGCACGGTGGAAATTCAACGGTTGATCGGAAGGTCACTCCGTGCCGGGGTGGATCGCGTTGCATTGGGAGAGCGTCAGATTACGGTGGATTGCGACGTGATCCAAGCCGACGGTGGCACGCGCTGCGCCTCGATCACCGGCGGTTGGGTCGCATTGCGGCTGGCCGTCGCGAAGCTGATGAAAGCTGGTGACGTGATCAGCGATCCAATGGTCGATCCGGTCGCAGCGGTCTCCTGTGGCATCTATGCCGGGCAACCGGTCCTTGATCTCGATTATCCCGAAGATAGCGAGGCCGGAGTGGACGGTAATTTCATCATGACAGCATCGAAACAGCTGATCGAGGTGCAGATGAGCGCAGAAGGCGCAACATATAACCGGGAACAGATGAATACGCTACTCGACCTTGCCGAAAAGGGCGTGGGCGAGCTTGTTGCCAAACAACGCGAGGCCACCGGTGCGTAAGTTTACCGGTGATACGCTGTTGGTGGCGACGCACAATGCCGGCAAGCTGGAAGAAATCTCGACGCTTTTAGCACCTTATGGTGTGACAGTGATCGGAGCCGCGGAAAAACGGCTTCCTGAGCCCGAAGAAACCGAAACAACCTTTGTTGGAAACGCTCGCATCAAGGCGCATGCCGCCGCAAAAGCGACGGGTTTGCCTGCGTTGTCGGATGACTCGGGGATCGTGATCGACGCACTCGACGGCGCGCCAGGGGTTTACACAGCCGATTGGGCCCAAACAGAGACTGGTCGTGACTTCACCATGGCCATGACCCGGGCGCATGACATGCTTGCTGCAAGCAAACATCCGCAACCCTGGACAGCACGGTTTTGCTGTACGCTGGTGCTGGCCTGGCCTGATGGGAGAGACGACGTGTTCGATGGTACGGTCGAGGGCTGGATCGTGTGGCCGATGCGCGGAAACCAAGGGCATGGCTATGACCCGATTTTTCAACCGATAGGTCATGAGCTAACCTTTGGTGAGATGGATCGTTGGGAAAAGAACCGGATTAGTCACAGGGCGGATGCGTTCGAGAAATTTGTCGCAGGTTGTTTTGGCTGAAGACTGGCAAAACGGTGGATTTGGTCTTTATCTTCACTGGCCATTTTGTGAGGCGAAATGTCCTTACTGCGATTTTAACAGCCACGTTACGCGCGCGATTGACCAATCTCGTTGGCGTGCGGCGTACTTGCGGGAGATCGAGCGCTATGCGGCTGAATTGCCGGGGCGCGTCGTAAACAGCGTATTCTTTGGTGGCGGCACGCCTAGCCTGATGGAGCCCGAGACGGTAGCCGAGGTTTTACAAGCCGTGTATCGCGCCTGGCCAATGGCAAACGATCTCGAGGTAACACTGGAAGCCAATCCAGGGTCGGTCGAAGCTGGGCGTTTTAGAGCCTATGCGGACGCTGGCGTATCGCGTGTCTCATTGGGTGTTCAGGCGCTGAATGACCAAGACTTGCGGCGGCTAGGACGGATCCATTCCGTTGCAGAAGCAATACAAGCCTATGATATTGCAAAGGAAAACTTCAATCGCGTCAGCTTTGACCTGATCTATGCGCGACAGGACCAGGACCTTGAGTCGTGGCGCGAGGAGCTGAACCGCGCCTTGGAAATGGCCGTGGATCATCTCTCGCTTTACCAATTGACCATCGAGGGAGGTACGGCTTTCGGTGATCGATATGCTGCAGGCAAGCTACGTGGGCTGCCAGAGGACGATCTTGCAGCGGACATGTATCATATCACTCAAGAAATCTGTGATGCTGCAGGCATGTCGGCCTACGAAGTCTCGAACCACGCCAGATCAGGGTCAGAATCGAGGCACAACCTAATCTATTGGAGATATGGCGATTATATTGGCATTGGCCCTGGAGCACATGGGCGAATTACCTGCGCAGGTCAGCGCCATGCGACGGAAACCTGGCTTCAACCCGACCGTTGGCTACGTGAGGCAGAGCGCGGTGAAGCGGAAGCGCAACGCACCGCTCTCTCTGGTCCAGCGCAAGCGGGTGAGTACCTGTTGATGGGGTTGCGGGTGTCCGAAGGTATCGATACACAGCGCTTCACGGCGCTGAACGGAACTCCGCTTGATCACAGAGCGCTTGAACATTTGCGCGAGATCGGGATGACTGAGATGGAGGGCACACGCCTGAGAGCGACGCGGAGGGGTCGCGCCGTACTGAATGCCGTGATCACGGAACTGCTACCGTAGAAGCCATATCAGATGCTGAGCATACCGATCAGGCGATCAAGTTGTTCGAGCGAGGTGTAACGGATTGTCATCTGGCCATGCTCCTGCCCAGGACGATGATCGATGGTCACCGCCATGGTAAGATTGGCCGAAAGGTCGTCTTCCAGCGCCTTTGTATCGGCGTCCTTTGAGCCTGCGTGACTAGATGATGTGCCAGATTTCTTCTGGCTTTTTCCTTCTGTTTCGCCGGATTTGGCAAGCTTCTCGGTCTCACGAACCGAAAGGGATTTCTGGATGACCTGACGTGCCAAGGCAGCCGGGTCTTCTGCGGTGATCAGGGCCCGAGCGTGACCTGAAGATAGGCGGCCGTCACGCAGATAGGTGAGTACCTCGTCCGGCAGGTTGAGCAAGCGGACGGCATTGGCGATATGACTACGGCTTTTGCCCAGAACGTCGGCTAGTTTCTCTTGAGTGTGACCGAATTTTGTCATCAGCTGGCTGTAGCCCGTCGCCTCTTCAACCGGGTTGAGGTCGGCACGCTGGATATTTTCGATAATCGCGACTTCAAGCACCTCAGTATCGTTGAAATCGCGAAGAATGACAGGAATCTCGTGAAGTTTTGCCATCTGGGCGGCACGCCAGCGGCGTTCGCCGGCAACAATCTCGAATTCGCCCTCCCTATTGGGATTACGACGCACGATAAGGGGCTGAATAATACCTTTTTCCCCGATTGATCGTGAAAGATCTGCCAACGAGTCCGCGTCGAAGTGGCGCCGGGGCTGGTTCGGATTTGGATGAACCTTTTCCACCGGGACCATCATGTCAGGTTGTGCTGCGGAGCTCTCCTCCCGGCTGGGACTCGCTTCGTTAACATCGGCCATAAGCGCAGATAGCCCCCGCCCGAGACCACGATTCTGAACTTTCTTGCTGCTCATCGCCGACTTCCTCTTTCTATCAGGCCGCAGCCCGGGTGTGTTTCCGCATCACTTCACGCGCAAGATCGCGATATGCCTGCGCGCCTTTTGAGTTTGGATCATAGCTCAATACCGAGAGCGCGTAGGATGGCGCTTCGCTCACCCGGACGTTCCTCGGGATGCGGGTTTGGAACACGAGGTCGCCCAGATTATCTCGCGCATCCTTTTCAACCTGTGCCGACAGGTTATTCCGTGCATCCACCATGGTGAGCACAATGCCCTCGATGCGAAGTTTGGGATTAGCGGTCTGGCGCACTTCACGTATTGTGAGCATCAGCTGCGAGAGTCCCTCCAAGGCAAAAAACTCGCTTTGCAAAGGAATGAGGACAGAATGCGCGGCGACCATCGCGTTCACGGTCAGAAGGCTGAGGGACGGAGGGCAGTCAATAAGAATTATATCAAGCGCCAGCGCACTCATTGCGTGCTGGCGCAGAGCATCGTGTAAGAGAAAGCTGCGCTTTTCGTTGGACATCAGCTCGATATCCGCCGACGAAAGATCAACTGTTGCAGGAATTATGCTCAGATTATCATGGGGCGTGGCTTGCACGATCTGATCAAGCGGTACGTCATCAAGCAGAAGGTCATAAGTCGTGAAATCACGGGCCTCCGGTTCGACGCCAAGGCCTGTGGAGGCATTGCCCTGGGGATCAAGATCGACAATGAGTACGCGCAACCCGGCTTCGGCGAGCGCTGCCCCAAGATTGATCGTGGTCGTCGTCTTGCCAACGCCACCTTTCTGATTTGCGACAGCGATGATTCTCGGGTTGGTCTGACTCTGCGGATCAAGCACGAAGCACTCCTGTGACACTCATGATAACGGGGCCGATTTCTGTCTTACTATTATCAATTTGGTAATCGAATTGCCACTTGGATTGCGCCTCGGGAAGTTCTTTGCGCCAGTTTTGTCCTTTCGGAAAGATCGCACTCCCGTCGGGATTCATGTGAAGTTCAGCAAAGGATAAAAGCGTAGTGAGGTCTGCTAGAGCACGCGCGGACAATACGTCAGCGTTCTGACGCGGTGCGACCTCGATTCTTTCGGTGATCACGGTGGCGTTTATAGCCGTTTCGCGGATGACCGAGCGAAGGAAGGCGGATTTGCGGGCATCACTTTCTATAAGCGTCGTCCGAAATCCATTGGCACGCTCAGCCCCAAGAATGGCCGCGACGAGGCCAGGGAAGCCGCCCCCCGATCCAAGATCGACCCAATGGGTGACATACGAAGGAGCCAGGCTGTAAACTTGAGCGGAATCAACAAAATGGCGGGACCACAAGCTGTCGATAGTAGACCGCGCCACGAGATTGATGCGCGGATTCCATTTCTTCAGTAGCGCGGCGTAGGTGTTGAGACGCTCACTTGTTTCACGTGAAACACTGTCTAGGGCGTTCATGCGGATCGTGACCGCCGATCTTGCCGCAGCCGCGCGAGAATAAGCGTTAATCCTGCAGGAGTCATCCCGTCGATGCGTGCCGCTTGTGCTAGGTCCTGAGGTCTTGTCGCCGCTAGCTTTGTTTTAAGCTCGTTGGACAAGCCTTGGATAATGCCGAAATCAAAATCGGGCGGGATCGCCTGCGACTCGTCACGGCGCAACATCTCAACATCCCGCGCTTGTCTCGCAATGTAGTTGGCATAGGTTGCGTCGTTCTTTAACTGCGTCCTAATCTCCTCATCGATCCCTGCCAATCCTGGATCAAGCGAAATCAAATCGTCAAACTTTGTATTGGGAAACGCCAATACCTGAATTCCATTGCGACGGGTTCCGTCCTGATTGACAACAAGTCCAGCAGATTGGAGGTCTTTTGGTGTATAGCTTTGACTTTCAAGGCGCGACCTTCCCTTCGTCAGGCGATCAATCTTCGCTTGAAACAAGCGCTCACGGTTCTTGCTGACGCAGCCCAGAGCTATAGCGAGCGGGGTCAGGCGTTGATCCGCATTGTCGGCCCTCAACGAGAGGCGAAACTCTGCACGTGAGGTAAACATCCGATACGGCTCAGACACTCCGCGCGTGGTCAGATCATCTATCATGACGCCTATATAGCTATCCGTACGGCTGAACCGGACAGGATCCTCATCCCGTGCGAACCGGGCCGCGTTGAGCCCAGCAACCAGCCCTTGCGCTGCGGCTTCTTCGTATCCGGTTGTACCATTGATCTGTCCCGCAAGATAAAGACCTGAAACATCCTTCAGTGAAAGGTTCTGCGTCAAAGCTCGGGGGTCTACATAGTCATACTCGATTGCGTATCCTGGCTGCAGTATTTTCGCGGCCTCAAGCCCTGCTATTGAACGAACATAATCGGCCTGCACACATTCAGGCAAAGACGTCGAAATTCCGTTCGGATAGACCACATCATCATAAAGACTCTCCGGCTCCAAAAAGATCTGGTGAGAGCTTTTGTCGGCGAACCGAACGATCTTGTCCTCGATGGACGGGCAATAGCGTGGTCCGACACCATCTATGTGACCCCCATACATTGCGGATCGACCAAGGTTTTCGCGAATGATGTCATGCGTACGGTCATTTGTATGGGTAATTCCACAAGAAATCTGGCGCACAGTCGGCGCTTTTGAGAGAAAAGAAAACATCACCGGATCATCATCCGGTGGCTGTAAGTCCAGCCCGTCCCAGTTGATCGTTTTGCCATCAAGCCGCGGGGGCGTCCCGGTTTTAAGTCGCCCGAGCGGTAAGCCAAAGCTATCAATCCTGGCGGCAAGCCGAACGCTGGGTGGCGCACCCATGCGCCCGCCCGGCCGCGACACATCACCGATATGAATGACCCCACGAAGAAACGTACCGGTGGTCAAGATTACCGCCTTTGCTGGAATCTTACTTCCATCTGCGAGCAAAACTCCAGTTACGCTTCCCGATGCCATCAGGAAATCTGCAACCTCTCCTTCTATCAGTGTGAGGTTTGGCTGCCCGTCCATTTCATGCCCCATCGCCTCTCGATAAAGCCTGCGGTCGGCCTGCGCACGGGGCCCTTGAACGGCAGGCCCTTTACGACGATTGAGAAGGCGGAACTGGATTCCGGCCTGATCGGCAACCCGGCCCATGACGCCATCCAGGGCGTCTATCTCACGAACGAGATGGCCCTTTCCCAAACCACCAATCGCCGGATTACAGGACATTACGCCGATATCGCGGCTGGACAGCGTTACAAGGCCCGTAGACACGCCCACGCGTGACGCCGCGTGGGCCGCCTCCGCACCCGCATGACCACCGCCGATTACAATGACGTCAAAATGTTTCACGTGAAACACTCCTCATTTACCAAGGCAGAAGCTTGCGAATATCTCATCTAGAACCGCCTCAATGTCGACCCGTCCTACCAGAGAATCAAGGGCGCGAATAGCGGTGTGCAACTCTTCTGCCACAAGATCGACGTTTGGCTCTGCCTCTGAAACCATCAGCCTCACGTTCTGCAGTGAAGAAGCGCCGCGCCGCATGGCATCCTCATGCCGCGCACGGGTCGCGATACCAGCGCCTGCCGCGCGCTCTTCAAGAGAGGCCCCGATTTGTTGGACAAGCGCATCAACTCCCTTTCCAGTCAGGCCTGAAATGGATTGTCCAACTTCATCAAGCAGATCACCCTTACCTCTTAATACGATGTCCTCGTCCCGAAAAAGATCACCCGGAGCTACGCCATCCGACGTCAAAAACACCCGAATATCTGCCGCGCTCGCCCTATCCCGTGCCCGGGCAATGCCGATGCTTTCAACGGCATCCTCCGTTGCACGCAGACCTGCCGTATCCAGTAGAGTAACCGGCAGTCCATACAAATCCATTCGCACCTCGATGACATCACGCGTCGTTCCTGCATACTCCGATGTGATCGCCGCATCACGACCGGCCAAGGCATTGAGCAACGTAGATTTCCCGATATTGGGCGGACCAACAATCGCGACCTCGAATCCATCTCGGATACGCTCTGCGACGCCTACGCCCGCGATCTGCGTAGACAGGTCGTGACTGACTTGATCGACCAAGGCCAACACATCGGCTGATACATCCTCGGGCACGTCCTCGTCAGCAAAATCAATCGTGGCCTCCAAAAGGGCGACCGCACGTATCAAGGCCTGACGCCACCTTCCCGCCTTCCGCCCGAGATCCCCGGACAAAACGCGCATCGCTTGCCGCCTTTGCGACTCGGTTTCAGAGTCGATCAAATCGGCGAGCGCCTCGACCTGCGTCAAGTCCAACCGTTCATTCGTAAGTGCTCGCCGCGTGAACTCACCTTGCTCCGCTGGCCGCAGACGATCCAAACGGCTCAGACATTCAAGCACCACAGATACGACCGCCATACTTCCATGGACTTGCAGTTCAAGAACCGGCTCCCCGGTAAAGCTCGCTGACCCTGGAAAATGAATAACAATCGCCTCATCAAGGCGCTCACCCTTTTGATTCTGCAAGACACGCAACGTGGCTTTTCTGGGCAGCGGTACGCCGCCGCAAATCACTTTTGCCACATGCTCCACATCCGGTCCAGACACTCGGATCACGGCCACTCCGGCCTTTCCCCTGGCCGTCGAAACAGCATAGATCGTATCCATCACACGACCCCGTAGATCGGCTTAGGTGTTCATAGAATCGAAGAATTCCGCATTCGTCTTGGTCTGCTTCAGTTTGGAAAGCAAGAACTCTACCGCATCCGTCGTACCCATAGGATTGAGAATACGCCGCAGAACGAAGGTCTTCTGAAGGTCGATCTTGTCGATCAGTAAGTCCTCTTTCCGAGTGCCGGATTTGAGAATGTCGATCGCTGGGAACACACGCTTATCCGCAACTTTACGATCCAACACGATCTCGGAGTTCCCGGTCCCTTTGAATTCCTCGAAGATCACCTCGTCCATCCGGCTACCAGTATCGATGAGCGCCGTTGCGATGATCGTAAGTGATCCACCTTCCTCGATATTCCGCGCCGCACCAAAGAACCTCTTGGGTCTTTGTAAGGCGTTAGCATCGACACCACCCGTCAGAACTTTGCCAGAACTGGGAACGACCGTGTTGAAGGCTCGACCGAGACGCGTGATCGAATCGAGCAGGATGACGACGTCCCGCTTATGTTCAACCAACCGCTTTGCCTTTTCGATTACCATTTCGGACACGGCAACGTGCCGCGTTGCCGGTTCATCAAAGGTCGAGCTGACAACCTCGCCTTTCACAGACCGCTGCATATCCGTGACTTCTTCAGGACGCTCATCGATCAACAAAACGATCAGATAGCATTCGGGATGGTTTTTCTCGATGCTATTGGCGATGTTCTGCAACAAAACTGTCTTACCCGTCCGCGGTGGCGCAACAATCAGCGAGCGTTGCCCTTTACCTATTGGAGCCACCAGATCTATCAAACGAGCGGATCGATCCTTGATCGTTGGATCCTCGACTTCCATAGTCAAACGCTCGTCGGGGTAAAGCGGGGTAAGGTTATCGAAAGCGATCTTGTGCTTGGCGCGTTCGGGCTCTTGGAAGTTGATCTGGGTAACCGACGTAAGTGCAAAATACCGCTCATTATCATCCGGTTGACGCATCTCCCCTTCTATGGTGTCGCCGGTGCGCAGGGAGTATTGGCGTATCATGTCCGGTGATACATAAATATCATCCGGACCAGGAAGATAATTCGCCTCCGGCGAACGCAGGAAACCAAACCCATCCTGCAGCACCTCTAGAACACCATCGCCGAACACGACCCAGCCTTCATCGGCACGTTCCTTAAGGATCGAGAACATCATCTCGCCCTTTCGCATTGTCGAGGCGTTCTCGATTTCGAGTTCCTCGGCAATCGAAAGTAATTCCTTGGCACTCAGCGCTTTAAGATCGGACAGATTCAGACGGTCGTCAGACATGATACATCCTATAGTCATACCGGCAACGGGCATGTCTTTGGTGATATGGGAAGGTCACGGCGCCCGGACGGGCGCTTGGGTTTTCTCTTAAGCGTGTTGGCGTCGGAGGTCAATCTTTCCGATATGCCACATGAAAGCATAGACGCTCGCCTTACCTTATTAATAAATATAAGAGAAAAAAGATATGTAGTTTGTTGTAGGCACAGCGATACCTGTGGATCAAATACTTACGCATTGAGTTATCCCCTTGTTGGTAACGCTGTGTATGGTTTTGTGACGCAGGAAATAAATCCTGACTGAACTGGAATTAAAACAACAATATCAATATCTTGATCATTTAGATACACGGTGCCGACATATGTCAGGCCTGTTGACAACTTACCCGCTTACGGGGTTTCAACATGATCAGAGTCATCCTTGTCAGAGCGGGATATCAAGGCCACACTATCGTCGAAACTATCCGTACGATCGTGATAGTCGGCCGGTTATGGAAACTCGTCCGGTATCTCCGAACGAAACCCTTAACATTTACTTAAGGTTATCCACATGACATTCACCCTCACGCTAGCTTCCGGGTCTGAAATCCGACGTCATCTTCTGGAAAACGCGGGGCTCAAGATTGATGTTGTGCGACCCAGAGTGGACGAATCGGCCCTGCGTCAAAGCCTGTTGGCAGAGCAAACACCGACCCGCGACATTGCCGATGCCCTCGCCGAACTCAAAGCCCTTCGCGTCAGCTCAAAAAAGCCGAACGCGCTTGTCCTAGGGTGTGATCAGGTCCTCAATCTAGACGGTCAACTGTTATCGAAACCCCGCAGCCTCGAAGAAGCCCGCAGTCAGCTCCTTCATATGAGCGGGAAACGCCATGATCTTTTGTCTGCCGCCGTGCTGTGCGAGGCGGGCAAGCCTGTCTGGCGACATGTCGGCGTTGCGCGCATGACCATGCGCACATTTTCCGAAGACTGGCTTGAGGGGTATCTTGAAAGAAATTGGCCCGAAATCGGCGAGAGTGTCGGTGCCTATCAGCTAGAGGCTGAAGGTGTGCGCTTGTTTTCTCGTATAGAAGGGGATTATTTCACCGTATTGGGGCTTCCCCTGCTCGATCTTTTGTCTTTTCTGACCCTGCGAGGAGATTTGCCGACATGAGCCATGCCAAAATTCCCTTGGCCGGGGTCATCGGGTGCCCGATTGCCCATTCAAAATCTCCGCAATTGCACCGCCATTGGCTCAAGTCACTGGGCATATCTGGTTATTACGTGCCTATGCATGTCGAGGCCATTGATCTTGAGGAAATCCTTCACAGTTTGCCGAAGGCAGGGTTCGTGGGTGTAAATATCACAGTTCCCCATAAGGAGCGCGCTCTTGAAATTGCTGACCTGGTCACCGATCGCGCAACACTGATTGGCGCTGCGAACACGCTTATTTTTCGAAAAGATGGTAAAATCCACGCGGATAATACAGATGGTTATGGATTCATCCAGAACCTTCGCCAGAACGCGCCCGATTGGCATCCCGAGGCGGGACCGGCGGCAATCCTTGGTGCCGGAGGTGCGGCGCGAGCGGTTGTTGCATCTCTCCTCGATGTTGGGGTACCGGAAATCCTGATTTCCAACCGGACTCGGGTGCGCGCCGAGGCTTTACAGCAGGAATTCGGGCGTCGTTTGACGGTGATTGACTGGGTTCAGGCCGGGAACATGATGGATGACGCCTCGACGGTCGTGAACACCACGTCGCTCGGCATGATCGGGAGCCCTCCACTGCGTGTGCCGCTCGATGGTTTGCGCAAGGGGACGGTCGTCACTGATCTGGTTTATGCGCCCCTCAAAACACACCTCTTGATAGAGGCTGAAAAGATGGGCTGTATCACCGTCGACGGGCTCGGTATGCTGTTGCATCAGGCTGTTCCTGCCTTCGAGCGCTGGTTCGGGACGCGCCCGACGGTAGATAGTGCGACCCGCGCTGCAGCCCTGCGATGACGTTTCGCCTTGGTCTTACAGGGTCCATCGGGATGGGCAAATCCACGACGGCCGCCATGTTCGCTGATGAGGGGTGTCCTGTTTGGGATGCCGATGCCGCTGTGCACCGGCTTTATTCCCAAGGTGGGCCTGCAGTTGCCCTGATGGAGCGCGCCTTTCCCGATGTGGTGCGCGAAGGCGTTGTCTGTCGCGAGGCGCTCAAACAGATCATTCGCCGTGATCCAGGAGCCTTGCACAAGATCGAGGCCATCGTGCATCCCCTCGTAGCGCAGGATCGACAAGTGTTTATCGACGCGCAAACGGCACCGATCACCGTGCTTGATATCCCGCTCTTGTTCGAGACCGGTGCAGAGCGGTATCTTGATTCGACCGTGGTCGTCTCAACGACGCCTGAAGAGCAACAGGCACGCGTCATGGCGCGTGGCACCATGGATGCCGGACAACTCAAGGCGATCATCCAAAAACAGCTTCCGGATGCTGAAAAACGCACACGCGCAGATTATGTGATCGAAACCGACAGTCTTGATCACGCCCGCTCCCAGGTGCGAGACGTGCTCGGCCATATCAAAAGGACCCGACTCCATGCGTGAAATCGTTCTCGATACGGAAACGACAGGATTTGATCCCGAAAGTGGCGACCGGATTGTCGAGATCGGGGCGATCGAACTTTACAATCACATGCCGACCGGGCGAACCTATCACCAGTATATCAATCCCGAACGCGGCATGCCTGATGAAGCCTTTGGCGTGCACGGTATTGGCCCTGATCTTCTTGACGCCCCGCGACCGCCGCGCCCCGGTGAGGTGACACTGAAGGACAAGCCGATGTTCCGTGACGTGGCTCAGGCCTTTATCGAGTTTATAGGCGATGCCAAGCTGATCATCCACAATGCTGCGTTCGATATGAAATTCCTTAACGCGGAGCTGGACTGGCTCAGCCTGCCGCAACTGCCATGGGCGCAGGCCATCGACACGTTGACCATGGCGCGGCAGAAATTCCCTGGATCGCCCGCATCGCTCGACGCGCTTTGCCGGCGTTTTGCGATCGATAACACCGCGCGCACTCTACACGGCGCGTTGCTCGATTCAGAAATTCTGGCAGAGGTCTATCTGGAATTGATCGGCGGCCGGCAGCCCGATCTTGTTTTGTCACAGAGGCAAGAGACGCATCATGTCGGGGGAGGTTCAGAGCCAAGCTGGCGTCCCGGACCACGTCCAGAACCCCTGCGCTCGCGTCTCAGTGAAGAGGAAAGCGCCGCCCATTCCGCATTTGTCGAGCAGATGGGCGACGCTGCACTTTGGTCACGTTAGATCAGGCGTCGGCGGTCTGGGTTCCTGCTTCTGTTTGACGACGCGCGATCTCGTTGCGATAAAGCTGAACAAAGTCGATGTTTTCAAGGTTAAGCGGCGGGAAGCCTCCGTCGCGGGTTACGTCGCTGACGATACGGCGGATGAAGGGAAAGATCATCCGGGGACATTCGATCAGCAGGAAGGGATGAAGTTGCTCTTCCGGCACGTTCTCGACGTGAAACACGCCGACATAATCCATTTCTAGTACAAAAAGCGTCTCTTCGCTTTCCTTGTTCCGCGAGGTGATGTTGAGCTTGGTCGCCACCTCGTACTGATGCTCTGTCGAGCGCTTCTTGGCGTCGAGATTCACGGCGACTTCAACGTCAGGCTGAACCTCGCCGCCTGTGCCGCGTTGCGCAAGCACGTTTTCAAAGGACAGGTCACGCACAAATTGCGTCATGATGTGCATGCGCACCTGCGGGGTTTCCTGGGCGGCTGCCCCGTTTTCCTGGTCTGCCATGGGACTCTCCTGATGGATGACTCAAATGAATATCGCGTGTTCCATAGCAGGCGGTTGGCGGTGCCTCAATGCCTAGTCCAGCCAGAGGGCTTGCCCGAACTGGTTTTTGAGGCATCAAGATCCTCATAATCTGCGTCGATGATGTCGGGCTGTGGATCGGGCCGCGGCTGCGATCCCGCCTCGAACCGGGCGACATGAACCCGTTTGCGCAGTTCGATGAAGATCCGCCTGCGCACCGGCGGTGTCAGTAGCGCAAAGCCCACGGCATCGGTAAAGAACCCCGGTGTCAGCAAGAGCGCCCCGGCAAACAGGATCATCGCGCCATGGGCCAGCGGCTCTGACGGGTCTTCGACTTCCGAGAAGCTGCGCCGCAGATCGGTCAATGCCGCGGCGCCCTGCATACGCAGCAGCCAGGTCCCCAGCAGTGCGGTCAGGATTACGATAGCCAATGTTGGCCAAAGTCCGATCATGCCGCCCACCTGAATGAACAATGCAATCTCGATCAACGGGACAACGATGAATGCAAGCAACAGCCACATGCGCGACCCTCCTTCGTTTTCTGGTCCTCACGGTGGACTTGGTCCATCGCGTCCCCTACATAAGAACGAGTGACAGAGCTTACCATGCCCCGCACAACATGAGGTGCCCATGAATTCGCCCATTCTGCAGTTACTGGTGCTCGCCGGTATTGCCATTTTCCTGATCTTGCGGCTGAAGAGTGTTCTGGGCACAAGGGATGGCTATGAAGGCCCGCCACGCACCCAGCCCCGGACCGGGCAGGCCCCCCGCCGGGAGTTTGAGGTGATCGAGGGCGGCCCTGATCATGACATCATCGATCATGTGCCTGAAGATTCCGATGCCGCCGCAGCCTTGGCGGAGATGAAGCGCATTGAGCCCGATTTCAGCGTAACAGGCTTCTTGCAGGGCGCGCGAGGTGCTTATGAGATGATACTCATGGCCTTTGAGCGGGGAAAGCTTGACGAGGTGATGCCGTTCATGGATCGCGATGTCTACGAGGCATTTGCGCAGGTCGTCGATGATCGTGAAAAACAGGGCCTGACCATCGAGGCGGAATTTCTCGGTGTCCGTGATCTTTCCCTTGTCGATGCGAGGTTCAATTCCGACACCAAGAGTGCCGAGATTGATGTTCGCTGTGTGGGCGAGTTGATCTCGGTCGTGCGTGACGCCAATGGCGAGATCATCGAGGGCGCGCCGGGACAAAGCAAGCGTCAGAAAGATATCTGGACCTACGAGCGCGTCATGGGCTCGGACGATCCAAACTGGCGGCTTGTTGCCACTGGCGAATGACGGGCGCGCTGCAGGCGGTCATATTGGCGCTGGTCCTCTCGGGGCTGGTCCCGCCCGCAAGTGCGCAGGAGATCCGCCACGACATCCTGGATTTCTCGGATTTACAGGGGTGGGAGGCTGATGATCACGCCGCCGCCCTTGAGGTGTTTCTCAACACCTGTGCTGATCTCGATGATCCCGACTGGACAGCGCTTTGTGCCTTGGCTGGGCAGCGCCCCGATGCGCGTGCGTTCTTCGAGTTGTTCTTTCGACCGGTCGTGATCAACGACGGCAAGCCTGCCCTATTTACCGGCTATTTCGAGCCGGAACTCAACGGTGCCCTGCGCCCCAATCCGCGATATCGCTATCCTGTCTATCGTCAACCGCCCGAAGCCAAGCGCAGCAATCCTTGGCTGACGCGGCGGCAGATACTTGGGACAGACGTGATGCGCGATCGGGGACTTGAAATCGCCTGGGTCGACGATCCGGTAGAGCTGTTCTTCCTTCAAATCCAAGGATCGGGCCGGATCAGGCTGCCCGATGGCCGTGTGATCCGCGTGGGTTATGGCGGGGCGAACGGACACGAATATCGCTCTATCGGGGTCGAGCTGGTGCGACGCGGAGTCTACGATGTACACCAAGTCAGCGCCGAGGTGATCAAGAACTGGGTGCGGCGCAACCCGGTCGAAGGGCACGAGCTTTTGATGCACAATCCGTCCTACGTGTTCTTTCGTCGGATTGATCAGGTGCCTGCCGAACGAGGGCCCTTGGGCGCTATGAACCGCTCCGTTACCACCGGACGGACAGTGGCGGTCGATCCTGCGTTTGTGCCGCTCGGCGCACCGGTCTGGATCGAGAAGGCAGGCGCAAACCCAATGCACCGCCTGATGATTGCGCAGGATACCGGATCTGCGATCAAGGGGGCCCAACGCGCTGATATTTTCTTTGGCACCGGCGATGCAGCGGGGCGCGCCGCTGGAAAGCTGCGCGACCCGGGGCGCATGATTGTGCTGATGCCTATTCAGCGCGCTTACGCCATGCTCACGGAACAAGAGCCATGAGCCGTCGGCGCTTACGCCCGGATGAGCTAGCGCTCTGGGAAGAAGTGGCACGCAAGGCGACACCGCTCGCACCCGAACGCAAGCCGCAACCGGGCACTCTGACCGACACCGCGCCGCGCAAACCCAAGCCTGTCACACCGCGCCCTGCCCCGATCGAGCCATTCAGCGTCGGTCAATCCGCCAATGGGCAGCCGCGCGGCCATGACGTGTTGCCCGGCATTGCCGAGCGCGTTGGCAACGCGCCGGTGAAGATGGACAAGAAGGCCCATGCCCGCCTGAAACGTGGCAAGCTGATGCCCGAGGCCAAGCTCGATCTGCACGGCATGACCCTTGATCAGGCGCATCCCGCTCTGAACAATTTCATCCAGCGGTCGCATGCCGCTGGCCTCAGGCTTGTGCTGGTGGTGACCGGCAAGGGTAAGCATCGTGATCCGGGCGGACCGATCCCGGTCCGTCACGGGGTGCTGCGGCATAATGTGCCGCAATGGCTCAAGATGATGCCACTCGCCCCGCTGGTCCTCCAGATCAGCGAAGCGCATCTGAAACATGGCGGCGGCGGGGCCTATTACGTCTACCTAAGACGTCAGCGATAGCTGTGGGCGCGCGCGGGTCACACCGATGGCCATCATCACGCTGGTAAAGACGAAATAACTCGCGATCAGCAGGAACTGCGCCTCGATCGCGAGGCCGAGATCGATGCCGAGCCCGGTCAGCCCTGGCCCGATAGCCGAGCCGAAGACCATGATCGCCGCCGCCATCGCCTTGATGCTGCCCATATGGGCGGTGCCGTAGAATTCTGCCCAGAACGCGTTGGGCAGGGTGCTGTTCGCCCCGGTTGTGAGTGCGAGAAACACGAAGCCGAGGATCAGCATCACTGGCCCCTCGGAAAACGCAAAGAGGGTGAAGGCCACGACCATCGGCAGTTGCATGAACGGCAAGAGTCGCGCCGTGCCCAATCGGTCAAGCGCCCAGCCCGACAGCACCATCGCCCCGATCCCCACCACCGTATAAAGCGGGAACATCGCCACCAGTTCGACGTGGGAAATCGCTTTGATTTCAGCGATATGCACCTGATGAAAGAAGAACGCGGTGTTGAAGGCCGAGGGCCCCAGAAGCGCCGGGATCATGAACCAGAACAGGAAATGCCGAAGGGTCTGGGAACGCGTCCAGTGCCGCCCGTCCATGCCGAGCGACTGGCTGGTCTGGGCCCAGCTTTGCGGTGTGCGTTCGCGGCGCAGGAGGAGGAGGAGGAGCGGAATGCCGATCAGGGCCATCACCGCAGCGGCCACCCACAGCACCCGCCAGTCATGGAAAATCAGCAGTGAAACGAAGATCAGGGGCAGCAAAGACTCCCCCACCGAGTTGCCTAAGGTCGCGATAGATAAGGCTTTTCCCCGGCTGGCGATGAACCAGCGGGCCATGGCGACTACGGCCAGGTGGCTCATCATGCCTTGGCCTGTGAAGCGGAGGGCGAAGATGACCAGCGGTAATAGCCACCAGACCGGGTTGAGGGCCATCGACAGGCAGGCGGCGGTCATCAGGAGGAGCACGATGGGGGCGAGCACGCGGACGCGGAAATGGTCGGTGAGGCCCCCGGCCCAGACCATGACAAGCGCCGAGGCGGTGGTGCCGAGGGTGTAAATTCCGCCCCATTCTCCGTGACTTAGCCCGAATCCTTCGCGGATTTCCCCGGCGAAGACCGAGATGAAATAGGTCTGCCCGAAACTGCTGAGGAAGGTCAGCAGCACCCCGGCGGTGAGCCAGGGCGCGTTGTCGCGGAGGAAGGCGAGAATCGGCATGCCTCCTTCCTCGCGTGAAACGGGGGGAGAGAAAAGCGCTTTCCGCCCGGGCTGTATCACGTCGGTATTCTGTCGGTATTGCGTCGGTGTCGAAAAACGAGGCCTAAATTGCCCTCAGGCGGGCACCGGCGCGGCGATTTCGTCGAGCCAGAGCACGCCGTCGCGATAGCCGCCCCGGATGAGCCGCCCCGGTTTGGCGATCTCGGGATACTCCCCGGCCCAATCGCGGTAGCGGTCATTGGTGACGATGGGGGCATCCACGTCGCGCGCGACGGTCAGCAGATAGCTGTCGGCAATCGTGCCCTTGGGCACGACCATCACCCAATCCTCGGCCAGCCCCAGATACCCGGCCATGGCGTCATCGTGCTTGTACTTGCCTTTCAACAGATAGCCCGCATTGGCGTCAAAAACGACGCCGGGGGCAAAGCCCAGGCCGCGCAGATGCCCGATGACCTCGCGCAGCGTCGCGATCTGCGGGGTGTTGTCCTTCCAGTGCATGACGTTGGAGCCGTCGATCAGGATGCGGTTCGGCTCTGCCTCGGGCTCGGGCGGGTGGTCTGCCCCCACTGAGTGGTCCGTTTTAAATGTTAGTGCATGGTCGGCCTTTGGTCTATCGGAACGATGCTTTCGGGCGCTGGTGGGCGGTATCCCAGAGCGCTGTGCGGTCTGACTGTGTTGTAGTGGCGGCGCCACTTCTCGATCAGAATCTGGGCCTCGCGTAGCGAGTAGAAGACCTCACCGTTCAGAAGCTCATCCCGGAACCTGGCATTGAAGCTTTCGCAGTAGCCGTTCTCCCACGGAGATCCTGGCGCAATAAAGGCCGTCTTGGCGCCCACCGCGCCGATCCAAGCGCGTACCTTTTTGGCGATAAATTCCGCGCCATTGTCGGATCTTATGTATTCCGGCGGACCGCGCAGGATGAACAGGTCGGTCAAGGCGTCGACCACA
>NZ_FOBO01000024.1 GCF_900109855.1 Roseovarius tolerans | reverse complement strand
GTCTTTCTGGGTCGTTCGTTGAGTTGCCGAGAGACTGCGCTGAGTTTGGCTTGGCTATAGTTCGACACATCGATGCCGCGCGGGAAGTATCGGCGCAGGAGCCGGTCGGTGTTCTCGTTGCTACGGCCCTCGGCGGAAAACCGCGAGGAAAGTGCCCCGATAGGTGCCTCTCCGCCGACGACACCGACATTCCCGCAACACCGGTAGAATGACAGCCTCGGCGGCGCTTGCCTGAGGTGGTGGCTCTCTCCGATGAATGACCCCAGCTGGAGATCAACACGCGGGGGCGTCCATGTCGAGTGCACTCATACTGGTCGGATTGGTGGTCATTGGAGGGCTTCTGCTCGGGCTGGTCTTAACCATGGACAGCTGAAATCCCGCAACGGGTGAAACGGGTGGCCGCTGGAGCAGTCTTGCGGGGCTATGCCACGCTACATCCGATCAAAGTCCACCCCGTAGGCCGCGACCGCCCGTGGGAGGCAAGTAAAAAGCTGCCATCTGATCCGCACGAGTAAACGACAGCTTCGATCTGTTTTGCGTCCGTTCCGGCAAATCGCAGCATCAGGTAGTATGGGCTCGTTCCGGCCATTAGCTGCGCTTAGCACCAAAGTCTGATCAGCGGACCTTCCGGACCCTGGCCACGCGGCGTGGCAAGGGTCGGCTCTGCGGGAGGCGTGGTTCATATTGACAGCTACGCGGCCATCAGACCACGGCTCGGTCTCCGGATCATACGTTATCCGATCCCGGCCGCGCGTCGATCTGCCCTTGGTTCGAAAGTCTTCGCGCCGAAGCCGTGCAGTCGCGCACTAGTCCAAGACGCGCGCGACCGCTCCAATCAAGTCCAGTACCTCGCGCGTGTCGCGGTCCACGCGATAGACATAGTCGCCCACGCGGTAGTAGGTCTGGTCGCGATCAAGCCCATACCGCCCCGGATCGCCGATGATCCTGTAATCTCCATAGATCACGTCTCCACGGCCGTACTTGCGGGCTTGGCCGGGCGGCACGCACGGCGGGTTTTTCTTAGCCAGACCGGGTGGGCAATCGGTTGCTTTGTACGCACCGCCTGACTGTCCTTTTCCGGCTTTGTCATTTCCCGCCTCTGCAGCCACCCCGAGAAAGGCCGCCGCCGCCGCGATAAGAACCAATAACTGTCGCATGATGTAACTCCGTTTCTTTTTGCCGTGTCATTCAGATAACCATTGCTGCTGCAAGGTGTTGCCCTCCGAGAGGAGCCTTGGCGGAAAGGTGCCTATGAGCGTATCAGCTGCGTCCGAGGCTTTGAATGTCGGCAGCACGGCGGAACATCTGCCCCTGTCGACGTGATCAATGCTGTCGCCGCGTTGGTTCGCCGTCGGTTAGGGCTCGAAGCAGGCATAAGCCGCACTCAGCTTGAAGGTCCGCTGTCGGGATACTGCCCAAACTTTGCAAAGGTCACTATCTGCGCATAGCCGCCATTTGCCTGCAGCCGACCAGTGCGTGTTACCCGACTGGAATTGTCAGATGACGGCAACCAGCCCGAAGCGGTCAGACCCTGAGGAACTCAGTTCGAATTAAGCAGACGCTCAAAGTGTTGGCCGCGACTGGCTGCAACGCGGGACATTGCTGCCATTGTCCGGTCTCGCATCTATCAGCGCGGCCTGAACGCGTCCTCGCTTAAAGGGTGTTCGGCATAAAAACGGGCGGTCAAAGACCGCCCGCTACTAATCTGAAATATGATGATCGCATAACGCGCCGGTCAGAAGCGGAAAGTAGTCCGCACCTGAGCGGTCGTCGCGTCGATGTCCGTGTTAACGGTGCCGAAGTTGTCGAATTGATGATAAAGAACTTCTCCACCAATCGAGATGTTCTGCGTGACCATATGTTCATAGCCACCGCCGATGAAATAACCGCTATCATCACCCACATTATCCGTGTCGGCCCAAGCATAGCCACCGGTTCCATACAGCAGCCCGTTGCCGATTTTGTAGCCGCCACGAAGCTTGGCACGGAAGACGTTTTCAAGGCTTACACCAGGTGCGAGACCGATGTCAGCCCAATCATAATCAAGGCCAACACCGACAACCCAGTTGTTACCGTAATCAAAGTCATAGCCAAGCACCAAACCACCGATGATGTCATCGCCGTCTACGCCTGCAAGATCAGCGTCGACCCAAGCATAGCCGAGCTGTCCACCTGCGTAAAAGCCCGTCCAGTTCGGGCTGGCCGGAGCCACTGGTGCCACGATTGCGGGCTCAGGTGCGGGTTCAGCTACGTTACCGGCTAGGGCGGGGGCTGCCAAAACAGCGGTGAGTGCTGCGAGAGCAGTTGTTGTCTTTAACATTTCATTATCCTTTCAAACGTCATTTCCGCCACGGCAAACATTATCAAAAGGTCTGGCCAAAGCGCACGGCATGTGCCGTTGTGGGTGTAAGTTAGTGGCAGGCCGGGCGCGTGCCGGGCAGCAGCACTTTGTCGATCACGTGGATCACTCCATTATCGGCCTTTATGTCGGCGATAATGACAGTAGCCATCTCTCCGGTGCCGTCGGCGATCATAACACCATCCGACGACTTTGTGATGCACAAACGCTCAGATGCCAAAACTGGCTTAAAATAGTTCGAGCCCATAGGAATTGCCGCGGCCGGAAGGTCGCGGTCATCGACATGATATAGAAGGACGTTGGTCAGCTGGTCCTTGTTCTCAGGCTGCAATAGCGTTTCGACCGTGCCATCGGGCAAAGCGGCAAAAGCATCGTTGATCGGCGCATAGACTGTAAAGGGCCCTTCGCCTTGCAGGGTCTCGACCAGATCAGCGGCGGTCACGGCAGCAACCAAGGTCGAGAACCGCTCGTCACCAGCGGCAATATCAACAATGGTGTCAGCCGAGGCGGCAGTTGTGGAGCAAGCGGCAAGTGCCGCGGCCTTAAGAGAGCTGGAAAGCTTCATTGAGTTGTCCCTTTTTTTCTATGCCCAAGTGCATGCCGTTCTTACGGGCGCTGTGACAAATCGGATCAATTTATAACGCGATCGCCACAATGGGCGGTCTGGGCCGGACCGAAAACCGCCCCGCGCGTCTGACTTCTGCTTCGAGCCAAACGCAGACATAGTGCAAATGAAATACTCACGGCGGCAATGCTGTATCCGGCATTGGCTATTTTTGGTGCTGTTACGATTACGGGTGCAGATCAAAGCAAAGCGGCCTGGCGCTAGAAGCGCACCAGATAATTAGGCATTAGGGTGGTTCAAGCTGCTAACTACCCTGCGCAGGGCTTACAAAATGTCTAACAGTGCTATCATTCGCGTTTTGGCATCCGGCAGTGCGACGGCCCTGATTGCGCTGGTTCTGCTTGGATTTAGTGGGTATGTTTTCGAATTTGGCAACTCAGCGTCGGTGGTCCGACCGCAGGCCGGGGTATTGCTGATACCGGTGGCAGCGTTTTTGTTCTTGATGAAGGCGCAGCGTCGCGCACTTTTTTCACTCACCTTGGCGGTTGTGGCGATCAGTTCGATTGCGCCCGGTTTCTTCATCTCCGGGACGGACTGCACCGGAGCATGCCTAAAGCTCTACCAAAAGAACCTGCTTTCGAAGGCCTGGCCACGTTATCCATTGGCTGACGATATTATCGCGTCCGGCGCCGAGATTGTAACGTTGCAAGAGGTTTCCGATCATAATCGACGGTTCATGGCCAACATGTTCGACCACTACCCTAAGGCCGTCACCTGCAAATTCCGGCCAGCGCAGGACGTCGCCGTGCTGACGTCATTGCCAGCCGTGGATGGCTCTGAATTTTGCTTGGCCGAAGCTGGGCTGGCGGGGGTTCAAGTGCTGGCGCCCAATGGTCAGCTGGTGTGGGTCTTATCTGTTCACATGGAATGGCCCTTTCCATTTGATCAATACTACCAGAGTCAAATCATCGCCGAACGCATCGCCGGTCTGGACGGCCAGGTGCTGATCGCGGGAGATTTCAACATGGTTCCTTGGGCGGGGAACTTGCAACGGATAGAGGCCGCCGCTGGGAACCACCGTCTCGGCGCTTTTAGAAACACTTTTCGTTCGGGCGGTTGGTTGCTGCCATTGCCTATAGATACGGTGTTAGTGCCAAAGGGTGCATCGGGGACCGTTGAGCTACGCCCCTATATGGGATCGGATCATTTGGGAGTCCTAGCACGCATCGCTTTACCCTGACGGTTTTGGCCCTTACGAAGTATCGGGCGCGGTGCAGGCCGAACAAGGGTATCATCGCGCAAAAACACTGCTCTACCGGCCCGCCTAAAGGGCGTCCCATTCAAGTGCATCAAGCCGGTGCGCATTATCGCGGACATATTGCGGCGTGATGGGCGGTGAGGCGGCGCTGATGGCCCTAGCAGCCGTGATCAGCTCTTCGGAGGCTTGGAGATCCACAACGTCCTTGAACATCTGCAAGTGACGCGCGACCTGCTCTAGCGCCTTTGCGCGATCGGCGATCTTGACCTCAATGCCATCCTTGGTTTGCTTGACGCCTTCATAGAGCGGATGTGACAGGGCCTCGCGGGTGTCTAGCACCACGACATGCGCAATACCCTCGCCATGACACTCAGGACAGTCCGGGTTGGGACCTGCGGTCTGGTCGAAGCCATAGCCGCCTGCATCATTGGGCATACAGGGGATGGTGCGTCCCTCGTCCAGGGCCTGACCTAACGCCAGCAGCGTGTCTGCGTTACCCTTAGCCATCTCCTCCATTGTGGCGTTCTGCGCGCCTTTAAACTCCCGAGGGGTCCTCCACTGATATTCGTGATCGACGCCGTGACAATAGCGGCAACAGCGACGCTCGATGCGCACCAACTCGTTCACGTCAGCCGTAGCTTTCTCCCACAAGCGTTGGAGAACATCGGTAGTTTCGATTTCGAGCCGTTGGGCTCGTTCGCTCATCAGCTCGTTGACTCTGGCCTTGACGTGAACATTCGTGAGCAGTCGGTATCCCTGCTCCTTAGCTGTTCTCTCGGAATATCCAGCGCGGATCGCGGCCTGCGTGGCGTTGCGATCTTTGAGATATTCAGAGCAAAACACATCGCGCTTCCACGTCAACCCAGACGGTGCAAGGTTAAGGCGTTTCTTCTCGCTGATCTTCGTGTTCTTCGGCATAGGAAGGGGCTTCTTTCTCTTTTTCATGGCCGCTGTTCAGTTGCCTGCAAGACCTAAGTCATTGTCACCTCCATCTTTTCCCGGCATCTCTTAGACCATGCGTCAGCCCAGTCCGTGCCGTCGTCTTCGGGAATATGCACGGTGACGATATAGCCTTTTCCGGCCAATTTATGGGCCAGTTCATATGCCGCCTTCTGGCCACTGTAATTCGCGTCGTTATCGCCAAAAATGGCGATCTCTTTGCAGCCGTCTGGCGGAACCCATTTTTTCAGAAGACTGGTGTTGAGCGCAGCCCAAACTGGCATTTCGTAATACGCAGAGGCCGCCAGCGCCGTCTCAATGCCTTCCGCAATCCCAAGTGGACCTCCTGGCACGTATTCACAGAGTTGAACACAGGCACCGTCAGGTAGTTGGCCAGGGGTGAACTTGCGCGGTTGCGAAATCTCCGCTTTTCCAGCTCCATCCGGGCGCAGGTAAGTCCGGTGCATTGCACGATACCTGGGGCCACCGCCTGATTTGGTTTCACCAACCACACCAACCATGGCGACCATAGCGGGGTGCTTCCCGCCTTCACCGTCGTCCAACACTGGCGCAAAGCGTAACGCAGGGGGATAGATTAGTTCTTCGAGGTCGCGGGTTGCGAGGTATTTGTGGACCAGATCTTCCGGCTCGACTGGACGTGTGCGGCAGTAGATTTGCTTTAGTAGATCTTTGTTCTGGTCCTTGCTGATCACCCGAGGAGGCGCATCAGCGTTGATATTCCCGACAATGCCGTCAATCTTCGTCGCAACTTCCTTGAAATCCAACCCGGTGAATTTAATGGCAAGTTCCATACCATCACCGGCTCCGCACTGACTGCAAAAATATGTCCCACGGCTCTCTTTGTTGTCCCACCGGAACCTGTCTTTTCCGCCACACATGGGGCATGGACCATGCTTGTTACTAAGGCAATCTGCCGGGAGCCCTAGTTCCAACAGTATCCCGCGCCATTTATTGCGGGCGGCGTCGGTCGTCTTGATCTGCATGATTACAGCGCTCCCTGCTTATTCTTTCTGTTCGCATAGGCGATGTCGCAGGATTTCACGTAGTTCCGGAAAGCCTGATCTGGCTCTATGCGCCGGTCTGAAAGCTCTTTGGGCCAGACTCCGAATTTTCTTTTGTAAAGGGCATTCGCCATTCGGCCGCCTTTGCCGCGTTGATCGTCCACGGTGAGCGCCATCGACCAGAAGTTCTGCTTGTCCGACTTGGTCGGAGCCTTGCGCGTCTCACCGACTTCCACCAGCTCGCCGTCTATCGTGTCCACACCTGAAACCGGCTTGCGCTCATGGCCACAGGAAGGACAGTAGCGGCCCGTATGCAGCGTCTCGCATCTTGCGCAGGGCTTCGGCAGCTTTTGCGTCTTTAGGCGGCCAGCGGCCCTTTCTCCAGGCTTCGAGGCGTCCAACGCGGTGCTGTGAATATCTGTGACCAGCCCAAGTCGCAGAGTGTTGCCTGCATGATCAAGGATTAACAGATCCTCAGAGCCATCCTGGATCCGCAGGCCGCGCCCGATTTTTTGGACGTGCAAAATCTCACTTTTGGTCGGTGCTGCGTCGATGATGCAGCTGACGGGCCAGTCGACGCCCGTCGTCAACGTGCGCACGGAACAGACGACCTTGATCTCGCGCGCCCGGAACTGGCGCTCAATCAAATTCCGTTCGATATTATCCGTGAAAGCATCGACATATGCACTCGCCACTCCTGCGTCTTTGAACGCTTCACATAGAGCCTCTGCATGCGCACAGTTGACGCCGAAGAGCAGTGTGGGTCGATCTTCGCCCTGCGTCAGCCAAGTCTCGACCACAGACGCCATGAGCGCCTTGCCTTGCATGACCTGCGCTGCCTGCCCCTCGTTATAGTCGCCACCTTGTGCTTTGACTTCGCTGAGGTCAGGCACGTCCGGCGCCAAGACCCGGAATTTGGACAGATACTCCTGCTCGATCAAAGCCTTGATCGTCGTGGGTACGACGAGATCGTCCCAAAGCAACCCCATGCCCTTGGCCCAGGGAGTGGCGGTCAAACCAATGAAGACGATGTCGGGCCGGTCCTTCATCATCTGTTCGATCTTCTTGAAACGCTGATGGCACTCATCAACGATCACGAGGGCCGCCTCAGGGATTTCTCTTCTGACCAAGGTTTGAACGCTGGCCACCTGAACCCTTGCCAAGGGATCAGTGCGCGGGTGCTGCGCCTGCATGACGCCGATGTCAAAGATGCCTTCGGCCTCGAATGCTTCGACCGACTGGTCGATCAAGCTGATCGCCGGAGCCGTGAAGATGACGCGGTTGCCTTTCTCATATGCGCCTTGAATGATCTTCGCTGCGACCAGAGTCTTTCCGAAACCTGTTGGTGCTTGCAGGACGACGTGCTTGTAGCCCATGCCAAGAGATTGGCGGAGCATGTCCATCGCCTTGGCTTGGTGGGGTCGCAGTATCTTGGGCGTGATTGGTGGAGTGAAGAGGTCATTCATCTTCCAAATCCTCCTCACAGGCCATGGCCAGGTCGTCGAATGCGCTCGGGGCGTCTAGTATTTCCTGTTTCGTCGGCAGATTTTGCCGCATACCACCGGCAGATTTTGCCGCAGTCTTGAGCCGGTAGCGGTTGGTCCGGTTTTTCTGTCCACGGCCTGTTCGCGCCTTACGATGGACAGTCTCGATGAGGTCGCGGGCTTCCAATTCACGAAGTGCATCACGCACAGCCCGCACTGAGATCATCAAGTCTTTTGAGATCGTCTTGACCGACGGATCGCAGCGTCCCGTTTCCTGGTTATGGCGGTTGGAGAGAGCGAGGAGCACGAGCTTTGCGGACTGTGTCAGCTTGATGGCTTTAATTGACGAAAAGGCATTTCTCATTGCGCGAAAACTCATTGGTCACGCTCCTTAACTGTTGGGGAGCGACCCAGTCGTGTTTGGGTAAGGTCGAACCTAGCCGCGGCCCGTTGGCGGACCGCCGCAAGCAGGTGCAAACAAAACCTGGGGCTGAGCTGTGCAACGAAATAGTAAAACAGCTTTGGGTTTCTGATAGCCAAGAGGGTGAGTTGAAGGATCTCAATCATTGGATCCATCCTCACCGTATGCCTGCTGTTTGCAGCGCTATGCGCCTAGCAGCACGCGGGTTGTGCCGCCAACGCGGACAACCGGCCAGTGACCGTCGCGCACTCGGCGCCATGCGGTGGACATCGAGACGTCTTCAAGGGCAGCTATCTCGCGAACACGCACGCGCGCGTCAGCTGGCAGCTCTTGGATTTCACGGAGACGTTCAGGGGAGACTTTCTTCGGCATGATGAAGGTTCCATACTGCAAGAGCCGTCAAAAAGACGGTCATTTGAGTTTGGAGGCACATCTTGCGAGCTCTGAGCACAATGTATTGCGTCACGTGCTGCCATTCAAGCCGAAATGTAGGGGTATTTTGCGTTTCTCATTGCGCCTTCAAGTTCTGAGGCTCGCAATCCCGTCGCTAAATTTTCAAGCTAAGGCGGCTTTAGGGTCAGGATTCATAACCAGAACATGACGACGGAAGCCAATGCGCATGCCGACAGGAAGATCTTCCGCAAGTTGGAACGTGATGTCGCGCGCGTGACGAACGACCCTCGCGCCTATCTTGATCATGCGGGTTTGCAGGCTGGTCAGCGACCAGTCTGCCATCTCCTATGGCAGATCTTCGCTGCCTCTTCAAAGAGCCGACATTCGCGCAAAGCACACCATCGGTCAATGTGGCCTCATTGCAGTCATGTGACGGTTTCGCTCAGGAATGAGGGTCTGTGTGCCATACACGTATCCTGTGTTGGACTTCAAAGCCGGCTGACCAAACAAAAGACGCCATACTGAACTGCCGCCATCTCCCTTCGTAGACGGGCCGCCTCGCCGGCCTATTTCCAGCCCTGCAAAGGAGAAACGAATGTCCCTTCTCGTCCTCGTCCTGGTCACCGGCGTGATCTTCCTGATCGCCGACGCGGTCATGCTCTCGACCGTCATGCAGCCGCTCTTCGCTCAGCACCTGGGCGATACGCTTCGCGAGGGCATACGGCCCCTCCCGGCCGTGCTGTTCTATCTCATCTACATGGTGGGCGTGGTCTGGTTCGCGGGCTGGCCGGCGCTGCGCGACGGCACGCCCGGACTGGTGCTGGTGAACGGCGCGGTCCTGGGTCTTGTCGCCTACGGCACCTACGAGCTGACCAGCTGGACGGTTATGCGCGACTGGCATCCCTCAATGGTGGCCGCTGACATGGCCTGGGGCGCGACACTCACTGCGGTGTCGGCTTGGGTAGGAGTTTTGAGCGCCCGAGCGATCGGCTGAGGCGACCGAAGAAGCGTCCGATTTTGTTGCACTCTTAATACAGCCCGGCGTCGAAATCCTTGGTCAACTTCCGGTTAGAGTTGGATGGGATTACGTCGATCACATCCTGTTGAGCTCGAATAGACCCTAAGCTCGTCCGTTCTTATCCAAGCCATGATGAATTTTGGACCGTATCAGCCATTTTGGGGCTTGCGATCAGGCGTTCTCAAGAATCTTAAGATTCCTAATCTGGGGATGCGGAACGAATAGTTTAGCTTCATGAATAAAATGTATCCATGATTGTATCTCATTGCGAGCTTTCGAGTATTTTTAAAATAAATTCAATAACTTACAAATAATTTATGGCGGAGGGAACGCGACTGGCAGCGAACCTTCTCTGCCTATCAAGTAATTGTTTTTATTTGTAAATTATTCAATATATCTCGCAGGAGACTATCCTTCTGCTGCATCGTCGAGCTGCAAAATGCATCAATCACCATCTTGCTTTCCTCGGCTCGCCCCGTGGCCATAGAGGCTGGCGTTTTGGTGGGCGCGGTCCTCACGCTCAAACTCAAGCGTCGAGTGGGTGATGCCGAATTCGCGCTCAAGCATTCGCTTTATCGTGTCCTTGATATCCTCCAGGCAATCCCAGGATCCTGTCTTGAGAACCACGTGCGTGTCGAATGCGGCAGCATGCTCCTCCATCTGCCAGAAATGGGCGTGGTGGATGTCTGCCACCCCGTCGACCTCGCGGACGGCGGCGACGACCGCGCCATTGTCGATGTCTGGAGGGCTGCCGAGCATCAGAGTCCGGATTGGGCCGCCGATCTCGGTGAAAGCGAGGTAGAGAATATAGAGCGCGATGCCGATGGTGATCGCAGGGTCCACCCATCGCATGTCGTAGAGGATGATCATCGCGCCACCAATGATCACGGCGACCGAAGAAAGCGCGTCAGACAGGTTGTGCACAAACAGCGCGCGGATGTTCACACTGCCCTTCTGCATGGAATAGGTGAGCAGCGCCGTAAGCGTGTCCACTACCAGTGCGACGCCGCCCAGGATTACCACCGTCCAGCCGACGATCTCGGGCGGGTCGATCATCCGCATGCTGCCCTCGTAGATCAGATAGAATCCGACGAGGATCAGCGTGGTGTAGTTGATCAGCGCCGCGACGATCTCGATCCGGCCGTAACCGAACGTCATACGCTCGTCCGCGGGGCGCCGCGCGATCTTGCGCGCGGCAAAGGCGATGACCAGCGAGGCCATATCGGAGAAATTGTGCAGCGCATCGGCGATCAGGGCTAGGCTGCCCGAAAGGACTCCGCCGATGACCTGTGCAACGGTCAGGAGCGCGTTGGCCCAGATCGCGATGGACACGCGCCGGTCACCGGACTTGGGGTCGATATGACCGCTGGCGTGGTCGTGAGGCATCGTTTGCTCGCTTCGCTCCTAACGTCGTCTTTATCAACCGCGTGACACTCTTCGCAAAAATAGGCCATCGCGCGGGCGTGTCATCCGATCAGCCCCGTTCGAGCCCGAATAGGAGCCCGATGGCCACCGCGAGTCCCAGTCGCCGGAAGACTTAAAGGTCATCCATTATCGCAGACGCCAATCTTGCCGGGACGACAGGGCCTGCGTCAGTCCAGGGCATCATGACCCATCGGCTTGCAGTCCGACAGGTCCGAGCCACCGACGGCCGCCACACCCTTCGCAAGGTCGCGCAGGGCACTGCGCAGACCCTCCTCCAGCACCGGATGGTAGAACGGCATGGCCAGCATGTCCGCCACCGTCATCTGCCGTTCGACCGCGAGGGCCAGCAGGTGCGCCAAGTGTTCGGCGGCTGGCACGCACATCTCGGCGGCCAGGAGCCGACCGGTCTCGCGCTCGGCGTGAAGGCGCAGCAAGCCCGCGGCGGTCTGGGCTATGCGGGCGCGCGGCTGATCCGAGAAATCCGCGTTTCCCGAGACAGTAGTGTCTTCATCCAGATCCGACAGAGGTGGCCCGACCCGCGCCACCTGCGGCGATGAAAACACGATCGACAGGGCCGTACGCCGACACAATCCGTGATCCGAAGCATCCGGTGCAGCCATGCGCCCGGCGATATGCCCCTCGTCGGCAGACTCGTGTAGCAGCGGACGATAGCCGTTCGCGTCGCCGGCAAGAAACACTTGCATCTCGCCGATACGCAGCGTGGCGGGATCGATCCGGGGCATCCCCTTGTCGTCAAGCGGAACGCCCAACGTGTCCAGCCCCAGCCCGTCGATGTTGGGGCGACGCCCGATCGCGACCAGCACGGCATCAGCTTTGAAGACCCCGCCCGCGCCGCTCACGCGGATCGTGCCGCCCGCGTCCTCGAGTTCGGCGGACGCGCCCGTATGCAAGCCCATCTCGGCCTCGATCAAGGGACGGAAAGCCTCCAGCACCTGACGGTCGTCAATGCCGGCCAGCGTTTCGGCCGCGTCGAACCCGGCCACATCCAGCCCCAACCGGGCCAGGGCCTGGGCCATCTCGACCCCGATTGCGCCCATGCCGACCACCGCGATGCGGCGGGGCAGGTCATCCTGCTCGAACAGGCTGTCCGTGGTCAGGATCCGGTCTCCGAAGGTCCGCCAGGGTCCGGGCACCACCGGGCGGCTGCCCGGCGTGAGGATGATCGCGCGCGCCTCGATCTCGTCGCCATTCACCTCCAGCCGGCCAGGCCCCAGAAGCCGCGCGCGACCTGACACGGCGCGGTCGCCCAGTTTGTCTGGCACGCTTTCCGGCCCTTTGACGAACCCGTCACGCATCCTGCGCACACGGGCGAGCACGGCCGGGATGTTGGCGCGCAACCCCTCGGCGCCCTGAATGCCGAATTCCTCGAAGGTCAAGCGCCGATGAAACGCGTGCGCCGCCTCGATCAGCGCCTTCGACGGCATGCAGCCCACGGCGGCGCAGGTGGTGCCCCAATGGCCGTCGTTCACCACAAGAAAATCGTCGGTATAGCGGCGCACCTCGCGCAACGCAGACAGCCCGGCGCTCCCCGCGCCCACGATGACGGTATCGACTTTTATGGGCTTATTCGTCTGCATCAGCCTCAGCCTTGGTGGCGTGCTCGGTGCCCGGCTCATGCTCAGGCGGGCTGTATGTTGTGAACAGTTTCAGCATCCCGGACCCGGTGTTGCGGAAGTTGTGGAAGACGCCCGAGGGCACGATACCGACATCGCCATCGGCGATGTTCGTTTCCACATCACCAATCCTGGCCACACCTGTGCCCGCGACGAAGTAGAGCATCTGGTCGTGCCCCTGATGCACCTCGCCGCCGATCTCGCCGCCCACGGGGATGGCCATCAGCACCAGCTGTGTCTTTTCGCCGGTCCACAGGACCTTGCGGAACTCGTTATTTTCGCGGGCGAGTTCGACGACAGGCAGCGTCATTTTTTCCGTATCGGGCATCTATTCTTTCTCCATCACTCAAAGCCACAGGATGGACGTCAGAGATGTGCGCCGTCACTAACCCAAGTCAGTCGGGCAAACCCAACTGTGAGCTACGCTTCAACTTCTCAGGTTTTTCAGGTCAAAATTAGAAGGAGATCATGAATGTCCGAACGCGAACAGTATATCGAGAAGGCCAAGGCGCGCATCGACCAGTGGAACGCCGAGATCGACAAGATGAAGGCCAAGCTCGACGAGGCCGAGGCAGACGCCAAGATCAACTATCAAAAACAGCTCGAAGAAATGCGGACGCAGCGCGACGCAACCGAGGCCAAGCTGAAGGACCTACGCGAGGCCAGTGACACCGCCTGGGATGACATGAAGTCGGGCTTCGACAAGGCGTGGGACAGCCTCTCCAGCTCCTTCAACAGCGCCATGTCGCGATTCAAGGGATGAGGTCGCCGATGTCTGTCCCAAATACCCTGCGCGGCTCTGTTATCGCTGCCGTCCTCGCATGCGCCACCTTGCCCGCTGTGGCGCAGGGCACGGACGACATGACCTCCGCCCAAGAGGTGCGCGCCGAAATCTCGGAGGCGATGGAGACGATCGCGGCCTTCTCCGAGCAAGAGAGCGAGCAAGCGATCACCGAGGCGCGCGCGGCGCTGGACCGGCTCGACGTCGAGATCGAGCAGAGAGAAGAGGCACTGCGCGGCGGCTGGGCGGACATGTCCGAAGATGCGCGCGCGACCGCCCGCGCCAAGCTGCGCGACCTGCGCGAGGCGCGCAACCGGCTGGGCGAACGCTTCGGCGCGATCCAGGCTGGTACGAATTCGGCATGGTATGAGGTACAGGCCGGCTTCTCCGACGCGTGGACTGCCTTCTCGGACGCGTGGAGCGCCAGCGACGAACAGGCCCCGGCCGACTGACGGAACCTAAGGCGGCGACCGCACTATGGTGCTGGTCGAGAGCCGCCCGGCGACAACGCTGGCCTTTTCAGCAATGATCGCCTTTCAGATGATCGTCCTCGTTCATTGAAAGCAGACATTGCAGCATGGGCGTGAAAAATGCACTCGCGACCCCGACAGGTGCCGATCCGACCAATGTCTGGCTAGAGGAGGCGCGCAACGGCGTCGTCCATGTCGTGTCCCTGACCCTGCGCTACATCGTCCGCAACGGAGGCCCGCTGCGTCGAGTGAATCGGAGAAATGCAGAATTTGGCCAGTGTTTCTATGGCTCAGTCTATCCAGCGGCTGATTGATGATGCGGGTTTCGACCTGGTCGACGCCCGCACAAGCGCATGGGTGTCGGCGGCGGCGCCACCGCGCCCGCGGTATCAGCGATAGACGATCCCGCCGTCGGTGATGATCGCCTGCCCTGTTATGTAATCGGAATCCGGTCCAGCGAGGTACGAAACCAGTGCGGCAACGTCGTCCGGGGTCTGTGCACGCCCCAGAGCAATTCCGCCCACGTATTTGTCGTAGGTCTCGCCGATGGGCGCACCGGTCAATTCTGAAAACCGCTTGTCGATCTCGACCCACATGTCTGTCCCTACGATGCCGGGACAATAGGCATTCACGGTGATGCCGTCACTGGCATATTCCTTGGCTGCGGCCTGTGTCAGAGCGCGCACGGCGAACTTCGTCGCCGAATAGACGCCCAGCATCTCAAATCCATCATGCCCGGCAATCGAAGACGCGTTGATGATTTTGCCTTTATTGCCCAAGGATCTGAATTTCGCAGCAGCAGCCTGGATCCCCCAAAGAACCCCTTGGATATTGATTTTCAGGATCAGATCAACATCCTCCGGTGTTACATCTGCGATCGGATCGACCTGCGCGATACCGGCATTGTTGACCATTATGTCGAGCCCACCGAGCGTCTTTTCGGCATGCTCGACCGCAGCGTAGACCTCCGCACGGTCGCTGACGTCGGCTTTGAATGTTGTGGCCTTGCGGCCAAGCGCTTCGATCTCGGCAGCGACTTCTGCCATCTTGTCGGGTTTGATGTCGACAATCGCGATATCGGCGCCGTCTTTTGCCAGGCGCAAGGCTATGCCGCGTCCGATCCCTTGCGCCGCACCCGTCACAAGCGCTACTTTTCCGTTGAGTGTCATTCTATAATTCCTTTTGCTTCAGCGAGCTGAACAAGTCGCTGTGATGGGATGCCTCCATCTGATCGGAAAAGAGGCACTCTGGGGCTAACTCGGATCAGGACCCGGTCGCGAAACTTGTTTTAAGCGAAGACCCAGCACGAAAGCCGTTTCCTTGACCAATCCGCAGATCCTCATCGTCGTAATTCTCGCTGCCATGATGGGGCTGTTCCTGTGGGGGCGGTTTCGCCATGACGTGGTCGCGTTAGCGGCTCTTTTGGCCTGCGCAATCTCAGGGTTGGTTCCGTCGGGACTGGCCTTCGCTGGCTTCGGCCATCCGGCGGTGATTACGGTGGCCTGTGTCCTGGTGCTTAGTCAGGGGTTGCGCAACACCGGTGCCGTGGATTGGCTGGCGCGCAGTATCCTGCCGCGCGATGCCGGACGGATCACGACCCTGCTGGCGCTGATCGGGCTGGGGGCGGCGCTGTCGGGCTTCATGAACAACGTGGGCGCGATGGCGCTTTTGATGCCAATCGCTGTGCAATTGTCAGGCAGGCTGGATCTGAAGCCCGGACAGATCCTGATGCCGCTTGCCTTCGGCACCATTCTGGGGGGCATGACCACGCTGGTGGGCACGCCGCCGAACTTGATCGTTTCGGGCTTCCGGGAAGAGGCCGGGCTGGGTCAATTCGCCATGTTCGACTTTGCTCCTGTGGGAATCGCGGTTGCGACCTTGGGCGTTCTCTTCGTCTCGATCGTTGGCTGGCGGTTGGTGCCCGCGCGTAAATCTGCCGCTGGCGCCGGTTTTGACACAGGCACCTATCTGACCGAGGTACGAGTGCCTGCGAAAGGTAAGGCCGTCGGGCTGACCCTGCGCGGCTTCGAGGCCGAGATCGAGGACAGTGGCGCACAGATCGTCGGCCTGGTGCGAAACGAGGTGCGCATGACCGCGCCGCATGGTGCACGCCAGATCCACGCGGGTGATGTTCTTGTGCTGCAGGCCGATGTCGACGCACTGGCCGAAGCGCTGTCCGTCTTCGGCATCGAGCTTGAGGCGCAGAAAGCAGCCTCGGATAGTAAAGACGAAACGGCAGATGATGCGTCCGAAAAGACATCGAAAGCAGCCAAAGCGGAAGCCGCCATCAAAGAGGCTGACAAGGTCGAGGACGCCGACGAGAGCGATGAGGACATCGTGCTGCGAGAACTCGCCATTCTGCCAGGCGCGACCATCGTCGGGCGTTCGGCGAGCGATCTGCGGTTGCGCACGCGCTACGGGCTCAACCTGCTTGCCGTGTCGCGCGAAGGACGTCAACCACAGGCGCGGCTTCGCAAGCTGAAGCTGAAATCCGGCGATCTGTTGCTGATGCAGGGTCCGGCCGAGATGATGGCCGAATTCATCAACGATACGGGCTGCGTGCCGCTGGGCGAGCGCGAGCTGCGCATCCCCGACAAACGTATGGCGATCATTGCGGGCGCGATCATGCTGGGTGCAATCGGCATTGTAACGCTGGGCTTGTTGCCTGCACCCGTGGGCTTTGCCCTTGGGGTACTGGCTTCGATGCTGTTGCGGACGGTCCCGCTGCGGAAAATCTATACGACGATTGATTGGCCGATCATCGTTCTGCTGGCAGCGCTGATCCCGGTTGCGGGCGCAATGCAGACGACCGGGGCCGCCGATCTGCTGGCGCGGTTTCTGGTCGGAACCATCGCGCAAGGCAACCCCGTCGCCGCCCTGGCAGTGGTGTTGATCACCACCATGTTCCTGTCCGACGTGATGAACAATGCCGCCACCGCCGCCATCCTGTGCCCCATCGCGCTTGGCATTGCCGCCACGCTTGGCGTCAATCCGGACAGCTTTCTGATGGCGGTCGCGATTGGCGCATCCTGCGCCTTTCTCACCCCGATCGGACATCAGAACAACACGCTGATCCTTGGTCCCGGTGGGTTCCGGTTCGGTGATTACTGGCGGTTGGGACTTCTGGTCGAGGTGCTCGTGGTCGTCGTCAGCTTGCCGCTGTTGGTATTTGTGTGGCCATTGTAGCTCTGCATGGTGAGGTGCTTCCCTGGGATTGACAGGATCTTTCGGAAGTTATCCGTTCGTCGGCAATCGCCAAGCATGGTTCGCCGGAGATCATGAATACGGCGTCCTAGGCAGCAGGTCGCCCAGCCCACGGTTTCCGACAAACGCCCCATTCCCCCAATCATGCTGGATCGTGAACAGGGGGACCAGGAGGGCTGAATTTCCCATTCCAATAGTAAAAGCCAGCCAGACGCTGATCAACAGCGACAACCAAGCCAGAACCCGAAGCGCCGCTCAAGGAACAAATTTCTCCGACAGGGCAAGACTAGTCCGAGAGAGGATCGGATCTCGACATCCGGCCAAAATCCGCATCCATTCAGAAGGTGGCAATTCAGCTTCTTCCTTTCGAATGACTGCGACACCCCCGACCCTTAATTGGTGGCAGTGTTTCGCATGAACCATGTGACCACACTATGGGATGGCTGTGGCCGGTGGTTTATTGCGGGCTTTGCTGGTTGAGGGCGCTACGACTTCGACAGCCGGGCTGGCCTCTCTCTCGAGACGTGCCTTGCGAAGACGCGCTGTCTTGACCTGACGGTGTTCCATCTCTCCGTCGAGGATTTCCCTCGCGGCACGCGTGGTCTTGTCCATCGGCGTTTCCGCTCGAGGTGCAGATTGTTTGAATACACTCGACTTTGTCAGCTTCGTCATGAATTAGCTCCTAAATGAAATTCTCGCCGGATATGAATGGCCTCCAAGCATGTTGCGGATGGGGCGGATGATCCCGGCCTATCGAAATTTGACGGTTTACTTGGTTGCGATCAAACAGGGCGTCGGTCATTGTTTGTCTCTCCCTCGCATCATCGCTCGACCACAGTGCTTGCCCCGGGGTCGGGGGACGTAAACGTTTCAGATGGCGTTGCGCCCTCCATTCCCCTGAGGAACTTGAACAGATCGCTGTCCGTGGTCAGGACCAGCGTAGTTCCATCAGAAATCATGTCCTTGTAGGCTTGCATGGTACGCGTGAACGCATAAAACTCCGCCGCTTGCGGATTGATGTCATAGGCCCGCGCATAGATGTCCGCAGCGGAGGCATCTGCGACACCGCGGATTTCCTCAACGGCGCGATAGGCTTCGGACTGGATCTTGTCCAGATCCCGCACGCGGTTCCCACGGATACGCGCAGCCTCTCCATTGCCTTCGGACAGGAAACGTTCTGCGATCTGACGACGCTCAGAAATCATGCGGTCATAGATTTTGGGTCGCACGCTTTCGTTGTAGTTGATCCGCTTGAACCGGATATCGAGAAGCTCGATTCCGAAGACACGCACCTTCTCTGCGGCAGCCGTAAAGATCTCCTCCTCCACCAGTGCCCGTCCCTTCTGGATCGGGACAAGCGCGCCGATATCCTGCGCAAGCTCCTCATCGGTGAGCAGCGTGTCCCGTAGCGGTGTTCGGCCCTTCGTCGTCCGGATGATCTCGATCAGCTCGTGCTTGGCTACGGCATTGCGCGTCTCGCTGCCCAGAATGTCGTCGAGGCGCGATTGCGCGCTGCGTTCGTCCCGAAGACGCAGAAAATATTGCAGGGGGTCCGTGATCTTCCAGCGCGCGAACAGGTCGACCGAAATGTAGAGCTTGTCCTTCGTGGGCATGTCAGAGGGGTTGCCATCCCACTCCAGAACCCGGCGGTCGATCCGATTCACATCCTGAATGAAGGGCAGCTTCAACTTTAGCCCGGCCGATGTGATCGGTTCGCCGACTGGTTTGCCGAACTGGGTGATGATGGCCTGTTCGACCTCACCAACCGTGTAAACCGCGCTTGAAGCCGTTACGAGGGCGGCGACCACAATTCCAGCAAGAATTCCTAATCCTATTTTCATGGTCGGTCCTCCTGTTGACGATCAAGATTCAAGAGCGGCAGGATACTGCTGGAGGGTCCATCAACGATGATCTTCGATCCGATACCGGGCAAAACTGCCTGAAGCGTTTCGATGTAGATCCGCCGCCTCGTAACCTCTGGCGCTTTCTCATATTCGGTAAAGAGCGCCGTGAACCGCGCGGCGTCGCCTTCGGCCTCGTTGACCCTTTTCAGCCGGTAGCCGTCAGCCTCGCGGATACGCTGGTCCTTTTCGCCTTCAGCCAGCGGGATGACCTTGTTGTATTCCCGGCGCGCTTCATTGATCAGGCGCTCTTTCTCCTGCTGGGCCTGGTTAACCTCATTGAAGGACGATTGAACCGGACCCGGCGGGTTGATGTTCTTCAGCTGCACCTGGTCTATGCTGATGCCCATCGCGTATTTCGTAGCCAGCGCTTGCATTTTCAGAAGCGCTTCGTTCTCGATCTCTTGACGACCGATCGTGATGACCTCGTCTACCGTCCGATCACCGACCACCTCACGCATCACGGATTCCGAGACGTAGCGTAGCGTCGCGCGTGGTTCGCGCACCTCGAACAGGAACTTCAAAGGCTCGGAGATGCGGTATTGCACAACCCATTCCACGAGGGCGGCGTTCAGGTCGCCCGTCACCATCTCGGTTTCACGACGTCCGTCAACCGGGCTTTGAAACGGCTCGGTTGCGCCTGGCGTCGAGAAGCCAAACTCCTGCTTCAGCTGGCGCTTCACCGGCACAAGCGTGGCGACGTCTATACCGAGCGGGACCTTGAAATGCAGACCGGGTGGAACCTCTGATTTGTATTTTCCGAAACGCTGAACAACGGCGACAGAGTCGCTCGGGACCGTATAATAGGATGTCCAGACCCCGATTGCTGCGAGAGCGATTGCTCCGAATAACACAAAGCCCTTCATCGACGGTCGCCCGTCGGGCACCAATCCGCCCAACCGTTCCCGACCTTTGCGAAGCAGCGCGTCAATCTCCGGCGCGCCGCGTTTCTTTGTGGTATTCCAAGGCCCTGGTTCTTCTGGGCCATCATCTTGCTCGGACATATCGCGTCCTCTCTCGCTTGCGCGAATTTTACGATGCCGCTGATTTACAGAGGCTTTTGTGGGACAAGCGCTTGGGAGCAGCCTGGTTAGGCAGTGTTGGCATTCCTTCGTTTTCCGCGATCTGAATCGGAAAATTGTCCTTCGAGACTCGACCAATTGAGGTCGTATCCTGCACATTGCTGCTTGTTTGATACCCGCTCGGTGCCGGATAGAGCTTTCGCAACTGCATCTCGGAAACACCGTCGGCCTCCATCACAAGGCGTACCATCGGATCTGCCAGCATTTCTTCAAGAAACAAATCTGACAGCTCTTTGCCGGATAGCTTGTCTTTCGCTTTTGCCTTTTCGAGGTCAGCCAGCGAAACGGTCAGTATTTTCGACAGCCCGTGATGCGAAGCACGAGGATGCAGATTCACGACAACAGAGGCTTTCCAGACATCGAGATGTCGGGGATCAGGGGAGGAAGACAGTTCAGTTTCGATCTCGTACTCTCCCGCTGGCAGCGCTTCGTCCAAACCAGGGACGCTGAAAGGCGCAGAGAATACTGTGGTGATCTTGCGGGTTGGGCCATCCATATATTAGTTGTCTTCCCTTTTTGGTTTTTCTGGTGGTCATCGTTGTGGAAAAAGACAACTTCCTGACTATTTCTCAGGAATCTTTGGTTTTTGCTGCCTTTTTCTTCGCTTCCGCCCCAGAGGTTTCTAGGTCAAGCTTTTTGGCAGGAGCTTCTGCAGGTTCTGGTTTCAGCGCAGCAGCGGCTCTTTTTGTAAGATCTTTGAAAGACATTTTTTATTCCTTTGGTTCTTTGCACGATTCCCAAACCCGTCTTGGGCCCGGACAATCATTGTGACTATTTCGAAGACGGACATTTGCCGTCATCGTTGTTACGCATCAATCTCAAGTGCTGCGAGACAGGCCTCCGCCAAGTCGCGATCCGGCGTCTCAGAGCCGGGCATCGTCGCCCAACCTGAATCCATCACGGCATCGCGTCGTTGGTAGGTCTTGGCGGCTCGGATCGCTGCAAGCTGCTCAATCCGATCAGGATCGGTCCGCGAGACGTCAAGACAAACAGGGACCAGCGCCGTAATTACATCGTCGTGAGCCATGGCGTGGGCCATCTTGTTCGCCCCTCCGCCAGTCATCCAGCCGCCCCAGGAAAATCCTACGATGCCGATAAAAACTGCGCCGATCACAGCACCATAGATTCCGGGTTTGAGCCATTCGGGAGTGGTCATTTCATGTCCTCCTGCGGAGAAAGCGCCGCATCGCTATTGTCACCGTCCCAGGATTGGGCACAGCGCCGTTTTCAAGTATTATCCGAAGATCGAGCGCATCTCGGGACGCCCAGCGACGGGTCGCTTGCCATACACCGTGAGTCAGGAGGCAGTCCCTTGGCGGGTTACACTCTCCAGCCATCTGCCCTTTTTTACCTCAAGTTCTTTTTTCCAGCGCTGATCCAAGTTAGTCCCAATCGTAGCGCAACGGTAAACCCTTAGCCTCCCTCATCTCGACGCATGACGAAAAGATCGCATGCCTGTGTTGGTAGCAGGTCGCGGTTGGAGATGAGACAGTAACGGGATGAACCGGCCTTTTGGCGGTGCTTCCCAGCTGCTGCATGGCACGACTTAGTTATGGCTTCGGACATGCCAGGACCGGTGTGCTTGGCACGGTTCTGATCATCGCGGTCATTCTGATGCTGCTTGGCCGCATCTGACGGCAGGCTAACGCGCAGCGACGTCAAGGGAGAAGCGGCCCTTTCTGATCCATGTACGACGGATCGAACTGGGCGAACTTGGCCAGTCGGTTATAGTCGCCGAATGCAACAAACCCGTCCCGAAACGTGACCATTCCTGCTTCGCGCAACTGCCGTAGAACCCGGTTGACATGGACTGCACTGAGCCCGATCGCGTCGGCCAGTAGGTACTGCGTCAGCGGACAGGCATAGCCCTCCTTGCTCCCCAGTCCGACCAACGCAAGTCTGGCGCCAAGCTCCAGCAGGAAATGCGCCATGCGTTCTGCCGCGTCGCGGCGTCCAATGTCCACAAGATGCTCGACCACCATCGCCTCGTCCCGGGACGCGGCCCAAAGTACGGCCGTGGCCAGCCGGGGCGTCTGCGCAAATGCGTCCAGAAGGTCGGCAACATGAACTTCCGTCACCTCGATATCCGTCACCGGCTCGATGCTGTGATCCGACACGTTCAAAAGCACACTGCGAAGCCCCAGGAAATCGCCGGGGATCTGGAAATCCACGATCTGCCGCTGCCCGTCTTCAAGAAGCTTGTAGGAACAGGCCCAGCCCGAGGCGAGGATATAGGCAGCCTGATCTGATTGCCCCTGATGGACAAGATCGCGCCCCGCCACGAAAGTACGGCGGCGCTTGTGCAATGACGCAAGCACCGACAATTCGGTGTCCGATAGGGCGACGAATGCGCCAAGCTTGCGGACAAGCGGAGTGTTTTCGATCATTTATCCCTCTTCGACACTCGGCGAAGTTCTAGCCAAAGAAATCGAACCGATGACTGATGTCTATCAGCACAGCATAGCAGATTTCTTGCCAGTCTGCTCGGCAAGCCCCAGGCGCAACCCGGCGTCGCACTTGGCGGAAAGGTCAACACCCATGACGGACGACCACACGCATTCAGGAATGGCCGCGCTTACCATCTGCGAAGCCCTGCTTCTTGCGCTGAATGACGCGCAGATTTTGCCCGAGAAAGAAATCATGGGTGTTCTCACTGATGCAGCCGCCACCCATGAGAACGCGGTCGGGTCCGAGGCCGATGCCGAAAAGCACCGGGCTGCGGCAGCGCTGATCCGTCGGATCGTCGCCGGAGGAAACTCGGTCCGCAGAGAGTGACTTTGCACTTGCCGTGCCTGGTTCAGGCCATCATGGCGCGATCCCTCCGGACCGGAAATCAAAATCCACTCCCACGAAAGGAGAAAGACCATGAAACATCGTGAAAAACCGGTCACTTCGTCTTCGCCCGAGTCGCAAAAGGTGACAGATGATCCCAACAATCACAGCAACAAAAAGCCCGCACTGGACGAACCCAACGCAGCGGACGACAGCGGGAAAAAGATCGACCGTCCCGGCTTCGATTTCGGGGGATCTTCTGGCGATACCCATGCGGGCACAGGTTTGGGCCTCGGCAATGATGCGTTCGACACGCCGGGTGATAGACGGCTTCCCGGACGGCGGCCTGACAACAAGCTGACGATCCCACGCTGGGGTGGCCCCGAGCTTCACGGCAAGCAAACACCTGCCAAGAAACCATCAGGCCAGGAAATCCCATCGGCCCAAAAGCCGAAAACAGACGACTGAAAAACATCCCGGATCAATCGTGCATATAGCACCGCCAAAAGGAAACAAACGGATAGTGACCATTCGACCGTTTTGCATATCGAGAGAAAACCATGTGCTGGAGCGGTGAAACGTCAGCCGCGCTGGCCTTTGTTGGTATCGCGACCACAGCTTACGCAGCCTACAAGAAAGAACCGGCACCCTTGTGGATGGCCCTGGGTTATTTCTCCTCAATGGAACTTTTGCAGGCCTTTACCTACCCGGTCATCGATCAATGCGCCCTGCCGTCCAATCAGATCGCTACTCTCTTGGGCTACTTGCACATCACTTTCCAGCCCTTCTTCATCAACATGCTGTCGATGTATTTTATTCCAAATCACGTGCGTCAGAAAATTCAATGGCCGGTTTATACAATCTGTTTCATCTCAGCAGTCATCATGCTTCTGCAGCTTTACCCGTTTGAATGGGCAGGGTCATGTCCGCTGGGAAAGGTACTGTGCGCTGAGCGCCTATGTTCAGTGTCTGGAGACTGGCATATCGCTTGGGAAGTGCCGTCAAACGGCATGCTGAACTTCATAACCGTAGATTCCTGGGCATCTTTCCTGACTATCTATCCCAGCTATTTCTTCGCGGCATTCTTGATGCCCCTTATCTATGGTTCTTGGCGACTGACAGTGTACCACTTTCTGGTCGGACCGCGATTGGCCATGTTGCTGACAAGCAACCCAAACGAAGTGGCCGCAATCTGGTGTCTGCTTTCAATCGGAATTCTGCTTCTGGTCATCAAGACACCGATAAGACAGATCATGTTTGTGAAGACTTGGTGGTTATGGCCAAATGAAAATAGGTGAGTGCGATGCCAATTGTCATTGCGGCCCTCGACAGCGGCGAAGAAACATTCAGTGTCGGCAGCTTTGAATAAATGGTTGGGCCGCAGCGACTTGCCGCCATTGGCGGTTCTGCGGATGGACACCGCGTTGCGGGTTCAGACGCAAAATATCGCCGCCCACTAGAAGGGAAGTCTCGATGAACGCTCTCCAGATCGGCACGCTACTGATCGTCTTCGCCGGGGCGTTTGGAGCCATCAATCACATCGTTTTTCGACTGCCACCGGCCATAGGCATCCTGATCGTTGCGTTTGTCGCATCCCTCTGCGTTCTCGGTCTGGACGCATTCCGGCCCGATCTGGGCGTTGCCGAGGAGATGCGACGGTTCGTGGCCGACGCCGAGTTTTCCCGGACCCTACTCGAAGGAATGCTGGGCCTACTGCTGTTCGCAGGCGCCCTGCATGTCCGCGTCGAGGATCTGCGCGAACAGGCATGGACGATCGCGGCCATGGCGACGCTGGGGGTGGCGCTTTCGGTCACAATCGTCGGATTAGGCTTCCATTGGGTCACCGGCATACCTTTGCTGGTCGCACTGGTCTTCGGCGCGCTGATCTCTCCAACCGATCCGGTGGCCGTGCTGGGCGTCATGAGCCAAGCCAAACTGCCGAAGTCGCTTGAGGCCAAAATCATCGGGGAGTCGCTGTTCAACGACGGCGTCGGCTACGTGGTATTTCTGGTGCTGGTCGGTCTGGCCTTTCAACCGGTCGGCGGACATTCGACCGCCGATCCAATCGGCATCATCCTGTTTTTCATGAAGGAAGTTGGCGGCGGCGCGCTGCTCGGTGGCGTCCTTGGATTTCTGGTCTATCGTGTGATGCGCCGGATCGACGACTATCCCCTGGAGATCCTGCTTTCGCTCGGGCTGGCCCTGGGGGGTTACCAGCTTGCCGTGGCGCTTGATGTTTCAGGTCCGATCATGGCCGTGGTGGCCGGGCTGTTCATCGGAGATATCGGCATCAAACATGGCATGTCGGACCAGACCCAGACATACCTCAACGGGTTCTGGACCGTCATCGACGAGATTCTCAATGCCGTTCTGTTTCTTCTCATCGGCGTCGAAGTCTTCGTCGTCACGCTGAACGTGGATACGATCACGGCTGGGGTTGCAGCGATTGGCCTGTCTCTGATCGGACGCCTTGTCGCTGTTGGGCTGCCGGTCACATTGATCAATCCGTTTCGAGAATATTCGCGTGGGGTGGTTCCGATCATGACGTGGGGCGGGCTCAAGGGGGGCATCTCGGTTGCTCTCGCGCTCAGCTTGCCAGACTACGAGTGGAAGCCCCTGATCCTCACCGCCACGTTCATTGTCGTCGTCTTCTCGATCATCGTGCAAGGCCTCACCATCGCGCCTCTGGCCAGGAGGCTGCAGAGGGAAGCGGATCCACACTAGACTTCTACTGTCAGCCACAGGTTCGTTGAGTCGCCTTCAAAACGCCTCCGAAACTTTAAGCAGCGATTTCCACCCTAATTGTATCCCGGAGACGCATGATCGTCATCGCTGATCGCCTGCCCACGCTCCCGGCCGAAAGCATAGTTCCAGTGGTCGATCCATCCGAGCCGTGCCGACTCCAGGGAATCCAACAGGATTAGCAAAAACCCGAGACTGGCGGGCAGTCGGTCCCATATCCTTGAAATGAATTTGAAGTTGCCGCGCATCATTTTTCGCACCCTGAAAAGGATATTGTCATCGGCTCAGTTCACCTTATCTCGCACACGACATGTCAACTTCGAACGCGTTGATCAGAAGATCCGTGAGGCCTCAAATGCACTCCGGCTACCAGTCTTTTTCGTCGGATTTGGTGACACGGGTCTTGCCGGCGGGGCGTTCGTTGGCCCGCTTCAGTTCATCCTGCGTGCCGATGTCACGCGGCAAACGCCCACCTGAACGCCCTGCTTGAGATATGGTGCCTTTGGCACCAAGGCCGTGGTCGGCGTCGTCGGATTTTGGGGTTTTATCGCTGGACATAGCTTTGTCTCCAATTGTTTGGTTACGAGAATGTCTGCACTTAACGAAGGCCGAAAAATCCCAGGATGACCAAGACAATGACCACGAGGCCGACGATGTATACGATCCGGTTCATTGTATTCCTATCTGTTCTGAGAATGACCACTGCCCACCTACATCGCTGAGCTTGGCACATCGGAACTCCTGCCATATTGACATCAGTCAGTGCGCCAGCAGTTTCTTGCGCTCTTCAAATTCCTGAGTGTCGATTTCACCCTTTGCGTAGCGCTCCTTGAGCAACATCAGCGCCCGATCATGTGCCGGCTGGCCACTGCCGGCCACGCCAAACAGCCGCAGGACGTAGATTGCACCAACGACGATCCCGACCAGGATCAGGATCATGAAGATCGGACCAAGTACCATTCCGAACCCTCCCCATTGATCACCACCCCACATCATATCATGCCCGTGATAGAAGGGTGCATCCCGGTTGGCCATTTCATCGGCTTGCGCCAGGGCCATGTTGGCCGTCAGGGCCGCTGTAGTGGCCAAGGTCGCCGAACATGCTGCAATCCCGTGTCTCATCCGACATCTCCTTGAATGTGGCGGCAAAGGCCGCTCTGCCATCATAAAATCGGAAATGAGCGGAACGCACACTGATCTGCATCACCCTGTGCGCTGCAATCAAGGATACCATGGCGACGAGGTAAAGAACTTCGAAGCGTGGCCTTGTGCCCGATGCGGCAGCCCGGACACGCGCCTCGGCAGGGGCCGGACCATGCGGTCGATAATTTCGACGGAAAGGATGCCGCAATGAACTACACGATCAACCGCACCTTCGAGGGGGTATCCTTCGAAGACATTGATGCCCGAACACGCACGGCGCTGGCCGACAACGGCTTCGGCGTGCTGACCGAGATCGATGTCAAGGCGACGATGAAGAAGAAGCTTGATGTCGAGATGCCAGCTTATCGAATCTTGGGTGCCTGCAACCCGAAGATGGCGTATCAGGCGATCGGGATCGAGCCGCGGGTTGGTGCGATGCTACCCTGCAACGTGATCCTGCGCGAGGTCGATGGCGGAGTCGAGGTCAGCGCAATCGACCCGGTGGCCTCGATGCAGGCGATAGAAAACGCTGAACTGACGGCCGTCGCGGGCGAGGTCCGCGACCTTCTGGCAAAGGCCGTCGAGGCGATCTGATATGAAGCTGCGCGCCGCCATCCTCGCGGCGCTTGCGATCGTCGGGATCGCCCTGCTCGGCGTGTGGCAGTTCGCACCATCGGTGTTCACCGAAGCACGCGAGCTCATGGACGGCGAGCATCTCGAAATGCTGGTGGTGCGCGCGGGCCTCTGGGGGCCGGTTCTGATCGTCACGCTCATGACCGTAGCTGTCGTGGCGAGCCCGATCCCGAGCGCGCCGATCGCGCTGGCCGCCGGAGCGGCTTATGGACATCTCTGGGGTACGGCACAGGTCGCGATAGGCGCAGAACTCGGGGCGCTGATCGCATTTGGCCTCGCGCGAGTTCTGGGGCACGATGTCTTGCGACGGGTGTTTGGTGATCGGGTCGATGCCGGTCTGCTCGGCTCGCAAAATGCGTTGACGGCGATGGTCTTTGCCAGCCGTCTGATGCCGTTCGTGTCATTCGACATGATCAGCTATGCAGCCGGGCTCAGCCGCCTGCATGCCTGGCGCTTCGCGCTCGCGACATTGGCCGGGATTGTTCCGGCAAGCTTCCTGCTCGCCCATTTCGGCGGCGAAGCAGTCAGCGGCGACCTCGGGCGGGCGACATGGGCGGTGCTTGGCCTCGGCCTGGTCACCGGATTGCCGCTCCTCTGGATCGCGACCCGACGCAAAACAGAAAAGGAACTCTGATGGCGCAGAGCTACAAGAAAAACAGCATCACCTTACCCGGCGCAGTGGCCATGGGCACCGGCGTCATGATCGGCGCGGGCATCTTTGCGTTGACCGGCCAGATCGCCGAACTTGCTGGGCCGCTCTTCCCGCTGTCGTTCGTCGTCGGTGCCATCGTGACCGCGTTCAGCGCCTACAGCTACATCAAGATGTCGAACGCCTATCGGTCTGCGGGTGGTATCGCGATGATCCTTGAGAAAGCCTACGGGCCGACAACAGTGGCGGCAGGTGCCTCGCTCCTTATGGCGCTGTCGATGGTCATCAACGAAAGTCTCGTCGCCCGCACCTTTGGCACCTACATGCTGAGGGCCTTCGGCGGCGATGCCGACAGCATTCTTGTGCCGGTTCTGGGCGTCGGGCTGATCGTCTTCGCCTATCTCGTGAACGCCTCGGGCACCCGCTCCGTCGGGCTGGTTTCCATCGTCATGGCCGTGCTGAAGGTGGGCGGCATCGCGCTGTTCGGTGTTTCCGCGCTTTGGGCCAGTGGTCTGTCATTCGAGGCGACGGGTGGAGACGCGGGCGCCACCGGCTTCGTGGCATCGGTCGCGCTGTCGATCCTCGCTTTCAAGGGCTTCACGACCATCACGAACAGCGGCGCGGAGGTCACCGAGCCGCACCGCAACGTCGGCAGGGCCATTGTCCTGTCCATTGCGATCTGCGTGGTCGTCTATCTGCTTGTCGCCTTCGCGGTCGGCTCCAGCCTGCCGCTCGACCGCATCGTGGCGGCGAAGGACTACGCGCTTGCCGAAGCAGCCCAGCCCGCCCTCGGCCAGACCGGCTTTTACCTGACGGTGGCGCTTGCGCTGGTCGCCACGGCTTCCGGGCTGATCGCCAGCGTATTCGCGGTTTCGCGGATGCTGGCGATGCTGACCGACATGAAGATGATCCCCCACAGTCATTTCGGAATGCCGGGCACGATCAAGGACCACACACTCGTCTACACTGTCGTGATCGCAGGCTTCCTGACGGTGTTCTTCGACCTAAGCCGGATCGCTTCGCTTGGGGCCTTCTTCTACCTGGTGATGGACATGATCATCCACTTCGGCGTGTTCCGGCATCTGCGCGAGGAGATCGGCGCACGTGGCTGGGTGTTGCTAACGGCGATATCCCTCGATGCCGTAGTGCTGGCCGCCTTCGCCACGATGAAATGGCAAACCGACCCGCTGATCGTCGTGATCGGCCTCATCGGCATGGCGCTGATGTTCCTGTTCGTCCGGGTTTTCCTCGCGCGCAATCCGGTCAGAATAGGCGATCACGATGACCATTGAGAAATGGCTTGAGCTTCCAACCACTGGAAGCCTTAGACTGAGAAACAACTGAAAGGCTGGCACCTCATGGACCACGATCATCAACACGCTGCACCCGAAATTCAGGCGGGAGCAGAGACGGCCAAGGATCCGATCTGCGGGATGACGGTCGCGGTCAAGCCCGACGGGCGACACGCGGAGTTTGAGGGCGAGACCTTCCATTTCTGCTCCGAGAAATGTCAGACCAAGTTCAAGGCCGACCCGTGGCACTACGCGTCGGGCCGCGCCGCAGGGAAGAAGAAGGCAGCGCCCGCCGACGTCCAGTACACCTGCCCGATGCATCCCGAGATCATCCGCGACGCGCCGGGGGCCTGCCCGCTCTGCGGCATGGCGCTCGAGCCGATGCTGCCCACCGACGAGCCCAGCGAGGAACTGACCGACTTCACCCGCCGGATGTGGATTTCTGCAGCGGCGGCGATGCCGCTGATCGTGCTGACTATGGGCGGCCTGGTCGGCCTGCCGGTGCGCGACTGGATCGGGCATCAGACGGCCAGCTATCTGGAATTCGTGCTGGCGACGCCCATCGTGCTTTGGGCGGCATGGCCGTTCTTCAAGCGGGGCTGGGATTCGGTCGTTAACCGATCACCAAACATGTGGACGCTGATCAGCCTTGGGGTGTCGGCGGCCTATCTCTATTCGATCTTCGCGACGTTCCTGCCGGGCCTTTTCCCTGAACAGTATCGCATGGGCGCGGGCGTTGGCACATACTTCGAGGCTTCGGTGGTGATCGTGGCGCTGGTCTTCGTGGGCCAGGTTCTGGAGTTGCGCGCCCGCGAGCGCACTGGTGACGCGATCCGCGCGCTGCTGGACCTCGCGCCGAAGACCGCGCGGCGCATCTTGCCAGATGGGTCGGAATACGACGCGCCGCTGGAAAACATCATGGAAGGCGACCGGTTGCGCGTGCGCCCCGGCGATGCGGTCCCGGTGGATGGAAGTGTGATCGAAGGGCTCTCGTCCTTGGACGAAAGCATGCTGACCGGCGAGTCTATGCCGGTCGAAAAGGGCCCGGGCGATACTGTAACCGGGGCCACGATCAACAAGAACGGCTCTCTGGTGATCGAGGCGGGCAAGGTCGGCGCAGATACCGTGCTGGCGCAGATCGTGACCATGGTGTCGAACGCACGGCGGTCACGTGCCCCGATACAGGGTCTGGCGGACCGGGTTTCAGCGGTGTTCGTGCCGACCGTGGTGGGCACGGCCATCTTCGCCTTCGTCGTGTGGATGATCTTTGGGCCAGAACCTGCGCTGGTCTTTGCCATCGCTTCAGCCGTCTCGGTGCTGATCATAGCCTGTCCCTGCGCGCTCGGGCTGGCCACGCCGATTTCGATCACCACTGCGGCGGGACGCGGCGCTCAGGCGGGCGTGCTGATCAAGGATGCCGAGGCACTGGAGCGGATGGCATCTGTCGATACGCTGATCGTGGACAAGACCGGCACGCTGACCATGGGCAAGCCGAAGCTGACTGACACGGTGGCGCTGGGGGATATGGCCGAGGCGGACCTGCTGTCGCTGGCTGCGGCACTTGAACGCGGGTCCGAGCATCCTCTGGCCGAAGCGATCGTGGAAGGGGCCGAAGCGGCGGGTGCGGACCGGCAAGAAGCGACGGACTTCGAGGCGGTCACCGGCAAGGGTGTGCGCGGACAGATCGGCGGACGCGCCGTGGCGCTCGGCAACGCGGCGATGATGCAGGAGATGGGTCTGGATACGGCCGAGGCCGAGGCACAGGCCGACGCCCTGCGCGCCGAGGGCAAGACGGCGATGTTCATCGCGGTCGATGGGGCGCTGGCGGGCATCGTGGCCGTGGCTGACCCGATCAAGGACAGCACCGCCCAAGCGATCAAGGAACTCCATACGCAAGGGCTGCGCGTCATCATGGCGACGGGCGACAACGAACGCACGGCGCAGGCGGTGGCGGGCAAGCTCGGCATCGACGAGGTGCGCGCAGGCGTCCTGCCGGAAGACAAGAAGAACCTGATCGACCAGTTGCGCAAGGATGGCCACAAGATCGCCATGGCAGGCGACGGGGTGAACGACGCCCCTGCCCTAGCCGCGGCAGACGTCGGTATTGCCATGGGCACCGGGGCTGACGTGGCGATGGAAAGCGCCGGGATCACATTGCTGGGCGGCGATCTGATGGGCATCGTGCGGGCGCGGAAACTGGCCCGCGCCACGCTGCGCAACATCAAGCAGAACCTGTTCTTCGCCTTCGCCTACAACGCCGTCGGCGTGCCGATCGCGGCAGGGCTGCTATATCCCGTCACAGGCTTGTTGCTGTCGCCGATGATCGCGGCGGCGGCAATGAGCTTGTCTTCGGTCTCGGTCATCACCAATGCGCTGCGGCTGCGGCGGGTCGATCTGTGAGGGACTGAGAATGGGTGGCGAACCGAACCGCTGGGAAGACGTCTACCAGAGCAAGGCAGAGGCTGAGACGAGCTGGTTTGAGGATCGTCCGCAGGTCTCGCTCGACCTGATCGCGGTGACAGGGGCAACTAGCGATGCCGCCATTGTCGATGTTGGCGCTGGGGCGTCGCGGCTGGTGGATTGCCTGCTGGAAGAGGGATTCCGTACGATCACCGTGCTCGACCTGTCGGAGACGGCGCTGGCGAAGGCCCGCGCCCGACTGCCTAAGGATGCCCCTGTGGAATGGGTTGTGGCGAACGTCCTTGATTGGCAACCTTCCATGCCCTTCGATGTCTGGCATGACCGGGCTGCGTTCCATTTCCTGACCGATTTCGCAGATCAGGAAACCTATCTGCGGGTCATGGACCGGGCTCTTGTCCCAGGTGGCCATGCCATCATCGGCACGTTTGCGCCGGATGGACCTGATAAATGCAGCGGGCTGCCAGTTACCCGCTTTGACGCAACGCTCCTGACAGAACGGCTGGGTCCGGACTACCGGCTGATCCGGTCCTTGATGCACGATCACCACACGCCTTGGGGCAGCGTGCAGCGGTTCCATTTCGGCCTGTTCAAGAAGAACTGAGGACTTGAAACTCCGGTGGAATGCACGAGCTTTTCCGGTCAATAGACGTTAATGAGAAAACCAGCCGTTCCGCAGGGATTTTCTCAACAGAACCGATCTGAAGAAGGAGATATCTTCATGCTGTCCAAGATCTCGCGCCGCGGGTTGATGCTTTGCGCTGGCGCTGCCTCGGTTGCAGCCGTGGTCCCCGCGATGGCTGAAGTCAGGCCTGCGATTCACGTCCTCAAGGACCCCAATTGCGGATGCTGCACGGCATGGATCCAGATCCTGCAGTCTGAAGGGTTCGATGTGTCTGTCGAGCCAAGCATGGGAACGCTGCTTGCCCGCTACAAGCTCGACAACGGTATCCCACAGGAGCTGGTTTCGTGCCATACCGGCAGGATCGCGGGCTACATGATCGAAGGTCATGTTCCGCCCGCCGATATCCGGCGGCTACTGGAGGAACGCCCGGACGCCATCGGGCTCGCGGTGCCGGGGATGCCCTACGGTTCACCCGGCATGGGTCCGGAAACCGAGCGCGAGGCGTATGAGGTGTTCCTGATCCGCCACGACGGGACGACAGAACCGTTCTCGAGCTACCCTGCAGCCTAGGTTCCGGACGCCTTCCAGGCCAGTGCCCTGCCTGTCGAGCGGTGACCCAAGAGCATTGTTGCCCGCTCAAAGTTGCGACGCCCATCGGGGATGATTTTCGTCTACGATGAAGGAATGCGCATGCCGTCGCGCGCCGTGCAGATGCGGATGATCGAGCGGAAGGTTATCGTGAGTGTGTTCAAAGGCCTCCGGGTCTTCGCTGGGCCAGAAACGTAGCGCCGCAACTATGCCCGCACCCGAAAGTATCGCCAGTACGGCAAGTGCTGCGACCGGCCCGAACCGCGTCATCAGCCACCCCGACAAAGGATAGGTGACCAGCCAGCATGCGTGGCTCAGGGCGAATTGCGCGGCGAAAAGCGCGGGGCGATCCTCGGCGTGAGCGGAGCGGCGCAACAACCGCCCCGATGGCGTCAGGACAGCGGAATACCCCAGCCCCACAAGCAGCCACGCGCCAAGCAGGACCGGCCAGACAAGGCCAATGGTCGCGACCTCGCTTGCCAGTCCCAGAAGGGTCAGCACCATCAGCGCGGCGCCGCCGACCATCACCGGGCGGTCCGGCATGGTGTCCAGCAGCTTTGGCAAAAGCAGGGCCGCCATCATCGACCCTGCACCAAAGGCGAACAACGTCCAGGCCAGTGCGGAAGCATCCAGCCCCAGCGTGCTGCGCACCAGCACGATGGAGTTGACCAGCACCATCGCCCCTGCCGCGGCGGCGGCCATGTTCAGCGCCAGAAGCCCGCGCAGGCGCGGCGTGGCGAGGTAGATGCGGATGCCGCGGGTCGTGCGGTCATAGATGCCGCGCGGCTGCGACGGTTTCGGGCTGGGCAGCAAGACCGAGACGACCAGCGCCGCGGAGGCTGCAAATCCGACCACCGTGCCGAGGAAGAGGGCGCTGTAGCTCATGACAGCGAGGAGCAGCCCGGCCAGCATCGGGCTGGCGATGTTCTCCAGATCGTAGGCCAATCGCGAGAGCGACAGCGCGCGGGTGTAGCGCGCCTCGTCCGGCAGCACGTCGGGGATCGTCGCCTGAAAGGTCGGCGTGAACGCCGCCGAGGCCGACTGCAACACGAAGATCAGGACGTAGACCTGCCAGACGTCCGTCACGAAAGGCAGGCATAGCGCCACGCCCGCCCGCACCAGATCAAGCGCCACCAGAAGTGCGCGGCGGTTCACCCGATTGGCAAACGCGCCTGCGATGGGGGCGATGCCCACATAGGCGACCATCTTGATGGTGAAAACCGTGCCCAGCACCATCGCCGCGTTGTCGCCCGCCAGATCGTAGGCGAGAAGCCCAAGCGCGACCGTGGCAAGCCCCGTGCCAAGAAGGGCAACGACCTGCGCGGCGAAAAGGTGGCGGTAGGTGCGGTCGGCAAGAACTTCCAGCATGGCGGTGACCTCAAAGGTATCGGGAAATGGCTTTCAGCTCATCGCGATCTGCCACCGAATGCTCGGCGTCGAGGCAATGATCCAGGTGATCATGGATGAGGGCACGCTTGGCGTTTGCTACGGCTTTCTCCACCGCCTGCATCTGTTGCGCGATCTCGAGGCAGGGCTTTCCCGCTTCAATCATCTCGATCACGGCGCGAAGATGCCCATCGGCGCGCTTCAGCCGGGCAACGAGAGCGGGATGGGTTGCATGCACATGGGGCTTTGTCATAGAACGATACTATCCTCCCCCAGAGGATAGGACAAGACGGCACGATGAACGTGCTGCGACCTGAAAACGAGCAGGCAGGCAAACCGGTGAAGCTTTTACGAACATACGGACGGAGTGCGCTTGCGGCGCTTCTTTGCCTGTCGCTCGTGATCTGGTCCCTTGCGCCAAGCATGAGCCACACCCCGTCGGTGTTCGATGTTGTCGCTGACCACGCTGAAATGATTGCCGAACACGGCCATTCTCATGGGTTCGAGGAGGACCTTTACTGGGCGCTCCATGGACATAGCCATGATGTGGCCGACCATGATCACAGTCAGGCCCTGCTCGCGCTCGGCGCAAGCGGGCACCCATTCTGGGGATACCGAGACAATTTCCGGCTTCGTCCGTCGTCAGGCGGGCCGCATCGGGTCTATCTGATCGAGCGACCTCCGCGCGCCTGATCGACGCCGCCTCCGCGCGGCTTCACCGATCAGTCAACAACACACCGGAGATCCACCATGACCTCAACTTCGCGGGGCCTGCGGGCATTGGCACAACGCCAAATCGCTACGCTGTCCCTCATTCTGCTGGCGGCATTCATGCTGAGCGCTGGCCAAGCCCTTGCCCATAACGTTACCGCCGGTGACGCGGGCTATATTCAGGAAATCTGGGGGGTAAAGATGATCCCCTTCATCTATCTCGGCGCCAAGCACATGGTGACCGGCTACGACCACATCCTGTTCCTGCTCGGCGTTGTCTTCTTTCTCTACAAGATGAAGGACGTCGGCATCTATGTCAGCCTCTTCGCCATCGGCCATTCGGTCACGATGCTTCTGGGCGTCTGGTATGGCTGGGGCATCAACGCCTACATCATCGACGCGATCATCGGCCTGTCCGTGGTCTACAAGGCGCTCGACAACCTCGGTTACTATCATAAATGGTTCGGGTTCCAGCCCAACACCAAGGCCGCGACGCTGATCTTCGGCCTGTTCCACGGCACGGGCCTCGCCACCAAGATCCTCGAGTATGACATCGCGCAGGACGGGCTTCTGGCCAACCTGCTGGCGTTCAATGTCGGCGTCGAGGTGGGCCAACTGCTCGCGCTCGCGGTGATCCTGATCGTTATGGGGTATTGGCGCCGCCACCCAGATTTCATGCGACAGGCCACCATCGCAAACCTGGTGATGATGGGCCTCGGCATCTGGCTGACCGGCTATCAGATTGCCGGTTACATCGCCTCAACATAAGCAAAGATTGGATACTCACATGAACAACGCACCCAAACCAAACCTCGAAGACCTGCCGACCAAGGCGCAACTGTTCCGCTCCAGCATCATCGCGGGCATCGGAGCAGTGGTGATCCTGGTCACCGTTTACCTGCCTGCGGAACATGCCATCGACCCGACGGGAGTTGGCCGCGTCCTTGGCCTGACGGAAATGGGCGAGATCAAGGTCCAGCTTGCGGAAGAAGCCGAGGCGGACCGCCTGCTGGACGAGCAGCGTGCCCAGGATCAATCCTCCAGCGTTCTCGACGCCGTCTTCGGCCTGTTCGTCGGCACTGCCCACGCGCAGGACGCACAGCAGACGTGGCAGGACACCGTAACCTTCGTTCTCGAACCTGGCGGCACCGCTGAAATCAAGATGACGATGGAAGCCAGAAACGTGGCCGAGTACGCGTGGACAGCGACCGGAGGGCGGGTCAACTTTGACCTGCACGCTCACAGCGGCGGTGAATCGGTCGACTATGAGCGTGGCAGCGGCCAGACTTCGGGCGAAGGCAGCATCGAAGCCCCCTTTGACGGTGACCACGGGTGGTTCTGGCGGAACCGGGACAGCACGCCGATCACGATGACAATCCAGCTGCGTGGCGAATACAGCGAAGTCGTAGAGACGTACTGAAGCCCTCTGCGTCTGCGGCACTCCGCAGGCGCGGATTTCCGCCCGGGCTTCAATCGCAAGCCCGGGCTTGATCCCGCATAAGGCTATAGTCGCTGAGCATCTCAGCGATAGCCGACTCCTCTGGCAGCAACCTGAGTTCCTCGGCCGCGCGCGCCTGGAACTCCCGGCCGTACTCGACGACAGGCGGACAAGCTCCGAACCCGCCCGTCTCAGAGCTGACCGTCGCACAGCCGCTCAGCAAGCTCGTCGCGATCGCGAGGACGGCGAGCCGCCGCCTCCAGCATCCGGCGTTGGACGTCATTGTTCTTCTCCGAAGTTTCGAGACGTTCGGCGAGGCGTCCCGCTCGCTCGCCGGACCGCCGGAGTGCGAGCAGGAACAGGAGCACGGCGAGCACGATGGCGCCGTAGCACAGAACCGTACGGGCCCACGGGTTGGTGGCGAACCCAGTGAGCAGCGCACCAATCATCGGCGGCCCCGTTTCCAGTCGTCGAGCCGGGCGTAGATCGTGACCGCGATCCCGCCAAGCGCCACGGCGATGAACACCCAGCGGAGCGTATCGAGATGCGGCACCAGCGGCAGGATGGCGGTCTGGGTCTCGGTCAGGACGCTCTGCGCGACCTCGACCCCGGCTGCGCCGAGCGTCGCTACCCCGGCCGCTCCACCACCCTTCATGGTGCGGCTCTCGGCCAGAACCTCGCGCGCAGGCGGTGTGTCCTTGGCGAAGGCCATCGCCTGGACGGGAAAGCGCTGCCCCCACTGGCGGGCGGGTCCAAGATCGACATGGATGAAGCCAGAGCGTGGATAGAATCCAAACCCGAGGAAGCCGACCGCGCGGGCTGCCGCCTCAAAGGCGACCGGGTCGTGGTTCGACATGGCGATGTCGAAGGCCGCGCCCTCCATGTGCTTGGACCGCGTCGCGCCACCGACGGCGCGGTTGTGCTCGGGGCTTCGATAGGCCGATCGGATGATCAGCGGTTTGCCTAGCCGGTCCCGCAACGCCTGCAGCTTGTCCAGCGCGGGCTCGTTGATCAGCAGCTTGCCTGTGCCGCGGCAGGCAATTTCGGCGGGCGAGAAGTTGTTCCAGCGCCAGGTGCTTTCTGGCACGTCGCGCCAGTGGTCGTAAAATGTGGTGGTCATGGTTTCCTCCAGAAACGCAGAAACCCGCCACTGGGGCGGGTTTGATTGGTCGGATGGTTCGTTCGTTTGCTCGGCTACGGACCGCCGCCGAAGATCTTGAGTTTGATGGCAATCCCGGCGAGGAGCGCCAGCATCACGCCGGTGGTGATGAGGTGGACGGCCGTCTGAACGGCGGTGCGCCGCACGAAACGAATGCAGTCGAGCAGTGAGCGTAAATCGCGGATATCGAGGGCGGCGTCCTTGCCATCGATCCCGGCATCGGCGAGCGCACGTTTGGCCCCTGCTTCAGCGGCGCGCGTCAGAAGGACCTGGAATTCGATCTCGGAGATGCGCATGTCGCCCTGATCGGCGCGAGGTGGCGTCATGACGAGACAATCCCGGCTTCCGTCGGTAGCGCAGCCGTGGTCCAGGGTGTGCTGTCGGCCGGGTTCACGTCCCATGTCGAATAGACCGGACTGGCCATATCCGGTGACGGTGTGCCGGGCGACGCATCGTAGTCCACCCCGCCAATCCGCAGAAAACCCGCGACGCCCGTCGGTCCTGCTGTGCCGAGCTGAGCCAGCTGCTTCACATGCACGCCCGCAATGGCCGAGGCCACGGCAGGCCCCGTGGGCCCCGCCAGCGAAAACGACAGGCGCTGACCGGGAATGTCGCTCGCGGCGCGGGTGGCGATGTCGCCGTCCTTCACCGCGTCGACCCCGCCCGAAAAGGCGTCATAGGTCGCGACCAGATCCGGCGTGCGCCGCGCGAACCGCCTCCCGATGGTCGAGACGCCGTCGAGCACCGCGATATGGGCGTAGTAGCAGATGGCAGGGTTATAGAAATCGAAGAGCCCGTAGTTCTTCCACACACAGCGAACGGGGCGACCCTTGCCACCGGTGTTCGCTGCCGTTGCACTGCTTTGCAGGACCCCATCAGCGTAGAACTCGATGGTGATGTCAGCGCCAACAGCGATCTTCACATCGACCCAATAGACTTGGTTCGTGGCAGCGACGAAGGAGGAAGCGCCGTCGACACTGGTGTCGCCAACAGCCATCGCGTGATATTTCTCATCGTCCCGCTCAGTTCGGACAATCGCAACAAGCGCATTTGCGGTGTCGTAGAACTCCAGGAAGGTGCCATCCGTGCCGATGATGTGGGCGTTTACCGAGGGCGCTTTGTATCGGAATCCCAGCCAGACATCCCCGGCGGGCAAGGACCAGGATGCGGAAAACGGGACTGCGCTGGTCTCACTCGTGTTGATCCGGATGCAATTGACGTCGAGATCGGCGTCGAACCCGGCGGCGTCAGCGCTGATGCGGCCCTCGATGCCAGCAAGGTCAGTGACCTGGTGTCCAAGATGCAGGATGTGGCTCATGGGAGTACCTCTATGTAGAGAGCGGCCTCGGCGGCCGTAAGGCGGGACTGACCGCCCCATTCATTGAAGATATCGATGTCTGGGATGGTGAGGCGCGCGTCACCGCCAAAGCCGATCCAGATGGCAGCCTCCGCGATAGTCAGTTGGACCGACCCGCCCCGATCGAGGAAGATCACCGTCTGGGCGACGGTTAAGCGCGCGCCTGCCCCGATCTCGGTCCAGGCGGAGACTTCGGCGACCTTGATGCCGTCCGGCATGAAGAGCCGGATCGACCGCGCCTGCCAGGCCTCATAGCTGATGGTCCCGGTCGTGCGGCGCGCTTGCACCCGGATTTCGAAATGCTTGGTGCCAGTGGGCGCTGCGAGGATCGGCACGTCCTCCTTGGTCAGCGTGACGCTGTTGGCGGTACCCACGTCGATCATCGCGGCGGGTGGCTCGATGGTTGTATCGGTATCGGGATCGACCCAGCGAATTTCGACCGCATAGGTGACACCCGGCTCTGGCCCGATGTCGGCCGCGTCATAGGCATCGAACACGCTGCTGGTCTGGGTGAGCCTGTCACGATGGGACCAGGTCAGAAGGACCGGCCCGAGGTTCAGGACGTTCGGATTCACGACCGACACACCGTTGCCGCGCAGATCGCCGGGCGGAAGCGGCCGGATGGCGCGGCTAGCCAGCGTAACGGCATCCTCGGGTGCCTGCGCCAGCGGCAATGTCCCGAAGCCGGTCTCGGGCAGCATCTTGATCGTGACCGTCTCTCCGGCCGCAAACCCCGCCTCCGAAGCATTCGCGAGCTGCTGCCAACAGATGATCGGCGTGCCCGCGAGATGGGTTTGCGGCACCGTGTCGAGACAGCCGCGCCCAACGGTCAGCGCCGTGGCACTTACCCCATCGATCCGGACCAGTTCGGTGCCGATCGCGGCCAGCGTGCCGATGGCCACGTCCCCTAGCCCGGTCCAGCTGCCGACGGTAAGCACGCGTTCGGCCGGATCGTCACTGACGTCTGACACAAGCAGAGCGGTCGGCACGAACTCAACCGCCTCTTCGAGCGTGTAACCCGTCCCGCTATCGCTCCATACCTGCGCGGAGAGCGCATCGGCCGAGGGACGTTCCCCGGTCGCAACGATCGCACCTACTCCCGGATCCTCCTCGAGAAGCGCGTCCGCTTGTGCATGCCCCAACTCCTGGACCAGTAACCAGTATGGCGCGTCAGCAACCCAGCGGCGCGTCAGCGGCTTGGGCGGCAGGATCAGGCTGCCGGGATCGCCGCTTTCGCCACCGACAAGGGCTGTCTCGCCAAGCGCGAACACGTCCTCGGCGACCCTGAGGCGCACGCCATTGGCGCGCCCGTCGCCATGGTCGATCTCGACGATGCGAACCACGACGCCCTCGAGCCCGCGCCGAGAATTTGACAACACGATCACGTCGCCCGGATCGAGCTCGGCGCCAACGCGGGATACGGTGATCTCGCCCGAGAGGATCGGTGCGGAGAGTGCGCGCAGATCGCGTTCCGCGACCCGCACGGCAAGGGACTCAAAGCGAATGCCGGGATAATCGACCGTGGCGCTCACCACCTGACCCAGATCCTGGACGAGCGCGGTGTCGGTCACGCTGACCGACCCGGTCTGGTCGGTTCGCGCGTCAGAGAACTTCGCCGTGACGCTGTTCACGAGATCAGCGGCCTCACGGCGGCCAAGCTCACCCCAGTCGACGACATTGGTTTCGTCGAAGACCGGCAGGGTCTCGGGATCATAATCAGCCCGGATCAGGCGCAATTCCCAACGACCCGAGCGGCGGTCGACATAGAGATAGGCGTCGATGTGCTTCAGCACGTCGGCAATGAAGTCCTCGATCGTCGATTCCCGCTGCCAAAGCAGCGACAACCCGAAGCCCTCAGAGAAGAGCGCGTCCGCGGCGGTGGCAAAGCTGGGGCCGATATCCGCGAACGTATGCCCGAGGCCCCAGTCTCCGTTGGTCAGACTTTCCCGGATGATATGGGCCGGGTTCATGTCTGGGCCTTGCCCGAAGGCTGCGCGCAGCGAGGCCACCAGTGCATCCGGATCGCCGGGGGGCACGACGGGCACGCCATCGACCGGCGTGTTGTCGATCTGGGCCGTGGCGCTGGTATCCGAAAGTGCGATGTTGAAGGCGAAGACATCGACCTCCGAGATGCCAGAAAGCGTTGCGATGGCCGTCTGCAGGGTCGAGGCCGGGCTCGGTTCGCCGTCGGTGACAAAGATCAGGATCCGGCGTTTGCCACCCGAGCCGTTGAAAAACGCCCCCGCCTGGCTGACAGCGACGCCGAAATCCGTCCCACCGCTGACGGAGCTTGAAAGCGCATCGACCCAGTCCTGGATCTCGCCGTAGGCCGTGGCATCGGCGTCGCGCCGCATGATCGTGCCGGACACGGTGGAGTTCCAGGTAACGATCTGGACGTCGTTGGGCTCCAGAGCGTTCTCGCCGATCTCCTCAATCAGACGCGAGACAGCCGCAATTTGCGCCGCCATGCGCGAGCCCGACATCGATCCCGAGGCGTCCATGGCGATGTAGATCGCGGCATCCCCTATCCGCACTTCGGGCACGATCTGCGCCTTCTCGGGATACCATTGCTGGCCGCCATCCTCGGCCTTCAGGATCCGCGTCAGGCGCACCGACCATGGCTTGAGGTAGGGATTGAGGCCGAGAAACACCTGCCGCAGCACCAGCGAGCAGATACCGCGATAGCCGGGCACATCAGCCCCCGCCTTGGCGGCGAGATAATCATTCTGTGCCTGGTTCGGTGCGCCCATCAGCACATCAATGTCGCCGACGATGCCGCCTTCGCGCTTCTCGCCACCGAAGAGATCGGGCTTGTTGATCCGGATGCGCCCGCCCGCAGCGCCGCCGTTGATGTCTGACGTCAGCGCCTATGGGACAGATTTGAGGTTTTCGTAACGGAGGATTTCTGGTTCATCGCAGCCACCAAGGAGCGAAGATGAACAAGA
>NZ_FOBO01000039.1 GCF_900109855.1 Roseovarius tolerans | reverse complement strand
TTGCTTGCCCGCCTCGAGGAATTCCTTCGACCAAGTGTAATACAGGCTCTCGCTGATACCCTCGCGTCGGCACAGCGCGGCAATGCTCTCCTCGCCGCGCAGGCCCGCCAGCACGATCCTGATCTTCTCTTCCGCCGAGTAATGCTTGCGCGTCTTGCGCTTGATCCCTTTGACCAGCTTGTCAGCCGCGTCCTTCGATGTTCCGGATTTCTTGTTCATCTTCGCTCCTTGGTGGCTGCGATGAACCAGAAATCCTCCGTTACGAAAACCTCAAATCTGTCCCATAGGCGCTGACGTCAGACAGAATGCTGAGGCCCCTTGGTTGCTGTGTTCCCTGATCCACAAGTTCGGCGGCAAGGAAGAGGCTGACGGCGATGTCAGCGGCTTCATTGAAGAAATGAGCCAAGCGTTACCAAAGGATTTTCATGCCAAAGGTGATCTATACGTCTTTGTTGATGAATGTCATCGCTCGCAAAGTGGCGACCTGCACAAGGCGATGAAGGCGATCCTGCCGAATGCTATGTTCATCGGCTTCACCGGCACGCCGCTGCTGAAAGAGGACAAGCGGACAAGCCTCGAAGTGTTTGGCCCCTATATTCATACCTACAAATTCAACGAGGCGGTGGCTGACGGTGTCGTGTTGGATCTGCGCTATGAGGCGCGGGATATCGATCAGAACATCACGTCGCAGGACAAGATCAACAAGTGGTTCGAAATCAAGACACAGGGCCTGAACGATCTGGCCAAGGCGCAGCTTAAGGCCCGCTGGGGCACGATGCAGAAGGTCATGTCGAGCCAGTCACGTCTTGAGAAGATCGTTGCGGACATCTTGTTAGATATGGAGTTGAGGGACCGCCTGAAGAGCGGGCACGGCAACGCTATGCTAGTGTCGTCGAGCATTTATCAGGCGTGCAAGTTCTATGAGTTGTTCGACAAAACCGATCTGGCAGGAAAATGCGCGATCGTCACGTCGTACAAGCCCACCGCGAGCGATATCAAGGGCGAAGAAAGCGGCGAGGGGCTTACCGAGCGACTGCGGCAATACGAAATCTACACCAAGATGCTGGGCGGTCAGGATGCAGAGGCATTCGAAAAACAAGCCAAGAAGAAGTTCATCGACGAGCCGGGGCAAATGAAGTTGCTGATCGTAGTGGACAAACTTCTGACTGGGTTCGATGCACCATCGGCCACATACCTCTACATCGACAAGAAGATGCAGGACCACGGACTGTTCCAAGCGATTTGCCGCGTCAACCGGTTGGACGGCGACGACAAAGAATACGGGTACATCATCGACTATAAGGACTTGTTCAAAAGCCTTGAGACTTCGATCGAAGATTATACAACCGAGGCTTTCGACGGTTATGACAAGGAGGATGTCGCAGGACTGTTGACCGATCGCCTGAAGATGGCGCGGGACCGCTTGGACGACGCACTGGAAGCCGTTCGTGCACTTTGTGAACCCGTTGAGACGCCTCGAGACACTCACGCTTATTTGCAATTTTTCTGTGCCAAAGATACTTCAGACAAAGGTGCATTGAAAGAGAACGAGCCGAAGCGCCTGGCTCTTTATCGGTTGGTAGCGTCGCTTTTACGAGCCTATGCAGAGACAGCAAATGAGATGGGTGAAGCAGGCTATTCAGATAGCGAAACGGCGGCCATTAAGGTGGACGTTGATCACTTTGAAAAAGTCCGAAACGAGGTGAAGTTGGCCAGTGGCGACTACATTGATCTCAAGATGTACGAACCTGCGATGCGGCACTTGATCGACACCTATATCCGTGCCGAGGAAAGCGAGATCATTTCGAACTTTGACGACATGTCACTGATCCAGCTGATCGTCGAGCGAGGTGTTGAGGCTGTGGATGCACTGCCCAGTGGAATTCGCAAGAACAAAGAAGCTGTTGCCGAAACAATCGAAAATAACGTCCGCAAGCTAATCATCGACGAAACGCCGATCAATCCAAAGTACTATGAGAAGATGTCGGACCTCTTGGACGCGCTGATCATGCAGAGGAGGACTGAAGCAATTGATTATGAAGCGTATCTTGCAAAAATCGTTGAGTTGGCAAAGCAGGCGAAGAGGCCCGAGACCACGACCTCGTACCCCGCGTCGGTCAACTCTCCTGCAAAGCGGGCCTTGTATGATAACCTCAGCGAAGATGAAAACTTGGCTGTGGCCGTCGACGCGGCCATACGCGCGACCAAGAAAGACGCCTGGCGCGACAATCAGGTTAAGAAAAAGGAAGTACGTAACGCAATCAAGAAACACATCGCTGATCCTACCTTGTTGGATGTGATTTTTGACCTGGCCAGAAATCAGCATGAATATTGAAGGGCATAAGATCACGGTTGGCGGAATTGATGTCGAGGTTGTCAGAAAGCCGATTAAGAACCTCCATCTTGGCGTTTACCCGCCAAATGGCCGTGTGCGGGTTGCTGCCCCTGTTGGCGTTAGCGATGAGGCCGTGCGCTTGGCCGTTGTTACCCGGATGGGTTGGATCAAACGGCAGCAATCTAAGTTTGGGACCCAGCCGCGGCAAACGGAGCGATCCTATGTGTCTGGTGAGAGCCATTTTTTCTTCGGCCAGCGCTACCGTTTGAACGTTGTAAGTGGCGCGCCCGCAGGTCGTGTTCATATCCGTAGCGGCCAGACGCTTGACCTCTATGTCCGGTCAGGAAGTGATCAGGCAACAAGAGAGCGTGTTTTCCAAGACTGGTATCGCGGTGAATTGCGCAATCGCGCCACTCCCTTAATGGCAACTTGGGCCAAAGCGTTTGACATCGATCTTCCTTGGTGGGGAATAAAACGAATGAAGACCAAGTGGGGCACCTGCAACATCGAGGCTAAGCGTGTCTGGCTGAACCTTGAACTGGTGAAAAAACCACCGCTGTGTCTAGAGTACGTCATTGTGCATGAGCTGGTTCATTTCTTTGAGCGGAACCATTCGGATCGGTTTGTAGCATTGCTTGATCAAAAGCTCCCCCAATGGCGGCTGATCAGAGATGAACTCAATGCGGCACCGCTTTCACACGAAGAGTGGAGCTAATTATCGAGGGAAGCACCGCAAAATATTATCCTCAACTCGATACAGTGAGTGGCAAGGCATTCTGTTGCAGCTTCGTGAGTATTACGCGGCGGTTGGGTCCTCGCCTTTAGTCTAGGTGGCATGCTTGCCACGCAAGCTGATCTGCTCTAAAAATCCTTTTAAACAAGCTAACAGGGGCGTCTCAGCGCCGGTAAGGGGCGCTTCGATTGACGATACAGTACGACATCATCCCAGACATTCACGCGGACATAGATCGCCTTACGAACACGCTTTCGACCCTTGGCTATGTGGCAGGCCACAAAACTTGGGCACATCCGGAGGGACGCATCGCGGCCTTTTTGGGCGATTTTATTGATATGGGATGCGCGAACAGATCTGTTCTGAACCTCGTTCGGGCGATGCGTAATCAAGGACATGCTGTTGCTATCATGGGCAACCACGAACTGAATGCGCTGCTCTACCATCGGCGCGGTATAAATGTGGATGGGACTGATGATGGTTATATGCGGGCGCATTCTGTCAAGAACACGGGCCAGCACAAAACGTTTCTTGATGAATTCCCCATCGGACACCCGGACACGGCGGAGATGCTCGAATGGTTCCTGACTTTGCCTCTATTTCTTGATCTTGGCGGCATACGTCTGGTGCATGCATGTTGGGATGATACGCGAGTGGCCACGATCCTTGATCGACGCCCAGACGGCCTTTTGGCACCTGACGACCTACAGGAGATCGCCCTTGAAAAAGACGCCAGCGGCTTCGCTGAAGCTGTCCTAACTACGCTCAAGGGACCGGAGGCGGAACTGCCTGAGCCACACCACTTTCATGATATTAAGGGGCACCGGCGCACAGCGCTTCGCCTGAAGTGGTGGCAATCAGGTGCGATGACGTGGCGCGAGGCGGCATTATCCGTGCCTGCACCAGAAAAACTTCCTGCGACGCCAATCGAGGGTGGAGTAGCGTTTCGCGCCTACGACGCCGAGGCAAAGCCAGTTTTTTTTGGCCATTACAAAAGACATGGTTTTCCGTCGATAGATGCACCAAATGCCGTCTGCCTTGATTATCCCGGTGAAATTTGTGCCTACAGATGGGCCAGTGAAGCGCGGTTGGAGCAGCAGAACCTTATTGTTATCAAGTAACGTTGCGCGATTGATTGATTGCATTGCTTGCGAAAGAACTTTGACGCCAGTTCGCGACCACATATTCAGAGCTGATTGTCCAGTTCATGACCGGTCGCCTCCGCGGCTCATTTCACCGACAACACTGACGTCAGGCGTCCGGGTACAAGATTTTCGCATCCTGGAGACCGCTCAGGGTCATGCTCATCGGTTCGTGCCGACCGATGCTTTTTTGCCGCTAGATAAGCCAGAATTGCCGAAAAAGCGGGCGTCGCGGCCATATCCGGTTAGTGTTGTGTGCGGTCGAGAGTGAGCCTCCGGTGTGACTGCTGAGCCGCGCAACTGCAGGACCATACTGCGGGCGAGCAAAATAACATTGCCGCGATCACGTGAGGGCGCATTCCTATCCGGGTTGAAGCTAAATGCAGCGTTTCAATGACATCTTCCCTACTGGCTGGGTGTACCCCGGAGACCGGACGGAGAAACCGGCTGGACAGAAAAGATACGGCCGCGTAACGAGCTGGAATGCCGCCCTCAGTCGCAATCAGTGTAGTTTGACGCTGTGCACACCTGTGCCCGTATTTGGGCGTTTAAGATATTAGCTGAGGTCATTCGTGTCGCAAGAAGATCGCGCAATTCTTCTCCCTTTGCTGATCCACCTGCAGCGGCGATATTGTACCACATATGTGCAGTGACGATGTCCTGCGGGACGCCTCGCCCAAGGGCGTACATCGCGGACAGATTGTTCTGCGCCCCAATGTAACCTTGGACTGCAGCGAGCCGGTACCATTTCAGCGCCTCGGCGGCATCTCGGGTGACGCCATTTCCGCTCTCGTACATCGTGCCGAGATTGAATTGCGCCACTGCGTCACCCTGTTCAGCCAACCGCCGCCATTTTTCTATTGCGGTTGCAAAGTCGCCCGCGTTGAATGCCGTTAATCCATCTTGAAAATCATCCGCGATTGCCGCCGCACCCAAAATGGCGAATACTGCGGAAATCAGGGTAAAGCGAAAGCCATTTATCATAGGTTCCTATTTTCTCCACCTAATTTTGACGGAAGTCTCACCGCTATTGTGGCGGATTGGAATCCCTTGCAGCGCTGTATGAGCACCTTGATTTTGCCAAGGCATCTGTATGTCAGGAGCGGAAAACGGTCATGGCTGATGTACTGCGCGAAGTTCCATTTTCTCGGAGTTATAACCGAAAGTTGGTGACGGCCCGAATGGGCGGCATATCATGGCGTTGTTGAAGCGCCGCAATTCTCATTGAGAAAAGGATATGCCACATGACCAAGAATACAGTTATCGACTTCGCAAAACCAAGCGATTTTTCACCTGATCCGCTGACGGATCTTCTGCGAGCAGGTGCGCAGGAACTTCTGGCTACTGCGGTGCGCGCGGAGGTGTCCGAATTCATGGGCGGTCACGCGCACCTTTTGGACGACGAGGGCCGCCAGCGTTTGGTGCGCCACGGGTTTCTGCCGGAGCGCGAGGTTATGACCGGGATTGGCAAGGTAGCGGTT
>NZ_FOBO01000043.1 GCF_900109855.1 Roseovarius tolerans | reverse complement strand
TGGCGCCCGGAGGGCTACGAGGACGGGTGTCACCAGCCGCCTGTCCTTCGGCTGGAGTATTCCAAGTCATGTACATTGTGTATTTGTGTATGCTTTTGATTGTGTTTCCAGTCTTGTTGTTACTGGATCAAATCAAGCCTATCGGGCCATTAGTACCGGTCAACTGAACGCATTGCTGCGCTTACATCTCCGGCCTATCGACGTGGTGGTCTACCACGGCCCTCAGGGATACCTTGTTTTGAGGGGGGCTTCCCGCTTAGATGCCTTCAGCGGTTATCCTGTCCGAACATAGCTACCCTGCACTGCGGCTGGCGCCACAACAGGTCCACCAGTGGTTCGTTCACCCCGGTCCTCTCGTACTAGGGGCAACTCCTCTCAAGTATCCTACACCCACGGCAGATAGGGACCGAACTGTCTCACGACGTTCTAAACCCAGCTCACGTACCTCTTTAAACGGCGAACAGCCGTACCCTTGGGACCTGCTCCAGCCCCAGGATGAGATGAGCCGACATCGAGGTGCCAAACACTGCCGTCGATATGGACTCTTGGGCAGTATCAGCCTGTTATCCCCGGCGTACCTTTTATCCGTTGAGCGATGGCCCTTCCACTCGGGACCACCGGATCACTATGGCCGTCTTTCGACTCTGCTCGACTTGTCAGTCTCGCAGTCAGGCTGGCTTCTGCCATTGCACTCAACGAGCGATTTCCGACCGCTCTGAGCCAACCTTCGCGCGCCTCCGTTACGCTTTAGGAGGCGACCGCCCCAGTCAAACTACCCGCCACGCAGGGTCCCGGACCCGGATAACGGGCCGCGGTTAGACATCAAGAGTGCGAAGGGTGGTATCTCAAGGGAGGCTCCACCGCGACTGGCGTCACGGGTTCAAAGCCTACCACCTATCCTGCACATCACAATCCTGATGCCAGTGCGAAGCTGTAGTAAAGGTGCACGGGGTCTTTCCGTCTAACCGCGGGAAGCCTGCATCTTGACAGGCAATTCAATTTCGCTGAGTCGATGTTGGAGACAGCGGGGAAGTCGTTACGCCATTCGTGCAGGTCGGAACTTACCCGACAAGGAATTTCGCTACCTTAGGACCGTTATAGTTACGGCCGCCGTTTACCTGGGCTTCAATTCAAGGCTCTCACCTCTCCTTTTAACCTTCAGGCACCGGGCAGGCGTCAGACCCTATACGTCGTCTTGCGACTTCGCAGAGCCCTGTGTTTTTAGTAAACAGTCGCCACCCCCTGGTTTGTGCCCCCAGCCCCTAGTTGCCTAGGAACCGGGCCTCCTTCTCGCGAACTTACGGAGGTATTTTGCCGAGTTCCTTCAACATCGTTCTCTCAAGCGCCTTGGTATTCTCTACCAGTCCACCTGTGTCGGTTTAGGGTACGATCTCATGATGGAGCTATTTCCAGGAACTGCTCAGCGGCCCATCCAATCCGATAAGGATGAACAACCTCTGCAATCCGTCACTTCCATCTGGCCCAGGAATATTAACCTGGTTCCCATCGACTACGCCTTTCGGCCTCGCCTTAGGGGTCGGCTTACCCTGCTCAGATTAGCTTTAAGCAGGAACCCTTGGACTTTCGGCGAGAGTGTCTCTCACACTCTTTGTCGCTACTCATGTCATCATTCTCACTAGTGATCTCTCCACGGGATCGCTCACGCGCCCGCTTCATCGAAAGCCTCTCTCCTCCATGGGGCCCCGAAGGACCCTAAAGAGGAATGAGACTATGTCACACTACGCTCTGCTACCATGCCTTACGGCATCCTAAGCTTCGGCTCATGGCTTGAGCCCCGTTACATCTTCGCCGCAGGACAACTTGTTTAGACCAGTGAGCTGTTACGCTATCTTTAAAGGATGGCTGCTTCTAAGCCAACCTCCTGGTTGTTTTGGTCGTCCCACCTGCTTTCCCACTTAGCCATGAATTGGGGGCCTTAGCTGTAGGTCAGGGTTGTTTCCCTCTCGACTACGGACGTTAGCATCCGCAGTCTGTCTGCCATCTAGTACTCCTCGGTATTCGGAGTTTGGTTAGGATCAGTAAGCCTGTGGGGCCCCATTACCCATCCAGTGCTCTACCCCCGAGGGTATTCGGATGACGCTCTACCTAAATAGATTTCGCAGAGAACCAGCTATCTCCGAGTTTGATTGGCCTTTCACCCCTAGGCACAACTCATCCCGACCTTTTTCAACAGGTGTGGGTTCGGACCTCCAGTACGTGTTACCGTACCTTCATCCTGGTCATGCCTAGATCACTCGGTTTCGGGTCTGATCCATCCAACTCGACGCCCTATTAAGACTCGCTTTCGCTGCGCCTACACCTAACGGCTTAAGCTTGCTGGATAGACCAAGTCGATGACCCATTATACAAAAGGTACGCCGTCACTCCACAAGGAAGCTCCGACTGATTGTAGGCGTTCGGTTTCAGGTACTGTTTCACTCCCCTCGTCGGGGTGCTTTTCACCTTTCCCTCACGGTACTGGTTCGCTATCGGTCAGTAAGGAGTACTTAGCCTTCGAAGGTGGTCCTCCGATCTTCAGACAGGATTTCACGTGTCCCGCCCTACTTGATACGTCCTTCAAAGCTTCCCATACGGGGCTGTCACCCGCTATGGCCATGCTTCCCAACATGTTCTGGTCACTTATCAGGCTCGGCTGGTCCCCGTTCGCTCGCCGCTACTAGGGGAGTCGCTATTGCTGTCCTTTCCTCCGGGTACTTAGATGTTTCAGTTCTCCGGGTTTGCTCTTAAAGACCTATGTATTCAGTCCTTAAGTACCTGTTTCAGCCCGTTATTGACTACCCGAAGGTAACAATAACAAACTGTCAGGTGGGTTGCCCCATTCAGAAATCCATGGATCAAAGCTTATTCTCAGCTCCTCATGGCTTATCGCAGAGTATCACGTCTTTCATCGCCTCTTACTGCCAAGGCATCCACCAAACGCCCTTTTCGCGCTTGATTTGATCCAGAAAAAGCAAGACTG
>NZ_FOBO01000017.1 GCF_900109855.1 Roseovarius tolerans | reverse complement strand
TACCGCTTCGCTACTTGAGTGCGAATAAATCCACCCACAAGCGCTCCGCAATATGGTCGACCCGGCTAAGGAAACGACCGCATTGAAAGTCATCTGTCTGATGTACATCGTTTCCAAAGAAACGAAGTCCATACAAGACAGTGAAGCTGACACTACATCATCGGACCGAAGTCCTAGTAGCGTTGATATACAGACGTTGATCCATCGACTGAACCAAACCGCCCACATATCTCTTCAGATACCAATTTTTCAAAGAGCGTCGAAGCAAAACCAACCGGAAGCGCCAAACTACCTAGCGCAACCCGCCAATCATACCTCAGATATTTTCTACCGCCTCACAATCCAGAGCATCAGCCCCGTCCCGTTCCGCGTCCCAACAACACCTCAGCGCCGCCGGTGAAAGGGCTTTTACGGTTAGCTCACCAAACCCGCAACCCCCTTTTTCTCCTTTTGTCATGTTTTTTTCAAAGAAGCGGATTTTGTCGTGAATTTAAGAGGTTAAGGAAAATTAACGTCGATTTCAGAGTGGCGCGCGCAACTTTATTTCGATGTCAATTTCGCGCTATTTCTACATATGGGGTTATCCACAGAGTTACCCCCAACAGAGCGTGATTTGCCCCGAAGACCCGGCAGGATTTCGGGCTCTACGGGCCGACTCACGCGCGCTGCACCCGCCGCCTTACGCGCCACCGCAGCGCCAGCAGCCCCAGAATCGCCGACAGGTAAATCAATGGCTCGATCTGAAACCCCTTGCTCAGCCAGATGAAATGCACAGCACCCAGCACCGCCACCCCGTAGGTCAGCTTGTGCAACCTTCGCCAGCGCGGCCCGAGGCGGCGCAGAGACCAGTCATTCGAGGTCAGAGCGAGGGGAATCATCAACAGGAAGGCGGTGAACCCCACCGTCACATAGGGCCGCTTGACGATATCGGCCCAGATCTGCGCCAGGATTTGCACGTCGAGCACCAGCCAGACCAGCAGATGCAGCCCCACATAGGTGAACGTCAGCAACCCGATCGCCCGGCGAAACCGGATCAGGTTGACCCCGAGAAACCGCCGCAGCGGCGTGATGCAGAGGCCCAGAATCACCAGTTGCAGCGCGACCTCGCCCAATTCCCGCTCCAGCGCCTTGATCGGTTCCGCCCCAAGGCCCCCTGTCAGGCCGAGCCAGAACGTCCAGACCGCGGGCACCAACAGGATCAGCCACACCGACCAGACCGGCACGCGCCGTGCCACGGCATTGATCCGGTCCACCAGCATCAGAATTTCTGGGTCAGGTCCATGCCCTCATAGAGCCCCGCCACCTCGTCGCCATAGCCGTTGAACATCAGCGTCGGAATGCGCGGCGAGAACAGCCCGCCGCCGATGCGCCGCTCGGTGGCCTGCGACCAGCGCGGGTGATCGACCTCGGGGTTCACGTTGGAATAGAACCCGTATTCGCGCGGATTGGCCTTGTTCCAGCTGGTCGGCGGCTCCGCGTCGGTCAGGGTGATCCGCACCACCGACTTGATCGACTTGAACCCGTATTTCCACGGCACGATCAGACGCAGCGGCGCGCCGTTCTGATTGGGGATGTCGCGGCCATAGATGCCGGTGGCCATGATCGTCAGCGGGTGCATCGCCTCATCCAGCCGCAGCCCCTCGACATAGGGCCAGTCCAGAACGGGATAGCGCACACCGGGCATCTCATCGGGGCGCAGCACGGTCTCGAAAGCCACGTATTTGGCACCTGATTGCACCCCGGCCAACTCAAGCAGATCCGCCAGTTCAAACCCGTTCCACGGCACCACCATCGACCACGCCTCGACACAGCGGAACCGGTAGAGCCGTTCCTCGACCGTCATCTTCGCCATGATCTCGTCAAAGGCATAATCGCCGGGCTTGTCCACCATCCCGTCGATGCGCACGCTCCACTGCTCGATGGTCAGCGCGTCGGCATAGCGGGCCGGGTCGCCCTTGTCGGTGCCGAACTCGTAGTAATTGTTGTAGCTGGTGATATCCTCCCAGCTATTCGCCTCCAGCGCATCCTCCTGCGCCTGCGCGCCCCCGGCCCCACCAATGAGGCCAAGGCCCGCTGCCCCCGCAATCATCTGCCGTCGATTGAGATAGACGCCCTCGGGGGTCACGTCACGCTCGCGCAGCGTATTTGTCCAGCGGTTGGCCATGTCATCCTCCTGATCGGTTACCTCTCATATAGAGAGAGACACGCGTCATGCCAGCCAAGGGTTTCAGATCACCCGATCACAATGCCGCGTCCGGGTTGTAACTTGGCCGGATCTTGTTGAACGGAATCGAGGTGCCATCGGCCTGCACCAGACGCACATGCCGCCGCCGCATCTGGCGCGGTTCGGCCACGCCCACGGAATGGGCGATCATCTCGACCTCCTTGATCACCGATTGCGCGTAACTGGCGACCTTCACGTATTTATCCTCGACAACCAGCCCGCGCTGCAGATGCTTGTCATGGGTGGTGATCCCGGTGGGACAGGTATTGCGATTGCACTTCAGCGCCTGAATACAGCCCAGCGAGAACATGAAGCCGCGCGCCGAGGTCACGAAATCCGCCCCGGCACAGAGCGCCCAAGCCACGTCGCCCGGGTTGATCAGCTTGCCGCTCGCGATCATCCGGATGCGCTCCTTGAGGCCGTAACGGTCACGCAGGTCCACCATGCGCGGCAAGGCCTCGCGAATGGGCATGCCGACCAGATCCATCAGCGGCATGGGCGCGGCCCCGGTGCCGCCCTCGCCGCCATCAATGGTGATGAAATCAGGCGCGCAATCGGTGCCGCGCGCGACGATCAACTCGAACATCGCCTCCCACGCCTCCGACGATCCGACCACGGTCTTGAAGCCGACGGGCCGCCCCGTCACCTCGCGGATATGCACGATCATGTCCAAGAGCTCGCCGAAGTCGTTGATCTCGGCATGGCGGTTGGGCGAAATGCTGTCCTTGCCGATCTCGATGCCGCGGATATCGGCGATCTCGGAATTGACCTTCTCACCGGGCAGGATGCCGCCCTTGCCGGGCTTGGCCCCCTGCGCCAGCTTCAATTCGAACATCTTGATACAGGGATTGTCCGACACCTCGCGCAGGCGCTCATCGCTTAGCTTGCCCAGCGCATCGCGCACGCCGTATTTCGCCGTGCCGATCTGATAGACCAGATCACAGCCCCCTTTGAAGTGGAACGGGCTCACCCCGCCCTCGCCGGTATTGAGCCAGATGCCCGCCTTCGCCGCGCCCCGGCTCAGCGCCTCGACCGCCGGGCGCGAAATCGCGCCATAGCTCATGCCCGAGACGTTGAAGATCGACTTGGCCTTGTAGGGAATCGCCGCCGTCGGCCCGATCTCCATCGGCGCTGTCACCGCGAACTGATCATCAAGCGGCGGAAAGGCGGCGGGTACAAAGATCGGCGTGCCCGGCACCCCGAGATTGCGGGTCGAGCCGAACGCGATCGTGTTGCCCTTGCCCTTGGTGGCATGGCTCACCCAATCCCGCTGCGCGCGGTTGAACGGCATCTCCTCGCGGTCCATCGCAAAGAAATACTGCCGGAAAAATTCGCCCAGCTTGGTGAACAGCCCGCGAAACCGCCCGATCACCGGATAATTGCGCCGGATCGCGTCGCCGGGCTGCGTCTTGTCGAGGATGTAGAAAAGCACCGCGACCAGAACGACCGTCCCCAGAAGCAACACGAACAACAGCGCCAGAACCTCAAGGATCTGCGTCACATACCCCATTTTGAAATCTCCAATGATCCAATCTCCCGCGCGCGCGGTCACGCCTTGCAAACTGCGCCTTTCACAGGGGGCAGGCAAGCCGTGAAATCACCCGGCACAGGCCTGTGACAGGGCGTTATCACGCCATCCGGGCCATTTGCCCGGGCGCGGCACAATCACAGGACAGCCCGTTTGAAACGCCCCTGAAACGCAGGCGATTTTCCGCAATATCACAAAAACGTGATTGGATGTTACAAGGCGACGAAGCTTAGCGAGCCACCCGAATTCGTCAAATCGCATCGGCGGAAATCCCCTGTGAACCAGTCGCACGTTTGGCGCGTAAGTCCTGCCATGATGCCACGCAGGCATCATATGAAACTGATGCTCAAAAGGGAGACGACACACATGTTTCGCAGAACCTATCTTGCCTTGACCGCAGCCACCCTGATGGCAGGCCCCGCCTTCGCCGATGACCATTCCAAGGACATCGTCGATATCGCCGCAGGCAATGACAGTTTCTCCACCCTCGTCGCCGCCGTGCAGGCCGCAGACCTTGTCGAGACGCTCAAGGGCGAAGGCCCGTTCACTGTCTTCGCTCCAACAAACGAGGCCTTCGCGGCGCTGCCCGAAGGCACGGTCGAAGACCTGCTCAAGCCCGAGAACAAGGACAAACTGACCTCGATCCTCACCTACCACGTGGTGCCGGGCAAGGTCATGTCGGGCGACCTCAGCGACGGCATGACCGCCGCCACCGTTGAGGGCGGCGAGGTCACCATCGGCACCGAGGGCGGTGTCACCGTCGACGGCGCCAACGTGGTGCAGGCCGATATCGAGGCCAGCAACGGTGTCATTCACGTCATCGACGGGGTGATCATGCCCAATTAAGCGCGCAGCGCACTCAAACCGGGGGGCGGCTCACAGGGGCCGCCCCTTTTGTTTTCGGCAATCCCACCGCATCGCGCACCATCAGCCGCGACAGGATCACATCCAACTCGCGCGCCACCTGCGCGGGCGCGGACAGGTCACGCAGGTGGCGCATCCGGTCCCGCGCCACATGCCAGTCGGCAGTATCGTAAATGCCCTGCGCCCGCGCAAACGCCTCGGCAATCGTGGCGGGCGCATGATCCTCGACCAGAAACGGATAATCCCGGCCCAGGTAAAACTCCGCATCATCAGTGTCGCGCGTGACCATCACATTCGCCCCGAAGGCGGCGGCGGTGAACCCCTTGGTAAACGGTTTCGCAAGGTCGCGCGCCAGCGTCTGAAGATGGTCCGGCGGGCGGATCGCGTAATGCAGGTTGAACCCGCACAGCCGGTCGAACCCAGCCTCGATCCCGCCCTCACCGCCCGCGTCGATCCGCGTGACATGCGCCGTGATGAGATCGGGAATGTAGACGTTATGCGGATGGCCCAGATAGACGGCCCGCAGGCCACCCGGGTCCTCCATCTGCCGCCCGACAAGGCGCGGATCATAATGATGCGTCAGATGCGCGACACCCGCGCGCCCATCCCCCGCCCCCCGGCGCGCCAGAACCCGGTTCAAGATCGCCTCACCCTTGCGCGAGGCCGCGATATGCAGATCGGCAAAGGGCGAAAAGCAATCTCGGGCGCGCGCATCCACATAATCGATCCCGACGCCCCGCGTCCGGCCGCGCAGCATCTCCATCCCTGCCTCGCCGAGAATCGCCCCCGTGCCCTTGAGCAGGATCACGATCCGTCCCGACAGGCTCTCGGCAAAGGCATGCGCCCCGGCCTCGGTCTCCAGATTGGGCAGCGCCCGCACTGCAAATGTGTACCGATCGCCCAGATACCGCCGCCCGATATCCGCCAGCTGATCGCAGCGCATGATCTTGGAGCCGGCGCGCCACAGCCGCCTGCGACAGATGAAGACGACCTCTTGCGTCACATGCCTGCCCGCCCCGCTCTGCCCTAGACGCCCGCGTCGATCATCGCCCGGGCGAGAATCGGCACGGTCTCGGAATTCAGACCGGCGATGTTGATCCGACTATCACCGATCATGTAAATCGCATGATCCTCGCGCAGCCGCTCCACCTGCTCGGGCGTCGCCCCCAGCCGCGAGAACATGCCGCGATGCTGCGCGATGAACCCGAAGCGGTCAGAGCACGACAGCCGCTGCAACTCGCCCGCCAATTGCTCGCGCAATTTCAGCATGCCAAGCCGCACATCCTCCAGTTCCGCCTGCCAGTCGGCGCGCAGATCGGCATCGGTCAGAACCATGCTGACAAGGCGCGCACCGTGATCGGGCGGAAAGGAATAGTTCTGCCGGTTGAGATAGGCGAGATTGCCCTGCGTGATCTTGCCAAGCGTCGCATCCTGCGCCACCGCCATCAGGATACCGGTGCGCTCGCGGTAGATGCCGAAATTCTTGGAACAGCTTGCCGCGATCAGCATCTCCGGGCAGTTCGCCGCCACGAACCGCACCGCCGCCGCGTCGTCCTCCAGCCCGTCGCCAAAGCCCTGATAGGCGATGTCGATCATCGGCAGCGCGCCCTTGGCGTTCAAGAGTTCCACCACCGCCGCCCATTCGGTCATGTTGAGGTTGGCGCCGGTCGGGTTGTGACAGCAGCCATGCAGCAGCACCACATCGCCCGCGCGCACACCTTCCAGATCGGTCAGCATCCCGGCGAAATCGACGGCGCAGGTGGCGCTGTCGAAATACCGATAATTCACCACCTCCATCCCCAGATGCGCAAGAATGCTCAGGTGATTGGGCCAAGTCGGGTCCGACACGAACACCCGTGCCTGCGGGGTCACCATCCGGACCAGTTCGAACGCTTGCCGCACCGCCCCGGTGCCGCCGGGCGTGGCGATGGTCGAAACCTGATCACGCGCCACCGCATCGCCCAGAACCAGCCCCACCATCGCATCCGTGAACGCCGGGTCCCCGGCCAGCGCGGTGTAGGCTTTCGTGCTCTCGATCTCCCACAGCTGCTTTTCGGCGGTCTTCACCGCGCGCATGATCGGGGTCACGCCTTCGGGCGTCTTGTAGACACCGACGCCAAGATCGATCTTGGTCTCGCGCGGGTCCTCGCGATAGGCTTGGCCCAGCGCCAAAATCTTGTCAGCGGGTTTTTCCTTGAGTTGCTCGAACATCATGCCTCTCCAGTGGCGACGGGCAGCGTCGGAAACGCGCCCCATTCGGTCCATGACCCGTCATAGAGCGCATGATCGGTCTTGCCGACCCGCTCCAGCGCCAGATTGATCACCGCCGCGGTCACGCCAGAGCCGCAGGAGGTGATGACCGGCTTGGCCATATCGACCCCAACCGCGGCGAGGGTTGCGCGCAGCTCATCGGGGTCCTTCATCGTCATGTCCTCGTTCAGAAGCGAGGTATAGGGTACGTTCTTCGATCCCGGAATATGCCCGCTGCGCAGCCCCTCGCGCGGTTCCAGCGCCTCGCCGCGATAACGCGCGGCAGCGCGGGCATCGAGGATTTCATAATCGCCCAGCTTAGCGGCGGCCGAGACCTGCGTGACGTCCTTCACCATGTGGTTCTGACGCCGCACCGTCATGTGCCGGTCGCGGATCACCGGCGGCATATCCTCGATGGCGCGCCCCTCGGCCTGCCATTTCGGAAACCCGCCATCCAGAACGGCGATATTCTCCTGCCCCATCAGCCGGAACAGCCACCAGACACGCGCGGCGGAAAACAGCCCCTTGGCGTCATAGACCACCACCTGATGCCCGTCGCCCACACCCATGGCGCGCAGCTTCGACATAAATTTCTCGACCGGCGGGGCCATATGCGGCAGCTCCGAGCGCGCATCGCTGATATCGTCGATATCGAAGAACCGTGCGCCGGGGATATGCCCGGCCTCGTATTCGGCGCGCCCGTCACGCCCCTCGGCGGCCATGAACATGGTGCCGTCAAGAATGCGCAGGTCGGGGTCCTTCATATGGGCCGCCAGCCAATCGGTGGAAACAAGGGTTTTCGGATCATCAGTGGCCATATGCGCCCCCCGGGTTCAGACCCTGTCTGACTACAGTCTGACGGCGCAGAGGGCAAGACCGGGCACCGTCGCACCCGGACCGGCGCAGCACTTACCTGAACAGCATTCTGCGGACCATCCCGAGGGCTAGCGTCACAGCGCCTCCACCCACGGCCCCCGCGACAATCGTGGCTGTCAGAACGCCCGCATCACCGCCACCGGCCAGACCGGCCAGATCGCCCGCCCCCGCCATCGCCATGAGATGCGCGGCACTCCCGCCGCCTAGAACACCGGCCAGCGAATTGCCGATCACACTAAGGCTCATGGGCCTGAGCAGACCGCCCGCCAGATTGCCGCCCACGGCCCCCGCAATGAGGCTCAGGATCAATTCCATGCCATGCTCCCTCCATGACCCGACGACCGGGGCGCGGCCCCGCTCACAGCCCCTCTTTCAGCAATCTCTGCTTCTGCCGGTTCCAGTCGCGCTTGGCATCGGTCGCGCGCTTGTCGTGGTTCTTCTTGCCCTTGGCGATGCCGATCTTCAGCTTGGCAATGCCGCGATGATTGAAATACAGCACCAGCGGCACCAGTGTCATGCCCTTGCGCTGCGTCTCGCTCCAGAGCTTGGACAACTCCTTCTTCGAGGCCAGCAACTTGCGCCGCCTCTTTTCGTCATGGCCGAATGTCTTGGCCTGCTCGTAGGGCGCGATATAGGAATTCACCAGCCACAGCTCGCCATTCTCCACCATCGCATAGCTCTCGGCGATATTGGCACTGTTGACGCGCAGCGATTTCACCTCGGACCCCTCCAGAATGATCCCGCATTCCAGATCGTCCTCGATCGCATAATCATAACGTGCCCGCCGGTTCTCGGCGATCACCTTGTAGTTCGGATTTTCCTTTGCCTTGGCCATCCGGTCCTCCTATCGCCGCGCGCATCCACTGTCCAGCGGACCCATCGGTCAGGCCAGCGGATCAGGGGCGATGTTGCCACCGCAGACCAGCACCGCGACCCGCTCGCCCGGCTCGGGGACATAGGCACCGCACAAGAGCGCGGCAAGGGCGGTGGCCCCCGCTGGCTCCACCAATTGCCGCATGTCGCGCCACAACTGCGCCTGCGCATCGGTGATCGCGGCATCGGGCACCAGGACACTCTCGATCCCCTGCGCCTGCGCCAGACCATGGCAGATCTCCCCGATCCGCCGCGCGCCCAGCGCATTGGCCGCCACCCCCGAGACCTCCACATCGACCGGCCCACGGGCCGCCAACGCGGCGTGCAGCGCGCAAGAGGTTTCCGGCTCCACCGCGACAACCTTGCGCCGCCCCTCCAGCCAGCCCAGCGCCCCGGCGATCAGCCCGCCACCACCCACCGCAATCAGCACCGTATCGGCCGATAGCCCCTGCTCCTCCCATTCCGCCATCACCGTGCCCTGCCCGGCCACCGTCGCCTCGGCATCATAGGGATGCACCTGCATCGCCCCCGTCGCGGCCTGCCATTCGGCGGCGCGCTCGGCGGCCTCGGCATAGGCGCCGGGCACCACCGTCAGATCCGCCCCCTGCGCGCGGATAAGCGCGATCTTCGCCGGGCCCGCGATCTCGGGCACATAGATACGCGCCCGGTGCCCCAGCGCCGCCGCCGCATAGGCCACCGCCGCGCCGTGATTGCCGCCGGAGGCGGCGACAATCCCCGCCTCCGGCACCTCGGCCTGCAACAGCGTGTTGAACGCCCCGCGCGCCTTGAAACTCCCGGTATGCTGCATCTGCTCCAGCTTGAGCGCGACCGCACGCCCGCCCAGATCAAGCCCCGTGACCGGCGTGCGCCGCACATGCCCCGCAATCCGCACCCCCGCCTGAGAAATCAACGCCTGCCATGCCATCGCGCGCACCTCTTTGCCATCTCTGTTTTACCACGGGAGTCTGCGAACATGTCGAAAGCGACTTCAAGCGAATAACGGCCCCCGGCCTATAGCAGACCTCGAGTTGACAGACCCGCGCGAAACGCGGCCCAACGGGCCGCCGCGCATCGCCGTGCCGCCCCCCTGCGCGGCGATTTGGCTGCAACCTGCTCTGCGCCCGGATGTTTTTCGAGCTTGGCTAGCATAAAGCACTGCCAAACTAGCGTAGGATCGCCACACCGCGGCACGACGATGCGCGGCTCATCTCAGCGGACAATCACCTCAACTGCGTAAATCTCCGTGCCCCCCACCAAGCCCCCCAACACAGGTCTCGGTGGCGAAATGCGGAAAGCCGCCTTTTCTTGCCCGATCAAAGCCTATACGCCTGATAAAAAAGACCCAAGCAAGGATCGCATGCGATGAAAGACGACCGCCTGAGCCAGTTCCGCGATGCCCATTCGGACCGGTCCACCGCCGAGCAGGTGCCCGACACCGCCCAGACCCGCGCCCCCGCCTATCGTCTCGCCTTCGCCGATGACGATTTCCTGTGCCGGGACGAGCTGCGCCCCGTGCGTCTGCAACTCGAACTTCTGAAACCCGAGATGATCCTGAACGAGCGCGGCATTCAAAGCACCGTCGTCCTCTTCGGCGGCGCACGCATTCCCGAGCCGACGCACAAGGACACCGCCCGCACCAAGACGCTCGCCGACCTCTCGCGCTATTACGACGAGGCGCGCAAATTCTCGCGCCTGATGACCGAAAAATCCATGAGCACCTATGGCCGCGACTACGTGATCGCCACCGGCGGCGGGCCGGGCGTGATGGAGGCGGGCAATCGCGGCGCGGCGGATGCCGGCGGCGCCTCGATCGGCCTCAACATCGTGCTGCCGCATGAACAGGCCCCCAATGAGTATGTTACCCCCGGCCTGTGCTTCAACTTCCACTATTTCGCCATCCGCAAGATGCATTTCCTGATGCGCGCCCGCGCCATCTGCGTGTTCCCCGGCGGGTTCGGCACGCTGGACGAGACCTTCGAGGCGCTGACCCTCATCCAGACCGACCGCATGACCAAGGTCCCCTTCCTGCTCTTCGGCGAGGCATTCTGGCGCTCGATCATCAATTGGGAGGCCCTTTCAGAGGCGGGCACGATCAGCGCCGAGGATCTCGACCTCTTCCGCTTTGTCGAAACCGCCGACGAGGCGATGGAGATCATCGAGAACTGGCCCGAGACGTGACGCGCCGCGCGCCTCAGATGATCTCGTCCTCGTCATAGAGCGGCACGGCGTCGATATGGGCGCTGATGCCTTCGGCGGCAGCCTCGGCGCGGGAGGTTTCGGCGACGTGAAACAGCGCATCCCCCTCATAGACCACCGGCATGTTGGTGCGCCCGATGATGATGCCGCTTTCCTCGGCCACGACCTCGTTCTCGATATCGCCAAAGGCATTGGCGACCGCCCCCAGCACCGTGCCCGGCTGCACCGCGTCACCCACGGCGAGATAGCCGCGAAACAGCCCGCCGCGCGGCGCGCGATACCAGCTTGAACTGCGCGCGCCCACCGGCTGCCCCTTGGCACGCGGCACGCCCTTGGCCCCGATCATCTTGAGATGCCGCATCACCCGCAGGATGCCCGACACGCCCGCCCGCGCGGCAAATTCGTCGAACCGCAACCCCTCGCCGCCCTCATAGAGCAGCACATCGACTCCCGCCTCTTCCGCCGCCATCCTCAGCGATCCGTCGCGCAGCTTCGACTCCATCATCACCGGCGCGCCGAACGCGCGCCCCAATTCCTCCAGCCGGTCATTGCCGGGCGTGAGGCGCAGCTGCGGCAGGTTGGTGCGATGAATGGCCGCCGAATGCAGGTCGATGCCCACATCGGCGCGCATCACCACCTCATGCATGAAGATATGCGCCAGTTGCGACGCCATAGACCCCTCGCTCAGCCCCGGAAACACCCGGTTCAGATCACGCCGGTCCGGCAGGTAACGCGAATGGTTGAGAAACCCGAAGGTGTTGACGATCGGCACCGCCAGCAGCGTGCCCGCCATGGAATTGAGCGGCGCGGCACGCAGCAACCGCCGCACGATCTCGACGCCGATCACCTCGTCGCCGTGAATCGCCGCCGAGACGAACATCACCGGCCCCGCGCGCTTGCCATGCACCACCTCCACCGACAGGTGCACCGGCGTGTGATTGGACAGCGTGCTGACCGGAATATCGACGCGGGCGCGGGTGCCGGGGGCCACGGTGGCACTGCCGATCTCGAAGGGTTTACGCTTTGCCATGCCATCCTCTCGTCCGTCTCGCTGGTGCAGGCTTAGGCAATCCGCGCCGTGCTGTCCATGCCACGCCCCGCTTGATCCCCGGCCCTGCGCCCGGCTATGGCAGACGAAACCCGAGCGAAAGCGCCGCATGTCACATGTCCTGCCCCCTGCCTGCCCCGTCTGTCGCGCGCCTGATCCCGCGCCCTTCGGCCTGTTCGACGGCTTGGCATACTGGCGTTGCGATGAATGTCAGGCGCGCGGCCTGAACCCGGCGCATTACCCCGATGCCGCGACCGAGCGCGCGGAATACGACACACACCAGAACGACGTACACGATCCCGGATATCGCGCGTTTCTCGACCGGCTCGCCGCCCCGCTCCGGGCACGTCTCAAACCCGGCGCACGCGGCCTCGATTACGGCTGCGGCCCCGGCCCGGCACTGGCGCATATGCTGCGCGAGGCCGGGCATGACATGGCGATCTATGATACGTTCTATGCGCCCGACGTGGCCGTGCTCAAAACGCGCTATGATTTCATCACCTGCACCGAAACCGCCGAGCATTTCCACACCCCCGCCGAGGAATTCGACCGTCTAGGCGCGATGCTGCACCCCGGCGGTTGGCTCGCGCTGATGACCACCTTCCAGACCGAGGACACGCGCTTTGCCACCTGGCACTACCGCATGGACCCGACCCATGTGGTCTTCTACCGCGCCGCGACACTAGCCCATATCGCCGCCTCCCGCGGCTGGTCATGCGAGATCCCGCGCAAGGACGTGGCGCTGATGCAGGTGCCCGGACCATGACCAGCGCGCTGCACGACGCACGGCTGGCGGCGGTGGTCGCGGCGGTCACGGAAACAGGCGCGCGCACGGTGCTCGATCTGGGCTGCGGCTCAGGCGATCTGATCCTGCGACTGGCCCCCCTGGCCGCGATCACCCAGATCACCGGGCTCGACCTCGACCTGTCAGCCCTGCGCATATTGCAGGGGCGACTGGACGATCTGCCCTTGGCCGCACGCGCCAAGGTGCAGATCGCCCATGCCTCGATGACCGCCCGGCATGCCGCCCTGCGCGGCTATGAGTGCGCCTGCCTCGTGGAAACCATCGAGCATCTGCCGCTCGCGGATCTCAACCGGCTGGAGCGGGCGCTCTTCGGCGACATGCGCCCCCGCCACGTCATCGTGACCACCCCCAATGCCGAATATAACCCGGTTCTCGGCGTGCCCGCCCATCGCTTCCGCCATCCCGGCCACCAGTTCGAGTGGACCCGCGACCGCTTCGGCCAATGGGCCGACGGCGTGGCCACCCGCAACGGCTACGCGGTCACCCGCCGCGATATCGGCGCCACCCACCCTACCCTCGGCGGCGCAAGCCAAATGGCGCTTTTTACGCGTAGCGGGTGATGAAATTACGCAGGATGCGCTCGGGCGCATGCACATCCGCCGCGCGGCACATGGCAATCAGCTCATCGGCGGTCTCGGGCGGGAAATAGCCCTTGTGCCGGTAAATGCGGATGCGCGTCTCGAACCCGGCTGCATCGGCCTCGGGGTGAAACTGCGTCGCGTAGACATTCGCGCCATACCGCACCATCTGATAGGGGCAGGTCGGCGAGGCGACAAGATGCACGCAACCCTCCGGCAGGTCCTGCAACGCCTCCTTGTGACCCACGAAAGCGGCAAAGCGACCGGGAATGCCTTCCAGCAGCGGATCGTCACCGGCCTCGGGCGTGACGGTGCAATCGGCGGTGCCCACCGGCTCGCCATGGGCGCGCTTGGCGACATCGCCGCCCAGATGCTTGCCAAGGATGCCGATCCCGTAACAACAGCCCAGGAAAGGAATATCCTCACCGGTGATGCGCGGCATCAGCGACAGCACGGCCGCCTCGATCCGGGCCTCCTGCGGGGTCTTGTCCTCGGGCGCGTCGCTGACGCAGCCGGGGCCGCCACCGACGATCACCCCGGCGTAATCGGCCAGCCGCAGGTCGTAGGGCAGGTCCTGCTGGTCCAGCCGGATACGGTGGGTCTGCACCGCCTCCAGCCCGCCCTTGCGCAGGATCGCGGCATATTCGTCATCCGCCGCCTCGGTTTCGGGGCGCAGCTGAAGGATGAGAAAGGGCTTGGTCACGGGGCATCTCCTCGGGCTTTTAACTGGTTGCCCCGCAACGCGCGCGCCGTCAAGCCGCCACCTTGACGCCGACGCCCCCCGGGATAGGCTGCGCACATCTCGAAAAGGACCACACCATGCCCGGGACATCGCGCACACGGCCTCACACGGCATGACCCGCTCGCTCAGCCTTGCGGCCTACCTCGCCTATGCCCGGCGCGCCGGGCCATCCCCCACGCCCCCCGAAACGCCCCGGCCTGACGGTGCGGTGATCTGGGCGCATGCCGTCGATGCGGCCCGCGCCGACACGCTCATTCACCTTGCCAAACGGCTGACCCAGACCCGGCCCGGCCTGCACATGGTACTGACCGCCACGGTGCCCGAACTGCGCCGCAGACGCGCCGGCGGCACGGTGATCTGGCAGGCCCTGCCCGAGGACAACGTCCCCGCCGCCGATGCGTTTCTCGATCACTGGCGGCCCGATATCTGCCTCTGGACCGGGGGCGATCTGAAACCCGCGCTGATGGTCTGCGCCGCGCGCAAGGACATTCCACTCTATCTGGTAGATGCCGACGAGACGCTGCTGGAGCGTCCGGTCTGGCGCTGGTTTCCCGATCTGCCACGCGCCGTGCTGGGCAGTTTCACCGAGATCCTCGCCCGCAGCGAAGCGGCGGCGCGGCAGGTGCGCCGCCTCGGCGCACCCGAGCGGATCGTGAGCGTGACCGGCCCATTCCAGGAGGGCGCGCTGACCCTGCCCTTCAATCCCTCGGACCGCGAGGAGATGGCCGTGCTGCTGCTTGGCCGACCGGTCTGGCTGGCGGCGATGGTGCAGGTGGATGAGCTTGACACGATACTGCCCGCCCACCGCGAGGCAAGCCGCGTGGCGCATCGCTGCCTCCTGGTGATCGTGCCCGACGACCCCGCCGACAGCCTCAACATACGGGGGCGTCTGGATAGCGAGGGCTGGCGCTATGTCACTTGGTCCGAGGGCGAGATGCCGAGCGAGGCAACCCAGATCGTTCTCGCCGATACGCGCGGCGAGATGGGGCTGTGGTACAGGCTCGCGCCGATCACCTTCATGGGCTCCTCGCTGGTCTCTGGCGAATACGGCCGCGACCCGAACGAGCCTGCGGCGCATGGCTCGGCCATCCTCTACGGGCCCAACGTGGCCCGCTACCTGCACCGCTATTCGCGCTATGCCGAAGCGGGCGCCGCGCGCATCGTGCGCGACACCGACACGCTGTCGGGCGCCGTGCAGCGGCTGATGCCACCCGACCAGTCCGCCGCGATGGCGCATGCGGCATGGGACGTGGCCTCCAAGGGGGCTGCGGTGACCGACCAGATCGTGGACATGCTTCTTGATCGCCTCGACCGTCAGGACGCCGCACGATGAGGGCACCCGGTTTCTGGTTCACCCCACCCGACCGCCCCGATCCGCGCGCGCGCCTGCTGGCCCCACTGGGCTGGGCCTATGGCCGGATCGCCACGCGCCGCGCGGGCCGCACGCCCAACTGGCGCGCGCCGGTGCCGGTGATCTGCGTTGGTAACCTGAATGCAGGCGGCACCGGCAAGACCCCGACCGTGCAGGCGCTGGTCACGCTGTTACAGGACCGCGGGCACACGCCGGTGATCCTGTCGCGCGGTCATGGCGGGCGGTTGCGCGGGCCGGTGGCGGTGGACCCGGGCTACCATACGGCAGCGGATGTTGGCGATGAGCCGCTGCTCGCCGCCGCCTTCGCCCCGACATGGATCGCCCGCGACCGCGCAACGGGGGCGCGCGCGATCATGGAGCAGGCGCAGGCCAGCGGCGCACAGATCGACTGCATCGTGATGGATGACGGTCACCAGAACCCGCAACTTTCCAAGGACCTCTCTCTGGTCGTGGTGGATGCGGTCAAAGGCTTCGGCAACGGGCGCTGCATGCCTGCGGGGCCGTTGCGAGAGCCTGTTCCATCGGGCCTTAAGCGCGCCGACCTTCTGCTGTCCATCGGGCCGCAGGCCGCGCAGGAAACCTTCGACGCGGCATGGGGCGACCTGATCCAACCGCCAAACATACGTGCACGTATGGAGCCATTGCAGACCGGCATGGACTGGCGCGGCGCACGGCTGCTGGCCTTCGCCGGGATCGGCCATCCCGAGAAATTCTTCGCCACGCTGCAAGGCCTCGGGGCCGATCTGGTGCGCGGCGAGGCGCTTGAGGATCATCAGCCTCTGACCACCGCGCTGATGACCCGCCTGACGCGCGAGGCACAGCTGCGCGGCGCACAACTGGTCACCACCGAAAAGGACGCGGTGCGCCTGCCGCCCGAGTTTCGACGTCAGGTCCTGAGCCTTCCGGTGCGATTGCGGATCATGGACGGCGCCCCGCTCGACGCGGCACTCCGCCGCGTCGGGCTGTGACAGGCAGCCTTACTCGGCGAGTTTCTCGTCGATGATACCCTTCAGCTCGTCATAGGCCATGTTGGAATATTTCTGCTCGTTGATGATCAGCGTTGGCGTGGAGTTCACCTCATGCGCCTCGGCGTTCTCCTGATACCACGCGACCAGCGCCTTGGCCTTGGCCTCGTCATTCAGGCAGGCGTCGAGCGCATCCGGCTCGATCCCCGCGACCTTGCCGATGCGGCGCAGGTTCTCGGCGATCTCGGCGGGCTGGCCGTTGGTCCATTCGCGCTGCTGCTCATAGAGCATGTCGGAGATGCCAAAGAACTTCTCTTCCCCGCCGCAGCGCGCCACTATCGAGGCCCACAGACCGAACCGGTCGAAATACACATCGCGATAGATGAAATGCACCTTGTCGGTCTCGATATAGTCAGCCTTCAGCTCCTTGAGCGGACCATTGTGGAAACTGGCGCAATGCGGGCAGGTAAAGGACGCATATTCGATGATCTTCACCTTGGCATCCGCCGGGCCCATCGTCATTTCGGTGACCTGCGAGGTATCGGCGTCCTGCGCCTGAACGGGGCCTGCAAGCATGGCAAGGGCCAACGCCCCGGTTGCGATCAGTTGTTTCATCGTCTCACCTTTGTCTGTTCGGAAAGTTCAGCGTTGCGATCTGGCTAATACGTTGCGCGCCAGCGATTCCAGCGCAGCCCGCAAACCGTCATCACTCACCGGCGCGGCCAGTTCAGTGGCAGCCCGGGTGGTTTCGGGGGCGGGCGCGACCGGGGTCTTGGCCTTGGGGCGGTGATCGAAATCCACCTGCCCGTCGGCAAAGCCGGTGGGGGCCGTCTGGGTGATGCGAATGCGCGAGATGGCGTTATAGCCGTAGACGGCGTTGACCCGCTCGCGCAGCTGTTCCTTCTGCATTTCCAGCATCGGCGCCTGCGCGCCGGTGGTCAGCACGGTCAGCGTCGCGCCCATCCCCTGCCGGGCATAAGAGACCTCGACCGGCCGGGCGATGGCGGCGATCTCCTCGCCCGCGATCTCGGCCCAATGGGTCAGCAGGCGCGACTGCGCGAACCCGCGCATTTCCGAGGCACGGCGAATGCTGGGCTGGAGCAGCGCCGAGGTGCGCTTGAACCCGTATGTCGTCTGCTTTCGGCTGGCCATGCTTGGCACCCTCCTCATTGGCGCTAATCTATGCCATGTGGGCCCGGATGCCAGACCTGATTGAGAGATGGGTAATAAACTATGCGTTATGCCGCCGATCCGCATGACCTGCTGCGCTGGTATGACGCCCATGCCCGCGCCCTGCCATGGAGAGTCTCGCCCGCCGACCGGGCGGCAGGCGTGCATCCCGATCCCTATCGCGTCTGGCTGAGCGAGGTCATGCTGCAACAGACCACGGTTGCCGCCGTGAAGGCGTATTTCGAGCGGTTCACCACGCTCTGGCCCACCGTGGGTGATCTGGCGGCGGCCCCGGATGCGCAGGTGATGGGCGAATGGGCCGGGCTTGGATATTACGCCCGTGCCCGCAACCTGCTGAAATGCGCGCGGGTGGTGGCAGAGGACCACGGCGGCACCTTTCCCGACACGCGCGCCGGGCTGATGGCCCTGCCGGGCATCGGCCCCTACACGGCGGCAGCGATCGCCGCCATCGCCTTTGACCGGGTGGAGGTGGTGGTCGATGGCAATGTCGAGCGGGTGATGGCCCGACTGCACGACATCCACACCCCCCTACCCAAGGCCAAACCGGACCTGACCGAGGCGGCAGCGCATCTGACACCCGAGACCCGGCCCGGAGATTACGCGCAGGCGGTGATGGATCTCGGTGCCACGATCTGCACGCCGAAATCGCCCGCCTGCGGCATTTGCCCGTGGATGGAGGCCTGCGCCGCGCGCCGCGCGGGCACGGCGGCGGACCTGCCCCGCAAGACCCCGAAAAAGCCCAAACCGACCCGGCTGGGCTACGCCTATGTCGCGCGCCGCAGCGATGGCGCGTGGCTGCTGGAGGAACGCCCCGACAGCGGCCTTTTGGGCGGCATGCTGGGCTGGCCCGGCAGCGACTGGAACGACGCGCCGGACCCCGCACCGCCCCTGAGCGCCGATTGGCACATGATCGACGCCGCGGCGCGCCACACCTTCACCCATTTTCACCTGCGACTGAGGATTCTCGTGGCCGAGGTCCCGCACGACACCCCGCCGGAGCGCGGCGCATTCCACGCGGCTCACAGCTTCCGCTCCGCGCATCTGCCCACCGTGATGCGCAAGGTATTCGATCTTGCGCAGGGCGCACTTGCGGATACAATCTGAACCAATCGGTCTAGCCGAATAGAGGAGTGTGTGATGATCCCCGCCCCGCAGGTCGCCAGGCTCAGCCGGGCCATGCCGTTCTGGATGTCGCTGCTGCTCATACCTGTCGCCATCCTCGGCGCGCTTCACGGCGGCTGGACGGTGATCCTGCTGCCCGTGATGACGTGGTACTTCTTTTCCATCCTCGACGCGTTCCTCGGCCTCTACACCGAGAACGCCGATCTTGAGACGCGCGAGGATCAGCTGACCTGGTACAAGGCGATCACGCTCATTTGGGCCCCGCTGCAGTTCGGCCTGCTCTTCTGGATGATCTGGTATGTCACCGGGCCCGGCGACGCGCATCTCTCAGCGCTGGAAACCATCGTGCTGTTTTTCGGCGTCGGGGTGATCACCGGCACCGTCGGGATCAACTACAGCCACGAACTGATGCACCAAAAGGACCGGGGCGAGCGGTTTCTGGGCGATCTCCTGTTGGCCATGGTGCTCTATTCGCATTTCCGCTCGGAACATCTGCAGGTGCATCACCGCCATGTCGGCACCCCGCGCGATCCGGTGACGGCGCGCTATAACGAGGGGTTCCACCGCTTCTTTCCGCGCGTGCTCCGGGGCAGCTTCCTCTCCGCCTTCCGCGCCGAGCGCGACATGCTCGCGCGCAAGGGACAGCCCTGGCACGATCCGAGAAACCCGTTCTTCCGCTATTGGGTCCTGCAGGGGATCATGGCCTTGCTGGCGGTTCTGGTCGGCGGCTGGATCGGCCTTGCGCTCTTTGTCTGGCAGGCCTTCGTCGCCATCTGGCAGCTGGAACTGGTCAACTACATCGAGCATTACGGCCTGACCCGCAAACATCTGGGCAATGGCAAGTACGAGCATGTGCAACCCCGCCATAGCTGGAACGCCGCGCACAAGGCATCGAACTGGCTGCTGATCAACCTGCAGCGCCATTCCGACCACCACTACAAGCCCGACCGCCGCTTTCCTCTTTTGCAGAACTATACCGAGGCGGACGCCCCGCAATTGCCCTATGGCTATCCGCTGATGACCATGGCGGCGATGGTGCCGCCCGTCTGGCGGCGGGTGATGAACCCGCGCGTGCGCCGCTGGCGGCAGATGTATTACCCCGAGATCACCGACTGGCGGCACTATAACCGGGCGCAGAACCCGGTGCCGCGCTAGGCAGCGTGACGCCGTCACGCGTCAGGACCAAGGCAAGAAAGTTTAAAACTTTCTTGACCGGAATTTTTTCAAAATTCCGCCGCAGCCCAGCCCCGTCAGGCCGCCACCTGATCCAGCAAATGCCCGGTCTTCACGTAAATCAGACAGCCCTCATCGGAAAACGGCGTATGCTCGGACAGATGCGGGCTGCGCAGCCACGTCCCCGCGGGATAATCGCCATGCTCATCCTGAAACGTCCCCTCCAGCACGAAAATCTCTTCCCCACCCCAATGGCGATGCGCGTTGAACCGCGTGCCGGGGGCCCAACGCACCAGCGCCACGGCCTCGTTCACCGCCGCATGCAGCGGCAGCACGCTCAGCCCCTCGACCTGCCCGGGCCGGAACGCGGCCTCGTTCGTGTCGATATGGAACTGTTCGGTATCCGACGGGTCGAACTGATGCAGCTTCACCAGGATGGTGCAGCCCTCGCGCGTGTGCGGCTTGTGCCGGGTGCCGATGGGATTGCGCACATAGGTGCCCGCCGGATAGTCCCCCGATTCGTCCGAGAACACCCCGTCGAGCACGAAATATTCCTCACCCCCACCATGGGTGTGCGCATCGAACCAAGAAACAGGCGCGAACCGCACGATGGTCGTGGCGCGCGCCACCTCGTCGCCAATCCGGTCGAGCATCATCCGCTCCACCCCGCCGGCCGGCGATTGGACCCAGTCGTAATCTTCGGGCCGGATCACGACCCGCTGTGAGAAATCGGCATTCAGGCGCATGTTAGTCCTCCTGAACCGGAAATGAGCGCCAGCCCCGCGAATTCAAGCAGCGTCCATCGCCGCCCGTGCCTCGGCGAACGACAACAGCCGCCGCGCCTTTTCATCCCACAGATGCAGCCGCGCATTCGCAAGGCTCTCGCGGATGGTCATCCGGTTGATCTCCGCGAGGTGGACGTGATCGCGCAGCACCTCGGGCAGGCGGTAGAACGGGATCCGGCTGTTGACATGATGGACATGGTGAATGCCGATATTGGCACTCAGCCATTGCATCCAGCCGGGCATCACGTAATGCGAACTGCCCTCAAGTGCCGCATCGTGCAATTGCCAGTTTTCCTCGGCCTCCCAATGGGTGGTCTCGAACTGGTGCTGCACGTAGAACAGCCACATCCCAGCCGTCGCTGCCAGCACCGTCGAGGGCAGGAAGATCAGCAGGATCGGCATCACCCCTCCGAACCAGCCCACCAGCGCCAGCACCACCAGAAGCACGGCATTGGTGGCCATCGCGCTGACCCAATAGCGCGCGCGACCCATGAAGCCGAGCGGCAGCCGGTTCTCCAGCAGGAAGATGTAGCCCGGCCCCAGCCCGAACAGCACCACCGGGTTGCGGTAGAGCCGGTATTTCAGCCGCTGGAACGGCGTGAGGGCTGCATATTCCGCCACCGTCAGGGTCTGAATATCGCCGATCCCGCGCCGCCCCAGATTGCCCGAGGAACTGTGATGGATCGAATGCGAATGCCGCCAGACGTCATAGGGCGTCAACGTCACCACACCCAGCGCACGCCCCAACCAGTCGTTGAGCGTCCGGCTCCTGAAGAATGCCCCATGCCCGCAATCATGCTGGATCGCGAAAAGACGCAACAGGAATGGCGCTGCGCAGATCGCCAGCACAAGGGTCAGCGCATAGCTGACCGACAGCGCCCACCAGGCCAGCCCCCACAAGGCCAGGAACGGCCCAAGGGTGACGGCCAGCTCGAAGGCGGCGCGCGGCGAACTCGGCTCACGGTATTTCGCGAGGAGCTGCGCCCACTCCCTGCCAGCCCGAATTTCGGGCTGCGGCAGGACGGGATTGGAATGATCGGGCATGTGCCTGCTTTTTTTGTCTCGATGGCGAACTGAATAGAGGATTGGCGGGCGTTTGCAAACGCTGCGTTGATCCCAGCCCTGCGCTATTTGACCACGCCGGGACATTTTCGCCGCTCACGCCACGCAAAAGCCCCGCAGGCCAAACCTGCGGGGCTTTGAATCTTGCCTTGCTTGGGGGGCCAGACCGGTCAGCTGGTCTTCTTGCCCTTGATCGGCGCCCAGATCCGCTTGTTGGTGAGATAGAGCAGCACCGACAGAACGGTCAGGAAGATCACCCCGGACAGACCCGCATGCTTGCGCGCCATCATCTTGGGCTCCGCCGTCCACATCAGGAACGCCGCCACATCCTCGGACTGTTGCTCCAGCGTCGCCTCGGTGCCGTCGTCATATTCGACATCGTCACCCCAGAGCGGCTGCGCCATCGCAATCCAGCTGCCGGGCACGGTCGGATGACCATGCTCGTCCTTGCACTCGTCCGGATAGCCACCGGCGGTGAAGGCGGCATTATAGCTGCCCTCGAAATCCTCCGGCGCACATTCCGGCGGCTCTTCATAGCCAACCATCAGCGAGTAGATGTATTCCGCCCCGCCCATGCCCTTGAAGAGCTGCGCCAGACCGGTGCCGTAGGGCCCGTGGAACCCGGCCCGCTTTTTCGCCATCAGCGACAGGTCAGGCGCGTTTTCCAGCTGCGACATCGGGAAATGATCCACCGGCTTGGCCGCCCGGAAATCATCGATCTCCTCGTCATAGACCTCGAACTGCCCGGCATAGGCGCGCATCTGATCGTCGGGCAGGTGCGGCCCGCCCTCATCCGAGAGCGTGCGCAGCGGCACGTATTGCAGCCCATGGCAGGCCGAACAGACCTGCGTATAGACCTTGAGGCCCCGCTGAAGCTGGTTCTGGTCGAACTTGCCGAACGGCCCCTCGAAGGAAAAGTCGACATTCTCGATATGCGCTTCTCCCCCGGCGGCCAACGCGCCACCGGCTGAAAGGGACAGCGCCACGAGGGCCGCAATGCCTGTTTTCTTGAACATTGTCATCCGTCCTTTCTTATTCGGCAGGCGTTTCGGCCTTGCCATAATGCGCATCGAAGTCCTCTTCGATGGTGGCAGGCGCGGCCTCGGGTTTCTCGATCACGCCCAGAAGCGGCAGGATCACCAGGAAGTAGGCGAACCAATAGGCAGACGCGATCAGCGATATCGTCGAATAGGGCGGTTCTGCCGGCATCGCGCCGACCCACATCAGGACCACGAAGTCGATGCAGAGCAGCCAGAACCACCACTTGAACATCGGACGATAGCGGCCCGAGCGCACCGAAGAGGTATCGAGCCACGGCGCCAGCGCCATCACCGCAATCGCGCCGAACATCGCCAACACGCCGAAGAACTTGGCGTCGATGATCCCGCCGGTAATCCAGCTTGCGAACATCACCACCCACACGTCCGAGGTAAACGCGCGCAGAATCGCGTAGAACGGCAGGAAGTACCATTCCGGCACGATGTGCGCGGGCGTCACCAGTGCGTCGGCCTCGATATAGTTGTCGGGGTGCCCGAGGTAGTTGGGCATGAAGCCGACGATCGCGAAGAAGACGACCATGATCACGCCAAGCGCAAACAGGTCCTTGATCACGAAATAGGGCCAGAACGGCACGGTGTCCTTCTCGGCCTCGGCCTTCGACGTGCGGCGCACATCAACCCCGGTGGGGTTGTTGTTGCCGGTGGTGTGGAAGGCCCAGATATGCAGCGCCACCAGCGCCGCGATGACGAAGGGCAGCAGGTAGTGCAACGAGAAGAAGCGGTTGAGCGTGGCATTGTCCACCGCCGGTCCACCCAGAAGCCATGTCTGGATCGCATCACCGACGAACGGGATCGCGCCGAACAGGCCGGTGATCACCGTGGCCCCCCAGAACGACATCTGCCCCCAGGGCAGAACATAGCCCATGAACGCCGTGCCCATCATGGCGAGATAGATCAGCATGCCGATGATCCACGTGACTTCGCGCGGGGCCTTATACGACCCGTAATAGAGACCGCGGAAGATATGCAGATAGACGGCGACAAAGAACAATGAGGCACCGTTCATGTGCAGGTAGCGGATGAAATGCCCGCCATTCACGTTGCGCATGATATGCTCGACCGAGGCGAAGGCCATGTCGACATGCGGCGTGTAATGCATCGCGAGGATGATGCCAGTGACGATCTGCAACACGAGGCAGAAGGTCAGGACGATCCCCCAGATCCACATCCAGTTGAGGTTCTTGGGGGTCGGGATCATGATGGTGTCATAGAGCAGCCCGACGATGGGCAGGCGCGAGTGAAGCCACTTTTCGCCGCCGGTCTTGGGCTCGTAATGATCGTGTGGAATTCCGGACATATGCGCGTTTCCTTATCCCAGTTGGATCGTCGTATCGTCGACGAATTCGGCCACGGGAATCCAGAGGTTCTCGGGCGCGGGGCCTTTGCGGATGCGTCCCGCCGTGTCGTAGTGAGAGCCGTGGCAAGGGCAGAACCAGCCGCCGAAGTCACCGGCACCGTCCCCGATAGGCACGCAGCCCAGGTGGGTGCAGACGCCGATCATCACCAGCCATTCGCCCGCCTCGTCCAATGTGCGGTTCTGGTCGGCAGCGTCCAGCGACATATTGTTGCGATTCTGCGCATTCTGATCGGGCAGGGCCGACAGTTCGACCGCGCGCGCAGCCTCGATCTCTTTTTCGGTGCGGCGACGGATGAAGACCGGCTTGCCGAGGAACTTGACGCTGATCTGCGAGCCCGGATTGACCCCGGCCACATCGACGCGGATCGAGGACAGGGCCTGCACATCCGCCGACGGGTTCATCTGATTGACCAGCGGCCAGACGGCCGCCCCTGCGGTGACGGCACCTGCGCCTGCGGTGGCGTAGTAGAGGAAATCCCTCCGGGTGCCTTCGTGATCTTCTGCGTGGGACACGAGGTTTACTCCATTATATCAGAGCCGCTTGCGGCCTCATACGGTGTTCGGGCCACAGGATTCCCGCGACCACTCTGCCCGGCTATTTAGCGGGGGTTTGCACACCCGTCCAGCCTCCATTGCCCCAAGATGCGGTCAGAGCGCGCATCTGTCGCGCTTGTTTTCCCGCCAGATTGCGCTCACGCGGCCTCCGGCGCGGTCAGCGCCATGCTCTCACGGGCGGAAAACCCGGCATACCATGTCTCCAGCGCCGGTCGCCCCGCGCGCCAGCCCCGCGCCTCATGGCGAAAATCGAGATAACCCAATGCGCAGCCCATCGCGATATGGCTCATGTCCAAAGGCCCGGCCAGATGGCTCATCCAGCGCGCCTCGACCGCGTCGAGCGCCCGGGCGGCCTTGGCCCATTGCGCCTCGACCCAAGGGCCATATTGCATCTCTTCGGGGCGAAACCGCGCCTCGTAGGTCATGGCCAGCGCGGCCTCCATGATCCCCTCGGCGGTGGCCTCCAGTGTCAGCACCTCCCACAGCCGCGCCTGCGGATAAAGCCCGCCCCCCGCCAGATCATCGAGATAGCGGGTGATCACCCGGCTGTCATAGAGCGTGGCCCCGCCCTCGCGCACCAGCGCCGGGATTTTGCCCAGCGGATTGGCCGAGGCGGCGTTCGGGTCGGTCTCCAGCGGCGTGGTGGCGAGATTCACCACCGTGACCTGATCCTCCAGCCCGGTCTCAAGCAGCAGGACGCGCACCTTGCGCACGAACGGAGAAAGCGGAGAGGCGATGAGTTGCATGGCTCGGGTCCTGTGAATGGGGGCACAGGCCGGACGCTAGGGGGCGGCAACCCGAGTGTAAAGCGGGATCGGCCTCACGACAGGCATCCCGGGGGCCGCGCGCGCGGCCCCCTCCGGCGTCACCTCAAAACTCCACCACGGCGCGGATCGACTCGCCCTTGTGCATCAGCTCGAACCCCTCGTTGATCTGGTCGAGGCTCAATTTATGGGTGATCATCGGGTCGATCTCGATCTTGCCCTGCATGTACCAATCGACAATCTTCGGCACATCGGTGCGCCCGCGCGCGCCGCCAAACGCCGTGCCGCGCCAGCTGCGCCCGGTCACCAGCTGGAACGGCCGAGTGGAAATCTCGGCCCCCGCCGGTGCCACGCCGATGATGATGCTCTCACCCCAGCCCTTATGCGCAGATTCCAAGGCCGCGCGCATCACGCCGACATTGCCGGTGGCATCAAACGTGTAATCCGCGCCGCCGCCGGTCAATTCGACCAGATGCGCCACCAGATCACCCTCCACCTCCTTGGGGTTGACGAAGTCGGTCATTCCGAAATGCGTCGCCATCTCGACCTTGCCGGGGTTGAGATCGACGCCCACGATCTGATCCGCCCCCGCCAGCCGTAGCCCCTGAATGACGTTGAGCCCGATGCCACCCAGCCCGAATACGATCGCGGTCGAGCCCAGCTCCACCTTGGCGGTGTTGATCACCGCGCCGATGCCGGTGGTCACACCACAGCCGATATAGCAGATCTTGTCGAAGGGCGCGTCCTTGCGCACTTTCGCCAGCGCAATCTCCGGCACCACGGTGTGATTGGCGAAGGTCGAGCAGCCCATGTAATGATGGATCGGCGTGCCATCCAGCATCCGGAACCGCGTCGTGCCATCGGGCAACAGGCCCTGCCCTTGCGTCGAGCGGATCGCCTGGCAGAGGTTGGTCTTGGGATGCAGGCAATAGTCGCATTCGCGGCATTCGGGCGTATAGAGCGGGATCACGTGATCACCCACTTCGAGGCTCGTCACCCCCTCGCCGACCTCAATGACGACACCGGCCCCCTCATGGCCCAGAATGGCCGGGAAAATCCCCTCAGGGTCGTCGCCCGAGCGGGTGAACTCGTCGGTATGACACAGCCCCGTCGCCTTGATCTCCACCAGAACCTCACCCGCCTTCGGGCCGTCCAGCTCAACCTCCATGATCTCCAACGGTTTCCCGGCCTCAACGGCCACGGCAGCACGTGTGCGCATGATCTGTCCTCTCGTTTGATTTTTCCTGATTTTGGGCGAAATGCCGCAAGGTTTCAACACAATGTGCGACACCTGCTTGCGCGCCGCCGACGAATGCCTTTGTCTCGGACAGAGGCCAGATCGGAGGGGCTGGATATGCGTCATGATGTTGTCTTTATGGTCGCAACGATCGCGCTCGCCGCCTGTAGACCCGCCGAGTCCCCACCGCCCGACAGGGCCGAAAACTGCGGCGCAGAGGCGCTCCAGCACCTTGTCGGCCAGCCGCGATCCGCGCTCGACACCGAGGCGATCACCGCGTCCACCCGTATCCTGCCGCCCGGCGCGATGAGGACAATGGACCACCGCCCCGACCGCCTGAACGTGGATCTCGACGGCACCGGCACGATCCAGCGCCTCTGGTGCGGCTGACATCGGAGCAGGACTCGACTCTGCATACCTACAGCCCTAATTTAGAACAAATCATGAACAAGTACTGCCATGCCTGCCCGCCGCATTCTCTCTGTCTGGTTTCCCCGGCTCGGGGCCGAACGTCTCCTGCGCCGCCGGGGCGATGCGGGTGCGCGACCCTTTGCCGTGGTCGCCGATGACGGCCAGCGGCAGGTGCTCTCCTCCCTCTCCCCCGAGGCCGAGGCGGCCGGGCTCACCCAAGGCCAGCCCCTGCGAGAGGCGATGGCGCTCTGCCCCGAGCTGGCGACCCAAACCCAGCACCGCGCCGCCGAGGCCGCCTTCCTGCGCGCGCTCGCCCGTTGGGCGGATCGCTTCTCGCCGCTCGTGGGCGTGGACGGCACCGACGGGCTGCGCCTCGATATCACCGGCTGCGCCCATCTCTTCAGCGGCGAGGCGGCATTGATCGACAGCCTGACAGACGAGGCCAGGGCACTCGGCCTGACCACCCGCTGCGGGCTCGCCGACACGCTCGGCGCGGCCTGGGCACTGGCGCGCTTTGCCGGGCAGGGCACCGCACCGGGCCGCTCCGGCGACGCCATCCAGCAGGAGGCCCGCGCCACCCGTTCCCGCGCCGCCAAGCGACCGCATTGGGCCCGCGCCCGGCCCCAATCAACCGGCACCGCGCAGATCGCCCCGCCGGGACAGATGCACGCCGCCCTCGCCCCCCTGCCCATCGCGGCCCTGCGCCTGCCCGAGGCAACGCTGCACGATCTCGGCCGCCTCGGGTTGCGCCGGATCGGCGACTTGATCGGCCAGCCCCGCGCCGGGCTGGGGCGGCGCTTCGGCCCGCATCTCATGCAGCGGCTCGATCAGGCGCTCGGGCTGGTGCCCGAACCGCTCTCGCCCACCGCCCCGCCACCGCATTTCGCCACCAGGCTGAGCCTGCCCGACCCGATCGGCCTGACCGAGGATATCCGCGCCGGGCTCGCGCGACTGACCGACCGGCTCTGCGTCCGGCTGCGCGAGCAGGGGCAGGGCGCGCGCCACCTGCGATTCGAGGCGTTCCGCAGCGATGGCAGCCTGCAGGTGCTCGAACTGCGCCTCGCCCGCCCCAGTCACGCGCCCGAGACGATCCTGCCGCTGATGGAGGGCCAGCTTGACCGGCTCGACGCGGGCTTCGGCATCGACGTGATGCGGCTCGAGGCGCGGGTCACCGAACCCACAGCGCCCCGCCAGCTGCGCAGCCCCGAGCATGACCCCGAGGCCGGGCACAGCGCGCAGGCCGCACTCGATGACCTCATCACCCGGCTGGGCGGGCGCATCGGCCTCGATGCGATCACCCGCCGCCACCCCGCCGAGAGCCGCATCCCCGAGAAAACCGCGACCACACTCGCCGCCGCCTGGTCCGAGCCCGCCCCCGGCCCCTGGCCCGCGCCCGAACATCCCCGCCCGCTGCTGATCTGGCGGCCCGAACCCCTGCGCGTGCTGGAGCCCGCCCGCCCCTGCGCCGCCTTCCACTGGCGCGGGCGCGAACATCGCGTCACCGCCGCCATCGGCCCCGAACGCATCGCCCCCGAATGGTGGTTCGACGACCCCGACTGGCGCAGCGGCCTGCGCGATTACTGGCAGATCGTCACCACCCGCGGCGAGCGGCTCTGGCTCTTTCAGGCGCATGGCGGACAGGTCTCAGGCGGATGGTTCTGCCAGGGGCGGTTTGCGTGAGAGATATGAAATCGCTTGATTCGCGCAGAATTTGACGCAAGTCTGAGGGTATGAGCCTGCATCCCCTCGGCCCCTTCCCCGGCACACAGCCCCAGCCACAGGACCAAGTGGCATTCCAGCGCGACGAGTTAGGCGTGATCCTGTCGCTCTACGGGCGCATGGTGGCGGCGGGGGAATGGCGCGATTACGGCATTTCCTGCCTGCGCGAGGTGGCGGTCTTCTCGATCTTCCGCCGCACCGCCGAACAGCCGCTCTACCGGGTCGAGAAACGCCCCAAGCTGCGCGACAAACAGGGGCAATACAGCGTCATCGGCATGGATGGCCGGATCCTGAAACGCGGCCACGACCTGCGCACCGTGCTGCGCGTGCTCGAACGCAAGCTTATCCGCGCGGTCGACTAAACACCCGCCTCGCCAACCCCCTATCCCACATCCGTGCGCCCGCGCCGGTCCGGGCGCAGCGCGGCATAAAGAACATGGGTCCGCCAGCGCCCGTTGATCTGCAGATAGCTTTGCGCGACGCCCTCATATTTGAAGCCGCATTTCTCCAGCAACCCACGCGAGGCGTGGTTCTCCGGCAGGCAGGCCGCCTCGATCCGGCTCAGGTCCAGCCGGTCAAAGGCGTAATGCACCACCCCCGCAATCGCCTCGCCCATATAACCCTGCCGCGCATGCGGCTGCCCGATCCAATAGCCCAGCGTGCCCGCCTGCGCCGGGCCGCGCCGGATATGATCCAGCGTGATCGCCCCCAGAAGGGTCTGATCGTCGCGCCGGATCAGAAACAGCGGCAGCGCCGAGCCGCTGGTGATCGACCGCTGCGCCCAGAACACCCGGTTGGAAAACCCCTTGCGCGCCAGATGATCGGCGGCCCAGGCAGGCTCCCACGGCATCAGGAAATCGGCGCTCTGCGCGCGCAGGCCGCTCCAGTCACGGAAATCGCTCATCGCCGGTTGCCGCAGGGTCAGACGCTCGGTCTCGATCCTGAGCTTCCGGCGCGGCAAGAGCAACATCAGGCCGCGCGCCGCGCGTTGAGGCTGTCGAGGGTCGGCGATTTCGACACCGGACCATAGAGCGCCAGCGCCGTGGGCGCGCGCGTCACGGTCTGCTCGGCCAGACGCCGCACATCCGCCAGCGTCACCGCGTCGATCCGCTCCACCACTTCCGGAAGATCGGGCACCCGGCCCCAGATCTGCAGCATCCGCGCCAGCCGTTCGGCCCGGTTGCTCGGGCTCTCCAGTCCCATCAAGAGCCCCGCCTTCATCTGCGCCCGCGCCCGCTCGACCTCGGCATCCGACATGTCTTCGGCCGCACGCTTCATCTCGTCCACAGTGATCCCCGCCAGATCGCCCATCTGATCCTCGGACGTGCCCGCATAGATCGTCAGCATGCCGGTATCGGCATAGGCCCCGGCCTGCGCGAAGATCGTATAGCACAGACCCCGCCGCTCGCGGATCTCCTGAAAGAGCCGCGACGACATCGACCCGCCCAGCGCCGAGGCATAGATCTGCGCGGTATAGATATCGGGATGCCCGTATTCGGGGCTCTCGAACGCCAGCGCGAAATGCGCCTGCTCCAGATCCTTCACGTGCCGCGTCTCGCCGCCCGCGAACCGCGCCCTAGGCGGCTCGATCGTGTCGCTCGGGATCATGTCGCCATAGGTCGCCTCGGCCATCTTCACCAGCGCGTCGTGATCCACAGCACCCGCCGCCGCCAGCACCATCTGCCCGGGCCGGTAATACTGATCGACGAACCCCTCCAGATCGGGCTTGCCAAAGCCGCGCACCCGCGCCTCGGCGCCCAGAATGGTGCGGCCCAGCGGATGGTCAGGGTATGCCTGCTCCTGCAACCAGTCAAAGATGATGTCGTCGGGCGTATCCGCCGCCTGCCCGATCTCCTGGAGGATCACACCCCGCTCCACCTCGATCTCGCGCGGATCGAACACCGGATTGCGCAGGATATCGGCGACCACATCCATCGCCAGCGGCACATCGTCCTTCAGCACACGGGCATAATAGGCGGTCACCTCGCGGCTGGTATAGGCGTTGATATAGCCGCCCACATCCTCAATCGCCTCGGCGATCTGCAACGCGCTGCGCCGCTTGGTGCCCTTGAAGGCCATATGCTCCAAAAAATGCGCGATGCCGTTCTGCTCGGCCCGCTCATGGCGTGCGCCCGCCATGACCCAGACACCGATAGCCGCCGATTCCAGTCCGGGCATATACTCGCTCGCGATGCGAAATCCGTTCGGCAGCGTGGTCAGTTCTACACTCAATGCGTGATCCGTTCCTTGATCAATGTTTCGATAGCGCCAAGGTCATTGGCAATGCGCGTCACGCGCTCATCCCGCTCATACAGGTCCGCCATACGCTCGGGCAAGGGGGGGTGAATGCCGCTCGCCTCTTCGACAGCCGCCGGAAACTTGGCCGGATGCGCCGTGGCCAGCGTGATCATCGGCACGCCGGGGCTGCGATGTTCCTCGGCCACATGCACGCCCACCGCGCTATGCGGGCAGAGCAACTCGCCGGTGCGATCCCATGTCTGCCGGATCGCGGCACGTGTCGCGTCCTCGTCACAGCGCCCGCTCTCAAACGCCTCGCGCAACGCCTGCAACGCGCCCTGACTGACGGAAAATCCCCCGGCCTTCAACTCGTCCATCACCTGCGCCACCGCCCCGCCATCCTGCCCGTAGGCATAATAGAGCGCGCGCTCGAAGTTGGAACTCACCTGAATATCCATCGACGGGCTGATCGACGGGATCACCCCGTCGGGCCGATACTCCCCACTGCTCAGACAGCGATGCAGGATATCGTTCTGATTGGTCGCCACCACCAGCTTGTCGATGGGCAACCCCATGCGCCGCGCGATATAGCCCGCAAAGATATCCCCGAAATTGCCCGTCGGCACGGTGAACGACACCTTGCGATCGGGCGCACCAAGGCTCACCGCAGAGGTGAAATAATACACCACCTGCGCCAGCACCCGCGCCCAGTTGATGCTGTTCACCCCGGCCAGCCGCACCCCGTCGCGGAACTCGAAATCGTTGAACATGTCCTTCACGCGCGCCTGCGCATCGTCGAAATGCCCGTCGATGGCCAGCGCATGTACATTGCTCTCACCCGGCGTCGTCATTTGCCGCCGCTGCACCTCGCTGACGCGGCCATGCGGATAGAGTATGAACACATCCACCGCATCAAGCCCCCGAAACGCCTCAATCGCCGCCGACCCGGTATCGCCGGAGGTCGCACCCACAATGCTCACCCGATTGCCCGAGCGTTTGAGCGAGAATTCGAACATCTGCCCGATCAGCTGCATGGCGAAATCCTTGAACGCCAGCGTCGGGCCGTGGAACAGCTCCAACAGGAAATGCCCGCTATCCAGCTGCTTCAACGGTGCCCGCGCCGCGTGGCCAAAGCCCTCATAGGCCCGCGCGATGATCCCGCGAAATTCGGCGTCGGTGAAGGCATCCCCGATGAACGGCCGCATCACCCGGAACGCGGCCTCCTCATAACTCACCCCGTGCAGCGCGCGGATATCCTCGGCGCTCATCTGCGGGATGCTCTCGGGCAGGTAAAGCCCGCCATCGCGCGCCAGCCCGGTCAGCATCGCCTCTTCAAAGCACAAGCTGGGCGCACGGCCCCTCGTCGAGATGTAGTTCACCGCTGCTGCCCTTCCCTTGGCTGGCGCATCCGCCAGATGAAAAACCCGGTCATCGCGGCCCATATGGCGGCCAGCGAAAACCACGTGATCGCGTAACTCAGGTGATCGTTCGGAATCCCGCTCGTGTCTACCGGCAGCGGCGTCACGCCCTGTTCCGGCGGCGACACCTCGCGCGCGATGATCATCAGCGGCTCGGTCTCTAGCACCTCTGCCATCCGCGCGATGTCCCGGGCGAACCACATGTTGCCCGGCACATCGTTCTCGGGCGTCGAACTCAGCCGGTCATCGGGCCAGTGCAGGTTGCCGACAACACGCACCACACCCCCGGTCTCGGGGATCTCTTCCGCCACCTTGACGAAGCCGCGATCCAGCAGCACCCGCCGCCCCTCGGTCTCGAAGGCGGAAATCACCCGGTATCCCGCGCCGACCTGCTTCTGACTGACCAGCACCCGCAGCGCCCGCGCGCCGATCTCACCCGCCGCCCGAACCGGCAGATACCGGTCGACCTCCGGCTCCACAACCTCGGGCAGCGGCACCGGCTCGGCGGAAATCCGGCCCTCGATCTCGGCCAGCACACCCTCTTTCCAGGCCAGCCGCTCGACCTGCCACTTGCCCAGCGACACCAGCACCGCCACACCGGCAATGCCAAAGATCAGCGGCACCAGAACACTCTTTCGCATGGGTCCCTCTCAAAAGGAAAATGCGGGAGGGCCAAATCCCCCCGCATCTTCATCTTGCCAAAAATACTCGCGCGCGACGCGCGAAGTCCCGTCAGCCGCCCCAGACGTAGACCGCGGCGAACAGGAACAGCCAGACCACGTCGACGAAGTGCCAGTACCACGCCGCCGCCTCGAAACCGACATGCTGCTCGGGCGTGAAATGGCCCTTCATCACCCGGATCAGGCAGACAAACAGGAAGATCGTGCCGATCACCACATGCGCGCCGTGAAAGCCGGTCGCCATAAAGAAGTTGGCCCCGTAGATATTGCCCGAAAAGCCGAACGCCGCATGGCTGTATTCATAGGCCTGGAACACGGTAAAGATCGCGCCCAGCGCAATCGCGATGATCAGGCCCCACTTGATGTCGTTGCGGTTGTCCTCATGCACCAGCGCATGGTGCGCCCAGGTCGCGGCACAGCCCGAGCACAGCAGGATCAGCGTGTTGATCAGCGGCAGGTGCCACGGATCAAACGTCTCGATCCCCGCCGGCGGCCAGATCGCATCGACCATCGGGGAATTTTCGCCCATCGGGTACATGGCATGCTTGAAAAAGCTCCAGAACCACGCGGCAAAGAACATCACCTCGGACATGATGAACATGATGAAGCCATAGCGCAGACCGATCCGCACCACCGGGGTGTGATCGCCGGTCTCGCCCTCATGCACGACATCGGCCCACCAGCCAAACATCACGTAGAGCACACCGACCAGACCGGCCAAAAGCATCCAGGGCCCGTGATCGTGGAAAAACAGAACCGCCCCGAAGAGCATGACAAACCCCGCCAAAGAGCCAAGCAGCGGCCAGATGGAGGGGGGCAGAATGTGGTAATCGTGGTTTTTCGCGTGTGCCATCTTGGTTTATCCCTCGTCGAAGGCTCAGTTCAGGGTTTTATCGGTTTTCTTGGCAGGCTCAAGCGCCGCCTGCTGGTCTGTCTCGGGCAGGTCGATCTCGTGGAACGTATAGCCCAGCGTGATCGTGTGGATATACTGCCCTTCGCGATCGTCGACAATCGCCGGGTCCACGTAGAACGTCACCGGCATCTGCACCCGCTCGCCGGGTTGCAGCACCTGCTCTTCAAAGCAGAAACAGTCGATCTTGGTGAAAAAGCCGCCCGCATCGTAAGGCGCGACATTGTAGCTGGCCGATCCGGCGACAACCCGGTCGGTCGGGTTATAGGCCTCGTAAAAGGCCAGCCCGGTCTCGCCGATGCGCAATTCCATCTCGCGCTCGACCGGCTTGAACTCCCACGGCATGCCGCGCTCGCGGCTGGCATCGAACCGGACCTTGATGGTCTGATCCAGGATTTCGTCGCTCGCCACCTCTGACACGCCGGTCACACCACCAAAGCCGGTGACGCGGCAGAACCAGTCATAAAACGGCACCGACGCCCAGGCGAGGCCGCCCATCAAAACCACCACACCCACGGTCTGGGTCAATGTCTTGATCTTCGGATCAAGCGCCATCACTTCCCCTCCTGCTGCTGTGTCGGCACCATGAAATCGTCATCGGTCACCTTGGCCACGGTCAGGCCAAAGATCAGCGCGACAAACCCCGCCAGCACAAGACCAAGGCCAAGATTGCGGCCAAAGCGGCGCTTGTGCAGCTCATGTTCTTCGCGAAAGCTCATGCCCAGCCCCCAAGGCCAAAGCCCGACAGCGCTGCCTCGGCCAGAATGGCGGTGAAATGCGCGAAGAGATACCACAGCGACAGCCGGAACGCGCGCTTCTCGACGCGGTAATTATCGGCCTCTGCCTGATCCTCGTCGCGCCGCCAGATCGCCACCGCGTCGCGCAGGAACAGCGCGTTGAACACCAACGCCACGCCCAGGTACACCGGCCCGCCGATTCCAGTGAACGCGGCCCCGGTCGCCATGATCGCCAGCAGCACCGTGTAGACGAGGATATGCAACCGCGTCGACTTGCGGCCATGCGTGACCGTCAGCATCGGCACGCCCGCCGTGTCGTAATCGCCCCGCATGAACAGCGCGAGCGCCCAGAAATGCGGCGGCGTCCACATGAAAATGAGCGCGAACATCAGCACCGACTCGATGCTCACCGTGCCGGTCGCGGCGGCCCAACCGATCATCGGAGGAAACGCCCCTGCAGCGCCGCCGATCACGATATTCTGCGGCGTCCAGCGCTTCAGCCCGATGGTGTAGATCACCACGTAAAAGAAAATGGTGAAGGCGAGGATCCCAGCCGCCAGCGCATTCGTGGCCAGCCACAGCATCACCACCGAAAAGACCGCCAGCGTCATGCCGAACCCGAACGCCTCGTCGCGGCTCAACTTGCCCGCCGGGATGGGGCGCTTCGCGGTGCGCTTCATCACCGCGTCGATGTCAGCCTCCCACCACATGTTGAGCGCGCCAGCAGCACCGCCACCCACCGCGATAAAGAGGATCGCGGCCAGCCCCACCACCGGATGCACCGCCACGGGGGCGGCCAGCAGCCCGACCAGCGCGGTGAACACCACCAGCGTCATCACCCGCGGCTTCAAGAGCGCGAAGAAATCCCCGAACCCCGCATCGCCGGTCTGCGCGGCGGGGGCTTGGCTGGCTGTGTTCACGCTGGCATCGCTCATTTTCGTCTCCTGTCAGGCGGCGCATCGGCGCGCCTGCCCGGCGGGGTCATTTCGGACGCGCCCCAACGGCGGCGCCCAGCTCATGTCACTCGGCGGCGGCCACCTGGCGCGCACGCGGCGTGCCGGCATAGTCCTCAATCGCCCCGTCGAGCCACTGCTGATAGGCCTCTTCGCTCACCACCTTGACGGTGATCGGCATATAGGCATGCGCCTGCCCGCAAAGCTCCGAGCACTGGCCGAAATAGACACCTTCCTTCTCGGCCTCGAACCACAGCTGCGCCAGACGCCCCGGCACCGCATCCTGCTTCACGCCAAACGCGGGGATCGTCCAGCTATGGATCACGTCGGCTCCGGTCACGGTCATCACCACGGTCTTGCCCACCGGCACGACAACGGCGGTATCGGTCGCCAGCAGGAACTCGTCACGGCTATAGCCCGCCTCGACCAGCTGCTCCTCGACCTCGGGCGTCAGGCGATTGTCGCCCCCGGTGGCAGGCGACCCGATCATATAGCTGTCAAACGCAAAGTCGTGATCGGTATACTCATAGCCCCAGTACCACTGATAGCCCGTGACCTTGATATTGATATCCCCCTCGGGGATTTCCTGCTGCTTGAACAGGATCGGCAGCGAGAACGCCCCGATGAACACCAGGATGACAATCGGGATGATCGTCCAGGCGATCTCCAGCGGCGAATTGTGGGTGAACTTCGCCGGGGTCGCATTGGCGCGACGGTTATACCGCACCGCCGCAAGCGCCAGCAGCGCGGTCACGAACAGCACGATGGCGATGATGATCACGTTGATCATCCCGTCCAGCCATTGCAGATCGCGCGCCAGTTCGGTCGCGGCCGGCTGAAAGCCCATCTTGCCCTGCTCGGGCTTGCCGACGATCTCAAGACCTTCCTGCGCCGCGGCAGGAAGGGTGGAAAGGGCGGCCAGAACGGCCAGAAGGCTGGAAGTTAGTCGCATTTTACACCCTGATCGGTTGAAGCGGTTCATGTCTTTGTGGCAGGTCTTGCGCCGCACGCGGCGGAATCCCGTTGTCTTGGTGCTGTCTAAAACCATATTCTGCCGCAAACGACAAGAAAGAGCATTGCGGCAAACGGACGCTTTTTTGATCTGGATCAAATTCGCACGGCCCCCGCACCCCGACACCATATAGGACGCGCCCCCATGACTGACACCGCCTTTCGCCCCTTCGACAGCCTGCTTGACCGGGATGCGGCGCTCTCGCACCTGCAAGAGGCCACGCGCGGCGCCGATGACGGAGAGCTCTTTCTCGAACGCCGCCGCGCCGAGGCGCTCACCTTCGACGACGGCCGGGTCAAGACCGCCTCCTATGACGCCTCCGAAGGCTTCGGCCTGCGCGCCGTGCGCGGCGAGGTCACCGGCTACGCCCATTCCTCCGAGGTGAACGACGACGCCCTCAAACGCGCGGTCGAGACCGCCCGCCTTGCCGTGGGCGAAGGCGGCGGCACTTTGTCGGCGGCCCCCGCGCGCACCAACCGCCACCTCTATACCGATGACGACCCGATTGCCGGGGCCGCCTTCCCGGTCAAACTCGATACATTGCGCGAGATCGACGCCTTCGCCCGTGATCTCGACCCCCGCGTCGTGCAGGTCACCGCCTCCATCGCCGCCTCACTGCAAGAGGTGGTGATCCTGCGCCCCGACGGCACGCAAGTGGCCGATATCCGCCCGATGACCCGCGTCAACGTCTCGGTGATCGTCGAACAGGACGGCCGCCGCGAGAACGGCAGCGCCGGGGGCGGCGGGCGCATCGGCCTCGACGGCCTGCTGATGCCCGCCGACTGGCAGGCCAAGACCCGCGAAGCGTTGCGCATCGCGCTGGTGAACCTCTCCGCCGAAGCCGCCCCCGCTGGCGTGATGGACGTGGTCCTCGGCCCCGGCTGGCCCGGCATCCTCCTGCACGAGGCCATCGGCCACGGGCTCGAGGGCGACTTCAACCGCAAGGGCTCATCCGCCTTCGCTGGTCTCATGGGCCAACGCATCGCCGCCCCCGGCGTCACCGTGCTTGATGACGGCACAATCCCCGACCGGCGCGGCAGCATCACCATCGACGACGAGGGCACGCCCTCGGCCAAGAATGTCCTGATCGAGGACGGCATCCTTGTGGGCTACATGCAGGACCGCCAGAACGCCCGCCTGATGGGGGTAGAGGCCACCGGCAACGGCCGCCGCGAGAGCTACGCCCACGCCCCCATGCCACGCATGACCAACACCTACATGCTCGGCGGCGACGCCACCCCCGGCGATCTGGTGGCGGAAATGAAGGACGGCATCTACGCCGTCGGCTTCGGCGGCGGGCAGGTCGACATCACCAACGGCAAGTTCGTCTTTTCCTGCACCGAGGCCTACCGCGTCAAAGACGGCCAGATCGGCGCGCCGGTCAAAGGCGCCACCCTGATCGGCGACGGCGCAACGGCCCTGCAACAGATCCGGGGCTTGGGCAACGACATGGCCCTCGATCCCGGCATGGGCAATTGCGGCAAGCAGGGCCAATGGGTGCCAGTGGGCGTCGGGCAGCCAACGGTGCTGATCGGCGGGCTTACGGTAGGGGGATCGGCGGCGTAGGGGGTGGGCGTGACACGGTCCACAGGTCGCTCAAATGAGCGCGATGCGGAGGTTGGCGGATAAATCAAGGTTTATTTCGTGCATTCTGAATACGAACTCATCGTGAGCGAACTCAAGATTTGACAACGCAACCAATGTCTTGGCCAGTGCGCCATATTCTCCTGAATTCGCAATGATATCAGTTGGGTCAGGATGGTATATCAACCGGCATTCCCCAAGTACATACCATTGAGGGAAGAGTGCTTTACGGCGCGCCCGTTAGCAACTGTTCGCTGCTCCGAAATACGCTTTTGGGCGTAATGCACTCGAGTGTGATGGCTCGAGTTGTTTTGCACTGGCTGCTCCCGGCTGGGACCGGCCATTGTATCCAGTAGCCCCAGCAGCAGTTCACCCCACCAAACGCCGCACCCAAGCCCCCCATTTCACCTTTCCCAAAATACTCAAATCCCCACACCAAAGCCGGGCCACCCCGCCCGCCTTCATCTTACCAAAAATATCCAAATCCCGCCCAAGGCCGCCCAGCGCACCCCTTGCCATCCCGTACCCGTGCCCGCACCGCGCGCCCCGGTCACACCCGGCCCCCGTCAGCCCCGCCAGCATCCGCCACCGACGCGATACAGACAATGGCCACTTCTCGAACACAAAAGTAATTAACTCAACATTTCCAAACCTTAGGCGAAAAACCCAAAAAACCGCGACTCACCCGATTTCAGTATACCGGGCATTAACCTTGCCCGCGCCGCGACAGACGCAGAGGGCGCAGAGGGCGCAGAGGGCGCAGAGGTTGGTCCCGTTTCCGACGCGCGCAAACCACGAGGCCCCTAAGAATTCGAATGAATCTTCAAAGCCCCAGTTTTCCCGACACGAACAGGGAGTGGCCGCACTTATGCCACACTGGCTCTCTAAGCTGCCCGAAAAACGAGGACCGTGTCGAACGTGGAAACAATACAGGTACTTATCGACAGCTTGCTTGCAGCGCCGTTCGACCTGAACGTGCGCTATTCCCTCTTTTATCTATGCTGTTCGATTATTATCGCCTTTCTTGTCTGGAAATACCAAGGCACGTCCGGCAGTTTCATCAAGTGGCTGGTCCCGAAAGAGGTGTATCGGCACAGGTCCAATCTACTGGATATAAAGCTTTTCTTCGCAAGCCGCGTGTTCATCGCGCTGGGTTTTACCAGCGCGGTCTTCTTTCCGACGACCGTTGCCTATACGCTTTTGTTGAATCTAGCCAGCGCGGATTTCACCCCGCCGCCGATCACCTGGCAGCGCGGCCTGATCGTCACGCTGATCATCGTTGTCACGTCGGATTTCTGCAAATACTGGGCGCATCGGGCGCATCATGAATGGGGGTTTCTCTGGCCCTTCCATGCAGTGCACCATTCGGCCGACGTGCTAACGCCGCTCACGGTGCAACGGGTGCATCCGATCGAGCCGATGATACGCAACCTGCTGATGACCGTTCTGGTGGGCATCGCGCAGGGTCTCGTGCTCTATGCGTTCATCGGGCAGATCAATATCGCGACGATCGGTGGGGCCAATGCGCTCTATTTCGTCTTCAACGCACTGGGCGCAAACTTCCGGCACAGCCACATCTGGATCAGTTACGGGCCGATCATCGAGCGGATCCTGATCTCGCCGGCGCAGCATCAGGTGCACCACTCGGTGGCGGTCAAGCACCATGACAAGAACTACGGGTCCGTGTTCGCGATCTGGGACTGGATGTTCGGCACGCTCTACATCCCGACCGAGCGCGAAAAGCTGACCTTCGGTGTGTCGGACGGGACGGGCAAACCGACAGAGCAACCCTATCCGACCCTTGTCGCCGCGCTTATCCTGCCGTTCAGGGAAAGCTGGCGGGCCCTTGCCAAGCAGATGAAACCCAGCCCCAGCCTCACACAGCCCGTGGCGCCCGGCAACCTGGCGATGACGCAGGGATTCTCACTGTGGCTTGACGTGTTGCGCGCCGCTGCTGCACTGGCCGTCCTGTTCGGCCATATGGCACATCTCCGGTTCACACGCGGTGACTACTATTTCCTCAGAGAGTGGAATATCGCCAGTGACGCCGTGGTCGTGTTCTTTGTGCTATCCGGCGTGGTAATCGCCTATGCAGCGGGCCGCGATCAGACACTTGGGCGCTTTGCCTTCAACAGGGTCACTAGAATCGCATCGGTCCTGGTTCCGGCGCTGCTACTAACGTTGATCTTTGACGCCATCGGTACGCGCATCGACATGACGGCCTATCCCGAGCACTATTATCAGGCGTTGCCTGTCGGCGAGTTCTTGTGGCGTGGATTGACCGCGACGAACCTGTGGACGGGGTTGTCGGATTGGGTCCGGCTGGGCACGAACGGGCCGATCTGGTCGCTGAGCTACGAGGTCGGCTTCTACCTGATGTTCGGCAGCATCATGTTTCTGCGCGGTGCGATGCGCATCGTAGTCCTGGCCACGCTTGTCTTGCTGGTTGGCATTCCGGTTCTGGCACTGTTTCCGGCGTGGTGGCTGGGTGTGATCGTCTGGCGCAATGCCGCATCCAACGACACGTCCGCGCCGTCGAGGGCCCGGTCGTGGCTTATGGTGGTCAGCAGTCTCATGAGTCTGGTCACGCTGAAAGCGTCCGGCCTGCCGCAGCTGCTGGAACATGTGACCCAGCAGGCGCTGCAGCCGATGAGCCATCATGCGGTGCTGGTCTATTCCAACGAGGTGCTTTGGAATTCGGTCATTGCGATCTGTATCGCCATCCATCTTGTCGGAGTGCGGCGTCTCGCGATGCACGCGCCGCAGCGGACAGAAGGAAGGGTTGCCCGCGCTGTGCACTGGGTCGCAGGGGGCAGCTTCTCGATTTATGTGATGCATTATCCGACCCTGCACCTTCTGGACGCCACTTTGCCCGAAAGCCTGCCGGGGTACGATCTGTGGCTGTTGGGGCTCACGCTGACTGTGTGTTTTGCCTTTGCGGCACTTTTCGAGCGGACGCTGAAGCCGTTTCGTATGTACACAAAGATCTTCGGAAGCCGCGTGGCGGAGGCCATGCCGGGCGCTGGCAGAGCCAAATCATGGACGTCGTGATCAAGATGGCAATCACTTAACACTTTCGCTCCAGTTGAACGAACGCTACCTCTCGCTTGGCGGCTTAGAACACCCATCGCATACCTCATGAAGAACCACAGGTAAGCCCCACCCAACGGGCCACCCAAGCCAGACCACCCCGCCCGCCTTCATCTTGCCAAAAATACTCAATTCCACCCGACCCGCCCGGCGCAAACCTTGCCATTCCGTGCCAGCCCCGCACGCCCCGGCCACATCCGGCCCCCGTCAGCACCGCCCGCATCCGCTACCAACGCGATACCGACAGCGGCCAATTCCCGGACACACAAATAATTAACGCCCCATCTCAAAAGCTTAGGCGGAATTCCCGAAAAACTCGCGACTCACCCGATTTCGGTCTACCGGGCATTGACCTTGCCCGCGCTATCCATGATCCGGCAAGTAGGCGAGGTCACGGATGCCCGAAGATACACATCCTTCCACTCACCCCCAACTCCCACCCACCACGGAAGATGATCGGGTGTCATGGCTTCGCCTCTTGCGCTCCCGCCGGGTCGGCCCGGCGACCTTTCACCGGCTCCTCAGCGAACACGGCAGCGCACACGCCGCCCTCGCAGCGCTGCCCGAAGTCGCCCGCGCCGCCGGTGTCACCGACTACACCCCCTGCCCTGCGCGCGTGGCCGAGGCCGAATTGCGCGCGGGCCATGCGGCGGGCGCGACGATGCTCACGCACGCGGATGCCAAGTATCCCAAGCCCTACGCGATCTGCACGACGCCCCGCCCGTCCTCTGGGTGATGGGCGATATGGCCGTTCTCGACCGCCCGACGGTCGCCCTCGTGGGCGCGCGGAACGCCTCATCGCTCGGCACCCGCATGGCCCGGTCTCTCGCGGCAGAGCTATCGGAGCAGGGCTATACTGTCGTCTCCGATCTCGCCCGCGGCGTCGATACCGCCGCCCTTCTGGCCAGCCTCAAGGGCGGCACCGTGGCCGTCATGGCCGACGGCGTCGACGTGATCTATCCTGCCAAAACACCCCCCTTGCCGCTGATATCCACACGACCGGCCTGCGCCTCTGGGAACAGCCCATCGGCCTCATCCCCCAGGCCCGCCACTTCCCCAGCCGCAACCGCCTGATCAGCGGACTGGCACATGCTGTGGTCGTGGTCGAGGCGGCCGCTAAATCCGGGTCTCTGATCACCGCACGCACCGCTCTCGATCAGGGCCGTGAGGTGCTCGCCGTGCCCGGCCACCCCATCGACGCCCGCGCCTCAGGCTGCAACATGCTGATCCGCGACGGGGCCACACTGGTGCGCAGCGCCGCCGACGTGATCGAGGCACTGCCAACCGACAAGCCGCAGGAAACACAGGCGGAAATGCCTTTTGAAACCACGCCGGGACCGGCCTCTCGCAGCCTGCGCGACACCGCCGCGCTGCACCAGCAGATCCTGCAACGCCTCGGCCCCTCGCCACTCGCCGAGGATCAGTTGATCCGCGACCTCAGTGCCCCCGCACGCGCCGTCGCCCCGGTGCTGGTCGATCTCGAACTCGACGGTCGCATCACCCGCCAGGCCGGCGGGCTACTCTCCCTCGCCCGCTGATCCTGCGCCGACGGTCCCATCAGCCACATTGACAATTCCCCTTGCCAGCCCACATGTTGCGCCGCCATAAGCCTCGACCTGAGTCGGAAGGAGTGCCCATGCCCGTTGTCGTTGTCGAATCGCCCGCCAAAGCCAAGACGATCAACAAGTATCTAGGCGATGGCTACACGGTTCTGGCAAGCTATGGCCATGTCCGCGACCTACCCCCAAAGGATGGCTCGGTCGATCCCGAGAACGGCTTCGACATGACATGGGAAGTGGGCGCTGACAGCCGCAAACACGTAAAGGCCATCGCCGACGCGCTCAAGGATGACAATGCGCTCATTCTCGCCACTGACCCCGACCGCGAGGGCGAGGCGATCAGCTGGCATCTCGAGGAAACCCTGCGCAAACGCAAGGTCATCAAGAAAGACACGCCGGTCAGCCGCGTGGTGTTCAACGCGATCACCAAGACCGCCGTCACCGAGGCGATGAAGAACCCACGGCAGGTCGATGCGCCGCTGGTCGAGGCCTATCTGGCGCGCCGCGCGCTTGATTATCTCGTCGGCTTCAACCTCTCCCCGGTGCTCTGGCGCAAGCTGCCCGGCGCGCGCTCGGCGGGGCGCGTGCAGTCGGTCTGCCTGCGCCTCATCGTCGAGCGCGAGATGGAAATCGAGGCGTTCAACGCGCGTGAATACTGGTCCGTGAAGGCGCTGCTCGCCACCCCGCGCGGTCAGGAGTTCGAGGCGCGGTTGGTGACACTCGCGGGCAAGAAGCTCGACAAATTCGATCTGGAGAACGCGACGCAGGCCGAAATGGCCGTACAGGCCGTGGCCTCACGCGCTCTGACAGTCAGCTCGGTCGAGGCCAAGCCCGGCACGCGCAACCCCTCGGCCCCGTTCATGACATCGACCCTTCAGCAGGAGGCCAGCCGCAAGTTCGGCATGGGGGCCAAGCAATGCATGAGCGCGGCGCAGCGCCTCTATGAGGCGGGCTATATCACCTATATGCGGACCGATGGCATCGACATGGCCCCCGAGGCGGTGATGGCCGCGCGCGACGCGATCAAGGACCGCTACGGCGAGGACTACATGCCCAAAAGCCCGCGCATGTACAAGAACAAGGCCAAGAACGCGCAGGAAGCACATGAGTGCATTCGCCCCACCGAGATGACGCGCGACGCGGGCAAGATAAAGAGCACCGACGCCGATCAGCGCAAGCTCTATGATCTGATCTGGAAGCGCACCCTCGCCTGCCAGATGGCCGCCGCCCGGCTGGAGCGCACGACAGTCGAGATCGGCAGCGACGACGGTCAGGTGGGCTTGCGCGCCACCGGGCAGGTCATGCTCTTCGACGGCTTTCTCAAGGTCTATGAAGAGGGCCGCGACGACGTCGTGGGCGACGATGACGACCGCCGCCTGCCGCAGATCACGCAGGGCGACCAGGCGGTCTTCGCCAAGTCCTCGCTGCGTCCTGAATTCGCCAAGGCACAGGACGGGACCGAGACGACCGCCGCCGTGATGTCAGAGAATGAATCCGTTCTCAGCCTGCAACATTTCACCCAGCCCCCGCCCCGCTATACCGAGGCGACGCTGGTCAAGAAGATGGAAGAGCTGGGCATCGGTCGCCCCTCGACCTATGCCAGCGTGCTCGGCACGATCCAGGACCGCGAATATGTCCGCAAGGAGCAGAACCGCCTCTATCCCGAGGACAAGGGACGGATCGTCACGATCTTCCTGATCAACTTCTTTCGCAAATATGTGGGCTACGAATTCACCGCCAATCTCGAGGAAGACCTCGACCGCGTGAGCGCAGGCGAGGCGGATTACAAGGACATCCTCAACCGGTTCTGGCGCGATTTCTCGGCGGCCATCGCCGAGACCTCGGAACTGAGGATCTCCGAGGTGCTCGACGTGCTCGACGACGCGCTCGCCCCGACGCTCTACCCACCCCGCGAAGATGGCGGCGACCCGCGCCAATGCCCGCTCTGCGGCACCGGGCAGTTGCACCTCAAGACCTCGCGCTCGGGCGGGTTCGTCGGCTGTGGCAACTACCCCGAATGCCGCTACACCCGCCCCATCGGCGGCGATGCGGCGGAAAACGGCGACCGGATTTTGGGCGAGGATGAGGACGGCAACGAGATTTCGCTGCGCTCTGGCCGGTTCGGCCCTTACGTGCAACGCGGCGAGGCGACAGAAGAGAACAAGAAACCCGACCGCGCCAGCCTGCCCAAGGGCTGGAAAGCCGAAGAAATGACGCTGGAAAAGGCGCTGACGCTGCTCAGCCTGCCGCGTGAGGTGGGCGAGCATCCCGAGGGCGGCACAATCAAGTCGAATTTCGGGCGCTTCGGCCCCTATATCATGCATCAGGGCCCCGAGGACGCGAAACCGGTCTATGCCAATCTCAAGGATCCAGCGGATGTGTTCGAGATCGGGATGAACCGCGCGGTGGAACTGCTGGCTGAAAAGCGCGCCAATCCCGGCGGGCGCGGGCGGGCGGCGGCCAAGCCGCTGCGCGATCTTGGCGAGCATCCCAGCGAAGGCGGCCCGATCCATATCATGGACGGACGCTTTGGCCCCTATGTCAAATGGGGCAAAGTCAATGCAACGCTGCCGAAGGACGTGCAGCCCGCAGATGTGACGCCGGACATGGCGGTCGAACTCATCGCCGAGAAATCGGCTAAGAAGGGCAAGCCCGGCAAGACCGCGAAAAAGCCTGCTGCCAAGAAGCCCGCTGCTCGCAAGAAGACCGGCTGACACCGAACAAGTCCGAAATCTTGAAAAGACTTCTCTCCGCATTTCTTGCAAGAACGCGGCCGTGGCCGGTGTTACGTAGTAATCCTTATTTCATGGCGTTTGGACAGGGCATCGCGTTGACACCGCCCCATGATCCGCCTGATACCGGGGACGATCAAACTTCAGGAGGAGTTTCGCGATGAAAAAGGTTTACGGTTCGGCCGCCGAGGCGCTGGACGGGCTGCTGTTCGACGGGATGACGATTGCGGCGGGCGGCTTTGGCCTCTGCGGCATTCCCGAGTTACTGTTGCAGGCGATCAAGGAGGCGGGCACGCAGGACCTGACATTCGCCTCCAATAACGCAGGCGTTGATGATTTCGGCATCGGCATCCTTTTGCAGACCAAGCAGGTCAAGAAAATGATGTCGTCCTATGTCGGCGAAAACGCCGAGTTCATGAGGCAATATCTCAGCGGCGAGCTGGAACTGGAATTCAACCCGCAAGGCACGCTGGCCGAGCGCATGCGCGCGGGCGGTGCGGGCATACCGGGTTTCTACACCAAGACCGGGGTCGGCACGCAGATCGCCGAGGGCAAGGAACACAAGGACTTCGACGGCGAGACCTATATCCTGGAGCGCGGCATCTTCGCCGATCTCTCGATCGTCAAGGCGTGGAAGGCCGACACCACCGGCAACTGCATCTTCCGCAAGACCGCGCGCAACTTCAATCCGCCCGCCGCGATGTGCGGCAAGACCTGCATCATGGAGGTCGAGGAGATCGTCGAGCCCGGCGAGTTGGACCCCGATCATATCCATATGCCCGGCATCTACGTGCATCGCCTGATTCAGGGCGAGCATGAAAAGCGCATCGAACAATGCACTGTGAGGGAGGCCTGATCATGCCCTGGGATCGCAATCAGATGGCCGCGCGTGCGGCAAAGGAGCTTGAGGACGGCACCTATGTGAACCTCGGGATCGGCATCCCGACGCTGGTGCCCAATTACATCCCCGAGGGCGTGCAGGTCACGCTGCAATCGGAAAACGGGATGCTCGGCATGGGGCCGTTTCCGGTCGCGGGCACCGAGGACCCCGACCTGATTAACGCGGGCAAGCAGACCATCACCGAACTGCCCCATACCAGTTATTTCGACAGCGCAATGTCCTTTGGCATGATCCGGGGCGGCAAGATCGCGATGGCGATCCTCGGCGCGATGGAAGTGGCCGAGAACGGCGATCTGGCGAATTGGATGATCCCCGGCAAGCTCGTGAAGGGCATGGGTGGCGCGATGGATCTTGTCGCAGGCGTGCGCCGCGTGGTGGTGGTGATGGACCACACCAACAAGCATGGCGACAGCAAGCTTCTGAAGGAATGCACGCTGCCGCTGACCGGCACCGGGGTGGTCAACCGGATCATCACCAACCTGGGCGTTCTGGATGTGGTCAAGGGCGGGCTCAGGATCGTTGAGACCGCCGAGGGCGTGACCGAGGACGAGATTCGCGCCGCCACCGAGGCGACCATCGTCAACTGACAGGCTGGCCCGGTCCTTCGGGGTCGGGCCGTCTAATTCGACGCGAGGGTCAGGGCGCAGGCGTCGGTGATCAACTCCGGCCGCGTCTTGCACAACCCACGTGCCACCTCGTAGGCGGCAAGCACCTTGGGGATATAATCACGCGTTTCGGCGAAGGGCGGCACGCCTGCATGCGACTTCACCGCGTTCTCGCCCGCGTTGTAGCCTGCAAGTGCGAGCAGCACGTCCCCCCCGAATTCCCCGATCAGCCAATCGAGATAGGCAACCCCGCCCTTGATGTTGTCTCCGGCTTCGAACACATCGGTAACGCCAAACCGTGCCGCAGTGGCGGGCATGAGCTGCATGAGACCCTGCGCGCCTGCGCTGCTGACGGCCTCGGGCGTACCCGAGGATTCGACCGCGATCACGGCAAGGACGAGGGCAGGCGAGACGCGGGTACCAATGGTAGCGCGCAGGATATGCGCACCATTCTCTCGCGCCACCTGCTGTATTGCCTGTAGGCGTGGGGCAGCGACCCCTTTGCCCTCGGGCGGGCGAGACAGGTGTTTCGTGGCAGCCGCGAGGCGCGTAGTTGCGTCGCTGTCGATCTGCCACGGCACCGCCTCCCAGAACCAGGCGTGACGCGCCTGTTGAGGTGGCGCATCCGCCTTGGGTGCGGGTCGGACCGCACCCGCGTTATCGTCAGGCGTGATCTGCACGAGTGGTTTGCGCCGCTCGCCCGGCTTCGGGGCTTTCTCGCGCTTGAAGGTGAAGTCCGAAAAAGCAGGCGCATCCTCGGCCGGTGCGTCATGGCCCGCCAGAAGGCATATCGCCACCACAGTCAGGATCAGGTTCTTCATCTGGGCTCTGCTCTGCCTCTAATTGATTGGTGAAAGGATCGCAAAAATCGATGCGCAACGCCAGTATTGTCTTTAATTGAGAGGAATGATCTGGCGATTTAAAGCCACATTCTGCACCCTATGCGTGTTTATCTCTGCTGTGGTATTTTTTTATTTGTTTATTTTCAGATGGTTGCTGAAATTTTATCGAAAACCTTAGACTTCACTAAAATGGCTTTAATGCCGCCAAAATCCCGCCTGATTTGCTTGGCTATATGCACTCACACCACTCCGACAGCGGACCATTAAAAATGAACGGGTCCAAAACCGGGGTGATGTGAAAACTGAGCAAATGATCCTTTGGAGGGACCAAAATGAACACCTTTATCCAGAACTTCCTGAAAGACGAAGACGGCGCCGTTACGGTTGACTGGGTCGTACTGACCGCAGCAGTCGTGGGCCTGGGAATCGCCGGCGTGACCGCCGTGAACAACGGCATCGGCACGCTCGCCACCTCGATCGGCGACGAAGTGGGCGGCATCACCGTTGAAGCTCCCGACACGCTCGGCTTCACCGGCGCGGCTCCCGCCGCCGACTAAAAGACTACTGGTACATCTGGGCGATCGCCAATCCGCGTGACGCGCGCCCGATGACCACGGTCTGACAAGACTACGAATGACCGCAGATGCAGTTGGCGTCTGCGGTCATTTGCTTTCGCAAGACGAGTTGTTCGGCACGATTAGGCCAATGCACCTCCCTCATTTCGCCACATTGGGACGTTAACAAAACTGGATGAGGGCACGTCGTCTCGGCATGCGCTTCCTTTAGATGAGAGGGATACACCATGCGTATGGTATTTGGATTGGTACTGGTTCTCGGCGTCGGGCTCGCGGGCTTTGCCGCATACATGGCGAAAACCTATATCGACGGGTATCAGCGACAGCTGGCCATCGAACGGCAGCAGCGCGCGCCCAATATCGAAACGGTCGATGTCTATGTCGCCGCGCGCCCGCTCGCCTTTGGCGAAGCCTTGCACGAAAAAGATGTGCGCCTCGTGGCCTATCCCAAGACCGCCCTGCCAGAAGGCGTATTCACCAAGCCCGAGCAATTGTTCGTCGCCGGTGCCGGGATGGAGCGTGAAGTCTTGCGCAGCATGATAGAGCGCGAGGTGATCCTTTCGATGAAGGTGACCAAACCCGGCGAGGACGCGGGCATCACCTCGCGCCTCGATGCGGGCATGCGCGCCTTTGCCATCAAGGTCGATGCGACGAGCGGCGTGTCGGGCTTCTTGCGGCCAGGGGATCTGGTTGACGTCTACTGGACCGGTTCGGTCGGCAAGGGAAACGTGCGGACGGAAGGGGATTCCTCGGGCGAGGTCACCAAACTGATCGAAACCCGTATGAAGATCATCGCCGTGGACCAGAATGCCGATATGGACAGTGCAGAGGCCCGCGTTGCCCGCACAGTGACCGTGTCCGCCACTCCGCAAGAGGTTGCAGCCCTTGCGCAGGCGCAATCCACCGGAGGTCTCGCCCTATCTCTCGTGGGGGCTCTGGACGAATCCCTCTCCGAAGTGATCGAAGTCGATCAGCGGCGCCTGCTCGGGCTGCAGGCACAGGTCGTGGAAGAGCCGAAACCGGAGGCCGCCCGCTGCACGGTACGCACACGCCGCGGCGCAGAGGTCATCGAAACACCCATTCCCTGCACGAACTGATAGGATTGGTGCATGTTCTGAGAAGGGTGGCCCGACGGCCGCCCTTTCTCATTGCGTCGTCAATGCGCAACACAAGTGACAAAAAACGTGAAAATTGTATTGATTCTTGCAAAATTTGAGAAACTGCCTCACAGTGCACACAAGTTCAGGCGTTAAGACCTGAGAAAATGAGGCGTGATCGGAAAGGCAGGTCACATGAAAATGAGAAGTTACGCAGTCGCCGCCCTATTTGGGCTGGCAGTAGGCGCTAGTCCGATTGCGACCGTATCGCAGGCGCAAGATGTGCGTGTCCTGCGCGGCGGAGCGACGAGCAACCTCAGCGTTTCAATGAGCCGCGCAGTTGTCGTCGAAAGCGAAGTCCCCTTCGCGGAACTCAGCATCGCCAATCCGGCGATCGCCGATTTTTCCACCCTGTCGGATCGCACCATCTATGTTCTCGGCAAGGCACCGGGGCGCACCACGCTCAGCCTGTTCGATGGAACAGGACAGCTGATCACGAACATAGAGGTGCATGTCAGCACCGACATTTCCGAATTCAAGGAGCGTTTGCGGCAAATCCTTCCCGGAGAGCAGATCGAGGTGCGGACCGCCAATGACGGCATCGTCCTGTCCGGCACGGTTTCGAGTGCGGGCCGGTTGGAACGCGCGCTTGAACTCGCCGAACGCTACGCGCCCGAGCGGGTGTCGAACCTGATGTCGGTCTCCGGCAAGCAGCAGGTCATGCTCAAGGTGCGCTTTGCGGAAATGCAGCGCAATGTCGCCAAGTCGCTGAGCGCCGCCCTTTCGGTAAGCAATCTCACCAACAGCGGCGTTTTTGGAGCACTCGAGTCAGGCAACCTTATTGCCAACAGCACGCCGCCGATCACGTTGCAATCATCCTCGCAGGCCGGTCTGTTTCTGGGGCTGGACATCGGGTCTACCGAACTGGGCATCCTGATAGAGGCCTTCGAGCAAAAAGGCATCGTCAGGACCCTTGCGGAACCGAACCTGACGGCCCTTTCCGGGCAGGAGGCCACGTTTCTTGCTGGCGGAGAGTTTCCGATCCCGGTTGCACAGGACAACGACACAACCTCGATCGAATTCAAGCCCTTCGGTGTCGAGCTGAATTTCATTCCGCGTGTTCTCGACGAAGATGTCATAAATCTTGAAATGGCGGCGGCCGTGTCCTCTATCGACACTGCAAACTCGCTTACGACCAACGGAATAAACGTGCCGGCCTTCCGCCGTCGCGACACCTCGACCACGGTCTCGCTGCGCGACGGCGAGAGCTTTGCGATTGCAGGCCTTTTGCAGGACGATTTCCGTGACAATAACGCGCAGGTGCCTTGGCTCGGGGATATTCCGGTGCTTGGTGCCTTGTTCCGCAGCGCCGATTACAATCGCTCGCAGACGGAATTGGTCATTATCGTCTCGGCACATCTCGTTTCCCCCACCCGGGGTGAAGCATTTGCGCTGCCGACGGACCGTGTCAAGCTACCGACCGAAGCAGACCTTTTCCTGCACGGGCGTGTCGCACGTGGCGCGAAGCAGAGCGGCGCAGTCGGAGAGGTTGCCAAGCAAGACTTTACCGGCTCTTATGGCTATGTGATGGACTAGGGAGAGGGCTGGGGCGATGAAGAACTATCTTGCAATCACCGGTCTGATCGCCGTCACGGCCTGTGCACCGCCCGGCGGTGAGGTCTATCGATCCTATTTTGGCGAGGCTGGCGCACTGGTGGACAACGGCGCCTTCGGCGAAGCGTCCATGAGCAACCACATGGTCATGACCGGGGACCGCAGCTACGTACATGACCTGTCGCGCCGGTTTTCCAACGAGGTGCTGAGCACGGTGAATTTCGCCTTCAATTCGGCCGTCCTCGACGAGGGCGCTCGCGATACCCTGCGCGAACAGGCCCATTGGATCAGGCAATTCCCCGAAGTACGGTTCCGCGTCTACGGCCACACCGATGCGGTCGGCTCCAACAGTTACAACAAGTCGCTCGGCATGCGTCGTGCGCAGGCGGTAGTGGCCTATCTCACCACCCAGGGCATCAGCCGGGCGCGCCTCGAGGCAGTTGCCTCATTCGGCGAAACGCAGCCGCTGATCGTCACAGAAGGCCGCGAACGTCGCAACCGCCGCACCGTGACCGAGGTGACAGGTTTCGTTAAATCGCACCCGATTATCATGGACGGAAAATACGCGTCGGTCGTCTACCGCGAGTATGTTGCCAGCGGCACAGCCCAGTCAAATGTGCAAACCTCTAGTGCGGAAACCTCCGGCGAATAGACACGAGACCACGAATCTCCCCGTCCGGTTTGGTCCGGACCTCCTCGAACCCGCCCTGAAATGGCGGGTTCTTTTGTATCCATCGATCCAACAATTACGATCTTTTGGCCCAAATGTCGCCAATATTTCCAGTCATGTTCATCGGTATCGAGCGTCCCCGCCACATGATGCGCGCGGCTCGGGCCATGCCGTAAAGGCTGGGCGATCCGCGTGAAACTCTCATTGAGTGGGGCAATTACAGGACGGATTCAATGACGAGTAGTGTGATGAAGCAGACCGATCCGGCACCGATCCTTGCCTGCACCATCAGTCGGGATGTGCAGAACTTTGATCTGTTGATCGAGGATATGGAGACCGCCCTTGGCGAGAGCTGGGGTGACCTTGGATTTGCCGAGGCCCTCGCCTTTCTCAATCAGCCCGAGGCGGAATCCCTCGAATTCGTCGCCATCGCAATCGACCAGACGGACGAGGAAGATCTTTCCTTGCTGGGCGAAGTCATCGCCCTTGCCAGCAAAAGCGGGATCAAGACCATCCTGATCGCCGAGGATGTGAGCCCGGCCGCCCTGCATCAGTTGTTGCGCAACGGCGCGGATGAATTCGTGCCATACCCACTGCCCGAGGGCGAATTGCAGGCGGCAATCGATCGCCTCAAGAAACCCTCCACGACCGTTGTATCGCACGCGACCAAGGCCCAACATGCCCCTCCGACCGAAGGTGATGGCGTGATTCTCGCCGTGCAGGGCCTTGCCGGGGGCACCGGTGCCTCCACATTTGCCGTCAATCTCGCATGGGAACTGGCAAATGCGGACAAGGCAAAGCCGCCGCAGGTCGGAATCCTCGATCTCAGCCTTCAGTTCGGCTCTGTCTCGACCTTCCTCGATCTGCCGCGCCGTGATGTCGTGTTCGAGATGTGGTCGGATACCGAAATTCTGGACGACGACGTGTTCCGGCAGGCCCTCGTCAGCTTCGAGGACAAGATGCGTGTGCTGACCGCGCCTGCGGATATCCTGCCCCTCGACATGATCAACTCCGAGGATGTGACGCGGGTTCTGAACATGGCACGCAGGCATTTCGACTACGTGATCGTCGATATGCCGAATACCCTGGTGCAATGGACCGAGGCGGTGCTCAACAACTGTCAGGTCTACTTCGCCACAATGGAGCTCGACATGCGCTCGGCGCAGAATGCGGTGCGGGTGAAACGCGCGTTGCAATCCGAAGATCTGCCGATCGAAAAGCTGCGCTACTGTCTCAATCGCGCACCGAAATTCACCGATCTCAACGGGAAGAGCCGCGTGAAACGCATGGCTGAAACCCTCGAGATCGCAATAGAGATCCAACTGCCCGACGGCGGGCGTGCGGTCTCGCAAAGTTGCGATCATGGTCTGCCGCTTGCGTCGAGTGCCGCCAAGAATCCCTTGCGTCGCGAAATCGCCAAGCTCGCCGCATCGCTGCACGCGCTTGGCAAGGATGACGCCGAAGCGGCGTAAGAAAGGACTGAGCCGATGTTCTCGCGCTACAAGAAATCGACACCGCCGAAGGTCACGACCGCATCTCCGGTCGCCGAAGTTGCCAAGACCGCGCCTCTTGAGGCAGCGGCGGCACAGTCGTTTCGCAAACCCCCGCAAAAGCCTGCCGCGGTGTCAGAGCCGATGGACAAGGAGCGCAAGCGAAAGGAGCGGATGGGCGAGATCAAGATCGAACTGCACCGCGCGCTTCTGGACCACCTGAACCTCGCCGCGCTCGACACCGCGACGGAAACCGATCTGCGCGCCGAGATCAGCTCCATCGCCGGCGAAATCCTCGAGGAAAAGGGCATCGTCTTCAATCGCGAGGACCGGGCCGTTCTCACGCAGGAACTCTACGACGAGGTCAAGGGGCTCGGTCCGCTTGAAACCCTGCTCAAGGACGACACGGTCAACGACATCCTCGTGAACGGGCCACATCAGATCTTCATCGAGCGCGCGGGCAAGCTCGAACTCAGCGACGTCACCTTCAAGGATGAACGTCACCTGCTGCGCATCATCGACAAGATCGTCAGCGCCGTGGGCCGCCGCGTGGACGAATCGAACCCCTATGTCGATGCCCGTCTCGCGGACGGATCGCGATTCAACGCGATGGTGCCACCGGTCGCGGTCGATGGCAGCCTCGTCTCGATTCGTAAGTTCAAGAAAGACAAGTTGGGGATCGACGATCTGGTAAGCTTTGGGGCCTTCTCCGAGGAAATGGCCGCCTATCTTCAGGCCGCCGTCGCGACCCGGCTGAACATTGTCGTCTCTGGCGGTACGGGCTCGGGTAAGACCACGACCCTCAACGCACTGTCGTCCTTCATCGACAATGCGGAGCGTATCCTCACCATCGAGGACACCGCCGAACTCCAACTGCAACAGATTCATGTCGGCCGGATGGAAAGCCGCCCGCCGAACGTCGAGGGCAAGGGCGAGGTGAGCCCGCGTGACTGTCTCAAGAACGCGCTGCGCATGCGCCCCGACCGGATCATCGTCGGTGAGACGCGCGGCGAGGAAGTGATCGACATGCTGCAGGCCATGAACACCGGCCACGACGGCTCGATGACGACGATCCACGCCAACAACCCGCGCGATGGCATCAGTCGGATGGAGAACATGGTCGCAATGGCGGGTATCGAAATGCCACTCAAGGCCGTGCGCAGCCAGATCGCGAGCGCTGTTAACCTCATCGTACAGGCCAGCCGCCTTCAGGACGGCTCGCGCCGGATGACCTCGATCACCGAGGTTACCGGGATGGAGGGCGACGTGATCTCGATGCAGGAAATCTTCCGCTTTCAGCGTGTCGGCCTGACACCGGACAACAAGATCATCGGCCATTTCACCGGCACGGGCGTGCGCTCCAACTATTCCGAGCGCTTCCGCCTTTGGGGCTACGACCTGCCCCCGGCCATCTATGAACCGATTGCAGCGGAGTAACGCAGATGGCCCTCAATGCAGAAGTAATCATTTACGGCCTGATCTTCATCGGCGTTCTCGTCCTTGTCGAAGGTATCTACCTCACGGTTTTCGGGCGCTCCATCAGCCTGAACAACCGGGTCAACCGGCGTCTGGAAATGCTGGACAAGACCGGTAACCGCGAAGAGGTCATGGAGAAATTGCGCAAGGAGATGCAACAGCATCTCAAGGCGCGCAAGGTTCCGCTATACTCGATCCTGTCGAACAAGGCGCAGAAGGCGGCCATCGCCTTTACCCCCAAACAGCTGATCCTGCTGATGATTGGGGTCAGCATTCTGGCCTTCCTTGGCCTGACCATCGGGACCGGCACGGCACTTCCGGTGCGTATTCTTGTGTCCATTGGCATGGGCGTGGGCGGCATATTCACCTGGATCAACATGAAGGCCGGCAAGCGTATGGCCCTCCTGGAAGAACAGCTGCCCGATGCGATTGAACTCATGGTGCGAAGCCTGCGCGTGGGGCATCCGTTTTCGTCTGCCGTGGCCATCGTGGCCAGTGAGGTGTCCGATCCTCTCGCCACCGAGTTCGGCATCATCGCCGATGAGGCAACCTATGGCCGGGACATGGGCGAGGCGCTCAAGGATATGGCAGAACGTCTCGACATGCAGGACGTGCGCTTTCTCGCGGTCGCGGTGACCATTCAGCAGCAATCGGGCGGCAACCTCGCCGAGATCCTGGCCGGTCTGGCCAAGGTGATCCGTGCCCGGTTCCGTCTCTTCCGCCGGGTCAAGGCAATTACCGCCGAGGCGAAGTGGTCGGGGAACTTCCTCTCGGGGTTTCCCATCATTGCACTGATCGGCATCCAGCTGCTCAAGCCTGATTACTATGACGAGGCGATGCTTCACCCGTTCTTCATCCCCGCCGTTCTGGTGGTTGGCACGTTCCTTGTGCTTAATCTGATCGTCATGCGCGCACTTGTGAACATCAAGGTCTGAGGGGCCCAAAATGCAATTCCTGACCACAATCAACACTATGCTGACCGATACGTTTGGCGACTTCGGCCCGATGATCGCCGTTGGCGCGCTCGGGCTGATGCTGGTGCTTCTCGTCATTCCCTTGATGATCAACCAGCGGCAGGACCCGCTCGAGAAGCTCAAGAAGAGCAACGCCGCAGGCGCAACACAAGATTTGGGCAAGGCCAGCCTGCGCGCCGGGGCAAAGAACAAGAAGCTCGACAAATATGCCGGGTTCCTCGAACCGCAGGACGCCAAGGAACTCAGCGCGATGCGTCTCACGCTCATGCAGGCAGGCTATCGGCATAGCGACGCGGTACGTTACTTCCACTTCGTGCAACTGACGCTCGCCCTCGGGCTGCTCGTGCTCGGGCTGATCTATTTCCTCGTGTTTGTGTCAGGCGACGACACCGGACCGAAAGAGATGGTGCTCTACGTGCTCGGGCCCGGCGGCGTGGGATACATGCTGCCGAAATATTGGGTGACCAAACGCCAGCAACAGCGCCAGGAAGAAATTCAGGACGGCTTTCCCGACAGTCTCGACATGATGCTTGTGTGCATCGAGGCTGGGCAGTCTCTCGATCAGGCAATCATCCGCGTCTCGAAGGAAATCCAGGCGTCCTATCCCGCCTTGGCCGAGGAATACGAGATCGTGGCCTTGCAGATCAAGGCAGGCCGGGACAAGGCATCGGTCCTCAACGAGATGGGCGAGCGCTGCGGCGTGCAGGATATCTCGAGCTTTGTCACCGTTCTGATCCAGTCGCAGACCTTCGGCACATCGATCGGCGAGGCGCTGCGCGTCTATGCAGCCGAGATGCGTGACAAACGCGTCATGCGCGCCGAGGAAAAGGCCAACAAACTGCCGACCAAGATGACATTGGCGACAATGATGCTTACAGTGCCACCATTGCTGATCATTCTGGTCGGTCCATCCGCGCTCGGGATCATGGAACTGTTCGCGATGGCCGAGAGATAACAAAACGGGGCGACATGACAGGGCATTTTCGGAGAGGGCAGCAACGGGCTTTCCGCGCGAAAATGCGACAGGCCAGCCCGAAAGCGGCGCTTGTTCTGCTCACCTGTCTCTTCCTTGCCGGATGTCTGGGTCAGCAGCCGGATAATGGCCCCTTCGCCCCTGGCCCCGCACCCGGCGTAACAGGCGTCGACGGCCTTCTCGTTGGGCATCGATTGATGGATGCGGGCGAATTTGAATTGGCGCAAAAGGCCTATAGCCGCGCCGCTCTGGACCAAGGCATGACAGCGGATGTCCTGGCCGGCCTAGGCAGCGCCAATCTTGCCCTCGGGCGGCTTGGCAGCGCAGAACGCCTCTTGCGGCGCGCGATCGAGGGCGACGATGCAACACCGGAGACCTGGAATAACCTGGGCGTCGTTCTTGTCGAACAGGGTAATTATCCCGAGGCTGAACAGATTCTGAGGCGGGCCTATGCGCTCGATGATGGCGAAAGCGACGAAATTCGCGACAATTTGCGTTTGGCACTCGCAAAATCGGAAAATTCCGAGTATGGTGCTGACGGAGAACAAGACTATAAAGTGGTACGGCGGGGCAGCAGCGAATACCTGATCCGCAAGATACCATGACGAGGCCGAGGCAGTAAAAGGACGCAAAAATGCGCCACCCTATCCTGATTTCCCTGTGTGCAGCAGGGGCATTCGCCCTGTCTGCATGTGAGCAAACCGCTGGCAACGAGGTTGATCGCGCCTTTCAGGACATCAACGTCATTGATGAAACCAATCTCAACGATGTGATGCTGACAGCCTCTGACCCAAATGAGGCGGTATCCTATTTCCAGCGCGCGGTTGGCGAAAAGCCTGACCGGCTTGACCTGCAGCGCGGTCTTGCCAGCTCGCTCGTCCGGGCGAAACGCAACACCGAAGCCGTTGCCGCATGGGCCAACGTGACCAAGCACAAAGACGCGACCCATGCCGATCACGTGAACCATGCCGATGCGCTGATCCGCAACAACGAATGGGAGCGCGCGGGCGACGTGCTCGACGGTGTTCCGCCAACCCACGAGACATTCAAACGCTACCGCCTCGAAGCGATGATCGCCGATAGCGAGAAGGATTGGAAAAAGGCCGACAGTTTCTATGAGACGGCCGTCGGGCTGACGACACAGCCCGCCAATGTGATGAACAACTGGGGATATTCCAAGCTCTCGCGCGGGGATTTCGAAGGGGCCGAGCGACTCTTTACCGACGCCGTACGCCAGGATCCGTCGCTGTTCACTGCAAAGAACAATCTCGTTCTGGCACGCGGGGCGCAGCGCAACTATGCCCTGCCCGTCCTGCCCGTCACGCAGGTGGAACGCGCACAGCTGCTCTATACGCTCGGTTTGTCCGCAGTGAAACAAGGTGACACCACCATTGGACAGGGCCTGTTGAAGGACGCGGTCGAAACCCATCCACAGCATTTCGAGGAAGCGGTGCGCAGCCTGCGGGCGCTTGAGAACAAGGCCGGCTGACAGACGCCATGACACTCGAAATCACCGCCCGCGCCGCGCTCTGGTTCCTGCCATTTGTCGTGCCGATCTGCGCATGGGTTGCCCTAAGCGACATGCGTAGCATGAAGATTCCCAACATCGCGGTTCTGGCGCTGCTGGCGACCTTTGTGCTGGTTGGTCTTTGGGTCTTGCCCCTGCCGGAATATGCTTGGCGCTTTTCACATCTCGCGGTTCTGCTGGTGGTGGGGATGCTGGCCAATGTGATCGGTGTGATGGGGGCGGGGGATGCCAAGTTCATCGCGGCCGCAAGCCCCTTTGTCGTGCTGGGTGATGCGGCATTCCTCTGCCTGCTCTTCGCGGCGGTCCTGATCGCCGCTTTCGCGACGCACCGGATCGCGATGTATAGCCCTTTACGCCGGATCACGCCGGACTGGGTAAGCTGGCAGATGACCAAGAAGTTCCCGATGGGACTGGCGCTTGGCCCGACACTTGCGCTCTATCTCGGGCTCGGTGCCGCATACGGAAGCTGAGCGCCCCCGATCTGCCCGATGCTCTCCTTAATTTCTGCACGATTGGTGGTCATGGTTCTTGCGAGTCGATGACCACGCAGGGCAGGCAATTACCATGAACATGCAAGTCTCCGCGGGCGTGCAGCCCCCACCGCCACCAACCAGCATCGAGGACATGCAAATTCCTGTCGTGATGATGCGCGACATTCTTCTCAAGACGATGTTCCGCAAGAACCTCGACATGGTCAGCGAGCTGGCCGAAGCGATCTGCCTACCGCGCGCGGTCACGCAGGAACTGGTGGACATGGCACGCACGCAGCGCCTGCTCGAGGCGACCGGCACACTCAACGCCACTTCCGGCGGCGAGATGGGCTATCAGCTGACCGACGCGGGCAAATCCCGCGCGCTCGATGCTCTAAGCCAGTCGGAATATTTCGGCGCAATGCCCGTCCCGCTTGCTGTCTACCGTGAGCAGGTAAAGCGCCAGTCGATCCGCAATATCCAGATCACCCGCGAACAGCTGACCAATGCCATGGGGCATCTGATCCTGCCCGAATCCCTGCTCGACCATCTCGGGCCGGCCGTGAGCGCCGGGCGCTCGGTGCTGATGTATGGTCCGCCGGGCAACGGTAAATCCTCGATCTCGAACGGTATCCGTGACGCCATGGGGGACAAGATCTACGTACCTAGGGCAATCGAATATTCCGGCCAGGTCATCACCGTCTATGACCCGATCGTACATTCCAAGGCCGAGGTCGAGGTGGACGACCCCAACTCGCTGCGCCGCAAACGCACCTTTGATACACGCTATGTGCGCTGCGAACGGCCCACGGTGATCACCGGTGGCGAACTCAGCCTGTCGATGCTCGATCTGGTCTACAACCCGACCGCGCGCACCTATCAGGCCCCGCTTCAGCTCAAATCGACCGGCGGCATCTTCATCGTTGACGACCTTGGCCGTCAGGCGGAACCGCCGCAGGCACTGGTCAACCGCTGGATCGTTCCACTGGAAGAATCCAAGGACATTCTTGCCCTTCAATCGGGCGAGAAATTCGAGGTGCCGTTCGACACGCTGGTGATCTTCTCGACCAACTTCCACCCCAACAAGATCTTCGACAAGGCCGCACTGCGCCGGATTTTCTACAAGATCAAGATCGACGGCCCCTGCCAATCGGATTTCCTCAAGATCTTCGCCATGGTGGCGCGCAAGAAGGGCATACCCCTCGACGAAGAGGCGCTCATCCACCTGATCAAGGAAAAATACCCGACGATCGACAACGTCTATGCCAACTATCAGCCGATCTTCCTGATCGACCAGATGATCGCCATCTGCGAATTCGAGGGCATCCCCTACCAGATGTCACCCGACCTCATCGACCGGGCTTGGGACAACATGTTCGTGCGTGAGGAAGAGATCATCCACTGACGGCGATCAGTGGACCAACTGTCCGCGCCTGCGGCGCGCGGGCCGCGCCCCGATAGAGGCGCAGGCCTCTTCGAGAAACCCCACAAAGGCCCGGGCAGCCGCGCTCTTGGGGGCCTGCGCCGCTGGTTCGGCAAGCGCCTCACGGGCCATCTGCGCGGTCACCGGCCCCGGCGTGTCGAAAACCCATTCCAGAAAACCCAGTCGCCCGGCCGCGCAAGCCTGTGCCCCTGCTGCAGGGCTTTCTTCGAGGGCGTCGATGATACGTGTCACAGTCATGGCTTCTTCTCCCCGGCCACACCCCGGGCCGGATGGGGCGAAGAGCAGGCTGAGGGTCGCGGCGCAGGGCGCACACGCCCGCATCGCCCCCCGCGATTCGACGTTTACCATGGCTGGTTTCCGGGCTTGAGTGGCGGGCGATCAACCCATGCAGCACGGCACCTTCCCAAGCCATTGCGCGGCTCAGTGGCGTATTGCCGTGATGCCCTCCCTTACCGTTGCGGGGGCAGCGCCGGTCTTTCACCGGCTTCCCAATTCTCCGCCTCAGGGGCGGCACCATGATGTCTCGAGATTAACAGCACGCCATGACCTCGCAAGGCCAAATGCGAAACCCCCGGTTGAAAACCGGCACGGCGCCTGATCCACTGAGGCGCATCGCAGTCACCGAAGCCGCAAGCCGGTTATCCGCCTTGACCTGCCCCGTCCTGACGTTCCAGAAGACCGACACCCTCCAGCCTCACGCGGTACTTGCGGCTGACAGGAACACGATCCCCATTGCGCAGCACCACATAGATCTTTCCTGCATCGCGCTCGCTCCGGTCGATTGCCCGCAGCGCGACCCAATGCGAGCGATGTGTGCAGACCCCTTCGATCGGCTCCATCTCCGCAATCGCGTCGCTTAGCCGGAGGCGGAGTGTCTCGACGCCATGCGGCGTCGCCACATCAACGAAATGATCATTGGCCGACAGGCGCATGATTTCGGAATCGGGCCAGTCGGACATGCGTCGATGCAACCGGGTCACCGGCACATCTGACAAACGGGTCCGCCGCCAATAGCTGGTCGGTTGCTCCGCCCCGATCTGGCGACGCAGCACGAAAATACCGGCAACGATCAGCAGGGTATTGAAACCGATACTGACGATATTGAGATCCGTGTGCGACAGGACAGGGTCGAACGCGCCTCGAAGAAACCAGATGACGGGGGCGAGAGCCGCGCTGGTCATCACACTGGCCCCGATGTCGAAAATCGCCGGGTGACTCGAATGACAAACCGTTTTCTTGATTGCCCGAACGAAACCGCCAATCAGAATTCCAAGCCCGATCACGAGCCCCCAATAGGCAAGACGCGTCGGCCACATCATCGTGTCGTAGGTGCCGAACGGCCCGGCGACCACCGCAATGACGCAGGCCGTTGTCAATATCGACAGCGTCAACGGAGAGACCAACCCGGCCCAGGTCTCTGACATATGCTGTCTGAACTCAGACCACTTCAAACCAAGACCCTTACCATTTATCGCTAAACGTGCATTTATCAGCGACGAAATCCAAATCCAAGCATTCACACGATTGCTTGACCACAATATCGTGACATCTGAAACGAAAGATGGGCAATGGGAATTGATCAGAAATTATCCCCTGACATAGAAGCGGCCATTCATCGAAGCTTTGATGCACAGGCGATGATGGCAACGCTCGGCGCGAAACTGATCGCCGTGCTGCCGGGTCATGCCCTAATCGAAGCCCCGATTCTGCCAGGCAGCCTGCAACAGCACGGCTATGCCCATGCAGGACTGACCTTTGCCATCGGTGACAGTGCGGCGGGTTATGCCGCGCTTGGCGTCATGCCCGAAGGATCCGAGGTTCTGACCACCGAAATGAAGATCAACCTGCTTGCGCCAGCACGGGGCGAGCGCCTGATCGCGCGGGGCCGCGTGATCAAGCCGGGACGTCGTCTGGTGATCGTGCAGGCGGATGTGCATGCGGTTGAAGACGGGCAAGAGACACACGTGGCCCTTCTCACGGGCACGATGATTCCGCTGTTGCCGGGCTAGCCTCTTTCCCCCTTACCACCAATCGGTTAAGCCTGCCGCATTGCCCAGTCCGGAGCACCGCCCATGAAACCCGTCCGTCTGCTTTCCGGCATCCTTACCGTCGGCGGCTGGACCATGATAAGCCGCATTCTGGGCTTTGTCCGCGACGTGATGATTGCCAGTTTTCTGGGGCCGGGCGTCTTGATGGACGCCTTTGTCGCCGCGTTCCGCCTGCCCAACATGTTCCGTCGCTTCTTTGCGGAGGGCGCGTTCAACGCCGCCTTCGTGCCGATGTTCTCCAAGCGGCTGGAAGCCGACGAGAACCCGTTGGGCTTTGCCTCGCTCGCGCTGTCCGGACTGGGGCTTGTCCTTTTGGCACTGACCGGCCTGGCAATGGTGTTCATGCCCGCGCTGGTCTGGGCCACCGCCGAGGGCTTTGCCGGAGACGCGCGTTTCGGGATCACAATCGAATACGGGCGCATCGTTTTTCCCTACATCCTTTTCATTTCAATGGCGGCGCTCTTTTCCGGGATGCTGAATGCCGCCGGGCGCTTTTCGGCGGCGGCAGCGGCGCCTGTTCTACTCAACGTGATGCTCATCGCCGCCATGGGGGCCACCGCATTTTTCGGGGGCGGGGTCGCCAATGCTCTGGTCTGGACGATTCCATTTGCAGGTATCGCTCAACTGGCTCTGGTCTGGCATGCCGCCAACCGCGCCGGTCTGCGCATCCGCCCGGTGCGTCCGCGCTGGACACCCGAGATGGCGCAACTGGTGCGCATCGCGGTGCCGGCAGCCCTCGCCGGTGGGGTGGTGCAGATCAATCTGGTCGTCGGGCAGCTTGTCGCCTCGAACTATGACAAGGCGGTAAGCTGGCTCTATTCCGCTGACCGCCTCTACCAGCTGCCTCTCGGAGTTGTCGGGATAGCGGTTGGCATCGTCCTGCTGCCTGACCTGTCCCGGCGGCTCAAGGCCGGGGACGATACCGGCGCGCGCTACGCGCTGTCGCGGGCGGGCGAGGTGGCGCTCGCGCTGACTGTGCCATGCGCTGTCGCCCTTGTCGTCATCCCGCTGCCACTTGTAACGGTGCTGTTCGAGCGTGGGGCGTTTGGCGCCGATGACAGCGCGGCCACGGCGATCGCAGTGGCGATCTATGGCCTCGGGCTACCTGCGTTTGTGCTGCAAAAGATCCTGCAACCAGTGTTCTTCGCACGCGAAGACACCAAAAGCCCGTTTCGCTATGCGGTCGTGGCAATGGTCGTCAACGCGGCGCTCGCTGTCGGCCTCTCGGTCGTGATGGGCTGGATTGCCGCGGCTCTGGCAACCACAGTCGCGGCCTGGGTCATGGTCTGGCAACTGGCAATCGGCGGGCGGAGCTTTGGGGAGGTTGCGCGCTTTGATCTGCAATTCCGGCGGCGGCTGTGGCGGATCGTATTGGCCTCGGCCTTGATGGGGGTCGCAGTCTGGGGCGCAGGTGCCGTGCTCGGGCCCCTTTTTGCTGCAGCCGGATGGCGTTGGCTGGCGCTTTTGCTGCTGATCACCGCCGGCATTCTGTCCTACGGTCTGTTCGGGCAGGCACTGGGGGCATTCCGCCTACAGGAAATCCGGGGACGTCTGCGCCGCTGACGCATCATCCACCGTCAGCAGCGGTTTCCCACCCGGCATAAAAAAGGGCGGCTGAAACCAGCCGCCCTTTCCTGTTAAGTCCTGCCAATCAGGCAAGTGTGCGGGTGATTTCTTCCCGCTCGAAGATCTCGATCACGTCGCCTTCGCGGACATCCTCGTAGGCCTCGAACGCCATGCCGCATTCCTGACCCGAGATCACCTCGGCAACCTCGTCCTTGAAGCGCTTGAGCGTCTTGAGCGTGCCTTCGTGGATCACCACATCGTCACGCAGCAGACGCACACCGGCAGAGCGACGCGCCACGCCTTCGGTGACCAGACAACCCGCGACACGACCAACCCCGGAGACCTTGAAGACCTCCTTGATGGTCGCATAGCCGATGAACTTCTCGCGAATTTCCGCACCCAGAAGGCCGCTGGCTGCCGCTTTCACGTCGTCCACGAGGTCATAGATCACCGAGTAATAGCGGATCTCCACACCCTTCTGATTGGCGCTGTTGCGCGCGGGCGCATTGGCCCGGACGTTGAAGCCCAGAACCGGCGCGCCCGAGGCTTCGGCCAGACCGATATCGGATTCGGTGATCGCACCGACGCCCGAATGCAGCACGCGGACGCGCACCTCCTCGTTGCCGATCTTCTCCATCGCCTGCACGATCGCCTCGGCAGAGCCCTGCACGTCGGCCTTGACCACGATGGGCAGTTCCTTGAGGTTCTCGTCTTCCTTGGCCTTCGCCAAAAGCTGCTCGAGCGAGGTGCCCGCACCGGCAGCGGCGCGTTTTTCCTTGGCCGCATCGGCGCGGTATTCGGCGATCTCGCGGGCCTGACCCTCGGTCTCGACGACGTTGAGAACGTCACCCGCCTCGGGTGTGCCGTTCAGGCCCAGAACCTCGACCGGCACCGAAGGTCCGGCCTCCTTGACGCGCTCGCCACGGTCGTTGATCAGCGCGCGAACCTTGCCGTATTGCTCGCCCACCACAAAGATATCACCCTGCTGCAGCGTGCCTTTCTGGACCAGAACAGTCGCAACGGGGCCACGGCCCACGTCAAGCTGCGCCTCGATCACGGCACCCTCGGCGGCGCGGTTCGGATTGGCCTTGAGTTCGAGTATCTCGGCTTGCAGCGCGATCGCTTCGAGCAGTTCTTCCAGACCCTGGCCAGAAACCGCCGACACTTCCACATCCTGCACATCGCCCGACATCGCCTCGACGATCACCTCATGACGGAGCAGATCGGCGCGCACCTTGTCGGGATCGGCAGCAGGCAGATCGACCTTGTTGATCGCCACGATCATCGGCACCTTGGCCGCCTTGGCATGGTTGATGGCCTCGACGGTCTGCGGCATCACGGCATCATCGGCTGCAACGACAAGCACGACAATATCCGTCACCTGCGCCCCGCGAGAGCGCATCGAGGTAAAGGCCGCGTGGCCCGGCGTGTCGAGGAAGCTGAGCACGGCACCGCTGTCGGTGGTGACCTGATAAGCCCCGATATGCTGGGTGATACCACCAGCCTCGCCAGCGACGACCTTGGCATCTCGGATCGCGTCCAGAAGCGAGGTCTTACCGTGGTCAACGTGACCCATGATGGTGATCACCGGAGGCCGCGACACGAGATCCTCGGCCTTGTCCTCGACCTGCGCGATGACGTCCTCCACATCCGAGTCGCTGACACGCACGACGCGGTGGCCGAATTCCTCGATGATCAATTCTGCGGTATCCGCGTCGACCGACTGGTTCTGCGTGACCATCATGCCATTCTGCATGAGGGCCTTGACCACGTCACCGACGCGCTCGGCCATGCGGTTCGCCAGTTCCGAGACAACGATCACCTCGGGCAGCTGCACGTCGCGCACGACCTTTTCACGCTCTTGCGCACCGCCCATGGCCTTCTGACGCGCGCGCTCTTGCTTGCGCTTCATCGCCGCCATGGATTTCTGCCGCCCGCCTTCGCCGCCCGAAAGCGCCTGGTTGAGCGTCAGCTTGCCGGAGCGGCGGGCATCCTCACCGCCACGCCCCTTGCCGCGGCGACTGCTCTTGTCGTCGTCCTCGCGCTTGCGCGCAGCCGGGGCCGCCTTGGAGGGTGCCTGACGCGCAGGTCCGGGGGCGACGTCCGGCTCTGAGGGGGGCGGTGTCGCGGCCTGAACAGCGGCCTGCTCGGCTTCAAGCTTCTTGCGCTCGTCGTCTTCTGCCTTGGCGCGGGCACGCTCTTCGGCCTCGCGCTGCTCGCGCTCCTTTGCCTCGGCTTCTTCGCGACGGCGCAGACGCTCTTCCTCGCGGGCCTTTTCCTCGGCCTCGCGCTTGGCGGCATCTTCGGTCTCGCGTGCCTTGGCGGCGGAGAGCGCCTTCATCCGGCGCTCCATCTCGGCGTCGGAAATCCCGGCAGGACGCTTGGCAGAGCTTGCCGGACCGGACGATTTGCCCGACCCACCCGCGCCAGCGGATGCACCCGGGCTCGCCTTCGGCACAACCACACGCTTGCGCTTGGTTTCCACCACGACGTTCTTGGTCCGGCCATGGCTGAAGCTCTGCTTCACGTTCCCCGGCCGGGACCCGCCGCCACGCACACCCAAAGGTTTCTTTCCGTCGTTGTCGCTCATATTCTCTTACTTTCCTTTCCGGCGCGCAGTCTCGCCGTCCGAGACGCGCAGACCTTTCAGTCTTGCCGCCTCCTCTACAACACGTTTGCACAAACCTCCAGCACCCAGTGCCGCATGGATTGTGCTTTGACGCCCAAAGGCCTGACCCAGTTCATCCGCCGTCAGCCAGCCGATGAACGAGCCGCCGTAGGGCGTGCTCAGTTTCGATTTTCCGCGCTCCGAGCCGTCGCTGGCCTGGATCAGAACCTCGGCCTCGTCCTTGGCCAGCCAGTCCTTGACCCGCTCATAGCCCGAGGTCGCAGCACCGCCCTTGCGCATGAGGCTGATCAGGTTCAGCACCCGTTGCGTCAGAAGCGTCTCGACCTGATCCACCAGGTCCTCGGGCACGTTCACCGGCTGCCGCGCGGCGCGGGCAAACAGCCCTTTCTTGGCGGCCTTTGCCAGTGCCGCAGGGTCCGCCGACACCCAGATGCCACGTCCCGGCAACTTTTCAGCAAGGTCGGGAGCAATCTGGCCCTCGGGGCCGATCACGAAGCGGATCAGCCCATGCTTCGGTTGCACCTCGCCCGTGGCGATGCATTTACGCTCAGGACCGTCGCTCCGGTCTTTGGGTTGCCCGCTGCGCCCCATCAGGTGCCTCCGAGGCCTGAAAATCAGGCCTCGGCCTCCACGTCGTCGCCGTCGGTCTCATCGACTTGGGGCTCCAGATCCGCAGGATCGACCCAGCCAAGCATGACGCGTGCCGTCATGACCATATTTTGCGCTTCTTCGAGCGAGACGTCAAACTTCTCCAGAATACCTTCGTCCTTGACGCGCTCACCGTTCACGGTGGTCCAGCCACCTGCCAATTCCCAATCGGCACAGGTTGCGAAATCCTCGAGCGATTTGACATCGTCCTCGGCCAACGCCTGCACCATCTGGGGTGTCAAACCCTCGAATTCAATGAGGCTGTCCTCGACCCCCAACTCGCGCGCCTTGGCGAGCGCCGCGGCGGCCTGCGCCTCGAGCACGTCACGCGCCCGTGCCTGAAGCTCACCGGCAGTGTCCTCGTCGACACCGTCGATCACCAGAAGCTCGTCCAGTTCGACATAGGCGACTTCTTCCAGCGTGGTGAAGCCTTCGGCGACCAGAAGCTGCGCGAAGAACTCGTCGAGATCGAGCGTGTCCATAAAGAGCTTGGTCCGCTCTTCGAATTCCTTCTGACGGCGTTCGCTGTCCTCGGCTTCGGTCATGATGTCGATGTCGAGTCCGGTCAACTGGCTGGCCAGACGTACGTTCTGACCGCGCCGCCCGATGGCGAGGCTTAGCTGCTCTTCGGGCACGACCACCTCGATACGCTGCGCGTCCTCGTCGATCACCACCTTGCTGACCTCTGCGGGCTGCAAGGCGTTGACGAGGAACGTCGCCTGATCCTCGTTCCAAGGAATTATGTCGATCTTTTCCCCCTGAAGCTCGTTGACCACCGCCTGCACGCGGCTGCCGCGCATGCCGACGCAGGCACCGACAGGGTCGATCGAACTGTCATAAGAAATCACGGCGATCTTGGCGCGGCTGCCGGGATCGCGGGCCACGGCCTTGATCTCGATGATGCCGTCGTAGATTTCCGGGACTTCCATCTTGAAGAGTTCGGCCATGAATTGCGGCTCTGTCCGGCTGAGGAAGATCTGCGGTCCGCGCTGTTCGCGGCGCACGTCCTTGACGTAGCAGCGGATGCGGTCATTGGGGCGATACGCTTCGCGCCCGATCTTTTCGTTGCGCCGCAGGATACCCTCGCCCGCGCCCACATCGACGATGACGTTGCCGTATTCCTCGCGCTTGACGACACCGTTGATGATGGTGCCCGCGCGGTCCTTGAATTCCTCGTATTGGCGATCGCGCTCGGCCTCGCGCACCTTTTGCAGGATCACCTGCTTGGCGCTTTGCGCGGCGATGCGGCCCATCTCGACGGGGGGCACTTCCTCGACGAAGGTATCGCCGACCTTGGGCTCCTCGAGATACTGCTTGGCCTGCTCCACGGTCATCTCGGCCTGATAATTCTCAAGCTCTTCGTCCTCGACCACGGTGCGCACACGCGTGAACTTGGCGCGACCGGTCTTTCGGTCGATCTCCACACGGATATCCATCTCGCTGCCGTAGCGGCTCTTGGCGGCGCGGGCGAGGCTTTCTTCCATCGCCTCGACCACGAGGCCCGGATCGATCATCTTCTCGCGCGCCACTGCCTCTGCGGTCTGCAACAGCTCAAGCTGGTTGGCCGATGTGATTGCCATGGTCTCAGTCCTCCTCAGAACCGCTATCGGTTTCGATCTCGTCAAAATTTTCTTCGTTGATGGCGCCTGCCGCCTTGCGCTGTCGCAGCATCTCGCGGATCAACTCGTCGGTCAGCACCAGCTTGGCGTCGCTCAGCCAGTCGAAATCGAGCCCGATGGTGCCCTCTTCGACATTGATCAGCACCTCGTCACCCTCGACCCCCGCCAGCATGCCCTTGAAGCGCTTGCGCCCGTCGATCATCTCCGAAGTCTCAAGCTTGGCCTCATAGCCCTCGAACATCTCGAAATCCTTGAGCCGGGTCAGCGGCCGGTCGATACCGGGGCTCGACACCTCCAGTGTATAGGCGTCGATGATCGGGTCCTCGACATCGAGAATGGCGCTGACGGCTGTGCTGATCTCGGCACAATCATCCACCTCGATCCCGCCGTCTGGCTTGTCGGCCATGATTTGAAGCGTATGCGTCTTGCCGCCCATCAGGCGAACGCGCACCAGTTCATAGCCCATGTCCTCGATCACCGGGGTGATGATCTCGGCCAGTCTGCGATCAATCGCGGCTTTGGCAATCAGGTCGTTGGTCATCGTTTCCAAGCACAAAAAAACGGGCGCGCGGCCCGTCACACTTTCCGGTGGAGCCTTCGGAGTGGACCCGAAAGCGCCGCTGTTGACGGGGATATAGGCGGCTTGGCGCGGATTTGCAAGCGGGGTTTTCGCGGCTACCGCATCGCGCCGCGCCAACGCCGATAAAGCTGCGCCGTATCGCGCACGACCGGCACGCGGTCAAACCAACGCAAATCATGGACATCGGTGCGCGACGGGCGCTGCACCCCGAGTGTCTGCGACACCGAGAGTGTGACCATCTGCGGATGATCTGCCCGGAAATGCGAGTAGGCCCCATCGACATGCATCGGCCCACCCGCCGGATCGCCGACCTCACGTTCGGTGATGGCCGTCAGGTAAGGCACCAGCGCATGGATGGCCGGACGACGCAAGGCCATGAAGTGACTGCACAAAACATTCTGCTTGGGGTCGAGCGAGATCAGACCGGGCACGGCGTCCATGCCATGTGCCACAGCATCGAACCCGCCATAGAAAATATCCCAATCGCGTGCGGCCAGCGTCTCCAGCAGGGCAGGCGCGCGGCTTGTGAAATCGTCACTGAAATCCAGATCGTCCTCGCAAATCGCGATGCTTGGCAGGTCCGCGTCACGGGCGGCACGCAGGATTTCGAGGTGGCTCAGGAAACAGCCACGCGCGCCAAGCGTGGGAAAACCGGCCAGGCTGTCAGGCCGGATCGCATCAAAAATCGACACCTTCGGATGATCAAAGCCGAGCCCGATTCGCGCCAGTTGTACCGCGAATTCGCGACGGCGGTCGGGACGGGAGGGCAAATTGACGACGCGGATCGCGCCGAGGCACTCCACCATGCGTGATCCCAGAGACGTCATGTCACGGTCTTTCCTGCTCAGCCTGCGTCGGCATGACCATATGGCGCGTCAGCCCCCCGCACAAGCGGCGCCGCCGAACCGGTCCTGCCACGACGGCAGGGCGTCGCCGGGTAGGCTGCGCGCGCTGAACACCGCCCGCGCAATCGCCCGCGCCATGACGCACGCCGCCGCATGGCCCAGCACCACCTGCGCCACCAGATCAGGGGCCGGTCGCGTGCCGGTTGCCGCGGCAAAGATCAGGTCGCCATCCATCAGCGTGTGCGACGGCACCAACGCGCGGGCGAACCCGTCATGCGCGACCGTGGCCAGCCGCGTGCATTGCGCTTGGGTCAGCGTCACATCGGTGGCGATGATCCCGATGGTGGTATTGGCGTGCTGTGTCAGCTTGGTGGGGGCCAGCATCGGATCGGCATTGGCGGGTGCCATCCCCAATCCGCCGAATTCCTGCCCCAGCTCGAACGGAGCAGCCCAGAATTCCGGCCCCTCACCCACCGTCGCGGAGCCAAGTGCGTTCACGGCGACCAGAGCGCCCACCGTGCTGCCGTCGGGCAGAAGGGCCGACGCCGAGCCAAGCCCGCCCTTGAGGGTCGCCGTGGTCGCCCCCGCGCCTGCCCCGGTGCTGCCGATCTCGAACGCATCCGACGCCGCCTGAAGCGCCGCGCGGCCAAGCGCCTTGTAGGGGTTGTCGGTCCAGTCCTTGTCGCCGCCATTGAGCAGATCGAAGAGGATCGCCCCCGGCACGATAGGCACGCGCATATCCCCCACGGCGAAGCCGCGCCCCATGTCGCGCAACCCGTCCGCCACGCCCGAGGCGGCATCGAGGCCAAAGGCTGACCCACCCGAGAGCACCAGCGCATCGACCTGCTCGACCACCCGGTCGGGGCTGAGCAAATCCGTCTCGCGCGTGCCCGGCGCGCCGCCCATGACATGTACGCCCGCAGTAAAGGGCGCATCGGCCACCAGCACCGTCACGCCCGAACGCAGGCGCATATCCTGCGCGTTGCCCACACGCAGTCCCGCAACATCGGTGATCAGATTTCGCGCGCCCACATGCGTTTTCATGCCGCAAATCTCCCTTTGGGTCGCAAATCATCTTGCCAGAGCGCGCGCTTTACGCAAGGAAAGGCATCAGGCCCGGGCGATGGCGTCGTCCCGATCAGGGCCTTTCCCAACAGTCCTGAACGCCGGGACCTTCTTTTGCAAGGAGGGTCACTATGACTGCACGTCCAGATTTCTATCGCTTCCACAACGGTGAAAAGGCCCCGCTGCCCTTTGCCATTTCCGAATACGAGGCCCGGGTCGCGGGCCTACGCAGCCTCATGGAGGAGGCAGGCGCAAGCGCTATCGTCCTCACCTCGATGCACAACATCGCCTATTACTCGGGCTTTCTCTACTGTTCCTTCGGTCGTCCCTACGGCCTTGTCGTGACCGAGACCGAGTGCGTGACAATCAGCGCGGGCATCGACGCGGGGCAACCGTGGCGCCGCTCGTTCTGCGATAACATCACCTATACCGACTGGCAGCGCGACAATTTCTGGCGTGCGGTGTGCGAGGTGGCAGGCGAGGGCGGTGTCATCGGCTACGAGGGCGATCACCTGACGCTGATGCAACGCGACCGGCTGGAGGATTTTCTCAAGCCGGTGACGATGGTGGACGTGGCCCGGGCAACGATGCGCCAGCGGATGCGCAAATCCGAGGCCGAGATCGCGCTCATCCGCTCCTGCGCGCAGGTGGCGGATGTGGGCGGTTATGCAATCCGCGACGCTGTGAAGGTGGGCGCGAGAGAGATCGACGTCGCCATGGCAGGCCGGGACGCAATGGAAGTGGAGATCGCCAAGCGTTTCCCCGACGCTGAATACCGCGACACATGGGTGTGGTTTCAGTCGGGGATCAACACCGACGGCGCGCATAACCCGGTGACGGCGCAGGCCATCGAACGCGGCGATATCTTGTCGCTCAACACCTTCCCGATGGTCTCGGGCTATTACGTGGCGCTGGAGCGGACCATGTTCGCGGGCGAGGTGGACGCGGCGAGCCGTGCGATCTGGGAGGCCAATGTCGCCGCCCATGAATACGGCATGTCGCTGCTCAAGCCCGGGGTAAGCTGCGCCGAGGTCACGCATAGGATCAACGAATTCTTTGAGGACCGCGACCTGCTGCAATACCGCACCTTCGGCTATGGACACAGCTTCGGCATCCTGAGCCATTATTATGGCCGCGAGGCGGGGCTGGAACTGCGCGAGGATATCGACACGGTGCTGGAGCCGGGCATGGTCATCTCGATGGAGCCGATGCTGACGCTTGGCTCCGGTGAGCCCGGCGCAGGTGGCTACCGCGAGCACGACATCCTCGTGGTCACCGAGGACGGCAACGAGAACATCACCGGCTATCCGTACGGCCCGGAGTTCAACGTGGTCGGCTGAGCGTCTGCGGGGCGGTCACTCATCGCCCCGCACTCCATCTCAGGCCAGATGATCCACCACCTGCAAATGCTGCGCGAGATGGCCGACCTCCTCCAAATAGCGCGCGAGCAGCTTTGGATCATGCGGGGCCAGGGTAACGCCTGCCGGGATCTCACGGTTCAGCACCGATTCGATGGCCAGCGAGACCGGTATCGACACCAGCCGCGCCATCGCCGTGCCGCGCGCATCGCCCCAGGCGTCCATCACGTAGGTCTTGTGCCAGACCGGTTGCCCGGCCTTTTCCGCCTTCAGATCGACGCAGAGCACGACGCGATCCGCTTCGCCCTCGTCATACGCATGCTCTTGCCAGAACTGATCCGACATCTCCTTTAGTCGCGCGTCACCAGCCGCACCCTCCAGCGTTTCGATCTCGGTAAAGATATCCTTCCAAGCCTCCGACCAGCCATTCAGCCGCAGCGTGCCGCGCACGAAATCCTTGATCCGCCAGTCGGGATCGAACCGGTAATCCGCAATGAACGGGATCGAATCGCGGTTGGGATAAACCTCGAAGGTTTCAGGCGTCGGAAGCGGCGCGTCATAGGATGAGAGCGCATCCCAGGGCCGCGCGACGTTGAGTTCAGAAAAGTCCCGGATCGAACGCGAGGGCGAACGAAGCGCCTTGAGCACGCCCAGGGGCGACCAGCTGAATTTGTAGCGGAACGGGTTGGGCACTTTCGGCACGCCGCCGCAATAGGAGGTGAAGCTGAGGTCATTGCCCGGATCGAACGCCCCGGAGGCGCGATACTCGGCCACCAGGTGATGCGCCATCAGGTGGTCGATGCCGGGATCAAGGCCGATTTCGTTGACAAAGCACAGCCCCTTGTCGCGCGCCGGCCGATCGAGCGCCCGCATTTCGGGCGCGATGTAGGAGGACGAAACGAAATGCGCATCCTTGGACAGGCACAGCTCCGCAAGCGGCACGTGCCAGTCGCCGGGCAGCATCGAAACGACCACATCGCCGGGCCTGAGCGCCTCGGCGAGCGCGTCCTTGTCAAAGGCATTGATCCGGTCGGTCAGGTCGCCCACGGCTGCCTCAGCCTTGTCGGTCGAGCGGTTCCAGACGGCCACGTCATGGCCCGCCTCGATCAGCCGCCGCAAACCCGGAATGGCCGAAAGGCCGGTGCCGCACCAATGGATTGTCATGTCTCAGACCTCCTTCATATGTGTCTTGTAAGTCTCTTCGGCCCGCGCCCAGACCCCTTGATCCAGCGCGTCGAGCGTCAGCAGCGATGGCAAGAGTTGGCTTGCGTAATCCGTTGAGGATTCCACCGGCAAGAGCGAGGGCAGGTTGTCGATCGCCATCACGTCGAGCGGCGGCGCGTCATGGACGCGCGTCGCGGGCTCTGCCCACGTGGTAGCTGCGTCATAGACCGGCACCGGGTTATAATCGCTGTCGGGGTCGCAGGCCACGTCGCCGATCACGGTCAGACGGCGGTCTTGATCAAGCGCGGATTTCGGCACGAAAACCGGCGTACCGGGCCGTGCGAAGATGCAGTTGAGGAAAATGTCGTGGTCGAGGATTTCCGGGAACGGGCCCCCGTTCGCGGTCTCGGCCATGTCCCACCTTGTGACGGTCAGGCCCATGGCCTCGCACAGGTCCGCCGCCCCGGTGCCGACACGGCCAAGCGCGCCGATGACGATGGCCGTGGGGCGCTCCTTGCCCGCAGTATCAAGCTGCGCCCCAAGCGCCGCGAGTAGCGCATCGCGCCCCGGATAGGTCTTGACCGGCGGGCAGGTGCCGCCGCCCTGTTGCGCCGCCCATGCCATCAGTGACACCGCCGCCCCCGCGTAGCCCGCCCAATAGCCGAAGGCGGCAACGCGCCGCCCGTCCGCGTCCACCAGATACTCCAGATCGTAGAGCGTGCCGCCGCCCTCCCTGAACCGCGCGAGCAGGCGCTTGCCCGCATGCTGCCCCTTGAAGGCATGACCGAACATGATGTGGCGATGCGGCAGGGGGGTGCCGTCCTCGGGCAGCTCCTTGAGGCCGAAGATGATCGCATCAGACGGGGCGGAGGGCCAGGAATTCTCCGCCGCGATCTCGCAGCCCGCCGCCCGGTAGCCGTCAATCGGGATGGCGCGGGTGCGGCTGTCCTCCACCGTCACGCGGATGCCCTTGGCGATCAGTTGCGCGGCCCCCTCGGGCGTCAGCCCCACGCGTTCCTCGTTAAGCCGCTGTTCGGCCCGGACCCAGAGATGTGTCATGCGGCAGCCCTCAGATCATGTTGTCGGCAATGACCTGCGCCACCGAGGCACGGCCGCGCATCGCCTCGATGAAAGCGGTGATCTTGGGGTAATCCGCCACGGTCACACCATCCCCCTCAAGCCAGTTGCAGGCGACATAAAGGTAGGGATCGGCCAGCGAAAACGTCTCACCCAGAACATACGGCCCCTTGAGGATGTGGTTTTCCACGTGATCGGCGCTCTCGGTCATGGTCTGTACCGACTTGGCCTTCATGTCATCAAACGAGCTTTGCTGATCGGCCCAGCGATGACTGCGCATCTTGTGGGCGTGGTTCACATGCATGGTCGAGGCGAGATAGCACATCGCCTCGCGCATCTTGGCGGCCTCATAGGAGTCCGAGGGGCGCAGCCCGGCGGCGGGCGCGATATCGGCGATGTAATCGAGAACAGCACCCGTTTCGGTCAGAATACCCTGATCGGTGACAAGCGCCGGCACACGACCCTTTGGATTGATCGCCTGATACTCCGGTCCGGTCTGCTCTCCGGCGCGAAAATCGAGGCGGACCGGCTCGAAATCGAGCCCCGCCTCGTGCAATGCGATGGCCGTGGCAATGGCGATGGTGCCCTTGGCGTAATAGAGTTTCATGGCGCGTTTCCTGTTGTTCAGATGAAGGTGCGGGCATGCGCCCGGTCGGGTGTGTCGAGATGGGGCGTGGCGTTGAACGTGCCCAGCATCAGCATATCGTGGACATGTTCAAGCCGGTGCAGCGAACTGTTCATCACCTGCAGCATGACCTTGGACATTCCGGGAATATCAAGCCCGAGCGTGTGCCGCATCACCATGCCGATAACACCCCCTGAGGTAACAATCAGGACACGTCCCGGATGATGGCAGATATCGTCGATCAGGCCGGTGATGCGCGTGGTGAAATGCTCGAAGGTCTCCGGCACATCCGCAAGATCGCCGCGCGCCCAGTGTTCGATCACCTGCGGAAGGTAGCGGGCGAATTCAGTGGCGTCCGAGGGCGCGGGGATTCCGTGCTGCGCCTCGATAGCCTGCGCGAGCGCGAAATAACTCAGCTCATCCAGCCGCGCGTCCTGTTCGGTGATGTCATAGCCCATGGCCCGCGCGGTGCCGGTCTGACGATGCAGCGTGCCGGTGATCACATGGTCGAAATGCGGATTGGTCTCGCGCAGATGCACGCCCAGCCATTCTGCCTGCTGCACACCGAGAGGCGACAGCCGGTCATAACCCGCCTCATCCGTGGCATGGCTGTTCGCCTGCCCGTGCCGCACCAGAATGAGTTCCGCCAAATCGCCGCCTCCCCGCTTGCCGCGCGACGTTAGCGCCGCACGACAGAGGGTTAAAGGTCCGCCACGGGAAATTATTCACCGGCCCCGATCCACCGCGCCTGACGCCTATACGAAACATAGCGCCCGACCGTGGCGTAAAAATGCGGTGAGGGGTCGGGATTGGTGGACTCGGAAATGCCCGCGCATGGTCTAAGATCGCCACGGACAAGGAGGCGCGCGCATGTCTGAGACGATCAAGATCACACTCGATGGCCAGGAGATCGAGACCGAGGCCGGTCTGACGATCTGGGAGGTCGCCAATGGTCGCGGCCTGAAGATCCCGCATCTGTGCCACAAGCCTGCCCCTGGCTATCGTCCCGATGGCAACTGCCGCGCCTGCATGGTCGAGGTCGAGGGCGAGCGCACACTCGTGGCCTCCTGCATCCGCGAGGCGCGCGAAGGCATGGTCGTCACCACAAATTCGAACCGCGCCGAAACCGCGCGCAAGATGGTGGTCGAGATGCTGCTCGCCGACCAGCCCGAGCGCGACACCTCGCACGATGCCTCCAGCCACCTGTGGGACATGGCCGATGCCAACGGCGTGACCCATAGCCGCTTTCCCAAACTGGAAAAGCCGCGCGTGCCGCTTCTGGATGACAGTCACGTCGCGATGCGCGTCAACCTTGATGCCTGCATCCAGTGCAACCTGTGCGTCCGCGCCTGCCGCGATGTGCAGGTCAATGACGTGATCGGCATGGCCGGGCGCGGCCACGATGCCTATCCTGTCTTCGATTTCGACGATCCCATGGGCGAGAGCACCTGCGTCGCCTGCGGCGAATGCGTGCAGGCCTGCCCCACCGGTGCACTGATGCCCGCCTCGGTGATGGACGACGCACAGCAGGGCGACAGCGCCGATTATGACGAGGAGGTGCAGAGCATCTGCCCGTTCTGCGGTGTCGGCTGTCAGGTTTCGCTCAAGGTCAAGGAGGGCAAGGTCAAGTATGTCGAGGGTATCAACGGCCCCGCCAACGAAGGCCGGCTCTGCGTCAAGGGGCGCTTTGGCTACGACTACATCCACCACCCGCACCGCCTGACCAAGCCGCTCATCCGCCGCGAGGATGCACCCGAGAAGGGCCTCAACGTCGATCCCGGCAACTGGCACGAATTCTTCCGCGAGGCGGAGTGGGACGAGGCGCTCGACCTGACAGCGGGCGAGTTGAAGCGTCTCAAGGACGCCCATGGCGGCGCGACCGTCGCAGGCTTTGGCAGCGCCAAATGCACCAATGAAGAAGCCTATCTCTTTCAGAAATTCATCCGTCAGGGCTTTGGCCACAACAACGTCGACCACTGCACGCGGCTCTGCCATGCCTCATCCGTGGCCGCATTGATCGAGAATGTCGGCTCGGGTGCCGTGACCGCCACCTTCAACGAGATCGAGAATGCCGACGTGGCGATCATCATCGGCGCCAACCCGATCGAGAATCACCCCGTGGCGGCGACCTATTTCAAGCAGTTCACCAAGCGCGGTGGCAAGCTCATCGTGATGGATCCGCGCGGGGTGGGCATGCGCCGCTTTGCGACCCACATGTTGCAGTTCAAGCCCGGCGCGGATGTCTCGATGCTAAACGCGATCTGCCATGTGATCGTCGAGGAAGGGCTCTACGACCTGCAATATGTCGAGGCCTTCACCGAGAATTGGGAGGCCGAAAAGGCGCATCTGGCGCAATTCCCGCCCGAAAAGATGGAGGCGATCTGCGGCATCCCCGCCGAGACGCTGCGCGAGGTGGCCCGCGAATTCGCCGGTGCCAAGTCGGGCATGATCTTCTGGGGCATGGGGATTTCCCAGCATATCCACGGCACCGACAATTCGCGCTGCCTGATCTCTCTGGCGCTGATGTGCGGCCATGTCGGTCGCCCCGGCACCGGGCTGCACCCGCTGCGCGGGCAGAACAACGTGCAAGGCGCCTCCGATGCAGGTCTCGTGCCGATGTTCCTGCCGGATTACCAGACTGTGACGGATGACGGCGTGCGCAACGCCTTCACCGAAGTCTGGAAATCCGGCGATTTCTCGAACCAGAAGGGCCTCACCGTCACCGAGATCATGGATGCGGTCCACGAGGACAAGATCAAGGGCATGTATATCCTCGGCGAGAACCCGGCCATGTCCGACCCGGACGTGGAGCACGCCCGCGATGCCCTCGCCAAGCTGGAGCATCTGGTGGTGCAGGACATCTTCATCACCGAGACGGCGAACTATGCCGATGTGATCCTGCCCGCGAGCGCATTCTACGAGAAATCCGGCACCGTCACCAATACCAATCGGCAGGTGCAGATGGGCCGCCGCGCAGTGACCCCGCCGGGCGAGGCGCGCGAGGATTGGCAGATCACCACACAACTTGCCAACCGGATGGGCCTTGGGTGGAAGTATGACACACCTGCGGACGTGTTTGCCGAAATGAAGGTCAACATGCGCTCGCTCGACAATATCTCGTGGGAGCGGCTGGAGCGCGAGAATGCCGTGACCTATCCCTGCAAGACACCCGATGGCCCGGGCGAGGCCGTGGTCTTCGGCGACGGTTTCCCGCGACCCGAAGGCCGGGCGCGCTTCACCCCCGCCTCGATCATCCCGCCTGACGACGTGCCCGATGCCGACTATCCGATGGTGCTGACCACCGGGCGGCAGCTGGAGCATTGGCATACCGGCTCGATGACCCGCCGCGCATCGGTTCTCGACGCGGTAGAGCCCGAGGCCAACTGTTCGCTGCACCCGTCTACCTTGCGCAAACTCGGCGTGGAGCCCGGAGGCATGGTGCGGCTGAGCACAAAACGCGGCTCGATCAGCATCATGGCGCGTGCCGACCGGGCGGTTTCACCGGACATGGTGTTCCTGCCGTTCGCCTATGTCGAGGCCGCCGCCAATATCCTCACCAACCCGGCGGTGGACCCCTACGGCAAGATCCCCGAGTTCAAATACTCGGCCGTGCGCGTCGAGGCGGCAGAGATCGCGGCGGAATGAACAGCAAAGGGGCGGCCCGATGAACCGCCCCTCGCCTTTTCACATCCGGGTCGCGCGCCCGCTCTCAGCGGTTCGGCAGGATCACGATTTCGACCCGGCGATTCTGCGCCTTTCCCTCGGCAGTGAGGTTCGAGGCCACTGGCTGATCCTCGCCCCGCCCGAACGCGTTGATCCGCGAGAACGTCACGCCACCATTCATCAGCACATCGGCCACCGCATTGGCACGACGCTCCGAAAGGCCCTGATTGTAGCTGGCATCGCCGTCGCTATCGGTATGGCCGACGACCTGAACCGTGGTGTCGGGATATCTCTGGAGGCTGTCCGCCACCTTGAACAAATCCGACCGCAGATCAGGCCGGATGTTGAAACTGTCGACCGGGAACAGGATGTCCTGCGGCATGGTCAGGATCAGGCGATCCCCGGTATTGGTGATCTGAACGTCGCTGTCGAGTTGCTGGCGCAGTTCGGCCTCCTGCCGGTCGAGCGCATTGCCGATGGCAGCGCCACCCAAGGCACCGATCGCACCGCCGAGCAAGGCCCCCTTGCCCTTGCTGTCACTGACGGCAGCGCCGGTGGCGGCCCCGACAAGCCCCCCGATAACCGCGCCTGACTTGGTTTTCCGACGCGGATCATCACCACCGACATAGGCGGGATCGGTGCAGGCCGCGACCAGCAGAAGCGATGCGCCGGAGAGGATGAGAATGGGATTACGTGCTCGGATCATGGAATGTCGCCTTCATTGATTTCACAGCCCGATGGATCGGGTTCAGTGCAATGATATGCAATAACAGCACCTCGCCCAAGGCAAATCCACGGGGAAATACAAGACAGCACGCGCAGAATTCCGCCTATCCTTCGGCGCGCGCGCTTTCCCAGGCGAGGATCGCGCGCTTGATCGGAAGACCCCAGTGATAGCCACCCAAGCCCCCCGATTTTCGCAGGGCCCGATGGCAGGGGATGAGAAAGCTGACCGGATTGCGCCCCACGGCGGTGCCGACCGCGCGCACCGCGCGCGGGTTGCCGATGGCTCCCGCGATTTCGGAATAGGTGGTGACATGGCCCGAGGGAATCGCGAGCAGCGCCTCCCACACCTTGATCTGAAACGGCGCGCCGATCATGTGGAGCACGGCTTCGCCCCGTCCCTCAAACCCCGCATCCACCCAATGCGCGATCTTCTCCGGGGCCTCTACATACATCGCGTCGGACCACCGGGCGCGGATATCGGCCATGGTCACATCACGTCCGAACTCTGCGGCAAAGGCCACACCGCACAACCCACGGTCGGTGCCCATGGCGAGCGCCTCACCGAAGGGGCTGTCGAACCAGCCGTAATAGATGATCAATCCCGCCCCCTTGCGCGCGAACTCACCGGGGCTCATCGCCTCCCATCTCAGAAACAGATCATGCAGCCGCCCCGAGCCCGACAGCCCCGCTGCATCGGCGGCCTCCAGAGTGGTATAGCGCTGCGCCAGCAGGGCCTTGGCATGACCAAGCGTCAGATACTGCTGGTAGCGCTTGGGAGATACACCCACCCATTGCGAGAAAAGCCGCTGAAAATGCGCGGCGCTCATCCCCATCTCTCGCGCAAGATCCTCGAGCGAAAGTGTCTCGTCGCGCGCATCGATCAGGTCGATCGCACGGCGCATGACGTTGTAGTGGTAGGCATTGTCGGATGCATGATCTTGCATTGTGACCTCTGCGGCATGTGATGTCTTCGAAAGTAAGTCGTCCAATTTCAATATGCGACCCGAATCATGTGCATTCGCTCGGTATTGGTTGGCCTCTGAGGCGTGGGTAATCGTGGTGGATTTTCTCAATTGTTTCGATTTGATGCTCAATTCTCTTGGCACCGGCGGCAGAGGTTCTCCAATATGCACTGCCTAGTTGGAAAAGTGGCATTTTTGTGGCGGAAGTTGATTCAAAACATATGCGAATATATCTATGTGTGGTAGACATTCTCTGGGGAGGTCTGAACCGTGGCTGACTTAGGGAACGCGCAAATACCCTCGGGACATAGGCAGACACCTTCATTGGCATCACCCCTTTAATCAGTTGCCGGACATGTCCGGCGGCTGCCAAACAAGGAGTGTTAGAATGATGAACTTTAGACATGTCACAGCCGTCGCTGTGGCAGTATCAGGGTTGATCGCAGGCAGAAGGCTTATCCCCTTCGTTCCGGCGGCACAGGATGTTGTGCCACCGGGCTTGCAAATCTGTGATGTTCGCTTATTGTTCCGCTCATGCCAGCCAGATGGAAAAACGATAGACCTATGTCCCGCCAAGCGTTCGACGCGCTTTTTTTCGATGAGGAAGCGTGTTCGGAGTATCTGGCAGAACGACGCTGGCCGGACGGCTTCGTCTGCCCCTCTTGTGGCACCTGCAAGGGTTGGCCTCTCAAGCGAAATCGGGCGACCTGGGAATGTGCTGGCTGCGGGCGACAGACATCCGTGACGGCTGGCACGGTGATGCACAGCAGCCACCTGCCATTGCGGACGTGGTTTCTCGCC
>NZ_FOBO01000034.1 GCF_900109855.1 Roseovarius tolerans | reverse complement strand
AATGTATCGAGGCTGCGTGAAAGACGGCGACAAGCCGGTAACGGCTATTTATTGAACTCGGCCCCCAAAGCCCCTGCAGACATCATACCCATCAGTTTGTGCCTATCTACGCGTCGCGACGCGCTAGATGAAAGTCAGGTGTTATCTGTCAGTACCGACATTCAGTACTTGGTCTCCACTCCCAAGAGAGTAGTCTGAGGTGCCCGAGTTTCCTAGACACGTGCTTCCTTCAGTTTCTGCTGTCTGATTTCGAAGTCAACGCGCGCCAGCATGTCGTTGTTCGTGTGCTTGCGTTTCGGGTTGTAGAACATCTCAATGTATTCGAGCATGTCCTGCCTTGCAGCGTCGCGTGCGCGGTATGTGCGGCGTCTGATCCGTTCCCGCTTCAGCACCAGCGTCGCACCTTACGGCGCGACCCCAACGAGTGCATCACCCATTGAGACTTTTTCTCTTTGTTTTTATTTAGTAAATTTGGTTGCGGGAGGCCGCATCGACCTTGACCGAACAAAAGCTCTTCTCAACCGCCTGTGAACAAGGCGCATTGATTCGCTATGACGGGGCCGGAGGTCGAGCCCCTTCAGCGGCACCCGTTCTTCAAAAATCATGTGATTGCCCGTGTCGGCTTCCTCCTGCTGAACCCAACGCCGCAACGTGTCACGGCCACAGCCGATCTTCGGCGCAATCGCCTTGATCGCTGCAGGCTGACTCTCGTAGTTACCCTGATTGTCGAGCACCATCGGCACTGGTCTCTCGCGTGTCTCAGGTGAATAGCGGTTTGCTCTGTTGTCCTTTTCCATGGCTCCAATCCTTCCTCGATTTGGAGCCTCCGGAAAACCCGGAGCGGTACACAGTCTTTAAACTGGCGCGTTCTTTCAGCAAAATCTCTAAAAGCCTAAGGTTGCGCAGGGCGCGCGTCATTACCGCCTTAGTTTTGCCAAGTTCACATAGCATTTTATAAGATATCTCGGCCATGCATCGCATCCGAACCACTTCCTTTTGAAGGGGGATAAGATGAAAATTCTCGCAGTAGATGACGATCCACTCATCTTGGAGCTTCTAGCCGAAGTACTCCGAGCGGCTGGCTTTTCCAATCTCTCGGTATGCCAATCTGCAACCGAAGCACTAGAGAAAATACATCAAGCCGATACCCCGTTCGATTGCTTTCTCCTTGATATCCAAATGCCCCGGATCGATGGGATCGAATTGACTGAGCAACTTCGCCGGATGGCAGACTACCGCAACACCCCTATTCTGATGATCACTGCGATGTCAGACCGTAGCTACATTGACAGAGCGTTTGCGGCAGGTGCCAGCGACTATATCACAAAGCCGTTCGACGTTGTGGAGATCCACTCCAGATTGCGGCTGATTCAATCTCTACTCGGAGAGCACCTCAGCCTCGACGAGCGCAATCCCACCGCTCAGGAGAAGTCGCCAGCATCGATAGTTACTTCTGCTGACCTTGAAAAGCGGCTCGCTCTTCTAGATATCGATGGATTCATCGACTATCTGGCGCTTGAAAACTACTTGATGCAAGTGTCACGAGTCTCGCTTTTCGGGATGATCACCTTTGGGATTGTGGTGCCAGATATGGCTCGTACATTCCGCGCGAGCAGCGTCTTTGAATTTGAAGCCGCGGTGAGTGACTTTGCAGAAGCTATTTCTGAAACCCTGAAACCAGAGAGTTTCTTTGCAAGCCATGCTGGAGAGGGCCATTTTGTTTGCGTGCTAACCAATTCGCATACGTTCGCCCATGAAGAATTTGAACGACAGCTGTCCCAAACAGTACGCGAAATGGACCTTCATTTCTGCGACGGTCGCGCAATCTCGTTGCTGCCCGTAGTTGGTGAAGGCATTTCGCTGCAGCTCAAGTCTTCGCGGGGCATATCCAACGCACTCGTTCAAGCACTGCAATCCGCAGAGGAACGGGCGATGAATCCAAATGCACAAAATCGCGCTCCGTCAGGCAAACTCATGCGCCTGCTAGGCTTTGGTTAAATTAGGCATCAGGGACAAATCATGCTTCAACAAAACACGGCCATTCGGCTTGAAAAGATTCGAACTCACTTTCTCACCGAACTCGAAAAACAGTATCTTGAAGTGGAAATGCTTCGCGGTCGGTTGGATCAGGTAGCCGATCCTTCAGAAACGTGCTACACGATAGGGCGTATTTGTCATAAGATCTCCGGGACTGCAGCGACCCTCGGATTTCCAGACCTAGGGAATATCGCTGCGGAAATCGACGATTTTGTTGCTTCGAATGATGCGAAGCGCCCTGAAACCCTATCTGAAATGCGCGACCACTCGGACCATTTGTTGGTTCTTATGTCCCTTATTTTCGACGACGAGTCCATGTTTGCATAAAACTATCAGCTGTGAACACATGCCGACACACAGATGACAGGCTGACAACAACCGGAGCCGAATTATTCAAATCTGGCACCCCAGAAGACTGTCAGATCATGAACCAGACTTTCTAGCCCACAAGCTTGGAAGTATATGAGGGATCCATGTCTCCTGAGCATTGATCAAGGCGCGCAAGAGCAGCTTTCACGGCCCTCTTGAAGTTTAACTTTTGCGTCTTGTTCAAGCTTATTGGACGACCCGAAACAATATCCTCAGATGTCAGGTCGAAGTTCCATCGTTGAGAGTAGTAGCTTTGCAGCTTCTCATGAATGGACGCTTGCGCCCCCTCGGTTACAAACCTACTTTCACTCTTGGTCGCACAAAGAATGGTGCCGTTTCCCGCATGTGAAAGAAAAGTGTCTTCGGCACCAAACTCGGCTTTAATCGCCCATGTAAATGCTTCGAAGAATTTCAAGAAACCTGCTGCGTCCGTACTTGCAAAGATCCTGTTAATCTCCCGGATCCTGACCGCAAACAGATGGGCGTCGCAGCCTTCTGTTTCAGCGACTTGTTCAAGGTAGTTTTGAAATACGGAAATGGGTAGGAGCCCTTCTAGCCGGATTTGCATAGCTTTCGATGTGAATAGAGCATCGCTGTCTTGCATATGATTGAACGATGCAAGAGGCGGTTTACAGCCCATAATATTTCTCACAGCGATGTAACTATCTATCGCAGCCTGCCGCTCTTGAACGAGTCGCTCCGCAACATTGATCCGCGTAAGAACCTCGAAAGCATCAAATGGCTTCTTGATATAGTCAGTGGCACCGTTCGCAAAGGCCTGCGATATCGACACGTGATCTCTATACCTAGTGATCATCAGGATCGGCGCGCTATTGTACGCCTCAAGGCGTCTAATCTCTCTACATACCTCGATACCATTCATCTCTGGCATCTCGATATCTAGAAGTATGCAGTCGAAAGGCGGGTCTTCTGTCTGAAGAATTTCTAACGCGGCCGAGGCTGAAGATTTTAATGTTACGTCGTGGTGTCGCTCCTTTTTCAGAAAATCGCTTAGCAAGTTCAGCGAAACCAGGTCATCGTCTACCGCTATGATCTTCATGTCGCTCTTAGCTCCTGCATACTGCAGCCTCACACCAAAACTTGACGCCTGTCGGTCGCTACGCCCGCCACAATGTAACGACAGCTCACAGGCCGTTATGCATCTACAGGTAATATTTCGGAATTTTGTTCAAATTATGGACGGCCTTGCAAGATCGGTAGAAGAATCCCACGAGCGCAAACTGACGTAAGACCAAAGCGTGAACCGAGTCGGCCGCATGACTCTAGCCATATAGATTCACAACTTCGCCCAACTCCTGACAAAGCAAACTCATAATTCAGAGTTTTCGGCTTTCATTCAAGAGCTTGCCTTCTCGATCAATAAGACAATCAAAAAGTAAAACGCCCATAAAATGACATCATTCTGCTTTACTCAGTCAGAAGCAGAACAACGGTCTCTATTTACCTGTGGTGAGCTTCGGCAATGCGAATTCTTCTTGTTGATGACGACGTCGTCTTTGCAAAGCTCGTAGTCACGAAACTCGCTGAGCTGGGCCTGCACGACGTGACCGTAGCTCACAGCGCCGAGGAGACCCTAGCCCTCCTCGACCAAGAGCCATCACCTTTTGACTGTTTTCTTTTGGATATCGCCCTGGGGGATTCTAACGGCATTGATCTGTGTCAGGTTTTGCGAATGCGCGCCGACAACAAATTGGCACCCATCATCATGGTAACCTCGCAGCGCGGTAGCGCTCTGATGTCGCGTGCGTTTACCGCAGGTGCGACCGACTTTATGCGCAAACCGCTGGATCACAACGAAGTTGTTGGACGCATCAAGACTGCAATGTTGCTCGTTGAACTCACAAGAAAAGCTAAAGCGCCGATTGGAGCTTCTGAAATCCCCCCGAGACCCAACTATCTCTCTGATGATAACGTTGCACTCAAACCTGTCTGGTTTCCGCAAATCAAGGGCATGGCACAGTTCTCTCGGTTCCAGAAAAAACTCTCAGAACTGCGCTCTCGAAATGAGACGCCAAAGCTATACCGCGCTCATATCAAAGATTTTGGCGCTCTTTTTAGGCAGCTCGACTCAACGGAGTTGAAGCGACATCTGCACACAGTAAGCTGTGTGATCTCTGACGTGGTAAATGGAGAGCAGTTCCTATTTTCCTATCTCGGCCGAGGTCGATTTATCATTTGTTTACAAGACGGTATTTCAAAGAACTTCGGCGAGACGGCCGTGAACTTGCAAGATCGAGCGAACCTTCTACTGAATCAGCCTCGATACTCTGGGTTGATCGCTTTGCAGCTTCAGGTTTCTGAAATCACCGGATTACTTTCAGAGTCAGCGAATTCAATAACTTCTGATCGGCAGGAAGAGCACTCTCTAAACCAAGACGCGCTTGCTCTTGATCTGCCAAGGGTTGACGAAATCGAAGAGAAAATGTTTCAAAAAGCCTTAGCCGAAGAGAAGAAACAGGACGTGACCTAGCGAGGTGCAAGGAAGTCAAGGTATGTCGCGACAACTACAATCATAACTGTCAGTATTCAAACCTCGGGCGTGCAAAACAAAGAGAATATGCCAACCAGTAAAATGAACTCCAAATCTTGAACAGATTTAAAGTACGAGCGCGCTCCTAAACCAGTTCAGATCACGGGGTTGTCTCTGTCGTTCGCCCTTCTAAGAGCTGAAGCGTGCGGTGCCCCCAATCGCATGGAGGCACCGCAACTCATAACCCGAATACACAACGCATGATTGGTAATCCAGCTCGGACCCAAAAACAACCTTTAATTGATTTTTGGCACCCATCGAAGTTCGGTCACTTTAACTGTTTCGTTCCCATGATCACCCCTTCGAAGGGACGCATTTGCAACAATTTTGAGTATCATTAATAATATCATCTAACACTTAAACGCTCGGAAAATTCACTCTCCATAGGAGTATGAGCAGCAACAGGCCAAAACTGGAGCCTGATTGACCGTAACAATTTCCAACAATAATTTGACTGGACTACAACTGAGGAAATCTCTTTAAAATTGTGCTCGACATACTTGAGGGATACCTTCAGAGAAGGTTTTTCATAGCACTCTGTAGGATTCAGCACATTTTAGGATGAGGTACCCTAGGTGTTTAGAGGTTTTGGTTGGGGAATTCGAACGTCAAAAAAAGGCGTTGATATCATCTAAGCCTGACAGGCGCCCTACTTTTGCCAAGTAATGAGAATAGAGTTCCCTAAATCGCCTATGACGCCTGTGTATGTTAAAACGGTCCCGGAGTTGGTAGATGATCAGTCTGTTTCGTTTCAATCGACCATTGAAGCTCAACCAAGCGATAAACGTCACGTTATTCACCGGCGGTGTTGTAGCCTTCGGGTTATTGGCGTCAGGGATTGGCATAATCGAATTTACTTCAATACCAACCGGTATTGCCCAAGTGGTTCTTGCTTTCTTGTTAGGCTTGACCCTGCTGTTGATCTACAGACAACGCCGCGCTCTCAAATTAAAGGAAGGCCGTATTGAAGTAATCGAACGTGAGGTTCAAGCACTCACAGCCGCAACAGAAAGTCATCTACAAGTTTGCGAAATTGATGCAAAAGGCAAGATAGCTTCGGTCAATCAAAGTTTTGCGGATCGTTTCGGATATTCTGCTTCCGAACTTGTTGGGAAGCCGATCAGCATAATTTATGTGGGCGGCACATCAAATCGTGCTTATCGTGCTCTGCAAACCTCCCTGTCGGAGAGTACGTGTTGGGCGGGTGAGAGCGAAGATGTGACGGCCGATGGTCATGGCCTTCTCTCTCGATGCAATGTCACTCCGGTTCTTGATTTCGCTCAATGCCTTGTTGGAGCAATCGTAGTCCGCACAGACAACAAGGATGCACCAAATTCCGACAAATCACGGTTTTTGAAAAACCTGTTCGACTACCTCCACGATGAAATTTACGTCTACGATACGGAATCCCTAGGGATGGTCTTTGCCAACTTATCGGCGCTTAAGGCCAGCGGCTGGTCAAATGACCAATTAGACCAGAAGAGCATACTCGACGCAGATCCTCATATGGATGAAAGCCTTTTTCGAGGACATGTGGCGCCCCTGTTTTCTGGAGAGAAAGATGTCGTTGTAATAGTTGTTGAACGAGGCACGAAGTTTGGCGAGATAACCACTCGACTTGCAGTTGGGGAAAACGGAGAGACACTGTTTGTGTCCGTTCTGCGTGATGCTACCGAGCGCAAGAAGATCGAGCGCGCCAAGACGGAGGCGGTGTCGGTCGTAAGCCATGAGATGCGCACCCCACTGACTTCAATCAAAGGATCGCTTCGACTGTTGCATTCGGGAACTCTCGGCATTTTTGACAACAACGCCAAGCAAGCTTTGGATATCGCCGTACGCAATACAGAGCAGCTACTCCTTCTAGTCGACGACATCTTAGATCTGGAGAAAATCCGGGCGGGCAAAATGAAAATGGACAAGGCACCTGTCGACCTTGTGGCGCTTGTCGATGAAGTCGTCGAAATGAACAGGGGGTATGGGGACGAGTTGCGCGTCAACTTCCAGTTCGAGACAGACCTCACCGACGCGATCGCAAGTGTGTCCGCGGCACGATTTACACAAGTGCTGGCAAACCTTCTATCAAACGCAGCGAAATTCACACCTGCGGGGGAAACCGTTCAAGTCATGCTAGATTCTGAAAATGGTTTCTGGAAAATATCCGTGACGGACAAGGGGCCCGGAATTCCTGAGGAAGCGTACCACATGGTCTTCGCAAGTTTCGCTCAATTGCGCAGCCCTGATGGAAAAGAACGCAAAGGAACAGGCTTGGGTTTGGCTATTGCTCAGAGAATAGTTCATGCACACGACGGGGAGATCGACTTTGTGAGTAAATGCGGTGAAGGCACAACATTTTTTGTAAAACTACCCATGCACACAATTCAACCTCAACAGCTTGATCACGCATTTAAAATAGAGAGCACGTTGGACAATCTCAACAACCCTGAGAAGATTCTATTAGATGATGCTAAGCCATTGGAAATTTAGTCTTTGTCATGCGAGTTATTTCTATACTTGGCTGAAGTGCGACACACTAAGAGGGCGGCGTGATGAGAGAGTTGCAGCGAATACTGCACGTAGATGATGATGATGACATTCGAGCCATAGCAGCTATGGCTCTCGAGTTGATTGGTCTATTTGAGCTCCTGCAATGTGCTTCCGGCAAACAGGCAACCGAAGAAGCCGCATCTTTTAGTCCAGACCTTCTGCTTCTGGATTACATGATGCCCGACATGGATGGCAAAGAGACGCTCTGCGAGCTCCGCAAAGTTCCCGGCCTAAATGATGTACCCGTTGTATTCATGACAGCGCGGGTCAACGAAAACTTGTCAAACGATCTTCGCCGCGATGGTGCGTTGGGCGTCATAGCAAAGCCCTTTGATCCGATGGACCTCGCCGCTCAACTCCGCGCACTCTGGCAGATTTATAACGATGTTGAATCTGAGAGGGTGATGTTGAGAAGCTAACTTCCAAGGTGCCTCTAGAACGGAGCCCCCAGACAAACGTCCCTGACCCGTTTTTCATCCTCTGCCCTCCTATCCCAGTCGGGAAATCGTAGCGGAAGACTCCACCTTCAAACGGTCCAGTTTGCGGGTTTAAGATCAATTGGGACTCTGTATCGTTCTTCAAGAGCTATGCGGGATTTTGGGTGACGCGACCTGATTAAGCGGCGCGGTTTTCAGTGTCGTTTGCGGCGACATCCACCCCTTTCACCGACAACCTTCGCGATGGCGCGCGCAAGCTGACCTAACAGGCGATCCAGGCGGAACTGGCTGCGCTCATGAACGCCTTTTTCTGGCAAAGGCTCGGCGACGGACGGGCAC
>NZ_FOBO01000038.1 GCF_900109855.1 Roseovarius tolerans | reverse complement strand
CGCTGCAAACGGATCTAATCCGTGCCTCAATCCACAATCAAGAACTCTGTCGCCTCAACATGTAGTCCCGCCGGAACAAAAGGGATAAGCCTTCATGCGTGATATGTTTCGTACCCAGTTGGATGTGGCAGCTGAGTTCGGACTGTCGTTTCTTCTCACTGGCCTCGACTATCGCGCCAGCCCGGATTGGGGGGCGAAGTTGGGCTACTCGGCCCAAGGGCTGGCCGATGCAAACATAGCGGCCATATCGTTCCTGCGCGACATCGCAAAGAGCTACGCCAGCCAGATCCCGCGCCTGCTGGTCGGCGGCATTCTGGGGCCGCGTGGCGATGCCTACGACCTGAACAAGGAAATCACTGCCGCAAGCGCAGAAGACTATCACGCTGTGCAACTGAGCACACTGAAGGCGGCGGGCGTCGACTTTGCCAGCGCGCAGACGTTCAACAATGTGCCCGAGGCGGTCGGTGCCTGTCGCGCGGCATCAAAGCTGAATGTCCCCCTGTCGGTCGCGCTGACGCTCGACAGCAACTGCAAATTGAAATCTGGGCCGACGCTCGGCGAAGCCATCACCGAGATCGACGCCAAAACCGGTGAGCATGCGCCAGACTTCTATCTGCTGAACTGCTCACACCCGGTCGAATATGAGCCTGCGCTTGAGAATGCCAGTTGGATCAAAAGACTGCGTGGTGTGCGGCCCAATGCCTCGAAGATGGAGAAACTGGCGCTGTGCAAGTTGGGCCACCTCGAAGATGGCGATCCCGCTGAGTTAGGAACGCAGATTGGCGATCTTGCCGAACGCTATCCTCATATGGATGTTTTTGGGGGCTGTTGTGGCACCGGGGAAAAACACTTGCGCGAAATTGCCAGATCGATTGAATCGCGGCGGCCATGACAGTTCTTATCTTGGCTTGGGTATTTCCAACGTCTCGGACAGGGCGGCAAGAAAAGTCCGAACCTGCTCATCGTCCAGCTTGTAAAAGACCCAATTGCGAATCTTCTTGGATGATACCAACCCCGCATCGGCCAGAATTTGCATGTGCTCAGTCACAGCGGGTTGGCTGAGGCCAATCTTTTTGGTGATGAAGCCGACGCAGACGCCGTCAACAACCAGGTCACCGTCTCGCTGGGGCGGGAAATGCGATGTCGGGTCCCTGAGCCAGCGGAGGATTGTCAGCCGCTTGGAGTTGGACAGCGCTCGCAGTGGGGCGGATATCATATGAGCGCAATCAGGCATATAAGATATTTCCTATATAGGATTCATCCAATTTAGCGTACACTATGGGTTATAGGATGAAAACGGCATGGAAAAGACGTTCAGGAAAATTGGTTTGGTCGGCGGAGTCGGGTGGCCGGCAACCATCTTGTACTATGAAGGCTTGTGCAGGGCGGCTCGGGCGTCTTTGCCCGGCGGGTCACCACGCCTGGCGATAGAGTCGCTGGACATGCGCGAGACACTAGCACTGCGCGGTACGCCTGGTAATCCACAAAGCTGGACAGGGTTTGATGCAACTTTCCGCGACGCGCTTTCGAACCTCGAGCGCGGCGGATGCAAGATCGCCGCAATTGCGAGCGTGACTCCGCACGCGCGGTTTTCTGACATCATTGACGGCATTTCGATTCCGGTTGTCAGTATTGTTGACGCCGCCGTGCAAACAGCCAGGAAGCACGCCCTGACATCCGTGATTGTCCTTGGCACGCCTGTGACAATGACGGGCGTGTGGTTCCACGAAGCCCTTCGCGCGTCGAGTATCGATTGCCCGGACATCGTAACGCAGGACGACATCCAAGAGATCGCCGATCTTTTGGAAAAGCATTTCTACCCCGGCAGGGGGGCGGAAGGACGCGCGGCCCTTCTTGGGATTTGCCACCGATTGGCTGAATCGCGGCCCAGCTCAGCCATCGTTCTGGCCTGTACGGATTTCTCCACGGCGTTTCCCGAATTTGCGACGGGTGCGGTGATCGAGGTTGAAGGGCTGACCTTTCTGGATGCCGGATTGGCACATATCCAAGCGATTTTGTCGGCTGCAACAATTCACAGTTAAAACGAAATTCACCGAGGGGGGAACACATGCAAACGGATACTCGTCACGACGCATGGAGCGCCGGACAAAGCTACGACCAATACATGGGGCGTTGGAGCAAGAAGATTGCAGCCAAGTACCTTGATTGGCTGGGCGCGCCGCCCGATGCCGATTGGCTGGAAATCGGATGTGGGACCGGCGCGCTGACCAGCGCCATTCTTGCGAAGGCCGCGCCGCGTTCCATCGTCGCGACCGATGCCTCAGCTGATTTTGTGGCATACGCCAAGTCGGCGAACGTTGACCCCCGCGCCACATTCGAAACCGCAAAAGCCCAGAAGCTCGGGTTGGATACCGACAGCAGGGATGTCGTGACATCCGCACTGGTGCTGAACTTCCTACCCGACAAGACAGCGGCGTTGAAAGAGATGCACCGTGTGCTCCGGCCGGGTGGCGTCTTGTCGTTCTACGTCTGGGATTATCCCGGCGGTGGGATCGGATTTATTGATGCTTTCTGGAAGGCCGCTGCCAAGGTAGACCCGAAAGCTGCCGAATTGAACGAGGGCGCACGGTTTCCCTTTTGTTCTGAGACCGGACTTAGAGAAATCTGCGCACAGGCGGGACTTTCAGGGATAGCTATCTCACTGATTGAGATCGAAACCGAGTTCGAAGATTTCGACGCGTTCTGGATGCCGTTCACACTTGGGGCCGGTCCTGCACCCGGCTATTGTATGAGCCTGCCGGCAGATCGGCGCGAAGCGCTTATGGTCCAATTAAAGCAGCAGATCGCAGAGGCCGGACCTGTTCGGATGCCTGCGCGTGCCTGGGCGGTCAGGGCCACGGCATGACGGTTCAACGAACTCTCATCTCGAACGGCAATCCGATGGAAAAGACCGTGGGGTTCAGCAGGGCGGTCCGCGTGGGCTCATTCATTGCTGTTGGTGGCACAGCACCCGTGGATCCTGACGGCAGAACTGTCGGTGTCGGTGATGTCCATGCCCAGACGATACGGTGCTTTGAGATCATCAAGGATGCGCTCGAACAGGCGGGCTCTGGATTGCAAGACATTGTTCGAACCCGTATTATTCTGACGGAAATCGACAATTGGAAGGCAGCCATTGAAGCGCGCAAAGCCTTCTGCCTCGACGTCCGCCCTGTTGATACGATCATGGCTGTGACCCGCTTTGTGAATCCTGAATGGCTGGTCGAGATCGAAGTTGATGCAATTGTTCCCGCAGATGAATAGGACCAATAATCACTTGTATCTGGCACGGGGCGCAAAACATGCTCAAGTTTGACAAGGAAACGCTGCGGCTTCTGGATATTGTCTATCAAGGCGCGGATGTCACGCGGAGACGGCAAGTTTCATTCGACGCACTTCGCCCCACGGCTGGCGAAACAATCGTCGATATTGGCTGCGGGAGTGGTTTGCTGACACTAGAGCTTGCCCGCGCGGTTGGATCAGGGGGCCGGGCAATTGGTGTTGATCCTAGCAGCGACATGCTTGGTCCCGCGAAGAAGCGGTGCAAAGAGTTTGATTGGGTTGAAACCCTGATCGGCACGGCCAATGATCTGCCAATTGAGACCGGAACAATGGACAAGGCAGTTTCGGTTCAAGTCTTCGAATATCTTGACGATATTCCCGGAGCCATCGTCGAAGCCGGGCGGGTGCTCAAACCCGGCGGCAGACTTGTGATCGGTGACATCCATCTCGAAAGTCTGGTGTGGTTCAGCGAGGATCAGGAACGTATGGATCGCATGATCGCGTCTTGGGATCATCACTTCACACAGCGTGACGTCCCGGCAATATTGCCGCCTATCATGCGAGACGCAGGCTTTGTCGTTGAAGGCGTCACACCGCTAACAACCTGCGATCACACGCTGAAGCCGGACGGGCTTGCGACGATGATGATGCAATTGATGTCCCGGTATGCTGTCGACAACAACCATGTTCCCGCCGAAGAGGCCGCCGCGTGGCTGGAGGAGCAAGAGGTCCTGGCTGCGGAAGGCCGCTTTTTCTATGCGCTGACACACTTCGTTGTGAGTGCCCGAAAGAAATAGCTTTGAGCGTAGCTTTGTCGCGCAGGTACGGGCAAAGCACCGCGACGGGCCGGTGTGGGATGTGCCTATCCCTGCCGTCGGGACCGCGGCCGTGGCAGTTTGATCGTTTCCGGCGATCATTCTGTGATGCTCTTACGAGGATGCCCGATTTCTCATGCTTCGTCCGCGACATGTGATTTCATGCTCCATGCAGCGTCAGTGCGGTTTGAATTCGGCTGCTGAAACTGTTCTGCAATGGCTGCTTCCGCGGCATGGGCTGCGGAACAGCAAGAAATCCGCCGCATGTGCTAAACGATGCTGCGTAAGCAATAGCCGCATACGCACAAGTCCGGAATGTCCGCCGAGCTGACCTTGGGGCGCTTTGCGGCTAAGGTCCGAAACGAGCCCATGTCAACGGACAATTGTGCGGGGGACGGTGTTCAGCGCAGGTATTCGGCGAACCAATCAAGCGTTCTTTCGATAGACTGAACGCGGGTTGTTTCATTGGTTCCGAAATGTATTTCTATCAGGCCCGTTTCCTGCGTGTCATTCACGGCCATGAATGGACGCACAGGCATGTCTGGCGCGTCGAATAGGTGGTGAGACTTCTCGTAGACTGCCAAGGTCAAATCACCGCCGCGTGATTGCGTCTGTGCCGCAAGCTCTCGGCAAGGTTCGGGGTCCGTCCAGTCATCGTCAGCACCGATCTGGAGCAGAACCGGTATCCTTGGCATATAGTTATCAATGCGGCTCAGGACGTCATTACAAAGCGGATAATAAGCAACCGCCGCGCGGAAATCGGGCCCTTCCAGCGCCGATGCCGCGCTGGCGCCGTCTCTGGCTGTCCACAGCGACGTAATGGCGCCGTTAGACCACCCCATGATACCCACCCTGTCGCCATCAATATCCAGTCGCTCCTGCAGGAACACGAGCCCGCCAATCGCGTCCCAAGGGCGTTCTGCGCTTGCCAGCACTGGCCGATTCCGCTCTTGACACAAAGAGCCGGCGCCACGCGGCGTGTAACTATCGACCGCAAGGATGGCATAGCCGTTCTTCGTCAGAATATCTGCCCATGATCTGTCATGGGCCGCCAGTTCGCCCTGATCGTTGATCGGGCCAAAGCAGCTGTGCATCATGACAACGGCGGGATGCGGACCCTCACCCTCGGGAGTTTCCAACCATCCGCGGATTATCGTTCCGTCAGCGGACCAGAATTCTTTCCACGAGCCACCGGCCCAAGCCTGCGGCGCAAGTAGAATTGTGATTATCAAAGCAACAAAACGCATAGCTGAAAGCGTAGATCAACCATCAAATGGTAGCAACCTTGGCGTCAACGAGAGCGTCTGCTTCGTTCGCATTGCAGCCAGTCATGACCGACACTTTGAACGTCTGCTTTTATCGTCCTGAGCTGATCAGGATATGACCGCTTCGGGCTGCAAGCTGTCGTTTACTCGTGCGGATCAGATGGCAGCTTTTTACTTGCCTCCCACGGGCGGTCGCGGCCTACGGGGCGGACTTTGATAGGATGTAGCGTGGCATAGCCCCGCAAGACTGCTCCAGCGGCCACCCGTTTCACCCGTTGCGGGATTTCAGCTGTCCATGGTTAAGACCAGCCCGAGCAGAAGCCCTCCAATGACCACCAATCCGACCAGTATGAGTGCACTCGACATGGACGCCCCCGCGTGTTGATCTCCAGCTGGGGTCATTCATCGGAGAGAGCCACCACCTCAGGCAAGCGCCGCCGAGGCTGTCATTCTACCGGTGTTGCGGGAATGTCGGTGTCGTCGGCGGAGAGGCACCTATCGGGGCACTTTCCTCGCGGTTTTCCGCCGAGGGCCGTAGCAACGAGAACACCGACCGGCTCCTGCG
>NZ_FOBO01000020.1 GCF_900109855.1 Roseovarius tolerans | reverse complement strand
CAATGGCAGGTGGCTGCTGTGCATCACCGTGCCAGCCGTCACGGATGTCTGTCGCCCGCAGCCAGCACATTCCCAGGTCGCCCGATTTCGCTTGAGAGGCCAACCCTTGCAGGTGCCACAAGAGGGGCAGACGAAGCCGTCCGGCCAGCGTCGTTCTGCCAGATACTCCGAACACGCTTCCTCATCGAAAAAAAGCGCGTCGAACGCTTGGCGGGACATAGGTCTATCGTTTTTCCATCTGGCTGGCATGAGCGGAACAATAAGCGAACATCACAGATTTGCAAGCCCGGTGGCACAACATCCTGTGCCGCCGGAACGAAGGGGATAAGCCTTTTAATGTTATTCAAAGGCGGTCACTATATAACATGGGGCCGTCCCGCCTGAGAGGCTTGGCAAAGGTGCGTTCTGCATGAAAATTCTCGATGTCGTGATGCACCAGCGCAACCTGCGAAAGTGGCGGGGTGCTGCGCGTAACGCCTCGATGATGAATATCAGTGCCCTGCGTCGGGCACGGGCGCAGGCACGCAAGCTGATGTATTCCCTCAACGAGGTGATCTCGGTCGCCGATAACCGTCTTGCCTTGCCGATGATCGGCTCCAATGCCTTTCCGCGCCCGCACGGCACCGATTGGGCCTGGCGTCCCGAAGTCTGGCGTGAACCGCTGCCGGTGCCCGGCATGGCGTCGGTGCAATCGAAATCCATGCTGGGACGCGAGGTGACGCTGTTTCACGATTGCGCCCATTCGGAATTGTCACTGCGCCAGCTGCGCAACAGCCGCGAGGCCGATCTGGCCCCGTATGGCCTGCGTATGGATGTGTTCGCCTTTGACGGCTCGTTCCTGTCGCTGGTGCTGGATTTTCCGCAACAGGCGGTGGATGGGCTCACGCGGCGACACCTGATCCGTATGGACACCATCGTGGAACTGGAAAAGCCGCTCGAAATCTTTGCCCGACTGAATATCAAGCACGGGCCCAACACCGAACAGATCGTCCGCGAATTGCCGCTCAACGAGGAAGAGATCATGGTCGAGTTCGACCTGGCCTATTCCAACCTCAATGAAAAGCGGGTTGAACGCGCCTGGATCGACCTGATCTTCGAGAACCCGCAAATGAGCCAGGTCGTGCTGCGCGACGTCACCTTCAGCCGCCGCCCGCGCGCCGACCTCTAGGAATGGAGCGATTATGTCCGATCTGACACTGACCAAGACACGGCTTTTCGAGGGGGTTTGGGAAGGCGTGCTCTCGGGTGAGCCCACGGCCGGGACCACGCCGGAGATCGAGGTGACGCATCATCAGGACCCGATTGCAGGCGTTGAGGTGATCGCCCGCCCGGATGCGGGCGATTGGGTTGTGCGCGTGCCGGTCCCGCCCGAGAAGGTCGCTGACGGGGTTCAGACATTCGTGATCCGTGATCGTGCGACCGGCGCGGTTCTCGACAGCTTTGCGCTGCTGGCGGGGGATGTGCTGAGCTATGATATCCGCGCGGAAATGGCGCTGTTGCGCGAAGAGCTGGACCTGTTGAAGCGTGCGTTCCGGCGGCATTGCCTGGAAACGATGTAGGCGCAGTTCCGGCGGTTGCGTGGGACGGCCGATGATGGCGCGGCGGCGCGTGCCGCGCCTTACTCTGCCTCGCGCAGATAGGCCGGGCGCAGCACGATGATGGTGGGCCGGTCCGGCAGGCTGCGCAGCGAGACCTCGATCTCGCTCACCCCGGGGCGCAGGATCGCGAAATCCCCCTCCATCCCCGCCAGAAACCGCTCCAGCGTGCTGTCGGTAAACCAGTGCATCGGGATCACCACGCTGGCGCGCACCCGGCGCAGCACGTTCATCATGTTCTCGATATTCATGGTAAAGCCGCCATCGACCGGGGCCATGACCACGTCCATCCGCCCCAGCGCGGCATATTGATCGTCCGATGGTTCGTGATGCAGGTGGCCGAGATGCGCGATGCACAGGCCCTCGGCCTCGAAGACGAAGATCGAGTTGCCCTTGGGCTCCACCCCGCCGCCCGAGCGGATATCAGTCGGGACGTTGCGCACCAGCATGCCGCCGAGATCCAGGTGATGGTCGATGCCTTGCCCGAAGTCCCCCCAGCCGGGCAAAACATGCGGGATCGCCGGGTCAGGATTGGCCGTCCAATGGGTGGAATGGGCGTGGTTCATGGTGACGATATCGGGGATGAAATCGACATTGCCGACAAAACCGGTGAAATCCGTCACCGCGTTGTATCCCCCCGCCTGAATGAGAAACGAGGCATGCGCGATGTAGCGGATGCGCGCGGTGAACTCTGGCAGGGGATCGCGAAACCCGGCCTTGTGCAGATAGTCCAGCCCGGGCGTGGCATCGGCCAGCGCGATGCAATGGCTTGGGCGACGGTCCTGCGCCGTGGCGGGCAGGCCAAGCACCAACATGACAAGAAGCAGTCGGATCATCGGCAGTCCTCCTTATTGTCTCAAGGAGGATAGCACGGTTTGACGCCGCGTCAGCCTTTTGCCGCGCAGAGCGGGCGTGTTGCCCGGAGAATGCATGCCGGTGGCACATGGTCCTGCGCAAGAATTAATCAGGACGCGCAGCGCGGGTCTCGACGATCGAGGACCGCTCCAGCGTGCGATGCACCGGGCATTTATCGGCGATCTCCATTAGCTTGTCGCGCTGTTCATCGCTCAGATCGCCCTCCAGCCGTACCACGCGGGTGAACTTGTCGGCCTTGGCGTCGCTGCGGCTGTCGGCATCCTGCGCGTGCACCTTGTCATGGCAGACATCGACGCTGACATGATCGAGCGGCCAGCCCTTGCGGCGGGCATACATGCGGATGGTCATCGAGGTGCAGGCCCCCAGCCCTGCCGCGAGAAAGCCGTAGGGCGACATGCCGCGATCTGTGCCGCCATAGGCTGAAGGCTCGTCCGCCAGAACGTGATGGCCGGGCCCGGCATTCACATCCTGCAAAAAGCCGTCTGCATCGGCCTCCGAGACGCGCACCACGCCCTCGGGCGCACCGGGCGGCGGGGCCGGTGGGGTGAGGTCGAGATAGCGAGCGGCCCAGGCGGCGATCACCTGTGCGGCATATTCGGCATCGTCGGAATCGGTGATCAGGTGATCGGCACCGTCGAGCGTGACAAAGCTCTTGGGGTGCCTGGCTGCCTTGAAAATCTCGGCGGCGTTCTCGACGCCCACGGTGGCGTCGCGCGGCACGTGCATCACCAGAAGCGCGCGATTCAGATGGGCGATCCGCTCGGCGAGGTTTTCGGCGCGCACGTCCTCGATAAAGGCTTTACCGATCCGGATGGGACGCCCGCCCAGCGTCACCTCGGCCACGCCATCCGCCTCGATCTGCTCCAGCGCGCCTTCGAAGTTATGCGTCACATGGCTGGGATCGAACGGCGCGCCGATGGTCACGACGGCGCGCGCGCTGTCGATCTTGCCCGCCGCTGCCAGAACCGCGGCCCCACCGAGGCTATGACCGATCAGCAGGCTTGGTGCCATGTCGCGCGCGGAAAGCGCCTTGGCGGCTAGGTCGAGATCCTGAATGTTCGACGTGAACGAGGTGTTCTCGAACTCCCCCCCCGAATGGCCCAGCCCGGTGAAATCAAAGCGCAGCACGGCGATGCCTGCGCCTGCCAGCCGAGCCGCGATACGCCGGGCGGCGGGAATGTCCTTGGAGCAGGTAAAGCAATGCGCGAAGAGTGCGGTGGCCAGATGCGGCCCCTCGGGCAGGTCGAGCCGCGCGACGAGATCGTCGCCGGAATGTCCGGTGAAGGTGAGGCGTTCGGTGGGCATGGCATGTCCTTTTGCAAGTCGCGTTGTCCTTAGAGTAGGGAGGCGACCCCGGTATCGCCACCCCCGGTAGGACGCGTCACGCGAAGGTGAGGCCCCGTCGCAATTGCCTCAAATCCTGTGGATTATGGCGGCGATCCGCCACGCGTCGTTAACGATTGCGGGGCATCCTTGACCGGGGTCGAATGGAGAGGGGTGCCCATGCCTTGGGAGGTGCGAACGCGGCAGGATGAAATCCGGTTCACGCTGGTCGTGTCACTGATCGTGCTGGCGGCCAGCGGTGTGTTGCGCTCGCTGATGCTGCCGCCCGAACTGGCGATGCCGACGCTGGTGCCCGGTGCCGCAATGGCGGTGATGATCGCTGCGCCGATTGGCTGGATCATCGCACGGCGCCTGAGGGCCGTGCATGATCTCAGTGCGCGACTGGAACATGCACTGCACCATGATCTGCTGACCGGGGTGCGCACGCGGGCCAGTTTTTACGAGGCTGCGCGCGCGCTGGAGGGCCAGCCTTGTGTCGTGATCGTCGCGGATATCGACCATTTCAAGGGGTTCAATGATTGCCATGGCCATTTCGCGGGGGATCAGGCGTTGCGGCAATTCGCGACCCTTCTGGCCGGCAATTGCCGGGGCGGCGATCTGGTGGCGCGGTTCGGCGGCGAGGAATTCGTCATCGTGCTGCGTGGGACGGGGGCGGACCAGGGGCGCGCAATCGCAGACCGCCTTGCCGACCGGGTGCGCGCAAGCCCGATCTACGTCGGAGAGCGCAGCCTGTCGCTGACCGCCAGTTTCGGGGTCGCTGCGTGGACGCCCGGCGGCGACATGGATAACGCGATCCAGCAGGCCGATTGCGCCCTGTATCGAGCCAAGAACTCGGGTCGCGACCGTGTCTGTTGCCATCACGCCGGACCGGAGGGCGCGGCACCGCTTCAGGCGGTAAGTTGACAGGATCGGGCCATATTATCACAAAACGTGATGCTTGGCATGCGAAACATTCGCTTTAATTATGCAATCTGCGTGCCTACCTACAGTCTTGCACCATGCAAGGAAAGGACAGCACGATGCCCCATGATATCAGCCTCACCCCCGTCGGCCGCTCGCGCCGCGTTCCGCACTTCGCCATCGGACTTGGCCTTCTGGCGCTGCTTGTGGCGATCCTCGCCTCGAGCCCGGCACCGGAATCCCAAGACACGGACGCGGCGGCCCCTGTCCAAGAGGATTGGCACGGCAATGTGCGCCGCTCGCGCTGACCGGGGTCAGTCGCCCATCAGCACCGCGTCGAATGGATAGCGCGTCAGGTTCTCATAACCGTCTTCGGTGATGAGAACCTGATCCTCCAGCTTGATCGAGAAATCGCCCCCCACCTCGCCCACCAGCGCCTCGACGCAAAGCACCATGCCGGCCTCAAGCGGATAATCGAAGGCACCGGGCACGGCATGATCCGGATAGGCCACCAGCGGCCACTCGTCACAAAGCCCCACGCCGTGCATCAGGCAGCCGTATTTCTGCGCCTGATAGCGGTCCTCCAGAACATGGGTATTGGCGCTCAACTCGGGGATCATCACGCCGGGTTTGAGCATCTCCATATTGGTCTGGATATGTTCGACCGCGTGGCGCATGGCGTGGATCATGTCGGGGCGGGGTCGCGCATCGCCGATCCACCAGCTGCGCGAGATATCGACGCAGATGCCGTAAGAGCCGATGAGGTCGGTATCGAAACTTATGATCTCGTTATTCTGCGCGATGCGCGGCCCGCATTCCTGAAACCACGGGTTGGTGCGTGGCCCCGAGGCCAAGAGCCGCGTCTCGATCCATTCGCCGCCGCGCCGGATGTTCTCGGCATGCAGGACCGCCCAGATGTCATCCTCGCTGGTCTGACCGAGCGGCACATTGGCCCGCGCGAACACCTCCATCTCCGCGACCGCCGCCTCGCAGGCATGGCTTGCGCAGCGCATGGCGCGGATCTCGTCGGGGCCTTTGACGCTGCGCGCCTTCTCGGTGACCTCTTCGCCCTCCATCACGACAAAGCCCTGCGCCTCGAGCGCGCGCAAGCCATGCAGCATCGGCTTGTCCACGGCAAGACGGTGGTTGCCCGGCGCATGCTCGTCAAGGATCGTGCGCACGTCATTCGCAAAGACATCGGCGGCCACGTCCACCTTGTCGCCCCGGTCGAAATAAAACAGATCCGCGCCCGATCGCACCTCGCGCACCAGAGGGTTGAACGATGACAGGAACGGCGCGTTCTTGTAATCCCACATCACCATATGGCCATCTGCGCACAAGAGTACCGCGCGGAACGGGTTGTGCGCGTTCCAAAGCTGCATGTTGGTGCTGTCGGTGGCGTAGCGGATGTTCAAAGGGTCGAACATCAGCAGCCCCGCATAATCGCGATCCACGATATGCTGCGTCAGCCGCGCCCAGCGGTAGTGGCGCATCTCCTGCAGGTCGGGCAGGTCGAGCCCCGCCGCCGCCCATTCGGCAAAGGCCAGCTGCGTCGGGCCGATCTCGATCCGGTTGGCATCGTTGGGGGTGTTGTCGCCCAACATGGCCCCGCGCGTCGGGTCGATCTTGCGGGTGTCGCGGTAATGGGTGTTCATCGGTGGCGGTCCTCCTGCCCTGGGGTCAAGAGTGCCATGTACCGCGTGCGCGGCGCGCCCGATTGCGACATGGTGCGTGGTCGTATTCTTGCCGTGCCTGCGATGTGACGCGAGGTTTCGCTTGAACCGGGCCGCGCGACGGCGATGATCCGGGCACAAAGGAGCCCGGCATGACCACGATCATCGACGATTATACCACCACCCTCACCCCCAAGGCGCGCGGGCGCATCAAGGGGGTGGCCAAGCTGCGCATCGAGGGGCAGGGCAGCGTCATGCTGACCGAAGACGGCGCCGCGCCGGGTGACGAAGCGGCGGATGTGGTTTTATCGGCCAGTGACGAGGTGTTCCGCAACATCCTGTCAGGCGCGCAGAACCCGATCATGGCCTACATGTCGGGCAAGCTGAAGGTCGAGGGCAACGTGCAGCGCGCGCTCAAGGTCAGCAGCATCCTGACCGACGCCTGACGCCTGTCCTAAGTCACAGCCCCCGCGCTATCTGGCGCAGTTCGAATTTCTGGATCTTGCCGGTCGAGGTCTTGGGCAGCTCCTGAAAGACCACCGATTTCGGTGTCTTGAACCCGGCCAGACGCTCGCGGGCAAAGGCAATGAGATCAGATTCGTCTGCCGTCGCGCCATCCTTCAACTCGACAAAGGCGCAGGGCACCTCGCCCCATTTCTCATCCGGTCGCGCCACCACGGCACAGAGCAGCACCGCCGGGTGCCGCATCAGCACGCCCTCCACCTCGACCGAGGAAATATTCTCGCCGCCCGAGATGATGATGTCCTTGGCCCGGTCGGCGATCTGCAGATAGCCGTCGGGGTGCTGCACGGCGATGTCGCCGGAATGGAAATAGCCGCCCGCGAATGCCTCTTGCGTCGCCTTGGGGTTCTTGAGGTACCCCTTCATCACCGAATTGCCCCGGATCATGATCTCGCCCTGTGCCTGCCCGTCCATCGGTGTCTGGTCCATGGTCTCGGGGTCCATCGCGGTGATATCCTCCATCATTGGCATCAGGATACCGGTGCGGGCCTTGATCGCATAGCGGTCTTCGTCATCCAGATCGTTCCAACCCTCCTGCCACAGGCATTCGGTGACATGGCCATAGGTCTCGGTCAGCCCGTAGACCTGCGTCACCTGAAAACCCAAAGGCTCGATCGCCGCCAGCGTCGCGGCGGGGGGCGGGGCCCCGGCGGTAAAGACATCGACGATATGATCGAACGCACGCCGGTCCTCGCCCTTGGCGTTGACGATGGTGTTGAGCACGATGGGCGCGGCCCCGAAATGGGTGACACCCTCATCGGCGATGGCGTCATAGATCGCCTTGGCGGTGATGTCGCGGCAGCACACGGTGGTGCCACCCAGCATCGGCATCATCCAGACATGGTTCCAGTTGTTGCAATGAAAGAGCGGCACGATGGTCAGGTAACGCGGATAGCGCCGCATGTCCCAACTGACGACGGTGCCCATGGTCATCAGATACGCGCCGCGATGGTGGTAAACCACGCCCTTGGGCCGCCCGGTGGTGCCCGAGGTGTAGTTGAGCGCGAGGCTCTCCCATTCGTCCTGCGGCATGATCCACTCGAACTCGGGGTCGCCGGTCGCCAGCAATTCTTCGTATTCCATGTAATGGCCGTGGCCATGCACGCCCGCCTGATCGTCGGCCACCTCGATGATGCCGGGAGCGGGGCGCTCCATCAGCTCGGTGGCCTGCATGAGGGTGGGCAGGAATTGCGGATCGCAGAGCACCAGCCGCGCCTCGCCGTGGTCGAGGATATAGGCGATGGTGTCGGCCTCGAGCCGGGTGTTGATCGCGTTGAGCACCGCCCCCGCCGCCGGCACGCCGAAATGCGCCTCGCAATGGGCGGGGATATTGGGCAGGAGGGTGGCCACCACATCGCCCGGCTCGATCCCGAGACCCGCCAGCGCCGACGCGAGGCGAGAGACCCGCGCGTGATATTCGGCATAGGTCTTGCGGAACCCGTGATAGACCAGCGCCTCGCGATCCGGAAAGAGATGCGCCGCGCGCCGCAGATGCGACAACGGTGTCAGCGCCACGAAATTCGCGGCACAGCGGTCCAACCCGGTCTCGTCCTTCATCCAGCCCATCGAACCCTCCCTGATTCTCCCTCGCGGGTCCGGAGAGATTAGGCAAGTTCAGGGCGCTTTCAAATGGGGAAGATCGGGCGGAGGCCGTTACAGCCCCAGCTTCGCCGTCACGATCTCGTTCACTGCCTTGGGGTTGGCCTTGCCGCCGGTGGCCTTCATCACCTGCCCCACGAACCAGCCTGCGAGTTTCGGGTTGGCTTGTGCCTTTTCGACCTGCGCGGGGTTGGCGGCGATGATCTCGTCGACGGCCTGCTCGATCGCGCCGGTGTCGGTGACCTGTTTCATACCGCGCGCCTCGACGATCTCTTCGGGGTCACCGCCCTCGGTATAGACGATCTCAAAGAGGTCCTTGGCGATCTTGCCGGAAATGGCGTCGGACTTGATCAGCCGCACGATGGCGGCCAGTTGCGCCGGGCTGACCGGGCTGTCCTCGATGGAGTGGTCTTCCTTCTTCAACCGTCCAAAGAGTTCGTTGATCACCCAGTTCGCCGCCAGCTTGCCGTCGCCTGCACCTGCTGCGACCTGCTCGAAATATCCGGCGTTGGCGAGATCGGCGGTCAGCACGCTGGCGTCATACTCGCTGAGGCCGAACTCCAGCACAAACCGCGCCTTCTTGGCGTCGGGCAGTTCGGGGAGATTGGCCGCGATCTCATCGACCCATTCCTGCTCGATTTCCAGCGGCAGCAGGTCGGGATCGGGGAAATAGCGGTAATCATGCGCCTCTTCCTTGGAGCGCATGGACCGGGTCTCGTTCTTGTCCGGGTCATAGAGGCGGGTCTCCTGCACCACCTCGCCGCCCGCTTCGACAATCGCAATCTGGCGGCGCGCCTCGTAATCAATCGCCATCTGGATAAAGCGCATGGAGTTCATGTTCTTGATCTCGCAGCGGGTGCCCAGATGCGCGAAATCCTGCGTTTCCATGTATCTCTCATACTGCCCCGGACGGCAGATCGACACGTTGACGTCCGCCCGCAGGTTGCCGTTCTGCATGTTGCCGTCGCAGGTGCCCAGGTAACGCAGGATCTGGCGCAGCTTGGTGACATAGGCGGCGGCCTCTTCCGGGCCACGAATGTCGGGGCGGCTGACGATCTCCATCAGGCAGACGCCGGTGCGGTTCAGATCGACAAAGGACATTGCTGGGTCCATGTCGTGGATGGATTTGCCTGCGTCCTGCTCCATATGGATACGTTCGATCCGCACCAGCCGCGCGATGCCCGGTTCCATGTCGACGAGGATTTCGCCCTCACCCACCAGAGGATGGTAAAGCTGGCTGATCTGGTAGCCCTGCGGCAGGTCGGGGTAGAAATAGTTCTTGCGGTCAAAGGCCGACCAGAGGTTGATCTGCGCCTTGAGGCCCAGCCCGGTGCGCACCGCCTGTTCGACGCAAAACTCGTTGATCACCGGCAGCATGCCCGGCATCGCCGCGTCGACAAAGGCGACGTTGGAATTGGGCTCGGCCCCGAAGCGGGTGGAGGCCCCGGAGAAGAGCTTGGCGTTGGAGGCGACCTGTGCGTGCACCTCCATCCCGATGACGAGTTCCCAGTCGTGTTTCGCCCCGGCGATGACCTTGGGTTTCGGGGATTCGTAGGTGAGATCCAGCATCACGCGGCTCCATGCTCTGACTTGGCCCGCGTTCTACGCGGCAGGGGCCAAGGGGGCAAGGGGCTAGCGTCCGAAGCTGAGCCCCATATCCCAGAACGCCACCTCGAGCCGCGTGGCGGTGGTGAAGCGGTGGCAGAGCCGGTCCCATCCGGGCGTCGTTGTCGGGTCATCCCCCAGACGGCGCGCGACCGCCCCGTCAAAAAGCGCGCCCGCATCGCGGCAGACCTGCTGATAGTCGTCGCCCGCATAGGTGCCGATCCAATCGGCATAGGGGTGATCATCGGGCACCGGCCCCAGCCGCGCGCCGATCTCGCCATATCCCATGACGCAGGGTGCAAGTACCGCCAGCAGGTCGAGGAAATTCCCCGAATGCCCGGCATCGAGCACGTAGCGGGTATAGGCGAGGTTGGCGGGGTGTTCCTCGGCGCTATAGAGGTCGTCCTCGCTCAGCCCCGCCTCGGCGCAGGTTTTCACATGTAGGCTGAGCTCGTGATTGACCAGTGCGTCCACCGTGGCCGCACTGGCGCGCATCTCTTCGAGCGCATCCGCCTTGGTCACGGCCAAGGCCCAGGCGCGGGCGAAATGGATGAGGAACACGTAATCCTGCACCAGGTATCCGAGAAACGCCTTGCGCGGCAGCGTGCCCTCGCGCAGCCCCTCGACAAAGGCGTGATGGGTGTAGTGCGTCCAGACCGTCCCAGCCGCATCGCGCAGGCGGGGGAAGGTCGCTCCGTAATCATGGGTCATTCTGCGTTCAGGTCCATGGCAAGGCCCGAAACGGGCGTGTCAGTCTCGATCATCCCCGCCTCCAGCAGGAACTGCTCGAACCGCTTGTAGCGCGCGTGATCGAGCGCGGCGGGACGGGTGGCAAAGCGCGGGAAGGTGTCCACCCAGGCTTTCTCGTTCAGCTCGTCCTGCAACTCGCGCGAGGTGCCGGCGAATATCTCCCAGCTCTCTTGCGGATGGTTCATGATGTATTGCGTCGCGCGCTCGGTCGCATGCAGGAAGCGGCGGATCATGTCGGCATCCATGCGGTCGGGATTGGCGACATAGATCAGCTCGTCATAGGCGGGCACGCCCTCTTCCTCGATATAGAAACAGCGGCCCGGCACGCCTTCGATCTCCATCTGATTGAGTTCGAAATTGCGATAGGCGCCGATCACCGCATCCACCTGACCGGACATCAGCGAGGGCGAGAGCGACCAGTTCACGCTGACCAGTTCGATATCGCTCAGGTTATGGCCATGCTGCGCGAGAATGGTCGAGAGCAGCACCTCCTCGACCCCCGCCACGGAAAAGCCGACCTTGCGACCCTTGAGATCGGCGGTGGATTTCACCGGACCATCCTTCAGCACCAGCAGGCAGTTGAGCGGCGTGGCGACCAGTGTGCCGACCCGGCGCAGCGGCAGCCCGTTCTCGATCTGCATATGCAACTGCGGCTGATAGGAAATCGCCAGATCCGCCTGCCCAGCGGCAACCATCTTGGGCGGGTCGGAGGGGTCGGCGGGGGCGATTACCTCGACCTCCAGACCGGCCTCTTCGAAATATCCCAGTTCCTCGGCCAGGATGATCGGGCCGTGATCGGGGTTCACGAACCAGTCGAGGATCAGCGTCATCTTGTCCTGCGCCATGGCCGGGGCGGCCAGAAGGGCGAGGATCAGGGTCAGATATTTCATGTGTCTCTCTCCTGTTGGAGATCGCCGAGGGCGATCAATGCAATCTCTCCGTCCCAATGGCCACGCAGCCGCGTCGCGGCCTGCCATGACCGCAGGCCAGAGCGGCAGGCCAGCACGGCGCGCGCGCCTTGGGGGTGCAGGGTGTCGAAATCGGGCACGCTGTGGCGCTTGGCGTCTAATAGGGCGGGGCCGGATTCGTCCTCGGCGCGCAGGTCCACCAGCCAGTCGCCCGGCGTGATCTGCGCAGGCGCGATGAAGCCAAAGCCGCTTTCCGGCTCGGGCGCGCCATCGAAACGGAAGCCGCCGAAGCGGTGGCCGATGGCGTCGAACGTGACGAGTTGGCCGAGCGGTTGTGGCTCAATCCCTGCCAAAATTGCCATTGCCATCTGTGCCTGAAGGCTGCCGATGACGCCCACGCAAGGCCCCAGCACGCCATCTGTATCGCAACTGCCCAAACGGTCCGGCAGGTCAGGGAACACCGCCCGCAAAGACGGCGCGCCGCCGCAGAACCCGCCGACATAGCCGGAGGTGCCCACGACCGACGCGCTGATCAGCGGCCTGCCCAGTTCAAGGCAGGTGTCGGACAGCACATAGCTCGCGGCGAAACTGTCGGCGCAGTCCAGAACCAGATCAGCAGCGGCCACGTGATCCGATGCATTCATTGGGTCAAGCGGCTCTGAAACGGCGGAAATTGCGCAGTCCGGATTGAGTGCGCCCATATGCACGGCGGCAATCTGTGCCTTGGGCAGGCCGACATCCTCCATGCGAAACAGCGTTTGACGGTGCAGGTTGCTCAGGGAAACCCGGTCGCCATCCATCAGCGTGATCCGCCCCATGCCCGCGCCCACAAGGTATTGCAGCACCGGCGCGGCAAGTCCGCCTGCGCCGACAACCAACACATGCGCCGCCGCAAGCCGCGTCTGCCCCTCTGCCCCGAATTCAGGCAGGGCGATCTGGCGAGCATAACGGTTCATGTCGTGGCCTCGATCCATTGCCGCACCCGCGCCTCGGGGGTGTCATTGAGCGTGATATCGGTCACGGCAGAGACCACATCGGCCCCCGCCTCGAACGCACCTTGCGCCCGCTCCACCGACATGCCGCCGATGGCGACGAGGGGGATGTCGCCGATCAACCGCTTCCATTCCGTGAGCTTGTCCAACCCCTGCTCGTGCCACTTCATTTTCTTGAGAATGGTCGGATATACGGGACCAAGTGCCACATAATCGGGGTCATGCGACAGGGCGCGGTCCAGCTCAGTATGGTCATGGGTGCTGAGGCCCAGCTTGATTCCGGCGCGGCGAATGGCGGGAATGTCGGCGGTATCGAGATCCTCTTGCCCCAGATGCACCCAGTCGCACCCCTCATCAATCGCCGCCTGCCAGTGATCGTTGACCACAAGGATCGCGCCAGTCTCACTACACAGGCTCTGTGCCTGCGTAATTTGCTGTTTCAGTGCTTCGCCGGTCATATCCTTGACCCGCAATTGCACAAGCCCCACGCCAAGCGGCAAAAGGCGGCGCAGCCATGAGGCGTCATCGAAAATCGGGTAAAACCGCGGCAAGGTCATCAGGTAAACGCCCTCCCAAGAACAGGCGTCGACGGGGCGGCCATGTCGCGCGGCTCCATCGGGTCGGCCTCAAACCCCAGGCGACCCGCCTCCAGCGCGCGGGCGAACCCTTGGGCCATGGCTACCGGATCACCCGCCTTGGCGACCGCTGTATTCAAGAGCACCGCATCATAACCCAATTCCATTGCGTGCGCCGCCTGTGACGGCAGGCCGAGACCTGCGTCAATCACCAGCGGCAGGTCGGGGAAATGTGCGCGCAAACTGCGCAGCCCGTAGATATTGTTGAGCCCCAGCCCGGTGCCGATGGGCGCGCCCCAGGGCATCAGAACCCGGCACCCGGCCTCGACCAGCCGCTCGCAGAGCACCAGGTCCTCGGTGCAATAGGGAAAGACCTGAAAGCCGTCATCGGTCAGGATGTGCGCCGCTTCGACAAGGCCGAACGGATCGGGCTGCAACGTATCGGCATGGCCGATCACCTCGAGCTTGATCCAGTTGGTGTCAAAGAGTTCCCGCGCCATCTGCGCCGTGGTTACCGCCTCGCGCACCGAATGGCAGCCGGCGGTGTTGGGCAGGACGTGAACGCCCAGATCACCGATCATGTCCCAGAAGGCTTGCCCCGCGCGCTCGCCCCCGGCCTCGCGGCGCACCGAAACGGTGGCAATGCCCGCGCCGGAGCGTTTGAACGCCTGCGCCAGGATCGCAGGCGAGGGGTATTGCGCGGTGCCCAGCATCAGGCGCGATTTGATTTCGGTGTCGTAATACGTTGGCATGTCAGCCCCCTTGCCGAGGGGCCACGATCTCCACGCGATCCCCCTCGTTCAGTCTCTGTTCAGGCCTCAAAGTGGCGGGAACGAAGCCTTCGTTCACCGCTGTTGCCACCTTGGCCTCGCCATAGCCCAACTCGATCAGCAGCGCGTCGAGTGTCGTGGCGGCGGTCTCCTGTGCGGTTCCGTTAACCGTGATCTTCATGGACCAACTCCGATGTTTCGTTCTCGCGCGTAACCAGCCCGGCGGTCATGCGTGCGACGGCAGGCGACAATAGAAATCCATGGCGAAAGAGGCCGTTGACGTGGATCATCTCGTCCTTGCGGGTGATGCGCGGCAGGTTGTCGGGGAAGGCCGGACGCGCGTCGGCCCCGATTTCCATAACTTCGGCCTCGCCAAAGGCGGGGTGGAGCGCGTAGGCGGCAGAGAGCAGTTCCATCACCGAACGGGCCGAGGCGCGCCCCTTCTCCTCGCTCTCGATCTGTGTCGCGCCCAGCATGAACACGCCGTCGCCGCGCGGCACGATATAAAGCGGAAAACGCGGGTGCAGCAGGCGAACGGGACGGGTCAGGGTCACATCACGGCTGCGCAATATCACCATCTCACCCTTGACGCCGCGCAGGTCGGGCAGGGTGTCCTGTGCCGCAAGCCCGCGACAGTCGATCACCGGGCCCGTGGGGGCGGCGTCGCTTTGCTCGAACCGCGCGCCTGTGTCCTCCAACCGCTTGCGCAGATGCAAGAGCGCCGCGCGCGGGTCGATATGCGCTTCGTCTGTGAAGTAGAGCGCGCGGTCGTGGCGGTCGGCCAGATGCGGCTCTAACGCAGCCAAATCCTCGCCGGTGACCAGCCGGTGCCCGGTGGTGCGCCGCGCGAATTGATCGAGTTCGCGACGGTCGCGCTGCAAGGTCACCACGAGCGAGCCGCGACGGATCACCTCGACGCCCTGCGCCTGCCACCAATCGGCGGCCTGTTGCCCCAACCGCACCACCGGCTCTTCTGCGGTGAAACCCTCGCAGAAGGGCGCAAGCATGCCGCCCGCCCACCACGAACAGCCATGCGCGCCGGGCGATGGCGCGGGGTCGCGCAGGGTGACGGCGACGCCACGGTTGATGAGTTCGGTGGCGACGCACAGCCCCACGATGCCCGCGCCGCGGATAGTGACAGCTTCGGTCATGTCCAGACCTCGTGAAAATGATGCACAGGCCCATGCCCCTGCCCGATCTCGAGCGCGTCGGCGGCCAGGATCGCGCGGTGCAGCCAGCCGTGGGCGTCCTCAACCGCTTTTGACACGGTTAGTCCCTTTGCCAGCCCCGCCGCGATGGCGGAGGACAGCGTGCAGCCGGTGCCGTGGGTATTGCGGGTTGCGATGCGGCGGGCGTTGAGGCGCGTCACCTCATCGGCGATCAGCCAGTCGGTGCAGATCTCGCCTTGCCCGTGGCCGCCCTTCATCAGCACCGCCTTGGCCCCCATCACGCGCAGCCGCGCGCCCTGGTTCTGCATTTCGGCATCATTCATGGCCTCAGAACAGCCCAGAAGCGCCGCCGCCTCGGGCAGGTTCGGTGTCAGAAGATCGGCACGCGGCAGAAGCTGCGCGATCAACGCCGCGCGCGCCGCATCCGGCAACAGCCGGGCACCCGATTTCGCAACCATTACGGGGTCGAGCACCACGGGGCCGCGATACCCTTCCAGCGCCCGCGCCACCGTCTTGGTCAGCGCGGCATCACCCAGCATGCCGATCTTGATCGCATCAACCCTGATATCGCCCAATACCGCCGCAATCTGCGCCGCCACGCTGGCATTGGGGATCGGGTGCACATCGGTCACCGCGCGGGTGTTCTGCGCGGTCACGGCGGTGATCACGCTGGTGCCATAGACGCCCAATGCCGAAAAGGTCTTGAGATCGGCCTGAATACCGGCACCGCCGCCGCTGTCGGAGCCTGCGATTGTCAAAGCTGTGGCAATCATCTGCCGTTCCTCTCAGTCTTGCGGGGAACGGACGGGGGGCGCGCGAGGCGTGCATCGGTCCGTTCCCTACGCCGGTGTTAGCCGGATCAGGTTCGATGGGTTGGCGCATCGCCTCTCAGCCCGTGCATTCCGGGCACCCCAACGGAGTTGCCATAGAGGTAACAGTCACGTTGGGCCCTCGCAAGGGGTGAAAGCGGGACAGGATATGTCGCAAACCGTCTGCAAGGCACCACCGTCCTGCGTCACGATGGATCATGGCCAGATCCTGAAAGGCGCGATCATGTTCTATGCCGCCAATCCCCGACAGTTCGACCCGATCGCGCGGTTCGCGCTCGATCCCGACCTTACCGTGCCCGAGGAGGTGCTGTTGCAGACAGCGACCCTGCTCATCGACACGCTGGGGGTTGCGGCAGGGGCGGCGGCGCTCGATGTGGGGCGGATCGCGCGCGAGTTCGCCTGCGATTTTCACGGTGCCGCGCGCGAGGAGCACCGTGCGACGCTGCTTTTCGACGGGCGGCGCTGTGCGATGCCGGGGGTAGCCTGGGCGCTGGCCACGCAGATCGACAACCTCGATGCGCATGACGGGCTGAATGCCACCAAGGGGCATATCGGCTGCGCGTTGGTGCCTGCGCTTTTCGCCTTTGCCGAAGCGCGCCCTAGTCTGACCGGGCGGCAGGCGCTCACCGCACTGACCATGGGCTACGAGGTGGCAGCGCGCGCCGCTGTCGCGCTGCATGCCACGGTGAGCGATTACCACACCTCTGGCGCGTGGAACGCGCTGGGCGTGGCGGCGCTGGGCGCGCATCTGCGGGGAGATACCGAAGAGGTGCTGCGCCACGCACTGGGCATCGCCGAATATCACGGGCCACGCAGCCAGATGATGCGCGAGATCGCCAGCCCCACGATGCTGCATGATGGTTCTGGCATGGGGGCATTTGTCGGGATTTCGTCCCTGTTACAGGCTGAACGCGGGTTCACCGGCGCGCCCGCGATCACCGTCGAGGGGGCCGAGGTGGCGCATGTCTGGGCCGATCTGGGCCGCGACTGGACGGTGATGCGCAATTATATCAAACCCTATCCGATCTGCCGCTGGGCGCATGGCGGGCTCGAATGCCTGCGGGTTCTGGCAGAGGAGGAGGGCGTGACCCCGGATCATATCGAGACGCTGGAGGTGGCCACCTTCGCGCAATCCGCCGCCCTCTTTCCCGGCATGCCCGAGACCACGAGCGAGGCGCAGTATTCGCTCGGCTTCGCGCTCGCGGCCTATCTCGTGCATGGCCGTCTCGGCCCGGCGGAGATTACTGGCGACGCGCTGCGCGACCCGTGCGTGGCGGCGATGCACGCCCGCATCACCGTGCGCGAGGAGCCGCGCCATTCGGCGCGCTTTCCAGAGGGGCGGTGGTCGGACGTCACGGTGCGGCTGAAGGATGGGCGCGAAGTCCACTCGGGTGATTGCAACGCGCGCGGCGGACCCGAGGCGCCGATGCCCGAGGCCGATATTCGCGCCAAGCTGTCGGTGATGGCTGGGGGCACGCTGACAGAGGCGCGGATCGACGCGCTTTGGAGCATGCGCCGCCGAATGCTTGACCAAGGCACCGAATTCTCGCAGCTTGCAAGCCTCGTCACCCCCGAACCGGACGCCCCATGACCGACGCCCCGCGCATCCTGATCCATACCAGTGACCCCGCCCCGATGCTGGCGCGGCTGGCCGAGGTCGCGCCGGAGATCGAGGCGCGCGGGCATGACAGCTATGACGGTCTTGATCCGGTGCTGGCGGAGTTCAGGCCCGATATCGTCTATTCCGTCGCATTCCATGGGCGCGTGGGCTATCCGCGCGCGGCGCTGCTTGGCGCGCATGGCCCGCCATGGATCGCGGTGGGCGGGGCCGGGGTGGATCATCTGACGCCGTGGGATGCCGGGGCGGTGACGGTCAGCAACGCCGCCGGGGTCGCGGCCGCGATGATTGCCGAGTATGTCTTTGGCGCGGTGCTGCATTTCACGCTCGATATCGACGGGATGGCCGCCAACCGCGCGGAACGGCACTGGGAACGCTCTAGGCTGATGACGCCGCTCAAGGGCAAGACCATGCTGATCGTCGGGCTAGGGCATACCGGTCGGGCGGTCGCAGAACGGGCCAAGGCGTTTGGCCTGTGGGTGATCGGCACCCGCGCGCGCCCGCAACCGATGGAGAATGTGGACGAGGTGCACAGCCCCGATGCGTTGCCGGGGCTTTGGGGCAAGGCGGATATCGTGGTGCTGTCTGTGCCGCTCTTGCCCGGAACGCGGGGCCTTGTGAACTCCCGCGCCCTGATGGCGATGAAGCGGGACGCGATCCTTGTCGATGTCTCGCGCGGCTGGGTGCTGGATGGCGCGGCGCTGGTCAATGCGATGCGCATGGGGCACCTGAGGGGGGCCGCGCTCGACGTGTTCGAGACCGAGCCGCTGCCCGGCGATCATCCGCTCTGGGGCCTCGATCGGGTGATCCTGTCGCCGCATTGCTCGGCGGTCTACGACGGTTGGGCGATGCAGTCTTTTGCGCTCTTCCTCGATAACCTCGGTCATTGGCGCAGGGGCGAAAGCCTGTTCAATATCGTCGATCCGGATCGCGGATACTGACACGAAAAAGGCCCCGCCATGAGGGCGGGGCAGGTCAGTGGTGCCCGATCAAGTCAGGCCTCGGGCACCGGCGGTGACCGGGTGATCAGTTGGGCCGCTCTTCCATCTCCGAGCGGATCTGCTGGCGCAGCACGTCGATGGGCACGGTCTTGCCCTCGCGGCGAAAGCACCAATAGGTCCAGCCATTGCAGGAGGGTGCGCCTTCGAGATGCGCGCCGACCTGATGGATCGAACCTTTGACATCGCCGCCGATGAGCGTGCCATCGGCGCGCACCTTGGCCTTGTGGCGCTTGTTCATGGAATAGAGTTCCTCGCCCGGGCGCAGCATGCCCCGTTCGATGAGCGTGCCGAAAGGCACACGCGGCTCGGCGCGTTTGGAAGTCGAGACCTGAAGCGCGTCGCGGTCGTATTTGCGGATATTCGCGAGCCGCTTTTCAGCCACCTTGCGATAGGCGGCTTCGCGCTCGATCCCGATGTAATCGCGGCCCAGCATCTTGGCGACCGCCCCGGTCGTGCCGGTGCCGAAAAACGGATCAAGCACCACATCGCCGGGATTGGTCGATCCAACCAAGACCCGGTGCAGCAGGCTCTCGGGTTTTTGCGTCGGGTGCGCCTTGTCGCCGTTGTCGTCCTTGAGCCGCTCATGCCCGGTGCAGATGGGCAGCACCCAGTCCGAGCGCATCTGGATCCCGTCATTGAGCGATTTTAGGGCTTCGTAGTTGAAGGTGTATTTCGCGCCTTCTTCCTTACTGGCCCAGATCATCGTCTCATGCGCGTTGGTCAGGCGCTTGCCGCGAAAATTCGGCATCGGGTTTGATTTGCGCCAGACCACGTCATTGAGCACCCAGAAACCCGCATCCTGCAACGCGGCGCCCACGCGAAAGATGTTGTGATACGAGCCGATGACCCAGATCGCCCCATTGGGTTTCAGGATACGCCGCGCCGCCGCCAGCCAGTCATGCGTGAACCGGTCATAGGCGGCAAAGCTGGCGAACTGGTCCCAGGCGTCGTCTACGGCATCGACCTGGCTGTTGTCGGGCCGGTGCAGATCGCCGCGCAGTTGCAGATTATAGGGCGGGTCGGCGAAGATCAGGTCGACGCTGGCCTCGGGCAGGCCATTCATCACCTCGATGCAATCACCGTCCACAATCGTGTTGAGAGGGAGCGCAGGCGCGCTCTTTTTCTTGGTCATCGTTTTCATCTTCTGCCTCTGTGCCGGCGCTGATGCGCTCTGGTGTTATTGAGGTCAAAGATGAGTCAAACCCGATTCGCCGTCAATTTCTTTTTTGAATCAGTAGGTTAGTTATTTATCTTGATACAAGATATTGTGGACCGATTTGAAGGAACGTCTATGGTGTGGGGTCACACCGAGATTTAGAAGTGCGTCCTTGTGGCTTTTGGAAGGGTAGCCCGCGTTACGCTCCCAGCCGTAGCCGGGGAACTGTTGCGCCAAATCCCGCATCAGCTGATCGCGCCTTGTTTTCGCCACAATCGAGGCCGCCGCAATCGACAATGACGCGGCATCCCCCTTGATGATCGCACGCGCCGGAAGGGTCAGGCCGCGCGGGATCAGATTGCCGTCGATGAGCGCCATGTCAGGGGCGACATCGAGCCCCGCAATCGCCCGCTCCATAGCCAGATGGGATGCGCGCAGGATGTTGATCTCGTCGATTTCCACGACCGTCGCATGCGCGACCGAGACCTGCGCGCAATGCATCAGCGCGGCACAGAGCGCCTCACGGCGTTTTGCGCTCAGCACCTTGGAGTCGTTCAGCCCATCGGGAATGCGCGCGGGATCGAGGATCACGGCGGCGGCGGTCACAGGCCCGGCAATCGGGCCGCGTCCAACCTCGTCCACCCCGGCAATGCGAGAGAAACCCGCCACGCGGGCCTCGGTTTCATGAAAGAGATCGGGGCCGGTCATGCAGCAGGCAGATCGCATGCCACCCTCAAAATGCAAAGGCCGAAATGCAAAGGGAAGAGGCGCGCCCCTTCCCTTTACCGGCCTGCTCGATGGTTCAGTAATAGCCGTATTGGTTCAGACAGCGGTCACGGTAGATGGTGCGGTGATGCCCGCCCACCCGCACGGCGCAGGCCGACGGCAGTGCGGCATGGCCATAATTGTAGCCGCGCAGGCACCGCCCGGAATAGCCCGAGCGATGGCCGTTATAGACCCGGCATTTACCGGGCAGGTTGACCCGTTTGGCATGACCATAGCCCTTGTCATGGCCGCGCCCGTGACCGCGCCCCGCATGGTGACCGTCATTGTGCCCGCGAGAGACATGGCCGCGCCCGTGCCGATCATTGTCATTGTTGTCATTCGCAATGGCCGCGCCGATCAGCCCGCCCACGATCAGCCCGCCGAGAAGGTTGGCATTGTCGCTGCGGTCCCGGGCGAGCGCGGGGTCGGCAAGACCAAAGCCGAGGCTGAGCGTGGCGGCGGTCAGGATGGTCGTGATCCTGGTGAACATCATACTCTCCTTTCAGCTTGCCTTACTTACCGTAGCGATCGCGGCGATAGTCGGAGCCGTACTGACGGTTCCGTTGCCCCGTGTAATGGCGGGTCCCGTAGTGGCCACGACGAAAGGCGTTGGGATGACCGCGCTGCACGCGTTGACGTGGTGCCGCGCGATACCCGTTATGGCGGCGCGGGGCATAGCCATAGCTCTTGTGACCATACCCGCGCGAGACGTAGTCCCGGCGCTTGTCACGCTTGTTGTCGGCGATGGCCGCCCCCACGATGGCAAGGGCGGCGACCCCTGCGATGATGGCGGCGGCTTCGCCCCGGTCGCGGGCCTCGACGGGCGAGGCGGCAAGGCTTGTGACGGTCATGGCCGAGCCGATGATGAAGGCGATGAACTTGCGGTGCATGATCTTTCCTTTCAGATGGGTGGACGGTGTGTCCCTGGCGTGCGGCCTGCATGACCGTCCGCGATCCACTGAAGGTGGGCCAAGCCTGCCAAGACACGCAATATCGGCCCCATGATATCAGATATCAGGCTCTTTCCGGGTCATTTCGGGTCACGGGATATTGAATAGCCGCGGGGTTCGGCGCATCTTGCCGACATGACACAGATCACACGCCTCACCATCGCCGCCCTTGGCCTGTCTCTTTTGGCCGGGGCCGCGCATGCCGCCTGTCAGGTGGAATACAAGGCCAAGCGCGACAAGCCGCTTGAGCTTTACTATGATGTGACCACGGTCAATGCGCCGTGCTCACAGGCCGAGGCCGCGCTGCGCTCGCAGCTGTCTGCGCGCGGGCTGACCCTGCTCAAGGTGTTGTCGAAGAAGGAAAAGTGATGGTGAGCGACGCGAGGACACGCCGATGCGCGGAATAGAGGCCACGGCGGCGGATGCGCGCCGCGCGGGCAATCGGGTGGTGATCATCGGCGTGGTCGCGATCGTGGCGATCCTGACGCTCGCGGCCATCTTCCTGTTTCTCAGCCTGCCCGACGCCAATGCCTTCAATGCGCGGGTCGAGCGGATCTTCGTCGAGAACGATGCGCTGACCGGCGAGGGCGAGATCAAGCTGCTGGAAATCCTCGCGCTCTCGGGCACGGCGTTTTCGGAAACACTTGTCAGTTACCGGATGGTCATCTTCGTCCTGCTGGTCTTTGCCACGGCGCTACTGGTGGCCGCATTGGTCTTTCTGGTGATGCTGATCACCCTCAATCGCCGGATGGCGCAGATCGAGCGGTCGGGCATTCAGGTCAGTTCCCTCTTGATCAGCCGTGACGAGAAGACCGTCTATCTCAACAATATGGGGTTCAAGCTGACCGATGCCGCGATGGAAACGCTCAGCGTTCTCGCCGAGGCGCGACTTGATGACGATGTGCTGACCGGGGCGGAGATCGAGGCGGTTATCTCGGGCCGCAAGACCGAGGATTGCGAGGAGGCGGCTGGCGCCACCCGGATCAAGCGCCTGCGCGACACCCTCGGCAATCAGCTGGTGAGCGAATTGCTGGTCAAGAATATCGCGCGGCGCGGTTACATGCTTGCCATCGACAAGGACGTGATCCGGGTGCTCTGATCACTCGTAGCTCAGCGCGGTCGCCTTGCCCCGGAACACCCGGTACGAGAGCGCGGTGTACCCCAGGATCATCGGTAGCACGAAGAGCGTGCCGATGAGGATGATGAACAGGCTCTCGGGCGCGCTTGCCGCCTCGTAGATGGTCAGTTTCTCGGGCACCACATAAGGGTAAAAGCTGTAGGCCATGCCGCAGAACGCCAGCGCAAAAAGCGCGATGCTGACGGCGAACGGAAACCACGCAAAACTGTCGTCCCGTGCGGGCAAACGCCGCAGCGCGATCCACAGAAGCGCTACCAGCGCCGCCGAGATAATCGGCAGCGGGGCCAGAAACAGCGCCTCGGGCATCGCGAACCATTTGTCAAAAATGCGCGGGCTGACGAGGGGCGAGGCGAGCGACACCGCGCCAAGGCCGAGGATCAGCCCCCAGATGCCGCCCTTGGCCCAGCCGACCGCCTTGCGCTGCAACGCGCCTTCGGTCTTGAGGATCAGCCACGCCGCCCCGATGAAGCTATAGCCCACCGTCAGGAACACCGCCGTCAGCGCAGCAAAGGCCCATGTCGCCGGGCGCTGTTCCAGACCCATGATATACATGCCCAGCATGTAGCCTTGTGACAGTGCCGTCATCATGCTGCCCGCGTAGAACGACAGGTTCCAAAGACCCTTGCGCGCGGGTGGGGCCTTGGCCCGGAACTCGAACGCCACACCGCGCAGGATGAGGCCGATCAGCATGATCGCCACCGGCAGGTAAAGCGCCGTCAGGATCGCGCCATGCGCCGCCGGAAAGGCCACCAGCAGGATGCCGATGGCCAGCACCAGCCAGGTCTCGTTGGCGTCCCAGAACGGCCCGATAGAGGCAACCATGCGGTCCTTTTCCGCCGGCTCCGCGAACGGGAACAGCACGCCGACGCCAAGGTCGAACCCGTCGAGCACCACGTAGATCAGGATCGACAGGCCCATGAGTGCGGCAAAGGTGAGCGGCAGCCAGAGTGCGGGGTCTCCGAAATAGGTCATGTCATTCTCCGGGAACATGCGCGGCCATCGGCTGTCCGCGCGGAGTGGTGGTTTCGGGCCTGTCCCCGTGCGCCGCCTTGCGCGCGAGGTAGAGGATCGCGCCGATATAGGCGATCAGCAGCGCCGCATAGACCGTGAGATAGGCGATGAGCGTGGTGGCAACCATCGGCGCGGGCACGGCAGCCACCGCCTGTTCGGTGTTCAGCACGCCGGTCACAAGCCAGGGCTGACGCCCGATTTCGGTGGTGTACCAGCCCGCCAGCGTGGCGACCCAGCCCGACAGCGCCATCGGCACCATCGCCCAGAGGACCGGGCGCGGCAGCCCCTCGACCCCGGCGCGGCGGCGCGTCATCAGGATTGCCGCCCCCCAGCTGAGAAACAGCATCGCAAAGCCGGTGCCGACCATCACCCGGAAGCTGTAGAAGACCGGGGCAACCGGCGGATGCATGACGCTACCATCCTCGCCAACGAAATCATTGAGCCCCGGCACTACGCCCGCCGCGTGATGCTTGAGAATGAGCGACGCGCCGTTGGGAATGCCGATCTCGAACCGGTTCTCGCGCGCGGCCTCGTCCGGCACGGCAAATAGCAGTAGCGGCACGTTGCCCCGCGTTTCCCAGTTACCTTCCATCGCGGCCACCTTGGCGGGTTGATGTTCCAGCGTGTTGAGCCCGTGGAAATCGCCCGCGAGGATTTGCAGCGGGATGAGCGCGGCGCCGACGAACACACCAGTGCGCAGCGTCGCGCGTACCGCGTCAGAGCGATCCCCCCAGAGCCAGCGCAGCGCCGAGACGCCCGCGATCAAGAACGCCACGGTGAGCCCGCTCGCTAGCAGCATGTGGGTCAGCCGGTAGGGCATCGAGGGGTTGAAGATGATCGCCAGCCAGTCGGTCGCATGCGCCACGCCGTCGCGCATCTCGAAACCCGCGGGCGTGTGCATCCAGCTGTTGAGCACCAGAATCCAGAAGGCCGACATGGTGGTGCCGAAGGCCACGAGGAACGTCGCCAGCGTGTGCATCCAGACGGGCACACGCGATGCCCCGAAGAGCATGATCCCGAGGAAAACCGCCTCCAGAAAGAACGCCGTCAGAACTTCATAGGCCAGAAGCGGCCCCGCGATATTGCCCACGGCCTCCATGAACCCGGGCCAGTTGGTGCCGAACTGAAACGACATGGTGATGCCCGACACGACGCCCATGCCAAAGCTTAGCGCAAAGACCTTCACCCAGAAGCGATAGGCCTCCATCCACTTCTCATTCCCGGTCCGCTGCCAAGCCAGCTTGAACGCCAGCAGCATCCAGCCCAGCGCGATGGTGATCGTGGGAAACAGGATATGGAACGAGATATTCGCCCCGAATTGAATACGCGACAACAGCAGCGTGTCCATGACGTGACCTCCGGTATAGGTTACATCCTAACATAGATTTGAAACCGATGATTTCGCCCCCCTGCGACAGAGTGCTCAGGGGTGTTCCGGGGGCTGCTTCGGGCTAAACCACATGCTTCACGGCGATGTCGTCTGGCACCTATGGCACACGCGTTTTCGTTGGTGAGAACTGTGGCGCACGACGGCTCGGAGGCCAGAGCGTCAATTGTGTTAGAAACGAACCTCGGCTTGGCTTGGCCTGAACCCGAGATATGCACCACCCGCGCGAAACGCACCGAAGGTGCCGCGTGATCGCCGGGCCGTCCCGCGGCCTGGCGATTTGAGAAGTTGCGCGACGTGTCGAGGATACAATGACTTGGCTGGCATAAAGTACCCACCACGACCGTTGCTTCGCCAGTCCCCGGCCCTGCGATCACGCGGCACCTTTTGGCGGGGTGCTATGTCCGCTCCAGGCCAATGGCCGACCTTGATCCCGACTTTCACCAAGAGCAACTTTGTCCGCGCGGTAGCCACTCGATCACAGAGTGCTGATCGTCCGTTCAATTCATAACCTCGGGTTGCAACAATCCTGTTGCAGGTGCTTGTGAAACGTTGCTTGCGGCGCTCACAGGCAAGCACTGGTCGATGCGCCTTGGTGTGTTTTGGGACCCGCCTGCCGACTTCGCAGCCGTCATACCGGATCGGTGCGGGGCAGGTGGATGCGAAAGCAACTGCCTTCGTCGGGGGTGGAGGTGACGCTCAACTGTCCGCCCGCGCGGGTGATCAGGGTCTGGCTGATCGACAGGCCGAGGCCGGTGCCCTCGGCCTGCTTGGTGGTGTAGAACGGATCGAAAATACGCTTGCGCACCTCCGGCGTGATGCCGTGGCCGGTATCCTCGACATGGATCGCCACGCCGTCCCCCTCGTCAAACACCCGGATCGTCAGCGTGCCGCCCCCGGCCATCGCATGCACCGCGTTGAGGATCAGGTTGACGATCACCTGCTGCAACTCGGTCCGCGCCATCAGCACCGTGCGGGTGCTCTTCAAATGCAGCTTGACCGTCACGCCCGCCGCCTCGATCTGGTGCCGCGTCAGCACGAGGCAATCGCGCGCCACCTCGGCGGGCTGGATCGTGCTGCTGGCACCGGAATATTCCTCTGGCTTGGCGAATTGCAGCAGTTTCGAGACGATGGCGCTGATCCGGTAGACCTGATCGTCAATCAGGTCGAACTCGGTCTTGACGGCATCGGCCTCGTGCCTGAGCGTCGCCCGGGCGACCTCCAGATTACCCTGAATGACGGCGATGGGATTGTTGATCTCATGCGCCACGCTGGCGGTAATCTCGCCCACGGCCGCCAGTTTTTCAGACATGATCAGGCGTTCAGTGGTCTTTTCCAGCTTGCGATTGGCATCGCGCAGATCGCGGGTGCGGGCCTCGACCTTGTGCTCCAGGCTCTCACCCCATTCGCGCAGCTGGCGGTCGCGTTCCTGTATCTGGTCCAGCAAATCGTCGAGATGCGCCGCGACCTGCGCAATTTCGCCGGTGTCCGCCGTGGGGCGGTTGCGCGCGTTCAGGTCACCGGCCTCCACTTGCGCGATGGTCTGGGTCATGCGTTCCAGCGGACCAAAGATATGCCCGGCCCATCGCAGGAAGATCGGCACCGACAGGATCGCGATCAGCACAAACAGCGCGGCGAGGATGACGATGGTGTTGGTCTTGGCGGCCTGAAAGGGCGCCTCGAGAAAGCCGACATAGAGCATGCCGACCCGCGCGCCACGGCTGTCCACGATGGGCTCATAGGCCGAGATGTACCAGTCATTGACCACGAACGCCCGGTCGAGCCAGGTCTGCCCCTCGCTCAGCACCCGCGCCCGCACCTCGGCCGAGACCCGCGTGCCGAGCGCGCGCACGTTCTCGAAAAGGCGCACATTGGTCGAGACGCGCACATCCTCCAGAAAGAGGGTCGCGGTGCCCTTGCTGCCCTCGGGCAGGCTCTGATCGCGGTAGACCAGCGCATTGATCGTGTCGATGAAATCGAGATTGCGGTTGAGCAGCATGCCCCCCACCAATGCGCCGGGCCGCCCGTCGGGCAGGGGGATCGGGGCGGCGGAATGGATGATCATGCCGCGATCCTCGACCGCGCGGTCGGTGGGCACGGCGGCGCGCGTCTCGACCAGTCGGATCGCCGCCTGCTCTGCCATGCCGGGCGCAAGCGCGTCCATCTGAGCGGGGGTCAGGATATCCACCGCGCTGCGCCACTGACCCTGCAAGGCGCTGCGCACCACGGGCCAATCCGACGGGCCGAACCCGTCCCGCGCGGTCGTGCCATCGGTCAGGTAGAGAAAATCGAGCCCGAGTTTCTCGCGCTCCGCCTCCAGCAGTGCCGCCCGTGCCTGCGGTGTCTCCATCGCCGCGCGCAGGGCCACGGAGTTGGCGATGGCATCCAGCCGCTCGCCCGAATTCTCCAGCAGCCGTTTGAGGTATTGGTCGGCGATGGTGAGATCGCCATTGACCTTGGTGATCAGCAGATCGTCGATCCTGCCGGTCCAGCGCAGCGTGGTCCCGCCGAGCAAGAGCGGCAGCAGCACCAGCATGGGCAAGAGCGCGATCACCAGAAGACGGATGCGGACCGATCCGAAGAGCCGCACCAGAACTCCCGGTCCCCGCTCTGACGGTGCGTCCAAGTTCCCGCCTTTCCTGTGCAAAACGTCCGTCCCTCCCCTGCCAGACCCATAATGCCCGATTGCCGCTGACACTCCAGAGGCTTTTCATATCGCTCATGTCACGTGATCTGGCGACCCCGGCAGGATTCGAACCTGCAACCTGCCCCTTAGGAGGGGGCTGCTCTATCCAGTTGAGCCACGGGGCCTTTATTGTTTTTCAGATACTTAGATGTGAAGCTTGGTAGATTTGTCTCTATTTTGTCTCCCAATTGATTGATGGCGAAAACGACGGCCCCACATTCATCGCAACTGCCTCTCCACGGTTTACCATCGTAGGTTTCGTAGACACCAGTGCAGTTGTGGTCAATGCACCAACCTTGGGACCACCGTCACAAAGGTTCGTCAAGACGACCTCCTATTTGAAAATCACGCAACTAGATCAGGCTGCGCGATAGCGAACTTGAGCCAAAGCTCGAATGTCCGTTAGCCAATGATAAGATTGATAAATACCCTTTCTTAGTATTCTTCTCTTCGTCTTTTTACCTGTGTATTCTTAGTGTCAAAATTTTGGACACGCAGAAGTGCCGATATGCGACATCCAGATGTCCAAATTTTTGACATCTGGATGTGTGCTATTTGTTGGACGCTGTTGATTGCAGCCCCCTTGCGGTCATGAACAAGGTGTATGTATTCGGTTTGCCCAGGCCGCGCCGTTTGATCGAGATGTAGTCCTTTCGCTCAAGCTCTTTGATGTGGGTGTTTACACTCTGCCTTGATATGCTGAGATCATCGGCCAATCGGTCTTGACCCGGAAAACACGAATTGTTGTGCCATGCGTAGGAGAGCAACATCGCGTAGACCAGCTTGGCGCCTTGTGAAACCCCCTTGGCCCGAAGCAACGCATTGGGCACTTGCGTGAACCCGCCCTGGGTAAAGACATCGCCGCCCTTGATGACGATGTTCTTCTCTTGGATAACCTCTCCAATCGACTTCATTTTCATAGCCATTATTATACATCATGCACCGTCGGATTTGGTGCATCGTAGCGCACAGGGTCGGTGGTTTGTGTCGGCTCACTTGCTCGCTGTCGGGGTCGCTCAAGTCGCCCGCCAACTGCGATCGTCTCAAGTGTCCCGAGCATCTGCTCAGCAATCTTGACGACATCGCCGCGCTGACCGCGAGACGATACGATCTCTTCGCGCAAGAACTTTGCGCTCTCTTTCGCTTCCGACAATTGCTCTTTCAATCCGGCGTTCTCTGCCCTCAAGCTGGCCAGTTCTGCGGCGGCATGCAGCGGCGTGGCAGTTTCATGCGCCGGCACATCGCTGCGTGCAACCGCATCCTCAACTGCATCCACCTGCACGTTGCCGCGTGCAGGTTCATCTACTGGTGCATGCTGCGGTACGTCGGTGGAAATAGCCTCATCTGCACCTGCATCCTGTTGCACGATCGCTGCACCTGAACTGACATGGCCAACATTCTCAGCGATCATGTCCGGCAGAAGTTTGCGTTCGAGCATCAGAAGGGAAGTCTCGGTGGTGAAGTAACGACTGAGAAGCCCAAGCTTTCTACAGTCAAGATCACCAGAGCGACACCAACGTTGAACCGTGTCTTTGGACTTCGTCAAACCTTTGCCTCGAAAGTGCTCGCGCACCTGCTCAACAGAGATCGTGTAGTCGTCCTGCTTGGAAGCTGCATGCCCCTGCATGATATCAGGTGGCGCTGTATCCTGCTGCAAAGTTCTATTTTGTGGGGTGGTTTCTGCTGCACGCTCCTGTGATGCAGGCTGAATCAGCGGCTCACGCCGACGTGGGCTGGTGAAATCTGTTGTCATATGGCTTCAGTTTAGCACGCCGGGATCAATCGGTCTGCTGAGCAAAAATTACCATGCGCGAGGACCCGATCGAACCAGCCCTTTAGAATTTCTGGAGGAGCAATCGTAACCGCCATTATACATACTAGGTTGCAAACGATCCCATACGGGCATTAGACCTGTTCACGTGGCTTTATGGAACTCGATTTTGACGGTGGATTTGGCACTCTGGCTCACAGGGGTTGGCACCCTTGCGTCTATAGCAAGCATGATCGTTGCTATCAAACAGGCCCAAAAGGCGTACAAAGCGAACCAAAGTGCAAGGGCGGCAATGGCTACAGTTCAATTATCTGCCGTGGCAGAGCGCCTAAAAACCGCTCAGGAACATATCCGAGATGTAGCACCCGGAAAAGTAAAACAACGCGGACGCCAATTTGAGCCCAAGATAGCTTCGATACGACAAGAGTTCGATACCGCCTTGGGTGCTTTGCCAGCCGTAGGAGCAGGCAGCACAGCTCGTGGGCTGTTGGTTAGGGCACAAGGCCATCTAAATACCTACCAATCCTTGCCTAAACCGAAAGGCGACCCTCAACTGGAAAATCTTCCAGTAGAACCGAAAAAAATTGAGGTAGAACAAGAGAAACTGCGAGAAGAATGGCAAGCACTGCAAGGTCGAGTCCAAGATGCAATTTCTGATCTAAGATCAACAGCTTTTGATACTGGTGAGCAACAATGACAGAAGTCGAAATCATTCAAGCTATAGAAAAACTTCGTTATCATGTTCGGATTCTTGGTGAATCCATTGACTACGACAAGCACCCTGTCGAAGCTCTCATACTTGGAAATGATTGGGGCCCCAAAGATCTTGACCAGGCTCATGACATTTTTGAAGGTTGGGACAAGCGCCTCGAAAAAGGGGAAGAGATGAACAGCGGCTCGTTTGAGCATGCATTCAAGGAAAGACTTGGAGTCAGTTATCAAGGGCTTAAGTCAATCATTTTGGCTTTTTACAGCAACGACCAATGGACGAATGTGTGCGAAGCCTATGTTGATAGTTTTGGCAAAAACCCGTCAGTCGAATTCGCTATGATTGCACGGCGGGAACGCTGACTTCTTATATCAAATAGCGGCCACGGACACCGAGACGATTTTTCCTTAGAAAATATCGACGATTTTCATCTGCGTTTCTTTGCGACTGTCTTCACGGATAAACCGGTCTTTCGGGACGTAATCTGCAACAGGTTCCCCGTCAACAACGCTTTGAAATCTGGTAACCTTAAGGAACGTCTGAAAAACCTGCCAATTTCAGCCTGATCTGGTAGGCTTCGGTAACGCTTTCGAGGAGCCTTGCCGATGTCGAAACAGCCCGCTTTTCCCGGCCTGCGCGATGCAATGAAGAAGAAGGTCACGCGGCGCGAACAGTTCCTGGCCGAGATGGATGCGGTGGTGCCATGGTCGCGGTTGTTGGCGTTGATTGCCCCGCACTATCCGAAGGCCGGGCCGAAGGGCGACCGCCCACCGATGCCGCTGGAGACGATGCTGCGGGTCTACTTCCTGCAAAACTGGTATGCCCTCAGCGATCCGATGGCCGAAGAGACGCTCTACGACAGCGAGGCGATGCGCCGGTTCGCCGGGATCGAGCTGGGTGACGACCGCATTCCGGACGAGACCACGATCCTGAACTTCCGTCATCTGCTGGAGCGGCACGGGCTGACCGAGGCGATCTTTGCGGACGTCAACGCGCATCTGGCCGACAAGGGCATCACGCTGCGCTCGGGCACGTTGGTCGATGCGACGATCATCGACGCGCCGTCGTCGACGAAGAACAAGGCGGGCGCGCGCGACCCCGAGATGTCGTCCACCAAGAAGGGAAACGACTGGTATTTTGGCATGAAAGCCCACATTGGCGTAGATGCCGACAGCGGCGTTGTTCACAGCTTGGACACCTCGACAGCCAAGCTCCACGACAGCCAAGTGTGGGATGACCTTCTGCATGGTGACGAGACCTCCGTCTGGGCCGATAAAGGATATGTGAGCGCCGAGCGCGAGGCCGCGTTCAATGGGCCGGGCAAGGTCTGGGGCGTCATGCGTAAGGCCCGAAAGGCGGCAAGCTGCATCCCCTCGACGAACGGATCAACCGGGTGATCGCTATGGTGCGGGCCAAGGTCGAGCACCCGTTCCGGATCGTGAAGCGCCAGTTCGGCCACATGAAAACCTGCTATCGGGGCCTCGCCAAGAACCGCGCCCAGCTCTTCACGCTGTTCGCGCTTGGAAACCTGTTCCTGGTGCGAAGGAGACTGATGGCATGAGGACGAGTCTGCCCAGAATACGCCAAACCGCCGAAATGGCGGCCCTGAAGCCGCTTAGTCGGCCGCAAACAACCCGTCTCACGCCTTCCAAGACCATCAAGCCATAATCTCGACGCAGCCGAACCCGTTGATCAGACGTTCCCCAACTGTTCCATCCCGGATGATCACATTTCCCCTCGGCGATCTGCCCTCTTCATGGCAAGATCAGTTCTGAGGATATTCGGGACGGGGGACGACCATGCTGATCCATGCGGCACACTCGAACCGTTTTGGGTCAGCGTGCGGCCGCGCTGCACTGTACTGCCTGATCAGCCACCTGTTTCTGTTTCATCGAAGGCTGCCTCCATCTTGTCAAGCCAGTCCCAATAGGCTTCAAGGGCGTCGCTGTCATCAGCGACATGGACTAGCATTACCCCGTCAACCTCTTCTTCGTAGAGGATGCCCTCCCAGATCAATCCGTTGATCAGCGTACGGCGATCGCCCTTTCGCGTGTCCTGAGCGTAGGATCTTTTAACTAAATACTCATAATCGAGCGGCCCTTGCGCATCGATGAGATCTAAAACTGAGCCGATGATCTGAATGCGCTGTGCGGCCTCGATGTTGTTCTCACGGATCAGCGGTGCGGCCTGAGCCGCTGCACCGAACACCGCGCCGAGCAGGTGCAGCACACCGCTCACGACCAAGCCGCCCTCTATATCGCTCGCTGCACGTTTGATGCTGCGACCGTGCTTCTCTTTCGCTTCGGCAATACGATCTGCGCTGTTGCTGTAGGCCTCGGCACTGTCGAGAATCTCTCCTGACAGCCCTTCAACATTATCGTTTAGGTCCTCAAGTAGCTCTTTGCGGGTCGGCATATTCAGAGCCTCGCTGTAGCTGCCCAAGCGGTATAGTTTCTTAAAATAGACGTTTTTACCGGGCACGTCGACAGTCTAGCTTGCACTGCCTCCTGCCCCCCCCTGACGCAACCTGAGCGCCAAAAACCGTGGGTTCTGGGCACCCTGCCCGTCCGACCCAAGATCAACGAGTTACCAGTCCCAAAAACCCCGTGCACAACCCCATAGCTCTTGACACGTTTCTGACCAACCGGCCGGGAGCTGTCTCAGTTCTGCTTTTCATTAGAAGCGGAACCTTGGGGCGGCGGCAGAGCTGAGATACAGAGATGAATTATAGGTCAGCACATGTAAACGCCATTCAGAAATGTCACCGATTGCGCAAAGCAGAAGTGTCACCAAGAGTGCTGACGGTAGCAAGGCTTAGCAGCCCAATAGTGGGTGTTATGAGAAGCAACTTGCACAGAGCGAAGATCGCGCAAAGGTTGCGTGAAAACGGTTTTAAGGAACAGGTCAAGTAAGGTTGTTAAAATACACCATCTGACGCCCAAGCCACGGCTCAGTGTGCCAAGAGGGTTGACCGGGCCACAAAAAGTGACAGTGTTAAAATAATACATTCTACTTGGAGAATGTTGACTTGAATAAATCGCTATTTTTTGAAATCAGGAGAACTTTATGAGCCGAGGAAGTAACATTCTAGCAGCAAGTGCCGCGCTTTTTGCACTCGCAGCGCCCGCAGTGGCTGGCAATATGGCGGATTGCACCTACAAGGGCTCTATTTCGGGGAAGACAGCCACCATCGTGGTACAGGGCAGCGAGCCGGTGTCTTACCGATGGGGAAATTACAATGCGAAGAAGGTTTCCCAGGATGGTAATACCATTTACATTGATGCAGCGACCCTAGCAAATCTGAGTGTTGGCGCTACCCAGAGTGGCAAACCCGCCTTTCAGGGGGTTTGGCGGTACAAAGGCAACAACGAGAACGTCACGTTTATCTGCCGCTAGGGGATTTTAAAAAATCGGGAGCGGGCATTCATCTTGCGAATTTGATATAGTTGCCGGGGCGTATGAGTAAACCATGCTCTGGTCATGAAAAATGAAGGCCCCACCAGAATTCTAGTAGGGCCTTCATCCGCTTAAAGCGGACCTCATAACAGTCCAGAAACCGGTGGGTTTCGGACGCTCTGCCCGCCCAACTCAAAATCATCGAGTTTCGATGCCCAAAACCCCCTGCTCAATCCCGAAGGTTTTGGCACGTTTTTGGCCAACCAGCCGAGAATTGGCCTAGTCCCGCTTTTGATTAGAAGCAGAATCTAGGCTCAAACGGCAGGTCTGAGCCCATTTTTCCCGATGCTGCGTGATGCACTAATGTCCGCTAACACAGGGGGTGACAAAAACCGTCAAGAACCGCTTAGGTTTTGAATGGGGTTTGTGGCGGCGCAAGACAGGGCGAGGAGCGATTGACGAAGAGACAGGGAACAAGCCTGCCGGTGCTGTGGTGTCAATGTCTTCGGCCAAGGATCGAAAGCCGGATCACCCACGCCCCGTGACAGGAAGTCGTCCTCAGATCACAGATTAGATGCCCGCATCACAGCATAGCGTTTCCAAGAGACTTGATCTGGGCGCAAAATAGCGACAGCATCCAGAAGAAGGTGTTCTAATCGGGGAATATCCGCTAAGGAGGCGAACATCCCAAATTTCTATTTCAAACCTAAAACAATCGTGGAAGACTTAAATCTATAAAAAGAAGGATGCTTATAATGAAAAATTTCATGGCTTCTAGTGGAGTCACTTGCGCTCTAACCGCAGTGGCGTTTGCCGTTATTCCTGCATGGAGTCTGGCCGCAGAAAAATTGAACGCAAACCAAGTTTTGGAGACCTTCGTCGGGACGCCATGGCATTCAAAGTCCGGGGCATTTCTCTTCCAAAAAAATGGTCAGTACACCTACCAGAGGTTTGGAACGAGTGAGCCCGCTGGCGTTTGGGAGTACCAGTTGGCTAGCGATGGCACGGTTTCAGGCCGTTCCACCGATTACAAATTCTATCGTCGCGATGATGGCAGTTACTTCTATTTTCATAGCCGCACTAACAAAAATTATAACGCATACCCCAACAAATCATTTCCATAAGAACTAAACACCTGGGATGCTTATTAGTCCGCACTGAACATCGCTTTCAGGCCGCAATTTTGTCGACGTGGTCTCTTCGGCCGTACGTCATTTCGGCGTCAAAGATCATACAGGTCAGTTGGATCAGCGAGATAAGCTGACGCAAAACCTCCCTCAGGTGTCTGAGGATCATGCGGATGTTGTGGCCGCAGCCGCAGAGCACGGCGAAGAGGGCATCGCCGTCGGTTCCTTTCAGGGTGCTTCGCGTTAGTCGACCGTCGGTCTTCATGTGGCCGATCATCGGTTCGATCGCACTGCGCCGTCGAAGGAGCTTGGCAATGGTTCTGGTGACGCCGCGCCGGGCTCCACTGATGAAGACCTTCACAGTCTCGACCCCATGGCCCCGGTATCCGCGATCGACGAAGGCCATCTGTGGTCTCTGATCGGTCAGGATTTCGATCTGCTCCAGCGCCTCGTGAAGCGTGTGACCGTCATAGGGGTTGCCGGGCAGCGCCCGCATTCCGATCACAAAGCCGCCCCTATTGGTTGTGGCCACGCTGACTTTGGTCCCGAACTCGTAGCGCTTGTGCGCCTTGCCCTTCGATATGCAGTCCACCGTCGGTTCGTGCAGACTGTAGAGCTTTTTCTTGTCCTTCAGCTTCTGCGCCAGCAGCCGGTTCACCAACGCGATCATCTCTACCAGGCGCCCCTTCAGCGCCCCGTCCGGAACTTTACCCAGTTGCCGCTCAATGTCGCGCAGCACGCGCCCGGTATAGCTCTTGAGCCGACGCAGCGCCTTGCGCATCCGCTTGAACTGGCGGGCGTGGGCATAGCGCCCGACCTGAACGGCCAAACGGGGCCCGAGACGGTTGTAGTTCTGCCGCAGTCCGATCCCGGCCTCGCGGGCCAGCCCGACCAGTTTGCACCTTGCCGTCTCGTAGAGCCGGGCGTCGGTAGGATGGGCAATATTCTTTTCCATCACCGTAGTATCGACAGTGACCCGCTTGAGGTCGTTGCTCTTCACTGCCCCAGTGCGCTTTCCGGCCTCGATCGTCTGGGTCAGCATCCACTCAACACCTTCCTCGCCTATCCGTTGGCGCCAGCGCGTCAGGGAGGACGGATCAATCGGCAGACGGTGCTGGAAGAACATCTCACCGCAGAAATGCTGCCAGTATGGGTTCTCCGCCCACCGGGCCACGACCACCTCGTCCGAGAGCGCAAAGGCATGCTGGAGGTAAAGAAGCCCGGCCACCAAACGCGGCTCGCTCGCCGGGCGACCCGTATGGGACGGAAAGAACCCAGCCCATTCCCGCTCGAAGACCTCCCAGTCGATCAGGGCGGCAAGTTTCACCAGCTCATGCCGCATGTCGATCATCTCCACCAGGCGGGAGCGCAGGAGATCGTCTTGTTCCGGAGGACGTTTTCTCGGCTTCATATCGTGGCTCGAAATTGCAGGGTTCCTGCCGAGATGATACCAAACCCTGCAATTAACGCCCAACAGAATCGACCTGTTTATAAACAAAATCAAATACCTGGCGGTTGTTCAGACCGGACTTATTATTCTCTGATTGTGGCTCTATCAAGCATGAGAAGCGGTTTGTCGGTTCGAGCTTGTGGTTGGTCGCCAGTTTTGCGCCGTTACCATTCTATCAGGGAGATGTTTGGACGTTCATGGAATCAGAATCTTCTTCAGTCACAGAAGGTGAAGTAAGAATGCTGGGTTGAGGAAAGAATAAGATCATCTCCGGCCCTGATATTCACGTAACGGCAGCGCAAACGATTGTGATATGGCGAGACTGCCATTGCCGCGACCACATCAAACGGGGGCAATCTAGTACCGAACCAAAACCGTGTCTTGCGGTGCCAAGCTTGTTGCGCTTTTTGGGCAAAACCCACCGGCATAAAGCTGTTGGGCACAGTGGTGTTCATCGCTGCCCGAAATCCGACGAAGGTGGTTTTGATGCCTTTATCATAAAGCAGCGGCAACACCGCTTTGTATGCCAGCCGATCTTTGACGTAGTTCATGTCCCGCACCTCTTTGCCGCCAGATTTAGCGTAAAATCGATCACCCGGTGAACGCCCAGAGACAAACACGATTTCACGCGTGCGTTTCAGCACTGTCGGGTAGCTCCCGATCAGCTTTGCAAGGTCAGTAGCAGGTGACAACACCAAAAAGGTTACATCACCCCGGCCCTGTTCGATTAGCCTAGTTACTCGCTGGTGTGTCGCGGCACTTCGCTTTGTTCTCGGCCGAGACCCCGGCAACACCAAGAGATCGGGAAACTTGGAAAGTCCCAGATCGTATGAGCGTTGCGCCGAGGCGTTTCCTCCTGCGGCCACTACTGCGAGGATGTGAACTGTGTCTGTGCGCCGAAGCGCTTCTACCGCCAGACAGTCATCAGGATCACCCGCTCCGTTGTCAGTGCAGGCAAAGTCGGCAAAGATTACCAACGTCCGTTCATGCGCCGATACTGGCGCACAGAGGGTAACCAACAACAATGCGATGAAATTTGACCGAAGTATAACCCGTAAAATGTTAGCGATCTCTCAAAATGTGTAGACTCTATCTCAAAATTGTTGCCTCATTCTGCTTTAAAAGCAATACCTAGGAACGAAGAGTTCCTAGTTTAACGACATAACACCAGCACAGCCGTCTTTTCAGCGAGATGCAACAGGTTCCGCTTTTTGTTAAAAGCGGAACTCCTTTTCTCTCGCTAACCCGTTAAAAATATAGGCTTTCCACTGCAAGGGCTCGCGCAGGTTCCGGTTTAGGGGTATAATGGTTAAAAGCGGAACTGTTTATGGCCAAAAAACCCAAACAAAAAACAGCCTGGAACAAGGGCAAGATCGTCGGCCCGAAACCGGCTCTGACCGCTCGTCAGGTGGCGACGATCAGAGGCGTGTTGGCAGAACGAGCACCGTTGCGCGACCAGGTACTGTTCGCACTGGCGATTGATAGCTGTCTGCGGGGGAGTGACCTCGTACGTCTCAAGGTCAGCGATGTGATGCTCTCTGGCGAGTTGCGCGACAAGGTGCGGGTGCAGCCGTCGAAGACCAAGTCGCGTAGCCAGACATCGATTGTGTTTGAACCGAGCCGCGACACCCGGACATTGCTGACACGGCACATCGATGCTGAAGACCTGCTTTCAACAGATTGGCTCTTCACGGCTATGCAGCGGCGTGGTGGCCCGGAAAAGCCGCTGAGCGAGCGGGCGTACCTCAAGCTGGTCAAGAAGTGGGTCAGCTACGCTGGCCTAAACCCCGAGCTCTACGGCACCCATTCAATCCGCCGCTCCCGACCGGCGTACCTCTATCGCAAGACGGGCAACCTGCGCGCGTGTCAGATCATGCTGGGGCACAAGTCGCTGGCGTCAACACAACTCTATCTTGGGGTTGAGGAAGAAGAAACGTTGAGCCTCGCGCGGCAGTTTGAGTTGTAGGGAAAGCGCAGTGTTGTCTTGTTTCCAAGACCAACTAATCGACTGTCGGTTCGTCAGTCGCGATCCAATGCTTTGGCGGCAAATAGCCATCAACCAAGTAGTCTTGAATACCAGGGTTGATCATCAAAATTTCTTCATAAGTCCGACCATATACGTATCGTTCGCCAGGTGCGATGAGTAACGGGGTGTTTTTGCTATAACAGCTCAACTCATTAAACAACTGCGTATCCGCGCAGTCTTCGTTGACGAGAGTGAAGCCAGCTGCCTCGAAGGCAGCAATATTCGCCTCTTTTTCATCAGCAAACGCAGCGGGAGTGAGCGCGACAGCAAGAGCGGCTGACAACACGGTGAAAGCCAAAAGTTGTTTCACTGTACCACCTCCACATCACAAAATTCGGGAACAAACATATACTTCGGGACTCTGTTGGTCGCTTGAACGTACCCATCCAGCACACCGCAGGAAACCGGGGTGATCAACTGAACCGCTGATCCTTTGATCCGGCGCACCTTCCACTGATCCGCCCGGAAAACTCCGTCCGCTGCGTACATCCGCTGACCCGTTGTCGCGTAGGTCACGCGATAGATCGGGTACAGGAAGCCCTGAGGGCTTGAGTGTATGTCGATGAACCGCGCGGTTGACCCTGCCGGGAGTTGCGCAAAAGCGCAGCTGCCGCTCTGCAATATACTATCATTGCGCAGGAACTGCTGGGCGTTCACGACTTTGTTCAGGCTGGCGGTCATGCCGTCCTGCTCGAAGCACACGAGCTGGAAAGGGCGATCTTGTGCCTGCGCCGCGGTGGCAAGGCTGAGGCCGATCAACAAGCCGATTTCCGCCAGAAACTTCATACTGTTCTCAATGTATTGAACGCTGAAACTCTTAATAGCAGAAAAATGTCCTGTTATCCAATATATTGGATAACAGGACATCCGTGCCTGCCAGATCATGCTGGGTCACAAGAGTATCGCATCGACACAGCTTTATCTTGGTGTTGAGGAGGAAGAGACGTTGGATTTGGCACGGCAGTTTGAGTTGTAGGGTATCTTGCAACTAGACCTTGAGTTTGACCACCGATCCAGCGGGAAGTATGGTGTCAAGCATCGTATTGTCGTCCACTGAATTCAGCTCTATGAATTCTTCAAGACTCATGCGCTCTGGGATTTCACCATCACATATTCCAATGCTCATGGGCGAGTGGTGCGGTATTCAACTCATCCCTGATCATGCGCCAAATCGGTAACTTCTGATCAAGCAGAGCCACAAACCGATCCGAATGGTTTCGTTCAAAAAAATGCGCCAATTCATGCACAATGACGTATTCCAGACACTGCGGCGGCTTCTTCACAAGTTCAAGGTTCAGCCATATCCGCTTCGCCTCGATGTTGCAGGTACCCCATTTGGTTTTCATTCGCTTGATCCCCCATTGTGGAAGACAAATGCCGAACGATTCCGACCAAGTTGCCATCAAGGGAGCCGCGCGCGTTTTTAGCTCGTGGCGATACCAGCTCTGGAGCACTCTTTCTCGCGTTGCCTGACCCCCCCCCGACCTGACATACAAGTCTAACGTCCGGCTGTTGCGGATGTGAACACGACCAGCACGGGCACCCTCGATTATGTTTAGGCGATAGCGTTGACCGAAAAAGAAATGGCTCTCGCCAGACACATAGGATCGCTCGGTTTGCCGGGGCTGTGTATCGAACTTTGCCTGCTGGCGTTTGATCCATCCCATGCGCGTGACAACGGCTAGGCGCACAGCCTCATCGTTGACGCCCACCGGGGCAGCGACCCGCACGCGCCCATTCGGCGGGTAAACGCCAAGGTGAAGGTTCTTGATCGGCTTTCGGACAACGTCGACTTCAATTCCGCCAACCGTAATCTGGTACCCTTCAATATTCATGCTGATTTCGAACCAGGTCAAAGATCAGGTCGACCAAGGCAGGATCGGCGATGTTTGCCTTGATGGCGTTGCGTACTTCTTTTTCCTTGAACCGGTTGCCGCGCCAGGCGTCTTTCTTGGTCGCCCGAATGGCCGCGTCGACTGCTATAGCCAATTCCTCATTTTCATTGAGGTTATCGAATAAGGCTCTTTTTGCCGGAGTGTCGACCGACGTCGGGTATGACGTTGTCGTCTCCGGGCTCTTTGCCTGTTTCGTCAACTCAACGATCTTTGCAAGATAAGCCTCGTAGTTGATCGCGTCGGTCTTTCGTTGTGCGATCAACGCGTCCAATAGGTCCGACATCTTTTCATAGTATTTCGGATTGATCGGCGTCTCATCGATGATCAACTTGCGCACGTTGTTTTCAATGGTTTCGGCGACCGCTTCCTTGTTCTTTCGTATTCCTCCTGGCAAAGCTTCCACCGCATCGACACCGCGCTCCGCGATCAACTGAATCAGCGACATGTCATCAAACTTGGAAATAAGTTCACTTTCCTCGGCGCGAATATAGGTGTCGATCAAGTGCCGCATTGCGGGCTCGTACATCTTGAGATCGATGTAGTCTCCGCTAGCTAGCTTCACCTCGTTTCGGACTTTTTCGAAATGATCAACATCCGCCTTTATGGCACCCGTTTCACTTTCAGAATAGCCCGCCTCACCCATTTCATTTGCGATCTCAGCATAGGCGCGCAAAAGCGATGCAACCAGCCTATAAAGGGCCAGGCGCTTCGGCTCGTTCTCCTTCAGGGCGTCTTTGTCCGATGTGTCTTTGGCGCAAAAGAACTGCAGATACGCATGGGTATCCCGAGGGGTCTCGACTGGCTCGCAAAGTGCCCGGACCGCTTCCAGCGCGTCATTCAAACGGTTCTGCCCCATCTTCAGGCGATCGGTGAGCAGACCCGCCACATCCTCCTTGTCATACCCATCAAAAGCCTCGGTCGTGTAATCCTGGATCGAGGTCTCAAGACTTTTGAACAAGTCCTTGTAGTCGATGATGTAGCCGTATTCCTTATCGTCGCCGTCCAAACGGTTGACCCGGCAAATCGCCTGGAACAGCCCGTGATCCTGCATCTTCTTGTCGATGTAGAGGTATGTGGCTGACGGCGCATCGAACCCGGTAAGCAGCTTATCCACGACGATCAGCAGCTTCATCTGCCCTGGCGCGTCGATAAATTTCTTCTTGGCCTGCTTTTCGAATGCCTCAGCTTCCTGACCGCCCAGCATCTTGGTGTAAATGTCGTATTGCCGAAGCCGCTCGGTCAGACCCTCGCCACTTTCCTCGCCTTTGATATCGCTCGCGGTCGGCTTGTAGGACGTGACGATTGCGCATTTGCCCGCCAGATCGGTCTTGTCGAACAGCTCATAGAACTTGCACGCCTGATAAATGCTCGACGACACCAGCATTGCGTTGCCGTGACCGCTCTTCAGGCGATCCTTCAATTCCATGTCCAACAGGATATCCGCGACAATCCTCTCAAGGCGCGATTGGCTCGACATCACCTTTTGCATTGTGCCCCAACGGGCCTTCAGCTGCGCCTTGGCCAAATCGTTCAGCCCCTGAGTCTTGATCTCGAACCACTTGTCGATCTTGTCCTGCGACGTGATGTTCTGGTCTATGTCCCGGGCCTCATAACGCAAATCCAGCACAACACCATCGGCGACGGCCTCGTTGAACTTGTAGGTATGGATATAGGGGCCAAATACTTCGAGGCTGGTCTGCTTGTCCTCTTTTAACAGCGGCGTGCCGGTGAAACCGATGAACATCGCGTTCGGCAGGATCGCCTTCATCGCCTTGTGCAGATCGCCGCTTTGCGAGCGGTGGCATTCATCTACAAAGACATAGAGATCGCCCTTTGCGCGAAAATCGCGGGGCAGTGCAGCGCGCATTTCTTCGATGTAGCTGCCCACATCGGCATCGGTTTCGTCCTTGCCGCCGAACTTGTGGATCAGCGAACACAGCAGCCACGGTGCCTCAGCGTTTAACTGCGCGATCAGGTCCGCGCCGCTTTTGCTGCGCTGGATGTCCTCGTTGACGCCCTTAAACACCTTCTCGATCTGCTCGTCCAATTCGGTACGGTCAGTGATCACCAGCACCCGCGCGCCTTTGACGTTTTCGCGTATCCACTTGGCCAGCCACACCATCGTCAGGCTTTTGCCCGACCCCTGGGTGTGCCAGATAATCCCGCCCTCGCGCCGCCTGATCTTTTCCTGCGCCGCACGCACACCGAAATACTGATTGTGACGGCAGGTCTTTTTTGCACCCGCGTCATAAACCAGAAAGTTGTGGATCATCTCCAGAAACCGGTCCTTGGCACAGAGCCGCAGCAGCGCCGTGTCCAGCGGCGACAAACCCGGTTCATCCCCCAGATAGCGCGCATCGCGGGCGTCGATCCCGTCGCGATAGGCGGGGTTCTCCTCGCGCCAGTTCAGCCAGTATTTCTCTTTGCTCTCGATCACGCCATAGCGCAGGCCCTCGGTGTCATTGCCCGCCATTATCATCTGCATCGTGGTAAAAAACCGCTGGATAAACATCGGCTTTTGATTGTCGAGGTTCTGGCGGATGCCTTCCGAAACCGACACGGTCGAGCGTTTCAATTCCAGCACGCCCAGCGCGATGCCGTTCACATAGATCACCACATCGGGGCGCTTGCCAAATGTCTTGCCGTCAGATGTTGCGGCCTTGACCGCCACCTCTTCGGCGATAGCGAAATGGTTGGCGGCGGGGTTGGCCCAGTCGATCAGCCAGACGGTCTGGGTCTGCTCGCCCACCTCTGCCTTGACCTTCACGCCATAGCGCAGCAGGTCATAGATGTCGCGGTTGATGTCATAGAGGCTGCGGGATTGGTCGGTCGCCACTTTCGTGAGGTGTGCGATGGCCTTGGTGATCAGCGCGGGGGTGTAGCCTTTGGCGGTCAGGTAGGGGCGCAGGTAATCCTCTTCGATGTTGCTGTTAGCCGTGCGGTCGATCCAGTTGCCAAGATAGTCATAGCCCAGCCTGTCCTGAAACAGCTTGACCACGCGGCTTTGCGTCTTCTTTTCAACCTGCCCGACGTTATTCATACCGACCTCACGAGTTCATCAAATCGACTGCAGCAACGATCTTGGAAATCTGCAGTGATGCCGAAGTTCTTTCCGGACCAACTGCAAAGATAAACTTTGCCGGGTAGTCTTTTGGCAGCCAATTCAGCACGTCACTTTCAGCCAGTTCGACATCGATCCATCGGGCGTCGTCAGACAAAGCCGTGATCCTGTTGATCACCACCATCTGGCCCGTTTCCGTCAGCAGGCCAAAGGTCCAATGATCGTTCATCATTCTGGACGTGTACCATGCTGGCAGTACCTCGGCCGCCTGACTGGCATCCGTAAGCATGGCTATCTTTCGCTTGGTCTTCTGCCATTCACGGTAAGAAATGAAGGCCCCTGCCCAACCGGACAACCCTCCAAAAACGACCAGTCCATCCAGAACCCAACCAAAACTCATACCAACCGCACCTTTCCTGTCAGAAGTTGCTGCATCATCCCCTGCTTGACGGCCCGCGCCTTGGCCGCCCGCGCCTCCAGCGCCGCAAGATCGGCATCCATGTCCGAGAGGACCTCGGCGATGGCGGCTTGTTCGGCCTTCGAAGGAGGCGCAGGTATTTCCAAAAGTAACAGCTTTGAAACTGTAAGGACTGGCTGCGCAGAAGACTCTGCACGGCGGTTAAGTGACAAAGTGCCCATTGCACGCGTCAACCAACTGACATCCGTGGAGTCAAACGCTTCGACAACGATGGCGTGTTCAGATGCAAAAAAGCGTCCGGTGACTTCCAAAAGATTTCCGCACAATGCACCGACGCGTCCGATCAAACAGTAGGTCCCTTCGTGAGTGTAGCGGCCGACATAACCGCGCAAGCCATTGCCCCCGTAACAAGGAAATGGCGAGTGATCATCAATGCCTTTCGCGGTGATGCCTTCGCCACTTTTCATCGAACAGAGTTCCCCCAACCGCTTCACCTCCCAATCCCCCGAGAAGCCCGGCAGGCGGGTTTTGCCGGTGAGGAGTTGCTGCATGGCGGCCTGCTTGAGGTCGCGCTTCTTGGCAATCACCCCCTCCAACGCCGCAATCAACCCATCCGCATCCGACAACGCCCCCGCGATGGCACGTTGTTCGGGGAGGGGTGGAGCAGGAACCTCAATGCGCCGCAAATGGTATGGGCCAAAGTTTGGTTGGGCCCCACCGGTAATCATTAAATCTATCTGCTCTTTGAAAAGGTCCGAGTTAAGCAAAATCCATAGGTAGGCGTAGTCGCATGACTTAAGTGGCTTAAATCTAATGACACTAGTGTTCATGACTAGCGGCAAGTCGCGGGCGCGAACGATCGAAGACTTCCCATAGCTGTTGCCAGAGCTCGCCATGACAATGTCGGTATCATCGACAGCGAAGTGCATATACATTTTCGAAAACTCTTCGAGACTGATGTGTCTTTCAGTGCGATCCAGGTTAAGGAAACCATTTTCCAAGTTTGTGACGTTGATCACTTTCATTCCTGATCGGGTGAATTGCCAGTTTCGCAAGCCAGGACCCTCTTGGAACCAAGCCATTTCAGGAAGTGGGCGCGCCTCCCAATCCTCCGGAATAACCCCAACCTCGGTCTGCTTATACCCCGGCCAGATCCCCTGATTGCTCACAGCGCAAACCCCATCTGCGCCAGATGGGCGGCGACGCGGGCGTCCAGCGCCTCAAGCTGCTGCGTCAATTCCGGCAAGGGCGTGGCATAGCGTTCCGCCAGCACCTTGACCCGCCCCGCCAGCGCCTGTGACACGCGGTCCACCTCTGCCGCCACATCGCCGCGCACCTGCGCCAGCCATTTATCCTCGACCAGCAGCGCCTTGACCTCTGCCTCGGTCAGCTTGGCATACTGCGCCACGACCATCGCATCCAGCGCCGCCTGCGCCTCTTTCACCGCCCTAACCGCTGCCGCCTCGGCATCAATTGCCGCCGCACAGGTTTTCAGCATCGCGCGTTCGTCGCCCGCGTCCTTGTCGGCGCGGATATCCCGCGCGCGGTCCTTGACCGATTTCGCGGTCAGCTTGCCCTTGTCGGTCTTGGCCTCGGCCAGCAGCCCATCCTCGCCGCCGTGCTCCTCGTCCAACTCCTCAATCACCCGCGCGGCCTCTTCCGCTTTGGCCTGCAACGCGTCCAGCGCCGCCTGTTCGGCGGCAAAGAACCGCGCCACGATCAGCGCGGGCGGGATCAGTTCGGCCTTGAGCTTGCGCCGCCCCAGCATGATGTCAGGGGTTTCCGTAAATTTACCGTCGGCGTTCTTGACCAACTCGCGGATCACCCGCCCCGCCGCCCAGCCATCCTGCACCAGCACATAGGTATCGTCCTGCATCACCTCGGCCCAATAGGTCATCAGGTGCTGATAGACATCATAGCCGTCGATTAGTGGGACAGGTTTGAAGCGGTCGAGCAAATCCTCGGATATCGCGGCGATCAAGTCTTTGGGTTTGTCACCAATGGCGATACCCCGAAGCCCGCCCTCATGTGCGGCGCGCCATGCGTCAAACACCGCCGTCACGCTGTCGGTAAAGGTGACAAATTCGGGATGGTCCAGAATGGCGGATTTCACGCCTGTGGCATCGACCAGTGGGGCGAGATACCCGGCCCGGTCACCCGGCGCGAAAAGGGTGTCACGCACAGCGGGCAGCACCCGCCAGAAGTCGCCGAGGCCATCGACATCGCGCACCGGAATGCCGCCGCGCAGGTGGGCGTCGATATCCTGCAGGTCTTCGGGTTCAGAGCTGTCGATATAGCGCGGGATGTTGAGGTTGAAGCCGTGCTTTTCAATCTCGGCCAGCGGCACCATGCGCGAATACTTGTCGATCTCGATCTGCTTGGTGAAGGCGTCGACGATCTTGTGCAGGTCCTGAGAGCGCAGGCGGTTCTTGTTGCCATCCTTCACAAAGCCCTTGGAGGCGTCGACCATGAAAATGCCGGTGCGCGCCTGCGCATGTTCCTTGTCGATCACGATGATACAGGCGGGAATGCCCGTACCATAAAACAGGTTGGCAGGCAGGCCGATGATGCCCTTGATATAGCCCTTGCGGATGATCTTTTCGCGGATGTCGCTTTCGGCATTGCCACGGAACAGCACCCCGTGGGGCAGAATGACGGCACCTTTGCCGGTGGTCTTCAGCGATGCCATGATGTGCAGCAAATAGGCGTAGTCACCGTTTTTGGCGGGCGGCACGCCATAGTCGAAGCGATCATAATGGTCATTGACCGGATCAAGCCCGGTGCCCCACGCCTTGTCCGAAAACGGCGGGTTGGCGACAACGAAATCAAAGGTCTTGAGCCCACCGTTGTCGTTCTTGAAATGCGGGCTGGCCAAGGTGTTGTCGCGCCAGATTTCCGCCGTCGGGCAATCGTGCAGCACCATGTTCATCTTGGCGAGGGCGCGGGTGGCCACGTCCTTTTCCTGACCATAGATCGTGATGCCAGCGGGCGCTTCATCCCGCGACTTGAGCAGCAATGAGCCGGAACCGCAGGTTGGGTCATAGATCGTCTGGTCGGGACGATTGGACGCGCTGATGCCAATCGCCTTGGCCATGATCCGCGACACCTCGGACGGCGTGTAGAACTGGCCTTTGCTCTTGCCTGACTCTGTCGCGAAGTGACGCATCAGGTATTCGTAGGCATCGCCTAGGATATCGTCGCCCTCGGCGCGATTGTTCCGAAAATCGAGTTCGGGACGGTTGAAGATCGCGATCAGGTTCGACAGGCGATCGACCATTTCCTTGCCGGTGCCGAGCTTTTCTTCCTCGTTGAAATCGGCAACGTCGATGACGCCTTTGAGGTCGTTCGCTTCGGCCAGCCTGGAAATGATGACATTGATCTTGTCGCCAATCTCCTTGTCACCCTTCAAGGCGACCATGTCAGCAAAACTGCCGCCCTCAGGAATTTCCATCAATCCATCAGGATCGCCTGCGTATTTATCGGAAACATATTTTACGAATAGCAAAACGAGGACATAGTCCTTGTATTGCGAGGCATCCATGCCGCCCCGGAGTGCGTCGCAGCTTGCCCAGAGAGAGCTGTATATTTCAGATTTCTTAACTGCCACTAGGCCCTCGATTTCTTGTTTTGGCCACCCAGATCAAAGTTATCATTCTAAGTCGCTATGATTGTGTATCTCGGTCAGCGATTGTTTATGTCGTTTTTGCGCGGCACGAGTGATCTTAAAGTATATTCTGAGCCTTGAGTATCATTGTCCACGTCATAGTGATTGGTCAGCAACCTTTTCACACTTGGTGCCTAACAAATGCAATCCGCTCTTGGAGCCCAACCAACTAATCTTATCTTTTTCTGACCAGTGTTCCCTGTTTAGCAGACATTGCAGTGGCGGGTTGGGGCCACCCCTAGCGCTCGACCACACAAAAAAACACCCTCCGAAGAGAGTGCTGATAGAACAACAATTGAGTGGTTCAGTTCAAGCGAGTACATATGCCATCTACTACTTCGTGCAGCTTTTGTGTGGATCGGGGATCTTCGGCCACTCTGCCTATCATGGCGTAGGTAGCCGCGTTAAAAAGTCTCCAAGCGGTCTTATCGCCCCAGTCATGAGGTGGATTGTCCCAGGCATTAGCGACATTAGCGATACGCTGGACGTTTATGACCCCGTCACGGTACATCTGCATGATCGCAGCATCTGCCTGGTAGTCGCCCAGCTCCGCCGCTTTGAAGCGGTTGTACTGTTGGGACATGGCCAGCCTTGCTTCGTGCAACGGCTCAATTGCCTCTGCCACCAGTGCCGGTAGATCACGCTTGGCATTGGCTGTGTGCCGCCGCTTGATGACCTTCTCGCCGGTAAAGGCGGTGTTATCACAGACAAAGACACGGGAACCAAAGGCAATGCCGATAGGCCAGGATTTATCGTTGCTATTGCGCAAACCAACGGTGTGCGTGTAGTCGCCATGTGCAGACTTTAGTGTCAGTAGGCCAAAGTACCTCAACCCATCTGGCATGATGCCGTGGTGTTCTTCGGTGATCTCGTGGCCATGAAAGCCCAGACTGAATTTCACCATCTGCACAACGTCGTGGTGTGCGATAGGGTGATGGCTTTTTGTAGCCGCAGGCATAGGCACGTCAGGAAGGGCAGAAGCTTCTATAGCCTCTGCCCCAGCATGTAGCATCAACATGATATTTCTCCAAGTATGTGAAAAGAACGTACTTAGAGTAGTATATCACCATTTGAATTTTAGTGCCTTATGGGGCGATTGCATATACGCTAAAGCAAAGGCACGTTGATCACTTATATACTCCCTATACTTCTTGTAGTAGAGTCTTTGACCTATGATCTCAGCGACCAAGTGCGGAATACATTCCTGCGCGACCTCGGTGCCAAACACGTTTATGATGTCAGTGATTTGTTGGTTACATGTAAACATTTCACCAACAGTGCTAAAGTCATAACCGCTGGTGTAGTGGGTATAGTCATGCCAGGCGCGAAACGCATAGTTTACAGCGGGCTCAGCAAAGATCGTACAGTCTGATCCACCGGAGTAAACTAGCAACTTCTTACCAGCGTCCATATGATCTACCAGCTCACGATAGGTTCCTAGACCTTCATCTGAAATCTCGTAGTCGATCTGATCTGCCATCAGCTCGATAACAGAGTTCAAAGTTTCATTGAGCGGTACATTGATTGTATTAAGCATCTTACTCTCCCAGTTAGATGCCTTAAGTTTGACCTTCATTTTCACAACTACAACGGGCGGCATGAGTAACAGTGAGTAGTATGGATACTACTAGGGGCAGTGAGGACAGAACACTATTTGTTTCATGGTAGTATTCAGACAGACAAAGAGGAGAATTAAAATGTCTGACAAACCAGCAAAGAAGTTTAGAATTGGTTTCATCACAGCGACTATATGGAAAAACAACGGAACAGATCGCGCGTTTTATACTGTTGATCTGAGCCGGACGTACAAAGACGGTACTGAGTTCAAAAACACCAACCAGCTCAACCATCCCGACCTGATGAACGCAGCTCGTTTGCTGACAAAGGCAGAAAATTGGATAGCTGAGCAATAAAATAAGCCCCCATAAATTGGGGGCTTTTTAAAAGAGTTCGCCTTGTCTGGCGGCCTCTGCTTGTCGTACCCACTTGGGATCTTTGGCTGCGTGTGCAATCCATTCTTCGACAAACGCTTTAGGACTGCCAAACACCTCGATTTCCTCTGGAGCAACAAAGTGTGAACGATAGCCTGTCTCAGTGATCGGCAATGGCGCAGCGGCTTTGATTTCCAGATGGTGAAAGGGTGAGTGCCACTTCTCCTTCGAGTAGACGATATTGACTGTAACTCCTTCCCACACCAAGCCTGTCAAAGTGACCATTTTGGCGGCAATTGCAGTTCCTCAGCCCCTACATAGCCAGCCAATTGGCCGGTTTTTGTACGGATCGGGATCGCAACCTTTCCTTTGAGGATGCCGCGTGGGGCAAACCCAACCCCAAGAGCTTCGGCAGTCTCAGGATCAAAGCCAAGTGTCTCCACCGCTGGGTGATCTGGCTCGAGATAATCCAAAGCACGGAAGCCACCACGGGCCTCCGCGCTCTTTTTGGATTGGCCTTTCGGCTTCTCCAGTGGAGCGGTGTCTCCGACAAGAAACTGTGCAGCCTCTTTCACGGAGCAATCATTCACGAGTTGGACAAGTGCCAGCACATCGCCGCCTTTACCGAGTGCAAAGCTATACCAGACGCCTTTTGCTGGCGTGATAACAAACTTGCGATCCCCTTCCTCGCCGGAAGGACACCGGCCGCGTAGCTGTGCACCTGATTTTTTGAGGGTTAAACCAAGCCGTTCGGCCACCTGTTCGATAGGGTGATCTTGCTTGATCTGTTCAAAGTCTAAAAGCTGGGTAGCCATCACAGAGTACTCCTTTTGTTGAAGGACAGTCTGTGACTAATTATACACTACTTTTGCGTTTCAAACTTGGCGCAACAATTCACACAAACAAAATGGTAGTCAGCAGAGAATACCGTGTACTTGTGTGTGCAAGTTAACTTAGGAAGCTTTGTGGTCTGTACGATCTTTAAGAGTTGATCCATCTATTCGCTCCGTTGGCAGTCCTGCCCGATGCCATTCAGCAGTGAATAGTTCTGGGCAAGGTTTCGGTGAACGTAACATCCCCTTAGCATTAACACTATGTGTCGGTACAGAGGCAAAAAGAAACAAGTGGCTTTTGCCTACCAGATCCTCTACCAATTTTCTTTGGTTGTTAGATCGAGTATCAGTGGGTGCAACCACTATCACACGCATGTTACCCACACCCAGCTTTTCCTTGTAAACTTGTGTTTTAACAATATCCCGGTAGCCAATTAGCTTCTTCAAAAAGGATGATGATCGCTTGAGTGTGCTGGGGTGAATAGTACTTGTGTTTTCTGCCTCCAGTACAAAGTAGGCTTTTTTACCATTTGAATACTCTAGTCCAAATATCCCGTCTGGCACTAGGTGCTTGGATTTACTCGTTTCTACCCGGCCACCAAAATCGTGCGTGACAGTACAGGTGAGCTGCAAAGGCTTCGGGTCGTCTGTCCCGGCCAGTATCTCAGACATAGGAATGTAGCGGACATCGGTTCCGAGTGATCCCATTTCGATGGACGCCAGGGTGTCGCAAATCATCATGGAATGGGAGAAATACTTGCGATAGGTCGTGCCCTTACCCCGATACAAGTTGGTGGCTGTCTCTGAATTCTTGTCTTGCTCTTGCAGATACTCGATGCCGCGCTTGTCGAGCGTATAGATTTCCTCGTTGAAAAGCCCGTTGTATGCCCAGAGCTGTTCTTTGGGTCGGTCGATCAACTTTGCATCCCAGAGGGCGCGCAGCTGGCGCTGTGTCCGGTTAAAGCATGTGTTCTCAATCAGACCGTGGATGTGGGACGTGCGAAGGAACTGGTAACGGTTGAGCGCTTCCAGAATACGGGTACGGCCAGTGGTCATTACCAAGACACTTGGCTCTTTTGAACGGGTATACCGAGACTTTCGCATAGTCTCTTGTTCAGCGACTTTGTCAGTGCTGTCAAAGGTTGGCATGGTTGCTGTGATTACGCCTGATAACAGGTAGTTAGGATGAGTATATCAAACTAATCTAGCTCTTGAGGGCCATCAGGGTCATTCAGTGGGCGCTGCGACGACGCAGAAGCGTTTGTGGCGGCTTTATAGCCATATGTCTGCGCCATGTGCTGCTTGATCGCTGTGATCTGCTGGGGCGATTTCTGTGGGCTATTCTCCAGTCGTAGGAAGTCTGTCTTGCGTACGATGGTGCCAACGCCCCGGACGCTGCAAAGAAACGAGTTCTTTGGCATGGCATCTATTTCAGCTTTAGTGACACGCATGTCTCTGGCCATCGCCGCTACATCCTCACCTGATACACCGCCAGCAAGTTTAATTGTTGTGTTAGCTGACAGGGTGGAGCGCAAGGCAGGGTCTGCAAACGCACCGAGGTCTTGGTGCGCTGCGGTAATACCCAGACGGCGCTTGCGCCCTTGCTGGAACATCCGCACGACTATCGGGGCAGCAGATAGGTATTCCTGTGCTTCATCTATGTACAACATGGTCGGCACAGTCTTGTTGCCTGAAAGAGAAAAGCTGGCAATTTGAGCAATCATATAGCGGCCAAGCAACCTCGCCCCTTCTATTGAAATGCTCCCCGATGCAGTGTTAATCAAGATGACACTTGGTTTTTGTAGCTCTTTCCCAAGATCGATCTTCCCGACCGGGGCAGTAAACATTCTTTGCAGGGTTGGGTTTTCTAAAAGGCGGTACAATCGTTGAGCGATTTGGTTTCTTGTCTCGCCATACTGTCCACGTTTTACATCAAACTGGTTGTCAAAAAAATTGATGACAACTGGGTTTAAGTTCAACATATACTTTCGATAGTTGGCAGTTCCGTGTTCTAGTACGTCTAGCATAGTCAGCAGATTGGCATTTGGCACCTCGAAAAGAAGCCTTGATACATACCGATATACGGTCTGCTGCTTGGCCGTCAGCTCGTTCTCTAGTGAGGCGAACATAAATTCATATAGGTCAACAGAAGTAGTAACTTCATCCTCAGAACTACCGCCACGAAATGTATCAAGGGCAAGCGAAAACTCAGGATGCGTTGGGTCAAGATAGACAAGCCGCTCTGGTGGGACGACATGCAACAGTTTTTCAAGCATGTTCTCCTGACTGTCGATTATTACAATGCTAATATCTTCATTTACCAGATCATCCAAGATCAAGTCTTGTAACAATTGGGTTTTACCGTGGCCCGATCCACCGATAATATGAGTATGCTCATACCTGTACTCAGGCTTTAACCGGACAGCTATCTGAATACCATTTAGATATTGCATCATGTCGCCTAGGATATTTTGTGCGGTTACAAAGGGGAGAAACGCATCAGTATATGCATACTCTGGATGTTCGCAGGTCTTTGCAAAATCGCTGATATACTCGCCCCACGCCCTGCCAGGGCCAGCAACGCATAGGTCATAGGGCGGCAATGTCGTAGCCCATAACTCGATTGCTTCGATCACATCTTTTGTCTTGCGCTCTAGTGGTGCGTACGCTGCCGCAACAAAGATAACATCCTTCTTTAATCCCTCTGGGATGTTGGCATCTGGTATTGCGTTTACTACCGCCAGCCGGGCAGCGTTTAGCTCATTTTCAGGTGCTTCTTCAGCAGGAACACCCTCGGCCTCCTCTTTTGCCAAATTTGGATTGAGTCCGTCCTTCAAAGTATCAAGGGCAAGGCATGCGAACATGCCTGTAATTGCCAAAGCAAAAAGGGGAAGTGTTAAAGGGTGATCTATTGATACTTTTATACCTGTAATATTAAAAATGGCCAGGACTGAAAAACCAACTATCATTAAGACAAGGAGTAGTTTATACAAAACTTGTCTAGTTGGCACCTCATTAAGAAAGGTATCCGTCAAAATCGGTGTGAATATTAGACAGAAAACCACCCAAGGAACAATTCCAGATGATATGTACACGGCTATTAAAGAGAGTTGGCTTTCTGGTGTAGAAATGGTGGCAAGTATTATGCAAATGCCAAATATTGAAGTGAGTTGGAGTGTAGTGTAATGGATACTTATTGGGAATCCGTGATAATATGCTTCACCCCTTCTGAAAGCTAGCCGAGTAAGCAACAGGCTAGCTAACAATAAGGCAATCCCAACAAAAAAAGCAAACAACTGAAAGTCTCTTACAAATACAGCAATGTAATAAACTCCCATCAAATACTCTCCAGTGGAGTAGTGATTTTATCAGGATCACCTTCATAGAAAGGAAATCGTCGATAGGTGTATGGCAGTAGCTCCTCTAATCCACGTTTAGACGTCATTGGTGGCATGTATGATTTCAGCACTTCCGCATCCTCCTGCGACACCCTAAAAACAAAGCGTTCTGGACAGTTTCCCATCAAAGCAGAGAACAGGGATTTTTCTACTTGGTCAATGTACTGGTGGACAAAAGTCAGAGACAGACCAAATTTCTTGGACCCTGAGAGAATGCTTTGCAGTGCCCCAGGGGCAAACATGTGTCCCTCGTCAAGGTACAGATCATACGGTTGTTGCGTGTTACGGGCCAATATCAGTTGGTTCAAATAGGAAATGATGAGCGAGCCAACAATCTTAACCGTGTCCTCGCCATACTCGTGGATCGGAAGACGTACCAGCAGGACGGTGTCGTCCAGCACCTTGGCCAGCGAAAACGTCTTTTTGTTTGTCTTAAAAAACTTGAAAACACGAGGATCACCCAAAAGGCCAAATAATTTGTTTAGCGTACTCGCGGATTCGGCGCGCCGATCCTTGGTATTCAGCTCCTCGTAGGCGCACCAGAATTGTTCAAGAACCTTATCTCTGAACTCTAGGCCAGTACGGTAGGTTTCATCTTGTAGGAGTGAAACAGTATCAGTGAGGTTCTGTGAATTGTATATCAAGGACAACGAGACAAAGAACAAATACATGTCCATCACGGGAGTGCTTTGGCCGTAGTAGCCTGATCCATCCTTTATACCAGATGAAAATGTTTTCGCCGATAGGGCGGAATGGACGGGTTCAGCCAGCGGGTTCCAGCGCGAGGTGCTTAGATCGAGGAGTTGATACTTTATGTCGGTAGCGTCCAAGTGCGGTATCAATGCATCAGTATCTGTACCGTGAGGATCAATAAAACAAACACCGTGTCCCTGAGAGACGCTGGTGGCCATCTGTTCCATTAGCAGTGAAGACTTGCCTGATCCTGACTGCCCGATAATGTAGCGATGTGCCATAACGGTAGCTTACCAGTCCCCCACCCCGTGTTGGTGACAGTCGAGGGCCGCAGAGCAAGCTACCGTTAAAGAACATAGTCCGGTGTAATTGTACCGTAAAATTGTAGGGTAGTACTGTCCGCAAGAACTGTTGTCAGAGCTAGGGTGTTGTTTAGACCCCGTATAGCGCTATGACCTATTACTTTTTTATCCGGCAGGACTGTGGGTATATATACCTAAAAAGGTAATAGGTCATGGCGTGAGCCTGACAACAGTTCTTGCGGAATGAGTAAGTATGAGGGGCTATGCTACCCCTTTGTAATTTCAGAGATAGACAATACATAAATACCCATCGTTTTACCCACTACTTGGCGGTGTATGCCCCGTCAGTAGCAACCAATATACCAGACTTCTTGAGGGCTGTGAGAGCATTTGAGATCGACTGTTTGCCCTTGGCATCATCCATCCCCATTGCAACTGCAATCTCGGCGGGCTTCATACCGTCACCATTCTTGATGGTCTTGAGTACATCATCCCGCACTCCTGTGCGGCGCGTGCGTTTAGGCGTAGTGCCTTCTTCTACCAGCTTGTAGTTAAAACCCAGGGCGTTAAGCTCCTGCAACGCTTGCTCAACCTTCTTCTTGGCGGTCTTTTTTTCTTCTTCAATAATAGTGCGCTTCTGCGCTTGTAGCTCTGCGATCTGTTTGTCAATGTCCGATACTTGCATGTGTACTACCTGTGCCTAATGGAATTTGTACGGCGGTAGTAGTTTGGCGATGTAGGTCGTGCAAGTGAAAGTTGGTGCTCACTTGTATTTGTGCAGGGGGCATCCCGAAGAATGCCCCCTACTCCCCTTTCACAAGGGGCTAGCGTGTGGCTATACGTTCAGCAACCCAATCGTAGATCTCACTTTCCACCCAGAACACACGAAACCCGATCTTGATCCGCTTAGGAAAACCTAGATGCGAGTATTCAGGATCATGCTCCATTCGATCTATGTGAGCCAGTGAAAAACCAACAATTTCTTTGACTTGCTTCTTAGATAGTAACCGTTCCATCGCTACACTCCATGATTAGGAGCTTCGCGCGAAACACCAGGTTAGCTAGTCCCAGCGATAAGAGAATGGATGTGTTGCTCGTAAATCTCAAGTGCTTGGCGCATTTCTTTGAGGTAGTTGTATTTGTTATAGATTGCACTGACGCCAGAGATCGAGCCACTGGTGTGTGCAAGTATGCGCTCGGTAACGTGCAAGGGAATGTCCAAGGAAGCGCAGATAGTGGAGAACGTGCGCCTCAGGTCGTGTACAGTCCAATGCTCAAGTGGAACATGCTTATCGAGCCTCGCCTTCCCTTTAGACCAACCATTAAAGGGTGCCACTGGCAACAGATTAGCAACCGTGTCAGTCAGAGGTATGACATGTTCTATCTTGCCCTTCATTCCCGAAGCTGGGAACACAACAGTATGGTCGATGACTGTGTAGTCCTTCCACTGCCCTATGCGCTGGCCGGTGAGCATCTGCAGCTTTAAATAGTTGCTGTACGGTGGGAAGTCATATGCCCAGACAGCTTTTATCTCATCATTTGCAAGCACACGGCTGCGTTGGCCATACACTACAGGGACATGGAGGAACGGGTTTCGATCTGTCAGTTCATTCCTGAGACACCAGTTATAAAAGACCTTCCATGACTTTATAGCCTGTGCATCATCTAAGTTAATGGAGTTATGCCCAAAAGTTGGTGACGGCTGTCATCAGGCGGCGTTTTGAAGTTGCTTGATCCCGTCTTTGAACTCAACCCCCTGAATGACTTCGGGCAGTCGGTTTGTGCCGCTGAGCTTTCGCCATTTTTTCTTGGCTGACATCATTAGCTTGAAGACCATGGACAGGGCCGTTTTGCGGCTTAGGCAGCCCTTGGTCTTGCGGGTTCGGTTGCGCACGGTAGCGAAGACGCTTTCGATGGGGTTTGTCGTGCGGATGTGCTTCCAGTGCTCGGCAGGGAAGTCGTAGAATGTCAGCAGCACGTTGCGATCCTTGGTCAGCTTTTTGACCGCACGCTCGTATTTGACACCGTAAGTT
>NZ_FOBO01000032.1 GCF_900109855.1 Roseovarius tolerans | reverse complement strand
CGAGCAAAACACCCGGTCCCATCCCGAACCCGGCCGTTAAGTGCCGTCGCGCCAATGGTACTGCGTCTCAAGACGTGGGAGAGTAGGTCGCCGCCAAACCTGGTAAAATCCGAAACACAAAACGTATCTCTCAACGATGACACCAAGCCCCAACACTCTCCCGATGGGGCAACACCAAAACGGCCAAATCCCAAAACGGGAAATGCCGATACGGGCCAAACGCCCAAAACAAAGCGTCGCGGGATGGAGCAGTCCGGTAGCTCGTCAGGCTCATAACCTGAAGGTCGTAGGTTCAAATCCTACTCCCGCAACCAAAATATCTAATTAATTACAGTAAGTTATGCGGCGCTCAGACGCCGCTATCCGCGTTGGCGATTTGGGCGTGGAAGCACTGTGGAAGCAATAGAAACGCACTCAAGGGTGTGGCAACCGCGCAACGAGCATACACATTAGCACAAGTAACTAGTTTCGTAGGAACTCGCTGCCCACTCGTAAGCCGGGTCTTCGGTGACATCCGTGGGTGTTCGAGGATGCCAGAATTATCAAGAAAAGCATCTACAATACCAGATACAAGCCCTATATCTGATACTATGGGTGGGTTAGCTTAAGCGTGGGCTACTCAGCCCAACCGGTCTTCTCCTTATAGACAATAAAGAAGCCCGACGGACATAGGTCCGTCGGGCTATCGCGTCTTACTTACAGATTGAGTTAGGGCAAAAGCACTTTGTCGATGACGTGGATAACGCCATTGGTCGCCATGATATCTGCAGACGTGACGTTTGCATCATTCACGCGGACAGCCGCACCGTACTTGCCACCGGTACCGTCGACATTGACGGTGCTACCCTGCACAGTCGTGACGTCCATCCGGGTGCCAAGGATCTGGTCGGAGGTTACTGCGCCCGGCACCACATGATAGGTGAGAATGCTCGTGAGCTGATCTTTGTTCTCGGGCTTCAGCAGAGTTTCCACCGTGCCTTCGGGCAGAGCGGCGAAGGCCGCATTGGTCGGTGCAAAGACGGTGAATGGCCCCGGACCTTTCAGAGTGTCCACAAGACCGGCAGCCTTAACAGCGGTGACGAGTGTTGAGAATTCAGGATTCGAGGCCGCGATATCGACGATATCATCGCCGTCATCAGTTTGTGCGCAGGCACCCACAGAAGCGATGATGCCAGCAAAAGCGAGCGACTTAACAATATTACGACGGTTCATACACTGTCCTTTCATTTCCATTCAAAAAACGGTTCAAATCACTCGCCACATACAAGCATCTTCTACGTCTATGATGGCTGGCTGGATCAAATTGACGCACATCCGAGCGGTTTTATGTCAGTCGGGCTGACCGACAAGCTTAAGCTTGGGTGCGCTGTCCGCGTTGCCACTGACAAACCCGCTTAGGCGATCCGCGTTTTCCTCTGCCGCCCGCCTTACGGGATCATCGGCAAGGTGCGCGTAACGCATGGTGGTCTGTATCTGGGTGTGCCCCAGCAACCGCCCGACCATCTGAATCGGCATGCCCGACGATACCGCGTTGGATGCGTAGGTGTGGCGCAGGTCGTGGATGCGCACATCGTGAAGACCAGCCCGCGCGCGGATGCGCCGCCATGGGGCTTGCAGGTCGGTGGCATAGCGGCCCGGCACCTTGCCCGCGATAACGTAAGGGTTGTCAGGCAGACGGGGCAGGGCGCTCAGCACCGCGCGTGCGGCTTGGGGCAGGGGGATGCGCCGTGCGCCGGTCTTGGTGTCGGGCAGCTCCATGCCGTGATCGGTGATGAAGCTCCATTGCAGGGTCTGTATCTCGCCCAAGCGACAGCCGGTCAGGATCAACAGCCGGAAGGCCGCGATCACGTAAGGCGTCTCCGATCCGTCGCGCTCGGCCTCGGCCAGCGTTTGCCCAAGGCGCTGCAGCTCATATTGGCTCAGAAACCGTTCCCGCTTTAGCGACCAGGAAAAATCGCAATTGGCTCATCAGATCGAAACCCTTCAAGGCGACGACGAACGGGGCTGAGATCGCCGGCGGGCGGCATCGTCAGTGGAAGTTCGATAAGCAGAGCCTCCTCAGTTTTGTGAGCACGAGTTTAATTACTCGGCTACTGATGCCACACGTAGCAATCGGATATGTCTTGAAAGCCAGCCATGGGCCGATCAAACCCACCGAAACTTTGCAGCCGCCTTTTCGATCCGCTCATCCAGCGGAACGGGGTGCTCATCTGATCAGCCAGAATTTGGGTCTCAATGTTGTCGCAATTGCCAGTTTTGAGATCGACGCGGGGAGCCGACAGAGGAGGGCCGGTCATCCGCAGATACTGCAGGTGAGGTCGACTCGTCAAAAATTCTCGCGGACTGCTGCAGACGCGGCTCGTACAGGTGCGGAATGCGAAACAAAGGGCGAGACGCGGATATTATCCGCGGGCGTGAGGAAATCACGCTGCAGGAACTCTCACAAAGACGTCTTCTTGCTTCGGACCGTGAGCAGGCGTTCCAGCCAGCCATAGCCGGCGATCGCGCCGAACACCATGGCCAAGAGTTGAAGCATAGGGTCGAGGATCAGCGACTCGAGGAAGGAGGGGCGGATTAACACCTCACGCGTGAAATAATACCGGATGCCCAAATTGTTGTTCACTGGTTCCCATTCGCTGTTGTCCGGCCTGCGTATGCGGTCCGACATTGCTGTCACTCGCATGAGTGCGCTTTCAGGATCGGGGAACATGACCGCGACATGCCCAGTCGCCGTCTCTCCGTCCGGCTCCACGAACCGGACCCGCGCTCCGGCCAAAAGCGCCCCTCCGCGCAGCTGGCGCATCTCGCCACGGGCCAGGCCGGTCAGCGAGTATCCACGAACTTGATAGCTCCCGTTCACGATGGAGAGCCGGTCGGTTTCCGAAAAGCGTGCCCCGATCTCGACTTTCCCGCTCAACGGCAACGTGCCGAGCGCATCGAGCGCAGCACGGCTCTCGAGCAGAAGGGCGCCTGCCTCGAGCCGGCCGATGTCGGAGCCTGCAAATCTCTCAGGCAGAGAGGTGATGTCTATCCGAAGCGCGTTCGGAAAGGACGTGATTTCGAGTTCGGTGCCCGCCGGTAAGATCGGTGTCGCAAGAGGATCTGGTCCTACCCAATGATGGGTTCGCGAGGGACACCCCGCGGCCGAGGACGGGACAGCCTTTGCCCTCTCGTTGTCGCCGATCCGTTCGCAATACCAGAGATCGCGGAACGCCTTGCCACTCAGCTCGGCTTCGAGCACCACCTTCAGCGCGCCGGTTTGCGCATCGACGATGATGGAGCGTGAGAGGTATCGTTCGAAGAAGATCCAGTACGCGATGAAGAGGGCAATGAACGATACGAGCACCACGCGCATAACGTTGGTCAGGGACGGACCCCGTCTGCCCTTGCCTTCGTGCGGCTCCGCGCGGTCGTCGGGCGCCGCGGACATGTCAGCCACCGCCGTCCGGCAGGACTACGTCGATCTCGAAGCTTTCCTCACCAAGGCTGCGGGTGACGTAGAAGGTGAGCGTCACACGCCCATCCCTCCGATGCGGTGTCAGCGTGTCGAGAGGCAGAATGCAGGCGGCGGTGTATTTCAGCGTGGAGGCGTCGGACACGTCATTGCAGGGTACGTAACCCGGATCGGAGCCGGGCACCGCGATCGTCGGGTTGCCAGCGGAATTAATGAAGACGTGCAGCGCCTCCACCTTGTCGCCTTGATTGCTTTCTCTCCAGACGGACGGCACAACCAGTTCGGTGCGGTCGCCGCAGCGCCCCGCCTTCACCAGCGAGACGGCGAGCATTTTGTCGAGGTCTTTCCTGTATTCCCCATGGTATGGAAAGACGCCTCCGGTGGCCGTCAGTTCGGTGGCGATCGCGTAGGTGTTGACGGCCTCAAAGCGGCCATCCTTGGAATTGATACGTACACAGTAGGGCCGGGGTTCCGTGTTACCCGGCTCCGACGAAGCGGGCGGCAGGTGAAGAACCGCGACATCAGCCGTGCTGCGCGGCAGGTCGTCGGCGAGCGGTATCTTCCGGTCCTCCCAGCCTTCCACTCTTCCCGGCCCAGGTCCGATCATCACGCCCATGACGATGTCACCGCTGACACGGCCCCATTCGTCCAAGCGTTCGTAATACGCGCCGTCCTGCGCGAGAGGGAACTCAACAATCTGGGCATGCGCAACGGAACCGGCTATGAGTAGGCTGAGCGTGAGCTTCACTGAATTTCCAAACCGACGGTTCCAACCCATGATTTCGTCTCCGGTCCCCATAGACGCTAAAGCTACCGCAAAACTTCGGGCATGCATAGCGGTCCTCTCAGGCTTGCTTATGGCCTGTGCAGCCTCACTGTCCGTCCAGGCGAGCGTCGTCACCGTGGAGCAAGGCAGCGGCGCGGGGCTGCTGATACGCCAAGGCGGGAATTGCTACGTTATCCTTCCGACGCATGTTCACGGGCGCAGCATGGATGGAATCCGCCTCGGCTCGGGCCGGGCCGGGGGACCGATTGGGACGGCAACGATCGTCTATGTCGCACCCGATGATGCGGACATCTCGCTGGGTGTTGTGCGGGGCGGGCTCGAGGCGGCATGCGGCAACGAATGGGGCAGCCTGCCGCGGCGCCTTGACGACAAGCTGACGCCGGGGACGCAGCTCATGCTGCAGCGACCGCGACAACAGGTGTTCGAGGGCCGCCGGCTCGTGGTCCATTCCAGCGGTCCGAAGCTTGTGCGCCTCGTGCCTGCCCCCGGCGAGCGGGCCGACCTATTTGGAGGCACCTCTGGGGCGGTGGCATTCAGCGGCACGACGCCTGTCGCGATGGTGCTTAAGGCGAGCAGCGCGAACGAGGCGCTGGCCATGCGGATGGATTCGGTCATGACGTTGGTCGGTCAGATCCTGGAGGCGCGGCCCACCGGGCCCGCGCCCGAAGTGGCGAAGGACGCGAAGGATGTCGATCGCATCGTGACCCTTCCGCAGGGCGATCCGTTGGACGCGGTAAGCTGGTCTGCGCATCCTGTTGACGATGCCGTCGACCCGGCGGCGATGCTGGCCGAGGAAGGCGCCTGGATCTTCCAACTCGGGCCCGAGCCGGTTCACCTGACCCTTCGTCTTGCGCGGACGGACCGGCTGAGCCGTATCCGACTGCGTACGGCCGTTGGGACTGGGTCCGCGATACCCCGCGAGATCGGGATTGTCACGGACAGCTCTACCGATGCTGCCCGGCCCCGCCCCTCGTCTATTCCGGCCCCCGAGATGACACCGGACGGAGAATTCGATCTACGGATCGGAGAACGCTTTGCCCACACCGTGACCATTACCATCCGGTCGAGCTGGGGAGGCGCATCGCCGGTGAGACTGGACGCCGTGTCGATCGACTGAAGGGTTCTGAGCTTATTCGGAAAGGTCGATGACGCCTTTGGACAGGTTCTGCTTGACCGCTTGCTCACCCTCCAGCTGGCCCGACCCGTTCAGTTCATAGGATCCCCAACTATCGCCGAGCCAGAGGCTCACCGCCTCACCGCGCATTCGCAGGAGGCAGCTCTCGTAGCGCGAGTAGGTCCAGCAGGCTTCCTCTTCCTTATAACCGTTGACCTTGAACGTGATCGAGCCGGCACCTTCAGCATCGATGACACCGCCCAACCGGTTCACTTCGTTTGCGAAATGCACCGTGGGCTCCTCGTCTATGGGATCGACGACGACACGGAGCGTCGGTTCGGCGTCGAAGATCGCGCGCAGTGTCGTGGCGCGAATAGCACGATCCGTGCTTTGAAGCCCGTGCCGCACCGCCATCCGTCGCTGATCGGCATCGCCCTTACTGATCAGCAGTTGCAGTACCGCAAGCGCCCGGTCCGGGTCGGGATCGTTGAGGCGCTTGCGGAATTCCTCCATTTCAGTGTCCATCGCATCGGCTGCCGCATCGATCTCGTCGAGAGAGACCTGAGCGAAGGCGGGAAGGGCGAGGGCTGCGCAGGCAGCAAGGATCGTCGGTCGAAGCATGGTCACCTCAGTTGAATGGTGGCGGGATAAACGGCTTTGGTTGTCACGTTCGTCACCTCACCGAAGAGAAGACCTTCGGGGTTCAGCGTCAGGCCGCCCTCGATTTTGCCCCTGTAGCTCATATCGACCTTCAGGCCCGAGACTGAGAGATGGTAATCCTCCCGGCACTCGCCTGCGCCATAGAGGTTCAAGCATTGAGTCTCGGAGATGCGGTCGGTGATGCCCCAAGTGCTGACCGCGCCGATCCAGCTGTCGAGCGCGGCGCGGGCGTCATCGTCGAGGCCCTCCGTGTTGACAACCAGTGTGACAGAGTCCTTCTGCAAGAGCGTCTCCCACAAGGCGCGGGCGCGGAGCCGTTCGTCGGTCGCGGACATGGCCGCGGCGATTGCAGTCTCCCGCATCATCTTGTCCCCGGTCTCCAGCATGACGTCGAAGGCTGCCAACGCGCGGGCCGCATCGGCCCCCTGAAGAATTTCCGTCAGCTGTCTGTATTGCCCCGACCGCTGGTCGATGTCGACAATCAGTGCGTCGATGGCCAAATCTTGCGACCTCGCGGGCAGCACGGACAAGCACAGGCCAAGGCAGCTCGCCGCCACCCTTAGCCAGATCGTCGTACCGCTGGTCAGTGGGCGTGCTTTTCCAATCATGGGGCCTCCCGGAAAATCTTGACGACGCAGCATATCAATTTGCGCAATTGATAACCCACATGTTGTGTAAGGAGAAAGGGAAATTCTTTCCGGACATCATGATTGGCCGTGCCAGCAATCCCGGCAAAGCTGACAAGCTCCTACACGGCTGAAACTACTGCCCAGATCAATGTCTGCCAGTTGGCCGCGCCGATGAAGATCGCCTGGTGTCTGACATGATCGAGCTGAAGCCGCCCGACCATCTGGATCGGCATGCCCGACGATACCGCGTTCGATGCGTAGGTGTGGCGCAGGTCGTGGGTGCGCACATCGTCTAGGCGAGCCCGCGCGCGAAATGCCCCGCGAAGGGCAGAAGGTTGAGGTTTCCGAGGCAAATCTTGACCTTTGAGGGTCTCCTAGCACCCCAGCCACCACATCTTTAGCTTTAATCCGATGCGGCCCTCGGCGGAAAACCGCGAGGAAAGTGCCCCGATAAGTGCCTCTCCGCCGATGACACCGACATTCCCGCAACACCCTTAGAGTGACAGCCTCCGCGGCGCTTGCCTGAGGTGGTGGCTCTCTCCGATGAATGACCCCAGCTGGAAATCAACATGCGGGGGCCTCCATGTCGAGTGCACTCATACTGGTCGGATTGGTGGTCATCGGAGGGCTTCTGCTCGGGTTGGTCTTAACCATGGACAGCTGAAATCCCGCAACGGGTGAAACGGGTTCCGCTGGCGCAGTCTTGCGGGGCTACTGGCCGTGTGATTGTTTTTTAAGGCGATCAAACGGATCGGAGTTCCATTTCTCTGGTAGGTCCGCCGGTTCCTCGAAATCAGGTAGATACAAGCCGGCGGTCCAGCGTTCGGGTAGTTTCTCGATCACCGCGGACAGCCTTTGGCTGGCTGCTGCGGCACGCCGCCTAATGCGCTCCGCTGCGTCCGGGTCTCGAGCCGCCAAGCGACGGTAGCGCGAAATCACCCAGTTCTGAACCTGGTCGGGACCAAAAGAAAAGTAGAGCACAACCCCTATCATCAAACCCACTAGGACCAAGAATATAATGAAGCCCGGGCGCCAGACAAAAACCGTAAGCAGAAGAAGTATGGATAGAATCCTTGGGGCATCGGGGCGCCTAAAGAAGGATGCGCCGAGCTCCAGCAACCATTGCGCTAGGGAGGTTTTGTGATTGGAGGGAGCGGAAGCCGGGTCCCTCGTGTCCGGTGCAGGGTTATCTGCTTCAGTTTGCGCAAATCCGGCCCGCCCCACGGCTTGAGGTTCATCATCCAGTTCAATTAAGGACCTAATGGCCTGAAGGTGCGGATCAATCGGACCGGCTCCCGTGGAGCTATGTTCCTCAGGGCGTGACCTGACTAGCTTTTTATCTGGTTCAGATTTGTCTCGCATCTTGTTCTCAAAGACTTTCAAGAGCTTTCCGGACGCGCTTTTCCGCTGATGACTTGTCGCGAACCGGATACAGGGCCGAATTAGACGTGCTCTCGGTGGTTAAGGCTCATGTTGGCTTTCACGTTACACAAAAAATTGGCGTAATTGTGGTGGCGTGAAGTGGACACGCCATTGCTAGTTCAGGACCACGGCTACTCTTTTCGCGTTAGTAAAGCATTGGTTCGGCATAAGCCAAATCGCCCTCCCGCAACCATAAATACTATACTTTGCATAACCTCCTGTTCACAGGAGGTTTTTTGCTGTGCGGGCTTCCCCTCCCCGCCAAGGCTCAACGCCAGAATGCCCGCAGGTTGGCGAGGCAATCGGGCTGACGATGCAATAGGGGAGGCACGGTTATCGCAAGTGTGCTGCACTGCTATGGCATTCTGGCTTGTAAGTCAGTGCCGGTCGCATTGAGCGGTTGTGGAGAAGATAGGGTCTCGACGTTCCGTCAATAAAACCGAATAACGGTCGCCTTTGTTAAATGGCGGGTCATGCATGCGGCTCGGGCCGGAGTAACGGACCCATGTTTACATCTATGCCTTTGCGCATTTCTGAGCGGATGCCCGGGCCTGTCTCATGCTGAGGGATAGTGGGCGAGTTAAACCTACAATCAAATTGAAACAGTCAGATCAGGCTGCTCAAATCTAACGTGACATCCAAGTGCGATATTCTCGATATCGAAGAGAATTCTAAACTTCCTCTTCGGAGACAGACTTGAGAGCCGCCATCGCCGACGGGGCCGCGTTGACGTTGTGATGAGTTGCGATGCCTAGAAAATGCATGACGAGATCAAGCATGGCCTGGTCGTTATCGAATGCGTGTACTTTCATTCCGCCTCCAGATTCATTCCGCCCAATAGATTCACCGATGTATCGCTCAGAATTGCGGTGGCATTTTGTCGGATCAGCACAATTTGCGCTCGGAATTAGCCTCCGTCGCCTTTTTTGGAGCACATTTTTCTTGCTGCGGACCGCAGTCGCTGTGGAGTGGGTCGGGATGTCTCACTCGGTCGAAACGGCGAGCTCTCTTGGCTCTAAGACGCTAGAATTTTCAGTCGATCCGCGTTGCAATTTTATGTTGTTCCCTGATTTTAAAGTGTATTTTTGGGCGATGATTGATCTACCTATAATAGAGTCTTACCCAGGGATTACCTAGGTCCCATGCAACAGTGGGCATGCAGCCTGTTGCCAAATCAGAAACGTTGAAGCCCCAATCGCGCGAATTGTTAACAAATGCCCTTGCAATATCAGCTTCGTGACGTAACCTGTTGTTAACAATAGAGGTCGTTCAGCAAGCCATTCCCAATCAAATCTTGGAGTCTCTCTTTCATGCCGTCACACGCGAGTGCTGAGGGGCGTAGCCCCATGAATTTCGACAGGTCTAAAGTCGATGACCGGTCGGCATCTGTCGATTGGAGCGCCTATGCAGTTGCCTACGACCTTCTGTCTACACACAACCCAGAGTATCTGGCGCTTATGCACGAGTTCGAAGACTTTCTTGCAGCAATCAAGACGCCGCGTTTGATCTATGACATCGGCGGAGGAACAGGCACCTATACCGAAATCGCAGCTCGAACCTGTCCCGGCAGCGAAATCCGCTTAGTTGAACCCGATGCAGGCATGATCGGATTGGCAAAGGCCAAATTGGCAGCTTACGGAAATATCACATACGACACACGAGCGATTGAAGAGATTGATGGGCAGGGTGCTGCCGATCTTGTCATCTGCGTTCACGCACTTTACGCGATGCCTGAGCACGAGCTACGTTTACGCGACCTGCGACGGTTGCTCCGCCCCGGTGGATGGCTTTATCTCGTAGATCTCGGTCGTTACATGAATGTAGCCGACTGGCGCAGGTATCTGTTCTCAAACCTGAAAAAAGAACGCGGCCTTCTCGGCGCGCTTCAGGTCTTCTGGCAGGGGCGAGAAATCGCCAAGCAGAACAAGGCAATCCTCAAAGCACAACAGGAAGGCGTCTACTGGACGCACACCGAGGCAGAGATAGCATCGGCTATCACTTCTGCGGGTTTCGAGATCCTGAGGCAGAACTCCGTATATCGCGGTTATAGCGACCTCCTCGTGTGCAAGGCAGCGCCGTAGTCGCGCACGGATGGAAGGACCCATCATGAAAAAGCAAGTTATCGAGGCGTTGAAGCACTCTCGCTATAAGGTTCTCACGGAAAGCCAGGACCTCGAGGACGTATATCGTCTGCGCTACAAATGCTATCGCGCCGAACGGTCGATTGCGGAAAACGAGCGCGGAATCATGGCCGACGCATTCGACGAGACTGCGAATTGCGTCCACGTCGGGGTTGAAATGGATGGGAAGGTTTTGGCGTCGGTGCGGCTGCATCTTGTATCGAAGCTCTGTCTCATATCGCCGACGCTGGAAGTTTTTCCCGAGGTTTTGGATAATCTCAAGCGCGGACAAACGGTTCTCGATCCGACCCGATTCGTGATCGATCCCGAGGCCCGAAAGAATCGAGTGCCATTGCATTTTTTGGCTCTGCGCATCCCGTTTCTCGCTGCCATGTTCTACGACATCGACTTGGCCCTTGCCCCAGTGCGGCCAGAGCATGCCGCGTTTTACCGCCGCTATCTCGGCTATGACGTGGCGATGAAACCTCGCAGTTATCCCGGTTTGAAAAAGCCCGTCCAGCTTTTGACCGCCAAGTTTCGCGAGCAGCGCGACGCAGTTCTGGCACGCACGCCGGTTTTCGGTACTGTGGACGAAATCCCACATTCCAACATTGTGTTTCCGGACCTATCGGGGGTTTATATCGCTTCGAAGGAGGCTCGTTCCCGAGCGGCGTGACCACAGCACGGCGTGCGCCTTGGTCGGGTCACATATGGTGATCGATGCCCAAGCCTGATTGCCGCGCGTACCGCCTCAAGCAATGTAAACTTTCTGAACTCTGCCCCAGATTGTGCAAGTAAAAGCCGCGTCTTGCCTGTCGAGCGGCTGATTTTCAACACATTGGCGCTATAAAGTTGAAACTTAACACAGCGGCAGAGGTACGCATGAAGCCCCTAAAATCGTTTTGGGTGACCAGGGTCGATTGGTTCAGCTCTGACGGTCGCGAACAGAGGATCAAGGATTACATACTCCTTGCCAATCAGCTTGTTTGGAAGCGGCAGGCGAGCTTTTTAGCTGCGGCCGTGCTGACGGCGTGCTACTTTGACCCCATCTCCATATTCGCTTTCTATGGAGTCGTATTCCTTACCGAGATGCTAGACGTGCTCCTCGGACGCCAGTCCAGGGCTTGGGATGGTCAGGACCCAGCCATGGGCCGACGGATTCTCAAACGCATCGCCCGCAACACAGTCCTAAGCGCGACCGCGATCAGTTTTTTTGTTATCAATATTGCTGTTCAGCAGACATCGGGTGGGCATTTCACGCCTCTCTTCTTCCTATTCTCTGCGTCGGTCTTCGCGGCAATGTACAATAGCCAAATGATCGGCATTCTGCTTTTGCGTCTGTGTATCTACGCTTTCGCGTTCCTATACATCGCGCTTCTTGATGTGTTGCGTTTTGTCCCGCCGCTCAGTTCCGAAATCTGGCTGGAGTTCTTCACGATTATCTTCGTGCTCTACTTTATTGCCGACATATCAGTGAAATTCTATTTCAGCTATCAATACAGGCTGGACCAAATGAAACTCATCAAGGCGGAACACGAAGCAACTAAGGCTGCCTTGGAGGTCAAGACACAATTCCTGTCGACTGTCAGCCACGAGTTACGAACGCCGTTAACCTCAATCATGGGGTCGCTTGACCTAGTCAACAATGGAATACTTGGCGAGGTGCCTGATAAACTAAAGCCCGTCATCGGCATGGCGGCCAAGAACGGGCATCGGCTTGCCAACCTGATCGACGATCTGCTCGACCTGCAAAAGATTGAAGCAGGCGAGATAGCGTTTCATTTCAAACCGGTCGAGGCGAACGACTTGGTAGATGAGGCCGTTGAAGCGACGGCAGGGTATGCTACCAAGTTGGGTATCCATGTCACGACAGTTCCCTGCGAAGAGGATTGCCGTTTCATGGGCGACCGAAGTCGCCTGATGCAAGTTATGAATAATCTGCTGTCGAACGCCCTGAAATTTTCGGAAGAGGGCAGCACGGTAAAAGTGAGGGTGGAAAACCTTGGCTCCCGCATACGTATTTCAGTCCAAGACGAAGGAGTTGGTATTCCAGAAGGTGCCAAGGACCGCGTGTTTGGAAAGTTCAGCCAAGTAGATTCCTCCGATGTGCGCAAGGTCGGCGGCACTGGTCTTGGTCTCAACATCACCAAGCAGATCATCGAGCTCCACAACGCCAGCATTGATTATGCCAGCGAACTGGGAGTCGGTTCTACTTTTCGTATAGAATTTGACCGCCTCACAGAACGAGGAGGCGCACGCGTTGGCCAAGACCCCGGCGCGCAAGCGGCCTGATGATCGTCAGCGGGTTGTCCGTCATGGCTATGGGCTGGTGCGCAGCATTAGACCGGAATCGGAGCGCTCGATGTGCACCGCCTGAAGGCGCGCGACCGCGAGGTTGCACCGGATGACGAAAGGGTGCGCTTCGGGTAAGTTACCATGACGCACCAGACGTGCCCGTCCGTCGCCGAGCCTTTGCCAGAAAAAGGCGTTCATGAGCGCAGCCAGTTCCGCCTGGATCGCCTGTTAGGTCAGCTTGCGCGCGCCATCGCGAAGGTTGTCGGTGAAAGGGGTGGATGTCGCCGCAAACGACACTGAAAACCGCGCCGCTTAATCAGGTCGCGTCACCCAAAATCCCGCATAGCTCTTGAAGAACGATACAGAGTCCCAATTGATCTTAAACCCGCAAACTGGACCGTTTGAAGGTGGAGTCTTCCGCTACGATTTCCCGACTGGGATAGGAGGGCAGAGGATGAAAAACGGGTCAGGGACGTTTGTCTGGGGGCTCCGTTCTAGAGGCACCTTGGAAGTTAGCTTCTCAACATCACCCTCTCAGATTCAACATCGTTATAAATCTGCCAGAGTGCGCGGAGTTGAGCGGCGAGGTCCATCGGATCAAAGGGCTTTGCTATGACGCCCAACGCACCATCGCGGCGAAGATCGTTTGACAAGTTTTCGTTGACCCGCGCTGTCATGAATACAACGGGTACATCATTTAGGCCGGGAACTTTGCGGAGCTCGCAGAGCGTCTCTTTGCCATCCATGTCGGGCATCATGTAATCCAGAAGCAGAAGGTCTGGACTAAAAGATGCGGCTTCTTCGGTTGCCTGTTTGCCGGAAGCACATTGCAGGAGCTCAAATAGACCAATCAACTCGAGAGCCATAGCTGCTATGGCTCGAATGTCATCATCATCATCTACGTGCAGTATTCGCTGCAACTCTCTCATCACGCCGCCCTCTTAGTGTGTCGCACTTCAGCCAAGTATAGAAATAACTCGCATGACAAAGACTAAATTTCCAATGGCTTAGCATCATCTAATAGAATCTTCTCAGGGTTGTTGAGATTGTCCAACGTGCTCTCTATTTTAAATGCGTGATCAAGCTGTTGAGGTTGAATTGTGTGCATGGGTAGTTTTACAAAAAATGTTGTGCCTTCACCGCATTTACTCACAAAGTCGATCTCCCCGTCGTGTGCATGAACTATTCTCTGAGCAATAGCCAAACCCAAGCCTGTTCCTTTGCGTTCTTTTCCATCAGGGCTGCGCAATTGAGCGAAACTTGCGAAGACCATGTGGTACGCTTCCTCAGGAATTCCGGGCCCCTTGTCCGTCACGGATATTTTCCAGAAACCATTTTCAGAATCTAGCATGACTTGAACGGTTTCCCCCGCAGGTGTGAATTTCGCTGCGTTTGATAGAAGGTTTGCCAGCACTTGTGTAAATCGTGCCGCGGACACACTTGCGATCGCGTCGGTGAGGTCTGTCTCGAACTGGAAGTTGACGCGCAACTCGTCCCCATACCCCCTGTTCATTTCGACGACTTCATCGACAAGCGCCACAAGGTCGACAGGTGCCTTGTCCATTTTCATTTTGCCCGCCCGGATTTTCTCCAGATCTAAGATGTCGTCGACTAGAAGGAGTAGCTGCTCTGTATTGCGTACGGCGATATCCAAAGCTTGCTTGGCGTTGTTGTCAAAAATGCCGAGAGTTCCCGAATGCAACAGTCGAAGCGATCCTTTGATTGAAGTCAGTGGGGTGCGCATCTCATGGCTTACGACCGACACCGCCTCCGTCTTGGCGCGCTCGATCTTCTTGCGCTCGGTAGCATCACGCAGAACGGACACAAAC
>NZ_FOBO01000016.1 GCF_900109855.1 Roseovarius tolerans | reverse complement strand
TGTGGTCGACGCCTTGACCGACCTGTTCATCCTGCGCGGTCCGCCGGAATACATAAGATCCGACAATGGCGCGGAATTTATCGCCAAAAAGGTACGCGCTTGGATCGGCGCGGTGGGCGCCAAGACGGCCTTTATTGCGCCAGGATCTCCGTGGGAGAACGGCTACTGCGAAAGCTTCAATGCCAGGTTCCGGGATGAGCTTCTGAACGGTGAGGTCTTCTACTCGCTACGCGAGGCCCAGATTCTGATCGAGAAGTGGCACCGCCACTACAACACAGTCAGACCGCACAGCGCTCTGGGATACCGCCCACCAGCGCCCGAAAGCATCGTTCCGATAGACCAAAGGCCGACCATGCACTAACATTTAAAACGGACCACTCAGTGGGGGCAGACCATGGCCGCCTTCGCACTTCTGCAAATTGAAGTGTTACGAACCCGAATCATATATATGTGAAACGCGCCGAAAATCACCTTCAACGCCATCGTGGATGACTTTCGCAGGCTTCATCCCTAAGACGCATCAGGGTCGGCGACTGTGCGTAGCAAAGGGCCCTGGACCGTCAGATCCCTTCACTCGTGCCATGGCGTTGTGGTGATGCAAATGAGTGCAGCATGCACTTACTCCGCATGCCTGACATATGCGCGTCGCGTCTCGGCGGGCCGGGGCTGCGTCGGGACGCCGGGTATACCCACGACGTCCACGCAGTGTCGTTTTCCGGCTCAGTCCATCGCCTTGAAGTTGAACTCACCGCCGTCCTTGATCCCCGACGGCCAGCGCGACGTGATGGTCTTGGTGCGGGTGTAGAACTTGAACGCGTCCGGCCCGTGCTGGTTGAGATCGCCAAAGACCGATTTCTTCCAGCCGCCGAAGGTGTGATAGGCCAGCGGCACCGGGATCGGCACGTTGATGCCCACCATGCCGATATTGATCCGGTTGGCAAAATCGCGCGCCGCATCGCCATCGCGGGTAAAGATCGCAGTGCCGTTGCCCATCTCGTGATCCATCGCCAGCTTGAGCGCCTCTTCATAACTGCCCGCGCGCACGGTCGACAGCACCGGCCCGAAGATTTCCTGCTGGTAGATGTCCATATCCGGCGTCACGCGGTCAAAGAGGTGCGGCCCGATAAAGAAGCCGTCCTCGTAACCCTGCAAATTGAAATCGCGGCCATCGACGACCAGCTCCGCGCCCTGATCGATGCCCGATTGCACCAGCCCGAGGATCTTTTCCTTGGCCGCCGCCGTCACCACCGGGCCGTAATCCACGTCATCGCCCGCCGTATAGGGCCCGACCTTCAGCTTTTCGATGCGCGGCACCAGTTTCTCGATCAGCCGGTCCGCGGTCTCGTCGCCCACCGGCACGGCCACGGAAATCGCCATGCAGCGTTCGCCCGCAGCACCGTAGCCCGCGCCAATCAGCGCGTCGGCGGCCTGATCCATATCGGCGTCGGGCATCACGATCATGTGGTTCTTGGCCCCGCCGAAACACTGCACGCGCTTGCCCTGCGAACAGCCGGTGCCGTAGATATATTCGGCAATGGGCGTGGAGCCGACAAAGCCGATCGACTGGATCACGTCATTATAGAGGATCGCATCGACCGCCACCTTGTCACCGTTCACCACCTGCAAGAGGCCCTTGGGCAGGCCTGCCTCTTCCATCAGTTCCGCCAGCATCAGCGGCACCGAGGGGTCACGCTCCGACGGCTTGAGGATGAACGCGTTGCCGCAGGCCAATGCGGGCGCGAACATCCACATCGGGATCATCGCCGGAAAGTTGAACGGGGTGATCCCCGCCGTCACGCCCAAAGGCTGACGCATCGAATACATGTCGATGCCGGGCCCCGCGCTGTCGGTGAACTCACCCTTGAGCATTTCCGGCGCGCCGATGCAGTATTCCACCACTTCCAGACCGCGCTGAATGTCGCCCTTGGCATCGGGGAAGGTCTTGCCGTGCTCGCGGCTCAGCGTCTCGGCCAGCTTGTCCATGTCGCGGTTGAGCAGATCGACGAATTTCATCATCACCCGGGCGCGGCGCTGCGGGTTGGTGGCGCCCCATTTGGGCTGTGCGGCCTGCGCGGCGGCGACGGCCTGTTCCATCTCCTCGACGCTGGCCAGCGGGCATTTCGCCTGCACTTCGCCGGTGGCGGGGTTGAACACGTCTGAAAACCGGCCGGACGTGCCTTTGACATGCTCGCCGTTGATGTAATGGGTCAGTTCTTGCATCTGAGATCCTCCTCTAGGGTTGCGCGCAGGGTAGTCTTGCAAAACTCGAGCGAAAAGGGGCAATATTCCAAAAGCGATTTGCATTTTTGCAAAGGGAGCCGCCATGCAACCGCATTGGGACGATATCCGGATATTCTTGGCCGTGGCCCGCGCCGAGAGCCTGTCGGGCGCAGGCCGCGCGCTGCGCATCGACCCGGCCACCGTGGGCCGCCGGGTGGCCCGACTCGAGGAAGAGATGGGCGCGCCGCTTTTCGCCAAATCCCCCACCGGCTATGCGCTCAGCGAGGCGGGCGGGCGGCTGATGGCCCACGCGATACGCGCCGAACAGGCGATGCAGGAGGCGGCCGAGGACATGGCGGGCCAGGCGGGCAGCATGTCGGGGCAGATCCGCATCGGCGCACCCGACGGCTGCGCCAATTTCCTGTTGCCGCAGGTCTGTGCCGCGATCGGGGCCGACAATCCCGATCTGGAAATCCAGATCGTCGCCCTGCCGCGCGTCTTCAACCTGACCCGCCGCGAGGCCGATATGGTGATCGCCGTCAGCCCGCCCACGGCGGGGCGGCTCACGGTGCAGAAACTCACCGATTACCGGCTGCATCTGGCGGCATCGGTCCGGTATCTGAAAAACGCAGGCCGCATCGAGACGCTTGCCGACCTGCGCGGCCACCGGATGGTCGGCTATATTCAGGACATGATCTTCGACAAGGAACTCGACTATCTCAGCGAGGCGCGGGTGGAGCGGGTCAGCCTCGCGTCGAACTCGGTCTCGGTGCAGCTTCACTGGGTGCGACAGGCGGGCGGCATCGGCGTGCTGCACGATTTCTCACTGCCCTGGGCGCGCGGCGTGCGCCGTATCCTGACCGATCAATTCACCCTCACGCGCAGCTTCTATCTGGTGCGCCATGCCGATGATCGCAGGCTGGAACGGCAGAACCGGTTCGCCGCCGCGCTCGCCGACGGCTTGCGGCAAGAGGTTGCCCGGCTTGAGGCCCGCAGTTGACAAAAATTTTGTTCTGTATCACGCTGATTTGAGGATATTTTATTTCGGAGGGTACGCCATGCTGGTCCAGCAAATCCTGAAATCCAAGGGCGACGGCGCGGTGATCACGATCACCCCCGAAACCAAGGTCTCGGAAGCGGCGCAGACGCTGGCGGAACGTCGGATCGGCGGCCTCATCGTGTCGCGCGATGGCGAGACCGTCGACGGCATCCTCTCGGAACGCGACATCGTGCGCAGCCTCGCGGTGCGCGGCACCTCCTGCATGACCGAAACGGTATCCGACATGATGACCCGCAACCCGGTCTGCTGTTCCAAGCAAGACAGCTCGGACGCGGTTCTAACCCGCATGACCGATGGCCGCTTCCGCCACATGCCCGTGGTCGAGGATGGCAAGCTGGTGGGCATCGTCACCATCGGCGACGTGGTCAAGGCCCGGCTGGAGGAGTTGTCGATGGAGAAGAACGCGCTTGAAGGGATGATCATGGGCTACTAGCCCTTGCATTCACCGGCGCAATATTGTTGCGTGCGCTTCGACTGCAACAAAGGAGCGGCCCGATGCGCATAGCCCTCTATCCCGGCACGTTCGACCCGATCACGCTCGGGCATGTCGATATCATCCGCCGGGCGGCGATTCTGGTGGACCGGCTGGTGATCGGGGTGGCGATCAACCGCGACAAGGGCCCGCTTTTCTCATTGGAAGAGCGCGTCGCGATGATCGAGGCCGAGGCCAAGGCGCTCAGCGTCGAGACCGGCACCGAAATCATCGCACATCCGTTCGAGAACCTGCTGATCAACGCGGCCCATGACGTTGGCGCGCAGATCATCGTGCGCGGCCTGCGGGCGGTCACCGATTTCGAGTATGAATTCCAGATGGTCGGGATGAACCGCGCACTCGACAACTCGGTCGAGACGGTGTTCCTGATGGCCGACGCCAACCATCAGGCCATCGCATCGAAGCTGGTCAAGGAAATTGCCCGGCTTGGCGGGGACGTCACGAAATTCGTCCCCCCCGCCGTGAAGGCGGCGTTGCTGGCCAAACTCGACTGATCAGCCGAGGTGCTTGCCCATTTCGCCCGCCACATCCAGCATGCGGTTGGAAAAGCCCCATTCGTTGTCATACCACGCCAGCACCCGGCACATGCGGGCGTCCATCACCCGGGTCTGATCAACCGCAAAGATGCTGCTATGCGGGTTGTGGTTGAAATCCGATGAGACGAGCTCGCGGCGCGTGACGTCCAGCACCCGGTTGAGCGCGCCATTCGCCGCCGCCTGCATCGCCGCGTTGATCTCATCCACATCCGTGTCGCGCGCGGCCTCGAATGTCAGGTCCACGACGCTCACATTCGGGGTCGGCACGCGAATGGCCGTGCCGTCAAGCCGCCCGTCAAGCGCCGGTAGAACCAGCCCCACGGCGCGGGCCGCCCCGGTGGTGGTGGGGATGATGTTCAGCCCCGCCGCCCGCGCGCGGTAGAGATCCTTGTGCATCGTGTCGAGCGTCGGCTGATCGCCGGTATAGCTGTGCACCGTGGTCATGAACCCACGCGTGATGCCCATGCTCTCATGCAGCACCTTGGCCACGGGCGCGAGACAATTGGTGGTGCAGGACGCGTTCGAGACGATCACGTCCTGCGCCGTCAGATCATTGTGATTGACCCCGTAAACCACCGTGCGATCCGCGCCTTTTGACGGGGCCGATACCAGCACCCGCTTGGCCCCGTTTGCCAAATGCGCGGCGGCCTTGTCTCGGTCGGTGAAGAGGCCGGTGCATTCCAGCACCACGTCGATATCGCCCCAGGGCAACTCTGCCGGGTCGCGCAGCGCGGTCACGCGGATCGGCCCGCCCCCGACGTCGATACTGTCCTCGGTCGTCGTGACCGACCCGGGAAAGCGGCCATGCACGCTGTCGAATTCCAGCAGATGCGCGTTGGTCTCGACCGGGCCGAGATCGTTGATCGCCACGATCTCGATGTCATGGCGTCCGGTTGCCACCAGCGCACGCAGCACGTTGCGCCCGATACGGCCGAACCCGTTGATCGCCAGCCTGAGTGCCATGATGTGTCCTCCTGATATCTCGCGGCGCATATCCGAATGGTTAGCGCTAACATTTGATCGCGAACATAAACGAATTTCGAATGTAGTCAAATCATGGTTTCTTGATCGGAAAAGGTGCCAAAACGATCAACGCCAGAAGGCGAGATATTCGATGAACGCGACCAGTTTGCGCCCCAGAAAGACCGTGCCCGCGCTGTCGTGATAGACCTTGTCGAACACCAGGATTGCCACAATCATCAGTCCGAGAATGATCGCGATCCGGTTGGTCATGAGGGGTATTCCAAATGAAAAGGTCCCGCCGGGTATGCCCGACGAGACCACGTTGCGCAATAGTGCGCGGGTTTACTGCAACCGGCCCATCGCCACGGCCACATCGGCCATGCGGCACGAAAAGCCCCATTCGTTGTCATACCACGCCAGCACCCGCACCAGCCGCTTGCCGGTGACCTTGGTCTGATCGGGCGCAAAGATCGAGCTTTCCTCGGTATGGTTGAAATCGACGCTGACCTTGGGTTCGGGGTCATAGGCCAGCACGCCCTTCATCGGGCCTGCGGCCGCAGCGGCGACGACCTCGTTGACGTCGGCCTTGGTCACGTCGCGCTTGGCGACAAAGGTCAGGTCCACCGCCGAGACATTGGGCGTCGGCACCCGGATGGCCGATCCGTCGAGACGCCCCGCCAGTTCCGGCAGCACCTCGCCAAGCGCCTTGGCGGCCCCGGTCGAGGTCGGGATCATCGACATCGCCGCCGCCCGCGCGCGGTAAAGGTCACTGTGCCGCCGGTCGAGCGTCGGCTGATCGCCGGTATAGGCGTGGATCGTGGTCATGATGCCGCTCTCGATGCCGATCCCGTCATTCAGAACCTTGGCCAGCGGTGCCAGGCAATTGGTGGTGCAGGACCCGTTCGAGATCATCCGCTCGCCCGCCTGCAACGTCTCATGGTTCACGCCGTAGACCACGGTGCGGTCCACGTTCTTGCCGGGGGCCGACAAGAGCACCTTGCGCGCGCCGCGCTCCAGATGGGTCTTGGCAGTCAGCCCGTCGTTGAACTTTCCGGTGCATTCCATCACCACATCCACGCCCTCCCAGTCGAGCGCGGTCATGTCATAGGTCGAGTACATCTCGATCGGGCCACGGCCCAGATCCATCGTGTTGCCCTCGACAGTGATCGGATGGGCAAAGCGGCCATGCACGCTGTCATAGCGCATCAGATGCGCCGCGGTCTCGATCGGGCCGGTGGCGTTTACCTTGACCACCTTGATATCGTTGCGCAGGCTTTCGGAAATATGCGCCAGCGTGGCGCGACCGATACGGCCGAAACCGTTGATACCGACGGTGATGGTCATTGGGCTCTCCTGCTCCGGGATTTGGCGGCGGTATAGACCCAAGCGGGCCGCGCTGAAAGATGGAAGTGATGCGTTTTCGTTGGTTATTCAGCATGTTAGCGATAACCGTTATCGCAAACCCATGCGCCGGGGCCATGATTGCGCTAACGGCGCGGGTGCCATGTCGGCAGTTGCACATATCGCTCAATCCGCTATCCACATGCGGCGGCGGGGCATGACCGCGACCGCAGGGGAGACACGAAAGAGAATGAGGGCCATGGCGATCAAGGTGACATCGCGCAGGGCAGGGGCCGCATGTCCCTGATCCTGCTGGTCGAACAGGCGCTCAACGGGCTGCAACTGGGGGTCATGCTGTTCCTGATGGCGGCCGGTCTGACGCTGATCTTCGGCGTCATGGGCCTGATCAACCTCGCGCATGGCTCGCTCTACATGGTGGGGGCGTTCGCGGCGGCGGCGGTGGCCGGGCTGACCGGCTCGTTCCTGCTGGCGCTGGTGGCCAGCCTCGCGGCGGCCGCCCTGGCCGGGGTGATTGTCGAGATCACGGTGATCCGGCGGCTCTACGACCGCGACCACCTCGATCAGGTGCTGGCCACCTTCGCGCTGATTCTCATCTTCTCGGAAGGCACGCGCTGGCTTTACGGCTCGGTGCCGCTCTATCTCGACCGGCCCGAGTGGCTGTCGGGCACGGTGACATTGCCCCTCGGCATCGAATATTCCGCCTATCGTCTGGCGTTGATCGGCGCAGGGCTGGCGGTGGCGGCGGGGCTTTTCTGGATGATCGCCCGCACACGGCTGGGCATCCAGATCCGCGCCGGCGAGAATGACCGCGAGATGATCGGCGCATTAGGCGTCAATATCTCTGGGCTCTACACGCTTGTCTTTGCGCTGGGCTCGGCGCTCGCCGGGCTGGCGGGTGCATTGATCGGCGCGATCCAATCGGTGCAGGTCGGCATGGGCGAGCCGGTGCTGATCCTCGCCTTCGTGGTCATCGTGATCGGCGGTATCGGCTCGATCAAGGGCGCGCTGGTGGGTGCGATCCTCGTCGGCATGACCGACACGCTGGGCCGGGTGCTGCTGCCGCAGGCGTTCGCCCTCTTCATGGATGCCTCATCGGCCACCACCGCGGGCTCGGCGCTCGCCTCGATGGCGATCTACCTGCTGATGGCGGGCGTGCTTCTCTTCCGGCCCAAGGGGCTTTTCGGCGGGGCCACGGCATGAGGCGCGAGAGGGTGCTCAACGCGGCCCTCCTGCTGGGCCTGCTGGCGATCCCGCTCTGGGCGTGGATCGTCGATGAGCCCTTTACCATCACCCTCGTCACCCGCGCGGTGATCCTCGCCATCGCGGGCATCGGCCTCAACGTGGCGCTTGGTCTTGGCGGTCTGGTCAGCCTCGGGCACGCGGCGTTCTTCGGCTTGGGCGGCTATGCCATGGGCATTCTCGCCTATCACGCGCAGACCTATACCCCGCTGATCGAGATGCCGCTCCTGATCGAGGGCACGAAATCCATGCCGGTGATCTGGCTGGTCGCAATCGCCGTCAGCGCGCTCGCGGCGCTGGCCATCGGCGCGCTCTCCTTGCGCACCACCGGGGTCTATTTCATCATGATCACCCTCGCTTTCGGTCAGATGTTCTATTATTTCGCGATTTCCTGGCCCGCCTATGGCGGCGAGGACGGGCTGTCGATCTATGTGCGCAACGGCGTGGCGGGGCTCAACACGATGGACCCGCTCACCTTCTTCGCGATCTGCTACGCGCTGCTGCTGCTGGTGCTCTTCATCGTCTCGCGCCTTGCCGCTTCGCCCTTCGGCCTGATGCTGGGCGCCGCCCGGCAAAACCCCGCCCGGGTAGAGGCGGTGGGGCAGGCCCCTTACCGCCTCTACCTCACCGCCTTCGTCATCTCGGGCGCGATCACCGGCCTCGCGGGCGCGCTCTTCGCCGATCTTAACCGCTTCGTCAGCCCCGTCATGCTGTCCTGGCAAACCTCGGGCGAGATCATGGTCTTCGTGATCCTCGGTGGGGTCGGGCGCGTCTTCGGCCCGGTCGCGGGGGCCGCGCTCTTCATCGCATTGGAACATTGGCTCGGCGGGCTCAGCGACTACTGGCACATCTATCTCGGCGCGATCCTGCTTGGCGTGGTCCTCTTTGCGCGCGGCGGCATCTATGGCCTCATTGCGGGGCGCGAGGTGGCGCATGACTGAGCCGGTGATCGACGTGCGTGGCATCACCAAGGCGTTCGGCGGGCTGGTGGCGAGCGACGATATCACGCTCAACCTGCGCCCCGGTGAGATCCACGCCCTCATTGGCCCCAACGGCGCGGGCAAGTCCACGCTGATCGCGCAAATCGCGGGCGCGCTGCGCCCCGACCGGGGGCAGGTCCGGCTCAACGGTCAGGACGTGACCGCGCTCGACACCCCCGCCCGCGCGCGGCGCGGCTTGGGGCGGACGTTTCAGATCTCCTCGCTGGCGATGGACTACACCGTGTTGCAGAACGCCATGATCGGCGCGCTCGGGCGGCGCGGCGACGTGATGCGGTTCCTGCGCCCGGTGATGCGCGACACCGCCCTGTGCGAGGCGGCCGAGACGGCGCTCGATCAGGTCGGTCTCTCGGAATTTCGCGCCCTGCGCACGGCGGAACTGTCGCACGGTCAGCGGCGGCAGCTGGAACTGGCCGTCGCCCTCACGCTCACCCCCCGCGCCTTTGTCATGGACGAGCCGATGGCGGGTCTGGGCGCCGAAGGCTCAAAGCGGCTGATCACCTTTCTCTCCGACTTGCGTGCCCGCACGCCCATTCTGCTGGTGGAACACGACATGGACGCGGTCTTTGCCCTCGCCGACCGGATCAGCGTGCTGGTGGGCGGGCGCATCATCGCCACCGGCCCGGTGACTGAGATTCGCGCCAACCCGGAGGTGCGCCGCGCCTATCTGGGCGAGGACGCCCAGCCATGAGCCTGCTCACCCTCTCGCATATCTCGGCCTTCTACGGCCCCTCGCAGGCGCTCTTCGATGTCGATCTGGCCCTGGACGAGGGCGAAGTGCTGGCCCTTCTGGGGCGCAACGGCATGGGCAAATCCACCACCATCAAGGTGATCTGCCGCCTGTTGCGCCATCGTGGCGGCACAGTGATTTTTGACGGGCAAGACATGGCCCGCCTGCCCAGCTACCGCGCGGCACGTGCCGGAATCGGCCTTGTGCCCGAGGGGCGGCGCTGCTTCACCAATCTCACGGTCGAGGAAAACCTGATCGCCGCCGCGCGCCCCGGTGAGTGGGATTTCGCCCGCGTCGCGGGGCTCTTTCCCCGGCTGCACGAACGCCGCTCGCAATCGGCGGGCTCGCTCTCGGGCGGCGAGCAGCAGATGCTTGCCATCGGGCGGGCGCTTATGACCAACCCGCGCCTGCTGATCCTAGACGAGGCGACCGAGGGACTGGCCCCCGTGGTGCGACAGGAAATCTGGGCCGCCATCGCCCGGCTGAAATCCGAGACCGGCATGGCGCTGATCGTGGTCGATAAATCCCTCGGCGAACTCGGTCGCATCGCCGACCGCGCCGTGGTGCTGGAAAAGGGCGTCTCGGTCTGGACCGGGGCTTTCGCCGCGCTCTCGCCCGCGCTGACCGACCGTTACTTGGGCGTCTGAGCGGCCTCGGCCAAGAGCGCCCGCGCCACCAGCGCAGGCACCCCCGGCGCACAGCCGATCGGATCGAGCCGCACGCCCTGAAACCCCGCCCCATTCAGTGCCTCGGGGATATCGTCGATCACATGGCCGAGGATCGCGGCAAAGAACGGCAGGCAGATCGCCCGCGCCCCCAGCCCCGCCGCCTGATCGGCCAGGTAGGGTGCCTGCTCTACAAACCCCACGCGCATCTCGGCAAAGCGTGTCCGCACCGCCACGGCCTCGGCGAAGCCCCGCGTGTCGCGCGCAGAATTGGGGCTGCGCCCCGATCCGTGCCCGGCGATGAACAGCTGCGTCTCACCCGCCTGCCAGCCGCGGTCGGCCAGCACCTCGCGTAACACCTCAGACGCCAGATCGGGCAACTCGGGCGACACACCGAGTGGTCGCAAAACATGCGCCTCCTGTGCCCCGCTCAGCCGCTTGCGCAGGTTGTCACCGGTGAACCAGCCCTCGGTCATGAACAGCGGATAGACCAGCGGCGCAGGCCCCGCCGCGTCGAGGGCGGCATCGAGCGCACCGGGTGCCGCCAGTGTCGCCGCCCCCACATGCCATCCGGGCAGCGCCTCCGCCACCCGCGTGGTGAACCGCTCCAGATCGGCCTGCGCCGGATCGGGGTCCGAGGGCTGTCCGTGGCTCACGATGATGGCGGCGGGCATGGGCGTCTCCTTGCAAGTCTCGGCATCTCAGCCACTGGCGCAGGAAATGCAGCGCGGCGCGGCGGGGTCAAGCCGCAACCGCCCCTCCGCGATCTCTTCACCGCAATCCTCGCAATAGCCGAACTCGCCCTCGTCGATCCGCGCGAGCGCCGCCATCAGCCGCCGACGCTCAGCCTGCCGTCTAGCATGCCCCGCCTTGGCCATTGCCTGATTTTGCAACGCATCCATGCGGCTCAGCCGCCCGACCGCCTGCTGATCCAGCTCCACCGTCGCCTGCCCGTCGCGCCCGCGCGCCTCATCCTGCTCCAACTCCGCCAGCAGGCACTCGATCAACACCCGAAATTCCGCCGCCCGCGTGTCATTCATTTTGGTGATCCCCCCTGTCACGCCTTTGCATTTTACGACGCATGCCTATCTGCTATACTCAACCCGATCCAGAGGAGCATGAGCCGTGGCACATACCAAGACCAAACTGGCCGAATTCGATCCCGTCTGGGCGCGCATCGCCCGCGAGGCCGAGGCCGCGATCAGCGACGAGCCGCTTCTCGGCGGTCTCATTCATTCCAGCGTGCTGCACCACGGCACCTTCGAATCGGCGCTCGCCTATCGCATTTCGCTCAAGCTGACCTCGAACGAGATGCCCGAGCAGATCCTGCGCGAAATCTGTGACATGGCGCTCAATTCCGACGAGTCGATCGGCCTTGCCGCGCGCGCCGATATTGTGGCGGTGAACGACCGCGACCCGGCCTGCGACCGATTCCTGCTGCCGCTCCTGTTCTTCAAGGGCTTTCAGGCGATTCAGACGTACCGCATCGCGCATTGGCTGTGGGAAACCGGACGCTACGATCTGGCACGGTTCTTCCAGATGCGCTGCTCCGAGGTGTTCGGCGTCGATATTCACCCCGGCGCCCGGATCGGCAAGGGGATCATGATCGACCACGCCCATTCCATCGTCATCGGCGAGACGGCAGTGGTCGGAGACAACGTTTCGATGCTGCATTCGGTGACATTGGGCGGCACCGGCAAGGAAGAAGAGGACCGCCACCCCAAGATCGGCAACGGCGTGCTGATCGGGGCAGGGGCCAAGGTGCTGGGCAACATCAAGGTCGGCAATTGCAGCCGCGTCGCCGCAGGCTCGGTCGTGCTTGAAGAGGTGCCGCCCTGCAAGACCGTGGCGGGCGTCCCCGCCAAGATCGTCGGCGAGGCGGGCTGCGATCAGCCCTCGGTCAGCATGGATCAGCTGTTGGGCGTGCGCGGCACCGACGAGGACGACTAGGGCGGCGCGGCCTGCATGCAGACCACCTTCACCCTCACCACGCAGGGGCAGGGCCTCTACGAGTTCACCGACCGGGTCGCCGATTGGGTGGCGGGCGATGGCCTACTGACGCTGTTCATCCGCCACACCTCGGCCAGCCTGCTCATCCAGGAAAACGCCGATCCCGAGGTGCAGACCGACCTGCGCGCCTTTTTCGCCCGCCTTGTGCCGCCAACCACCGATCCGTCGATGGCCTATCTCAGCCATACCTATGAGGGCCCCGACGACATGCCCGCGCATATCAAGGCGGCACTCCTGCCCGTCAGCCTCAGCATCCCGGTCGAGGATGGCCGCCTGCGGCTTGGCACGTGGCAGGGGATATACCTCTTCGAGCACCGAGATGCGCCGCATATCCGCGAGGTTGCGGCGCATCTCGGATAGGCTGTGGCAGCGCCCGGTTCTACTGCGTCGGCATCAGAAAGATTTCCTGAACCGACGCGCGCTCGGGCGCGCTCAGCGCATGCATGACCGCATGCGCCACATCCTCGGGCTGCAACTTGTCGGGCTTGGGGCTGTCGAAAAAGGGCGTGTCGACCATGCCCGGCGCGATCACCGTGCAGCGCCCGCCCCACTCGCGCATCTCCTCGGCCATGTTGCCGCCAAAGCCATGCACGAACCACTTGGACGCGCCGTAGATCGAGCCCTTGATATGCCGCTTGCCCGCCGCCGAGCCGGTCAGGATCAGATGCCCCTTGCTTTCTTGCAACGCGGCGTAGCTGGCCTTGACCGTGAAGAGCAGGCCCATGACGTTGATATCCATCATGCTGCGCCATTCCTCGGGGTCGCCCTCGGCCACGCCGGGCGTGTCGAGCCCGCGCCCGGCATTGGCAAAGACGGCGTTGATCTGCCCGAACCGCGCTTGCGTCTCGCGCACCGCGTGGTCCAGCTCGGCTATCTGCGTCACGTCGCCGGGCAGGGCGAGGGCGCGCGTCTCTCCCAATCCCGCGACCAGCGCCTCCAGCTTGTCTTGGCTGCGCGCGAACAGCGCCACGTTCCAGCCTGCCTCGGCGGCGGCGCGCGCGGTCTCGGCCCCGATCCCGCTTGAGGCCCCGGTGATGAACAGCGTCTTGGTCGTCATGCGATGTCCTTTCCATTCGTGTTTCCGCTCATCTAGGCCCCTGACCGGCCTCTTTCAAAGGCAATCACGCCGCCTATCTAGCGGTGCGATTTCCCCCCTACCCAAAACCTTGCGGCTGTCCTATAGTGACTGTGGATAACTGGGCTTCAGACCCATGACCCAAGAGGCAGAGACAAAGAAGGGGGACGGCCCATGCGCTGCCCGTTTTGCGGAAATATCGATACACAGGTGAAGGATTCACGCCCCGCCGAGGATCACGTCTCGATCCGGCGCAGGCGCTTCTGCCCGGCCTGCGGCGGGCGGTTCACCACCTACGAGCGGGTCCAGCTGCGCGATCTCGTGGTGGTCAAGACCAATGGCCGGCGCGAGGATTTCGACCGCGACAAGCTGGAACGCTCGATCCGCATCGCGCTCCAGAAACGCCCGATCGAGCCCGACCGCGTAGAGCAGATGATCTCCGGCATCGTGCGCCGATTGGAGAGCATGGGCGAGACCGATATCCCCTCCAAGACCGTGGGCGAAATCGTGATGGAAAGCCTCGCCCGCATCGACACCGTGGCCTATGTGCGCTTCGCCAGCGTCTACAAGAACTTCCAGGAAGCCGATGATTTCGACCGCTTCGTAAGCGAGTTGCGCCCCGACGAGGCGGCGGCAACCCCAGACCCCGACGCGTGACGGGACGGGACGTTCGTTTCATGCGCCTCGCCCTGTCGCTCGGGCGGCGGGGCATGGGGCAATGCGCGCCCAATCCGGCGGTCGGCTGCGTCATCGTCAAGGATGGCCGCATCGTCGGGCGCGGCTGGACCGCACCGGGCGGGCGGCCGCATGCCGAAACACAGGCGCTGGCGCAGGCAGGCGCGGCGGCACGCGGCGCCACCGCCTATGTCACGCTTGAACCCTGCGCGCATCACGGAAAAACCCCGCCCTGCGCCGAGGCGCTGATCGCGGCCCGGGTGGCGCGCGTGGTGGCCTCGTTCGACGACAATGACGCGCGCGTTGCAGGGCGCGGTTTCGCCATGCTGCGCGCCGCCGGAATAGAGGTCACGACCGGCGTCATGGCCGAAGAGGCCGCGCGCGATCTCGCCGGATCGCTGATGCGCAATGAAACCGGGCGGCCTTTCGTGACGCTGAAACTCGCCTCCAGCCTCGACGGGCGCATCGCTACCGCCACCGGTCACAGTCAGTGGATCACCGGGGCACAGGCGCGGCGCATGGTCCACGCGATGCGCGCGCGCCGTGACGCGGTGATGGTGGGGGCAGGGACGGCGCGCGCCGACGATCCCACGCTCACCGTGCGCGATATGGGCGCGCGCAGGCAACCGGTGCGCGTCGTGGTCTCGCGCAGGCTCGACCTGCCGCTAATGTCCAATCTCGCGCGCACCGCGAATGACGTGCCGCTCTGGCTCTGCCACGGCACCGAGGTCGACCCTGCCATCGCCGAGGCGTGGCGCGGCGTCGGCGCGCGGCTCTTGCCCTGCGACGTGGTGGCAGGGCAGGTCGACCCCGAGGCGATCCTGCAGGCGCTCGGGCAGGCGGGGCTGACGCGGGTGCTCTGCGAAGGCGGCGGCGCGCTCGCCGCGTCGCTTCTGGGCGCGGGTCTGGTCGATGAATTCGTCGGTTTCACCGCGGGTCTCGCCATCGGGGCCGAGGGGCTGCCGGGGATCGGCGCGCTGGGCCTCGCTCGGCTCGAAGAGGCCGGCCGCTTCACGCTGGTCGAGACGCACCAGGTGGGCGGCGACGTGATGCATCGCTGGCGGCGCGTCTGAGTATTTTCGCCATAAAGAAACACCCGTCTTCTTTATGGTCCAAATACTCTCGCCGAAGGCGATACGACATTTGCCCCCTCACGCCGGTTTGCGCGGTCGCGCCCGCGCCGCCATCACGTCGCGCCCCAATGTAAGCGTATAGGCCTCCAGTTCCGACAGCGCGGTCTGTGCGGCATCGGCCTCGTGGCGCTCCAGCGCGTCGGCGATGCGGGTGTGAAAGCCGACGATCGCCTCGCGCGACCGCGCGGTGAAGGTGATCATGTTCATCAGCGGCTGCATCGCCTCGACCGCCCCGGCCAATTGGTAGCTGAGCACCGGATTGTCCGCGCTGTCCACCAAGGCCCGGTGAAACGTGACATCCGAGGCGCAAAACGACTCATCCGTCAGCCCCGGTTGCCCCTGCCGGTGGATTTCCGCGCGCATCGTCGCCAGCATGTCGGGCGTGCGGCGCTCTGCGGCCAGCGGCGTGCAGGCGCGCTCCAGCGCATAGCGCGCCTCGCAGGCCACATCAAAGCTGATCGCGTTCATGCTCAGAAGCAGCGTCGAGGTGGTGATATGCTGGCCATACGCCTCGGGGTAACTCAGCCGGTTCACGAAGGCCCCGCCGAACGCGCCGCGCGCCGTGCGGATGAGCGATTGCGCCGCCAGCCGCTTGAGCGCCTCGCGCACCGTCGGGCGTGACACCTCGAAATGATCGGCGAGTTCGGCCTCAGACGGCAGGCGCTCGTCCACAATGAGCCGCCCGGCCATGATCTCCTCGCGGATGGCCTCGGCGATCTGGGCCGAAAGGTCGGCCTTGTTATCCGGATCAATTTTCATTTGTCTTACATTTAAATGTCTGACAATTTAAACGCAAGAGATGAGTCGTGAGGGAGAGCGCGATGATCGCGGCACAGGTCAGACGAATGGGCGGCGGGCACTGGCTGGTGCTCTTCGGCCTCATTCTCGGGGCCTGGGGGCTTCTCTATGCTATGGCGCTGCCGCAGGACTTGCGCGACGGCGCGGTGATCTACGGGGCTGATTTCCTGCAAAGCCTGTGCATCGTCACGCCCGACGCCGCCGGTTTCGGCCGGATCATCCTCATGTGGGCGCTGATGTCGGCGGCGATGATGGCCCCCACGGCGCTGCCCGCCTTCGCCACCTATGAAGAGCTGAGCCATACCGGCGAAACCCGCTTCGGTGCGCTGGTGGCGGGCTATCTCTCGGTCTGGCTGGGCTTTTCGGTGCTGGCGGCTGCGGCGCAGATGGTGCTCTTTCAGGCGGGGCTGCTGACGGCCTTTGGCGACAGCCGCTCCGGCGTGCTCTCGGCGGCATTGCTGGCGCTCGCAGGGCTGTATCAGTTCAGCCCCGCCAAGGAGGCCTGCCTGTCGAAATGCCGCCGCCCGCTGGCGTTCTTCATGCAGTACTGGGACGAGGGCGCTGTGCGCAACGGCGTCCGCCTCGGCCTTGTCTGCCTGGTCTGCTGCTGGGCGCTGATGCTGCTGGCGTTCGTGGGGGGCGTGATGAACCTCGCCTTCATGGGGCTGGCCACGGTGATCATGGTTCTGGAAAAACTGCCCGATATCGGGCGCTGGCTCACCCGCCCCTTGGGCGTCGTGCTGCTGGCCGCATCGGTCTGGGTTCTGTTCGCGACAATATGAGAGAGGAGGCCACGACATGGCATTGGACGACGCAAGCGTGGGCACGGTGCCCTGGACGATCAAGGGGGAGTTGATCCTCAACTGCAACTGCACGGTATTCTGCCCCTGCGTGGTCAGTCTTGGCAAACACGCACCCACCGAAGGCTACTGTCAGGCGTGGTCGGGCGTGCGCATCGACGAGGGGCAGTATGGCGATACCGATCTCAGCGGGCTCAACGTCGGCCTGATGCTGGAAATCCCCGGCCTGATGGCGCGCGGCAACTGGAAGGCCGCTGCCTATATCGACGAACGCGCCAGCGACGACGCCTACGAGGGGCTGGTCAACATCTTCTCGGGCAAGGCGCGCGGCACCACCGGTCTCTTCGGGGTGCTGGTCAGCGAATTCTTGGGGGCTGAGCGCGCGCCGGTCATCTTCGAGACCGAAGGCAAGGCCCGCCGCCTGATGGTCGGCAAGAAAATCCAGGGCGAGGTGGTCCCCGTCGAGGGCCACAAGGGTGAGGATATCGTCGTCACCAATACCGAATACTGGATGGGCCCCGATATTACAGTGGCCACCGCCACCAAGGGCCGCGTCCGCGCCTTCGGCCGGGTCTGGGATTTCGACGGGCGCAGCGCGGAAATCTGCCAGATCGACTGGAAAGGTCCGCGCTGATGATGCTGACGGCGGATTATGTCGCGCTCATGGCGCGCTATAATGCGTGGCAGAACGCGCAGATCACCCGCGCCATCGACGGGGTGAGCCGACACGTGCTGACCGAGGATCACGGGGCGCATTTCTCGTCGATCCTCGGCACGCTTAACCATATCCTCTGGGCCGACCGCATGTGGCTGCACCGCTTCAAGGTCGAGGACACCCGCCCCGAGGGCGGGATCAAAGAGAGCACCACGCTCACCCCCACCGGCGCGGCGTGGAGCGCCGAGCGCTTCACCACCGATGGCCGCATCAAGGCCTGGGCGGGGCGCGTGCACAGTATCGACCTCACCGGCGATCTGACCTTCTATTCAGGGGCCTTGGGGGCCGAGATTACCACCCCCATGGCCGCCTGCGTCACCCATTTCTTCAACCACCAGACCCATCATCGGGGGCAGGTCCACGCGATGCTGACCCGCGCCGGGCTGCCCGCCCCGGTCACCGATATTCCTTTCATGCCCGAGGATCACGCATGACCACACCGCTCCTGTCCCTGTCGCGCCGGTTGCGCCGCACGCCCTTTTCCGACGGGGTCGAGGCGGCGGGGGTCAAGGCCTATACGGTCTATAACCATATGCTGTTGCCGACGGTGTTCCGCTCCATCGAGGAGGATTACCGCCACCTGAAAGACGCGGTGCAGGTCTGGGACGTGGCCTGCGAGCGGCAGGTCGAATTGCGCGGCCCTGACGCGGGCCGCCTGATGCAGATGCTCACCCCCCGCGACCTGCGCGGCATGACGCCAGGACAGTGCTATTACGTGCCCATCGTCGATGAGACGGGGGGCATGCTCAACGACCCTGTCGCCGTGAAACTGGCCGAGGATCGCTGGTGGATCTCGATTGCCGACTCGGACCTGCTCTACTGGGTGCGCGCCACCGCGCATGGCTGGCGTCTCGACGTGCTGGTCGATGAGCCGGACGTCTCGCCTCTGGCCGTGCAGGGCCCGCGCGCCGATGACCTGATGGCGGCGGTCTTTGGCGACAGTGTCCGCGATATCCGCTTCTTCCGCTTCGGCGTGTTCGACTTTCAGGGCCGCGACATGGTGATCGCGCGCTCGGGCTATTCCAAGCAGGGCGGGTTCGAGATCTATGTCGAGGGGGGCGATATCGGCATGCCGCTCTGGCACGCGCTGATGGAGGCGGGCAAGGGCATGGACGTGCACGCCGGCTGCCCCAACCTGATCGAGCGGATCGAGGGCGGCCTCTTGAGCTACGGCAACGATATGACCGACGACAACACGCCGCATGAATGTGGGCTGGGCCGGTTCTGCAACACCCACACGGCGATCGGGTGCATCGGCCGCGACGCCCTGCTAAGGGTCGCCAAGGAAGGCCCGGTGCAGCAGGTCTGTGCCATCGCCATCGAGGGGGATGCCGTGCCGCCCTGCCGCGAATGGTGGCCGGTCCTGTCGGAAAAAGGCAAACGCGTGGGTCGGATCAGTTCCGCCGCATGGTCGCCGGATTTTGACACCAACGTCGCCATCGGCATGGTGCGGATGACCCATTGGGACGCGGGCACCGAATTGCGCATCAGCGCCCCGGATGGCGAACGGCGCGGCGTGGTGCAGGACGGGTTCTGGGCCTGAGCGGTCCCTGAGCGCGGGAGTGAGGGGCCAGCCCCTCACACTCCCCGGAGTATTTTTGGAAAGATGAAGCAGGGGGCTGGCCCTGCGATCGAAAAAGGAGAGCGATATGTTCAACGCACTGGTCGTCGAGAAGGACGAGGAAAGCGGCAAGACCTCCGCCGCGGTCAAGCAGATCACGGTCGATGACCTGCCACATGGCGAGGTGCTGGTCGCGGTCGAGTATTCCACGGTGAACTACAAGGACGGGCTCTGCGTCGGGCCGGGCGGCGGACTGGTGCGGAACTACCCGCATGTGCCGGGCATCGACTTTGCCGGAACCGTCGAGGAAAGCAGCGACGACCGATACAAACCCGGCGACAAGGTCGTGCTCACCGGCTGGCGCGTCGGCGAGGCGCATTGGGGCGGTTACGCGCAAAAGGCGCGGGTCAAGGCCGACTGGCTGGTGCCGCTGCCCGAGGGGTTGGACAGCCGTCAGGCGATGGCCGTGGGCACCGCAGGCTTTACCGCCATGCTGGCGGTGATGGCGCTGGAGGATCACGGGCTGAAACCCGGCCACGGCCCGGTGCTGGTCACCGGGGCGGCAGGCGGTGTCGGCTCGGTCGCGATCGCGATCCTTGCCAATCTCGGCCACGAAGTGGCTGCGGTTACCGGCCGACCCGATCAGGAGGACTATCTGCGCAGCCTCGGCGCTAGCCAAATCGTCGCCCGCGACGAGCTGACCGAGGTGACGCGCAAGCCGCTCGAGGCCGAGCAATGGTCAGGCTGCGTCGATGCGGTGGCGGGCGCGATGCTGGGCCGGGTGCTCAAGCAGATGAAATACGGCACCTCGGTCGCCGCCATCGGGCTGGCAGGGGGACCGGCCATCGAGGGCGCGCTGATCACCCCCTTCATCCTGCGCGGTGTCAACCTTCTGGGCATCGACAGCGTAATGCAACCCTACGAGAACCGTACCCGCGCCTGGGACCGCATCGCGCGCGACCTGCCGATGGACAAGCTCGAGGCGATGGTGCAGCCCGCCTGCCTCGGCGATCTGCCCGAGCTTGGCCGCGACATCCTCAAGGGTCAGGTCAAGGGCCGCGTCTTGGTCGACGTCAACACCTGAGACTTGCCAAGACCCGCGCCCCCCGCTAGCCATGGCCTGAGCGGGGGGCGGCGACATGGACAGCGATCAGGGCATCACCATAAGGTACGCGCGCGAGGGCGATTTCAACGCCCTCTGGCCGATCCTGCGCGGCGTCATAAAGGCAGGCGAAACCTACACGATAGAGCCGGGCCTGACGCGCGAGGCGGTGCGCGAGATGTGGATGCAGACCCCGCGCGCCACCTACGTGGCCGAGATCGCGGGCGAGGTCCTGGGCACCTATTACATCAAGACCAATCAGCCCGGCGGCGGCGCGCATGTCTGCAACGCGGGCTACATGGTGAGCGAGGCGGCGCGCGGGCAGGGCATGGCGCGGGCGATGTGCCTGCACGCGCAGACGCAGGCCCGCGCCATGGGCTATCTCGCGATGCAGTTCAATTTCGTGATCGAGACCAATACCGGGGCCATCAGGCTCTGGGAGGATCTCGGCTTTGACACCGTGGGCCGCCTGCCGCGCGCCTTTCGGCATCCCACCGAGGGACTGGTCGATGCGCGCATCATGTATAAATGGCTCGGCGACTGAGACTGCCCCCGCATTGAGAACTGGCGCGATGCCCGGACCTGTGGCAGAGTGCCGCGCATGACGCGCGTTTCATCTGGTCTTTGTTCAAGATTGATTTTCGTTATCGCCCTGAGCGTGGCGATGGCGGCGGTGGGCTTTGCCCATCGCGATCCGGGTCGCACTGTAAATCCCGACTACCTCGCCTATCTCGCGGCAGGCGGTAGCGCCGATGACCTCTGCGCGCACGACGCCCATGACGGCGGCACCGATCACGACAGCGCGGGCACCGGATGCGAGGCCTGCCGCCTCGTGGCCTCGGTGCTGCTGCCGGGACAGGCGGCTCTGCCCGAGCCATGGAGCGCGCCGCGTGAGACGCGGATCAAACACGCCCCGACGTGGCGTCTGGCACGGGCCTTCGCCCATGCCCGGCCCAATCCGCGCGCCCCGCCGCACGCCTGATTTCCTTAAAATGCGTCTCTTTTACCTGTTTCCCCCCGGCATCCGGGGTCTCTGATGGAGCCTTTCCATGACGTCGATCGACCCGACCCAATCCCCCGCGCAGTCGCGCAGCGGGGTGAACCCGTTCTATTTCGCCGCCTGGCGCTGGCATTTCTACGCTGGCCTATTCGTGATCCCGTTCTTCTGCATCCTCGCCGTCACCGGCATGCTGATGCTGTGGATTTCCTGGGTCGACGGGCGCGACGGCGAGCGCACGCCGGTGATCCCGCAAGAGGCCGCGCTCGCCGTCTCTGAGCAGGCCGAAGGCGCGGTCGCCGCCATACCCGGCGGCACGCTCAAGCAATACGTGGCCCCGCGCCGTGATGATCTCGCGGCGATCTTCCGCGTCGATCTCGACGGCGAGGCCAACATGGTCGTCGTCGATCCCTACACTGCCGAAGTTCTGGATATCTTCCCGCGCCGCTCCGGCTGGTACGATTTCGCCGATGGCATCCACAGCAACCTAATGCTGGGCGTGACCGGCGACCGGATGCTGGAAATCGCGGCCTCTCTGGGCATGGTGCTGATTGCCACCGGCCTTTACATGTGGTGGCTGCGAGAGGCCGGGTGGCGGGCGGCACTCATTCCCACCTTTGGCCGTGGCCGTGCGCTCTGGCGCTCCCTGCACGGCGTTCTGGGCTTCTGGATTTCCATCGTACTGGCGTTCTTCCTCGTCTCCGGCCTCGCCTGGGCGGGCATCTGGGGCGAGAAGATGGTCCAGGCCTGGAGCCAGTTCCCGGCCGAGAAATGGGACAACGTGCCGCTCTCGGACGATATCCACGCCAGCATGAACCACGACCGCAAGGAGGTGCCCTGGGCGCTCGAACAGACACCGATGCCCGCCTCGGGCAGCCATGCGGGCCATGCGGGCGTCGATGCCGAGGGCGGAAGTGCGGTGGATATCGACACGCTCGACACGCTGGCGCGCGAGATCGGCTTTGACGCCCGCTATCAACTCAACCTGCCGAATGGCGAGGCCGGCGTCTGGACCATCAACCGCGACTCGATGAATACCGACGACACCGACCCGACCAGCGACCGCACCGTGCATGTCGACCAGTTTACCGGCAACATCCTCGCCGATGTGCGCTATGCGGATTATTCGCTGGCGGGCAAGGCGATGGCGGTGGGCATCGCGCTGCACATGGGCACGCTGGGGCTGTGGAGCGTGCTGACCAACACCGTCTTTTGCCTCTCGGTGCTGTTTCTCTGCGTCAGTTCCGTGGTGATGTGGTGGAAGCGTCGCCCGGCGGGGGCAGGCGGGCGTCTCGCCGCGCCGCCACTGCCGCGTGACATGCCGATGTGGCAGGGCGCGGTGCTGGTCGGGCTGGCGGTCTCGCTGGCCTTCCCGCTCGCCGGGCTGACGCTGATCACCGTGCTGGCGCTCGATGTGCTGGTGCTGCAACGCCTGCCCGCGCTGCGCCGTCTGGTCAGTTGATCACGGTCCCCGTTGCGGGGGCTTCATTATGAGGATTGCGAAACCCCGTCCCGAAAAGGGCGGGGTTTTGTCGTTCCGGCGGGATCGGGTGGGACTGTCCGGGAAATATGGGAAATCATGGGCCGGAACTGCGCCGCCTTGATGGCCCAGCGTGAAAATCGAATCAATCTGACGTGAATCACGGCCTTCAGAGCCGCCACAAGCCTGTTGATTTGCCACGTCCGGGCCTGTAATCACGCGATTAGGGCGCAGATTTCCAAAAAATTTTGGAAATCATGGGAAGTCATAAGAGGTAAATTCAATGCGTATATATGGTGTCACATCTGACATACTTGACTATATAAGCTATCCTCAAGCCTGAAATTAGCACATTATGTTGTTTTGAAGGGGTCTCGGAAGCAACATCCTGTGCCTGTCAGTGCAAAAAAACATTGCCATGGGATAATTTCCCATAGTATCAATAAACCACGATGAGGACGGGAACACAGAGGGGCAGCAAGACCCCAAAAACTCCCAAGTCAGGTTTCATACAGGCACCCGCTTTCATCGAACAAAGAGATCCGGCGCGCGAGCGAGCAGACATCCCCCCAGGTGGCGCGCGCAGTCGGACACCCCGCTCAAGCGGGACGAGGGCGGCGGGTTGATCAGTGGCAGCAGATCAACCCGCCGTTTCGTGTCTGAGGGGGCAGGTTTTCAACCGGGGGCGTAGCAAGGGACCGACGGGACAGTGGGCCGGATATTCAGAGGCGAGAGTCTCCACAAGGTGGATGGAAAGGGCAGGGTGTCTATCCCGGCTCTTTATCGCCGTGTGATCGAGGCCTCTGATCCGAACTGGACCGACGGCCTCAGCCCCGAACTCATCATCGTCTATGGCGACCACCGCCGTAATTTCCTCGAATGCTACACCGTCGAGGCGATGCAGGAGGTGGACGACAAGATCGCCGCCCTGCCGCGCGGCTCGCAGGCCCGCAAGCATCTCCAGCGTCTCTTTCACGGCCAGAGCTTTCCCACCTCGGTGGACGAAACCGGGCGGCTGGTGCTGCCCGCCAAGCTGCGCCGCAAGATCGACCTCGAAGGCGAGGCGTTCTTCATCGCCGCGGGCGACACCTTCCAGATCTGGAAGCCCGAGACCTACGAGTCCGAAGAGCTGGCCAAGACCGAGGAATGGCTCGACGACTTCCCCGAGGATTTCGACCCGCTCATCCTGCTCGACACTCCGGACGGGGCGTAAACCATGGCCGCTGCCGCCGCCACATCCCCCGACGCCCCGCATATCCCGGTCCTGCTGCGCCCGCTTCTGGCGGCCGTCGCCCCCGTCACCGGCACCTGGCTCGACGGCACGCTTGGTGCGGGCGGCTATGCGCGCGGGCTGCTCGAGGCCGGGGCAGGGCAGGTCATCGGCGTCGACCGCGACCCGCTGGCGCTCGATCTGGCGCGCGACTGGGGTGCGGGCTACGGCGACCGGCTGCGCCTCGTGCAGGGCAATTTCGCGCAGATGGACGACTATGCCACGGGTCTCGACGGCGTCGTGCTCGATCTCGGCGTTTCCTCGATGCAGCTGGACGAGGCCGCGCGCGGCTTTTCCTTCCGAAACGACGGCCCGCTCGACATGCGGATGAGCCAATCCGGCCCCACCGCCGCCGATCTGGTCAATGAGACGCCCGAGGCCGAACTCGCAAACATAATCTTTCTCTACGGCGAGGAGCGCGCCAGCCGCCGCATCGCCAAATCCATCGTCCGGGTCCGCGAGGACGCCCCCATCGAGACCACGCTGCAACTGGCCGGGATCGTCGAGCGCTGCCTGCCCCGGCCCAAGCCGGGCCAGACCCACCCCGCGACCCGCACCTTTCAGGCGATCCGCATCGCGGTGAATGACGAATACGGCGCGCTGATCGAGGGGCTGGAGGCGGCAGAGCGCGCGCTCAAATCCGGCGGGCAACTGGCGGTCGTGACCTTCCATTCCATCGAGGACCGGATGGTCAAACGCTTTCTGCAGATCCGCGCCGGTGCCACCGGCGGCGGCAGCCGCCACGCGCCCAAGATCGAACAGCCCGACCCGCAATTCACCCTGAAATCGCGCAAGGCCCTCGTCGCGGACGCGCAGGAACTGGATGAAAACCCGCGCGCGCGCAGCGCCAAGCTGCGCGTCGCCACCCGCACCGAGGCCCCGGCGGGCCATATCGACCGCAGCGCCATCGGCATGCCGATGCTCAAAGGGGGCAAATGATGCGCAGCCTGCTTTACGTTCTCACCGCGCTTTCAGTGATCGGCCTCGCCTTCTGGGCCTACCGCGAGAATTACCGCACCCAAGAGGCACAGGCCGAGGCGCAGCACCTCCAGAACGCCATCGGCGACGCGCGCGCCCGGCTGCGCGTGCTCAACGCCGAATGGGCCTATCTCAACCGCCCCGACCGGCTGATGGATCTGGTCGAGCTGAACTACGACAAGCTCGGCCTCCTGCCGCTCCAGCCCTACCAGTTCGGGCGGATTGATCAGGTCGCCTTCCCCGCGCCGCCCGAATTGCCGATCACCAACCCCGTCGACGTCTCGAACTCGGAGCAACAGCCATGATCCGCACGCCCCTGCGTCCGCTCGCCCGCATTCTTGAGGCCCGCAGCCGTGGCGAGAACCCCGACGCCATCGAGCGCGAGAACATCCGCCTGCGCCACGAGGAAATGCGCGACCGCGCCCGCCGCCGCGCCGAAGGGCGGCTTCTGGTGCTGGCGGTGTTCTTCTTCTGCGCCTTCAGCCTCGTGGGCGGGCGCATGGCGGTGCTGGCACAATCCGAACCTGGCAAGCCGCGCACCAGCGTCGCGGGCGCCTCGATCCTCGCGCAGCGCGCCGATATCGTCGATCGCGAGGGCCGGATTCTGGCCACGAATTTCGACACCCACAGCCTCTATGCCCAGCCCCGCGACATGATCGACCCCGACCATGCCGCCGACAAGCTGGTGGAAATCTTTCCCGATCTCGACCGCGCCCGCCTGATCCGCGATTTCACCGGCACGCGCAAGTTCCTGTGGATAAAGAAGAAAATCAGCCCTGAGCAACAGCAGGCGGTGCATGATATCGGCGAGCCGGGCTTGCTCTTTGGCCCGCGCGAGATGCGGCTTTACCCCAACGGCTCGCTCGCCGCGCATGTCCTCGGCGGCGCCAGTTTCGGGCGCGAGGGCGTGCATGCCGCCGAGGTGGTGGGCGTCGCGGGCATCGAGAAATATTTCGACGAGCGCCTGCGCGACCCCGCACGCGCGCATCAGCCGCTCACCCTGTCGCTCGATCTCAGCGTGCAGGCCGCGATGGAGCGGGTGCTGCATGGCGGCATGAAGATCATGAACGCCAAGGGGGCTGCGGGCATCCTGATGGAGGTCGACACCGGCGAGGTCGTGGCCGTCGCCTCCTTGCCCGATTTCGACCCCAACGACCGCCCCGCCGCCCCGACCGAAGGCAACCCCGATGACAGCCCGCTCTTCAACCGCGCGGTGCAGGGGGTCTATGAGTTGGGATCGGTGTTCAAGGTGTTTGCCGTGTCGCAGGCGCTGGAACTTGGCCTCGTGAACCCCGACACGATGATCAACACCCAGAGCCCGATGCAATGGGGCAAGTTCCGCATCCGCGATTTCCGCAACTACGGCCCGGAATTGAGCGTCACCAAGGTAATCGTGAAATCCTCCAACGTTGGCACTGCCCGCATTGCGATGGATATCGGCGCGGCGCGTCAGCGCGATTTCCTCGATAAACTCGGCTTCATGCAGGCCTCGCCGCTGGAGATCACCGAGGCGTCGGGCAGCGCCCCGCTCCTGCCCAAGAACTGGTCGGAACTGTCGACCATGACGATCTCCTACGGCCATGGCCTCTCGACCAGCCCGATGCATCTGGCCGCCGCCTATGCGACCATCGCCAATGGCGGGCGGCGGGTGACGCCGACGCTGGTGCATGGCGCAACACCCACCCCCGGCGAACGCGTCATCTCCGAGACCACGGCAGACGCCATGCGCCACATGATGCGCAAGGTTGTCAGCGAGGGCACCGCCAGTTTCGGCGAGGTGGCAGGCTATGCCGTCGGCGGCAAGACCGGCACCGCCGACAAGCCCAAGGCACGCGGCGGCGGCTATTACGACGACAAGGTGATCGCCACCTTCGCCAGCATCTTCCCGGCGCATGATCCCAAATACGTGCTCATCGTCACGCTCGACGAGCCGGTCGAGACCTCGGGCGACGAGCCGCGCCGCACCGCAGGCTGGACCGCTGTGCCCGTGGCCGCCGAAATCATCCGTCGCGTCGCTCCGCTCATGGGGCTGCGACCCGAGATTGAACCCGCAGACCTTGCTGCTATAAGGCGGGCATCCAACTAATCGCGGCAAGGCGGGGCAGATCACGTGGCGGGGCAGATCAGATCATTGGCAGAGCTTGGCCTGACCGCCATGGCAGGCCGCAACGCGCAGGTCACCGGCCTCGCCGTGGACAGCCGCGCGGTGCGCAAGGGTATGCTCTTCGCCGCCCTTCCAGGGGTGCGCGCGCATGGGGCCGAGTATATCGCCACCGCCCTCGCGCAGGGGGCAGCGGCGATCCTGACCGATGCCCAGGGCGCGCGCCTCGCCCATGAAACGCTGGCCGGTAGTGATGCGGCGCTTGTGATCGCCGAAGACCCGCGCCAGACTTTGGCCTTCGCCGCCGCCCTCTGGTTCGGCGCACAGCCCGAGGTGATGGTCGCCGTCACCGGCACCAACGGCAAGACCTCCGTCGCCACCTTTACCCGCCAGATCTGGGAATTGATGGGGCTCGATGCGGTCAATCTCGGCACCACGGGCGTCGAGGGCGCGCTCAGCCTGCCGATGACCCACACCACGCCCGAACCGATCACCCTGCACCGGCTGCTCGCCGACTGCGCCGAGGCCGGTGTCGACCACGCCGCGATGGAGGCCTCCTCGCACGGTCTGGCGCAGAAACGGCTCGACGGGGTGCGCCTTGCTGCGGCGGGCTTTACCAACATCACGCAGGACCATCTCGATTATCACGCCGATTTCGACGAGTATTTCGACGCCAAGGCCGGGCTCTTCTCGCGCGTCCTCTCCGAGGATGGCGTCGCCGTCATCAATATCGACGACCCGCGCGGCACCGGCATGGCCGAGATCGCCACCGAGCGCGGACAGGACCTGATCACCGTCGGGCGCAGGCCCGGCGCCGATCTGCATCTGGTGGCACAGCGGTTTGACGCAACCGGGCAGGTGCTGCGCTTTGATTGGGAGGACAGCACCCACCAGGTGCGGCTTGACCTCATCGGCGGGTTTCAGGCGGAAAACGTCCTGCTCGCGGCAGGGCTCGTGATCGGCACCGGCGAGGACCCCGAGCGTGTCTTTGCCACCTTGCCCGAAATGCGCACCGTGCGCGGCCGCATGCAGCTGGCCGCAACCCGCGAAAACGGCGCGGCGGTCTTCGTCGATTACGCCCATACCCCCGATGCCGTGGCCACCGCGTTGAAGGCGATGCGCCCGCATGTCATGGGCCGTCTCTATGCCATCGTGGGCGCGGGCGGCGACCGCGACAGGGGCAAGCGGCCCCTGATGGGGCAGGCGGCGACCGAATTTGCCGACCGCGTGATCGTGACCGATGACAACCCCCGCACCGAGGACCCGGCCAGCATAAGACGGGCCGTGTTGCAGGGCTGCCCCGGCGCACAAGAGGTCGGCGATCGCGCCGAGGCGATCCTGCGCGCGATCGACGCACTCGGCCCCGGCGACGCGCTGCTGATCTGCGGCAAGGGCCACGAGACGGGGCAGATCGTCGGCGACGACGTGCTGCCGTTTGATGATGCCGAACAGGCGAGCCTCGCCGTCTCCGTCCTCGACCGGGGGCGGGTATGACGCTCTGGACGGCCTCGGAGGCGGCACAGGCCACCGGCGGGCGCGTAACTGGCGATTGGGCCGCGACCGGCGTCTCCATCGACACCCGCACATTGCAGCCGGGCGATCTCTTCGTGGCACTCAAGGCCGCGCGCGATGGCCATGATTTCGTAGCACAGGCGCTGGAACAGGGCGCCGCCGCCGCCCTCGTCACCCATATCCCCGAGGGCGTGGCCAAGGACGCCCCGCTCCTCATCGTGAGGGACGTGCAGGCCGCGCTCGAGGCTTTGGGCGTCGCCGGGCGCGCCCGCCTGCAGGGCCGCGTCATCGCTGTCACCGGCTCGGTCGGCAAGACCTCGACCAAGGAAATGCTGCGCGACGTGCTGGGCGCCCAGGGCCGCGTGCATGCCGCCGAGGCCAGCTACAACAACCACTGGGGCGTGCCGCTCACATTGGCACGCATGCCCGCCGACACCGACTTTGCGGTGATCGAAATCGGGATGAACCACCCCGGTGAGATCGCACCGCTCGCGCGCATGGCCCGGCCCCATGTGGCGCTCATCACCACCGTCGCCCCCGCGCATCTCGAGGCGTTCGAGAATATCGAGGGCATCGCTTATGAAAAGGCCAGCATCTTCGAGGGGTTGGAACCGGACGGCGTGGCGATCCTCAACGCCGATGTTGCCACCGCCCCGATCCTGCGCGAGGTGGCGCAGCGGCATGCCGGGCGTGTCCTCTCCTTCGGCTGGTCGCGCACCGCGCATCACCGCCTGCTGTCGGTCGATCTGCACGAGGCCTCGACCGTCGCCCGCGCCCGCGCCTGGCGCACGCCGCTGGTCTACAAGATCGCGGTGCCGGGGCGGCATTTCGCGCTCGGCGCACTCGCCGTGCTGGCCGTGGTGCGGGTGCTGGGGCTCGACCGCGCCGTGGCGATGGCCGATCTTGCGACATGGTCGCCCCCCGCCGGGCGCGGCACCCGCGAGCGGCTGGTGCTCGACACCGCCGAGGACGGGATGAGCATCGACCTCATCGACGACGCCTTCAACGCCAACCCCGCCTCGATGGAGGCGGCGCTCGATGTTCTGGCGGTCAGCCATCCGCGCGACGACGTGGGCCGCGTCGCCCGTGGCCGCCGGATCGCCATCCTGGGCGACATGCTGGAATTGGGCGAGACCGAAGGCGTGCTGCACGCCGCCCTCGCCGATCTGTCCGCGATGCAGGCGGTCCACGAGGTGCATTGCGTGGGCCCGCGCATGCGCGCCCTCTGGAAGGCGCTGCCATGGGAAAAGCGCGGTCGCCGGGTTGATCGCGCCGAGGATCTGGCGCAAGAGGCGCATCGGTTGGTCGATGCGGGTGATGTGGTACTGGTAAAGGGCTCCAAGGGGAGCCGGGTAAGCCTCGTCGTGGCCGCGCTGCGGCGGGCCGGGCGCAAGATGGAAGAGGACGTGGCGTAATGCTCTATTGGCTGACGATCTGGTCGGACGGGGGGGATTTCTTCAACCTCTTTCGCTACATCACCTTCCGCGCGGGTGGCGCCTTCATGACCGCGCTGATCTTTGGCTTCCTCTTCGGTCCGCCGCTGATCCTGTCGCTGCGCCGCCGTCAGGGCAAGGGCCAGCCCATTCGCAGCGACGGCCCGGAATCGCATCTGGCCAAGGCGGGCACCCCCACCATGGGTGGGCTCCTGATCGTGGGCGCGCTGCTCACCTCGACGCTCCTCTGGGCGCGGCTCGACAATCCTTACGTCTGGCTGGTGCTTTTCGTGACGCTCGCCTTCGGCATTATCGGCTTTGCCGACGATTACGCCAAGGTCTCCAAGGGCAATCACAAGGGCGTGCCGGGCCGCGTGCGCCTCGCGCTCGGCTTTCTCATCGCGCTTCTGGCGGCGGGCTGGGCCAGCTGGCACCACCCGGCGGAATTGCAGTTCCAGCTGGCGCTGCCGGTCTTCAAGGACGTGCTGGTCAACCTCGGCTTTCTCTTCGTTCCCTTCGCGATGATCGTCATCGTCGGCGCGGCCAATGCGGTCAATCTCACCGACGGGCTCGACGGGCTGGCGATCATGCCGGTGATGATCGCCTCCGGCGCGCTCGGGATCATCGCCTACACCGTGGGGCGGACAGACTTCACCGAATATCTCGGCCTTCACTACGTGCCCGGCACCGGCGAGATCCTGATCTTCGTGGCGGGGCTGGTGGGCGGCGGCCTCGGCTTTCTGTGGTATAACGCGCCCCCGGCGGCGGTCTTCATGGGCGATACCGGCTCGCTGGCCCTCGGCGGCGCGCTCGGGGCCATTGCCGTGGCCACCAAGCACGAACTGGTGCTGGGCATCGTCGGCGGCCTCTTCGTGGCCGAGGCGCTCTCGGTGATCGTGCAGGTGATCTATTTCAAGCGCACCGGCAAGCGGGTCTTCCTGATGGCCCCGATCCACCACCACTACGAGAAAAAGGGCTGGGCCGAACCGCAGATCGTCATCCGCTTCTGGATCATCGCCCTGATCCTCGCAATGATCGGACTGGCGACGCTGAAACTGCGCTAGGGGTGCGGTTTTGACCTGTTGCTGCCGTTGACGGCTAGCCCCAATGCGCGGAATCAAGGTGCCGCAGGCACCGCCGCGCAGCGGTCATGCCGAAGGCATGCCTGTGGCATGACCCGCCCCCTCGGGCAGGCGCTTTTGCAACGTATCAAGCCATTGAAAAGCGGGAGTGCTTGGCTGGCATAAAGTGCGGTCCCCCGAGGTTGCTGCGCCCACCCGGCGGTCGGGCACTGCGCGGCTCATCTCTCGAACCGGCAACGACCGCTCCCGGCCAACCCTAGCCCCGCGTCAATAACCACCCGCACAACCCGGTCTCCGTCCCCATTCCCGGTCATCCTCGGGCCTGACCCGAGGATCCCCCCGCCAGCAGATCGCCCGGTCAAGCCGGGCGATGACGTCCATATTCCACCGACCCCCGCGCGCCCCGTTAACCCCGCCCAACACCCACACCCGCACCGTCGCGATACCGCCGCAATACCGACGCGATACAGACAGCCCGAAACCGCCCCATACCCCTTGTTAACCTGGCGATTCGGCCCCTCGCGCCCCTCCACCCGCGCGCTCCCCGCAACCATTCGTTAACCAGCTTGCGCGCGCCGCCGCGCCGGGGCACTCTCGCGCGGCGAAAAAGGCGGGAAGGAAACGGCACGATGATCAAGGTGCAGGGGATGGCCGGGCAGCGCGTGGCGGTGCTTGGATTGGGGCGCTCGGGCCTCTCGGCGGCGCGTGCGCTCAGTGCAGGCGGGGCCGAGGTGCTGGCCTGGGACGACAACCCGCCCGCCCGCGACGCCGCCGAGGCTGCTGGCCTCACAGTCACCGACCTCACTCGCGCGGGCGCCTTTGAGGATGTGGCGCGCCTGATCGTCAGCCCCGGCATCCCGCATCTCTACCCGTCCCCCAACAAGGTGATCGCGGCGGCGCAAGAGGCGGGCGTGCCGGTGGACAACGATATCGGGCTCTTCTTCCGCTCGCTCGCCACGCCGGACTGGAACGGGTTCGACCAGCCGCCCAAGGTCATCGCCGTGACCGGAAGCAATGGAAAATCAACGACATCCGCCCTCATCCACCATGTCCTGACAGAGGCGGGAAAGCAGGCGCAACTGGCCGGAAATATCGGGCGCGGGGTGCTCGACATTGACCCGCCGGGCGATGGCGGCGTGGTGGTGCTGGAGCTTTCCAGCTACCAGACCGATCTCGCCCGCGCGCTGACGCCGGACGTGGCCGTGTTCACCAACCTCTCCCCCGATCACCTCGACCGCCATGCCGGTCTGGGCGGGTATTTCGCGGCCAAGCGGCGGCTCTTTGCCGAGGGCGGGCCAGACCGCGCGGTGATCGGCGTCGACGAGGACGAGGGGCGGTATCTCGCGGGGCAGCTGAGCGAGGCACCGGGCGACGACCGGGTGATCCGCGTCTCGGTCGCGCGCAAGCTCTCGGGCCCCGGCTGGATGGTTTTCGCGAACAAGGGCTTTCTCAGCGAATACCGCAAGGGCAAGCAGGTCGCCTCAATCGACCTGCGCGCGGTGCCCGGCCTGCCGGGCCGCCACAACCACCAGAACGCCTGCGCCGCCTATGCCGCCTGCCGCACGCTCGGCCTCGCCCCCCGGGTGATCGAGGCCGCCTTTCACAGCTTCGCGGGCCTGCCGCATCGCAGCCAGACCGTGGCCGAGCGGGACGGCGTGCGCATCGTCAATGACAGCAAGGCCACCAATGTCGATGCCGCCCTGCAGGCGCTGCTGGCCTTCGACAACATCCGCTGGATCTGCGGCGGGCTGGAGAAAGACGGCGGGCTTGCCGGGCTGAAACCCGGCCTCGATCATGTGCGCAAGGCTTACGTCATCGGGCGCGAGGCGGCGCAATTCGCCCTCGGTCTCGAAGGGGTGGAGGTGGAAATCTGCACCACCATGGCCCGCGCCGTCGAGGCCGCCATGTCCGAGGCCGCGCCGGGCGAGGTGGTGCTGCTCGCACCGGCAGCCGCCAGCTTTGATCAATACGACAATTTCGAGCAGCGCGGCGAGGATTTCATAGCGGAGGTGCGCGCCCGGCTGTGAGCGTGGATCATGAGTATTTTTGCCAAAAAGAAGCGGGAATGCGGGTTTCTTTATGGTGCAAATACTCAATCCTGACCTCTCACCCCCGCGCCGCGATCGCCTGTCCCGCGGCCCAGCCCGACGACCAGGCCCATTGGAAATTATAGCCGCCGAGCCAGCCAGTCACATCCACCGCCTCGCCGATGGCATAAAGGCCCGGCAGGTGCTGCGACTCCATGGTTTTCGAGGACAGCCCGCCGGTGTCGATCCCGCCAAGCGTGACCTCGGCGGTGCGGTAGCCCTCGGTGCCGGTGGGCTTCAGCGTCCAGCCGCGTAAGGTATCCGTGATCTCGGCCAGCCGGGCGTCGGACTGATCCGCCAGGTTGCCCGAAAGGCCGAGTGCGGGGGCAAGATGGCCGATCAGCTTGGCGGGCAGGTGGTGGCCGAGTTCCGTGCTTAGGTTGCGGCGGCCCTGGCTCTGGCGTTGCGCGCGCAGCGCCTCATATAGCCGCGCCTCGGGGTCGAGATCGAGCGTGATCGCTTCGCCCTCGCGCCAGAAGGACGAAATTTGCAGGATTGCCGGGCCGGAGAGGCCCCGATGCGTGAAAAGTGCCGCCTCCTCGAACTCCGTGCCGTTGCAGGCGGCGCGCACTGGCAGGGCGGTGCCCGAGAGGGGCGCGAAGGGTGCTTCGGAAAAGGTGAAGGGCACCAGCGCCGGGCGCGTCTCGGTCAGCGTGTGACCAAATCGTTGCGCGATCTCATAGGCGAGCCCCGTCGCCCCCATCTTGGGGATCGACTTGCCCCCCGTGGCCAGCACAAGGTTGCGCGGGCTGAGGGTCACGCGCGCGCCGTCGCGCTCCAGCACCGCGTGAAAGCGGCTGCCGTCATGGCTGAGATCCACCAGCCGCGTCGAAAGCCACAGATCGGCTCCCGCGCCGCGCAACTCCTCGACCAGCATGGCGATGATCTGGGTGGCCTTGCCGTCACAGAAAAGCTGGCCAAGCGTCTTTTCATGCCAGGCGATGCCGTGGCGCGCCACGAGGTCGATGAAATCCCATTGCGTGTAGCGCGACAGGGCCGATTTGCAGAAATGCGGATTGGCCGACAGGAAATTCTCGGGCCCCGCGTGCAGGTTGGTGAAGTTGCAGCGCCCGCCGCCCGAGATGCGGATCTTTTCGCCGGGCGCGCGGGCATGGTCGATCACCAGCGTGCCGGGCCCCGCCTGCGCCGCGCACATCAGCCCGGCCGCCCCCGCGCCGAGAATGAGGGTATCGATGGCCTCTGTCATGGCTGCGCCTGAAACGCGAAAACCCGCCGAAAGGCAAGGGGGATAGTTCTGGCGTCTGAGCTGAAAAATCGCTAGACTATACATTAGATCCCGAAAAGGGGCGCAAAATGCATGAGGCGGCAGGCAGATGACGGAAATGGTCTATGGGGCAGTGCCCCAAAGGGACGCTGAGCCCATCCTTCCCAAATGGTGGCGCACGATCGACAAGTGGTCGTTCTCCTGTGTGCTGATCCTCTTCGGTATCGGAATATTGCTGGGGCTGGCGGCCTCACCGCCGCTGGCCGAGAAGAACGGGCTGGCACCCTTCCACTATGTGCAACGACAGGCGTTCTTCGGGGTGCTGGCGCTGGTGGCGATGGTACTGACCTCGATGATGCGGCCAGACCTGGTGCGGCGACTGGCTGTCATGGGCTTTCTCGCGGCTTTCGTGGCGCTGATCCTGCTGCCGGTCTTCGGCACCGATTTCGGCAAGGGCGCGATGCGCTGGTACAGTCTTGGCTTTGCCAGCGTGCAGCCTTCGGAATTTCTAAAGCCCGCCTTTGTCGTGGTCGCCGCCTGGATGATGGCGGCAAGCCAGCAGATCAACGGGCCGCCGGGGCTCAGCTGGTCGTTCCTGCTGGCCATGGTGATCCTTGCCTTTCTCGCCATGCAGCCCGATTTCGGGCAGGCGGCGCTGGTGCTCTTTGGCTGGGGGGTGATGTATTTCGTGGCCGGTGCGCCGATCACGCTGCTTCTGGCGATGGCCGGGGGCGTGGTGCTGGTGGGCAGTTTCGCCTATTCCAATTCCGAGCATTTCGCACGCCGTATCGACGGCTTTCTCAGCCCTGAGTTGGACCCCACGACGCAGCTTGGCTTTGCCACCAACGCGATCCGCGAGGGTGGCTTCTTTGGTGTTGGTGTGGGCGAGGGGCAGGTGAAGTGGAGCCTGCCGGACGCGCATACGGATTTCATCATCGCGGTCGCCGCCGAGGAATACGGGCTGGTTCTGGTGTTGTGCATCATCGCGCTCTACACCGGCATTGTCGTGCGCTCGCTGGTGCGGCTGATGCGCGAGCGTGACCCCTTCATCCGGCTGGCAGGCACCGGGCTCATTGCGATTTTCGGCGCGCAGGCGATGATCAACATGGGGGTCGCCGTGCGGCTTTTGCCTGCCAAGGGCATGACCCTGCCCTTCGTCAGCTATGGCGGTTCGTCGGTGGTGGCGGGGGGCATCGCGGTGGGCATGCTGCTGGCCTTCACCCGCAACCGTCCGCAAGGGCAGATCGGCGATCTGTTGCGCGGACGCCGCTAAGCGCGAGAGGCAAGGCATGACCGAACGAGCACCCCTTCTGATCATCGCGGCAGGCGGTACCGGCGGGCACATGTTTCCCGCGCAGGCGCTGGCCGAGGTGATGCTGCGGCGCGGCTGGCGAGTGCGGCTCAGCACGGACGCGCGGGGCGCGCGTTACGTCGGCGGCTTTCCTCATTCGGTCGATATCGAGCAGGTCGCAAGCGCCACCTTTGCGCGCGGTGGCGTGCTGAACAAGCTGCTGGCCCCGCTGCATATCGCGGGCGGAATCCTCGGCGCAAGCCTGCGGATGATGCGCGAGAAGCCGGATGCGGTGGTGGGCTTTGGCGGCTATCCGACCATTCCCGCCCTCGCGGCGGCGTATCTGCTGCGCCGCCCGCGCATGGTGCATGAACAAAACGGCGTTCTGGGACGGGTGAACCGGACTTTCGCGAAACGTGTCGACGTGGTGGCCTGTGGCACATGGCCCACCGACCTTCCCGAGGGGATCGAGGGCGTACATGTCGGCAACCCAGTGCGCGCGGCGGTGCTGGAGCGCGCAGGCGCCCCCTTCATTCCGCCGGGCGATTACCCGATGTCGCTGCTGGTGATCGGCGGAAGTCAGGGCGCGCGCATCCTCAGTGATGTGGTGCCCGGGGCCGTGGCGGCACTGCCCGAGACGGTCCTGCGCAATCTTCGCGTCAGCCATCAGGCCCGTGAAGAGGATATGGACCGCGTCGCCAAATTCTACGCCGATGCCGGGATCGACGCCGATGTGCAGCCGTTTTTCCGAGATGTGCCGCGCCGGATGAGCGAGGCGCAGTTGGTGATCAGCCGCGCGGGCGCGTCGAGCATCGCCGACATCTCGGTCATCGGACGGCCCGCGATCCTCATTCCCTACGCCGCCGCCGCAGCCGACCACCAGAGCGCCAATTCGCGCGGGCTGGTCGAGGCTGGCGGCGCGATCCGCATCCCCGAGAGCAAGCTTGACAGCACCAGCCTCAGCGCGCAGATCGCGGCCGTGCTTGGCGACGCGCAGGGCGCGGGCATGATGGCGCAGGCGGCGCTCTCGCAGGGTCTGCCCGATGCGCCGCAACGACTGGCCGACATGGTCGAGGAATTGGCACGTAAAGGGCAAGATCAATGAACGCAGCCACCAAGCTTCCGACCGATGTCGGCCCGATCCATTTCGTCGGCATCGGCGGGATCGGTATGTCGGGCATCGCCGAGGTGCTGATCAATCACGGCTACGAGGTGCAGGGCAGCGACCTGAAAGCGACGCCGATCACCGAGCGGTTGGCGGGCATGGGGGCAGAGATTTTCATCGGGCAACGGCCCGACAATCTGAGTGGCGCTGAGGTGGTGGTGATCTCCTCCGCCATCAAGCCGGGCAATGCCGAGCTTGACGAGGCCCGCCGTCAGGGCCTGCCGGTGGTGCGCCGGGCCGAGATGCTGGCCGAACTCATGCGGCTCAAATCCAACATCGCGGTGGCGGGCACCCACGGCAAGACCACCACGACGACGCTGGTGGCCGAACTGCTGGTCAAGGGTGGCATCGACCCGACGGTGATCAACGGGGGCATCATTCACGCCTACGGATCGAACGCGCGGATGGGGCAGGGCGAATGGATGGTGGTCGAGGCCGACGAGAGCGACGGCACCTTCAACCGACTGCCCGCGACCATCGCCATCGTCACCAATATCGACCCCGAACATATGGAGCATTGGGGCGATTTTGACCGCTTGCGACAGGGCTTTCACGATTTCTTAAGCAATATCCCGTTCTATGGCCTCGCGGTGTGCTGCACGGATCATCCCGAGGTGCAGGCGCTGGTCGGCCGGATCAGTGACCGGCGGGTGCTGACATACGGGTTCAACGCGCAGGCCGATGTGCGCGCGGTGAACCTGCGCTACGAGAAGGGTGTCGCGCATTTCGATGTGGCACTTCAGGCCGAAGGGCGGATGATTGAAGGCTGCAGCTTGCCGATGCCCGGCGATCACAACGTCTCCAACGCGCTGAGTGCGGTCGCGGTGGCCCGCCACCTTGGCATGAAGCGCGACGAGATCCGCACGGCTCTCGCGAGCTTTGGCGGCGTCAATCGCCGATTCACCCGCGTGGGCGAGGTGAATGGTGTGACCGTGATCGACGATTACGGCCACCACCCGGTCGAGATCGCCGCCGTGCTGCGCGCGGCGCGGCAGGCGACCGAAGGCAAGGTGATCGCGGTGCATCAGCCGCATCGCTATTCGCGCCTGTCCTCGCTCTTCGAGGATTTCTGCGGCTGTTTCAACGAGGCCGATGTGGTTGGCATCGCCGAGGTCTATGCGGCGGGCGAAGACCCGATCGCCGGTGCCTCGCGCGACGATCTTGTGGCGGGGCTCATCCGGCACGGCCACCGGCACGCGGTGGCGCTCGACAATGAGGACGATCTGGAACGGATGGTGCGGGAAACCGCCCGTCCCGGTGATATGGTCGTCTGCCTTGGTGCGGGCACGATCAGCGCATGGGCCAATGCCCTGCCCGGACGCTTGCGGGGATAGCGCGCATGGCAGAGGCCCTCAAACGCCGGATCGGTCTGGGCCTCCTGACCGCCTATGGCGTGGGGGTCATGGTGGGCGCAGGGATCTACGTGCTGGTGGGCGCGGTGGTGGCCGAGGCCGGCATCTGGGCCCCGCTGGCTTTTGTTCTGGCAGGCGTGATCGCGGCCCCGACGGCGCTCAGCTATGCGGAGTTTTCCACCCGCCTGCCCGAGGCGGCGGGCGAGGCGATCTTCGTCGCCAAGGGGCTCAACCTGCCCTGGCTCGGCACGGCTGTCGGCCTGGCCATCGTCGCGGCCGGGGCGATCTCGGCGGCGGCGGTGCTGCGCGGCGGGGTAGGCTATCTGGGCGCTGTGACGGGGCTGCCGTTCACGCCGTCGGTTGTGGTCCTCGGGCTGGCGCTGATGGCGGTGGCGATTGCGGGCGTGCTCGAAAGTCTCGCCCTTGCGGCGCTCTTCACCGTGGTCGAGGTTGCAGGGTTGGCTATGGTGGTCTTCGCAGGCTTTACCGCCGTGCCCGCGCCTGACTGGCAGGCGGGCGGCGATCTGGTCTGGTCAGGCGTCATGGCTGGCGCGGTTCTGGCCTTCTTCGCCTTCATCGGCTTCGAGGATATCGTCAACATGGCCGAGGAGGTGCGCGAGCCGGAGCGCATCCTGCCGCGCGCAATCCTCTTGTCACTGGTGATCACGAGCGCGCTCTATGCGCTGGTCAGCGTAGCGGCGGTGCGCGCCGTGCCACTCGCCACGCTCGCAGGCAGCGAACAGCCGCTGGCACTGGTGTGGCAGGCCGGGCGCGGCGGCAGCGCGGCGTTTCTCTCGCTTATCGCGGTGGCGGCGGCGCTCAATGGGGTGCTGGCGCAGATGGTGATGGCGAGCCGGGTTCTCTTCGGTCTCGGGCGGCGCAGCACTGCGCTTGCGGGCTTTCACCACGCGCATCCGCGCTTCGGTACCCCCCTGCGCGCGACGCTTCTGATTGGCGCGGCGGTGATCGCGGGGGCGCTCCTTTTGCCGGTGGCCGATCTCGCGGGGCTGACCTCCACGCTGCTCCTGACCGTCTTCGTTCTGGTCAACGCGGCGCTGATCGCGATGAAGCGCGCAAGCGCAGAGGCCGCGTTCCGGGTGCCGATGGCAGTGCCGGTCTTTGGCCTTCTCGCGGCCCTGGCCGCGCTGATCGCAAGCTTTACGGGAGGCGCAGGATGACGCTTTCGCTGGCTCTGGCCTGTCTCTGGGCGGTCGTGGCGAATGTGCTGGCGACGCTGCCCTCGCGCGACAATCACTGGCGCCGCGCCTATGTGCTGATCGCGATTGGCGTGCCGCTCCTCGGGTTCGTGACATACCAGAACGGGCCATGGATCGGCCTGCTGGTGCTGGTGGCCGGAATGAGCGTGCTGCGCTGGCCGGTGATCTATCTGGGTCGCTGGCTGCGCCGTCGGCTGGAGTAGGCACAATCGTTTTGCAAAACGATTGCAAGCCGTTTGAAAACGGCTTGTTCGACGGCCTTGCAAGGCCGTTGCCGCGCTCTTTACCTTTCGCACGGTGCAGGGCAAAAGCGGAGCCATGACAGAGCTTCCCCAGACCCGCGGCAGGCTGACGCCCGACCGCCCGCTATCCGACCTGACATGGCTGCGCGTGGGTGGCCCGGCGGAGTGGCTGTTCCAGCCTGCCGACCCGGAGGATCTCGCAGGGTTTCTGGCGGCACTCGCCCCGGACATCCCGGTTTTCCCAATGGGGGTGGGCAGCAATCTCATCGTGCGCGACGGCGGCTTGCGCGGTGTGGTGATCCGCCTCGGGCGCGGCTTCAACGATATTCGCATCGAGGGCACCCGGGTGATCGCCGGGGCGGCCGCGCTCGATGCGCATGTGGCGCGGCGGGCCGCCGAGGCCGGGGTGGATCTTACGTTCCTGCGCACCATCCCCGGCAGCATCGGTGGCGCGGTGCGGATGAATGCGGGCTGCTACGGCGCTTACGTGGCCGATCATCTGATCGAGGCGCGGGCGGTGACGCGCAACGGTGAGTGGTTGACCCTCACCCCGCAGGATCTGAACTTCGCCTATCGCCACAGCGACCTGCCCGAGGGCTGCGTGATCACCGAGGCCACGTTCAAGGGGCAGTCTGGCGCACCCGAGGTCCTGCTGGCGCGGATGGAGGAACAACTCGCACGTCGCGATGCCACGCAGCCCACCAAGGACCGCAGCGCCGGAAGTACCTTTCGCAATCCCGCCGGGTTTTCCTCGACGGGTCGTGCCGATGATGTCCATGATCTCAAGGCGTGGAAGGTCATCGATGAGGCCGGTTTGCGCGGCGCGCGGCGCGGGGCGGCACAGATGAGCGAGAAGCACCCCAACTTCCTGATCAATACTGGCGGGGCAAGCGCCGCCGATCTCGAAGGACTGGGCGAAGAGGTGCGAAAAAGGGTTTTCCAAAACAGTGGAATAGCGTTACAGTGGGAAATCATGAGGGTCGGTGAACCGGCCCCGGGCGAAAGCCTTCAGGCAGACCAGACAAAACGATAACCGAGACCGTCTGAAACGGTCCGAAGATTGAGGCACAAGGTGGTTGGTTCGAGCAGAACAGCCTCCAAAATTGCGGTGATCATGGGTGGCCCCTCGGTAGAGCGCGAGGTGTCGCTGTCCACGGGTCGCGAATGCGCCACCGCGTTGAAGGAGGCAGGGTTTGAAGTGGTCGAGGTCGATGCAGACCGCGATCTTCCTGCGCGCCTGTCCGAGATATCCCCCGATGTCGTGTTCAACGCCCTGCATGGACGCTGGGGCGAAGATGGTTGTGTGCAGGGCCTACTTGAATGGCTACGCCTGCCGTATACCCATTCAGGCGTTCTGGCGTCGTCGCTGGCGATGGACAAGGAACGCTCCAAATCCGCCTACCGCGCTGCCGGGCTGCCGGTGGTCGAGAGTGTGCTAGCCCTGCGCGACGAGGTGCGGGCACGTCACGTCATGGCCCCGCCCTACGTCGTCAAGCCCAACAACGAGGGGTCGTCCGTCGGCGTCTACCTAGTGCAGGAGGTCGCGAACGGCCCGCCGCAACTGTCAGATGAGATGCCCGAAACGGTGATGGTCGAAGCGTATGCGCCGGGTCGCGAGTTGACCACCACGGTGATGGGGGGCCGCGCGCTGACGGTGACGGATATCCTGACCGACGGCTGGTATGATTACGACGCCAAATACAAACCGGGCGGGTCACGCCACGTTGTGCCTGCCGAGGTCCCGCAAGAGATTTTCGACGCCTGCATGGAGTACGCGCTGCGCGCGCACCAAGTCCTGGGCTGTCGCGGACTCAGCCGCACCGATTTTCGCTGGGACGAGACGCGTGGCCTTGGCGGACTGATCCTGCTCGAGACCAATACGCAACCGGGCATGACGCCCACCTCGCTCAGCCCCGAACAGGCGCAGGTGATGGGTCTTTCCTTTCCCGACCTGTGCCGCTGGATGGTGGAGGATGCCTCATGCGCCAGGTAATTCCCCGTGTCGATCCCGCACCGTCGCGGCTGAGCTATCGGTTTCAGCGTCTGATGCTGACGCCCGTCTATCGCAGGCTGTTGCGCGTGGGGCTGCCGGTGTTGGTGGTGGCGGGGCTTTGCGCCGGCTACCTTGCGGATGAGGCGCGGCGCGTGGCGCTGACCGATCAGATCGCCGAGATCCGCCGCCAGATCGAAACGCGGCCGGAATTCATGGTGCGCCTCATGGCGATCGACGGCGCGAGCGAGAGCGTTCAGGCGGATATCCACGAGATTTTCCCCTACGACCTGCCCGCCAGTTCCTTCGACCTCGACCTGCCTGCAATCCGCACCATGCTCGAGGAGTTGCCCGCCGTGGCGCAGGCCAATGTGCGCATCCGGCAAGGCGGCGTGCTGGCGGTCGAGATCGCCGAACGTCAGCCGGTGGCGCTGTGGCGGACGCGGGACGGGGTCGACGTGGTCGATATTGAGGGCGAGAGCATCGCCAGTGTGACCTCTCGCGCGGCCCGACCCGACCTGCCGGTGATGACCGGAGACGGAGCCGCCGCGCATGTCGCGCAGGCGCTGGACATATTGCAGGCGGCGCGCCCGCTCGGGCAGGACATTCGCGGACTGGTGCGCATGGGCGAGCGGCGGTGGGATCTTGTGCTGCATGATGGCAAGCGCATTCTCTTGCCGGAAGAAGAGCCGGTGCGCGCGCTTGAACGGGTGATCGTGCTCAACGCGGCACATGATATGCTGGAACGCGACCTCGTTGCCATCGACATGCGGATCGGTGCGCGTCCGACGGTCCGCCTCAGCGACTATGCCACCGAGGAATGGTGGCGGATAACAAGCATGACGGCAGGGGCAAACTGAAGATGATCGAGCTATACGAATCCCAAAGGGCAATGCGCGCGATGCGCAAGGCAGCCTTGCAGCGGGGCGTGGTTGCGGTGCTGGATGTGGGGACCTCCAAGATCGCCTGTCTTGTACTGCGGTTCGATGGCACCGGCCGCCTTGGTGAGGCCGAAGAGGTGGGCCGCATGGCCGGGCAGGCCGGGTTCCGGGTGATCGGGGCCGCGACCACCCGTTCGCGTGGGGTGCGCTTTGGCGAGATCGACGCCATGGTCGAAACCGAACGCGCCATTCGCACAGCCGTGCAAGCGGCGCAGAAAATGGCCAATATCCGGGTCGATCATGTCATCGCCTGCTTTTCCGGGGCCGAACCGCGCAGCTACGGCCTTGCCGGTCAGGTGGAGCTTGAGGGTCACACCGTCAGCGAGCAGGATATCAGCCGCGTGCTGAGCGCCTGCGACGTGCCCGATTACGGTGACGGGCGCGAGGTGCTGCACGCCCAACCGGTGAATTTCGCGCTCGATCATCGCACCGGGCTGATTGATCCGCGCGGGCAGATGGGGCAGGTGCTGTCCACCGACATGCACATGCTGACCGTGGATGGCGCTGCGATCCAGAACCTCGCGCATTGCGTCAAGCGGTGCGATCTGGAACTCGCGGGCGTGGCAAGTTCGGCCTATGTCTCGGGCATCTCGGCCCTTGTCGAGGACGAGCAAGAGTTGGGCGCGGCCTGTATCGACCTTGGCGGCGGTACGGCCGGGGTTTCGATCTTCATCAAGAAGCATATGATTTACTCCGACAGCGTGCGGATGGGCGGCGATCACGTCACCAGCGACATTTCCATGGGTCTGCAGGTGCCGCAGGCCACGGCTGAGCGTATCAAGACGTTTTACGGGGGCGTCGTCGCTACCGGAATGGATGACCGTGAGATGATCGAGATCGGCGGCGATACCGGCGATTACGAACATGATCGCCGACAGGTCAGCCGCGCCGAACTTATCGGCATCATGCGCCCCCGGGTCGAGGAGATCCTGGAAGAGGTGCGCGCCCGGCTCGATGCGGCGGGCTTTGATCACCTGCCCAGCCAACAGATCGTGCTGACCGGTGGTGGCAGCCAGATCCCCGGCCTCGACGGGTTGGCGAGCAAGATTTTGGGACAGCAGGTGCGGCTTGGGCGGCCCTTGCGGGTGCATGGGTTGCCGCAGGCAGCGACTGGCGCAGGCTTTGCCAGTGCCGTGGGCATGTGCCTGTTCGCAGCCAACCCGCAGGACGAATGGTGGGATTTCGAGATTCCCGTGGATCGCTACCCGGCGCGCTCGCTCAAGCGGGCAGTCAAGTGGTTCAAGGATAACTGGTAACCGCAATATATGGCGTTATCGGCGAAATCCCGCGAAAAACGATAGAAAAATGGCCATATTTGGTGGTCAAACGGTGTTTTTTTGGTGACGATTGGGGTATCCATCGGTAAGAATGGAACCAATCAGGCAGAAATCGGCCCGAAAACGTGGCCATAGCGACAGGCGGACAGAGCAATGACACTCAACCTTTCAATGCCCGGACATGACGAGCTCAAGCCCCGTATCACCGTCTTTGGTGTCGGTGGGGCGGGTGGCAATGCCGTGAACAACATGATCGAGAAACAGCTCGATGGTGTGGATTTCGTGGTGGCCAATACCGACGCGCAGGCGCTGAGCCAGTCAAACGCGGAACATCGCGTGCAGCTTGGCGTGAAAGTGACCGAGGGGCTGGGCGCGGGCGCACGGGCCACAGTGGGTGCTGCAGCCGCCGAAGAAAGCATCGAGCAAATCGTCGATCATCTGGCGGGTGCACATATGTGCTTTATCACGGCGGGCATGGGCGGCGGCACCGGTACCGGGGCCGCACCCATCATCGCACAGGCCGCGCGCGAATTGGGCGTGCTGACCGTGGGCGTGGTGACCAAGCCCTTCCAGTTCGAAGGTGCCAAGCGCATGCGTCAGGCCGAGGACGGGGTCGAGGCACTGCAAAAGATGGTCGACACGCTGATCATCATTCCCAACCAGAACCTGTTCCGTCTGGCCAATGAAAAGACCACCTTCACCGAGGCGTTCAGCATGGCCGACGACGTGCTCTATCAGGGCGTCAAGGGTGTGACCGACCTGATGGTGCGTCCGGGCCTCATCAACCTCGATTTCGCCGATGTGCGCGCCGTCATGGACGAGATGGGCAAGGCGATGATGGGTACCGGCGAGGACAGTGGTGAGGATCGCGCCATCCAGGCTGCCGAAAAGGCGATAGCGAACCCGCTTCTGGACGAGATCAGCCTGCGCGGTGCCAAGGGCGTGTTGATCAACATCACCGGCGGGCATGACCTGACGCTGTTCGAGCTCGATGAAGCCGCCAACCGCATCCGCGAAGAAGTGGACCCCGACGCCAATATCATCGTCGGCTCGACGCTCGATCCGTCGATGGAAGGCTCGATGCGCGTCAGCGTCGTGGCCACCGGCATCGATGCGACCGAGACGCTCGAGACGCCGCTGCCGCGCCGCTCCCTGGCGCAGCCGCTGAAACAGCCCGAGGCAGTCGAAGTGGACGCAGCCGACCACGCTGTAGAACCCGTCGCGGCCCGCACGGACGCGCAAGAGCCGTCGCTGTTCGAGCAGGAAGACGCACAGCGCGCCGCCGCCGAGGATCAGATGGAAGACATCTTTGAAGAGGATGACGCCGGTTTGCCGCTGCCCGCCTACCAGCCCCGGGTCGAGGAATTTGCGCCCGCCGCAGAGTTTGAAGCCGAAGATGAGGCCGAGAGCTTTGTGGCTCCGCGTGCACCGGCTCCCGGAACGCCCTCACCCGAGGCGCTGCAACGCTTGCAGGCTGCCGTCGGTCGGGCGTCGGCGCAGCCGGCCCCGCGTCGCGTCGAACAGTCTGCGCCCGCACCCCAGCCGACAGCGAGCGAAGAACGCCAGCAGCGGTTCGGCATCAATTCGCTGATCAATCGCATGACCGGGCATGGCGGCGCTGCCGAAGCACCGCGTCCGGCACGCCAGCAACCGCAGGTGCAATCCGCAGCCGCGCCTCAGCCCTCGCCGCGCGCGCAGGATGAGGACGAGCAGATTGAGATCCCGGCGTTTCTGAGGCGTCAGGCCAACTGACCTCTCGCCGACGGAACCCCAGAACAAGGGCCGCCCATGAGGGTGGCCCTTTTTTGATTGATCGAAACGGGCCACAGGGTTGGGCGAAAAGGCATGCAACGCCGAAATTGCCGCCTGTTTGCCGGGAGCCGGGCGCATGTAGGTGAAATTTCGTGAGTCGCCTGACACGCATGCGCCGCGAAATGCGCCAAAGGCGTTTTGCACCGGAAATTTCTGTGCTAGGACCAAGGCAACGTGCGGGGTTGGACCCGCCTACAGGAATCTGGAGTGAGAACGCGCATGAGTAAGGGCAAGTCCCGGGCCACGCTGATCGGTGCCGCCTTGGTGGCTTTGGCGGTGGCCGGATGCGGGGATAAAGAGAGCGTCGAGCGCGGCACGGTGAATTACGAGAATTACACCGCGCAGCAGATTTTCGAGCGCGGAGAATACGATCTCGCGCAGAACGATCCTGCTCTGGCCGCCAAGAGCTTTGCCGAGGTCGAACGGCTTTATCCCTATTCCGATCTCGCCAAACGGGCGGTGATCATGCAGGCCTTTGCCTATCACCGGGACAAGGATTACGAGCAGAGCCGTGCCGCCGCACAGCGCTTTATCGACTTTTACCCGACCGATGAGGACGCGGCCTATGCGCAGTATCTTCTCGCGCTGAGCTATTATGACCAGATCGACGAGGTCGGGCGCGATCAAGGTCTGACCTTTCAGGCGTTGCAGTCTCTGCGTGAGGTGATTGAGCGTTATCCCGACAGTGAATATGCCAATGCCTCGATCCTGAAATTCGATCTTGCCTTCGATCATCTGGCCTCCAAGGAAATGGAGATCGGGCGCTATTACCTCAAGCGCGATCATTTCCCGGCGGCGATCAACAGGTTCCGTGTTGTGGTCGAGGATTTCCAGACCACGACGCATACTGCGGAGGCGTTGCACCGGCTGGTAGAATCCTACCTCTCGCTTGGCCTCGTCGATGAGGCGCGTACTGCAGGGGCCATTCTTGGCCATAACTTCCGCAGCACCGAGTGGTACGAGGACAGCTATAAGCTGTTGACCGGGCGTGGCCTGACGCTTGAGGCGGCGGGTGATAACTGGCTGCGACAGATTTATCGTCAGACGGTTCAGGGGCGCTGGCTGTAAAGGGCGGCGGGGACATACCCTGCCCGACGGGTGGACTGGATGCTGGGCGCGCTTGAAATCCGCGATATGCTGATCATTGACCGGCTTGAACTAAGCTTTCAGCCAGGCCTCAACGTGCTGACCGGTGAAACCGGGGCTGGCAAATCCATCCTTCTGGACAGCCTCGGGTTCGTGCTGGGCTGGCGCGGCCGGGCCGATCTCGTTCGCGCCGGGGCCGAGCGCGGAGAGGTCGTTGCGGTGTTTGATCTCGCCCCTGGTCATCCCGCGCGCGCGGTTCTGGAGGACGCGGGTTTTCCCGACAGCGACGAGTTGATCCTGCGGCGGGTCAACACAGCCGATGGGCGCAAGACCGCCTGGGTCAATGACCGCCGCGCCTCGGGCGAGGTGCTGCGTCGGCTGTCTGAAACGCTGGTGGAATTGCACGGTCAACAGGATGATCGCGGGCTGCTCGACCCCAGAGGTCACCGCGACATGCTCGACACCTACGGCCGCCTTGGGCCTCAGCGTGATGCGGTGCGCGCAGCATGGAGTGCCCGGTCCAAGGCACGCAAGGCATTGGAAGAGGCCGAGATTGAATTGGAAAAAGTGCGTGCTGAGGAGGATTTCCTGCGCCACGCCGTCAAGGAACTCGACGCGCTCGATCCGCAGCCGGGCGAGGAGGCGGAACTGGATATCCGCCGCCGATTGATGCAGGGGGCCGAGCGCATCCGCGAGGATATCGCGCGCGCCGCGACGCTCATTGGTTCGGACGGTGCCGAAGGCGCGGCGGGTGATGCCTTGCGCTGGCTGGAAGGGGTGTCCGATCAGGCGGAAGGTGCGCTCGACGGTCCCGTCGTCGCCCTTGGCCGCGCGCTCGTGGAACTCGACGAAGCTGGGCGCGGGGTGGAGCGTGCGCTTGAGGCGATGAGCTTTGATCCGCTGGAACTGGAGCAGGCCGAGGAGCGTCTCTTCGCCATCCGTGCCCTTGCCCGTAAACATGGGGTGTTGCCCGATGATCTGGGCACCTTTGCCGGAGACCTGCGCGAACAGATCGCAGCACTCGATGCAGGTGATGCCGATCTGGCAAACCTGCGGGCGGCGCTCGAGGCGGCGGGTTGCGCTTACGACACCGAGGCTGGGGTGCTGAACACCGCGCGTCACGCGGCGGCGCACGCGCTTGATAAGGCTGTGATGGAGGAGTTGGCGCCCCTCAAGATGGAGCGCGCGATCTTCACCACCGCCATCAGGCCTGCAGAGCCCGGCCCCACGGGCCGTGACGAGGTGACCTTTACCGTTGCCACCAACCCCGGCGCACCCTCTGGGCCCTTGAACAAGATCGCTTCGGGCGGCGAACTCAGTAGATTTCTTCTGGCCCTCAAGGTCTGTCTGACTGGCACTGACAGCGGCCTTACCATGATCTTCGACGAGATCGACCGGGGCGTCGGCGGGGCCACGGCAGATGCCGTCGGCCGCAGGTTGGCGCAGTTGGCCGATGGCGGTCAGGTTCTGGTGGTCACCCATTCCCCGCAGGTTGCCGCGCGCGGCACGCATCACTGGCGCGTCGAGAAACGTGTTGAGGATGAGATGACACTCTCGACCGTCCGCGCGATGACCGGGCAGGATCGCATCGACGAAGTCGCGCGGATGCTTTCGGGGGACCGGGTCACCGAAGAGGCCCGCGCGGCGGCGCGGGCGTTGATGGCGGGGTAGCAAGCGCGCCAGCCTTACGGCCGTGTAGCGCGCGGGTGCTTCAACCGGGTGACCGCTTCAGACCGTCTTTCACCGTGCACTCTATCTCACGGTTTGCGCCGCTTCGGTGGCGTGCTGCCGCCGAACCCGGCCCGTGACTTGGCCGGTGCGCCTTTGGCTTTGGGTTTACCCGGCTTGCCGGGTTTCCCAGGCTTGCCCGGCGGCATGAAGCGTTTGGAGGTGTCAGCGGCTAGATTGGGTTTGGGTTTGGCCGGGGCGGCAGGGGCCTCGGGGCGCGGCGCGGGTTTGGCCTTCGGCTTGTCAAACGGCTTGGCCCCCGGCTTGCCGGGCTTCTTGTCATAAGCGGGTTTGCCCGGCTTCTTGTCGGCCCATGGCTTTTTCTCCGCCGGTTTAGGCGCATCTGACCGGGGCTTGCGCGCGGGCGTCACCGCGCCGCTCTCGACTGCCTTTTCCAGACGATCAGGCTTGGGGGCCGGTCGAGCGCGCGGTTTGGGCGCGGGGCGGGAGGTGTCCTTGCCACGCGGGGCACGGTCTGGGCGTGGCGCGCGCGTGTCCCGTTCCTCGCGCGGGGCGCGTGGGGCAGGGCCCAGATCGGGGGCGCCGTCGATCTTGCGCGCGGTGATCCCTTCGTCAAGCGCGCCATCTGCTCCGAGCGCGCTTTGAAAACCGGGTACTGCCGCGTCGGACAACTCGACGAAGGTTTCCTTGTCCTGCACCCGGATCGCGCCGATGGCAGATTTGTCCAGGTTTCCGGCGCGGCACAGGAGCGGCAGAAGCCAGCGCGCCTCGGCCCGGTCGCCGGCCCCGACCGAGAGCGCGAACCATGTGCTCGGCCCGAAGGCTGTGCGCTCGCGTGCCGGAGGGGCCGCGTCGGGCGGGCTCAGATCTTCAGGCGCGGACCAGCGGGACTGATAGAGCCGCAGATAGGCGGCGGCGATCTCTTGCGGGCTGTGCAGCGTCAGGAGTTCGTCGGCAAAGGCGGTTTCGGTCTCGGACGGGGCCTCGGACCAGACCGGGTCGGCCAGAAGCCGTGCGCGGTCCTGCGCCTCAATATCCTGTGCTGTGGGCGGGGTGGTCCATTCTGCCGTGATCTTGGCGAATTTCAGCAGGCGTTCGGCCTTCTTTACCGCTTTCACCGGCACGATCAGCGCCGAGACGCCCTTGCGTCCCGCCCGGCCCGTGCGGCCCGAGCGGTGCAGCAGCCCTTCGGAATTCGTGGGCAGTTCGGCATGGATGACCAGATCGAGATTGGGCAAATCAATGCCGCGCGCGGCGACATCGGTGGCGACGCAGACGCGTGCCCGCCCGTCGCGCATCGCCTGAAGCGCATGGGTGCGCTCGGATTGGCTGAGCTCACCCGAGAGCGACACCACGGCAAAGCCGCGATTGGCCAGCCGCGCGGTCAGCCGCGCCACCATGGCGCGGGTATTGGCGAAGACGATGGCATTCTGCGCATTGTGATAGCGCAGCAGGTTGATCACCGCGCCCTCGGCATCCTGCGGGGCAACCCGCAGCGCCTGATAGGCAATATCGCTGTGCTGCTTGCCGCCGCCCAGAGTGGTCACGCGCTGCGCGTCACGCTGGAATTTTTCGGCCAGCTTGGCGATCATCGGCGGCACGGTGGCCGAGAACATCAGCGTGCGCCGCCCCTCGGGGGCCGCTGCCAGCATGAATTCGAGATCCTCGCGAAACCCGAGATCGAGCATTTCGTCGGCCTCGTCCAGCACCACGGCGCGCAGGGACGTCATATCCAGAGCGCGACGGTTGATGTGGTCACACAGCCGCCCCGGCGTGCCCACCACGATATGCGCGCCTCGCTCCAGCGCGCGCCGCTCGTCGCGGGCATCCATGCCGCCCACACAGGACACCAGCCGCGCGCCGGTTTCGGCATAGAGCCAGCTCAGCTCTCGCATCACCTGGAGCGCCAGTTCCCGCGTGGGTGCCACGATCAGCGCAAGCGGCGCGGCGGCAGGGGGCAGCCGGGGCTCATCCCCCATCAGCGTCGAAGCGATGGCGAGGCCGAAGCCGACCGTCTTGCCCGAGCCGGTCTGCGCCGAAACCAGAAGGTCGGCCTGCCCGAGGGCTGCATCGGTCACGGCTTCCTGAACGGGGGTGAGCGTGTCATAGCCGCGTGCGGCAAGAGCGGAGGAAAGTGTCTGGGGGATCATCAGAGAAAAGGGCCTTGAGCATGAGTCGTGCGCCCGTGGCGCAAGCCGCGACGCATAACTGAGCCGCGCGCCAATGTATATCGCAAATCGCCCCCCTTGTAGACCCCGCGCGAATACGCCACCTTGCTGGCAATCCCGAAATGCGAACAGGAGTGCAGAGCATGCCCGTCAAGAACCGTTTTGCCGAATTGCATGGCGACATCACCGAATGGCGACGCGATATCCACGCCCATCCCGAGATCCTTTATGAGACGCACCGCACCAGCGCGCTGGTCGCTGAAAAGCTGGGGGCGTTTGGCTGTGACGAGGTCGTGACCGGCATCGGGCGCACCGGCGTGGTGGGGGTGATCAAGGGCAAGGCGACCGGCTCGGGCAAGGTGATCGGGCTGCGCGCCGATATGGACGCGCTGCCCATCCACGAGGCGACCGGAGTCGACTATGCCTCCAAGACCCCCGGCGCGATGCATGCCTGCGGGCATGACGGGCATACCGCGATGCTGCTTGGTGCCGCGCGCTATCTGGCCGAGACACGTAATTTCGACGGCACCGTCGTGGTGATCTTCCAGCCCGCCGAAGAGGGCGGCGCCGGCGGCAAGGCGATGTGCGACGATGGCATGATGGAGCGTTTTGGCATTCAGGAGGTCTACGGCATGCACAATTGGCCGGGCCGTCCGGTGGGTAGCTTTGCCATCCGTCCCGGCGCGTTTTTCGCCGCGACCGATCAGTTCGATATCGAAATCACCGGCAAGGGCGGCCACGCCGCCAAGCCGCAGGAGACGGTCGACCCCACGGTGATGGCCGCGCATATGGTGACGATGTTGCAGACCATCGCCAGCCGCAATGCCGACCCGGTAGATCAGGTCGTGGTCTCGGTCACCTCATTCCAGACCTCTTCGAACGCGTTCAACGTGATCCCGCAATCGGTGCATTTGCGCGGCACGGTGCGCACGATGAGCCCGGAGATGCGCGATCTGGCCGAGAGCCGCCTGCGCGCGATTTCCGAGCATGTCGCGGCGGGCTTTGGCGGGCAGGCCGAGGTGACCTATCATCGAGGCTATCCGGTGATGGTCAATCACGAGGAGCAGACCGATTTTGCCGCCTCGGTCGCGGCCAAGGTGAGCGGCGCGTGTTCCGAGGCCCCGCTGGTGATGGGCGGCGAGGATTTCGCCTTCATGCTGGAAGAACGCCCCGGGGCCTATATCCTTGTTGGCAATGGTGACACGGCGATGGTGCACAACCCCGACTACAACTTCAACGACGACGCCATTCCGGCCGGGTGCAGCTGGTGGGCGGGTATTGTCGAAGAGCGCATGCCAGCCTGAACGTGCCAAGGTAGCTGCGTGTTTATGGAAAGATGAAGCAGGGGCGGGGTATCATCCCGCCCCTTTTTTGTATCAGCTCGATGTGGGCACGCAAGTATTGGTCGCGCTATCCCAGATGGAGCCTTGGGCGCAGGAAAACGCCTGCTTCTCCTTGCCGTAACTGCAGGCCGCCATGGCCAGTGACGGCATCGCGACGAGGGCGAGGGCGGCAAGTCCGAATTTCAACTTCATGATATGTCTCCCTGTTGGACAGGGTCATATTATATCACGATTCCCCGAAAACCCGGCCAAATATCGTGTCGACATGCTTGGTGTGATAGGACAAGTCGAATTTTTCATCAATTTGCGCAGGTGACAGCGCCGCCGTGACTTCCGTGTCATTCAGCAACTCGGTCTTGAAGTCGCAGCCCGTCTCCCAGACCTTGAGCGCGTTGCGCTGTACGAGGCGGTAGGCGTCCTCGCGGCTGACACCGGCCTGCGTAAGGGCCAGAAGCACCCGTTGGCTCATTACGAGTCCGGGGAATTTGTTCATGTTGGCCAGCATGTTGTCGGGATAGACGATCAGCTTGTCGATGACATTGGTCAGCCGCGCGAGGGCGAAATCGAGGGTGATCGTGGCATCGGGGCCGATATTGCGCTCGACCGAGGAATGCGAGATGTCGCGCTCGTGCCAAAGCGCCACGTTTTCCATTGCGGGCACCACAGTCATGCGCACGAGGCGGGCAAGCCCCGTCAGGTTCTCGGTCAGCACCGGGTTCTTCTTGTGCGGCATCGCCGACGAGCCCTTTTGCCCCATCGAGAAGAATTCTGCCGCCTCCAGCACCTCGGTGCGCTGCATGTGGCGGATTTCGGTGGCGACGTTCTCGATGCTGCTGGCCACGACGCCAAGCGCGGCGAAAAAGGCCGCGTGGCGGTCGCGCGGGATGACCTGCGTGCTGATCGGTTCGGGCGCGAGGCCAAGCTGCGCGCAGACATGTTCCTCAACCCGCGGATCGACATTGGCGAAAGTGCCCACGGCGCCCGAGATGGCCCCGGTCGCGATCTCGTCGCGCGCGGTGCGCAGGCGGGTGAGGTTGCGGTCCATCTCGGCGTAGAAGCGCGCGAAGGTCAGCCCCATCGTGGTCGGCTCGGCATGGATGCCGTGGCTGCGCCCGATGCGGATTGTGTCCTTGTGCTCGAACGCGCGGCGTTTCAATGCCGCGAGCAATCCCTCCATATCCGCGATCAGGATATCGGCGGCCCGCGTCAGCTGAATGTTGAAACAGGTGTCGAGCACGTCCGACGAGGTCATGCCCTGATGCACGAACCGGGCCTCGTCGCTGCCCACATGCTCGGCCAGGTGAGTGAGAAAGGCGATCACGTCATGCTTGGTCTCGGCCTCGATCTCGTCGATGCGGGCAACGTCGAACTCCACAGCCTTGGCTTTCCAGACGGCTTCGGCGTTCTCGCGCGGGATCACGCCCAGATCGGCCATGGCGTCGCAGGCATGCGCCTCGATCTCGTACCAGATGCGGAATTTGGTGGCGGGCTCCCAGATGGCGACCATATCGGGGCGGGAATAGCGGGGAATCATCGGCGGTCCTTGCAGATTGGTATGGAAAGCGGTTGAGCGCGCTTGTAGTGGCTAAGGGACAGCACGGCAAGGCGGGGGCAAGCGGCGCATGCGGCCAAGGCGATTGCAGGATTTCGAGGGGGCGTGGGGTTTCACCCGCGAAGTGGTCGAGGCAGATGGGCGCAGGGCCACCGTTACGGGGCGCGCGCTCTGGATGTCTGATGACGCGGGGCTGGCCTATACCGAGACCGGCGAGATGCGGATCGAGGGCCATGCGCCGATGCAGGTGGAGCGGCGGTATCATTGGGGCAGCGATCTGGCGGTGACTTTCGAGGATGGGAGGTTTTTCCATCATGTGCCACCCGAGGGCGGCGAGACTGCGCATTGGTGCGACCCGGATCAGTATGATGGCTTCTATGATTTTGGCAATTGGCCGGAGTTCACCGTGACATGGCGGGTGCACGGCCCGCGCAAGGATTACCGCATGGTGACACGCTACAGATCGGAGGCAGAATGACGGAGATATTGCAGAAACGCCTGCCCTATGACGTGGAGGCCAAGCGCCCGCTGCCGGGGATCGCGCCGCTTGATATGGCGGAGTGGCTGTTGGTGGACGAGGCATTCGGCGCGCAAATGGCCGAACGTGCGCGGTTATTGTCGGAGCGGCGCGATGATGTACTGGCCGTGACCGACGGGGCGTGGCCTGCGACGGCCGAGCTTTTGCAATATGTGCTGGATTGGCTGGCAGAGAATGCTGTGGGCTACGTCATTTCCGCAAAAGAGGTGCGGCGGCCCGATGGTGTGACCGTGCCCATCGACCGCGATGATCCGATGGGCACGCTGGGGCATCTGGTGCAGGAGGATCTGTGCCTGCTGGAAAAGCGTGGCGATGAGCATGTTCTGAGCGCGGCGGTGCTGTGTTTTCCGGCAAGCTGGCGGCTGGCTGAAAAGATCGGCCGCCCCCTGACCGGGATTCATGTGCCGGTACCCGAATATGACGACGGCATCGCGCGGCGGGTGCAGCGGCTTTTTGACGGCGTGCAGCCAGGCCGCCCGCTCTGGCGGTTCAACGCGCTCAACTATGCTGATGCGGTGCTACACCAACCGCGCTCTCGCGTGCAGCCGAGCGAGACCGCGGACTTGCCCTATCTGCGGACCGAGCGGCAATGTGTGCTGCGCCTTCCCGAGACGCGGGCCTGTGTCTTCTCGATCCATAGTTACGTTCTGGCGCGGTGAAAAAGGGGCAAGTGTTGGCCTGATGCTGCCTATGAATGGCCGCCAGAAGGGCTGCTTCATTCGGGTGACCCCAAGGGTTGCGCCGGGTTCAACAAGGGTCGCACGCTGAACGGATAGGGCGCGGATGCATCGACCGTGACCGCGACCGCATGCATATGCGCGGCCCCGAAGGTCTCCAGCGCCATGATCCCCGGCGCCCTTTTGGGAAAGGGTCGAAACATCCGGAACCGGTGGCTGTCGCCATAGGTCAGCAGGACCGGACGAGCGAAGCGGTTGGCCTCCTCAATGAGCAGTTCCGCAAAACGGGCGAAACCGGAATGACGCAGAAAGGCCTCGGCATTCCATGGCGGGCCAAAGCCGAATTCGAACATGTCTCCGTGAATGGCGAGAATGAAGGCTCCCGCCCCGGCCTCTTGCGCGGCGGCAAAGGCGGAGGTCAGCCATGCTCGGTTGGCGGCATCCCGGGCAAGCGCCTCAAGTGCTGTTTCCGCGTCATGGGGTTCAAACCCGTTATTGGAGCCGACAATATGCGCGGTCACCACCATCGCGCCCTGCAGCATCAGGCGGGCGTTCTCGGGATAGCCGGCCTCGGCTTGGCTATCGACGGGCAACGGGCGGGAACCCAGGCTCTGGCCGGGTGTGGCAAAATAGGTGCTGCGGATATGGGCGAGGCGTTCGCGCGGATCGAAGCCACCGGCCCGCGCACTATGACAATCGGTCCATTCATTGTCGCCGGGTGTGTAGAGTACGGGCGCGGTAATCCGCTGCATGTAATCGAGTTGTTCTGCCAGTACTGCGTTGGTGCAGGGGCTACCGCCGGACTTGGTGTCGCCCACATGGATAACGAGATCGGGTGTGGTTTCGTTGATCCGTTCAATAAGCGCCTCAAAAGGCGGGTAGCTGGCCTCGGGCGGGCCATAGGGCATGTCGCCGAGGATGACCAGATCGAAAGGCTGCGCGGCCGCCATGTGCGGAAGGGCGAAAACGGCAGCGGCGAGTAGCGCGGCTTTGAGCATGCGGACCCTCGGCGGTCTGTGAAGAATTCGCCTAGTAGCATATCCGCTGGTTGCGACAGTTCAATGTCGGTTGCGCAACCGCGCCCGTCTAGCCAAGCAGCAGCGGCTGCGCCTCGCGCAGCGTGGTGTATGTCAGCAGCGCGGCCCCTACTGGCGGCGCATGGATGAAAAGCGTCAAACCGAAGGTGATGATTGTCAGTCGCATGGGCACAGAGGCCTGTGGCGGATGTCTGCGCGCCTCGTTAGCATCCATTGCCCCGTCGGACCAGTCTTCTCCTTTCGGTTGGCGGGGTTTCTTGCGGGTGCTGGCCTTCGCGGTCTTGGGTGCGGTCGCCGATAACAGTTCGAAAGTCCTGTCCAGCAGGGCCGAGCCGATCGGTTGTGCGGCAGGGCCGGTCAGCTCTGCGTCATAGGGCAGGTAATCGCGTACCCGCTCGACCGCCCGGCGCAACAGCATCTCATAGGCTGAGGGATCAAGCGTGGCGCGGGCCCTGCGCCCCGGCGGGCCGACGGCGATCACCAGATAATGCGGGCGCTGCGCGCGTTCCGGTGGCAACCAGCCAAGGGCGATGCGCACGGATTCGCGGTCGATGATCGCCACATCCTCGCCATCCCATGTCAAACGGCGCACCTGCGTCGCCAATGCATGCGAGGCGATGTCGAATTCCTCGACGATATCCGGGAACTCCATCTCGGGTGGATGGTGATATTCCAAGGCGGCGATTTCGCCGAAGTTCTGCTTGTTCATGTCATGCCTCGATTATCGTTGGGTCTTTTAAACCGCACGTATTTGGCACTCTGAAACCAGTGGCCGGGCGCACATACATGCCCGACCTGTGTTGTGGGGATCAGCCCCCGTCGATCCGCGCCGCCATCAGGGCGATGGCCTGCTGGTAGACGGTGGCCGCATTCCATTGCTCGATGACTGCGAAGTTGGGCTCGCCCTGACGGTATCCCGCACCGGGGCGCCATCCCTTCTGCCGCAGGAAGTACGCGGTGGAGGCCATGGCATCGGTCAGGTTGTAGAGATCGACACGCCTGTCGCCATTGCCATCGACGCCGAAAGCCAATGCATTGCCGGGCAGGAATTGCGTGTGGCCCAACTCGCCATGTCGCGCGCCCTTTGTCTGGCCCGTGATCGACCCGCGATCCACCAGCTTGAGCGCGCCGATGGCATGCGGACGAAAAAAGTCAGAGCGGCGGCAATCATAGGTCAGCGTGACGATAGCCGAGACCACCGAGGTGTCGCCCATGAAGCCCCCAAAACCAGTCTCCATGCCGTGAATCGCGATGAGAACCCCGGAGGGCACGCCATATTGCCGCTCGAGCGCATCATAGAAGGCCGCGTCGCGGGCGCGCCGCTTGCGGCCCTGCGCCACGATGGTGTCGGCCCCGCGCACCTGCATGAACTTCTCCAGGCTATAGCGAAAGCTTTTCTGATTGCGATCCGCCGCGATGGTACGGGTTGCGTAGCGCGCGCCCTGCAACGCCTCCAGCCCGCGCGGCCCCACGCCCTCGGCGGCGGCCTCACGGGCGAACGCTGCCTTCCAGTTCTCGAAGCCCTGGCCTGTATTGCCGCAGGGGGCGGCCAGTGCGGTCGATCCCCCCATCAGGCAAAACCCGAGCCCGAGGCCCTGAACGACGCGGCGGATCATAGCGGTCTTCAGCATCCGAATTCTCCCAAACAGACTGTGTTCGGGGTGCAGCATACCGCGCCCGTGGCACATCACAAAGCGGCATGAGGCCCCTGGATGGGTCATGTTCCGATGCCCTGCACGATCTCTAGAACCTCTGCCACTGCGCCATGTGCCTGAAGGGCCATGAACATGCCGGTGAGGGCGGCGGTATGCGAGGCAAGCCGAAGGTTCTCTCCGCGCAAGAGGTTGAACACTGTCAGGGCTGCGGCCACCGGCAGGGCAAAGAGCCCAAGCGTGATCGTCATCATCCAGACGCTCAGTCGCAATGGTGCCGTTGGCTCGCGAATCCCTTCACCGGGATCGTCGACCTCTTCGGGCTCCGGGTCGCAGAACGCTGCGTGCAGTGCGCGCAGGCGCGCTTCATCCGCTTCGCTGTAATCTCCCGCACCGGGAATGCTGTGTTGTAGCCCGGAATAGGCGGTTTCGACATCCGGCAGGCGCTCTCGTCCGGGGCGCCTGCGAGCGCGCCGTGTTTCCGCGTCCTGTGGCGGGCTGATGGCGGCGCGGAATTCGGCCCGTGTCAACAGCGCGTCCGGCTCTGTCCATTGCACGAAGTCGGGTGCAAGTGGCACATGCAGGGCCGCAAGTGTCTGCGCCAAGACCGTCTGCGATGCTTCCGGATCGGTCCAGAGCGGGCCGTCTTCGCGCATCAGCGTCAGGCCGATATAGTGATCCGCCGGCAAATCCAGTTTCGGGATATGCCGCTTGCGTTCGATCGTGACGCGCAGGTCGAAGTCGCGCGTTCGCAAGACTGCCGCCTCTTCTGAAAGACATCGCTGCGCGGTCAATTCCACGCCGATTTGGTCCAGCGTGTGCGCGATCCGCTTGGTGATCGCAGTGATGTCGAGTGCTCTCATACCGAGAAATACTAGCCCTGCCGTAACCTTGTGAGTGGTATGGGTCATGGTCGGGTCCATTCGTGTTTTCACACTCATAAGTTGACCCAAGAAAACGGAACCAGTTTGTTTCAAATGAGGATACATTGGGGCAATCCTTACTTTTTGGTGGTTTTGGTTCCTGAACGGCAACGATGGCACCGAACTGAAAAAAGGCGCCCCCGGATGGGGACGCCTTCTTGGTTAGCATGGTGGCCGCTAGTGACCGACCGGCCGCCTCAGCAGCTATAGTACATCAGGAATTCAACCGGGTGCGGCGTGTGCTCATAAAGTTCGAGTTCTTCCATCTTCAGGTCGATATAGCCGTCGATCTGGTCCTTGGTGAAGACGTCACCGGCCAGCAGGAACGAATGATCCGCCTTCAGCGCATCCAGCGCCTCGCGCAGGGACCCGCAGACGGTGGGAATTCCCTCAAGCTCTTCGGCGGGCAGGTCGTAGAGGTTCTTGTCCATGGCCTCGCCCGGGTCGATTTTCGACTTGATACCGTCGAGACCCGCCATAAGCAGCGCGGCAAAGCACAGGTAGGGATTCGCCGACGGATCGGGGAAACGCGCTTCGACGCGCTTGGCCTTGGGGCTCTCGGTCCACGGGATACGCACGCAGCCCGAGCGGTTGCGGGCTGAATAAGCGCGCAGCACAGGGGCTTCGAAGCCGGGGATCAGACGCTTGTAGCTGTTGGTCGACGGGTTGGTGAAGGCATTGAGCGTTTTCGCGTGCTTCAGGATGCCGCCGATAAACCACAGCGCTTCCTGACTCAGATCTGCATACTTGTCACCGGCAAAGAGCGGCTTGCCGTCCTTCCAGATCGACATGTTGACATGCATGCCGGTGCCGTTGTCGCCATAGATCGGCTTGGGCATGAAGGTCGCGGTCTTGCCATAGGCCTGCGCCACGTTGTGGATGACATACTTGTATTTCTGAAGCTCGTCGGCCTGCTCGGTCAGCGTGCCGAAGATCAGACCCAACTCGTGCTGGCACGAGGCCACCTCGTGGTGGTGCTTGTCGACCTTCATGCCGAGGCGCTTCATCGTGGACAGCATTTCCGAACGGATGTCCTGACCGTCGTCGATCGGGTTCACCGGGAAATAGCCACCCTTGACGCCGGGACGATGGCCGGTATTGCCCATCTCATATTCGGTGTCGGTGTTCCAGGATGCGTCGAGCGCGTCGACCTCATAGGACACCTTGTTGATCGAGTTCGAGACGCGCACATCGTCGAACAGGAAAAATTCCGCCTCAGGGCCCCAATAGGACACATCGCCGATACCTGATGCCTTCAGATAGGCCTCGGCCTTTTCGGCAGTGCCGCGCGGATCGCGGTTGTAGGGTTCACCGGTATCGGGCTCGACAACCGAACAATGGATGCAAAGCGTCTTTTCGGCGTAGAACGGATCGACATAGGCGCTGTCGAATGCTGGCATCAGCTTCATGTCCGATGCTTCGATCGACTTCCATCCTGCGATGGAGGAGCCGTCGAACATGAATCCTTCATCGAGGAAGTCCTCGTCGACCTGATCGGCCATCACCGTCACATGCTGCAGCTTGCCGCGCGGGTCAGTGAAGCGGATATCGACATACTCGATATCCTCGTCCTTGATCTGCTTGAGAATCGCGTCTTTGCTCATTCTCTTTTTCCTTTTCTTGCTGGGAAATGGGTTAGAGCGCGTCCGGACCGTGCTCGCCGGTGCGGATGCGGATCGCCTGTTCGACGGGGCTGACGAAAATCTTGCCGTCGCCGATCTTGTCGGTCTTCGCGGCGTCGATGATCGCCTCGATGGCGGCATCGACCTGATCGTCGTCGAGTACGACGTCGATCTTCACCTTGGGTAGGAAATCCACCACGTATTCGGCTCCGCGATAAAGTTCGGTATGGCCCTTCTGGCGACCGAACCCCTTGACCTCGATCACCGAAAGGCCCTGAATACCAGCTTCCTGCAACGCTTCCTTCACTTCGTCGAGTTTGAAGGGCTTGATGATCGCTTCGATCTTTTTCATGGGCGCGGGCCTCCTCGGCTGTCGTTTCGCAACGTGCAGACCACTTCTCAGCGGGGGGCTCAATCGGTTACGGTTGCAACTGGCAGGTTCCAGGCGTCGCCGGATGTGTTTTGCCTAATAATTATGCATATCGCCTCATTTTGAGGCGAAAATGAATCACTAGAGGTCAGGTATTGCTCGAAATCCTCACAGCCGCGCAAATGCGCGCCATCGAACAGGCGGCAATCGAGTCGGGTACGGTCACCGGGCTGGAACTGATGGAGCGCGCCGGGCGCGGCGTGGTCGAGGCAGTGTTCGAGGAATGGCCGGAACTTGCCAAGGCGCCGTACAGGGCGGTTGTGTTGTGCGGGCCGGGAAATAATGGCGGCGACGGATTTGTGGTGGCGCGGCTGCTGAAGGAATGGGGTTGGGAGGTAGAGGTGTATCTCTACGGTGAGCCTGCCAAGCTGTCGCGCGATGCGAAGGTGAACTACGAGAAATGGCTAGAGATGGGTGAGGTGGCAACGTTGACCGCCACGCTTGAGCCTTCGATGCGCAAGCCGTCACTGGTCGTCGATGCGATCTTTGGCACGGGTCTCACTCGCCCGGTGCGGGGTCTTGGAGGCGTGCTTCTGGATTTGTGCGACAGCCGTGGCTGGGGCGCGCATATCACCGAAGGTGACAGGCTGGACTGGACCCCGGTGATCGTGTCGGTCGATCTGCCAAGCGGTCTGTGCAGCGATAGCGGCAGGGTATTGGCGTCCGAGGAGTTCACTGGTCTTCCCGATCGTTTGGAAGCAGCAAGCGTGCACAGTGATCTGACGGTGAGCTTTCATTGCCTCAAGTTGGGCCATGTGTTGCAGGACGGTCCCATTGCCTGCGGCAAGGTCGTAGTCAAGGACATAGGCCTGAGGCACCGGGCCGGGCCGGAGATTGTGAACGCTGTGGCATGCCAAACGCTGCGCGCCGTCGCGAAGCGCGCGGGTCATAAGTATTCCCACGGCCACGCGCTTATCCTGTCCGGCGGTGCGGGCAAGGCCGGTGCCGCGCGGTTGGCGGCGCGCGGCGCGCTGCGGGTCGGGGCGGGGGTGGTGACGCTTGGCGTGCCGGGGGCGGCACAGATGGAGGTGGCGACGCAGATCACCGCGTTGATGCTGCGACGGGTTGACGATGGCGTAGCCCTTGCTGAGGTGCTTGAGGACACCCGGATCAATGCGCTGTGTCTGGGACCGGGCATGGGCGTGGAGCGCGCGCGGGATTTGGTGCCCGTCGCGCTTGGCGGGAATGGCCCCCGTCCGACGGTTCTGGACGCCGATGCTCTGACCGCTTTCGAGGACGCGCCGGAGACGCTCTTTGATATGCTTCACGAGAACTGTGTGTTGACGCCCCATGGTGGGGAATTCGCCCGCCTGTTCCCGGATATCGCTGAAAAGCTGAACGCCCCGGCCACAAAGGGCCCGGCCTATTCCAAGGTGGATGCCACCCGAGAGGCGGCCAAAAGGGCGGGCTGCGTGGTGCTGTTCAAAGGCCCCGATACGGTGATCGCCGCGCCTGACGGGCGATGCAGCATCAACTCCGCGCAGTATGAGCGCGCAGCACCTTGGCTTGCCACTGCGGGATCGGGCGACGTTCTGGCAGGGTTCATCACTGGACTGTTGGCGCGGGGGCTCAATCCGATGCAGGCGGCTGAAACTGCGGCCTGGCTGCATGTCGAATGCGCGCGCTCCTTTGGTCCCGGCTTGATCGCCGAGGACTTGCCCGAGGAACTGCCATCGGTCTTGCGCGCGCTCGGGGCCTGACGCTCAGTCCTCGAACTGCCACTGAGCCCGGCGCGGCACCCGCACGGCCAGCATCGGCTTGAGCAGGGCGGCGCGGAACCGGCGCAGATCGAGCGCCTCATGCACGCCCACCGTTTCCTCGCCATCCAGACAGGTCCGCACGGCGGAGCGGCAATAGAAGGGCGCATCGAGCATCGGCTTGATCTGCCTTGGCTGATAGCCCGGATCGGCCCGCGTCTCGCGCGCCACGGCCCATAGGCTGCGGCGCATCCGCGCCTTGGGGGCTGCGTCGATCACCTGCGCGCGCCCCTGAGCATCGAAATGCACCGCCGTCGCGAGGTCGGAACCGTCAAGCCGGGTGGCATCGTAGAAACAGGTGCTGCCGCCGCGCGCGGGGTAGCGCCCCCAGGTCCAGAAGCCGAAATCCTGTTCCAGCGCGCGGGTGCCGAAATTAGCGTCGAAATAGCCATGCCCGCGCCATTGCCAGCCCCGGGTCTCCAGATCGACCTCGATATCTGCCGTGGGGCCGAAGGGGCGCCAGATATGGCTGCCATCGGGGGTGAGGGGCAGTTCCACCTGTGTCAGCGCCGTGGGTGTGACGGTGATCCGTCCGCGCACGCGGGACACCATCGGTGGCGCGCCGATCTCGTTCACGTCGATCACCAGCCGGTCGCCCTGCCACCGCATCGAGGAGGGTCCGACGGTCAGGCAGTCGCGGCTCTGGCGCAGGGCGCTTTCGCCCCGGTCGGTCATGGTAAAGCGACCGCCGGGGCCATAGGTGGCCACGTTGATGCAGACATGGTTCGCCGGGCGTTTGCGCCCCGACCACGCATACCACGGCGAGAACACCGAGCCGATGAAGCCGATCACGCTGATCGCGCGGCTACCGTCGTCGCTCAGGCCGTCGACATACCACCAGGCATAGCCGTTCTCGGGCACGTCGAGGTCGAAATTCGGTCGCTCAAGATCGCCTCGGCCGCATGCCGCGCGGAGAGGGTCGCCATCGGCACACCCGCCCCCGGATGCGCCCCGCCCCCCGCCAGATAGAGCCCCTTCACCTGCGTCCGCGCCGTCGGCCGCTGAAAGGCCGCGAACATGCCCTGCGGGCTCTGCCCGTAGAGTGCGCCGAGTGTCGTGGGAAAGAGTTTCTCGAAGGTCTGCGGGGTGCTCAGGCACTCCGGCCCCGGCGCGGGATCGAAGCGCAGCCCGAAACGGCGCAGCATCTGGAAGGTGCGTGTCTGACATGCGTGGATATCCTCTGATTGGGCAAGGCCGGGGCGCAGGGGCGGCGCGTTGGCGATGATCTCGAAGCGTTCGATCTCTGGCGGCGACGCGGGCAAACCGCGATCCTGCGCGCAGACATAGAGCGTGGGGTCATGCAGGCGGGTGCCGTTGGCGAGGGCGTCGAATTCGGCCTGCGCGTCCTCGCGGAAAAACACGTTGTGATGGGCGAGATCGGGGCCGTGCGGGGTGGCGGCAAAGGCCCAGACATCCGCCGAGAGCGAGCGCGCGGCACGGGCGGTCTGCGGGGCCACGCGCGCCACATCCGGCCCGAGCGCGCCGGTGGCAAGCGCGCGGGGGTCGCCGTTGAAGAGCACCGCCTGTGCGGCCATCGCCGAGCCGTCTGCCAGCACCACCTGCGCGGCGCGTCCCTCTTCCGTCTCGATTTGCGCGACATGGGCGTTGTAGTGGAACACCGCGCCATGTTTGACGGCCAGATCGGCGAGCGCCTGCGCAAGCTGCGTCATGCCGCCCTCGACCACCCAGACCCCCGCCGCCTCGGCCTCCCAGATCAGCGCGAGCAGTGCGGGCACCTTGTCCGGCGCGCCGCCGACATAGGTGGCGTAGCGCCCGAACAGCTGCGCAAGGCGCGGGTCGTCGAAGCTGCGCCGGAGCATCCCCGCGAGCGACGAAGCGGGGGCCATTGCGCGTATCAGATGCGGGTGTCGTGCCACATGCGCGATCAGCCGCGCGGGCGATGGCGTGGCAGACTGCATCACCGGGCCGTCGAACCCGTCGAACAGCGTCCTCGCGCGCGCGCAGAAGCGGCGGAACTGCGCCTCGCCACGGGACCCTGCGAAATCGCGCACCGCCGCCGCGCTGCGCTCGTGGTCGGCATAGAGGTCGAGCGTGCTGCCATCGGGCCAGAAATGCCGCGCCAGCACGTCTTGCCGATGCAGGGTCACGTGATCCTCCAGCCGGGTGCCAAGCTGCGCGAAGAGATCGTCAAAGACGGCGCGCATGGTCAGCACGGTGGGCCCGGTATTCACCGGACCGGCGCGCGAGGGCAGGGCGCGGATCTTGCCGCCGGGGGCGGCGTGGCGCTCCAGCACCGTGACCGGGAGCCGTGCCTGCGCCAGCCGCGCCGCCGCCGCAAGCCCGGCCACGCCCGCGCCCACGACGATCACGGGCGGGGTGCTGTGCTCCGGGAAATTTCTTTTGCTCATGGGGCGATTGTTGACTCGAATGCGCAATGTGTCCAGTATGATTTACACATGATATGTCATACATTAGTGACATACGCAGAGCGAAGGAGGCTTGCATGCCACTCAGCGACCGGATCGACAGCGCGTTGCGCGATGCCATCAGGCGGGGTCAGGGCGGGCTTGCCCCGCGCCAACTGGCCTCGGCGCTCGACTACGCCACAACGCCCGGCGGCGCGCGTATCCGGCCGACGATCCTGGTCTCTGTCGCGATGGCCTGCGGCGACGATCGCCCCGCGCTCACCGATCGGGCAGCGGCGGCGCTGGAACTTATTCACTGCGCGAGCCTCGTGCATGACGATCTGCCCTGTTTCGATGATGCCGATCTGCGGCGCGGCAAGCCGTCCGTGCATCGCGCCTATTCCGAGCCGCTGGCGGTGCTGACCGGCGACAGCCTGATCGTGATGGCCTTCGACGTGCTGTCGCGCGCCGACGCGGACGATGCGGCCCGTGCGCTCGGGCTGATCCGCGCGCTCTCGGACCGGACCGGCATGCCCAACGGCATCTGCGCCGGGCAGGGATGGGAGAGCGAGCCCGAAATCGATCTGCGCGCCTATCACCGCTCCAAGACCGGGGCGCTGTTCATGGCCGCGACCGAGATGGGGGCGCTGTCGGCGGGGCATGCGCCCGAGAACTGGACCGATCTGGGCGCGCTGATCGGCGAGGCCTTTCAGGTTGCCGACGATCTGCGCGATGCGCTGCTCGATGAGGCGAGCCTTGGCAAGCCGGTGGGACAGGATGATCTCCACGGGCGGCCCAATGCGGTTGCGGAACTGGGCGTCGAGGGTGCGATGGCGCGGTTGGGTGATATTCTGGCCGGGGCCATTGCCTCGATTCCCTCCTGCCCCGGTGAGGCGGCGCTCGCGCAGATGGTGCGCAAGCAGGCGCAACAGATCATGCCCAAGGTGCCCACACGCGCCCGAAGCTCGGTCTGAGCCGCATGGCGGTGCAGGACGCAGCCCCCGCCCCGCGTCGCCCGCGCGCGGGGCTCATCGCGCGGCTGCTTGCCAATCCCGGATTCCAGAGCCTTGCCAGTCGGTTACCATTCAGCCGGGGGATTGCCCGCAGCGACGGTGCGGCGCTCTTTGATGTCGTGCAGGGCTTCGTGCAATCGCAGGTTCTGTTCGCGCTGATCGAGCTGGATATCCTGCGCCGTCTCTTCAATCTCGGCCCGCAAACGCCCGAGGGGCTGGCCCGCGCCACCGCCATCCCTGCTGACCGGATGGCGCATCTGTTGCAGGCGGGGGCGGCGCTCGAGTTGCTGAAGCGTCGGCGCGACGGGCGGTTTGCACTGGCCCGGCGCGGGGCGGCCTTGCTGGGGGTGCCGGGGCTGGAGGCGATGATTCGCCACCACCGGGCGTTCTATGCCGACATGGCTGATCCGGTCGCGCTTTTGCGTGGCGAGGGGGAGACGGAACTCGCGCGGTTCTGGCCTTACGTGTTTGGCACCGGCGGCGACATCGCCCCCGATGTGGCGGAGCGGTATTCCGACCTGATGGCGCAGAGCCAGGTTCTGGTGGCCGAGGATGTGCTGCGGATGATCCCGTTGCGCGGGGTATCTTGCCTGATGGATGTGGGCGGCGGATCGGGTGCGTTTCTGCGCGCGGTGGCGCAGCGCCATCCGCGCCTGGACCTGCAACTCTTCGATCTGCCCGAGGTGATGCCAGAGGCCACGCGCCGTATGGCCGAGGCGGGGCTGTCGGGCAGTGTCGAACTTTGCGGCGGCTCGTTCCGCGACGAGGCGCTGCCAAAAGGGGCAGATGCGATTTCGCTGATCCGCGTGCTCTATGATCATGCCGATGACACGGTGACCGACCTGCTGGCCAAGTGCCATGCCGCCCTGCCGCCCGGCGGGCGACTGATCGTGGCCGAGCCGATGTCGGGCGGGGCCCGGCCCGAGCGTGCAGGGGACGTATATTTCTCGTTCTATACCATGGCCATGGGCACCGGGCGCGTGCGCTCTGCCGCGCGGATCGCCGAGATGTGTCGCGCGGCGGGCTTTGACACCGTCACGATCCCGCGCGCGCCGCGCCCCTACATCACCGGGGCGCTGAGCTGCGTTAAGGCGGAATGACAGTATTTCAGGCAAATGTGTAACGCAAACTTGACACATAAACATGTCCGAGTAGACTGACATCATGAACCCGTATCCACCTGCTGAGTCTTTCGCGCAGGAAACGGGCCACAGCTGGGAGGCGATCATGGAAACCCGCGCTGTCTTTTTGAACGGTCCCGAGGATCTTCATCTCGACACCCTCGCGCTCAAGGCGCCGGGCGCGGGCGATATTGTGGTCGAGATCGCCCATTCAGGGATTTCCACCGGTACCGAAAAGCTGTTCTGGAACGGCACGATGCCGCCTTTTCCGGGCATGGGCTATCCGCTGGTGCCGGGATACGAGGCCGCCGGCGAGGTGGTCGAAGCCGCACAGGGCACGGGCTATCGCCCCGGCGATCATGTGTTCGTTCCGGGCGCCGATTGCTTTGACGGGGCGTATGGGCTCTTTGGCGGCGCGGCGTCGCGTCTGGTCACCTCGGCATCGCGTGTTACTCGAATCGATTCGCAAATGGGCCCAGAGGGCGCGCTTCTGGCGCTTGCGGCCACGGCGCGGCATGCGATGGCGGGACTGGATAAGGCGGTGCCTGATCTGATCGTCGGGCACGGCGTCTTTGGCCGCCTTCTGGCGCGGCTCACCCTTGCGGCGGGCGCGCCTGCGCCGACCGTGTGGGAGACCGAGCCGGGACGGCGGGACGGCGCGCGGGGCTACGAGGTCATCGATCCGGCAGACGACCCGCGCCGCGATTATCGCACCATCTATGACGCGTCGGGCAATGCCGCGATCCTCAATGACCTGATCGGGCGCATTCAGAAGGGCGGCGAGATCGTCCTTGCCGGGTTTTACCCCGAGGCGCTCAGCTTTGCCTTTCCGCCCGCCTTCATGAAGGAGGCACGGCTGCGTGTGGCAGCCGAATGGGCGCGAGAGGACCTGGCAGCGGTGAGTTCGCTCATCGACCAGGGGGCGCTTAGCCTTGGCGGACTGATTACCCATCAGGCCCCCGCCGTAGAGGCCCCGAGCGCCTACCGCACGGCTTTCGGTGACCCCGACTGCCTGAAAATGATACTCAACTGGAAGGATGCAGCGTGAAGGACGACGTGCCGAATCTCAAGGACTTCGACCAGCGGCTGCGCGATGAGGCGCATGAAGATCTGGCCGATCTGATCACCGAGGAACCGACCTCCAAGACCCAGATCATCGCGATCTACGGCAAGGGCGGGATCGGCAAGAGCTTTACCCTCGCCAATCTCAGCCACATGATGGCCGAACAGGGCAAGCGGGTGCTGCTGATCGGCTGCGACCCGAAATCCGATACCACCTCGCTGCTCTTTGGCGGCAAGGCGTGCCCGACGATCATCGAGACCTCGACCAAGAAGAACCTTGCCGGGGAGCCGGTGAAGATCGGCGACGTGTGTTTCAAGCGCGGCGGCGTGTTTGCCATGGAACTGGGCGGCCCGGAAGTGGGCCGGGGCTGTGGCGGGCGCGGCATCATCCACGGCTTTGAACTGCTGGAGAAGCTGGGCTTTCACGACTGGGATTTCGACTACGTGCTGCTGGATTTTCTGGGCGATGTGGTCTGTGGCGGGTTCGGCCTGCCGATCGCGCGGGACATGGCGCAGAAGGTCATTCTGGTGGCGTCCAATGACCTGCAATCGCTCTATGTCGCCAATAACGTCTGCTCGGCGGTGGAGTATTTCCGCAAGCTGGGCGGCAATGTCGGTGTCGCGGGCCTTGTGATCAACAAGGACGACCATTCCGGCGAGGCGCAGGCCTTTGCCAAGGCGGTGGATATCCCGGTGCTGGCCGCCATTCCGCAGGATGACGACCTGCGCAAGAAATCCGCGAATTACCAGATTGTCGGCACATCGCAGAGCCAGTGGGGCGGGCTGTTCGCCGAACTGGCCGATGCGGTCTCCATCGCGCCGCCGGTGCGGCCCACGCCGCTTGATCAGGACGGGCTTCTGGGGCTGTTCGACAGCAAGGACACCGGCGGCGACTACGTGCTGGAGCCTGCGACGGACGAGGACATGCGCGGCAAATACGCCGCCCCCAAGGCATCGCTGGAGGTGGTTTATGACGACGCCTGAACAGCCCCGCCGCGAGACATTGACCCAGGTGCAGCGCATGCTGGCGCGCGCCCGGCCGGATCAACTGCGTCGCCTAATGGCCGATATCCATGACGCAGGCACGATCAACGACCGGGGTGAGGACACCCCCCAAAGGCGGGCGTCATGAGCGATGAAGTCACATATGACGGCACCGCCGACGCGCCTGTGATCACTGATCCCGCCGCTGAGGCTGCACCGCAGGAGGGGATGGGCTGTCATTCGGGGTCCGAGATGGAGAAGGCCGCGCGCATGGCGGGGCAGTCCGAATTGCTCGACCAATATGCCAAGGACTATCCCAAGGGGCCGCATGATCAGCCGCAAAGCATGTGTCCCGCCTTCGGCTCGCTTCGTGTGGGCTTGCGGATGAAACGGGTGGCGACGGTGCTGAGCGGGTCGGCCTGCTGCGTCTACGGCCTGACGTTTGTCTCGCATTTCTACGGTGCGCGGCGCTCGGTCGGCTATGTGCCGTTCAATTCGGAGACGCTGGTCACTGGCAAGCTCTTTGAGGATATCCGCGAGAGCGTGCATGAGATGGCGGACCCGGACCGGTTCGATGCCATCGTTGTGACCAATCTCTGCGTGCCCACGGCGAGCGGTGTGCCGCTGCGCCTTTTGCCGAATGAAATCAACGGGGTGCGTGTTGTCGGCATCGACGTGCCGGGATTTGGTATTCCCACCCATGCCGAGGCCAAGGATGTGCTGGCGGGGGCGATGCTGAATTATGCGCGGCAGGAGGTCGAGGCGGGGCCGGTGGCGGCGCCGGAATCGGGCGTGTCGGATCGGCCTACGGTTACCCTTCTGGGCGAGATGTTTCCGGCTGATCCGATGATGATCGGCGCGATGCTGGCGCCGATGGGGTTGGCGGCCGGGCCGGTGGTGCCGTGCCGTGAATGGCGTGAGCTTTATGCGGCGCTGGATTGCGGGGCGGTGGCGGCGGTTCATCCGTTCTACACGGCTGCTGTGCGCGAGTTCGAGGCCGCCGGTCGGCCCATCGTGGGCTCTGCGCCGGTGGGCCATGATGGCACCTCTGAGTGGTTGAAGAACATCGGGCAAGCGTTTGGTTTGTCAGAGGAAAAGATTGCCGCTGCGCAGAACGCTTTCCTGCCAGCGATCCGTGAGGGGCTGGCCAATTCGCCCATCGAGGGGCGCATCACGCTGTCGGGGTATGAAGGTAGCGAATTGCTCGTTGCGCGGCTCTTGATCGAGAGCGGGGCGGAGGTGCCGTATGTGGGCACCGCCTGTCCCAAGACGCCCTGGTCGGCGGCGGATGCCGAATGGCTGACGTCGCGCGGTGTGACGGTGAAATTCCGGGCCTCTCTGGAGGATGATTGCGCCGCGATGGAAGGGCTGGAACCGGACCTTGCCATCGGCACGACGCCTGTTGTGCAAAAGGCAAAAGAAAAAGGTATTCCAAGCCTTTACTTCACGAACCTCATGTCGGCGCGCCCCCTGATGGGCCCCGCAGGGCCGGGTAGTCTGGCCGAGGTGGTCAATGCCGCCATGGGCAACAAGGACCGCATGGGAAAGATGCGTGCGTTCTTCGAGGGCGTGGGCACCGGCGACACCGCGGGTGTCTGGGAAGGCGATCCGAATATCCGCGAGGATTTCCGGGCGACCAACCTAAAGAAGATCGAAAAGAAGGCCCGCGCGGCCAAAGCGCAGGAGATGATCTGATGCGCGGGATGGCTCAACATATCGCTGTATGTATCGCGTCGGTATCACGTCGGTATTGCGTCGGTGCGCGGCAAGGCGGTGCGCCATGCTGATTCAGGACCATGATCGCGCGGGCGGATACTGGGGGGCGGTCTATGCCTTCTGCGCCGTCAAGGGATTGCAGGTGGTGATCGACGGTCCCGTGGGCTGCGAGAACCTGCCGGTCACATCCGTCCTGCACTATACAGACGCGCTGCCGCCGCATGAGTTGCCCATCGTGGTTACCGGCCTCGGTGAGGGCGAAATGGGTTCGGGCACCGAAGAGGCGATGAAACGCGCCTGGGGCACGCTCGACCCGGCGCTGCCTGCCGTGGTCGTCACCGGCTCGATTGCCGAGATGATCGGCGGGGGGGTGACGCCGCAGGGCACCAACATTCAGCGGTTCCTGCCGCGCACCATCGACGAGGATCAATGGCAGGCCGCCGACCGGGCGATGACCTGGCTGTTCACCGAATGGGGCATGACCAAGGGGCGCATGCCGCCCGAGAAGAAGCGCGAGGAGTGCAGTTTGCCCCGCGTCAATATCCTCGGGCCGATGTACGGCACGTTCAACATGCCCTCGGACCTGGCCGAGATCCGGCGTCTGGTCGAAGGCCTCGGGGCTGAGGTCAACATGGTGATGCCGATGGGCGCGCATCTCGCGGAGATGCGCAACCTGGTGAACGCCGATGCGAATATCGTGATGTATCGTGAGTTTGGCCGCGGTCTGGCCGAGGTTCTGGGCAAGCCCTATCTGCAAGCGCCGATTGGTGTCGAGTCGACTACGTTGTTCTTGCGTAAACTCGGCGAGATGCTGGGGCTTGACCCGGAACCGTTCATTGCCCGTGAGAAGCATTCCACGCTGAAGCCGGTCTGGGATCTGTGGCGCAGCGTCACGCAGGATTTCTTTGCCACCGCGAATTTCGGGATCGTCGCGGGCGAGACCTATGCGCGCGGGATTCGCAACTACCTCGAAGGTGATCTGGGACTGCCCTGCGCCTTTGCGGTGGCGCGGTGCGCGGGCACCAAGACGAACAATGAAGAAGTGCGATCGCTGGTGCATAACAAGCGCCCGCTGATCCTGATGGGGTCGATCAACGAGAAAATGTATCTCGCCGAGATGCAGGCCGGGCATGGCCCGCGCCCGACCTTCATTCCCGCATCCTTTCCCGGTGCCGCCATCCGGCGCGCCACGGGCACGCCGATGATGGGCTATGCCGGGGCCACGTATCTGTTGCAGGAGGTGTGCAACGGGCTATTCGATGCGCTGTTCCACATCCTGCCCCTCGGGTCCGAGATGGACGCCGGATCGGCCACGCCGACGCAGCTGCGCCGCGATTTTCCGTGGGATTCGGATGCCGCGCGCGAGCTGGAGCGGATCGTGTCCAGCCATCCCGTGCTTACCCGTATTTCCGCCGCCAAGACACTGCGCGATGCCGCCGAGGAGGCAGCACTGCGTCAGGGCGACGAACGTGTCGTTCTGGAGACCATCCAGGCGTTTTCCACACTTCCGACAGCATCCGACAAGGAGGATCTGACCGATGACTGACATGACATCCAACCCGCCGCAGCGGAGCCGCGCGGGACGCCCGCGCAGCGCGGAATACCATGTGTATTTCTTCTGCATCTTCTTTGTCGCCATCCCCTTCGCAACCCTGCGTTGGATGCGCGACGTGATCCGTCACCGCACCCTCAACTTGCGCGGCCCGCTGGCGCGCGCATGGCTAGAGGCGGACCGGGTGACGCCAATGATTTTCTCGGTCTGAGCCGTAATGGCCCATGACCGAGACACGAGCTGCCTGCCCGGCAACGGGTGGACAGAAACCTGAGGGACCACGAAGGGCCCAAAGGACCCGGCCGCGGGGAACGCGGCGTCAGCATAACATTCCGGAGGAAAGTTCATGGCTGATAAATCCGACCTGTCCTTCACAGGTCTCACAGACGAGCAGGCCCAGGAGCTGCATTCTGTCTATATGAGCGGCCTTTGGCTGTTCTCGGCAATTGCAGTGGTTGCACATATCGCAACCTTCATCTGGTTCCCGTGGTTCTGAAGAAAGGGGTTAGAAAATGGCTAAGTTTTACAAGATCTGGCTGATCTTCGACCCCCGCCGCGTTTTCGTGGCGCAGGGCGTATTCCTGTTTCTGCTGGCGGTGATGATTCACCTCGTGCTTCTGAGCACCGACGGTTTCAACTGGCTTGAAATCGCGACTGCCAAGTACGGCGGGTGATCACGCTGTTCTAAAGCCCGCTGCGGGCGCGGCCCGGTGCATCGCCCGCAGCTATCAAGATCAAAATAAACTGGCCTCTCGGGCGGATTCCGCTCCCGTGGCCGAACGCGGAGACTTAAGACGATGGCTTTGCTCAGTTTCGAACGCAAATACCGGGTCCGCGGGGGGACGCTCGTTGGCGGCGATCTGTTCGACTTCTGGGTCGGACCTTTCTATGTCGGCTTTTTCGGGGTCACGACGGCCTTTTTCGCCCTCCTTGGGACCATCCTGATTTTCTGGGGGGCCTCGCAACAGGGCACCTTCAACCCATGGCTCATAAATATTGCGCCGCCTGACCTGAAATACGGGTTGGGCTTGGCGCCGCTGATGGACGGCGGTCTGTGGCAGATCATCACGATCTGCGCGATCGGTGCCTTTTGCAGCTGGGCGCTGCGCGAGGTGGAAATCTGCCGCAAGCTGGGTATGGGCTATCACGTGCCCTTTGCCTTCAGCGTGGCGATTTTCGCCTATGTGACGCTGGTGGTGTTCCGCCCGTTTCTGATGGGGGCCTGGGGGCACGGTTTTCCCTATGGCATCTTCAGCCATCTCGATTGGGTCAGCAACACCGGCTATGCCTATCTGCACTTCCACTACAACCCCGCGCATATGCTGGCGGTGACGTTCTTCTTCACCACGACGCTGGCGCTGGCGCTGCATGGCGGGCTGATCCTGTCGGCGGCGAACCCTGAAAAGGGCGAGGACATGAAGACGCCGGATCACGAGGACACGTTCTTTCGCGATTTCATCGGCTATTCGGTCGGCACGCTGGGGATTCACCGTGTGGGCCTGCTGCTCGCGCTCAATGCCGGGTTCTGGTCGGCCATCTGCATCATCATCTCCGGCCCGGTCTGGACCAAGGGCTGGCCCGAATGGTGGAACTGGTGGCTCGAACTGCCGATCTGGCCCTCTCAGGTAGGGATGTGACCGATGATTGAATATCAGAATATCTTCACCCAGGTGCAGGTGCAGGGCACGCCCGAGATGGGCATGGACGACACCGGTGGGCGCCTGACCGAGGAACGTGTCGGCAAGCCCGGCTTCTCGAAGCTGCTGGGCTGGCTGGGCAATGCGCAGCTGGGGCCGATCAACCTCGGGATGCTGGGGGTGTTGAGCCTTGCCAGCGGCCTGCTGTGGTTCTTCATCGTTGGCATGAACATGCTGGCGCAGGTGGGCTGGTCCTTGCCGGAGTTCCTGCGGCAATTGTTCTGGCTGGCGCTGGAGCCGCCGGGGCCGGAGCATGGGCTGTCGATGCCGCCGCTGAATGACGGGGGCTGGTATATCATCTCCTCGTTCTTCCTGCTGGTCGCGGTTCTCGCGTGGTGGGCGCGCAGCTATCAGCTCGCAGTCAGCCACAAGATGGGCAAGCACGTGTTCTGGGCGTTCGGCTCGGCGATCTGGCTGTTCCTGGTTCTGGGTCTCTTTCGCCCGGTGCTTATGGGCAGCTGGTCGGAGGCGGTGCCTTACGGGATCTTCCCGCATCTCGACTGGACCACGGCGTTCTCGATCCGCTACGGCAACCTCTATTACAACCCGTTCCACTGTCTTTCGATCGTGTTCCTCTATGGCTCGGTGCTGCTCTTTGCGATGCACGGGGCGACCATTCTGGCTGTCACCCGCTACGGCGGCGACCGGGAGCTGGAGCAGATCGTCGACCGTGGCACCGCCTCGGAGCGCGCCGCCCTCTTCTGGCGCTGGACCATGGGCTTCAACGCCACGATGGAAGGCATTCACCGGTGGGCCTGGTGGTTCGCGGTGCTGACCCCGATAACTGGCGGGATCGGTATCCTGCTCACGGGGACTGTGGTGGATAACTGGTTCATCTGGGCACAGGAGCATAATTTCGCGCCCATGTATGACGGCTCTTACGGCTACGAGGCTTACGGCTCCTACGAAGCCTTCATCGGACAGGGAGAGTGAGTCATGTTTCCAAGATGGTTTGACAAATGGAACCGCGAGAACCCCAAGGACATCTACGGCCCTGCCATTGCCATCGGGGTGATCGGGGGGGCGGTGTTCACCGCGACCATGCTGATCGCCTTCGGGCAGCCCAATGCGACGGATAGTCTGCAGACCGGCCCGCGTGGCACCGGCATGTCGCGCCCCGAGTTCAAGGTCGATCTTGCCAAGCCGGACCCGGGGATCGAGGCGTTTTTCGCCTCGACCTCCGCGCCGGTGGTGCCGCAGGGCGGTGAAGAGACGGCCGGTGCGGCGCGTGAGAACGTGCCGCCGGGGCTGGAGGGTCTGACGGTCGAGAACTATGACCGGCTGCTGGCGGCGATGCGCGAATGGACGGGCATTCCCGATCTCTTCGACGATCCGGCAAGCTATCAGACCAGCGTCGGGCATGTGATGATCGGGATGACCCAGAATCTCAACGAGGAATGGGCCGGTCACGTGATGGCCAACAAGGAGGTGGGTGTGACCTGTTACACCTGCCACCGTGGTCAGCCGGTGCCCTCGGATGTCTGGTACAAGATCAGCCCGGTAAACGAGAGCGTCGAAGGCTGGTCGGCCAATCAGAACCGTGTGACGATGCAGTCGCAATATACCTCGCTGCCCTCAGATGCGCTGGAGAAGTACCTGCTCGACGGTGAGCCGATCAATGTCCACGACCTTGAAAGCCGCGTCGCGGGTGTGCCGGGGACGGATGGTTATCCGGGCATTCAGCAGGCTGAGCGGACCTATTCGCTGATGAACTATGTCAGCAATTCGCTCGGGGTGAACTGTGTGTTCTGTCACAATTCCCGCGCCTTCTACGACGGGTCCCAAGTGACGCCGCAATGGGGCACCGAGATGCTGGGCATCCAGATGGTTCTGGAGCTGAACAACACCTACCTGGTGCCGCTCGAGGGCCTCTTGCCCGAGAACCGGCTTGGCCCGGTCTATGCCGACGCGCCGAAAGCCGCCTGCAAGACCTGCCACAAGGGCTATCAGCAGCCCCTGCAGGGCACCAACGTGATCAAGGACTGGCCGGAGCTTGCCACCACGAGTGGCGAGCCGGATTACGGCAACTGATCCAAGGCGCGGGGGCGCGGATGATTGCGCCCCCGCCGCAGAGTTTGCGCCGCCCTCGCGCGGGTGGCGATGCGCCACCGAGGAGGAGGCCGACATGACCCAAGAGACCCCCAAGACACCGCTGTTGGACCGGATCGCCGGGCCGTCTGACCTTCGGCAGATGCCGGATGACAAGCTGGCCCTGTTGGCAGACGAGTTGCGCGCCGAGGTGATTTCGGCCGTCTCCGAGACCGGCGGGCATCTTGGGTCGAGCCTTGGGGTGGTGGAGTTGAGCGTGGCGATTCACGCGGTCTTCAACACGCCGATGGACAAGCTGGTGTGGGACGTGGGCCATCAATGTTATCCGCACAAGATACTGACCGGGCGGCGCGACCGTATCCGCACCCTGCGGCAGAAGGACGGGTTGAGCGGGTTCACCAAGCGGTCGGAGAGCCAGCATGACCCGTTCGGGGCTGCGCATAGCTCAACCTCGATCAGTGCCGCCCTTGGCTTTGCCGTGGGCCGCGACATGGGGCAGGCCACGGGCGACGCCATTGCCGTGATCGGCGACGGGGCGATCAGCGCGGGCATGGCCTATGAGGCGCTGAACAACGCAGGCGCCGAGGGGCGGCGGCTGTTCGTGATTTTGAATGACAACGAGATGAGCATCGCGCCGCCGGTGGGCGCGATGTCGTCCTATCTGAGCCGGATGTATGCCAGCGAGCCTTTGGCGCGCGTGGCGTCATTGGCCGAAGGGTTCGAGGCCGCATTGCCTGCGCCGATGCGCGACGGCGCGCGGCGGGCGCGGCAGTTGGTGACGGGGCTCACGGGCTCGGGCACGCTCTTCGAGGAGTTGGGGTTTCAATATGTCGGCCCGATTGACGGGCATGACATGGGGCAATTGCTGGCGGTGCTGCGCGCCGCGCGGACGCGGGCGACGGGGCCGGTGCTCATCCATTGCTGCACGGTCAAGGGCAAGGGCTATGCCCCCGCCGAGGATGCCGCCGACAAGGGGCATGGCGTGTCGAAATTCGACCCCATGACCGGGGCGCAGGCGAAATCTTCGGGCGGTGCGCCGTCTTACACCTCGGTGTTCGGGCAGGCGCTGACCGATGAGGCGGCGCGCGATGAGCGCGTGGTCGCCGTGACGGCGGCGATGCCGGACGGCACCGGCGTGTCGAAAATGGCTGAGCGGTTTCCGGGCCGGGTGTTTGATGTGGGGATCGCCGAACAGCATGCGGTGACCTTTGCGGCGGGCATGGCGGCGAGCGGACTGCGGCCTTTTTGCGCGATCTATTCGACGTTTCTGCAACGTGCCTATGACCAGGTGGTGCATGACGTGGCCTTGCAAGGTCTGCCGGTGCGGTTTGCGATTGACCGGGCCGGGCTGGTGGGCGCGGATGGCGCGACCCATGCCGGAGCGTTTGACATTGGCTATCTGAGTAACCTGCCGGGAATGACGGTGATGGCGGCCTCGGACGAGGCGGAACTGGTGCATATGGTCGCTACGGCGGCGGCGCATGACGCAGGCCCGATTGCCTTTCGCTATCCGCGCGGGGCAGGCACCGGCGCGGCACTGCCCGAACGGGGCAGGGTGATGGAGATCGGCAAGGGCCGGGTGATCGAGGAAGGCACGGATGTGGCGATCCTGAGTTTCGGCGCGCATCTTTTTGAGTGTCAGGTGGCGGCCGACATGCTGGTTGAGGAGGGGATTTCGGTGACGGTGGCGGATGCGCGCTTTGCCAAGCCGCTCGATACCGATCTTCTGATGCAGCTTGTGCGGCATCACCGGGCGCTGATCACCGTCGAGCAAGGCGTGATGGGCGGGTTCGGCTCCATCGTGATGCACGAGCTGGCGGCGCGCGGGGCGTTCGACCGGGGGCTGGCGATCCGCAATATCTGTCTGCCGGATCGGTATATAGATCAGGCGAGCCCGGCGCAGATGTACGCGGATGCGGGCATGACGGCGGGCGATATCGCGGCGACGATCCGACAGGTGGCGGTGCCGGGCCAGGCACAGGTTGTGCCGCTGCGCGGGGTGTGACGGGGTAGGTTTTGGGATGGCGCGGGCTTTGATTTGAAGCACCCGCGCGATACGCGCCCCAACGGGCCGCGAGCCACGGCGGCAAGCCCGAGATCGAGGCGTTTGATCTGAGCCATATCCTGAAGGCCCAGGACATGGCCGCCAAGGGGCAGTTGGCCGGCACGCCCTATATTCAGTTCGTGATGGGCGTGACGCCGAGGCCATGGCGAGGAATTCCTTGCCCTGACATGGACATATCGGCATCAGATCGCGCAAACCCTTCAGTTTGCGATTGAAACCGAGAGACCCTTTATCGTTTATACCTGTCGAGTGCCATCGCCCATGAGAGGGTCATACATGAGTCTCGACCAGATCTTCGTTCTCGCGCTTGTCGGCGTGGTTTTCCTGAGCTTCTTCAAGGAGATCTATCCGCCCGAGGTCACCGCGCTGGCGGCCTCGGCGGCACTGTTGGCGACGGGCATCATCGAGACAGGCGATTTTCTAACGGTGTTCAGCTCCTCCGCGCCGATCACCATCGCGATGATGTTCATCATCTCGGCGGCGCTGGAACGCACCGGGGTGCTGACGATCATCGGCGATGTCCTGAAACGGCAGGCGCGAGGATCGTACCTGCGGGCGATGCTGTTGATGATGGCGGGCACGATGGGGGCCTCGGCGTTCATGAACAACACGCCGGTGGTGATCCTGCTCACGCCGATCATGATCTCGGTCGGGGCCTCGATCGGGGTGGCCCCGTCGCGGCTTTTGATTCCGCTGTCGTTCTCGGCGATCTTCGGAGGCACGCTGACCCTGGTCGGCACCTCGACCAACATCCTGATGAGCGGCGTCGCACAGGAGGCCGGGCAGCCGATGATCACCATGTTCGAGATGACGCTGCCGGGGTTGATCTTTGCCACGACGGGCATGCTCTACATGGTCTTTGCGGGTCGGTTTCTGCTGCCCGATCGCGCGTCCTTGTCGGGGCTTTTGGGACAGGAAGGCAAGCGCAGGTTCCTGGCCCGCCTGCTGATCCCGAACGGATCGAAATATGTCGGCGAGCGGCTGTCGGACCTGCCGTTCAACACGGCCGAGACGCGGATCCTCGACGTGGTGCGCGGCGAGGTCTCGATGCGCCGCACGATGAAGGATCTGGTGCTGGAGGTCGGTGACCGGCTGGTTCTCAAGACCGGCACCGGTGAGATCCTCGGCCTCAAGGAGGACGGGCAGATCGCCTTTCGGGACCGCGACGATCACGATGTCGAGCCGGTGACCGCCGATCAGACGATCACGATGGAGGCGAGTGTGGGGCCGAACTCGCATCTGCGCGGACGGCCGATCAAGGATCTCAAGCTGCGCCGGAAATATGGCGTCTATCTCATGGCCGTGCATCGGCAGGAGCAGAATATCAGCCAGGAATTGCAGGACCTGCGCCTGCAATTCGCCGACACGTTGCTGCTGGAAGGGCCACCCGAGGGGTTGCAGCGGATGATGGAGGATGGCGGCATCGTCAACCTGTCCGCGCCCACCGAGCGCCCGCAGCGGCGCGCCAAGGCCCCGATTGCGATTGCGACGATCTTTGGTGTGATGGGGCTGGCCGCACTCGGCATCATGCCGATTGCGGGCCTTGCGGTGATCGGGGCGGTGGTGGTGATGGTGACCCGCTGCGTCGATCCCGAAGAGGCGTTCGACGCCATCGACTGGCGCATCCTGTTCCTGATCTTCGGGATGCTGGGCCTGTCGATGGGGATGGAGGCGACCGGGACCGCGCGCGTGATCGTCGAGGCGGTGGTGCATGCATCGGGCGGCGTCGGCCCGCTGGCGATCCTCGCCGCCGTCTACGTCCTTACCAATGCGCTGACCGAGATGGTGTCGAACAACGCGGTGGCGGTTCTGATCGGCCCCATCGTCATCGCGCTCGCCCTCGAGCTCGGTTTCGATCCGCGCCCGTTCATCATGGCGGTGATGTTCGCGGCCTCGGCCAGTTTCGCGACGCCCATCGGTTATCAGACCAACACGTTCGTCTACGGCGCGGGGGGCTACAAGTTCACCGACTTCATCAAGGTGGGCCTGCCGCTCAACATCCTGTTCGCCGTGGTCGCGGTGATCATCATCCCGCTGTTCTTTCCGTTCTGAAATGTGCTGTCAGGACGGGCCGGCGCACGCCCTGGCGTTGATCATCGCGGCCCCGGATGCGCCTTGCAAATCCCGTCGCAAACCGCGTCGGCCAGTTCGATGCCCTGTTTTGCGTCGGCCGAGAGCGACATCTTGGCCGTGATATGGCGATCACGTGCCATCCGAACTCTGCCGGGACCACGCGCCGCTCACAGTTCGGCCAAAGATGCCGATCCTAAATGTTTGATTTTATTGGCTCCGGCGGTAGGGATCGCTCTCCAATGCCAAAAGCCATTGATTTCAAAGGAATTTATTAGTGCGCTTTCAGTCGGTAATTGCATCGACTCTACGATGTGTACGTGATCGTGACGTACTCGAGACACGAGTTCAAGTATCAATCCGGCCTCTTGCATCAGGTGATCACCGATGCCAATACGCTTTGTTCATTGCCGGGCGCAGGTTAAGCTGCCTGGTATGGGTTATGTCACGTCTCTGTTCGCGCGGAAGATGGTTGCCGCGGCGGGCAGCGGCGTCGATGCATCCATGCTCCTTGCGGAAGCCGGGATTGACCCGGACGGTCCTTGGGAGCCCAAGGTGATGATCCCCGCCGCGACCTATTACGACATGCTTGAACGCATTGCAGCGCAGATCGACGTGACCGCTCTGCCGGTGCGCACAGGTGCATCGATGCGGCTCGATGAGTATGGCGCGCTGGGTCTCGCGTTCAAGGCGGCAACGACCCTGGGCGCGTCATATGCACGGGTGGAGCGCTACGCCCGTCTCTGGACCAGCGTGGTGGAGTACGAATTGCGCCCTGACCCGCGCGGGACACTCTTTATCCTGCATCGCCCGGGGGACCGGCGCCTTGGCATGCGGCTGTCAAACGAGGCGACGCTGGCGAGTGCTTTGGCGATTGCGCGTCAGGTCTGCCCGGTGCCCGTCGCCCCACTGGAAGTTCGCGTGCAGCACCCCGCTCCTGAGAGAGTCGACGCGCATGAGGACTGGTTCGGCTGCCCACTGCAGTTCGACGCGGACCTCGATGCGCTCCTGTTCTCGCCGGAGACGCTGGAGCAGCCGAACATCCTTGGTGACGAGGGCATTTCGAGTTATCTGGTCTCGCATCTCGATGTGGAACTGTCGCAGATCGCGGGCGATACCCCGCTCGTCAGCCAGACAAAGGACGCGATCGCCCAGTCCCTGAGCGAAGGCGCGCCGAAAATGACGGAGATCGCGCGCCGCCTCGGTCTCAGCGCGCGCTCGTTTCACCGGCGGCTCTCAGAGCACGGGATGAGCTTCCAGACCCTGACCGAGGACACAAGGCGCGACCTGGCCGAAGGATTGCTGCGCGACGAGCGCCATTCGCTGGCCGAGATTGCCTTCCTGACCGGGTTTTCCGAGCAGAGCGCCTTCACCCGCGCTTTCAAGCGTTGGGCGGGCACGACCCCGGCGAGTTACCGCAAGCTGCGCCGCCAGCCTTGAAGCGCGCCCTGGCGGCTTTGGTCAAAAAGCTGGCAGGGTCGGTCAATACGGCAAGTCGCCAAGCTCCTATTCCGCTTCTGCACATCACACGCAAAGGTCGAAAGGAGACCCAAATGACTGCTCTTCTCATTGCACGGATCAACGTTCTGGACCCTGAAAGCATGCAAGCTTACGGCGCGGCCGCCGGCCCGACGGTTGCCGCACATGGGGGTGAGTTCATCGCCCGGGGGAAGTTCGCCAGTTCGCTTCTCGGCGACGAGAGCGCACAGGCCGTCGCCATCATGCGTTTTCCAAGCCTCGATGCGGCAAATGCCTGGTTCGCATCGCCCGAGTATCAAGCGCTTGCCACGCTCCGAACAGCTGCCGCAGATATGCAGTTCGCTCTTTTTGAGGCAGCTTGATCCACACGCCTGAGGCGCGGAAATTCTCAAATGCAAAGGCAGCGTTGGTGTGACCGGCGCCGCTTTTGTATTTGTGCTGACGGGCTTGCGCGGCACAGTGGCAGCCTCGGTCAAAACCTTGGCAACGTCGGTCAATACCGCTGCGCGCAGTGGGCTTATCCCTTGGTCATCAAACCCAAACCAAGGAGAGAGACCATGCAAACAAAACCTATCCTCGTCATCGGCGCCACCGGAAAGACTGGCGGCCGCGTTGCGGCCAAGCTGGAGGCCGAGGGCTATTCCGTCCGCCGCGGCTCTCGCAACTCAGCCACGCCTTTCGACTGGGAGGCCCCAGAAACCTGGACGCCAGCCCTCAAGGGCGCACGCGCCGCTTACGTCACCTACTTCCCCGATCTCGCCTTTCCGGGTGCCGTCGATAAGCTGGATTCACTCTGCGAAACCGCTAAGGACGCGGGCGTCGAGCATCTGGTCTTGCTGTCCGGAAGGGGCGAGCACCATGCCCGTCTGGGCGAGGAGGTCGTGCGTAACTCGGGCGTGGATTTCACCATCGTTCGCTCTGCGTGGTTCGCGCAGAATTATTCCGAAGGCTATCTGCGTGACCCGATCCTCGCCGGGGTCCTGCCGATGCCCGGCGGCGATATCGTAGAACCGATCATCGACATTGACGACATTGCCGACGTTGTCGTGGCCGCGCTGACAGAAGACGACCACAAGGGCGAGCTTTACGAAGTGACCGGCCCGCAGCTGATGAGTTTCGCTGACATGGCAGACGCACTGAGCCATGCCATAGGCCGCCCGATCCGCCACATCCCGATCAGTTTCGAGGACTTCCACGCCGAGATTGCCAAATCCGGAGACACGTTCATCTCCGACGTGTTCACCGCGATCGCGCGCGAGACACTGGACGGGCGTAATGCGCACCTGACCGACGGCGTACAACGTGCGCTCGGCCGTCCGCCCCGTGATTTCAGTGAATTCGCGAGGATCGCGGCGCAAGCTGGTACATGGCCGGTTGCCGCCTGACACCTGACAATTTCTGGCATGTCCGGTACCTGCTTGACCGCCCGGGAAACCAGGAAGTGCAACTGGAGATCTTCCTGGACTATGGCACCAATGTCGGCGAATATCCCAAATGGCAGACCCTTTTCCGAGAGCATCAGCCTACGGCACTGATTGTCTGGGGCAAAAACGACCATATCTTCCCAGCGGAGGGCGCGCATCCCTACAAGGACGATCTGAAGGACGTGGAGTTCCATCTCCTCGATACCGGCCATTTCGCCCTTGAGGAGTATGGCGACTTGATCGCCGCCGAGATGAAAGACTTCCTGAAACGAATCACAGACTGATCGAAACAGGCCCCGGCGGTTATATCCGGCGGGGCCGAAACGAAGGGTTTGAACAGTGATTGCCGGACTTCGTCAATTCGTGGCGAGTGTCATCCTGCGGATCGTTCCGGCCAGTCGCATCATTCTATTTTTGATAGGATCAAGGAAATGACAGATAGAACCAGAATGGAAATCCTCCGTCTCGCGGCCTTTTGCGACGGTCCTTCAGGGGGCAACCCGGCAGGTGTCGTAGTCGGGGAAATGCTGCCCTCTGTGGCGGACATGCAGAGACTTGCCGCCGAGGTGGGCTATTCCGAAACTGTCTTCGCAGCACCGGAAGGCGACGGCTGGCGTGTGCGCTATTTTTCGCCCGAGGAGGAGGTTGCATTCTGCGGTCATGCCACCATTGCCCTTGGCAGTGTTTTGGCCAAGCGCGCCGGTGAAGGTGCGTTCCAGCTCGAACTCAACTCGGGCCGCATCAGCGTCGAAGTCGGTCGCGAAGGCGGTGTGACACTGACGTCGCCCCCAACGCGTAGTGCAGCGGCGGACCCGGTTCTTATCGACGCTGCGCTTGATCTTTTTCGTCTCAAGCCCTGCGATCTCGACCCTGCCCTGCCACCTGCGATCGCTCATGCAGGGAACGATCATTTGATCCTTGCACTCCGGGATAGGGCCACGCTTGCAGAGATGTCCTACGATCTGTCGGATGGCGCAGGCCTGATGCGGCAGAGTGGTCTGACCACGATAAACCTACTGTGGGTTGAAGCGCCGCGCCGGTTCCACAGCCGAAATGCCTTTGCAGTCGGCGGCGTTCTCGAAGACCCGGCGACAGGAGCGGCCGCGGCCGCGCTGTCGGGCTATTTGCGCGACATCGGCTGGCCACACCAAGGCGGGATCGATATCGTGCAAGGCGAAGACATGGGCGCGACATCGTTGCTGCGCGCAGAGATCGGCCAGTCACGAGGCGAGGGAATCCGCGTCTCTGGAGCGACACGGATCATAGAAGGATAAGATCAGGCATCCCGCCTCCCAGTCTCGGGCCGCGTATACGTCTTTTTTCGATGGGCAGCGCAGAGCGAGGGCGCAGCGCTTTCGCTGCCATTCGTACATGTCGCAGGATCGGTAGAGACGGGCTCTTCTCTGTAATTCGCCGAAGTTTGATCGAATGTCCGGCAATGGGATGTGTCGGCTGCTTACACGCCGTTGAGTTACCCCGACAATTCAGGACCGGCGGGCGCACCATTCTCGGTAGGATCACCAAACGCGGCAGCCGCTATCTGAGGATGTTGTTCGTGCAGGCGGCGAAAGTGATCATGATGCGCCCACACCGATGGTCCGACTTCAGTTTCGGCCTGTGACGTCGCAGGCCGCAATTTGTCGCCGGGTGAGGGAAATCAATCCTCTGCAGGCTGCGATGTCTCCCCGAGGGCCGCTTCGATCATCCCGGCAGCCATGTCCTTGGCGATCTGCGCCGCTTCAGGCATGCCTCGGACATGGGCGGTTGCGATGGCCCCTTCCTTGAGTAGGGCCAGTTGCTCGGCCAGATGCCGTGGCTCCGGCGCGCCCGCCTCGGAACACAGCCGTTCGAGATAATCCACGATACTGCGCTTGTGTTCGGCGGCGGCGCGGTGCGCGGGGTGTGTGTGGTCGCCGAACTCACCGGCGGCGTTGATGAAAGCGCAGCCGTAGAACCCCATGCCTTTGAACGCACGCCCGCTGAACCACAGCGCCAACGCGTCGAACATCGCCAGCAACCGCCCGCGCGGGTCGGGTGCGGCTTTCTCAATCTCGCCCATCAGCCAATTGCGGAACTGCTCGTCACGTCGATGCAGCACGGCGAGAATCAGTTCGTCCTTGGACCGGAAATGTTTGTAGAGCGTCATCTTTGCGACGCCGGATTCGGCCAGGATCTTGTCGATCCCGGTGGCGTTGAAGCCGCCCGCGTAAAAAAGTTTCAGGGCGGTATCCACCAGATCGTCGCGGCGGGATTTCGGCATATTTATAAACCTTACCAGACAGTTCTGTATGCTTATCACAGAAATAGTGCGGGAATTCAATGGTCGGTTTCACAAGTCGCGCAACAAAAAGTATCTCGAACAATTGACATACGTACAGACCGATCTGTATATAATATTCCACTAACTTAACCAAAGCGAGATCCCTCATGACACGTATTTCTCTCCCCACCTCGACGGACGCCGCCCCTGCTGCGGCTCAACCGCTGCTCGACGGCGTGCATAAAATGCTCGGCAGCGTGCCGAACCTTTTTCGCATCACCGCGAACAGCCCCGCCGCACTCGAAGGCTATCTCGGGCTCAACGGCGCGCTCGCCAAGGGCAGGCTCGACGCCAAGACCCGCGAGCGCATCGCACTCGCCGTGGCGCAGGTGAATGGCTGCGAGTATTGCCTTGCCGCGCACACCTATCTCGGCACCCATGTGGCCCAGCTCGACGCGGCGGAAATCGCCGCCAACCGCAACGCTTCCTCCTTCGACCCCAAGGCTGATGTCGCCGTCGGGTTCGCGGTCAAGCTCGTCACCGAGCGCGGCCATATCGGGGACGCCGATATCACCGCGCTCAAGTCGGCGGGCTACACCGAGGCCGAGATCGTCGAGATAGTGGCGCATGTCGCGCTCAACACGCTGACCAACTACATCAATTCGGCGTTCGAGACGCCGATCGACTTCCCGGTGGTCAGCGCCAAGGTGGCCTGACCCCGGCGGCGCCCCGGCATCCCCCACGCGGATCGCTCCCTGTCCCGGTCGGGGCGCCAGAATTCCACCACACAGGAGACCGCCCGATGACACGCCCCCCGCTGCCGCCCTTTGACGAAACCGCCGCCGTCACCAAGACCCGCATGGCCGAGGATGGCTGGAACAGCCGTGACCCCGAGAAAGTCTCGCTCGCCTATACGCCCGGCTGCCAGTGGCGCAATCGTGCGGAAATCTTTCAGGGCCGCGACCGGATCGTCGATTTCCTCACCCGCAAATGGGCCCGCGAACTCGACTACCGGCTCATCAAGGAACTGTGGGCCTTCCACGGCAACCGGATCGCCGTGCGGTTTGCCTATGAATACCGCGACGACAATGGCTCTTGGTTCCGCGCCTATGGCAACGAGAACTGGGAGTTTGCCGAAAACGGTCTGATGCGCCACCGCATCGCCTCGATCAACGACCTGCCGATCACTGAGCAGGAGCGTCTCTTTCACTGGCCGCTTGGTCGTCGCCCCGACGACCACCCCGGCCTGTCGGCCCTTGGCCTCTAAGGAGTTGAGCCATGCCTCTCGGAGTTGCCGATATCGCCTTCACCCCGACCGTGCGTGCCGAGCAGGAGCGTCTTGGCTCCGCAGCGCTCTACGCGAGTGCCCTCTCGCCCGACCGCGATGGCGGGCGCACCCTGACCGAGCGCGAGGCCAGCTTCCTTGAGGCCCGCGACGGGGTGTTTCAGGCCACCGTCTCGGAAACCGGCTGGCCCTACGTCCAGTTCCGTGGCGGCGCGCCCGGGTTTCTCAGGGTGATTGACCCGCAGACCGTCGCCTATGCCGATTACCGCGGCAACCGGCAATATATCAGCACCGGAAACCTGCGCACCAATCCCCGCGTGGCGATCATCGCGGTCGATTACCCGGCGCGCAAGCGGCTCAAGCTGTGGGGTGAGGTTGAAATCTCCGAGGATGCCAGGATCATCGAGTTGCTGTCATCTGCGGATGCCCCGCCGGCCGAACGCGCCATCGTCATCCGCATCGCGGCCTATGACTGGAACTGCCCCCAGCACATCCCGGTGCGTCGCACCGATGCCGAGTATGGCGACGAGATTGCCCGGCTTCAGGCTCGTATCGACGCATTGGAAGACACACGGACCAAGGCCGGGATTTCCCCGACCTGAGCGGAAGGATCAAACCCAAGGGCGCAGGCCCGGATTTCAAGCCAGGAAGTGGATTATTAAAATGAAAGACAGAAACTCGCTTCTCATCTCGGCCCTCGCCATGGCGATTACCGTCGGCAACATCGCGATACCGTCGGCCATGACGGAACCCGATCGAGCCCGGATAGAGGCCGCCCCCGACCACCGCGCGCCCATGAAAACAGCCGCCTGCGCCCTCGCATTGACCGAATTGCCGACGGACTGACCCCGATTTCGGCACCCCCTGACGGTGCCGACCCCGAAGGAAAGCGGACATTGCTCCCTCTCGCCCGCGGCGTGACCCACGACCGCGACCAGGTGACGGCTGTCTCCTGATGCGGTCGGTGTGATCCCGCCAACCTGGCATCGTGGCAAGGCCGCCGCGCTGTCCTCACCCCTGAACAGGAGACTGACCATGACACACGACCATGACCACGACTGCGGCTGCGGAATCACGCACGAGCATGTCGACCTCGCCCGCCGCCGGGTTCTTGCCGGGGCTGCGGCCGGAGCCGCCGCCGGGGCCGCGGCTCTCACCGGCGGGACCGCCACGGCGGCCACCGACGAGGCCCGCGCCTATTACGCAGATCCCGAGACACCGGGCCTGCCGCAGATCGACATGGAGATCGACCCCGGTCGCACGGCGCTCGTCGTCACCGACCCGCAGATCGACTTTCTGTCCGAGGATGGCGTCACCTGGGGCGTCGTCGGCGAAAGCGTGACCGAGCAGGGCACGGTGGACAATATCGAGCGCCTCTTCGCCGCCGCCAAGGCGGCCGGCATGCCGGTCTTCATCTCACCCCACTACTACTATCCGCACGACCATGACTGGCACTTCGAGGGCACGCTGGAAAAGACCATGCACTCGATCGGCATGTTCGACCGTCTCGGCCCACTGAACCTCGACAACTTCGAAGGCTCTGGCGCTGACTGGATGCCGCAATACAAGAAGTACATCGAGGACGGCGAAACCATCGTCTGCTCGCCCCACAAGATCTACGGCCCCGCGCAGAACGACCTGAACCTGCAGATGCGCAAGCGCGGCATCGACAAGGTCATCCTCGCGGGCATGTCCGCCAACCTCTGCACGCAGGCGCATCTCTACGAGTTGCTGGAGCTTGGCTACGAAGTGGCCGTCGTCCGTGATGCCACGGCGGGGGCCAAGGTGCCCGAGGGCGACGGATATCTCGCCGCCATCATCAATTTCCGAATGGTCGCCAACGGCGTGTGGTGGACGGACGATGCCGTGAAACGCATCGCCGCCGCAAGCTGAGCTTTCTTCCCCATACCCAATCAATCAACCAAGAAGGAGACGTCCAATGAAACCCCAACTCATCAAGGACATCGCGAACTGGGCAACCATCCTCACGGTCGCCTCGGCGGCCACGCTCACCCTTGCGACATGGGCTTATGCCGCGGACGAATACAACGTCGTCAACGGCCACACCCTTGCAGGGCAGCCGCTGGGCCTGCACGGGGTCGACCCGGTGTCGATGTTCGGCGACCAGGGGCCGTTGACCGGCGACGCCTCACTCACCGCGAGCCATGACGGCATCGACTACTACTTCGCCTCTGCGGCGGCAAAGCAGGCGTTCGAAGCGAGCCCGACACGCTACCTGCCTCAATTCGGCGGATTCTGCGCCTTTGGCGTCTTCGTCGGAAAGAAACTTGATGGTGATGTCCGCTATGCCGATATCGTCGATGGCAAGCTCTATCTCTTCGTGAACGCCGCGATTCTGGCGAAATACCGCGAAGAGCCGGAGGCGGTTATCGCGGGCGCGAACGCCAAATGGCCCGGTATCGTGAACTCCCCCGTGAGCGATCTCTGATCCAGAAATTCGGAAATGGGGGGCGGCCCGCACAGATGCCTGGGTCGCCCGCCTCTTTCATGGCAACCGGCGCGAAATAAATCGCCCCCACCCACAGGAGAAAACCATGACGACCCTGCTTCGCATTGACGCCAGCGCTCAACAGCAAGACCGGTCCCTGACGCGCATGCTGACAACACTGTTCACGACCGAATTCTTGCAGACCAATCCGGACGCAAAGGTGATTACCCGCGATATCGGGCAGGACCCGGTTCCGGCAATCGATCACCGCTTTATTCACGCGGCCTTTTCCCCGCCCGAAGAACGCGAAGACTGGATGACCGACCGGCTGGCACTTTCCGATGCGCTGATCGACGAGGTTGTGGCTGCGGATATCATCGTGATGGGTGCTCCGATGTACAATTACGGGATGCCTGCCGCTTTGAAAGGCTGGATCGATCACATTGCACGGATCGGGCGGACCTTCTCGTTTGATCTGGCGCGCGGCGATTTCCCGATTGAACCGATCCTGAAGGACAAGCAGCTCGTCGTGCTGTCGTCGCGTGGCGAGTTCGGGTTTGAACCCGGCGGGCCGCGGGCGCACATGAACGCACTGGACCCCGCCATTGCCGCTTGCGCTCACTACTTCGGCGTCGACGCCGCGAACATTCACACCGTTGCCATCGAGTATCAGGAGTTCAAGGACGCACGGCATGACCGTTCGGTCATCGCAGCGAAAGAGGCGACCCGCGCACTGGCACAGCAGTTTGGCAGGTCTGCCAAACAAACGATTTCTCACCTGACTGACCAATCCAGAAACAAGGACAAAACAATGAAAAACTTTCCTACGCACACGATGGATTCCGCTCCCGCAGACGCAAAACCAATCCTCCAGGCCGCCCTGAAAGGCTATGGTTTCGTACCTAACCTCTACGCCACCATGGCCGAAGCCCCTGCCATCCTTGAGGGGTACACAACGCTGTCAGCCATTTTCGGCAAAACAGATCTGTCAGAAACCGAGCGCCAGATCATCCTGATGACCAACAATCGGCTGAACGGCTGCAAATACTGTATGGCCGCCCATACAACACTGTCACAGATGAGCGGGGTTCCTGAGGACGTCATCATGGCGCTGCGGAATGATACACCCATCGCGGACAGCAAGCTGGAGGCCTTGCGCCAGTTCGCAATCATAGTCAACGAAAGCCGTGGGTGGCCCGCCGAGGATCAGATCGGGACGTTTCTGAAGGCAGGATACACACCGCAAACCATCCTCGAAGTTATTCTCGGCACAGCACTGAAAACCTTGTCGAACTACACGAACCATGTCGCTGAAACGGATCTCGACCCGGCGTTCGCAGCGAATGTGTGGACCTCTTCCACGGCCCAGGCAGCGGAGTAGGCGCCGAAGGCGAACCATATATCCAGTTAATGAAACGGGGCAGCGGCAGCCGACCAGTGCCGCTGTCTCCCCGGAGAATCACGAGTTAAACGAAGAAGACTGCTCTTGAATGGCGGCATCAGAAATTCATGGACCTTCGTACATGTTGCAGTACGAGGTCGGCTTGCGGCTGAAAGTAGCCTGACTATGCAACCCGGCACCAAGGGGACTCCCCACCGGATCAAGAGCCCAAGAATGCCGCGCGTCGTTCGAGGAGCGCGTCACACAGGTAGTCGACGAAGAGCCGAACCCGGCGCACACGGCGGAGCTCGCCGTGCAGGAGAATCCAGGTCGCGCGCCGCTGGTCGAGCTCAGTGCCCGGAACGCGTTGCAACTCGGGGAAGACCGACGTGACCCAGGTCGCGAGGAACGTCATCCCCGCGCCTGCGCGCACAAGGTGCAGATGCATTTCCGGGTCGGGGACAGAGTGGCGGATCCGCGCCTCGGGGAAGGCTGAGGCTGCGATCATGGCCGCAAGCTCGGGCACGTCGCCATATCCGATCCAGCTCAACCCTTGCCCCTTGCGACCCGCTTCCGGCAGGGCGCGGTCGATGTAGTCGCGCGAGGCTACGACGCCGATGGACAAGGGAAAGAGTTTCCGGCCGACCGCATCGTCCTCGATCTCGGCGGCGTGGCGGATCGAGACATCTGTCTCATTCCGGGCGATCGAATCCAGTGTGTAGGCAAGGCGCAATTCGATCTCGATCTCGGGATACAGCGCGGCGAATTCCGCCAGAACCGGGGCCAGCAGGTAATGCGCTGTCATCGGGTCGGCCGACAGGCGGATGCGGCCGGACGCCTCGCGGTCGAGCCCTTGTACCGCGTTGAACCCCTTTAGCAGTGCCGCCTCGGCGTCAAGCGCTTGCGGTAGCAGGCGTTGCCCGGCGGCGGTCAGGGACAAGCCGTCCGCGCCCCGCCGGAAGAGCTGGGTGCCGAGCTGCGACTCGAGCGCCTCGACCTGGCGACGCAGGGTCGCGTGGGTACCACCCATTTGCTCGGCTGCGGCTCGAAGCGAACCGTTCCGCGCAACAGCCAGAAAGGCCGGAAGGGATTTCCAATCCATGATCACCCGGATCGTTAATGAACCACTGTGGTCCACCTTAGTCACTCTTCGGATCGAAAAGAAACCTCTATTCCTTTCAGCAGACCCAGAGACCACGGAGGTTCCCAATGACTGCGACACGCACCGCCTGGCATATCCCGCGCTATGGCCGCCCCGAAACCCTCACGCCCGTCACGCTCTCCATGCCGCAGCCCGGCCCAACCGAGGTGCTGATCCGCATCCATGCCTCTGCCGTGACACGGGCCGACGGCATGATGCGCAAGGGCGAACCGCTGTTTGCGCGCCCGTTCCTTGGCCTGCGGCGTCCGCGCAACGGGCTGTCCGGAACGGGCCTCTCGGGCGAGGTGATCGCGGTCGGTGACAAGGTCAGCCGCTTTGCGCCGGGCGATATGGTCTTTGGCGAGGCCGGGATGCGCTTCGGTGCCAATGCGAGCCACATCTGCCTTGACGAGGACGGGGTTCTGATGCCGAAGCCCGACAGCCTGTCGCATGAGGATGCGGCGGTTCTGTGCGACGGCGTGCTGACCTCCTGGCATTTCTTGCGGAACCTCGGCCATGTTCAGAGCGGCGAGCGTGTCCTGATCCTGGGCGGGGCCGGCAGCCTCGGCAGCGCCGCGGTGCAGATCGCCGCTGTCCTGGGCGCAGAGGTGACGGCCACCTGCAGCGCGCGCAACGCCGGCTCCGTCGCCTCGCTCGGGGCCACGCACGTGATCGACTACGCAAGGGAAGAGGCCTTGCAGCCCGCTGCCGCCTATGACGTGATCTTTGACACGCTGGGGGTCGCGTCCTTCTCGGCCGCCAAGCCTGCGCTGGCCGAGGCGGGGCGCTACCTATGCCCGGTGCTGACGCTGGGGCGTTTGCCCGCGATCCTGCTTTCCCGACTTGTGGGCCGGAAACGCGCCCTGTTTGCGGCGGCGGGCCTGGAAAAGCCCCAGCGCCTGCGCGCCATGCTGTCCGAGATCCTGACCCAGATCGAGCAGGATCGTCTCGCCCCGGTGATGGACCGGGTCTACCCGCTTGCCGACCTTGTCGAGGCGCACGCCTATGTCGAGGCCGGGCACAAGCGCGGCAATGTCGTCGTGGTGTGATAGGCTCGCAGGACAGTCAGTGCCAGAACCACCAACTCTATCAGAGAGACTACCATGAAAATGAACTACTTCGTCGTCGGAACGAACGACATGCACGCATCCCAGGCCTTCTACGACGCTTTTTTCGAAGGCGCGGGTCTACAGAGCATGTCGCCCTCGGACCGGATGACCTATTGGCTTGGCGAGGGTTTTGCCTTCGCCGTTGCGATACCCTTCGACGAAATGCCGGCGACCAACGGGAATGGCACGATGGTCGGCTTTTGCGTTGGTGTCAGGGAAGACGTAGAAAGGATGCACAGTCTGGTGCTTGAGCTTGGCGTCACCTGCGAGGGCGCGCCAAATCAGCGAGGGCCGAAATTTTCGGCCTACGTGAGAGACCTTGATGGCAACAAACTGTGCTTATCCGATTAAGCGCCACTGGGTAGGATGAAATTGCAGTCACTCAGCCGGGAAGGATGGCCATGCGGCGATTGAGCAAAAAGACCTGCGTCGTGACGGGCGCGGGGCGCGGTATTGGCGCTGCGATCGCGCGGGCCTTCGCCCGGGAGGGCGCGACCGTTGTGGTGACCGACAAGGATGCAGATAGCGCCGCCGACGTGGCCCGCGAGATTGGTGGGCAGGCGCGGCAGCTCGACGTGTCATCCGAGCAGGACTGGGAGGCCCTGGCCGAGGCCTGGCCCGCATGCGACGTGGTGGTGAACAACGCCGGCATCACCGGCTTCGAGGAGGCCCTGCGCCCGCACGACCCCGAGACTGCCAGCCTGGAAGACTGGCGCGCGGTGCATGCGGTCAATCTCGACGGGACCTTCCTGGGATGCCGCTACGCGATCCGCGCGATGCGCCCCCGGGGCGCGGGGTCGATCATCAACATCTCGTCCCGCTCGGGCCTCGTGGGCATCCCGGCAGCGGCGGCTTATGCGTCGTCCAAGGCCGCGGTGCGCAACCACACGAAGTCGGTTGCGCTCTACTGCGCCGAACAGGAGCTCAATATCCGCTGCAACTCGATTCACCCCGCCGCCGTCCTGACGCCCATGTGGGAGCCGATGTTGGGCACCGGCCCGGACCGCGAGGCGCGCATGGCGGGCTTCGTCGCGGACACGCCCCTGCGCCGGTTCGGCGAGCCCGACGAGGTCGCGGCGCTTGCGGTAATGCTGGCCTCGGATGAGGCGGCCTACATGACCGGGGCCGAGCTCAATATCGACGGAGGCCTGCTCGCCGGATCGGCAGCGGCGCCCAAGACAGAATGATATGTTGTCGGCCTTGATCTTCGCCGAAAGTCCACTCAGGAGTGGCTGAGCCGCAGCAGTGGACATCTTGGCGAAAGTCCGCTCTGGGAAAGTCCCAGCCCATCGCCTTAAGACTGCCCTAAAACCTCCTCGGACCCGAGGATATGCGTCTTGATCCGTTTGTAGCCGTATCCGATATGGGTGCGCTGGATGTATCCGATGGCCTCTGCGTCGTCATGGTCCAGCGCGGTGGCGACATCGAGCAATTCCGCCTCCAGTGCCTGCGCGGCATCTGCCCCCAAAAGGGTGCCGACGCGGTGCCAGGTGCTGGCCGCCTGGTAGTAGGTCTGCCACCAGAACGCCCGCAGCGTTTCGTTGCCGATCAGGCTGGCGATCAGTTCGTGCAGGTCATGGTTGACCTCGACATATCGGCGGACGTCGAAGTGCCCGCTCAGGGCGTGTGCGGTTGCCAGCATCGCCTTGACCGACTGTCGGTGCCGATCGGTGATGGCATTCGGCGATACGCGGCCGATGAGCCCCGCCAGTTCCAGCCGCATGTCATAGACATGGCGGATCTGCGTATCCGTCAGGGCGACGACCACCGTGCCGACGCCATTTCGGGTCTCGACCAGGCCCAGATGGCTGATCCGGCTGAGCGCGTCGCGCACCGGGGTGCGGCTGACACCGAATTCAGTGGCCAGTTCAGCCTCCTTCAACCGGACAGCTGCCGTGGTCGGCACTTTGGTCAGTGCATGACTCTTCGGTCGTCCGGAGAAAGTTCATCCTCTTCGATGTCACCGCCATCTCGGTCGTCTATCAGAATCCCTGTCGCTTCAGTTCTTCCGCGATCCGGCGTCGCGCCTCTTCGTTGCGGATCGGGAAGGCCGCAAAGTACTGGGAGGCCGAGGCATCCGGTTTGCGCCGACGTGCGTCCTGTCGCCAGCGGTTGGCCTGTTGGAAGCGACCGTCCAGCCCGTTGGCCACTGCCGCCACCATCGAGATGAGGTAATGCGCACCGGGCGTCGAGGCTGCGCGATCACCCAGTCGGGCAGCAGCCCGCATGTTTCCGACCTGGATCAGCGCCTGCGCACGCACGCCGTGCATTCCGTAAAGTAGCGGATCCAGTGGGCTGAGCTGGAGTGCTGCATCAAGTCCCGCGTCGACTGTGGTGATGTCGTCGTTCATCAGCGCAGTGAAGGCGCTGGCGTAAAAACCCTGGGCGTAATTTGGATTGAGCTCGATCGCACGATCGAACCAACCCTTGGCGATCTCAGGCTGATCGGTAAGCCAATAAGAACGGCCCATCGTGTAATGGGTAAACGGATCAATCGGATCCAGTTCCATGCCACGCTCGGCATGACGTCTGGCCGCAGTGGCCGCCTCCTGGTCATCCGGCCCGAGATGCAGAAATGCGTCGATGAATCGAGTGAACGACAAGCCAGCATGCGCGCGTGCAAATCGTGGGTCGAGTTCGACCGCGCGCTCAAAATGCCTTTTCGCGACCTGATTTGCGTCGGGCGTGAACCGGTAAAGCTGGGTCAGACCGAGGTGAAAGGTCTTCCATGCATCCAGCCGGTCTGACCCGGTTTGTGATGCAAGGCGCACCTCGTTCTGCGGCACGTGCATGTCGAGCGCGGTCACGACGAGTGCGACGACCCGCTGGCGCAAGTCCTCGATCCCGTCTATCGGGGCGGTCAGCCGGTCGCCCCAAATCACTTCGCCGCGGCTTGCATCGGCCAACTCAATGACCACGGATACCGTGCCGGCCAGATTTTCGATCACACCTGTCATGACATAGCCAGCCCCCAGCGCCGTACCGACCAGATCCAGATCGCCCCTGCCTTCACGGAACCGAAACGACGATCCACGCGCGATCACCGCAATCCAGCGCAGGCGTGAAAGCCCTTGTATGATCTCATGCGGAATTGCTTCCGCCAAAATCGTGACTTCGGGCGACGCGCCGAGAGGCCGGAAGGGCAGTACCGCAACCGATGGGCGGGACAGATCTGCGCCGGTTTCACTCGCCAAAGACAGGGCATGGTCGGGCTGGGCAGGGCTGGTTTCTTTGACCTCGGCCACGAACCTGAAGCCCTTGCCGTGGATTGTGCGGATGACGGCCTGCGCGCCGCCATCATCGCCGAGCGCCTGCCGCGCCGACCGGATCCGGCTGGAGATGCTGGCATCTGACGCGACGCGGCCGGGCCAGACGGTTCTGGCAATCTCGTCCTTACTGACGATTCGGCCACGATTTCGCACGAGGTGGATGATCAGTTCCAGAACCTGAGGCTCGGCGCGCACAGCGGCACCCTTGTGGGCGAGTTCGAACAGGTCCGGGTCGAGCCGGTGATCACCGAAAAGCCAAGCCATGATACAGCATAGCCCAGTTTTACGCGTTTCTACACGAAATCTTCAGATCTGCATCAAGCGTTTCAAGATCAAACC
>NZ_FOBO01000015.1 GCF_900109855.1 Roseovarius tolerans | reverse complement strand
TCCGCAATGGCAGGTGGCTGCTGTGCATCACCGTGCCAGCCGTCACGGATGTCTGTCGCCCGCAGCCAGCACATTCCCAGGTCGCCCGATTTCGCTTGAGAGGCCAACCCTTGCAGGTGCCACAAGAGGGGCAGACGAAGCCGTCCGGCCAGCGTCGTTCTGCCAGATACTCCGAACACGCTTCCTCATCGAAAAAAAGCGCGTCGAACGCTTGGCGGGACATAGGTCTATCGTTTTTCCATCTGGCTGGCATGAGCGGAACAATAAGCGAACATCACAGATTTGCAAGCCCGGTGGCACAACATCCTGTGCCGCCGGAACGAAGGGGATAAGCCTTTAGGCGGCAATCGCGCGTTGGCCGAGCGTGGCCTCGCCGATCCACGGGGTCAGCGAGGCCGAATACATCGCCATGCGCAGGTTGACCGCGAGCGCCGAGACGAGCGCGATCAGGGTGGGCGCGCCGTCGCCCAGCAGTTGCAGCGCGGTGAATTGTGCCGCCCCGGCGATGACCAGCACGGAAAAGCTCATGGTTTCCAGTATGTTGAGCCCGGCCTCGGTCGCGACCACGCCGAACAGAAGCGAGAACGGCACGATCACGAGGATGAAGGGCGCGCCGTCGCGCACGCCTTGCCAATAGATCGATTTGGTGGTTTGAGTTGGCACCGTCCGCCCCTGAATGACCGCCTGTCCCGACACCGCCTATCCAATGCAAGGAGGAGATGCAATTGGCCCAGAGCGATGACCTATCCGGCTATGTGATCGCGCCAGACCCTGCCGCGCCGCGCCTGACGCGGGTGGTGGAGGGGGTGGACCACGAGGGCAAGCCGTCGCGCATCTCGGTGGTGGAGGAACGCCCGCTGACGATCTTTCTCAACGGTCAGGAAATCGTGACGGCGATGACCATCGGCGATTATCCCGAATACCTGGCGCTCGGGTTCCTGCGCAATCAGGGGATGCTGGCGACGGGCGAGGTGGTGCGCGGGGTCGATTACGACGAGGACCTCGAGACGGTCGTGGTGCGCACCGACGGGCAGACCACCTATGAAGAGAAGCTGAAGAAGAAGACCCGGACGAGCGGCTGTGCCGTGGGCACGGTCTTTGGCGACATGATGGAGGGGTTGGGGGGCGTGCGCCTGCCTGAGGTGGAGGTGAAGACCTCGGATCTCTATGCGCTCGCCTCGAAGATCAACCGCACCCCGTCGCTGTATCTTGAGGCCGGGGCGATCCATGGCACGGTGCTGTGTCAGGGCGCGCAACCGCTGGTCTACATGGAGGATGTCGGCCGTCACAATGCCGTGGACAAGATCGCGGGCTGGATGCTGAGTGAGGGGGTGAGCGCGGGCGACAAGACGCTCTACACCACCGGGCGACTGACCTCGGAGATGGTGATCAAGACCGCGATGATGGGCATTCCGGTGCTGGCCTCGCGCTCGGGCTTTACCGCCTGGGGGGTCGAGATCGCGCGGCAGGTCGGGCTGACGCTGATTGGCCGGATGCGGGGCAAGCGGTTCGTCTGTCTCGCGGGCGAGGAGCGGGTGCTGCGCGACGCGGAACCCGCGAGCGTCGATGAGGAAAGCCCCAAGCACCGCCGCAAGGGGGGCGAGGTATGAGTGCGCCGCTCGGGGTGATCCTTGCCGGGGGGCAGGCGACGCGGATGGGCGGTGGTGACAAGGGGCTGTTGGCGCTTGGCGATGGCGTGATCCTCGACCATGTGCTGGCAAGGCTGACGCCGCAGGTGGGGGCGGTGGCGCTCAATGCCAATGGCGCCCCGGCACGGTTCGCGGGGTTCGGTCTGCCGGTGCTGCCCGATCCGATTGCAGACTATCCCGGGCCGCTGGCCGGCGTTCTCGCCGGGCTCGACTGGGCGGCGGGCGAGGGGGCCGAGGCGATCGTGACGGTGGCCGCCGACACGCCGTTCTTCCCGCGTGATCTGGTGGCGACGTTGCGATCGGCGGCGGAGGGCATGGCGCATCCGCTGGTCCTTGCCGCGACGCCGCGCGGCGAGGAAGAGACCAAGTCCATGAGCCGGGGCGGGCAGGTGCGGCATCCGACCTTCGGCCTCTGGCCGGTGGCGCTGCGCGACGACCTGCGCGCCGCGCTGGAGGACGGGCTGCGCAAGGTCGTGCTCTGGACGGATAAGCACGACGGGCGCGAGGCGCTTTTTGACGAGGCGGATGCATTTTTCAACGTCAACACGCCCGAGGATCTGGCCGAGGCACAACGGAGGGCGGCGGCATGAGATTATACGGCGTGACCGGCTGGAAGAATGCCGGCAAGACCGGGCTGATGGAGCGGCTGGTGGCGGAAATCACCGGGCGGGGCTTCAGCGTCTCGACGGTCAAGCACGCGCATCACACGTTCGACGTGGATCATCCGGGCAAGGACAGCCATCGCCACAGGGTGGCGGGGGCGCGCGAGGTGCTGCTCGCGTCGCGCAACCGCTTTGCCCTGATGCACGAGTTGCGCGAGGCGGCGGAGCCTTCGCTGGAGGTGCTGTTGCAAAAGCTGAGCCCGGTCGATCTGGTGTTGGTCGAGGGCTACAAGCGCGACCGCCACCCCAAGATCGAGGCGTTCCGCGCCGAGACGGGCAATGCGCTCATTGCCCCCGATGATCCGACGATCCGCGCGGTGGCAAGCGATGTGACGCTGGATCTGGACCGGCCGGTCTTCGATCTGAATGATACGCGCGGGATCGCGGATTTCATATTGGCAGAGGTGGGGCTTTGACGGGATTTGACACAGTCGCGATGCTGGATTGGTCGGGCGGCAACGATACCGGGCCAACCCCCTGCCGGGATGCGATCTGGCTGGGGGTCACGCGCGACGGGGTGGACGAGGCCCCGCGCTACCTGCGCAACCGGACAGAGGCCGAGGTGGCGCTCGCACGCCTGATCGAGGAAGAGGGCGCGGCGGGGCGCAGGCTGCTGATCGGGGTGGATTTTCCGTTCGGATTTCCGGCCGGCTTCGCGGAGGCCCTGACTGGCGCCGACACGCCCTTCGCGGTCTGGGACTGGCTGGAAACGGTGATCGAGGATGCGCCTGACGGCAATAACCGCTTTGACGTGGCGGGCGAGATCAACGGGCGGTTCCCCGGGGTCGGGCCGTTCTGGTTCAATGGCCTGCAGCGCGAGATCGCCGATCTGCCGCGCAAGGACACGCGCGCGGGGCATGGCATGGCTGAGCGGCGCGTGGCGGATGCACAGGCGCCGGGCACCTTTACCTGCTGGCAGATGGGCGGCGCCGGGGCCGTCGGCGGGCAGGTGCTGACCGGGTTGCCGGTGCTCAACCGGTTGCGGCGGATGTTCTACGGGCAGGTGGCGGTGTGGCCGTTCGAGGTGCTGGACAAGCCTGTGGCGGTGGTCGAAATCTGGCCGGGCTTGATCAATGCCGCCGTAAAACGCGCCGAGGCCGAGGGCGGCATTCGCGATGCGCATCAGGTGCGGCTGTTGGCGCGTGCACTGGCGCGATTGCCCCATGACCGGCTGGCCGAGATGCTGGCGGTGGATGCGCCTGAGGAGGGCTGGATCCTGGGCCTCGGGCATGAAGAGGAATTGATGGCGACCTGCGACGACACGTTGAGGCCGCCGCCGCTGCGCGACGATTGTTTCGCGCTGCCTGCGGGCGTGGACTGGACGCCGGTAGAGGAGGCGCTGGCGCTGCTGCGCGAACGGCTGCGCGCGGTGGTCGGACAGGAGGTGCTGCCGCTTGGGGATGCCGCCGGGCGGGTGCTTGCCGCGCCGGTGACGGCGCGGCGGGCGAGCCCGCCAGAGGCCAACACGGCGGTGGACGGGTATGGGTTTGCCCATGCGTCATTGACTGAGGGCGATCAGGTCTTGTCGCTGGTCGAGGGGCGCGCGGCGGCGGGGGTGCCGTATCCGGGTGCGGTTCCGCCGGGGCATGCGGTGCGGGTGCTGACCGGCGCGGCGCTGCCCGATGGCGTGGATACCGTGATCCTGCAGGAGGATGTGACCGTCGGCGACGGGCGCATCGCGTTTCGCGCAGGCGTGAGGTCCGGGGCCAATACAAGGCGCGCGGGCGAGGATGTGGAGGCTGGTACCACCGTGCTGGACGCGGGGCGGGTGCTGACGCCTGCCGATCTGGCGCTTTGCGCGGCTGTGGGGCTCGACGATCTGCCGGTCTTCGCGCGGTTGCGCGTGGCGGTGATCTCGACCGGGGATGAGTTGATCGAGCCCGGAGCGCAGGCGCGCGCGGGGCAGATTTACGATGCAAACCGGCCCATGCTCGGCGCGTTGGTGCAGCAGATGGGCTATGACCTCGTGGACCTTGGTCGGGTGTCCGATGATCGCGCTGCCCTGCGCGACGCGCTTGACCGGGGGGCGAAGGAGGCGGATGTGATCCTGACCTCGGGCGGGGCGTCCTCGGGGGATGAGGATCACGTTTCGGCACTGTTGAACGAGACGGGGGCGATGGCGGAGTGGCGGATCGCGCTCAAGCCGGGGCGGCCTCTGGCATTGGGAATGTGGGGCGGTGTGCCGGTCTTTGGTCTGCCGGGCAATCCGGTGGCGGCCCTCGTGTGCACGCTGATCTTTGCGCGCCCTGCGATGGCGGTGTTGTCGGGCGCAGGCTGGCATGTGCCGCAGGGGTTCGACGTGCCTGCGGGGTTCGAGAAGCGCAAGAAGCCGGGGCGGCGGGAATACCTGCGCGCGCGTATCCGGGATGGTCGCGCCGAGGTGTTCAAATCCGAAGGCTCAGGCCGGATCAGCGGGCTGAGTTGGGCCGAGGGGTTGGTGGAACTGCCCGGTGGGCCTGCGGAAATCCGGCCCGGCGATCCGGTGCGCTATATCCCGTTCGGCAGTTTTCTGGGGGGCTGACCGGGTTGGGGGCGCTGCCCCCGTCGCGCGAAAGCGCGACACCCCCGGAATATTTTTGGCAAGATGAAGCCGGGATCAGGGGTTCGGCGTCGCGACATGCACCTGCGTGCCCCATGCGACGCAATTCTCGGTCAGGCGGGCGGGCAGGGTGGCGTCGGTGAACATCTGGTCGACATCGCGCAGCGAGCCGATGCGCACCGGCGCGCTGCGCTGGAACTTGGAGTGATCGGCGACCAGAAACACCTCGCGCGAGCGATTGAGAAGGGTCTGGCCGACGACCACTTCCTGAATGTCGAAATCGAGCATGTCGCCGTCTTCATCCATCGCCGAACAGCCCAGAATCGCGTAGTCGAACTTGAAATTCTCGATGGTGCGCGCGGTCAGGTTGCCGACAAGGCCATTGTCCGATCGCCGCAGCGCACCACCGGCGACGACGATCTCGCAATCGGTATTGGCGAGCAGGATCTGCGCCACGTTCATGTTGTTGGTGACCACCATCAGGTTGCGGTGATCCATCAATTCGCGGGCTACTGCCTCGGTCGTGGTGCCGATGTCGAGAAAGAGCGAGGCGTCATCCGGGATAGCAGAGGCGCAGGCGCGGGCGATGGCCTGTTTGGCGGGCTCGTTGAGGCGGCGGCGTTCCTCGTAGAGGATGTTGCTGACGCCCGAGGGCAGGATCGCGCCGCCGTGCACGCGCTCCAGCTTGCCGGCATTGGCCAGTTCGGTGAGGTCGCGGCGGATGGTCTGAACGGTGACGGCGAAGCGTTCGGCGAGGTCCTCGACCATGACCTTGCCTTCGGCGCGGGCAATCTCGAGAATATCGGGCTGGCGGAAGGTTTGCGACATGGCGGGCCTTGATCGTGGTTCGGTTCGATTATGTTCGTTTTGATGCCGCTTGCAAGCACCGCCTCCGCCGCATTGCAGCATATGCGCCCGAATCGGACGGTTTTCTGCGCGTTTGACGTTGCGTCAGATACGATCACGCGCGCTTCGGCCGGTCAGAATGTGGGATCTCTGAAGATTTTCCTAATGAAATCAGCGGATGCGAATTAAAAAGAAAATAAACGAACATTATTTCTTGACGATACGCCGCGAAAAATGGTTCGTTTCCGCTCACACCTTTGGAGGAGGGGCGCGTGGAAAGCCGCGAGGACAACATCGTTGATCTGTTTGTCATTGGCGGCGGCATAAACGGCTGCGGCATCGCGCGCGATGCAGCGGGGCGCGGTCTGTCGGTCGAACTGGCCGAGATGAACGATCTGGCCTCGGCGACCTCCTCGGCCTCGACCAAGCTGTTTCACGGCGGGCTGCGCTATCTGGAATATTTCGAGATCCGGCTGGTGCGCGAGGCGCTGATCGAGCGTGAGACGCTGCTGCGCGCGATGCCGCATATCAGCTGGCCGATGCGGTTCGTGCTGCCCTATCACCGCGACATGCGCTTCGAGGCGGAAACGCCGACCTCGCGCATCCTCAGCCTCGTGATGCCCTGGATGAAAGGGCGGCGACCGGCATGGCTCGTTCGGTTGGGGCTGTTTCTTTATGACCATTTGGGCGGGCGCAAGATCCTGTCCGCGACCCGCACGCTCGACCTGAGTGACGCGCCCGAGGGCACGCCGCTCAAGGACAAGTTCGCACAGGCGTTTGAATACTCCGATTGCTGGATCGAGGACAGCCGCCTTGTCGTGCTCAACGCCCGCGATGCCGAGGCGCGCGGCGCGCGCATCCGGGTGCGCACCAAGGTGCGGACCGCTGAGCGCAAGGGTGATTTGTGGGCCGTCACGCTGGAGGATCAGGAGACCGGTGCAGTCGACGTCGTGCAGGCGTGTGCGCTGGTCAATGCGGGCGGTCCCTGGGTCAAGGACGTGATTTCCGACACGCTGCGGCTCAACTCCTCGGAGGGGGTGCGGCTGGTACGGGGCAGCCATATCGTGACCCGCAAGCTCTATGATCACGACAAGTGCTATTTCTTTCAGGGCGGCGACGGGCGGATCATCTTTGCGATTCCCTACGAGGGCGAGTTCACACTGATCGGGACCACCGATGCCGAGCATACGGATGCGGATGTGACGCCCGAATGCACGCCGGACGAGGCCGAGTATCTGTGCAATTTCGCCAGCCAGTATTTCGAGCGCCCGGTGACGCGCGACGACATTGTCTGGAGCTATTCGGGCGTGCGGCCGCTCTATGATGACGGGGCGAAATCGGCCACGGCGGCGACGCGCGATTACGTGCTGTCGCTGAGCGAGGGGCAGGGCGCGCCGCTGCTCAACGTGTTCGGCGGCAAGATCACCACCTATCGAAAGCTGGCCGAGGCCGCGCTGGCCAAGATCACGCCCTACTTTCCCAAGGCAGGACAGGACTGGACCGCGGGCGTGGCCTTGCCCGGCGGGGATTTCGCCGTTGACGGGTTCGACCGGCTGGTGAAGGATTTGCAGGCGGCCTATCCGTTCCTCGGCCCGGACTGGGCGCGGCGCCTGGCGCGTGCCTATGGCACCGAGGCACGGGAGATTTTGGGCGATGCGCAATCGGCGGCGGATCTTGGCCCCGATTTTGGCGCGACGCTGACCGGCGCCGAGGTGCGCTGGCAGATGCGCCGGGAATATGCGCGCGAGGCGGCGGATGTGGTCTGGCGGCGCACACGGCTGGGGCTGAAGATGCGCCCGGAGCAGATTGCGGCGCTAGACGAGTGGATGCGGCAAGAGCAGGGCGCGACCGATGCCGCTCCGCGTGCCGCCAAAGGATGAGCGGGGACAAGAGCGAATGACGCTGACATTGGAGGGGGTGTCGAAACGGGTCAACGGGCGGGTGCATATCCACCCGACCGATCTGACGCTCGAGGCGGGCACGATGAATGTGCTGCTTGGGCCGACGCTCTCGGGCAAGACCTCGATCATGCGGCTGATGGCGGGGCTCGATGCGCCCACCACGGGCCGGATCCTGTGGCAGGGGCAGGACGTGACCGGCATGCGCGTGCAGGATCGCAAGGTGGCGATGGTCTATCAGCAGTTCATCAATTACCCGTCGATGACCGTTTATGACAACATCGCCTCGCCGATGAAACTGATGGGTAAATCCAAGGCCGAGATCGACGCGGCGGTGCGCAAGACCGCCGATCTGATGCAATTGTCGCCGATGCTGGACCGCAAGCCGCTGGAGCTGTCGGGCGGACAGCAGCAGCGTTGTGCGCTGGCGCGGGCGCTCGTGAAGGATGCCGGTCTGGTGCTGCTCGATGAACCGCTGGCCAATCTCGACTACAAGCTGCGCGAGGAATTGCGCGCCGAAATCCCCAAGATCTTCGAAGAGGCGGGCAGCATATTCGTCTATGCCACGACTGAGCCGGAAGAGGCGCTGCTTCTGGGTGGCAACACCGCCACGCTGTGGGAGGGGCGCGTCACGCAGTTCGGGCCCACGCCGCTGGTCTACCGTCAGCCGCAGGACGCCACCACCGCGCGCGTCTTCAGCGACCCGCCGATGAATTTCCTGCCGGTGACCAAATCCGGCGCGCGGATCAGTTTCGGCGATGGGCAGAGTGCCGCTGCGATCGGCGGCATGGCTGATCTGGCGGATGGCGACTATATCGCCGGGTTCCGGCCCAATCATCTGGAGCTGGAGGCGCATGGTGAGGTGATGGCGTTCGATACCACGCTGAGCGTGACCGAGATCACCGGGTCGGAAACCTTCGTGCATCTCGATCATCATGGCGAGCGCTGGGTCGGGCTGATCCACGGGGTGCGCAACCTTGAGCCGGGCAGCGATTTGCGGGTCTATCTCGATCCCGCGCATGTCTATGTGTTCGAAACCCATGGCGCGCTGGTGGCCCCGGCGCCCTATGCGCAAGCCGCCTGAGGGGGAGAGAATGGCAAAGATCACGCTCGACAATCTGGCGCATAGCTACCTGCCCAATCCCGGCGGCGAGGACGATTATGCGCTCAAGGAACTCAATCACGTCTGGGGCGATGGCGAGGCCTATGCGCTTCTGGGAGCGTCGGGCTGTGGCAAGTCCACGCTCTTGAACATCATCTCGGGGCTGTTGCACCCGTCGCGGGGGCGCATCCTGTTCAATGATCAGGACGTGACGGGTCAGGTCACCGCAGAGCGCAATATCGCGCAGGTGTTCCAGTTTCCGGTGGTCTATGACACCATGAGCGTCCGCGACAACCTGGCCTTTCCGCTGCGCAATCGCGGGGCGAAACCGGCCTATGTGGCCGAGCGGGTGCAGACCATCGCCAAGATGATCGGGATGGAGGCGGAACTGGGCCGCAAGGCGCGCGGGCTGACAGCGGATGCCAAGCAGAAGATCAGCCTTGGCCGGGGTATGGTGCGCGAGGATGTGCATGCGCTCTTGTTCGACGAGCCGCTGACGGTGATCGACCCGCATATGAAATGGGAGTTGCGCACGCAATTGAAGGCGCTGCATCACGAGTTCGGGCACACGATGATCTATGTCACCCACGACCAGACCGAGGCGCTGACCTTCGCCGACAAGGTGGTGGTGATGCATGATGGGCGCGTGGTGCAGGTCGGCACGCCCGAAGAACTGTTCGAGCGGCCCGAGCATACCTTTGTGGGGTATTTCATCGGGTCACCGGGGATGAACCTTCTGGATGCGCGGGTCGAAGGTGCGACCGCCATCGTGGGCGGCACGGAAATTCCGCTTGGCGCCGATTACGGGCGGCCCGGCGGGCGTGTGCAGATCGGGGTGCGGCCGGAATTCGTGGCGATGGCCGAGGGCCAAGACGGCCTTGCCGTGCGCCTCAAGCGGGTCGAGGATGTGGGCCGCCACAAGATCATCCGCTGCGATTTTGAAGGGCAGGCGGTCAATGCCATCGCCCCCGAGGGCGCAGAGGTGCCCGCCGACCTGAGCCGCGTGGTGTTCGACCGGGCGGCGGTGAATGTCTATTCCGACGACTGGCGCGTGGCCCCCAAATCCAAGACAGAGGAGGCCGCGTGATGGACAAGACGGTCAATCAAAAGGCGTGGTTCCTTGTGCTGCCGGTCCTCATTCTGGTGGCGTTCTCTGCCGTCATTCCGCTGATGACGGTGGTCAACTATTCCATTCAGGATGCCTTCGCCGGAGAGTTCTACCCGCTTGATGACAAGCTGATGTGGTTCCGCGAACTGCTCGAGGATGACCGGATGTGGAACGCCTTGCGGCGGCAGGCGATCTTTTCCGCGACGATCCTCGCCATCGAAATCCCGCTCGGCGTCTTCGTCGCGCTCAACATGCCCAAGCGGGGTGCCTGGGCGTCGCTGTGCCTCGTGCTGATGTCGCTGCCGCTGCTCATCCCGTGGAACGTGGTGGGCACGATCTGGCAGATATTCGGCCGGGTCGATATCGGGCTTCTGGGCTATACGCTGGATGCGATCGGGGTTGATTACAACTATACGCAGGATGCGCTGGATGCCTGGGTCACGCTGATCGTGATGGATGTGTGGCACTGGACCTCGCTGGTGGCCCTGCTGGCCTATGCCGGGCTGCAATCCATCCCCGACGCCTATTATCAGGCCGCCAAGATCGATCAGGCGAGCCGCTGGGCGGTGTTCCGCTACATTGAGTTGCCCAAGATGATGGGCGTGCTGATGATCGCCATTCTTTTGCGCTTCATGGACAGTTTCATGATCTATACCGAGCCGTTCGTGGTCACCGGCGGGGGCCCTGGCAACGCCACCACCTTCCTGTCGATTGATCTGGTGAAGATGGCGCTGGGACAGTTCGACCTTGGCCCGGCGGCGGCGTTCTCGATCATGTATTTCCTCGTGATCCTGCTGATTTCATGGGTGTTCTACACCGTGATGGTCAATCTCGACAAACGGGAGGGCAAGTGATGTCTGGTCTCGCCAAGGCAGTCGTCATCCTCGGGCTCGACCCGAGGATCTGCGGGGCAAGAGATCCTCTGGTCACGCCAGAGGATGACATGGCGCGGGAGGGCTTGAGCCGATGAGCACTGCAACCACAACGCGCGCCCGCAGCCTGCCCCGGATCAACTGGGTGATGCTGCTGTATCTCTTGTTCCTGATGCTGCCGATCTACTGGCTCATCAACATGAGCCTCAAGACCAATGACGAGATCCTCGGCACCTTCTCGCTCTGGCCGCAGAACCTGACGTTCCAGAACTACGTGACGATCCTGACGGATTCGAGCTGGTATATGGGCTATGTCAATTCGATAATCTACGTGACGATGAACACGCTCTTGTCGGTCGCGGTGGCGCTGCCTGCGGCCTATGCGTTCAGCCGGTACAATTTCCTCGGCGACAAGCACCTGTTCTTCTGGCTGCTGACCAACCGCATGGCCCCGCCCGCCGTTTTCGCGCTGCCGTTCTTTCAGCTGTATTCGTCGGTCGGCCTATTCGACACGCATATCGCGGTGGCGCTGGCGCATACGCTCTTCAACGTGCCGCTGGCGGTGTGGATCCTCGAGGGGTTCATGCGCGGCGTGCCCAAGGAGATCGACGAGACCGCCTATATCGACGGCTATTCCTTTCCGCGCTTCTTCGTGAAAATCTTCATGCCGCTGATCGCGTCGGGCGTGGGCGTGGCGGCGTTCTTCTGCTTCATGTTCTCATGGGTGGAGCTGCTGCTCAGCCGCACGCTGACCAGTGTGGACGCCAAGCCGATTGCCGCGACGATGACGCGGACGGTGTCGGCGAGCGGTTTGGACTGGGGCGTGCTCGCAGCGGCGGGGGTGCTGACCATCGTGCCGGGGGCACTCGTAATCTATTTCGTGCGGAATTACATCGCCAAGGGCTTTGCCTTGGGCCGCGTATGAGGGAGGACTGAACATGGCTTGGATGGCTTGGACATGGCCCACGGCGATCTTTTTCCTGACGATCGCGGGGCTGCTGATCACCTTCACGGTGCTCGCCCTCAAATTCCCCGAGACCCCGCGTGTGGGGATACTCAGGATCGAGACGACGCGGGGCGATCGTCTCTTCATCACGCTTCTGGGCTCGGCCTTCATCAATCTGGCCTGGCTCGGACTTGTCGGCGCGAACCAACCCTATGCGCTGATCGTCTGCCTGATCTATGCTGCGGCGGTGTTCCGCTGGGTCTAGACAGGCATCATCCACTTCAAGAGTTCTGATAGGGAGGAAAATCAATGAACTTGCGAATGAAAACAACCACCGCGCTGGTGACGCTGGGCCTGATGGCCGGGCCCGCCTTCGCGGATATGGAGGCCGCGACGGCCTTCCTCGACGAGGAGATCGGTGATCTCTCGTCGCTTTCCCGCGCCGAGCAGGAAGCCGAGATGCAATGGTTCATCGACGCGGCGCAGCCTTTCGCGGGCATGGAGATCAAGGTGGTGTCGGAGACCATCGACACCCATAGCTACGAATCCAAGGTGCTGGCCCCAGCCTTTACCGCGATCACCGGCATCGAGGTCACGCACGACCTGATCGGCGAGGGCGACGTGGTCGAGAAGCTGCAGACGCAGATGCAGTCGGGTGAGAATATCTATGACGGCTATGTCAACGATTCTGACCTCATCGGCACCCATTGGCGCTATCAGCAGGTGCGTAACCTGACCGACTGGATGGCGGGCGAGGGCGCGGATGTGACCAGCCCGACGCTCGATATCGACGATTTCATCGGGCTGTCGTTCACCACCGGCCCCGATGGCAAGGTCTATCAGTTGCCGACCCAGCAATTCGCGAACCTCTACTGGTTCCGGTATGACTGGTTCAACGACGAAAAGAACCAGGCCGATTTCAAGGAGGCCTATGGCTATGATCTGGGCGTACCGGTCAACTGGTCGGCCTATGAGGATATCGCCGAGTTCTTCACCGGGCGCGACCTGAGCCATATGGGTGTCGAGACCGAGGTCTTTGGCAACATGGATTACGGCAAGAAAGACCCCAGCCTTGGCTGGCGCTATACCGACGCGTGGATGTCGATGGCCGGGATGGGAGACGTGGGTGAGCCCAACGGCCTGCCGGTCGACGAATGGGGCATTCGGGTCAACGAGAACTCGCAGCCCGTGGGCTCCTGCGTGGCGCGGGGCGGGGCGACGAACAGCCCGGCGGCCGTCTATGCCGTGACCAAGGCGATCGAATGGCTTGAGAAGTATTCGCCCCCGGCGGCGGCTGGCATGACCTTCTCCGAGGCGGGCCCGATCCCCGCGCAGGGCAATGTCGCGCAGCAGATGTTCTGGTACACGGCGTTCACCGCCGCCTCGGTCAAGCCCGACCTGCCGGTGATGAACGAGGACGGCACGCCCAAGTGGCGCATGGCCCCCTCGCCGCACGGTGTCTACTGGGAGGACGGCATGAAGGTGGGCTATCAGGATGCAGGCAGCTGGACCCTGATGAAATCCACCCCCGTGGACCGCGCCAAGGCCGCATGGCTCTATGCGCAGTTCGTCACCTCCAAGACGGTGGACGTGAAGAAGGCCCATACCGGCCTGACCTTCATCCGCGAGTCGACGATCCAGCACGACAGCTTTACCGAGCGCGCCGACAAGCTGGGCGGTCTGGTCGAGTTCTACCGCTCGCCTGCCCGCGTGCAGTGGTCGCCCACGGGCACCAACGTGCCGGATTATCCGAAGCTGGCGCAACTGTGGTGGCAGAATATCGGTGACGCCATGTCGGGGGCCAAGACCCCGAAAGAGGCGCTCGACGGTCTGTGCGAGGATCAGGAGCGGGTGCTCCAGCGTCTGGAACGTGCGGGCATTCAGGGCGATATCGGGCCCAAGCTCAACGAAGAGCGGGATTCTGAATATTGGCTGAGCCAGCCCGGCGCCCCCAAGGCGGCGCTGGAGAACGAGGACGAAGAGCCTGTGACCATCGCCTATGATGAGTTGATCAAGTCCTGGCAGTAAGCGATTTAACCGGGGCGCGTGCTGCGCGCCCCGGTACCTTCCGTCATCCTCGGGTCAAGCCCGAGGATGACCGCTTTAACATACGGATTACCCCATGACCCATGTCCTCGCCATCGACCAGGGCACCACGTCGAGTCGCGCGATCCTGTTCGACGCGCAGATGCGGATCAGGGCCGTGGCTCAGGAAGAATTCGACCAGCATTTCCCGCAATCGGGCTGGGTTGAGCATGAGGCGAGCGATCTGTGGTCGACCACGGCGGGCACCTGCCGCGCGGTGATCGAAAAGGCGGGGCTGAATATCGCCGATGTCGCCGCCATCGGCATCACCAATCAACGCGAAACCACGGTGGTCTGGGACCGCCACACCGGACAGGCCATTCACCGCGCCATCGTCTGGCAGGATCGGCGCACCGCCGACTACTGCGCGCAACTGCGCGAGGCGGGGCACGAGCCGATGGTGACCGAGCGCACAGGGCTGTTGCTCGATCCGTATTTCTCGGGCACGAAACTGCGCTGGATACTGGAGAACGTCGAGGGTGCGCGCGACAAGGCGGCGGCGGGTGATCTGCTGTTTGGCACGGTTGACTCGTTCCTGATCTGGAAGCTGACCGGCGGCCGCGTGCATGCCACCGACGCCACCAATGCCGCGCGCACGCTGCTTTACGATATCCGCAAGGGACGCTGGAGCGAGACGATCTGCGACCTGCTCGGCATCCCCATGCAGATGCTGCCGGAGGTGCGCGACAGCGCCGATGATTACGGTCACGCGCGCGCCGATCTCTTCGGTCGCGAAATTCCCATTCGCGGCGTCGCGGGCGATCAGCAGGCGGCGACCGTGGGGCAGGCGTGTTTTCAGCCGGGCATGCTGAAATCGACCTATGGCACGGGATGTTTCGCGCTCTTGAATACCGGTACGACGCCGGTGGTGTCGAAAAACCGCCTGCTGACCACGATTGCCTATCAGCTGGATGGTCAGCCGACCTATGCGCTGGAGGGTTCGATCTTCGTCGCGGGGGCGGTGGTGCAATGGCTGCGCGACGGGCTCAAGATGATCCGTCATGCGAGCGAGACGCAGCCCCTGGCCGAAAAGGCCGATCCCAATCAGAACGTGGTGCTTGTGCCCGCCTTCACCGGCCTTGGTGCGCCCTATTGGCGGCCGGAGTGCCGGGGAGCGATCTTTGGCCTGACGCGCAATTCGCGACCCGAGGAATTTGCGCGCGCGGCGCTTGAAAGTGTGGGCTTCCAGACCCGCGATCTCTTGCAGGCGATGCGCGACGACTGGGCCGGGCATGGAGCGGATGCGGTGCTTCGTGTAGACGGCGGCATGAGCGCGAGCGATTGGGCGATGCAATTCCTGTCGGATATCATCGACGCACCCGTGGACCGGCCCGAGGTTCTGGAGACCACGGCGCTCGGGGCGGCGTGGCTGGCGGGGATGCAGATCGGGCTTTATCCCGGGCAGGCCGAATTCGCCGAGACATGGGCGCTGGAGCGGCAATTTCTGCCGCGGATGGACCCGGCGGAGCGCAAGGTGAAAACCGACGCGTGGAAACGCGCGGTCGAGGCGACGCTGGCGTTTTGATCCGGCACCCCGTTGTGCAGCCCTGACGCTGCGCCTACAGTCATGCGACACCGCGCGCAGGAGTGCCCATGCCAGACCTGATTTCCGTCATCGTGCCCGCCCGCAACGAGGCGCAGACCATCGCGCGCGTGGTCCGGGTGTTGCGCGACATGGCCGGGATCGCCGAGGTGGTGGTGATCGACAATGCCTCGACCGATGCCACTGCCGCCGAGGCGGCTGGCGCGGGCGCGCAGGTGGTGACCGAGACACGCCCCGGAATGGGCCACGCGGTGCGCACCGGCATCGGCGCGGCGCGGCACGACTGGGTGATGAAGGTCGATGCCGATCTCGACAAGTTCGACACGGGGCTTTTTTCCAACATGATCCGGGCGCGCGCGCCCGGCGTGGGGCTGATCAAGGGCGCGTGGAACGACCCGAAGGACAACATGCCGATGACCCGCCTGCTGGTACGCCCGGCGCTGGCGGGCATGTTTCCGGGGCTGGGGCGCCTGCGCGCGCCCAATACCGGCATCTACCTCTTTGACAAGTCGCGCATCGCGCATGGCGAATTGGTCGGCGATTATGCCGTGGATCTCGACGTGATGCTGCGCGTCCATGCGGCCGGAGCCGAGGTGGCCGAGGTCGATATCGGGCGGATCGTCCATGATGCGCGAGATGTGAGCCATTACAACGGCATGGCCGAGCAGATCATGGCGTTCTTCCTGTCGCGCCAGCCGCTTGATCTGCTGGGCGAGGTGATCGTGGTGACCGAGCGGCCCGAGACGGTCCTTCGCACGGCGCTTGGCCACGCGGCGCGCAAGCTCATGTCGGGGGCGCGGGTGACGTTTGCCTTGGGCGAAGGGCCGGGACTGGACGTGCTGTCGGAGGCGGTCGCGCCTTTTCCCACGGCGCGGATCGTAGCGCTGGACGATCTGTCCGGGGTGGCACCCTCCGCGCATGCGGCGCGGCTGACGGTGATTGCCGGGGAGGGGGCGGCCCTGACGGCGGCCCGGTCCTGCGCGACGCGCCACGCCACGGCCTTGCCGGTGGAGCTGTGGCGGATGCCGGGCGCGGGGGAGACCGTTGGCGATATCTCCGTCGACATTGCCGAAGGGGCAGAGATCAAGCGCGCGGCATTGGAACGGCTGGACGGGTCGGCGCAGGTTGCCCTGCGCGAGGTGTTCCGCGTCGAGGGTGACGTAGCGCAGGAGCCGTCATGCTCGGGTCAAGCCCGAGGATGACATTGTATTGCGTGTCTCACGCGCCCTTGAAATTCACCTCGCCCTCATGCTCCATCGCACGTGCGCGCGCTGCGGCCACGCTCGGGCAATCCTCGCGCGCACGGCGTGAGCGCAGACGCCCGTATTGCCCGATCCCAATGGCCAGCAGGATGATCGCGCCGCCGGGCAGTAGGCCGGGGCCGGGGTCCTCACCAAGGAGCACCATGGCGATCAGGATCGCGGCCAGCGGCGAGAACGAGGTGGCCAGCGAGACATCGCCGGAGCGCGCGTATTTCAGCCCGAGCGCCCAGGCGAACTGCCCGCCGATCACTACGATCAGCGCGTAGATCCAGACATATTCCCAGACCAGCGGGTGGAACACATCCTGGAAATGGTCCGGCCCGAACAGGTAGATCGCGAGGAAGAAGTAAAAGATGGTGCCCACCAGGGTGCGGTAGATCGCGTAGATCCCCAGAGGGATGCCGCGCAACCCAGTGCGCGCCACCAGCGTCGAGGCGATATACGAAAGCGTCGCCAGCAGCGTGCCGAATTCGCCCTTGCCCAGCTCGAACGCACCACCGCCGTTGAGCCACAGCATCAGGACCGCGCCGCAGAGCGCCACCAGACCGGCAACGAAGGCCCAGGGCTCGAATTCCTCGCGCAGGAACAGCCAGGTCGCGAGCAGAAAGAGCGGCGGCTCGATCCGGCCCATCAGGACGACATTGGTCACGGTGGTCTTCTCCAGCGCATAAAAGAACAGCCCCGGCGTCAGCGCCGAGGACAAAAAGGCCGAGAGCGTCAGGATCATCCAGTGTTTGCGCGTCAGCTTGCGCAGGTTCTCCATCGTCCATTCGCGCCAAAACATGAAGCTCATCGGCACCAGCGACATCAGCGAGCCGACGAAGAGCAGGTTGCAATAGGTGATGACATTGCGCCCCATCACCTGGTTCTGCATGCCGATTTCCACGAGCAGCGACACGATGGAATTGCCAGCGGCGAAGATGAACACCGCCAGCCACGCGAGGCCCGCCCCCATCAGAACGCGGGAGTTGTCGGGCATGGTCTGGGAGGAACTCTGGCTCATCGCTGCCATCCTGATGAAAATGGTTTGGCTGAGGTCAGCGTGCGCCCAATCAGTGATTTGCGCAAGCCATGTGGCCACACGCCGGTTCACGTTGCGGAAAGCGGCGCGTAATATTGTTACCGGCGCGCGCTCTCGTCTCACGGTTGCGTGCGCCCGCGTGAGGGCCTGCGTGATTGCTCTTGTAAAATGCCCGTTGCGGGGCAACGTTGGCCCCGGTGCCGCCCGCGCCGAAGCCAGAGAGATGCCACGCCGATGACCCCGCCCAAAGAGACGCCGACCACCGATTTCGTCACGATTTTTGATGAAACCTACGATCAGCCCGATTGCCGAGCCTATTTCCGGATGATGGATGCGCTGGGCTATCGCAATCAGCATCATGCGGTGGCGGCGTTCCGCGCGGGGCTGGATGAGGTGATGCGCCTGCGTGGGATAGATGCGCCGAGGGTGTTCGATTTCGCAAGCAGTTACGGGATTGTCAGCCTGCTGATGGGCCATGACGTGACGCTGGAGGAGGTGCTACGCCGCTACCGCGCGCCGCAGTTCGAGGCCGCGACGCCGCAGCAGGTGATGGATTGGGATCGTAACTGGCTGGCAGAGCGGCGCTGGCGGGATGGGACGATTCGCTTTGCCGGGCTCGACGTGATGCCCAATGCGGTGGCCTATGGCGCGCAGGTTGGGCTGTTCGAGGCGGCCTTTGCCGAGGATCTGGAGACCAATGATCCGTCAGGCGCACTCGCGCTTGAGTTGTCGCAAGCGGACCTGATCGTCGAATGCGGCTCGGTCGCGCAGCTCATGCCGCGCGCGCTCGATCGCATGCTGGCGGCCTGTGGACCGGTCAAGCCGTGGCTGATGACCTCGCCCATTCGCGGCAATGAGCGCGCGGCGGCGGCAGAGGTGCTGCGCGCGCATGGCATGGTACAGGAGGTTCTGCCGCTGCCGCCCTTCGTGCATCGCCGCTTCGAGAGCACCGAGGAGCAGGCGCGCGCCATCGCGAACGCGCAGGCCGCAGGGCACCAAACAGACGGGACCGAGACCACCGGGCATTTCCACGCGCAGGTCCTGCTCGCGCGGCCCGAGGGGGAACGCACCGATCCCGCCACATGGCGCCTTCCGCTGAGCGTGGCACCGTTGCCGGACGCGTTCTAGAGAGTTGCCGTGCCCCGCCGCTCTGGTCTATGCTCTGGGCGTTGATCCACGTTGATTTGAATGACCCGTCAGATGAGACAGCTGAACACATGCCCGATGCGGTTTCCCGTGCGACTGCCGGGCCGGTCCGGCCCGCGCCCCGAGATGCGGGGCTGAGGTGATGCGCGGTCAGGGTGTCTTGCTGCTGATCGCGGCTGTGGGGCTCGGCTATGGCGGGGGTCTTTGAGGGGCTGGCGGATTATCTCGAAAGCGTCGGCACGGACCGCGCGCAACTGGCCACGGCGTTGATTTATCCCGCTTTCGTGGCCGCCGTGTCGCTGCTGGTCTGCGGCATCCTGATGGTCAATGTCGCCCCCGAGATCGCCGCGATGTTCGCGGTGACGGGCGCGAATTGCCGCCCCTCACGCAGTTCGTCATGGGGGTGAGCGATTGGGTGCAGGCGCATCGGATCGCGCTTGGCGTCGGCGTTGCGGGTAGCATTTTCGGCCTGATCTTCGCATTGCGCGTGCCCGCAGTGCGCGACCGCTGGCACGGCATGGCCCTGCGCCTGCCGGTGATCGGGCGGCTCTTGCGACTGTCGGCGGCGGCGCAATACCTGCGCACGCTGGCGCTGGTCATTTCCAGCTGTCAGACCGTGGTCGATGCCGTCACCTCTGCAAGCGACGTGCTGGTCATCCGCCGGTTTCGCGACGAGGCGCTCGATCTCGCAGAGGCCGTGCGCTCGGGCGAAAGCCTGAGTCAGGGGCTGGTGCGGATGAGCCTAATTCCCCCTGTCTGTCGCCAACTCGTTGATGCAGGTGAGAAATCCGCGCGTCTTGGTCGGATGACCGAACGCGCGGCGGTGCTGGTCGAGACATGGCTCACCAATGAGCGCAAGCGCGTGTCGGCGCTCATTGACCCGCTCCTGATGATGGTCGTGGGCGGACTTGTGCTGGCGATCCTGTTGCCGATCTTCGATCTGCAAGCCTCGGTCGGCTAACCGACGCGGTAGGGCAGCACCCCGCGCTCGTCCGGCGTGACCTGAAGCCGTCGTTCCAAGGGGGGCACTGAGCGTTGGTGACACTCCGTGCGCTCGCAGATGCGACAGGAAATCCCGATGGGCTCGAACGCGCGGGCATTGGTCACGTCGAGGTCGTCGGCATAGACCAGATCGCCCGCATGCTTGACCTCGCACCCTAAAGCTATGGCAAACCGGCGCACCGGTGCTCCGAAACTGCCCCCCGGTTTGCTGACATCGCAGGCAAGGCTGATATAGCGCACCCCGTCCGGCGTCTCGGCCAGTTGCCGCAGAAAGCGGCCCGGCGTCTCGAACGCGCGATGCACATTCCACAAGGGGCAGGCCCCGCCGAAGCGCGCAAATTGCAGCCGCGTGGCGGAATGGCGCTTGGTGATCGTGCCCGCCTGATCGACCCGGACAAAGAAAAACGGGATGCCCTTGGCCCCGGGGCGTTGCAGGGTCGAGAGGCGGTGACAGACCTGCTCGACCGACGCGCCAAACCGCATGGCGAGGATCTCCAGATCGTGGCGCACCTCCTGTGCTGCTGCCAGAAACCGCCCGTAGGGCATGAGCGCCGCCCCGGCGAAATAATTGGCGAGGCCGATCTTGGCGATAGCCCGCGCGCCCTCGGACTGAAATCGGGCGAAATCGAGCGTTGCCTCCAGCAGTTGATCTTGCGTCAGAAGTGCGAGTTGCAGCAAAAGCTGAAAGCGCCGGGTCTCGGGGGCGGCGCGGGTCGAGAGCGTCAGCAGCCCGGTGGACCGGTCGTAATGGCGCAGGGTGGGGGTATCCGCCTCGGTCACCGTGACGCCGATCTCCTTGAGGCGGCGCAGGGCCACTGTGTCGATCTCGGCGCGCGCCCCCCCCTCGGCAAAGCGTTCGGCGGCATGATCGACCGCGTCGATATAGTTGTCGCAATAGTGAAAGAAATCGCGCACCTCGTCCCAGGCGCTGGTCTGGCCGCGCGCATCCTCGCGCCCCAGGGCCTCGTCGAGCGAGGCCAGCCGCTCATGGGTCTGGCGATAGGCGCTGTGTAGTTCGAGAAACGCGCGCGCCAGCGCCGGGGCATTCGAGGCAGTGAGCCGCAGATCGGCCAGCGGGGGTGGATCGCCAAACACCGGATCGGCCAGCGCCTCGCGCATGTCGCTGACCAGCCGTTCGGCATCACCGGTGCTGAGTTCGGTGACGTCAAAGCCGAATTCCTGCGCCAGCGCCAGAACCACCGTGGTCGAGACCGGGCGGTTGTTGTTCTCCATCTGGTTGAGATAGGGCAGGGACACGCCAAGCTTGGCCGCGAAGTCCTTTTGCGTGAGGTTGAGCCGTTGCCGCGTCTCGCGCAGCTTGGCCCCGGCATAGAGTTTCTGAGTGGCCATGAACCCCCCAATTTTTGCAGATTAGCTATGTTACAAAGTAGGTTTGCAAACTCATTTGGGCAAGCAAAACACACCTGAGCATGAACTTTCCACGCCACGGGCAAAATGTTCGATTATGAAAACTTTAGGCGATTGCACCGTGGATAAATCAAATTTTTGAGATATAAATCTAAAGTCATACGCCGATCCTTGGCCCCAGGCACATCAGCGGCTCACTGGATCTTTCGACCTCGTAAAGCTCCGACATGACGGTTTCACCAGAGAAGCGGGCGATCAACCCGCTGCCCGTACGCTCGAAACTCCAGCATTGCGGGTCGGGCCGATTCTCGTAGACGAAACAGATGAGATCGTCCTGCTCGTACCAATACCCCTCCTGGCATTCACCATCGAGAAACGACCAGCGCACCCGGCGATTGTCGAGATATTCCTCGCCGCCATAGGCCTGCCCGCCTGCGCCGTAATAGAAGGTGTGGCCGCGCGTATAGGCGTCGAAGTCTTCGGCGCTCATCTGCGCATGGGCCGGGGTGCCGAGGGCGGCAATGAGGATCAGGACTCGCATCCCGTCAGCTTGCCAGATCGCGCGGCGCCTCGCCAGAGGGAACCTGCCTGTACCAGCCTGCGGCGCCCATCCCGATTGTGGCAACGGTGTCGGGTCGCATCCGGTGACTAGTTGCAACGTGGAGGGGCATACCCTTGGCTCGGTTGTCATGCGGTTATGGTCTGGCATGTTGGCCTCGCATTGGCGGCGCGCAGAGAGCAAGACCGGCTGGATTTCGTGATATTCGGACGCCGGAACGCATCTGGCGGGGTAAATGTCGTTTTTGATCCCGCAGGGCATTCCGGCGGGCGTTAGATGTCGCGCAAGGTAAAGCGAGGATGACCGCATGGCACTGGATGAGCGCAAGGGCGTCTGGAAATCGGGCAAGGGCAAAGGGCGGCGCACGCCGAAGGGCCGCCAGCTTGAGGATCAGGCATGGGACGAGGTGCGCGCGCTGTTGGGTGACGGGCCACGGCGGCGCGATCTGCTGATCGAATATCTGCATCTCATTCAGGACGAATACGGCCATCTGTCTGCCGCGCATCTGAGAGCATTGGCTGAGGAATTGCGCATCGCGCAGGCCGAGGTTTACGAGGTGGCAACTTTCTACGCGCATTTCGACGTGGTCAAGGAAGGCGAGACGCCGCCGCCCGCGCTGACCATCCGGGTCTGCGATTCCCTCAGCTGCGAGATGGCGGGCGCTCAAGCGCTCAAGTCGGCGCTGGAGGAGGGGATGGACCCGGCGCAGGTGCGCGTGCTGCGCGCGCCCTGCATGGGCCGCTGCGATACCGCGCCGGTGCTGGAACTCGGCCACAACCATATCGACAACGCCACGCCCGAAAAGGTGCAGGCGGCGATTGCGGCGGGCGACACCCACGCACATCTTCCGGAATATCAAGACTTTGCGGCCTATACCTCATCCGGCGGCTACACCACGCTTGCAGACCTGCGCGCACGGGGCGATTTAGAGACCGTGCAGCAGACGCTGCTTGATTCGGGGCTGCGCGGGCTTGGTGGGGCGGGCTTTCCGTCGGGCAAGAAATGGGGCTTCGTGCGCGCCGAGAAAGGGCCGCGCTACCTGGCCGTGAACGGCGACGAGGGCGAGCCGGGGACGTTCAAGGACCGCTACTATCTCGAACGCGAACCGCATGTCTTTCTCGAAGGCATGCTGATTGCCGCATGGGCGGTCGAGGCCGAGCGCTGTTTTATCTACATGCGCGACGAATACCCCGCCGTGCTGGAAATCCTGCGCCGTGAGATCAAGGCATTGGAGGATGCGGATATCGTCGCCGAGGGCTATATCGAACTGCGCCGTGGCGCGGGCGCCTATATCTGCGGCGAGGAATCGGCGATGATCGAATCGATCGAGGGCAAGCGCGGATTGCCGCGTCACCGCCCGCCTTTCGTCGCGCAGGTCGGGGTCTACAACCGCCCCACGCTCGTCAACAACGTCGAGACGCTCTACTGGGTCACGCGCGTGCTGCGCGAGGGTGGCGAGATCCTCTCCGGCGTCGAAAAGAACGGTCGCAAGGGGCTGCGCTCCTACTCGGTCTCCGGGCGCGTGAAAAATCCTGGCGTCCACCTGCTGCCGGCCGGCTCGACCATCACCGACATCATCGAGGCGGCTGGGGGCACGCTCGACGGCCATACGCTGAAGGCTTATCAGCCGGGCGGGCCGTCTTCGGGTCTCTTGCCTGCCTCGATGGATGACGTGCCGCTCGATTTCGACACGTTGCAGCCGCATGGCACCTTTATCGGCTCGGCCGCCGTGGTGGTCCTGTCGGATCACGACCGCGCCCGCGATGCGGCGCTCAACATGCTGCGGTTTTTCGAGGATGAAAGCTGCGGGCAGTGCACGCCGTGCCGGGTCGGCTGTGAGAAGGCGGTCAAGCTGATGCAGGCCGACACCTGGGACCAACCGCTGCTGGCAGAGCTGTGCACGGCGATGGCCGATGCCTCGATCTGTGGTCTGGGGCAGGCCGCGCCAAACCCAATTCGCCTGACCATGAAGCATTTCGCCGACGAAATCTGAGGCAGGCACCGTCTTCCATATCCCGCCGATCCGCATTAGGTCAGGGGTGACACGCGGATCGGAGGGCGCATGGCGTTTTTCTCGAAACTCAAGGAACGGCTGTTCAAATCCTCGTCCAAGCTGGACGAGGGGCTGGAGGCCATTGTCGAAGACGGCGGCGAGTCGGAGACCCCGCCCAGCCCCGAGCCGCAACCCGAGCCGGAGCCGGAGACCCCGACGCCACCCCGGCCCGAGCCCGAGCCGCAACCGGAGCCGCCCGTTGTCCCGCCGCAACCGGATGAGACCCCGCCGCCGACCCCGGTAGAGCAGCCCGTCGAGCGACCGCAGGAGGTGCCAGAACCGCCCCCCGAGGCCATCGCCACCCCCGCGCCCATGGAAATCCCCGATGATCTGCCCGCCGCTGCCCCGCGCGCGGGCTTTCTCGGTCGGCTTCTGGGGCGCGGCGAAGAGCGGGTCGTCACCCGCCGCGCGCTCGACGATGACATGCTCGAAAGCCTCGAAGAACTGCTGATCACCGCCGATATGGGCGTCGAGACCGCGATGCGCGTGACCGCCAACATGGCCGAGGGGCGGATGGGCAAGCGGCTGTCCTCGCAGGAAATCAAGAAGTTGCTGGCGCATGAGATCGCCCGCATCATGGAGCCGGTGGCGCGCCCCATGCCGATCTACGCCAAGCGTCCGCAGGTGGTTTTGGTGGTCGGCGTCAACGGCTCGGGCAAGACCACGACCATCGGCAAACTTGCGAGTCAGTTCAAGGCCGCCGGAAAATCGGTGGTGATCGCGGCGGGCGACACATTCCGCGCCGCCGCCGTCGAGCAATTGCAGATCTGGGGCGACCGCGCGGGCGTGCCGGTTCTGACGGCACCCGAGGGCTCGGACCCCGCAAGCCTTGCCTTTGAGGCCATGACCAAGGCCGAGGCCGATGGCGCCGACCTTCTGATGATCGACACGGCGGGACGCTTGCAGAACCGCGCCGACCTGATGGAAGAACTCTCCAAGATCGTGCGCGTGATCCGCAAGAAGGACCCCGACGCGCCGCATAACACCCTGCTGGTGCTCGATGCCACGACCGGGCAGAACGCATTGAGCCAGGTTGAGATTTTCCAGAAGCTCGCCGATGTCTCGGGCCTCGTTATGACCAAGCTCGACGGCACCGCGCGGGGCGGTGTTCTGGTGGCGCTTGCCGACAAGTTCGGCCTGCCGATCCACGCCATCGGCGTCGGCGAGCAGATCGACGATCTGGCCCCTTTTGATCCCGAGGAGTTCGCCGCCGCGCTGACCGGTCTCGACGCGCGATGACCGTTGGACAGATCCGAAGCCCTGCTATTTTTCGGCCAGCCGGATCACATAGAGCACAAGCAGAACGATCCCCGTCGCCATCGCGGCCAAGGGCATCTGCCCCGAGCCGCAGGCCAGACCGATCGCGCCTGCCATCCACATGGACGCGCCCGTGGTGATATTGTGCACTTGGCCGCCCGAGGTGAAAATGGTTCCGGCGGCGAGAAAGGCGACCCCGGCGGTCACCGCCTCGATCAGGCGTAGCGGATCGACGCGCATTGCATCCTGGGCCCCGAAGGGCAGGGCGGCGAGTTGCTGGCTGACCAGAATGAACAGGCAGGCCGCCATCGACACCAGCATATGCGTGCGCAGGCCCGCCGGTTTCTGCTTGCTTTCACGCTCGGCCCCGATCACCGCACCGCGCAAAAGCGCCGCGACCAGTCGGGTGCCTGCGATGAGCGGTGGAACGGCACCGAACGTGCCCGAAAGCTCGTTGATAATGGTCTCCATCACGTGCTGTTCCATGCCGTCCTTCCTTGGTTTTGACCGTGATCCTAGCATGATCCGTCGCGATGATGCGAGACGGGTTGCATGAGCGACTGGCTGATCTCGCTGGAGGGCACCGAGGCGGGCCGTCACCTTGCCATGGTGCTGGCGCTGGCCGCCGCGTTCCTGCACGCGGTCTTTGGCGCGTTGCAAAAAGGGCGGCATGATCCGTGGCTGAGCCGGGGGGCGATCGACCTCAGTTACTGCATCATGGCAGCCCCCTTCGCGATTTTTGTCGTGCCCTGGCCCGAGGCGCATATGTGGCCGATCTTTGCGGGCGCGGTGCTGATTCACATCGGCTACAAGATCCTGCAGGCAATGGCCTACACCAAGGGCGCCTACACGGTCGTCTATCCGGTGGTGCGCGGCACCGGGCCGCTTTTCACCGTGATCGGGGCCTGGCTCATTTTCGGCGAGCTTTTCACGCCGGTACAATGGACGGGGGTGGCGGTGCTGCTCTGTGGCATCTACGGGCTTGCGGTCTACAACCTGCGCACGCTGACGCTGGATCGCGAGACGATGCCGCTGGCGCTTGGCCTTGCGGTGGCGACGGGGCTCTTCGTGGCGCTCTATACCACCTATGACGCCTATGGCATCCGTGCGGCGGCCGATCCCTTCACCTTTCTGGCGTGGTTCTTCTTTCTCGACGGGATGAGCATCCTGCCGATTGCCGGGCTGCGGTGGCGCAACATGGTGGCGCGCCCCGCGATTGGCCCGCTGGCATTGCGCGGCGTGGCGGGCGGGCTGGTGGCGTTCTTTTCCTTCGGCTCGATCATGCTGGCCACGCGGCTCGACAAGGTGGGCGAGGCGGCGGTGCTGCGCGAGACTTCGACGGTCTTCGCCGCCCTCATCGGCTGGCTGGTGCTCAAGGAAACCGTGGGGCCGCGGCGGATTGCGCTCATGGGGTTGATTGCCACCGGGGCGGTCATAGTTGAATTTGGCGGATGAACGCGCGACAAGCGGGTTCCATAACAGGCAAGGCGAGTGCGATGACCGAGAAAACCCCGCCCAAATGGGCCAAGCCGGTTCTGGAGTTCGGGCCCCTGCTGGTGTTCTTCGCCGCCTATCTGTGGCTCAAGGACCGTGTGTTCACGATTGGTGGGGTCGACTATGACGGATTCATCGTCGTCACCGCCGGGTTCATCCCGATCTTTCTGATCTCGATGGCGCTGTTGTGGAAGCTGACGGGCCACCTGTCGCGGATGCAGATCGTCACTGCCGTTCTGATTGTCGTCTTCGGCGGGCTGAGCGTGTGGTTCAACGATCCGCGCTTTTTCAAGATGAAGCCGACGATGATCTACCTGCTGTTCGGCGGGGTTCTGGGCATCGGCCTACTGCGCGGGCAATCCTGGCTACAGGTGGTGATGGAGGGGGTCATGCCGCTGACCGATCAGGGCTGGATGATCCTGACGCGGCGGTTGATGCTGTTCTTCTTCGGTCTTGCGGTGTTGAACGAGGCGATCTGGCGCACGCAGACCGAGGAAATCTGGGTCTATTTCAAGACCTTCGGCCTGACGGCGGCGATCTTTGTGTTCTTCATGACGCAAGGCAGCCTGTTTCGCGATCACGGCACCGAAGAAGACGACAAGGGGGCGTGAGAGCGGTCGCCTGACGCGGATCTTAAATCCCGCCAGAAGGTGCCGCGCGCTCGCAGGGCCGGGGACTGGCGAAGCGACGGTCGTGGCGGGCACTTTATCCCAGCCAAGTCATTCTGAACTCAACACACAGGGCGCCCTGTCAAATCGCCGTCCCGCGGCACCTTCGGTGCGTTTCGCGCGGGCAATCTTGTATGTCCGCTCCAAACGAAAACCACCGCCCCGCCCCCTCACTTCTTCGCCGTCGGATCGCGTCGTTTGTCAGCATGGAGCGCGCGGCCCCGTTGCACGCCTTCGCGTGCTCCAACCGTATCCAGCCAGCGGGCGAAATGCGGCTTGTCGTCGAGCGTCTGTTGCTGTCCTTCCCAGAGAGAACACCACCCCCAGAGCGCCATGTCGGCAATGGAATAGAAATCGCCCGCCACATACTCGGTCTCGGCCAGCCGCCGATCCAGCACGCCATAAAGCCGTGCCACCTCGTCGCGGTAGCGGTCCTTGGCGTAGGGTATGTCGTCCTTGGCGAATTTCAGAAAATGATGCGCCTGTCCGGCCATCGGCCCGACACCGCCCATCTGCCACATGAGCCATTCCTCGACCGCGATGCGGTCGCGCGCCGTCTTGCCGTAAAACCGCCCGGTCTTGCGTGCCAGATATTGCAGGATCGCTCCGGACTCGAAGACGTTGACCGGCCGGCCGTCCGGCCCCTCGGGATCGGTGATGGCCGGAATGCGGTTATTGGGCGAAACCGCCAGAAATTCGGGGGCGTGCTGTTCGCCCGCACCGATATTGATCAGCCGACACCGATAGGGCAGCCCCATCTCCTCAAGCGCGATGGAGGCCTTCCAGCCGTTCGGTGTGGGCCAGTAATAAAGGTTGATCGGGGCCTGCATGGCGTCCTCCTGTCGGGGCTGTCAGCCACTCAGGATGACAGTTTTCGTCCCGATGGCAAGGGCAGGCGGACCTCCGGCAGCGGCAGCAGGCGCGACCAGCGCGGCGCGGGATGTTCGGGCAGCGCGGCGCGCAGTTGCCCAAGCGTGAGCGTGTCGGCCTCGCGCAACAGCCTGCGATACATCGGGAACACGCCGGGGCGGGTATAGGGCGACCAATGGCAGATGCGCGCCGTGGGATCACCAACCTCGAACCCGGCGCGGCGCAGCACGTTCAGGGTCTCTGGGTGATCCATTTGCAGGTTGAGCACTTTGGGCCCGCCCGGCAGCGCCAGCCCGAGGCTGCGGTCGCCGCGCGCGGGCGCGGGGATCAGGCATTCGAGCAGAAAGTCGTAGAAATCGTTCTCGCGGCTGGTGACATTGATCACCTCGGCGCTGCGCCCGGCGGGCGAGGCGAGCGCCTCGGCGGCGCGGCCCGCAAACTCCGCCCCCGCCAGCAGGATGAGCCGCCTGAGCGCCCCCTCGGGCAGGTGCGGCAGCGCACAGAGCAGAACGCGCGCGCCCAGCGAATGGGCGACGGCATGGACGGGTCGGTGAGGCGCGTGGCTGCGGATCAAACGAACCAGCTGCGCCAGCCGTTCGCCTGCATGCGCGGCCTCGGCATAGGCCTGCCAGAGCGTGCCGCGCGCATTCCAGCCAAAGCCGATGCCAAGCCCCTCATCGTCGTGCCCCGCGCCGAAACCCAGACCGCGCGGCCAGCTGACCACCTTGAAGCACTCGCGTTGCGGCGAGGCCGAGAGAATATGCCGATGCGGGCATTCGCGCGCATGGCCGGGGGCGTATTTGTAGCCGTGCAGCATGAGGATCACCGGACCGTCCCCGGCCAGCAGGTCCGGCAGGTACTGTCCGATCAGACCCGGCCGGTCATGAAGATCGGGGCCATCTCGCCCGGCATTGACATGAATGAGCGGCATATCCCTGACCCCACTATATCTTGTGGATGGGATGTAGGGACGACATACGAAGCCACGGTGACGTTTGCGTTAAACCTGCGTGACAGTGTTGACGAAACCCGCCCGCAGGAGTAATCGGCACGCGTGGCGATTTGTTACCGGATTGCGGGCCACGTTAAACACATCCGCTAAAGAGGTCAGGAGAAAGCCCCCTTTCGCTTGGCCGCGTCGGGGCTTTTTTTGTGGGCGACTGCGCCCGGAGGACGAAACATGAGCGACAGTTGGAAGAAACGCACCAGGCTGGTGCATGGCGGCACGCGGCGCAGCCAGTATAACGAGGTGAGCGAGGCGATCTTTCTCACGCAAGGCTTTGTCTACGACAGCGCCGAGGCGGCCGAGGCGCGGTTCATCAAGGCCGGTGACGACGAGTTCATCTATGCCCGTTACGGCAACCCGACCGTGGCGATGTTCGAGGACCGCATCGCCGGTCTCGAAGGCACCGAGGACGGCTTTGCCACCGCAAGCGGTATGGCGGCGGTGTCGGGCGCGCTCACCTCGATGCTGCGGGCGGGCGATCACGTGGTCTCCGCGCGGGCGCTCTTCGGCTCCTGTCTCTATGTGCTGGAAGAGGTGCTGACGCGCTTCGGCGTCGAGGTCACCTTTGTCGATGGCACCGATATCGACGCGTGGCGCGCGGCGATTCGCGCCGACACCAAGGCGGTCTTCTTCGAGACGATTTCCAATCCGACGCTCGCCGTGGTCGATATCCGCGCCGTGGCCGAACTGGCCCATGCTGTCGGCGCATTGGTCCTCGTCGACAACGTCTTTGCCACGCCGGTCTTTTCGCGCGCGGTCGAGCAGGGGGCGGATGTGGTGATCTATTCCGCGACCAAGCATATCGACGGGCAGGGGCGCGCGCTTGGCGGCGTGATCCTCGGCACGCGCGAGTTCATTCGCGGCACGGTGGAACCTTACATGAAACATACCGGCGGCTCGATGTCGCCGTTTACCGCCTGGATCATGCTCAAGGGCCTCGAGACGGTTGATCTGCGGGTGCGCGCGCAGGCCGAGACTGCGTTGCAGATCGCCAATGCGTTGCAGGGCGATGCGCGCCTCGCCCGCGTGATCTATCCCGGCCATCCCAGCCACGCGCAGCATGATCTTGTGACCGCGCAGATGGGGCAGGGCGGCACGGTGCTGGCGCTCGATCTTGCGGGCGGGCAGGGGGCGGCGTTCCGGTTTCTCAATGCGCTCGACATCGTCCTGATCTCGAACAACCTGGGCGATGCCAAGTCCATCGCGACCCATCCCGCCACCACGACCCATCAACGCCTGCCCGACGCGACCAAGGCGCAGCTTGGAATCACGCCCGGCCTGGTGCGCCTGAGCGTGGGGCTGGAGGATGCAGACGATCTGATCGAAGATCTCACCCGCGCGCTCGACGCGAGCGGATAAAGCGAAAACAACGGGATAAGAATGATCCGCCGTGCCGCTTTTGTCGTAAATCCTCCGATAATAGCAATTCCCGTGCCAATGCCTTATGTAAGGGATTGGCGGCGCGGAGAGGGAGCCTTTGCCATGAACATGCATCCGTCCGAGATGAACCCGACGCCTGACCGCGATGCGGCGAAAGCGGCGCTCGATGTGCTGCGCGATTGGGCCCGCACGGCAAGCCCCGAAGAGGTGGCCGATCTCGATCCCGCGATCGCGCGTCTGCTGCCCGACGCTGAGATGTCGAACTACCCGGCCCTGTCGCGCACCTATCCCGAAGGCTTCGAGGTGACCGACGCCTACCGCGCGTCGCTGCCCGACCTGCAGAATGGCCCGGCCTCGCTGATCCGCGGCACCAAGCAGCAGTTGCAGCATGTGGGCATCTCCAATTTCCGCCTGCCGATCCGCTTTCACGCCCGCGACAACGGCGATCTGACGCTGGAGACCTCGGTGACCGGCACCGTCAGCCTTGAGGCGGGCAAGAAGGGCATCAACATGTCCCGGATCATGCGCAGCTTTTACAAGCACGCGGAAAAGACCTTCAGCTTCGAAGTGATGGAGGCGGCATTGGCCGACTACATCACCGATCTCGATAGCCTCGACGCCCGGCTTCAGATGCGGATTTCCTACCCGATGAAGGTGCAATCCCTGCGCTCAGGGCTAGAGGGGTATCAGTATTACGACATCGCGCTTGAGCTGGTCGAACAGGCTGGCGTCAAGCGCAAGTTCATGCATCTCGATTTCGTCTATTCCTCGACCTGCCCCTGTTCGCTCGAACTGAGCGAGCATGCGCGCGCCACGCGCGGGCAGTTGGCGACGCCGCATTCGCAGCGCTCGGTCGCGCGGATTTCGGTGGAACTGATCGAGGGCGACTGCCTCTGGTTCGAGGATATCATCGAACTCGCCCGCCGCGCCGTGCCCACCGAAACGCAGGTCATGGTCAAGCGCGAGGACGAACAGGCCTTCGCCGAGTTGAACGCCGCCAACGCGATCTTTGTCGAGGATGCCGCGCGGCTCTTTTGCGAACAGCTTCTGGCTGACCCGCGCATCGGAGATTTCCGCGTCGTGGCCAGCCATCAGGAAAGCCTGCACAGCCATGATGCCGTCAGCGTCCTGACCGAGGGCGAGACATTCGCCGCCCAGAGCCTTGATCCGCGTCTGTTCCAAACTCTGGTTCACGGCGGCTGACAGGCCTGATATGCGCTGAATGCCCGGTTTTCGGGCGTTCAGGCCGGATTTTCAGCGGATATCTGCGCAAAGGCTCTTTTGTGATTTGACCTTTGGTCAAATTGCTGCAACGCAGCATCGTGCGCGCGTTACACTCATGTCACCTGCCTGCGATACTGCGGGGACGCATCTCGATGAAAAGGATACCGACCATGCTTGCACCCGATCTGCCGCTCAAACTCTCTGCCGCCGGGATTCGGCTGACCGGCTACATGATCGAAAGCAATCTGCGTGTTGCGCAGGTCTTTGGCGAGGCCGCGTTGCAGGCAAGTTCGTTTTCCATGCTCACGAAATCGCGTTCGGTCAGTGCGAATCCCGCACCCAAACCCGCGCCCAAGCCGAAAGCCGCCAAGCCGGTCGCCAAGGCAAAGGCACCCGCGCCCAAAACTGCAGAAAAAACTGCGACGCCTGCCTCCGCTGCACCCAAGGCCACGCCTGCGGCGAAAAAGCCCGAGGCCGCTGCGCCGAAACCGGCAGCACCCAAGCCGGCTGCAAAGCCTGCCAAAGCCGCCGCACCGGTGAAAGCCACGCAATCGACCCCGAAACCTGCACCGAAAAAAGAAGCGCAGCCCGCACCGGCCAAGCCCGCACCGGCGAAAGCTGCGCAACCGGCTCCGGCTAAGCCCGCACCGGCGAAAGCCGCGCAACCGGCTTCGGCCAAGCCCGCACCGGCGAAAGCCGCGCAACCGGCTCCGGCCAAGCCCGCACCGGCGAAAGCCGCGCAACCGGCTTCGGCCAAGCCCGCACCGGCGAAAGCCGCGCAACCGGCTCCGGCCAAGCCCGCACCGACGAAAGCCGCACAACCGGCTCCGGCTAAGCCCGCACCGGCGAAAGCTGCGCAACCGGCTCCGGCCAAGCCCGCACCGCAAAAAGCGGCAGAACCGGCTCCGGCCAAGCCCGCCGCAGCCGCGCCTGCAGCCAAACCCGCGCCCGAAACCAAAACGCCCGAACAGGCGGCGACACCGGCCCAGAGCAAGCGTCCGCGCGCGCCTTCGAACCCGCCTGCGATGCCGGACACGTCCAAGAAAGTCGATGCAGAATAACATGTTGCAGGCCGGGATGCGTCAGGCGCAACCCGGCCATTCCAATTTGGCGCTAGTCATGTCAACGGCGCTGACCTAACTTCGCCATAGGGAGGAAACGGATCACTTAGACTGTGAGGTTTCCAAATGGCGAATATCACCACCAACATCACCGCAGCAGCGCCGCAAAATGGCGTCTGGACCCGGTTCATCGCGGCGCTTGAGCGCGGGATCAACGCGCAGGCACGGGTCCAGTCCCGGCGCGACCAGATCGAGGCGCTCGAAGCGAAGAGCGATGCGGAACTCGACCGCATGGGCATTCGCCGTGACCAGATCGCGTATCACGTCTTCAAGGATCTGTTCTACGCCTGACCTGTGAAACGCAGACCTGTTCGGGCTCCGTCGGCGTCTCGCTGTCGGGGCCTTTGTCATGCTGCATTGCAGCAACACCTCGCGCATACCGGATACGCCCGCGCGCATTTCGCAGCGCGATGCGGTATGCTGATCTCAGGGAGGGACCCGTTCGATCCAAGGAAAGGGGACCCAATGGCCGAGACCGACCTGACGACCCGATTTCTGCCGCCGACATGGCGGCGTGATCTGGATCTTTTCATGGCAGAGCGCGCACCGGGCATGAATGCCTATATGCTGACCCGTCAGCGCCTGCTGAGCGTGGCCCGAATGCATAGCCTGAGCGCTTCGGAACTGGCCGGGATGGGATTATGCCGTGCTGATATCCCGGCTTTCGTCTTCGAAGACCTGTTGCCGGACTGAGGTCGCACGACAGGCGTCTCTATCACGCTTGACAGTTTCGCGAAGCAACGCCAACTCTGCGCGTCATGTTTGATGTGCGTCCCGTCGGATACCTTGTTGGCCTGATGCTCACCGCCATGGGCGCGACCATGGCGTTGCCGCTGCTCGTGGATATCGCCGAGGGGCGCGAGCACTGGCCCGTCTTCGCCGAGAGCATGATCGTGACCTGCATGATGGGCGCGCTCGTCGCGCTCGCGTGCAAGAATTCCGTGGGCAAGGGGCTGACCATTCAGCAGGCGTTTCTGCTGACCACGCTGGTCTGGGTGATGTTGCCGCTGTTCGGCGCGCTGCCCTTCATGCTGGGCGAGACCGACCTGCATTTCATCGACGCGTTCTTCGAATCGATGTCGGGTGTCACGACCACCGGCACGACGGTGATCGCGGGGCTCGACGATCTGCCCAAGGGGCTCTTGCTCTGGCGCGGTATTCTGCAATGGCTGGGCGGCCTCGGGATCGTGATCGTGGCGCTGGTGTTCCTGCCCGAAATGCGGGTGGGCGGCATGCAGTTCTTTCGCTCCGAAGGGTTCGACACGTTCGGCAAGGCGCTGCCGCGCACCATCGACATCTCCAAGGGGGTACTCAACGTCTATCTCGGCCTCACTCTGATCTGCACGCTGACCTATCTGGTGCTGGGAATGGGCGCCTTTGAGGCGACAGTGCATGCGCTGACCACCGTCTCCACCGGCGGGTTTTCGAGCAAGGACGCCTCCTTCGCCGCCTTTCCCGGTGCGCCGCAATATGCCTGCGTGATCTTCATGATCCTCGCGACCCTGCCCTTCGTGCGGATGATGCAGGGGGTGCAGGGGCATATCCGCCCGATCCTGCATGACACGCAGGTGCAAACCTATCTGCGCTGGATATTTTACGCCGTGGCGCTTGTGCTGGCCTATGATTTCGCGGTGAATGGCCGTTTCGACGAGGAAAGCCTGCGGCTGCGGTTGTTCAATGTCGTGTCGATCTTTTCCGGCACCGGCTATACCGATGGCGATCTCACAGCCTGGGGGAATTTTCCCTTCGTCATCCTGATCGCCGTGGGGGCCATTGGCGGCTGCACCGGCTCGACAGGCTGCGCGATCAAGATTTTCCGCTACCAGCTGATGCTGCGCGCGCTCGGCCAGCAGGCGCGGCGGATCTTTCACCCCTCCAGCGTCATGGTCCTGCGCCATGAGGGACGGCGCGTCGAGGACGAGGTGCTGCAATCGGTGATGCTGCTCTTTACCTGCTACATCCTGTCGCTCGGCTTTTTCTCAGTAGCGCTGGAGATGACCGGCCTGCCGCTGATGGAATCGGTCACTGCCGCATGGACGGCGATTTTCAACGTCGGCCCGGCATTCGGCGAGACCGTGGGCGCGACGGGGGCGGTTGCGGCGTTTCCCGACGCGGCCAAGGCGCTGATGATCCTCGCGATGCTGATGGGCCGGTTGGAGGTCCTGGCGGTGATCGTCCTGCTGGTGCCGGCCTTCTGGCGCAACTGAGGGTAGGTTTTGGGCTGAAGCGGACATACGCACCCCGCCAGAAGGTGCCGCGCGGTCGCAGGGCCGGGGACTGGCGAAGCAACGGTTTTTGCCCGCACTTTATCCCAGCCAAGTCAGTCGTAATTCAGCACGTTGCACGCCCTATCAAATCGCCAGGCCGCGGGACGGCCCGGCGATCGCGCGGCACCTTCGGTGCGTTTCGCGCGGGGTGCTGCAATGTCAGCAACAGGCCAACCACCCCCGTCATCACCCAACCGCCTCAATACACGTCCGCTCCCCCCTTGGTCGCGATATAGGTGGGGCATTCGGGGCGCGAGGTGTTGATGATCAGGTACCACACCACCTCGCCGGGCCGCCCGGTGCGCGAATATTCGCAGCCACTGGGATGGGTCCACCACTGGCCCGCATGGCTGGCGGGCGGCATGACCGTGCTGGTCCCGCCCTTGATCGCGGTGGTGTAGCCATAGCCCTGCGCGGTCTGCGCGGTGACGGCGGTGGCGAGGGTGGTCAGGGCGACTGCGGTCGCGAACATCGCTTTTTCATGCTCTCATACTCCGTTTTTCTGACTGAGGCTGCACCGGCCATGCGAATTGGCGGCGCAGCATGACCCCGATTGCACCTGCCTTGCGCGGCAGGTGCAGGTCGGGTTCGTGTCAGGAAGACGGCGTTTAGAGAGAATTATTCCCAACAGCTCACAAGAACAGTCATCGCGCTTGCATGGTCGGTCAGGGATTCGGGCGTGAGCGTGTCGATCCGGGAGGTCTTGCTTGGAGAGATTCCACCGCGCGCCAGCACGTCCTGCAAGGCCCCGTTGGTGGCGGCAAAGCTGACCCCGTCGGGCAGGCTGCGCCCGTCCAACTCATGCGGCAGCAGCATGCCGAGCACGGCCCCCCCGGCATCGAGCACGGGGCCGCCCGCATCGCCGTCAAGCGAGGCGAGTGCCAGGCGCTTGAGATGGCTCTCGCCATGCAGCCCCTTGAGGTCGGAGACCTGCCCGAAGGTCACGGTAGGCCCCCCAAGCACACCGCCATAGGAATAGCCTGCGACCGCAATCTCGGACATCAGGCGCGGTGTCAGCTCCTGAAAGGTGGCGACCCGCATCGGGGCAAGGGTTTCTTGCGGCTGCAGCACCGCCACCCCGAGGGCGTCGTCAATCAGCGCCACGGTTGCCGTGTAGCTCTCGTCGATGGTGATCCGGCCGCATTGCTGCACAGCGTCCGCCGTGGTTAGGACCGCGCCGCCCGCATCGACATAGAACCCCGAGCGCGTCAGACGCGGCTTGCGCACTTCAAGCCCGGCGATCAGGTCGATACGCTGCTCCGATTGCGCGCCCTCGGTTGGGTCGAGCGTGCCGGACAGCCATTCGAAACTGTCCTGCATTTCCTGGATCAGGCGATTGCGGCGCTCCTCGTCGCCGGCGGGCCAGATCAGGGTAAACCCCTTGATTTCGCCGTCGCGGTGCCAGACCTGCGTGTGGGATATCCGCAGCGCACCCTCGCCAATCAGGGTGAAACTGTCAGCCTCAAGCCCGCGCGGGCCGGTCTCGGGGACGATTTCCAGCGTCTGCATGATGTCGTATAGCCCGGCCATGGTTTTGCGGTCGCCGCTCTGGCTGATCAGCAGCACGCGCGCATCGAGATCCCCCACCGGGGTGTAATGCGCGAAAGGTGGCTCGTAGCGGTCGAACTCCACAACCTCGGTCGGCAGCGTCATTGCGATGCCCGCGCCGTTGTCGGCCACGCGTTCCAGGCCAAGCCCGTCGAAGACGGCGTTGTACTGCGCGAGCAACGCAGCCCGCTGCCGGGTCGTCAGGATGCCGGTGGCGTCAAAGCCGTTCTCATTCTGCCAGCGCGCCATGGCCCCGCGCGTGCCTTGCCCAAACGCCGCGTCGATGGCCCCGCCATAAACCCCGGCCCATTTGAGCGCGACCTGCAACTCCGCGCGCGCCTCGCGGCTGAGCAGGCTTTCGCTGGCACGCGCCTCGCGCGGGGTTTCGTCCACCGGCGCGGGGGCGGGTTCAGGGGCTGCGATAACATCATCGGGCAACGCGTCGGGGGCTTGCGGCGCGGCAAGCGTCGGCTGATCCAGCAGGTTCGCCCCGATCGGCCAGAACTGGCGCTGATAATCCGAGGTCTCGGCGATATAGCTGTCGCGCGCGATCACCCCTTCGCGGCGATAGACCTGGAGCACGCGCTCCGCCTCGTCGGGCCGGTACGGCCCGAGCGCGATCGCATACCACCCCCGCCCCAGCGAGAACCCGTTCACATCCGACAGATCCCCCGCATAGCGCCGCGCGCTCTGCTGCGCTTCGGCAAGGCTGGGCTGGGCCTCGATCTGTACCCAGACCAGCGGTTCGCCGGTGGCATCGGTGAGCGGCGTGCCCTGCGCATGCGCAAAGATCGGGTTGAGCAGAACTGCGGCAATAAGTGCCAGGACGATACGCGCCATGAGATTCCCTTGGTCAAGACCGGTTATTCAACATTTAGTATTCTAAGGGGTTTTAACAAAACTGCCGGGCGATGCATCTGAAATATGCACATCCCCGCGATTGACCCTGCCGCGCGACGCGCCTAGAGAAAGGCGGCAATTTCAGGGTGCCTATCCCGGGGGGACCGCATGACGCAGGCCACAGACAAACCGCGCAGCTTTCAGGAGATCATCCTGCGGCTGCAAAGCTATTGGGCCGCACAGGGCTGCGCCGTAATGCAGCCCTATGACATGGAAGTGGGCGCGGGCACGTTTCACCCCGCCACCACGCTGCGCTCTCTGGGCTCCAAACCCTGGGCCGCGGCCTATGTGCAGCCCTCGCGCCGCCCCACCGACGGGCGCTATGGCGAGAACCCCAACCGGCTCCAGCATTATTACCAGTACCAGGTGCTGATCAAACCCTCGCCGCCCGACCTGCAAGATCTCTACCTCGGCAGCCTGCGCGCCATTGGCATCGACATGGCCCTGCACGACATCCGCTTTGTCGAGGATGACTGGGAAAGCCCCACACTCGGCGCATGGGGCCTGGGATGGGAGGTCTGGTGTGACGGCATGGAAGTCTCGCAATTCACCTATTTCCAGCAGGTCGGCGGGCATGACTGCCACCCTGTGTCCGGCGAACTGACCTATGGGCTGGAACGTCTCGCGATGTATGTGCTGGGCATCGACCACGTGATGGAGATGCCGTTCAACGATCCCGCAGCGCCCATCCCGCTCAGCTATGGCGATGTCTTCCGCCAGACCGAAGAGGAGTACAGCCGCTGGAATTTCGACGTCGCCAATACCGACGTCCTCCTGCGCCATTTCGAGGAGGCCGAGGCTGAATGCGAGGCGATCCTCGCGCAAGAGGCCACCGACCCCAAGACCGCCAAGCGCATCATCATGGCGCATCCCGCCTATGACCAGTGCATCAAGGCGTCGCACCTCTTCAACCTGCTCGATGCGCGCGGCGTCATTTCCGTGACCGAGCGGCAGGCCTATATCGGCCGGGTGCGCGCATTGGCCAAGAAATGCGCCGATGCCTTCGTGCAGACAGAGGCCGGGGGGCAGGCAGCGTAATGGGCAAATTTCTCGCGGGGGCGATCTTGATATCCGCATTGGTGGCCGGGGCGGCCCTCTATTATCTGCAGGTCTATCACTTCTACGAAGAGGTGGCGGCCACCGGCACCGACGATGTGCAACTGACCTCGCTCGCCACCGGCGCGCCCGAACCGGTGCTCTATGACGCGTTTCAGGCGATCGACGCCGATAGCAGCCCGATCCGCTACCGCGCCTGTTTCACCACCACGATGAGCCATCCGATGCTCACCGAGACCTATGAACTCTATGACCGCGCCGAGCCGCTCAATGCCCCCGGCTGGTTCGACTGTTTCGACGCACAGGCCCTCGGGGCCGCGCTCGAAGACGGGCGCGCGCTGGCGTTTCTCGGCCAAAAAGACATTCAATACGGCATCGACCGCATCGTCGCCATCACCGAGGACGGCAGGGGCTATGTCTGGCACCAGATCAACCGCTGCGGCGAGGTGGTGTTCGACGGCCAGCCCGCCCCCGAGGATTGCCCCGAACCGCCGCAAGGATACTGACCCACATGCCTGATCTGCTGATCGAACTCTTCTCCGAGGAAATCCCCGCGCGCATGCAGGCCAAGGCGGCCGACGACCTGCGGGCGCGCCTGACCGATGCGCTGGTCGAGGCGGGGCTGACCTATGCGGGGGCGGCGGCCTTCTCCACGCCCCGGCGGCTGACGCTCACCGTGCAGGGGCTGCTTGCCACCAGCCCCACCACCCGAGAAGAGCGCAAGGGCCCCCGCGTCGATGCGCCCGAAAAGGCCATCGAGGGCTTTCTGCGCGGCGCAGGCGTGACCCGCGACGATCTCGAAATCCGCGACGAAAAAAAGGGTCAGGTCTATTTTGCCACCCTCACCCGGCTCGGACGCCCCGCGGCGCAGATCGTCGCCGAGGAGCTGGAAAAGCTCATCCGCAATTTCCCCTGGCCCAAGTCGATGCGCTGGGGCGCGGGCTCCCTGCGCTGGGTGCGCCCCCTTCATTGCATTCTCTGCATCCTGACCAGTGACGATGGCGAGGCGCAGGTGGTTGATCTCGAAGTGGACGGCATCCGCGCGGGCAACACGACGCGCGGCCACCGCTTCATGGCCCCCGATGACTTTGCCGTGACCTCGTTCGACGATTACGCCGCCCGTCTCAAGCGCGCGCATGTGGTGCTGGATGCCGCTGAACGGGCCGAGGCGATCTGGCAGGACGCCACAAATCAGGCCTTCGCCGCCGGGTTTGAGGTGGTTGAGGATCGCGGGCTCTTGTCCGAGGTCGCGGGGCTGGTGGAATGGCCCGTGGTGCTGATGGGCCGCATCGACGACGCCTTTCTCGACCTGCCGCCAGAGGTGTTGCAGACCTCGATGAAGGAACATCAGAAGTTCTTTAGCGTCCGCAACCCCAAGACCGGCCGCATCGAACGCTTCGTCACCGTCGCCAATGTCGAGACGGCGGACCACGGCGCGACCATCCTGGCGGGCAACCAAAAGGTGCTGGCGGCGCGTCTTAGTGACGCAAAATTCTTTTGGGAAAATGACCTGCGCACGGTGCGCGAGCGGGGTCTCGAAGGCATGGCCGAAGGGCTGCGCGACGTCACCTTCCACAACAAGCTGGGATCACAGGCTGACCGGGTGGCGCGCATCGCCGCACTCGCGCGCGAGATCGCACCCCTGGTGGGCGCCAAGCCCGATCTGGCCGCCGAGGCCGCGCGCGTGGCCAAGGCCGATCTGCAATCCGAAATGGTCGGCGAATTCCCAGAATTGCAGGGGCTGATGGGGCGCTATTACGCGCAGGCCGCAGGCCATGACGACGGCGTGCCCGAGGCCTGCGAGGAGCATTACAAGCCCCTCGGGCCGGGCGACGCCGTGCCCTCCGCCCCGGTCTCAATCGCCGTGGCGCTGGCCGACAAGATCGACACGCTGACCGGCTTCTGGGCGATTGACGAGAAACCCACCGGCTCCAAAGACCCCTACGCGCTGCGCCGGGCGGCGTTGGGGGTTATTCGGTTGGTGTTGGGGGGTAGCGTTCGGTTGAACCTGAAAGATACAATTCAGGAGTGGACGGGGGTGGCGATCACTGAATTTCTTAATCAAGATCGTGTGGCTTTGTTTGTATTGGACGATGAGTCCTCTTTTGCAGTTACCGCAGAGGCGTTTCCCGGAATGAGGCCAGATTTCAGCAGCTTTGAGTTTTCGCGCGTTGCAATTTCTGCGCCGGGAGGCATTACAACTCAGGCTGCAATAGCTCTTGCGGAAGGGACGCAGCCCCCTGACATCACTCTTAAGAATACAAACTTAATAGACGAAAATCTCCTCGCCTTCCTTCACGACCGCCTCAAGGTCCATCTCAAGGACGAGGGCCTGCGCCATGACGTGATCGACGCCTGCCTTGCGATGGAGGGCAATGACGATCTCACCCTGCTCGTCCACCGCGCCCGTGCGCTCGGGGACTTCCTTAAGACCGACGATGGCGAGAACCTGTTGCAGGGGTTCAAGCGGGCCAACAACATCCTCACGCAGGCCGAAGAAAAAGACGGCGTCGAATATTCCTTCGGCGCGGATGTGAAATTTGCCGAGACCGACGAGGAAAAGGCGCTTTTCGCCGCCCTCGACACCGCAGAGCCGCAGATCACGCAGGCCCTCAAGACCGAGGATTTCGCCGGGGCGATGCGCGCCATGGCCGCCCTGCGCCCGGCTGTTGACGCGTTTTTCGAGGCGGTGCAGGTCAATGTCGACAATCAGGTGCTGCGACGCAACCGTCTCAACCTGCTCAGCCGCATCCGCACCATCTGCCTGCAGGCCGCCGACCTCACCCGCGTGGAGGGGTAGGGCGACCCGGTCGCCTCCATACCTCCGTCATCCCCGCGCAGGCGGGGATCTCTCATGACTGTCGCGTGGGCCCGTCGATAGATCCTCGGGTCAAGCCCGAGGATGACGGGGAGCGCCCCTGTCACATATCCGTTATCCTTTCCCTTGCCTTGCACGCCGCGCGGCGTATGGTGCGGGCAAAGGAAAGGTGCCGCAGTGCAGCAAGACGACCCCGATATCACCCTGATCACCCCCACCTCTCCGGTGCATGCCAACACCCACGGGGGACGGGCGAAATGCCTGCAACGTCTGGCGCGGCTCGATCTGCCGGTGCCGCGCACCATCGCGCTGTCGTTTCAGGCGGTGCATGGCATCGCGGCGGGCGAGTTGCCCGACATGGCCGCCCTGCTCGCGCCCTTCGGCGAGGCCCCGCTGCTCTGCGTGCGCCCGTCCTCGGAAGATCCCGATTGGGGCGGGCCGGGCGCGGTGCTCAATATCGGCATCAACGACGCGCGATTCATCGAACTCTCGGACAAGATCGGCAAGCGCGCGGCGGCCGAGATATACCTGCGCTTCGTGCAATCCTACGCGGTGCACGTGGCCCGGCTCGACCCGGATATCTTCGACGACGTGTCCGAAGATCCGAGCATCGGGCTGGGGCAGGCGCTGCGCGCCTACGAGGACGAGACCGAAGAGGAATTTCCGCAGGACCCGGCGGTGCAACTGACCGAAGTGCTGCGCTCCATGGCCCGCGCCTGGGAAGGCACGACCGCCCGCCTTCTGCGGCAGGCCAAGGGTGCCCCCGCCGATGCAGGCCTCGGTCTAGTGGTGCAGGAACTGGCGCTCGGCCTCGGCGAGGGCGAATGCGGCTCGGGCGTGATGCAACTGGTGAACAGCCAGACCGGCGCGCGCCAGATCACCGGTCGCTACCTCAGCCAGAGCCAGGGCCGCGATGCGCTGCAGCGCGGTGCGGATGCGCTCTATCTCGAACGCGATCCGCGCGGTCCCTCGCTCGAAGAACTGGCCCCCGATGCCTTTGCCCACGTCAAGGCCTATGCCGCGCTGATGCGCGAAAAGCTGCGCGAGGACATGCAGGCCGAATTCACCATCGAAAATGGCAAGGTCTGGCTGCTCGACGGGTTGCGCGTCGCGCGCAACGCCCGCGCGGCGGTCAGCATCGCCGTGGCGCTCGCCGAGGACGGGATCATCAGCCACGAAGAGGCGCTGATGCGGGTCGAGCCGCGCGCGCTCAACGAACTCCTGCACCGGCAGGTCGATCCGGATGCCGAGCGTGACGTGCTGGCGCGCGGCATCGCCGCAAGCCCCGGCGCCGCCTCGGGCCGGGTGGTGTTTTCCGCCGCCGACGCGCAGGCGGCGCAGGCGCGCGGCGAGGCCTGCATTCTGGTGCGCCGCGAAACCAGCCCCGAGGATATCCGCGGCATGCACGCCGCAGTGGGCGTGCTCACCGAACGCGGCGGCATGACCAGCCACGCCGCGGTGATCGGGCGCGGCATCGGCCTGCCCTGCGTGGTGGGGGCCTCGGACATTCATTTCCAGCCCCGGCGCAAGCAGTTGACCATGCCCGACGGCCGCGTCGTCAAGGCGGGCGAGATGATCACCATCGACGGCACCAACGGCCTTGTTCTCGCGGGCGAGGCGCCGCTGCTCGAGGCCGCGCGCGACGGCTCGTTCCAGACCCTGATGAGCTGGGCCGACAACGTGCGCGACATTGCCGTGCGCGCCAATGCCGACACGCCCGCCGATGCCGAGGTGGCGCGCAATTTCAAGGCGCGCGGCATCGGCCTGTGCCGGACCGAGCACATGTTCTTCGAGGCCGACCGCCTGACGGTGATGCGCGAGATGATCTTTGCCGATGCCAGCGAGGATCGCGCGGCGGTGCTGGAACGGCTGTTGCCCATGCAGCGCGCCGATTTCACCGATCTCTTCCGCATCATGCAGGGGCAGCCGGTCTGCATCCGCCTTTTCGATCCGCCGTTGCACGAATTCCTGCCCACTGACCGGGCCGGCCATCTGCAACTGGCCGAGGCGCTCGATCTGCCGCTCTCGGACGTGACCCGCCGGGTCGAGGCGCTTGGCGAATACAACCCCATGCTGGGCATGCGCGGCGTGCGGCTCGGGATCACCGTGCCCGAGATCTACGACATGCAGGCGCGCGCGATTTTCGAGGCGACGCTCGAGTCGAGCAAGGACGGCGCGCCGGTGGTGCCCGAGATCATGATCCCGCTGGTCAGCGCCCGGCGCGAGGTCGAATTGGTCAAGACCCGGATCGACGCGGTCGCGGCGGCGGTGCGCAACGAGACGGGCCGCGATTTCGCCTATCGTCTCGGGGTGATGGTCGAGACCCCGCGCGCCGCGCTTCGGGCCGGGGAAATCGCGCCGCTGGTGTCGTTTCTCAGCTTCGGCACGAATGACCTGACACAGATGACCTATGGCCTGTCGCGCGACGATGCCGGGCGGTTCATGTCCAACTACGTGCAGCAGGGCGTCTATCCCGAAGACCCCTTTCACAGCCTCGATGTCGATGGCGTCGGAGAGCTGTTGCGCATCGGGGCAGAGCGCGGCCGCGCCGCCAATCCCGACGTGGTCCTGTCGATCTGCGGCGAACATGGCGGCAATCCCGAATCGATTGCATTCTGCCGGGACGCGGGATTTACCTATGTGTCCTGCTCGCCCTTCCGGGTTCCGGTGGCGCGACTTGCTGCCGCACAGCTGACCGTGCGCGACAAGATCGGGTAGTTCGATCGCCACACCGCGCAATATACGCGTCTCCGCAAGGCCTTTTTGAGCCATAAAACGACATGAGCGATTCCCCGCCGACCCCGAGGGTGGACGGATGGACCCATTTTGTCTAAATGCCGCCGAATGACAAAAGGGCTTTCCCTTATGGCAAGGAGATCACGCATGAAACACGCGCTACTTATCGCCGCCCTCGCGGTGCTGGCCGGGCCGGTTGCAGCGGATGCACCTGTGACCCGGCTGATGGAACAGGAAACGCGCGCGCTGCGCTCGATGTCCGGCGACCGTCTGGCAAGCTATATCACCCGTCCCGAAATCGGCATCGAATATTCGCGCGACTGGCTTGCGGGCCTTGATGTCGACGGCGGCAACGTCCAATCCGCCTGTCTGGCAGAGGCACTCTATTTCGAGGCCCGCGGCGAGAGTGTGCGCGGGCAGTTCGCGGTCGCCGAGGTGATCCTGAACCGTGTGGACAGTGCCGCCTTTCCCGATACCGTCTGCGATGTCATCCATCAGGGGACAGGGCGCAAATTCCAGTGCCAGTTCACCTATACCTGCGACGGACACAAGGAACACATCGCCAATCCGGTGGCCTTTTCGCAGGTCAACAAGGTGGCTAGCCTCATGGTGCAGGGTGCGCCGCGCCGTCTGACCGACGGGGCCACGCATTACCACACCCGCGCCGTGAACCCGCGTTGGGCGCGCGTCTATCCCCGCACCACGACGATCGGTGTGCATCATTTCTATCGCAAACCCACGCAATTGTCCCGGAACTGACGGGGCAGGCGGGCCAAGGCCGGAATTCCTGGCCTTGTGCCGACAATCGCGGTTGACTCGGGCGCGCGCGTCGGTAAAAGGCAGGCTTCATGAGATATTCACGGGCGCGTGTCGCGCCTGGCGCAGGAGATAACCAATGGCGAAGCCGACGACCATCAAGATCCGTCTGAACTCGACCGCGGGCACGGGCCATTTCTACGTGACCAAGAAAAATGCACGCACGATGACCGAAAAGATGACCGTGCGTAAGTACGATCCCGTGGTGCGCAAGCATGTCGAATACAAGGAAGGCAAGATCAAGTAAGATCGCCGTCCAGTCGATACCGCAAGAGCCGTGCCTTCGGGCGCGGCTTTTTCATTTGCACGGCCTGGTTTCTTCCCGTTTCTTTTGGTCGAAATACTCCGGGGGTTTGGGGGCTGGCCCCCAAGTCGCGCACCGCGTCTGCAGGGGGGCCACGAAAAAGGGCCGGTCGCTTTGACCGGCCCTTTCCATCTTTTGAATGGCGTGTTCGCTATTCCTGTTGCCCCATGAACATCAGCAGGAACTGGAACATGTTCAGGAAGCTGATATAGAGGTTCAGCGCGCCGTCATAGGCGGCCTTGTCCAGCCAGTCCTGATCACCCTGTGCGGCATGCGCCACGTAGGTGTTCTTGATCTCCTGCGTGTAGAATGCGGTGAGGCCTGCGAAGATCAGGACACCGATCGCCGAGATCGCGAACATCATCGCGGGCGATTGCAGGAAGATGTTGATGACCATCGCCACCAACAGGCCAATCACGCCCATGATGAGGAAGCTGCCCCAGCCCGAGATATCCTTCTTGGTGGTGTAGCCCCAGAGCGACAGACCGGCGAAGGAGATTGCCGTCACGATAAACGTTTGCGCGATCGAGAAGCTGGTGAACACCAGGAAGATCGAGCTGAGCGAAATGCCGATCAGCGCCGCGAAGGCGAAGAAGCCAAGCTGCACGCCAGCCGCCGGTGCCCGGCGCAGCAATGCGCCCCAGCCGAGGAAGATGAAGGCCAGCGGTGCCAGCATGACCACCCAGCGCAGCGGCGACAGGTAGAGCGTAGCGCCCAGGCTTGTGAGCATCTTGCCGTTACCCATCTGTGCGGCGGCCGCCGACGGATCGGTCGTGACGGCGAGCCCCGCGATTGCCCACGCTGCGAGCGCGGTGATGAGCATGCCCACGGACATCGTGCCGTAGACCTTGTTCATGTGCGCGCGCAGGCCCGCGTCAATCTGGGCGGTGCGTGTGCCCGTCGCCGTCCGGATCGTGTTGAACTCAGCCATATATACCTCCGATATGTGAATGGCGGCCCCGGTATTGAGGCTTTGCTATTAATATCGGAGAGCAGGCACCCGTTTTCAAGTTTTTCCGACAGTTTTTGACATGTTTCGCCCGGCACGGTTCAGATGCCGGGCATTTCAGGGTCAGGGAAGGTCCCAGAACGGCCGCGTCGCCTCGCGCAGCGCCTCGCGCCGGGTGATCCCCAGATCGGCAAGCGCGGTGTCGTCCAGGTGCAACAGGGCGCGCCGCTGACGGAAGACATCGAGCATCAGGCCAAGCGTGATACGCTGCGGTCGGCAGGTGCGGTGCAGGGCGGGGGCGTCGATGTGGAACGTCATGGCGTTTCCTTTCCTTTTGGTGATGATTTCATGGCTATTCATTTTTCATGTTGATCTTTTGCCTCAACTGCTTCAATTTTGGAAATGAATGTTTGTCAGGAATTGCATCACGAGGGTTGATGAATGAGAAATCTGGATATCACCACGTTGCGGGCGCTTGTCGCCGTGACCGATCATGGCGGCGTGACGCGGGCGGCGGCGATGCTTAACCTCACGCAATCTGCCGTGTCGATGCAGATCAAGCGGCTGGAGGAGATGCTGGGTCTGGCGCTCTTCGATCGCGGCAACCGGCGGGTGTCGCTCACCGCGTCGGGCGAACAGCTGGTGCGCTATGCGCGCCGCATCCTCGCGCTGAATGACGAGGCGGTCGGGCGGCTGACAGAAGATCTCTACGAGGGCGAGCTGCGCCTCGGCGTGCCGCATGACATCGTCTACCCGGTGGTGCCGCGCGTGCTCAAGCAGTTCAACGCCGCCTATCCGCGCGTCAATGTGCATCTGCGCTCGTCGAGTACGGTCAAGCTGCGCGAGGAGTTTGCACGTGGCGAGGTGGATCTGATCCTGACCACCGAAGAGGGCGTCGACGATGGCGGCGAGACGCTGACCGAAATGGCGTTGCGCTGGACCGGCGCGCCGGGCGGCACATCGTGGAAACGCCGCCCGTTGCGGCTCGCGTTCTGCACCAATTGCATCTTTCGGCCCATCGTCCTGCGCAAGCTGGAGCAGGCAGGCATCGACTGGGAAATGGCCGTGCTCTCCGAGGATGATCGCGCGGTCGAGGCCCTCGTCAGTGCCGATCTCGCCGTGGGCGCGCTACTCGAGGACAGCATCCCCCCGCATCAGGAGGCGATCGAGCCAGGCACCGCGTTGCCCGATCTTGGCGTGCAGAAAATCAATCTCTACGCCCGCCCCGGAGGCGACGCCTTGCTTGATCCGCTGTCGGACATGTTGCGGCAGGGGTTTTTCGCGCAGCCCGCGCCGGTCAACCTGCGGATGGCGTGACGACGACCTTGCCGGTCGAGCGGCGGCTGCGCAGCAATTCAAGCGCCTCGTCCGCGCGTTCAAGCGGCAGCACGTGGCTGACATGGGGCTTGAGTCGCCCCTCCTCATACCACCGCAAGAGTGTGCGCAGGCTGTCGGTCACCACCTCGGGACGGAATTTCAGATATCCCCCCCAATAAAGGCCCATGACGCTCAGGTTCTTGACCAGCAGATGATTGGCCGGAATTTGCGGCACCTCGCCGCTGGCAAATCCGATGCTTAGAATCCGGCCCTCGGGATTGCAGGCGCGCATCGCCGCCCTGAACTGATCGCCGCCCACCGGATCATAGACCACATCGACACCGCCCAATGCCTTGCAGACGGCACGGATATCCTCGGTGCTGGCGTCGATGAGGTGATCCGCCCCCGCCTTTCGCGCCACCTCCAGCTTGTCGGCCCCGCGCGCACAGGCGATCACCCGTGCCCCCATCAGCTTGCCGATCTCGACCGCCGTCAGGCCGACGCCCCCCGCCGCGCCAAGAACGAGCAGCGTTTCGCCGGGCTTCAGCCGTGCCGTGTGATCAAGCGCAACATGGCTCGTGCCATAGGCGATCTGGAAGGCCGCGGCCTCGGTGAACCCCATGGAATCGGGTAAAATGACGGCCCTGTCGGCTGGAAAACAGCCGTGTTCGGCCAATCCGCCCTGTCCCCCGAAAACCGCAACCCGCGCACCGACGGGGGGGGCTGATGTACCGGGGCCAAGTGCCTCGACCACGCCTGCCACCTCCATGCCAAGGGTAAAGGGCGGCGCGGGCGTGTCCTGATACTCGCCCTTGATCATCAGCAGATCGGCAAAGTTGAGCCCGCAGGCGGCAATCGACAGGGACAATTCGCCGACCCCCGGCGCGGGCGCGTCGATGTCGTGAATGGACGGGGCGATGTCCGGGGCGGGGATATGGTAGGCGCGCATGGAAATCCTGCCGTTGGTGTCGCGCAAATGCTAGCGCGGGCAGGCAGCGAACTGCAATTCGATTCGCCCCTGGCGTCCGCCATGCGGCGTGGTCACCGATCGGTGGGCCCTGCAGAGCCTATCCAAAAGGGGTAGTCGCCCGCTTAGATTGAGTGTCTTAAGTACATGGCACGTTATCGGCTAGCGATAATTCTTGTGTTTCAAGGCCAAGTTGCTACTTTGCGAAATGCGCTGCTGGGATGCGTGGCGTGTGGTTGAGGATGGTAAGCCCACCCTTGGAGTCCCAAAGATAGTTAAGTGAGAGGAATATGGAATGGCGCACCCGGTAGATGTGCATGTCGGAAAACGCATTCGTCATCGTCGATGGCTTGTCGGGATGACACAACAACAATTGGCCGAAGCGGTCGGAATCAAATTTCAGCAGATTCAGAAATATGAAACAGGGGCCAACCGCGTCAGCGCGTCGCGCCTTTGGGATATCGCCGAGGCGCTGGATGTCGATATCAGCTTCTTCTTTGAAGGCCTTGGAAAAGAAGAAGAAGTTACAAAGCCGGGCAATCTCCCGGTGGATATCATCGGGGACAAGGAAGCCTTGGATCTGGTGCGCTCCTACTATGCGATTCCGGAAAATCAACGCCGGCGTCTGTTCGACCTGGCACGCGTGCTGAGCGAGGTGGCTTGAGCCACCGCGCCCCGCGCGCTAAGCCCTCCCTCAGGTTTGATCGAGGGTGGGCATGAATACCGAAGAGCTCAGGAAAACCGCCCACGCAGTCGCAGATGCGGCACGTGAGGCGGTTTTGCCGTTTTTTCGCAGCGCCGGGCTGACGGCGGATAACAAGCTGTCTGACGGGGCGTTCGACCCCGTGACCGAAGGCGACCGCGCGACGGAGCGCGCGATGCGCGACGTGTTGGCGCAACTACGGCCAGAGGATGCTATTCTGGGCGAGGAATACGGCACGCGGGACGGCACGAGCGGCCTGACATGGGTGCTCGACCCGATTGACGGGACGCGGGCCTTTCTGTCCGGGTCGCCGACATGGGGCGTTCTGATTGCGGTCGCGGATGAAAACGGCCCCATTTATGGTATCATTGATCAGCCCTATATCGGTGAGCGCTTCGAGGGCGGCTTGGGGCATGCGGCGATGAGCGGGCCCCAGGGGCAGCGCGATTTGCGGGTGATCGGGGATCGGCCCTTGTCCGAGTCGATCCTGTTCACGACTTTTCCCGAGGTTGGAGCCGCTGCCGAGGGTGCCGCCTTTGCCGAGGTGGCACGCCAGGTGAAGCTCACCCGCTATGGACTTGACTGTTATGCGTATTCTCTCGTCGCCGCTGGCCAGATCGACCTCGTGATCGAGGCGGGACTGGCCGCCTATGACATTCAAGCCCCGATCGCGGTTATCGAGGCGGCGGGCGGGATCGTGACCGACTGGCAGGGTGGCCCCGTGCATGCGGGCGGGCGCGCCGTGGCGGCCGGTGGGCAGGAACAGCACGCGGCGGCGCTTGAAGTCCTGTCACGGATCGCCTAGCGACTGCTTGCGCGGTTCTGGCCCCTTTCCGCCGTGCATTCGCGTCCAGAGGGGGTGAGGACGCACGCGTAAGGAGAGGTTTTCATGAAAGAATACCTGATTCAGGATGCGGATCATCTGTTGACCATGGATGACGCACGCCAAGAGCTGCAGGGCGCGGATATCCTGATCCGCGATGGCGTGATCGCGCAGGTCGGGTATGGGCTGGAAACCTCGGGCGAGGTGATCCGGGCCACCGGTTGCGTGGTCACGCCGGGGCTGGTGAACACCCATCACCATTTATACCAGACACTGACCCGGGCCGTGCCGGGCGGGCAGGATGCGCTGTTGTTCGGTTGGCTCCAGACGCTCTACCCGATCTGGGCACGGTTCGGACCCGAGGAAATGCGCGTCTCGGCGATGGTCGGACTGGCGGAACTTGCACTTTCAGGATGCTCGCTAAGCTCTGATCACCTCTACCTTTTTCCAAATGGCGCGCGGCTTGACGATACCATCGAGGCGGCGGTTGAACTGGGGCTGCGGTTTCACCCCACCCGCGGCGCGATGAGCATCGGGGAAAGCGCCGGAGGCTTGCCGCCGGACGCGCTGGTGGAAGATGAGAAATACATCATAAGTGATTGTATTCGCGTGATAGATCGCTTTCACGACCCAAGAGATGGGTCGATGTGCCGGGTGGGCGTCGCCCCGTGCTCGCCCTTCTCAGTCAGCCGTGACCTGATGCGAGAATCTGCTAATCTCGCCCGCAATCAAGGGGTTATGATGCACACCCACCTGGCCGAAAATGCCGAAGACGTGGCCTATTCGCTGGAAAAGTTCGGCTGCCGCCCGGGGCAGTATGCCGAGGATCTGGGCTGGACCGGCCCGGATGTCTGGCATGCGCATTGCGTCAAGCTCGATGGCCAGGAGATTGAATTATTTGCAAAAACAAGAACCGGCATTGCCCATTGTCCGTGCTCCAACTGTCGGTTGGGATCGGGGATCGCACCGGTACGTGAGATGCGGGATCGCGGTGTTCGGGTCGGGTTGGGCGTCGATGGCTCGGCCAGCAACGATTCGGGCAACCTGATCGGCGAGGCGCGGCAGGCGATGCTGTTGCAGCGGGTGTCGCGCGGGGCCGACGCGATGAGCGCGCGCGAGGCGCTGGAGATCGCGACGCGCGGCGGTGCCGAGGTTCTGGGGCGCGAGGATTGCGGCCGGATCGCGCCGGGAAAACGCGCGGATATCGCGATATGGGATGTCAGTGGCATCGAGAGTGCAGGCAGTTGGGACCCCGCCGCGCTGGTGCTGGCGGGGCCGCAAAAGGTGCGCGACCTCTTCGTCGAGGGCCGTCAGCTGGTGCGGGACGGGCATCTCATCACGCTCGATCTGCCGCAGGTGATCGCGCAGCAGACCCGTCTGGCGCGGTGCTTGGCGGAACGGCTGTAGCCTCAGCCGAAGATGCGCGGCTTGAGTTTCAGGATCGTCTCGCCCATCTCGGCGCTGATCCGGTGCGCGGCGGCCAGCGCCTCCTGATGCGCACCATAACCGGTGGCAACCGCGGCCTCGATGGTGGCGCTCTGGATAAGGCTGGCGACCAGATCGGGATGGTCGCGCGCGTAGCCCTCGCCGAACTGGGCGTCGATGGCCTGAACCGCGTCGGCGAGATGGCGGGCGGGGGTGCTGTCGGTCATTGCGGGCTCCTGTCACTGTCCGCAGCAAGAGATAGGGCGGCGGTCCCGATTGTCTGCCTGTCGCAGGATCAGACCGCGCGCCCCGCGACCCAGACCTGCGCGACCGCGCGATCATCGCCCATCATGATCGTCGGAAAGAGCGCCTCCCATATATCCTCCGCACGCCCCGCGCGTTGGGCGATGGCCGGGGTTGAGGCGAGATCGAGCGCCACCAGATCCGCCTCCATCCCCGGGGCGATCGTGCCGATGAGATCGCCCATATGCAGCGCCTGCGCCGACCCGGCGGTGCCAAGCCAGAGAAGCTGCGCGGGATGCAGCGCCGTGCCGGTCAGTTGCCCGATTTCATAGGCTGCCGCCATGGTGCGCAGCATCGAAAAGGACGAACCGCCGCCGGTATCTGTGGCCAGCCCGAGGCGCTGCCCCTCGGCCACACGGGCGGCCATGTCAAAGAGGCCCGAGCCGATGAAGGTGTTGGAGGTGGGGCAGTGGATCAGCGCCGCACCCACCTCGCGCAGCCGGTCCCGCTCGCGCGGCGCGAGGTGAATCGCATGGCCGTAGAGCCCGCGCGTGCCCAACAGCCCGTGCGCCTCGTAGGTGTCGAGATAATCGCGCGCCTCAGGGCAAAGCGCCTGAACCCACTCGATCTCGTCGGTCTGCTCGCTCAGATGGGTCTGCATCAGGCAATCGGGGTATTCCGCCCAGAGATGGCCCAACGCACCCAGTTGCTCGGGCGAGGAGGTGGGCGAAAAGCGCGGCGTGATGGCGTAGGACAGCCGATCCACACCGTGCCAGCGGTCCAGCAGAGCGCGCGAGTCGTCATAGGCCGATTGCGCCGTGTCGCGCAGGCCGTCGGGGGCATTGCGATCCATGCAGGTCTTGCCCGCCACGGCGCGCAGCCCACGCGCCTGCGCCGCCTCGAAAAACGCGGTCACGCTGGCGGGGTGGATGGTGCAATAGCTGGCGGTGGTGGTGGTGCCATGCGCCAGCGCCAGGTCGAGATAGCGCCCTGCGATCTCTGCGGCATAGGCGGGATCTGCAAAACGCATTTCCTCTGGAAAGGTATAGGTATTGAGCCAGTCGATCAGCCGCTTGCCCCAACTGGCGATCATCGCGGTCTGCGGATAGTGGACATGCGCGTCGACAAAGCCCGCAGTGATCAGATGCGCGCCCATGTCGCGATGCCGGGCCTGCGGATAGGCGGCGCGCAACTCTGATGCGGGGCCGAGGGCGGCGATATGACCACCCTCGATCACCAACGCCTCGTGCAGGCGGGCGGATTGCGCCGGATCACCATCAAACGGCGTCCGGTCAAAGGCCAGGATCTGGCCGGTAATTAGGGTCTGGTCGGTCATCGGGCACCTCTGAGGGCCTGTCTGGCGACGGGCTGTGCAGCGCTACGATACGCGCGGCAGAAGGCGGGGTAAATCATCCCAATGTCATTGTTTTTCGCGCGGCGCTTGAGTACTCCTGCGCCAAGGTGGCGTGACGGGAGGGCGAGATGGCAGAGCAGGAACAGGAGACGGAGCACGAGCGTGACGAGGACGGCTATCCGCTGAACAAGCAGGCCGTATCGCGCATCATGTATGCCGTTGATACCGATGACCGCGAGATGCTCTGGGCCGAGATGGAGCCGCTGCACCCCGCCGACATCGCCGACCTTCTGGAACAGAGCAACGCCTATGACCGGCGACGGCTGATCAAGCTCTATGGCGGGGAATTCGACGGCGACATCCTGTCGGAACTCGACGAGTCGATTCGCGAAGAGGTGATCGGCCTGCTGACGCCCGAAGTTCTGGCCGAGGCGGTGCGCGAACTCGATTCCGACGACGTGGTCGATCTGGTCGAGGATCTCGAGGATAAGCAGCAGGACGCAATCCTTGAGTATCTGGAAGACAGCGACCGTCTGGCGGTTCAGCAATCGCTGACCTACCCGGAATATTCCGCAGGCCGGTTGATGCAGCGCGAGGTGGTGATGGCCCCCGAGCATTGGAGCGTGGGCGACGTCATCGACTTCATGCGCAATGCCGAGGACCTGCCGGAGCAGTTCTATCACATCATCCTGGTCGATCCGCGCCTGCATCCGGTGGGCAATGTGACGCTGGGCCGGATCATGGCGGCGCGGCGCGACGTGCCGCTCAGGGACATGGTGGAAGAGACGTTTCACGTCATCCCCGTCACCCAATACGAGGGCGACGTGGCCTATGCGTTCAACCAGTATCACCTGATTTCCGCGCCGGTCGTGGATGAAGAGGGTCGGCTCGTCGGCGTCATCACCATCGACGACGCGATGATCGTTCTGGACGAGGAGCATGAAGAAGACATCATGCGCCTTGCCGGTGTCGGCGAGGGCGGGCTCAACGACAGCGTGATCGCGACGTCGAAACAGCGGGTGCCGTGGCTGGCGGTCAATCTGCTGACCGCGATTCTCGCCTCGCTGGTGATCGCGCAGTTCGAGGCGGCGATTGCACAGCTGGTCGCACTTGCGGTGCTGATGCCGATCGTCGCTTCGATGGGGGGCAATGCCGCGACGCAGTCGCTGACCGTGGCGGTGCGGGCGCTCGCGACCAAGGATTTGACCGGCTCGAACGTCTGGCGGGTGCTGACACGCGAGGTGCTGGTGGGGCTGATCAATGGCGTGATCTTTGCCGTCACGATGGGCATCGTCGGGGTGATTTGGTTTGGCGGGCCGGACCTTGGATACGTGATCGCCGCCGCAATGGTGATCAATCTGGTCGTTGCGGGGTTTGCCGGGGCGGGCATTCCCGTGGTCATGGATCGCATGGGGGTGGACCCGGCGCTGGGCTCGGGCACGTTCGTGACCACGGTGACGGATGTGGTCGGATTCTGCGCCTTTCTAGGGCTGGCGGCGGCGTTTTTGTTGTGAGTGAATGATGACCGATTTGGCAGAGATCAAGGCGGCGGCGCGCAAGGCCGCCTTTGCCCGGCGGGCGGCGGCGCACCGGGCCGATCCCGGGGCAGGCGCGGGCCTGCTCTCGGGCGTTCTGGCGGGCTATCGCGGCGTGCCCCTCGCGGCCTACATGCCAATCCGCTCCGAGATCGACCCCCTGCCCGCAATGGCCGAGGCCGCCGCACATGGCCCTGTTGCCGTGCCGGTGATCGCAGGCGCGGGCCTGCCGCTCGACTTTTCGCTGTGGGAGCCGGGCTGCGCGCTGCGCGAGGGGCCGTTTGGCGCTATGGTGCCCGAGGTGGACCGCTTCATCGAACCGGAAATCCTGATCGTGCCGCTGGTGGCGTTCGACCGCGCGGGCGGGCGGCTCGGCTATGGCGGTGGCTTCTATGACCGCACGCTGGAGCTTTTACGCAACCGCCGCCCGACACTGGCCATCGGGTTCGCCTATGCCGCGCAGGAGGCCGAGACGCTGCCGCTGGAGCCGACCGATCAGCCGCTCGACATGTTGGTGACGGAAACCGAGGTGATCGCGTTCTGAACAGGAGTGGGGCCGATGGCCGAACATGATCATAGTGCCCGTGTCGTCTGGACCGGCAACCGGGGCGAGGGGACGCGGCACTACAAGGGCTATGCCCGGACGTGGAACGTCGAGACACCGGGCAAGCCGGTGATTCACTGCTCGAATGATCCGCTCCTGGGCGGCGACCCGGCGCTGCACAATCCCGAGGACATGCTGATCGCCGCGCTGTCGGCCTGTCACATGCTGTGGTTCCTGCATCTGGCGAGCGATGCAGGGATCGTGGTGACGGGTTACGAGGATGACCCTCTGGCGGTGGGCGAGACCGATCCGCAGGGCGCAAGCCGCTTCCTGCGCGCCACCCTGCGGCCCCGGATCACCGTGGCCCCGGGCAGCGACCTCAAACAGGCCGATGCGCTGCATGCGCGGGTGCATGACTATTGCTTTATCGCACGGTCGGTGAATTTCGCGGTCGACTACAAGGCGCGGTATCGCATCGGGACTTGAGTATTTGCGGCAAGATGAAGCGCAGGGCGGCCTTGCATCCGCTTGCCCTTTGGCCCGCCTGCGCCTAACAGGGATGCCATGAAAATACTCTTTCTCGGTGATGTGATGGGGCGCGCGGGGCGCGCGGCGGTGGCGGACAAACTGCCCGGGCTGCGCGCGGCGTGGAAGCTCGATTTCGTGGTGGTCAATGGCGAGAACGCCTCGGGCGGGATGGGCCTCACGGGCGCGCATGCCAAGGGCCTGTTCGAAGCCGGGGCCGATTGCGTGACGCTCGGCGATCATGCGTTCGATCAAAAGGACATGCTGCAGGCGATCGAGCGTGACAGCCGCATCATTCGCCCGCTCAACTATTCCAAGGTGGCACCGGGGCGCGGGCACCGTGTCTTTACCGACGGGCGCGGGCGCAAGATCCTCGTGGCGCAGGTGCTGGGCAACGTCTTCATGCGCCGCGCTTTTGATGATCCGTTCTCGGCCATCGACGCCACCCTGCGCACGCACCCCCTGGGCGGCGCGGTGCAGGCGGCGCTGGTTGATGTGCATTGCGAGGCGACCAGCGAAAAGATGGCGATGGGGCATTTCTGCGATGGCCGCGCGAGCCTCGTGGTGGGCACCCACACCCATATTCCCACCGCCGACACCCAGATCCTGCCCGGCGGCACCGGGTTTCAGGGCGATGCGGGCATGTGCGGCGATTACAATTCGGTCATCGGCATGGACAAGGCCGAGCCGATGCGCCGCTTCGTGACCGGTATGGGCCGCGAACGCTTCACCCCCGCCATGGGGGCGGTCACGCTCTCGGGCGTCTATGTCGAGACCGACGACGCCACCGGCCGCGCTACGCGGATCGAGATGGTGCGGCAGGGCGGGCGGCTTCCGCAATCGGCCCCCTGAGATGGCGGACCGGTTGCGCCTGACGGCCATTCTGGTGGCGATGGGCGCGGGCTGGGGACTGTCGGTGCCGCTGGGCAAGCTGGCGGTCAGCACCGGGCATCAGCCCTTCGGCCTGATCTTCTGGGAGAAGGTAATCGTGGTGATGGTCTTGGGCGCGGTGTGCATCGCGCGGGGCCGGTGGCCGGTCTTCGGGCGCGCCACGCTGGGGCGTTACCTGATGGTCGCGGCTCTGGGCACGATCCTGCCGGGCTGGGCCTACTACTACTCCGCCCAGCACCTGCCAGCGGGGGTGCTGGCGATCCTGCTCTCGACGGTGCCGATGATGGCCTTTCCGGTGGCCCTTGCCCTGGGCAACGACATCTTTCGCCTGATCCGGCTCGGCGGGCTGGTTTGCGGCATGGCGGGCATCGTGCTGCTGATCGGGCCCGAGGCGAGCCTGCCGGACCCGGCGATGGCCGCCATCATCCCCGTCGCCCTCATAGCCCCGTTCTGCTATGCCTGCGAGGGCAACGCGATCGCGCGCTGGGGCACGGCAGGGCTCGACCCGATCCAGCTCATTACCGGTGCTTCGCTGGTCGGGCTCGTGGTGATGCTGCCGGTGGCGCTCCTGTCGGGGCAGTGGATCGACCCGCGCCCGCCCTGGGGCGTGGCCGAGGGGGCGCTGGTGCTCTCTGCGCTGGCGCACGCGGTGGTCTACTCGGGCTATGTCTGGATGGTGGGGCGCGCGGGATCGGTGTTTGCCGCGCAGGTCTCGTATCTGGTGACCGGGTTCGGCGTGCTGTGGTCCGTCGCGCTGCTGGCCGAGGTCTATTCGGGCTATGTCTGGGCCGCCCTTGGCCTGATGATCCTCGGTCTTGCACTGGTGCAACCGCGCCCGCGCCTGCCCCCGGTCATTACCCCGTCAGCGCCATGACACCGCAAACCGGCAGGCGGCGGCACCGGTGGCGCAGCAGGTGGTCTCGACAACCTTGGAGTGCCGGTGGACAAGCCGGGTGAACAGCCGCTCGAAACACGCCGCATGCCAGTGACAGACCGGCGCGGCGCTTTCTCCCACTTGCGGTATCGGGTTGTTCTCAAGCGTGAAAACCACCGGGTGACGGCCGCGCGCCGTCAACTGACCGCTGCCGCAGAAGGTCCAGCCGTGGGCCAAGATCGCACGCGTGAGAAGCGGCGCGGCGAGGGAAGCGGGCAGGGCGCACAACAGGGTTTGCCCGGCGCGGGGGATGCGATTGGCAAGGATATAGTCGCCGGTGGCGGTGCCTGCGGCCCGCGCGATTCGGTCCGCGATATCGGGATGGCCCCGGCGCAGGGCACGGTGCAGCGCGGCGACCGGGCGCTCGTCGATCATCGCCTCCGCACCAGGCAACGGATCAAAGCCGACAGGCGCAAAAAGCGCGCGGCGCGCCGCCTCACCCGCGAAACGGTCCATCGCGGGGGCGAGTTGCAGCACCGCGTTCGGACCGATCCGCGCCTCAATATAGCCGCCGTCAGGCATCCATCTGCTCGGTGCTTCCACCGCAGGCGCGCACTTCGGCCCCGTTGGGCATCTTGAAGCCCTGCTTGCGCTCACCCGCGCGGTCCTTCATCTGGGCGCGCACCGCCTCGCGGCGCTCTGCGGCACGCGCGGCGCGGTCGGCGCTGGCCTCCCAATCCTCCATCTGCGCCTCGGCGATGGTGCGGGTCTCGTCAAAGTCGAAACTGACCTTGTTCTTGGTCTGCGGGCCCCAGTATCCGGCCTTGCCCAGATCATAGAAGGTGCGGGCAAAGCCTGCCTTGAGAAATGCCTTGAGGCAGCCCAGCAGATAGCGCCGCCGATAGCCCGTGCCGCGCCACGGGTAGTGAAACAGCGCCTTGCGCATGTAAAAGCGGCGATAGTTCTTCATCACTCCATCGAGGAGTTCGCCGCGCGTCATGGTGGCGGGCTTCATGATCGGCGTGACGAAATTGTATTTCGAGAAATCGAAGATCTCGACCTGATCGCGCAACTCCTGAAAAAGCGGCGTGAACGGCCAGGGCGTGTACATCGCCCAGTTGGCGAGATCCGGCTGCCAGTCCCACGCCATCTGAAAGGTTTCCTCCAGCGTCTCTGGGGTCTCGTTGTCGAGGCCGACGATGAACTGCGCCTCGGTAAAGATATCCGCCTCGCGCAAGAGGCGGATCGCCTCCTTGTTCTCCTCGACCTTGGTTTCCTTGTTGAACTGATCGAGTTTCAATTGCGCCGCCGCCTCGGTGCCAAGGCTCACATGCACCAGCCCCGCCTTGCGGTAAAAGGCCAGCAGATCGCGGTCGCGGTAGATGTCCGTCACGCGGGTGTTGATGCCCCATTGCACGCGGGCGGGCAGGTCGCGCTTGATCAGTTCCTCGCAGAATTGAACGAATTTCTTCTTGTTGATGGTGGGTTCCTCGTCGGCGAGGATAAAAAACCCGACGCCGTGGTTGTTCACCAGGTTCTCGATCTCGTCGACGACTTTTTTGGGATCGCGCACGCGGTAGTCACGCCAGAATTTCCATTGGCTGCAGAACGAGCAGGTGAACGGACAGCCGCGCGCCATGTTGGGGATCGCGACGCGCTTGCCCAAGGGCACGTAGATGTATTTCTCCCATTCAAGCAGCGACCAGTCGGGATTGATCGAATCGAGATCCTTGACCGTCGCCGCCGCCGGTGTGGCCTTGATCGTGTCGCCGTCGAGATAGGCCAGCCCCTTGATCGCGCCACGCGCGGCGAGCCATTCGCCCTTATCCACAGCGCGGATGAGGTTCAGGAAAATCTCCTCACCCTCGCCGCGCACGATCACATCGACCCAAGGGGCCTCGGAAAACACCTGCTTGTACATGAAGGTGGCATGCACGCCTCCAAGAACGCGGAGCGCGTCCGGCACTTCCTCCTGTGCGAGTTTGAGAATGTTTTCGGCCACGTAGATCGACGGGGTGATGGCAGTGACGCCGATCACATCGGGCTGCAAATCGCGCAGGCGGGCGCGCAGGGTGTCGTCGTCGATACGGTTGGTCATGGCGTCGATGAACTGCACATCGTCATACCCCGCATCGCGCAGATGGCCCGCCAGATAGGCGACCCAGGCGGGTGGCCAGCTTCCGGCGATCTCAGCGCCGCCGGAGTGATAGTTGGGGTGAATGAGCACGATGCGCATGGTGGTGTCTCCCTGTCCTGTCAATTCAGGCTAACAGAGGAAGTGTCCAGTTTAGTTGACATATATCAAACCGACGCGATACCGACGTAATACCGACATGATACCGCACCCCTTTTAGGCCGTGCGAGAGGGGCGTTGCCCTGTCGCGCGACAGCGGATAAAAGGCGTCAGATTTCCGAAGATGCAGGAGAAGGCACCATGGCCGGCCATTCCAAATGGGCGAATATTCAACACCGCAAGGGGCGGCAGGATGCCGTGCGGGCGAAACTTTTCTCCAAGTTTTCCAAGGAGATCACCGTCGCCGCCAAGATGGGCGACCCGGACCCCGACAAGAACCCGCGCCTGCGCCTCGCGATCAAGGAAGCCAAGGCGCAATCCATGCCCAAGGACAATATCGAGCGCGCCATCAAGAAGGCGTCAGGCGGCGATGCCGAGGATTATGAAGAAATCCGGTACGAAGGGTACGGACCCAACGGCGTCGCGGTGATCGTCGAGGCGATGACCGACAACCGCAACCGCACCGCATCGACCGTGCGGTCGACTTTTTCCAAGAACGGCGGCAACTTAGGCGAGACCGGCAGCGTCGGTTTCATGTTCGAGCGCAAGGGCGAGATCACCTATCCCGCTGAGGTGGGCGATGCCGACACAGTCATGATGGCCGCGATCGAGGCCGGCGCCGAGGATGTCGAGAGCGTCGAAGACGGTCACGTGATCTGGTGCGCCGATACCGATCTCAATGATGTGTCCAATGCGCTCGAGGCGGAACTCGGCGAGAGCACATCGACCAAGCTGGTGTGGAAGCCCACCACCACCACCGAGATGGACCTCGAGAACATGGAAAAGCTGATGAAGCTGATCGAGGCGCTGGAGGATGACGATGACGTGCAGCGCGTCACCACCAATTTCGAGGCCTCGGACGAGGTGATGGAGCAACTTTGACGGCTGCTCTTTCGGGCTGAGTATTTCTGGCAAGATGACATAAGGGCCGCTCTTTTTGGGCGGCCCTTTGCGTCAGTCGGGGGGCAGCAGCCCGGTGCGCCCTGCGCGGCGCAGCGCGCGGGTGACAGGGCGGAGTGCCGTGCTCATCAGGCGCGAGGATTGCCAGTAGAGCGGGGTGTCGAGCGGTGTGTCGGGGATGAGCGCGCGCAACGTGCCATCTGCGAGATCCTGCGCCACGAGCGGCTCGGGGTTCATGCCCCACCCGAGGCCGAGCCGGGCCGCGGTGGCGAAACCCTCGGACGACGGCAGCCGGTGGCAGGGCGGGGTGAGCGCGGCCCCGGTGGCATGTGTGATCCAGCGATGTTGCAGCTGATCGCGGCTGTCGAATTGCAGCATTGGGGCGAGAGCGAGGGTATCATCAGTAACGCCTGCGCTAAAGTGGCGGTCAATAAAGGTGGGGCTGGCGGTGGCGATATAGCGCAAGCGCCCCAGCGGTGTCACATCGCAGCCCGGCAGCGGGGCCGCGCGCGAGGTGAGCGCGCCCAGCACCTCGCCCCGGGTGAGCCGGTCATGGGCCGTGTCTTGATCCTCGATCACCAGATCGAAGAGATGGCCCGATAACTGAGCAAGCGCGTCGGGCAGCCATGTGGCGAGGCTGTCGGCGTTGATCGCGAGGCGCAGCCGGGTTTGCGGTGCGGGAGCGAGGCCCGCCAGATCCCGGGCGAGCCGGGCGTCAAGCAGTGCCACCTGATCGGCATGCGCGGCGAGGCGCTGGCCCGCCTCGGTCGCCGTGCAGGGAGTGGTGCGGTGAACCAACTGCGCGCCGATACGCGATTCGAGCGCCTTGATCCGCTGCGAGATCGCAGATTGGGTGACGCCGAGATGCCGCGCTGCGGCTTCGAAGCTGCCGGTCTGCAGGATCGCCGTCAGGGTGGTGAGGTGATCGGACGGGAGAGGCATCAGATGTACTTATACTGAGTAAACATAGTGAATTTGGATAATGTGATGTGGCGCGGTAGGCAAGCCGTGGCGCGGGTGACGGCCTCGGGTTTTCGAGTATTTTTGCCAAGAAGAAGGGGCAGGGGCATGCAGGCAGGGCTGGCGGGGTTTGCGTTGGGGTTTTCGCTCATTCTCGCGATCGGGGCGCAGAATGCCTTTGTTCTGCGGCAGGGATTGCGGCGCGAGCATGTGCTGGCGGTGGTGCTGGTCTGTGCCTTTTCCGACGCGGTGCTGGTGGCGGCGGGGGTCAGCGGGTTCGGTGCGCTGGCCGAATTGGTGCCGGGGCTGGAGCGGGTGATGCGCTATGGCGGGGCGGCGTTCCTGCTGATTTATGGCGCGCGCAGCTTCTGGGCCGCGTGGCGCGGCGGGGCCGTGTTGGAGGCAGGCCATGGTGCGGGCAGCCTGCGGCGTGCGGTGCTGACCTGTCTGGCGCTGACCTGGCTCAACCCGCATGTCTATCTCGATACGGTGGTGCTTCTGGGCACGATTTCTGCGCAATACGAGGATCGGCTGGCATTCGGCATCGGCGCGGTCTGCGCGAGTTTTGTGTTCTTCTTTGCTCTTGGCTATGGCGCGCGGTTGCTGGCCCCGGTCTTTCGTCGTCCGGGCAGTTGGCGGGTGCTCGACGCCGGGGTGGGGGCGGTGATGTGGGCGATCGCCGCGAACCTTCTGACCGGCTGAGCCTGCACAGGGTCTGTGCGGGGCTGGCGGCTGAGCGGCGGGCGTGATCGTGCTATGATGGAGAATAGCATGGAGGATGCGCGATGAGCTGGAACCCGACAGTTGAGCCGGTCTGCCCCGATGCGGGGCCTGATGCGATAGAGACGGTGATCGTGCCGCGCGCCCGCGATATCGGCGGGTTCGAGGTGCGCCGGGCGCTGCCCGCGCCACGACGGCAGATGGTCGGGCCGTTCATCTTTTTCGACCAGATGGGCCCGGCGGAGTTTCTGACCGGGCAGGGCATCGACGTGCGCCCGCATCCGCATATCGGTCTTGGCACGGTCACCTACCTGTTCGACGGCGAATTTCAGCATCGCGACAGTCTGGGGACCGATCAGATGATTCATCGCGGAGCCGTCAACTGGATGGTGGCGGGACGCGGCGTGACCCATTCGGAACGCACGAGCGACGCCACCCGGCGCGGTGAAAGCAGGCTCTTTGGTATCCAGACTTGGGTGGCCCTGCCGGACGCCGAGGAAGAGCGGAGCGCCAGTTTCGAGCATCACGGTAAGGACGCGCTGCCGCTGCTGGAGGAGGGCGGCGCGCAGGCGCGGCTGATCATGGGGCGGGCGTGGGGTGCGACGGCGCCGGTCAGCACCTTCACCGACATGTTCTATGCCGATGTCCGGCTGGAGCCTGGGGCAGGCCTGCCGCTGCCCGAGGATCACGAGGATCGCGGAGTTTACGTGATCGCGGGTGCGGTCGAGGTGGCGGGTCAGGTGTTCGAGGCCGGGCAGATGATGGTCTTTCGACCCGGTGACCGGATCAGTATGCGCGCGGGTGAGGCCGGGGCGCGACTGATCGTCTTGGGCGGTGAGACGCTAAGCGGGCCGCGCTATATCTGGTGGAATTTCGTGGCCTCCAGCCGTGAGAAGATCGAAGCGGCCAAGGCGGATTGGGCGACGGGGGACTGGGCCGAGGGGCGGTTCCGACTGCCGCCGGGAGATGACGCCGAGTTCATTCCTCTGCCCTAAGCCATGCAGATAGCGGGACTTGGTGTTGCGCATGGCGCATGAGAAAGCAGGTCGGGCGTGCTCGACAGATGATGCGCGGCGTGAGTTAATGCATGCCATGAGCGCGAAAGACGGTATTTCGGCGGAGGCCGCCGCGCGTCCCGGATGGGGCGTGTTCTGGATGGTGGTGACGGGGCTACTCTTTGTGGGGGTCACGGCGCTGGTGAAGGTTCTGGGCACGCGGGTACCTGCCCCGCAGGCGGCGTTCCTGCGGTATGCGATGGGCCTGATCTTCTTGCTGCCGCTGCTGACCACGCTGCGCGATCTGCGGCTCGACCGGGGCACTTGGGGGTTGATCGGCGCTCGTGGCGCGTTTCATACTCTGGGAGTCGGGCTGTGGTTCTATGCGATGGCGCGCATTCCCATCGCGGATGTGACGGCCATGAATTACCTGTCGCCGATCTATGTAACACTCGGAGCGGCGCTTTTCCTTGGCGAGACGCTGGCGGCGCGCCGGGTGATGGCGGTGGTGGTGGCGCTCTGCGGTGCGCTTATCATCCTGCGGCCGGGGTTTCGCGAGGTGGGCACCGGGCACCTGGCGATGCTGTTCACCGCAATCTTTTTCGGCGGCTCTTATCTGCTGGCCAAGATGATATCGGGTCGGATCAGCGCCGGGGTGGTCGTGGCGATGCTGTCGATCACCGTGACGGTCGGTCTGGCCCCGATGGCCTGGGCGGTGTGGGTCACGCCGACATGGTGGGAATTGGGGGTGCTGTTCTGCGTGGCCTGTCTTGCGACGGGGGGACATTACACGATGACGCTGGCGTTTCGGTCGGCCCCGTTGACGGTGACGCAGCCGGTGACGTTTCTGCAACTGGTCTGGGCTGTGCTGTTGGGCGCGCTGGTCTTTGGCGAGGGTGTCGATATCTTCGTGGTGCTGGGTGGCACGGTCATCGTCGGCTCGGTCAGCTTCATCTCTTGGCGCGAGGCGGTGCTCAAGCGGCGGGTAACGCCGCCGGTGTCGGCGACCAAGGTGTGAGCGTGCGGGCGTTGGCGGCTCAGCCCAGCATGATGCCCACCACCACCATCATCAGGCCAAGCACCGACAGGAACAAGGCGCCGGTATTGAGCGGCATGACCCTTTGAATTGTGGCGCGCAGGTCGGTGTCGGATTGACCTGCGCGGCGGGCCTTCCAGACGGTGAGGATACACCACACCAATCCCACCAGTCCGCCAAGCGATAGCGCGGCTCCGAGCCAGATCAGGATTTCCATGGCGAGTTCTCTCCTTGGTCAGAAGACTGTTGCGCCTGCGCGTAAGCGAAAGCGCTGCGCCCTGCAAGCCCTGCGCGCAGATGCCGCTTGCATGGCGACCCGCGCACGGCTAGTCATGCGCCCTGTCCAGAGCGGAGGCCCCCAATGAACGATATGACGTCCGACAGCACCTATCGCGTGACCGCAGATGAGCTGCGCCAGTTCATCGAGCGGTTCGAGCGTCTGGAAGCCGAGAAGAAAGACCTCGCCGACCAGCAGAAAGAGGTCATGGCCGAGGCCAAGGCGCGCGGCTATGACACCAAAGTCATGCGCAAGGTGATCGCGCTGCGTAAACGCGACAAGGACGACATCGCCGAGGAAGAGGCGGTGCTGGAAATGTACAAGGAAGCTCTGGGCATGGCGTGATGCCGGCGCGGTGCATTGACACCAACGACATTTGATACCTGATCCAAAGGCTGCGGTCGGTCTTGCCCGCAGCCATTTTTCCTGACCATGGGGGCAAGATCGTCAGTGGCGTGCCGACGATCAACGTCTGCTGACATTCGCTGCTCTCTTGTGCGATTGGCCCGCTGCATGGCGTGATGCAGTGCTCAGGTGGCAATCATCTACGGGAGGTTGGTCAGCCGCAGTAGCGGGATCGCACGTCATGGCGCGGTCGCGCAAGTGGCTCATGGAACATGGGCTCGCCGTCGATGAGATCACCCTTGCCGCGCGGTCCCTGATCTGCCCGCCGGTCGAGAGGTGAACGCGCGGGAGATGCAAACCCCGGTCTGAAGGACTGGCAAATGAACTGATCCTTGCGCGCGGCGCGCGTGATCTCGTCGGATGTGCCGGGCGTCAGCGTTACGATATGGCCCGCCTTGGTGCCCAGACCGCGCGTCTCGAAGGTCAGCGGGCGACGCAGGTCAAAGCGGTGGGTCGCCTCGCCTTGTCCGAACAGAACATCCTCGCCCTGCCACTCCGTGCCCGTGGCAAAGCGCAGGCGGAATGTGCCCGGCGGCACCAGTACCCTGAAGAACGCGCCGCCCTCGATATAGGCGGCAAGCGCGGCCTCGCCGGTCTGCGTGTCGATCAGGGTCAGGTGATAGTCCGGCCCAGGTGGTGTCTTGACCTGAAGCGGAAACACCGCCGGCAGGCCGGTGCGATTCCACAACAACCCGGCAGGCGGTTGGGCCGAAGTTGTGGTCTGGCCGCTCTCGGCGAGGACCGGAACGCCGCCGAAGAGCAGCGCAAGCATCAGTGCCAGGGGCCGTATGCTGAGTCTTTGGGTCACCACCCACCTCGTCTTTGCTGCATAACTATTCCACCGCTGCGCACGGCAGACGTCAGGCTGAGGGTAACACGTGTCGCAGGGCGGGTGAATGCCCGGTCAGGGCGTGATCATCTGCACCCCGTCGATGCGCTGGATCTCGTAGAGATCCTCGTCGTAAAGATCGCTGAGGCGTGCAACGATCTCGTCGGTCCAGCCGGGCGCGTCGAGTTCTTCCTCGATCGCCTCTTCGTCGGCGAACTTGTCGAGGAAGGCCGCGATCACACGGCGTTTCTGCACCTCGGTCATGTTGGGATGTGCCTGCAGATAGGTGTTAAAGCGCTGCCGCCCCGGCTTTGTCATGATCTCGGACAGCAGCGCGAATTCTCCCGCGATCGGCACTGTGGCATCAATCCCAGCCATCTCGCGCACGATCTGCGACCAGATCAGCGGTGTATCCTCATTGCACCAGACGGTGATCGGCATGTCGGGATGGGCGCTGCGAATCCGTGCGATCAACTCGGACCAGCGCATGTCGGCGGGATCGTTGTCGTTGAGAAGGCGCGCGATGGAAGTGTAGGGCGTGCCGTGCAGCAAGGCGGGCAGGAACATCGCCGGGTTGCGCAGCCCGAGAAAAAGCTCGATCTCGTCGCCCGCGAAAATCTGCCGAAAGAGGCTGAGCCGCATATCCGCCGCCGGGTAGAGGATCGGCCCGCCGACCGCCATCTTGGGCGTGCCGAAGAATCCCTGGTTGGAGAGCACGAGCCTGTCGGTGACGTCCTCGGTGCTGATCGCGTCGATCACCACGTCGCGCGCATCGCCCGCAAGCCCCGCATCCTGCGCCTGCTGAAGGATGTCGCGCAAAAGTTTGCGATAGCTGGGCGGCGGCGGCACGTTGGTGCCGAACCGCGCGAGGGTGTCGCGATTTTCGGCGAGGCAGGCAATCAGCCTGTCCTCATCCGTCATATGTGCGCCTGCGTGGAGTGCGACCTGCATGGGGACCTTGCGCCTCTTTCTTTGGTTCATTGGCCAATATAAGGGGTTTTGGGCGGAGTGAAACCGCAATCCCCATGCGGTGGCACCGGGCACAAACCCTCTTGAACCGCCGTGGATTCATCGCTAATGACGCGCTCGTGCCCCTATAGCTCAGCTGGTAGAGCAACTGATTTGTAATCAGTAGGTCCGCGGTTCGAGTCCGTGTGGGGGCACCAGTAAAATCCTGAAATCATTATAATTCCCGCTTTTGCGTCCGCATGTCCGTCCCGGCGTTGGTCGTTTTCGTGGCGGGGCGTTCCGGCTCAATCGCTCTGATGCACCTGCCGGGCACGTCTTGAACAGGGGTGCGAACGATCGTTCGGCGGACAGTCCGAGGCGCGGCATGGGCGTGGTGTGAGCAGGGACGCGGCAGTCGGGTGGATGTACTTGACTCTTTTGCTCGTGAATTGATATAATGACATCACCCGTGCGCTACGCCGTGCGCGTAACTCACTCTCTCAGCCAGCCTCGTGCCAGCCTCGTGATCCGAATGCCCCTTATGAGCGGGGCGGAAAGGAGCTGTCATGACCGTGCCGTGCCGGGGACGCATCTGCCATACCTTCGCTGCCATTCTCGCGCTGGCGGGCGGGGCCGCACCGGAGCCCGCGCAAGCCGCCGAGAGAGTGGCTCTGACGATCACCCTCAACGCCGCCGCCGCGACCGAAGCAGGCGGGTGTCGGCTGAGCTTTGTCATCCGCAACGATCTGGGGACGGCGATCGACAGTCTTGTTGCCGAGGCGGTGTTGTTCGACGCCGAGGGGCGCGTGACCACCATGACCCTGTTTGATTTCGGGGCCGTGCCCGAGGGGCGGCCACGGGTTCGGCAATTCGATTTGGCGGGGCAGGGCTGTGACGCCATAGGCGGGGTTCTGATCAACGGCATCGGTACCTGCGAGGGGAACGGCCTGTCACCTGCCGCATGTGTGGACGGGCTACGCCTGGCAAGCGAGACACGGATCAAGGTGACGGGATGACCCGGATGGATGCGATGCTCGCGCGGCTTGCCGCGCTGATCGAGATGGGCGGGCCGGTGATCGCGATCATCGCCTGCCTTTCGGTGGTGACGCTTGCGGTGATCCTCTACAAGTTGTGGCAGTTCCACGCTTCGGGCGTGGGGCGGCATCATGCGTTGCGTGCTGCCGTGGCTGAGTGGGATCAGGGCGAGAGCAATGCCGCACGCCGCACTCTGGAGGCCTCACGCAGCTATCTTGCGCCGGTCATTGCCCGCGCCTTTGCCGCTGACCCGCGCAACCGCGCTGCGCTCCGGCGCATCGAGGCCGAGGCCGAGGCGCGGTTTTCCCGACTCGAACGTGGTTTTCGCTTTCTTGATACGGTGGCGCAGGTGGCACCTCTGCTGGGGCTCTTCGGCACGGTTCTGGGCATGATAGAGGCGTTTCAGGCGCTGCAATCGGCGGGGGCGCAGGTCGATCCGTCGCTGCTCGCGGGGGGGATCTGGGTGGCGCTGCTGACCACGGCTGCCGGATTGGCGGTGGCGATGCCCGCCTCGGTGGTGCTGTCGTGGTTCGAATCGCGCATCGCTGAGGAACGGGCGCTTGCCGATCATGCGCTGAGCGTCGTGCTGGGCCCTGATCTGCAGCGGGCCGCGAAGCCAATGCCGCAGGGTCGGGCGGTGCCCCAGGATGCCTAGGGCGGCGTTCCGGCGGCGCAAGCTGTCACTCACCTCGCTGATCGACGTGATCTTTTGGCTGTTGTTGTTCTTCATGCTGTCTTCGACGTTCTCGCAATATGCCGAGGTCGACCTGGCCACGGCGGGGGCAGGGCATGGGGCCGTGTCCGGGACACCTCCGATCTTCTTGCAATTGCGCCAAGACAGCCTGCGCGTGAACGCGCAGGAGGTGCCGTTCGACGCATTGGCCGGGGCGCTTGCGCCGCTGATTGAGGGAGAGACACGGGCGCTGGTCAGCACCGGCGTGCAGGTCACGTCGCAGCGGCTCACCGATCTGCTCATCGCCTTGCGCGGGGTGCCGGGGCTCTCGGTGCAGGTGCTGGTGCCGTCATGAAAGCCGACCGTCCCCGCCGCGAGCCGACGATCGCTCTGATCAACATCGTTTTCCTGATGCTCATCTTCTTCATGGCCGCTGCCACGCTCGCGCCGCCGCTCGATGGTGCGCTGAAGCTGGTGCGCACCGCCGATCTGGAGGGGCGCGCGCCGCCTGACGCACTCGTGGTCCATGCCGACGGGCGGCTGGCCTATCGCGGCGCGGCGGTGGCGGATGCGGCGGCCTACATGGCACAGGTCTGGCCCGAGGAGATCGTGCGCATTGTCCCCGATGCCGCGCTGCCTGCGCCCGACCTGATCCGGCTGGGCGAGGCGTTGCGTCGCGCGGGGGCTCGCCGCGTGGTGATGGTGACCGAGCAGGGGCTACCATGATCTGCACGTCGCGCCTGATGCTGTCGTTTTGCGTGGCCATTGCCGTGGTGTTGCACGGGCTGGGGGCATGGCGCATGGAGACACGCCCGCAGGTCACAAGCGAAGGCGGGGCAGGCGCGTCCGAGGTGGTTCTGGGCAGCGCCTTTGCCGATATGGTTGCGGGGACGGCGCAGCCCGTGTCGAACAGCACGGTGACGCCCAACCGAGAAGCGGAGCACGTGGCACGGTCGGTTGAGGCCCCGGCTGTGCGGGCGACCCCTGTCGAGCAGGTGACGAAATCGGTCGAGCCCGCAAGGGCAGATCAGGTTGCGCCGGTCCGGCCCGCCGTGGCCACGGTGCCGGTGCTGTCTGCACGCCAGTCTAGTCCGGTCGAGGCAGCACCACCCGTCGCAGCCGCTCCATCGTCGCGCACCTCCGCCGAGGTTGCGCCGAAACAGACGGTCGAGGCTGTGCCGGAGACCATGGACGGGGTGCAGGTCTCGCGCCGCCCACAGGCGCGGCCCCGCGAGATCGAGCAACAAACCATGGTCCGGCAGACCCCCGAACCCGCGCGCAAGGCCGAGGTGCAGGGCCGGTCCGGCAACAATGCCACGCGCGATGCAACCCGGGGCAGCACCACGGGGCGCGACACTGCCGCCGCGACCCGGGCAGGCCGCGAGACCGCGATAAAAAGCGACGAACCGGGCACCGCTGCCGCGAGCAGTTATCCCGGCGAGGTGATGCGACATCTTGCCCGCGTGCCGCGCCCGCGTGCCGAGGCCCGGGGGGCCGCGCTGGTGCAGTTCAGCATCGCGGCCGGTGGTCGGCTTGCCTCGGTGGGATTGGCGCAGTCCTCGGGGTCCACCCGGCTCGATCGCGCCGCATTGACCGTGGTGCAGCGCGCGGCTCCGTTTCCCGCGCCCCCTGCCGGCGCACAGCGCAGGTTCTCCGTCAGGATTAAGGGAAGGTAGAGCCGTTTCGTACGGTCAATGTTAAACTTCCGGACCCTGTGACCGTTGATCCATGTACCAACCTCACGGAGGAAGAATGTCACACCATGAATTCGTCTCGGCGCGCTTGCCTGCCAATGAGGACCGTCGCGTTTCGGCGGTCAGGCGCACCGGCTTGATGGGCACCGCCAATAAGGCGCGCTTTGATATCTATACCCGCGTGTTCAAGCACATCGCGGGGGTGCCGGTCGCCTATACCGGCCTCCTTGACGAGGCCCGACAATATTTCCTGTCGGAGAATTTTACGGGCTGCCTGACAGGCGTAAGCGAGGTGGCTCGCGAGGAGACGTTATGCCAGCACGCGCTGCTTGACACAAAACCCTACATCGTGCCGGATTTGCGCGAGAATGACGTGTTTCGCCATCACCCTCTGGTGACAGGTGATCCGCATTGGGTGTTCTGGGCGGGCTTTCCGCTGGTGACGCAGGAGGGCTATGTGCTGGGCACGATCTGTGCCGTCGATTTCGAGCCGAGGCAGATGTCTTCGGAGCAGGTTGATCTGCTGCGCGGGGTTGCTGCGGACATGGCGCTGACGATCCAGATGCAGGCCGATCAGCAGGAGATGCTGGCCGAGAAATGCGCAGGCGTGCTTGACGCGCTTGCCGGGGCAGAGATCGTAGATATCTCGACGGCGCGGGCATTTCTGGGGCTTTGCATGAACGGACCCATCGACAAGACCGGGCGCGCCCGGCTGGTGCAGGCCGGGCTGGCCATCGAGGAGGGGGCCGGTCTTGCGCTGTCGGCCGAGGGCAACACGCTACGGACCGGGCAGGGGCTCGGTCCAGCGGCATACAAGGTCAAGGCATCGCCGATCCGCGATGCTGATCTGCTTGATGCGATGTTCGAAATGATGGACGAGGCGGAAACCTGAGCATGTACAGCAAAATCTACAACCTGAAATTCACGTCGATCACCGAGGCCAAGAACGGCGTATCGTTCCTGTCGGAAGAGATCGGCGGGGCGATCCTCGAATCGAATATCGCCAGCCTGAGCATTCTTCTGGACAAGGAAGGCTTGGTTGTCGTGACCATCCGTTTCGACACGTTGGAGGACATGAACCAATTCGTTAAGCGAAAGTTCGAGGTGTTCGACAGCCTGAAGATGTCGTTCTCACTGCGCTACTCGGAGCGGTCGGCGGTCGCCGTCTATACCTTTGATCGTGAAGCCAGCAGCGTCGCCTGAACGGTCGGGGCCGCGTGTCAGCCCTGATGCTCGGCCCCGATCCCCTGGAACATGGCGCGCAGATCGACGGTGCTGTCGACGCCGATGCGATCATGGAAGGTGTCGAGCCATGTCGCCGCCGTCTCGCGTCCGATGTCGCGCAGGCGGGTGAGGAAGGCCCATTCCACGTTCATCTTGGACGATGCCCCGATCGGCTTGAGCGCGTCCTCGTTCTCGATCAGGTGGACCTTGACGGGGCGATAGTGATCGGTCGAGAGCTTGCCCTGCGCGATCAGCCGGTCGACGAAGTCGATGGCGCGCAGTTCCTTGAGAAGGCTGGCGTTGAAGCTGATCTCGTTCAGCCGATTCTCGATCTCCTGCGCCGAGCGCGGCACGCCCTTCCGCTCGACGGGGTTGATCTGGACGACGACAATGTCGTCGGTGCCGGTCTTGCCGTAGAGCGGAAACAGCGCCGGGTTGCCCATGTAGCCGCCGTCCCAATAGGGCACGCCGTCGATCTCGACTGCGCGGTAGAGATGTGGCAGGCAGGCCGAGGCCATGACCATATCCGCCGTCAGGTCCTCACGCGGGAAAACCTTGACGCGTCCGGTCTCGACATTGGTGGCCGAAACGAACAGCTCGAACGCCGTGCATTTGCGCACCATCTCGAAGTCGATGCTCTCCTCGACCAGGTCGCGCAGCGGATTGATGTTCATCGGGTTGAGTTGGTAGGGCGACGCGACGCCCGTCAGCGCGTTCATGAAGTGGTAGAACGGGTTGTTCTCCAGCCCCCAGTTGCCGGTCAGTCGGTCCATCGGCGTGCGTCGGAGGGGGGTGTGTTGCGCACTCGTGCTCATGGCGCGCCAGAAGTGATCAAGCGCGGCGCGTGCGCCTTCGGGGCCGGCGCGGGTATAGCCGTCGGCCAGTGCCACGGCGTTCATCGCTCCCGCCGAGGTGCCCGAGACGCCCGCGATGCGCAGGCGTCCATCCTCCAGCAGATAGTCGAGCACACCCCAGGTGAAGGCACCGTGCGCGCCGCCGCCCTGAAGGGCGAGGTTGATCGGCTTTTGGTTCTTCGGCATGGGGCGCCCTTTCTTGCTGCATTGCGGCATGTGCCGTCATAGCCGAAATCGGCGCGGGGCTGTAGGGGGAATGGCCCGGTGCCGTGTCACAGACACATGTGTGCATCACTCGTCATAGCCGGTCATCTCCAGATAACCGGCGACGGAATGGCTCCCGCTGATGGTCACCGGCCGTTCCCGATAGGGCACCGAGGAGGTCATCCAGGCATCGGGATTGATCGCCTGGACCGTCGCGTCGAGCCCGCACGCGGGGGCTCACCGGACCGTGGCAATGGCGCTGAAAACCGCTGTCAGCACCAGCAAGGGGGTATAAGCGCGCGGCCGGGGGAGGCACGCCTTTGAGCATGGGCGGGGATGTGGTGGTTTCCCCTTTTATGACCAGTCGGGTGTTGCGACACACGCATTACGGGTTATGCTGAGTGCCGCGAACCAGGAAAACGGCCGCAAGCGACGGCCGTTCAAGGGAGGAAACAATGATGATTCGACCAACCCAACGCGCCTTGGCCAGCCTGAGCGCAGGGGCCATCGCCACCGTGATCGGCGCAAGCCCCGCGCTTGCGCAATCCGGCATGAACACCACGAGCCTGCAACACGAGATCGTGCTCGATGGGCTCGACAGCCCGTGGGACATGGCCTTTCTCGAGGATGGCACGATGTTCTTCACCGAGAAATGCGACGGCCTCTCGGTCCGGATGCCCGACGGCACCGTGAATGCGCTTCTGGGCATGTCGGGCAGCGAGGACTATACCTCGACCGCCGGGGATCTTGTCTGCGAAGGGCAAGCGGGCATGATGGGCGTCGCAATCGACCCCGGTTTCTCCGAGAACCGCCGGATCTATGTCTATTCGACCTCCGAGAAATCCGATCCGCGCACCAACCGCCTGATGCGCCTCGTGGTGAACGAGGATTTCACCGACGTGTCAGAGCGCACCGATATTGTCGATGACGTGCCCTACAAGGTGGAGGCCAGCGATCACCCGTTCGGCGGCCCCGGCGCGCATAATGGCGGGCGCGTGCGCTTTGGCCCCGACGGGGCGCTGTGGCTGACCACGGGCGACAACCACAATCCGGAGATCCCGCAAAGCCCGACGATGATGGGCTCCAAGGTGCTGCGGCTCGATACCGACGGCAATGCCCATAAAGACAACACGCCGCCTGAAGGTTTTGACAATCGGACCTATACCTATGGCCACCGCAACGTGCAGGGCATCGCCTTTCACCCCGCCACGTCCACGCCGATCGTGGCTGAACACGGACCCTGGCATTCGGACGAGATCACGGTTTTGCAGAATGGCGGGAATGGCGGCTGGGATCCGCGCGACAACATGGCCGGGCGCGGCGACTGCCCGGATGGGTATTGCGGCTACATGCCCAACCAGTCGGAGGGCATGAACCGCTACGAGCGCGCCTCGTTCATGCCGATGACCGATTTCGAGACCTACCCCGACGCAATGCCGCCGATCTGGACCAACAATGGCTGGTCGCAGGGCACCTCTGCGGCGGCGTTCCTGGAGGGTGAGCAATGGGGCGACTGGGACGGCGCCCTGGCGGTCAGCCTGATGGGCATCGGCTTTGGCGGCACGCCGATCGGACAGCGTATCGATGTGATCGAGCTCGACGAGGAGATATCCGTGGTCGATGTCACCGAAATGACCCTGCCGATGCAATCGGGCCGCTTCCGCGCGCTGGTTCTGGGGCCGGATGGCAGTCTCTATACCGCCATGGAAGAAGGCTCGATCCACAAGCTCACACCTGGCGGCTAAGGGTCAGCCGGTCACGCCGCAGATCGTGCCGCGTGACCGGATCACTCCTCGTAGCCGGTCATTTCCAGATAGCCGGTGCCGGTGTGGCTGCCGTTGATGGTCACCGGCCCCTCCCAATAGGGCACCGAGGTCGTCATCCAGGCATCGGGGTTGATCGCCCGGACCGTCGCGTTCAGGCCTTGTTCGGGCAGGCGCACCTGCCACTCGACCGGCACCTCTCGCCCGGTGACCTCGTGCCATGAGAGCGGCGTTGCGGAAAACGCCCCATCGGGCAAGGCGGTCACCGCGCCTTGGGCGGTGATCCAGGTGCCAGCAGTGAAATCGCTGGCCCCGCGCAGCACGAAGCCCATCAACTTGTCACCGCTGTCGAACGAGAGCGAGAACCAGTCCCAGCCGTCCTGATCCTCGGCCAGCGGTTGCGAGGACCATTCCCGGTCGAGCCACGCCTGCCCTGTGACCGCGACATCGCCCTCGGGCAGTGTCAGCGTGCCGTTGAGATCGTAGAGGGGCTGCGAATAGTAATAGCTGGCTTGTCCCGCCGCCGATTTCACCGAATAGCCGTCCTGCCCATGCAGAACCAGCGGGCCGGTAGCTGCGAGATCGACATCATAGGCAAAATCCGGGCCCGACGCGGTAAGGGTGAGCGTATCGAAATTCGGGCCCTGCATGGCCCAATCGTCGATCCATGCCTGAAACGGCGCGGGTTCCACCCCCGCCTGACCGATGCCGCCGCGCGCAAGCCGTTCGGCCACGTGATGCGCCTCTGGCGTGGTCACGGCGGCATGGCCCATCCAAAGCTGCGGCGTGTCCCAACCCTCGCCATCCCTCGGGGCGAGGGCGGAGCGAAAGAGCGTCCATTGCAGCCCGTAGGGAGTGCCGTCAGGGCCGGTCATGTTGGCGGTCAGATACCACCATTCGATGCGATAGGCGGGGTGTGGGCCGTGATCGGCGGGAAACTCCAGCGCGCGGTCCGGCTGCGGCGTGGCAAAGCCGTCGGCGGTGGTGCCCAGCCCGGCAAAGCCCTGCGCCATGGTCTGTGCGGGCAGAAAAAGCAGCAGAAAAAGCGTCTTAACGTTCATTGCGGAACACTCCGAGTAGCTGCGCGGGCGGGGTGCGCGACAGCCGCCATGCGGGCCAGCTTGCCGCCAACGCCGCCGCCAGCAGCGCCAGCCCGGTCAGCCGCAGGTAATCGAGCGGAAAGAGATACATCGGCAGCCGCCAGCCAAACGCCTCTACATTGACCACCGCCAGAAGCGCCCAGGCAAGCGCCAGGCCCAAAGGCAAAGCGAGCGCGGCGGTGAGCGCCGCGAGCACCACCGCGCGCAAAAGATCGAGCCGCGCGAGACTGCGGCGGGTGAGGCCGAGCGCCCAGACCGGGGCCAGTTGCGGCAGGCGCATTGCGGCGAGGGTCAGCAGGCTCATCAGGATGGCGAAGCCCGCCACCGCCAACGTGAGCACGTTGAGCGCGGTGGTGACGGTGAAGGTGCGCTCGAACACCGCGAGCGACATGCGCTTGAGTGCGGCCTGATCCGTCATCGCGGCCTGCGGAATACCGGCCTCCTTCAGCGCATCGCGCAGGGCTGCGACCTGGCCGGGGTCGCTGCGCAGGCCGAAACGCAGGGCGGTCACCTCGGGGTGGAGATCGCGAAAGAGCGGCTCGGTCACGATCACCTGCCCGATGGGATTGCCGTAATCGCCGTAAATCCCCAGCACGGGCAAGCCTGTGCCAAGCGCGATGGTCACCTCATCGCCAAGGCTCAGATCGGAGCGGCGGAACATCTGCTCGTTGATCAGCACGCCCTCGCCGCGCGCGAGCCTGTCCCAAGGGTTTGGAACGGCGTCCAGGAACTGCCAATTGTCGCGATAGGTCGCATGATCGCGCGCGGCATAGACCTTGGCGGGCATCCCGGCGACCTGCCGCTCGGTCGACAAAAGCGGCAGCAATGCATCGGCGTGATCGCGCGCCACCTCACGGATCATGTCGGCCTGCGCGGCATCCGCAGCCCTAACGTAAAGCTCCGAGGCGAGACGCTGATCGAGAAAGCCGGTGAAGGTCAGCCGGAAGGACGACACCATGGTGGAGACGCCGACATTCGCCGCCATCGCCAGCAAGAGCGCCATCAGTGCCAGCGACAGCCCCGGCACCTGTTGCCGTGTGTCGGCCCAGAACCACTCTGCGGTGGCGCTGCGCGCGGGTGTCTCGGCCCATCTCAGCACCAGCCCCAACAGCGGCGGCAACGCAAGCGCCCCGCCGATCAACAGCGCGCCGAGCATGGCAAAGCCCGCAAGCAGACCGTCACCCCAGAGAGCGAGCGCTCCAGAGAGAACAAGGAGCAATGCCGCAATCGTTGCCTGACCCACCCCTGACCGCGCCATCATCAGGGCCCGCGGCTGTGCCCCGCTCAGAAGTGGCATGCGCGCCAATGACCAGAGCGCACCGCTTGCGGCCAGCGCCGTGCCGCCCAAGGCGATGCCCAGACCCGAGAGCCACCAGACGGGGCGCAGGCTGAGTTGCCCCGCTACATCCGCGCCATAGAGGCCGCGCAGAGTGGCGGCCACATCTGGCAGGAGGGCCGCCGCGATGAGATAACCGAGCGCCACGCCGATCCCGCCCGCAAGCAGTGCCAGTAGCGCCAGTTCGACCGCCATGAGGAGGATCAGCCGTCGCAGCGGCACGCCGAGGGCGCGCAGGGTCCTCACCATCGGGCGGCGCTGCTCGAATGCAAGACCGATCGCGCCCTGCACGATGAAGAGGCCAACGGCGAAGGACAACAGACCGAAGGCGGTGAGGTTGAGATGAAAGCTGTCGGTGAGCCGCGCCACGTCTCCGCCCTCCTGTGGGGCGCTGCGGATGAGATCGGGGGCAATGTCCGACAGCGGGCGCCGTGTGAGAGGCTGGTCCGGCAGGACGATCAGTCGGTCGATTTGCCCCTCGCGATCCAGGAGGCGCTGCGCCACGCCGATATCGGTCAGCGCAGTGTTCGGCGCCACATCGGGGGCGGTCACCGGCTCAGCTGCCAGATCCGGCAGGCGGGTGAGCGTGTCGGAACGGGCGAAGACCTGACCGCTGCCTGAGAGGAACGCACCGAGATCAGCCTCGCCGCCCGCCCGCACCGGCCCCAGCCCGCCGGGGGCGGTCAGCGGCTCCAGCCCGATAAGGCGCACGCCATCGATGCGCCCTTCGATCACCGGCGAGACGGCCCAACCGCCGCGGCGCAGGGCGACATACGTCTCTTGCGGGATCGCGCCACCGTCCCGCGCGGTGATTTGCGCATACTGCCCGTCGCCCAAGGTGGCCGCCGCTGCGTCATAGCTGGCGCGCGCCTCGGCGTTGATCGCCTGCACGCCCGACCAGAGCGCGGTGGCGAGCGCCAGACCGGCCAGCAAGGTAATCAGCTGCAATGGGTTGCGCCGCCAATGCGACAGCAGCGCCGATAGGATGACGCGGCTCATGTCAGCTGCCCGGCGCGCAGATGCAACCGCCGGGGCAGGCGGGCGGCGAGCCGTTCGGAATGGGTGACGAGGATGAGGCCTGCGCCGGTTTCCTCGACCAGTTCCTGCAGGAGGCTCATGACCGCATCGGAACTCGCCTCGTCGAGATTGCCGGTCGGCTCGTCTGCCAGCACAAGCTTCGGCCCGGCGGCAAGGGTGCGGGCGATGGCCACGCGCTGTTGTTGCCCGCCCGACAGCTGTTCGGGATATTTGTGGAGATGCTTCTGCAAGCCGAGGCGCGTCGCCAATTCGGCATCGCGCGCTGGATCATGCCGCCCGGCCAACCGCGCCTGAAAGGCGATGTTGGCCGCCACCGTCAGCGACGGGATCAGGTTGAACTGCTGAAAGATCACCCCGACGGTGCCGCGCCGCAATCCCGCGCGCCCCGAATCGTCAAGCGGGGTGAGATCGGTGCCGTCGATCTCGACCCGCCCGCTATCGGCGGTGTCGAGCCCGCCGATCAGGTGCAAAAGCGTGCTCTTGCCCGAACCCGACTCGCCAGTGAGCGCCAGCTTCCCGCCGACGTCGAGATCCAGTGAGACCCCGTGCAGCACCGGGGTTTCGGTGTCCGGATAACTTTTGGTGACGGTATCGAGGTGCAGCAGCATGGCGTCTCCTTCGGGAAGCCAGATAAACCGTAAGCCACGGATGGGAAGGCGGAAAGGGGCCTTATCGCGCGCCCCGGCCTGCGACGCATCGCCCGTTGAATCGGGCCGGTGTCGGCTTAGCTGAACACTCCGAAAAATCCAGCAGGATGCGACCAGTGACATCACGAGACAAGACAGGCAATGGGAACACCATCATGGCCGATCCCCGCGTGGCCGGGCTGCTGCGGTTGATTCGTGCAGCCCTGCAACCGCCGCCGGGGGGCGGGCGAATCGCTTTGGCGCTCGGTTTGGGGGTGTTGTGCCACGCGGTCTTTGCTTTGGCGGTGCTGGCGATGATCACGGCAATGTTCTTTGGTCTGAGCGAGAGCCTGGGCCGTGTGCCGTGGCCTTGGGCCGCGCTCGTCAACGCTGCGCTGATCGTGCAGTTTCCGCTGGTGCATTCGGTGCTCTTGACCGGGCCGGGTGGGCGATTTCTGGCACGCCTGGTGCCCGGACCGCACGGGGCGACCCTGACCACCACGACCTATGCCCTGATCGCATCGCTGCAACTATTTGCGCTGTTCGCGCTCTGGACGCCGTCGGGCATCATCTGGTGGCGAGCCGAGGGTGCGGCCTTTTGGGCGATCTGCGCGGCCTACACCGGCGCGTGGCTCATCTTGATCAAGGCCAGTTTCGATGCCGGGGCCGAGGTGCAGTCGGGCGCGCTTGGCTGGATGTCGCTTCTGGCGCGCCGCAAGCCGCGTTTCCCCGACATGCCGGAGCGCGGCCTGTTTCGCCTCATCCGGCAGCCGATCTATGTGGGCTTTGCGCTGACGCTCTGGACGGTGCCGGTCTGGACGCCGGATCAACTGGCGCTGGCGCTGAGCCTGACCGCCTATTGCCTGATTGCCCCGCGCCATAAGGAGCGCCGTTTTGCCGCGCGCTACGGTGCGCGCTTTGATCGCTACCGCGCCCGCGTGCCCTACGTGACCCCATGCCGGAGGCGAGACGATGCGCAATGACCTGACGATCTATGATACGGTGGCCGATCACTGGTGGTCGGACGAGATCCGCTGGGTGCGGACGCTCAAGAATCTCGTGCCCGGTCGGTTGTCGTGGATGGATCGGCAGATCGAGTGGCAGGACAAGGCGGTGCTTGATCTGGGTTGCGCCGGGGGCTTCATGGCCGAGGCGCTTGATGATCGCGGCGCGCAGGTGACGGGGATCGACCCGGCCGAAGGCGCAATTGCCGCTGCACAGGCGCATGCGAAACAGGCGGGACGCGCCATCGCCTATGACGTGGGCGTGGGCGAGGCGTTGCCCTATGAAGATGCGGGTTTCGACGCGGTTGTCTGTGTCGATGTACTGGAGCATCTCAGCGATCTGACCCGTGTTCTGGCCGAGGTCACGCGCGTGCTGCGCCCCGGGGGTTTGTTCCTGTTTGACACCATCAACCGCAACCCGCTGGCGCGGCTCGCGACGATCACGGTGGCCGAGGATATCCTACGCCTGCTGCCGCGAGGCACGCATGACCCGGCGCTCTACATCAAGCCGCGCGAGTTGCGCCGCGCGCTCACCGATGCCGGGCTCGTGGCGGGGCCGTTTACCGGGCTGGGGCCACGCGGAATCAACCGGCGCGGCGACCTGACCTTCGGCCGCCTGCCACTCACCACCATCCTTTACATGGGCTTTGCCCGCAAACCCCGGAGGCCCGGATGCTGACTGCTGCTCTTCTTGTCACCTCGCTGCTCTTCGGTGGCATGGTGCTCTATTCCTTCGGATTTGCCGCCTTCCTCTTCAGCGCCCTGCCGGCGGATATGGCGGGGCCGACGATCCGCCGGGCGTTTCCGCATTTCTATCTATTCGTGATTGGCTGCGCGGGGTTGGCCGCCGCGCTGACATGGCCTTTCGACCCGGTGGGGGCGGGGCTGCTGGTGCTGGTCGCCCTGACAACCCTGCCGACCCGGCAGATACTCATGTCCGCGATCAACCGAGCCACGGATGCCGGTGCGACGGCCCGCTTCCATTGGCTGCACGGGCTGTCGGTCGCGATCACTATGGCGCATATCGGGTTGGCAGGGCTGGTGCTGGCCCGGTTCTTGTAGCGGCATAGCGTGACGCCGCGCGACACCTGGGGCGGGCCATCGTACCGAGACGACGCCCCGCTCCGCGCGCACTCGGGATCAGGCGAACCACCAGCGGTGATAGCCCCGCGCGCCGTCGAGTTCCCAGACTGAGGCGATGCTTTCGGTGTGCATGACATTGTCGCGCCGCGCCGAGGTGCGGTTGCGGAAGAACGGCACGATTGTGCCGCCGTCATCGCGGCAGAGCGACTGCATTTCGGCATACATCTCGGCGCGCAGGTCCTGGTTGATCTCGGATTTGGCCCGGAGGAGCAATTCGTTGAAACGCTCGTTCTCCCAATGGCTCTCGTTCCACTCGACCCCGGCCTTGTAAGCCAGCGAGAACATCACGTCCGGTGTCGGGCGCGCGGCCCAGGATGCGACGCAGAACGGCTTTTTTAGCCACACATTCGACCAATACCCATCGGCGGGCTCCTGATTCACATTGATGTCGAGACCGGCGGGCCGTGCCTGCTCGGCGAAGAGGGAACACATGTTCGTGGCCCCTGACAGCAGCGTGTCATTGACCGAGATCTGCACCGAGAGCCGGTCGTGCCCGGCCTTCTTGAGATGATAGCGCGCGCGGTCGAGGTCCTGCTCGCGCTGCGGCAGGTCGGCATGATACGGGATCGTCGGACCAATCGGATGATCGTTGCCGATCGTCCCGCGCCCGAACAGGATCTTGTCGACGATTTCCTGTCGGTTCATCGCATGCTTGAGCGCGAGGCGCACGTTGACATCGTCGAACGGCGCGACGTCGCAGAACATCGGCATGGTGATATGCGTGCCCGAGGGCACATCGTCGAGGATGACACCGGGTGCGCGCGCCAGCATCCCAGCGGTCTTGAGGTCGATATCGGTCACCGCGTCGACATCACCGGTGACGATCGCCGCCTGCCGGGCGTTAGGATCGTTGAGCACCGTCATCTCGATCGCGTCGAACCATGCCCCGCTGCCCGCGCGGTGCCAGCCGTCATGCCGCTCGAACGCGGCACGGATGCCCGGCTTGAACTCGGTCACCTTGTAGGGGCCGCAGCCGATACCGTTGGCCCAGTCGATGCTGCCATCCTCTTTCGCTGGCTGGATCACCAGATGGTAATCCGACAACAGATAGGGCAGGTCGGCATTGCCGGTCGAAAGGGTGAAGATCACCGCGTGTTCGCCATCAGCGCGGATATCGGTGACGTCCGACAGAAGCGGTGCCACGGCCGAGGTGGTGTCCGGCCCGCGGTGGTGGTTCATCGAGGCGATCACGTCCTTTGCCGTGACTGCGCGCCCGTCGTGGAAAGTGGCGTTGCGCGACAGCTCGAAGCGCCATTCGCTGCCGTCCTTGCCCAGGGCCTGCCAATCGGTGGCGAGGTCGGGTCCAAGCGTGTTCTCGTTGGTGATCTCGGTCAGATAGGCGCGGGCGACATGGCTGGAGTGGATCATCAGTATGCTCGCCGTGGTGGCGGGATCCCAGCTGTCGGTGCTGCTGCCGTCATGCACGCCGACGCGGAACGTGCCGCCCCGCGACGGTGCCGCGCGGGCCGGGCCGGACGCGACACCTAACAGCCCTGCGGCAAGACCGGACGCGACGGCCCCTTTCAGCACGTTCCGGCGGTTGGGATCGAGATTTGAAGGGATGCGGTATGTCATGAAGAACCTCCGTGTTGGCTACAGGTGAAAGACCTAGCCCGTCACCACCCCGTCGCCCACCACGATCTGCCGCTGGCACAGTGCGGCGATCTTCTCGTCATGGGTCGAGATCAGGAATGTGGTGCCCTCCTCGCGGTTGATCTGTGCGATGAGGTCCATCACCTGCATCGCCGAGACGCGATCGAGATTGCCTGTCGGTTCGTCCGCCAGGACCAGTTCGGGGCAGTTCATCAGGGCGCGCGCCACGGCGACGCGTTGTTTCTGGCCGCCAGACAGCTTGGTGGCGGGAAAGTCGATCCGGTCTGCCAGCCCCATGCGGGTGAGAAGGGCGCGCCCCCGCGCGCGGGCCCCCGCTGACTCGCGGCCCTCGCGTACGGCTGTGGGGAAGATCACGTTTTCCAGCGCGGTGAAATCGGGCAGCAGGTTGTGGAACTGAAAGACAAAGCCGATATGGGCATTGCGAAACTCGGTCAGCGCGCCGTCGTCGGCGGCAATGAGATCCCGCTCGAGCATCCGGTACTGGCCTGATGTGGGTTTCATCAAGGTGCCCAAGATCGTCAGAAGCGTGCTCTTGCCCGAGCCCGATGGCCCCAGAAGCGCCGCCATCTCGCCGCGCTCCAGATGCAGTGTAAGGCCGCGCAGCACGCGGGTTTCGGCCTCGCGGACACCAAACGTCTTGACCAGATCGCGGACATCCAGGAGCGCGCTCATTGGCCGATCGCCGTGACCGGATCGACCCGCGCCGCCGAGCGCGCAGGCAGGATTGATGCGAGGATCGCGCCGATCACCGTTAGAGTGATGGCCAGGCCGTAGGAGCCTTGGGTGATGTCCATCGGCAGGGTGCCCGGCTCGAACGCCTCGCGCGGGGGGAAGGGCAGTAGCGCGAGATACCCCAAGGCCGCCCCCATGACGCCCCCCATCAACCCAACGAGCGCGCCTTGCGCCACGAAGACGAAGACGACAAAGCCGCGCCCCGCACCCATGGCGCGCATGATGCCGATTTCAGGGCGGCGGCGATAGGTCGAGAGCAAAAGCGCCGACGCGACGCCGATCACGATGGTGATGAGCGCGAAGGTCTTGAGGAAATAGCCGGTCTGCGCCTGCGCATCTAGCGCCTCCATCAGCTGTTCGGCACCATCGGTCCAGGGCACGGCGTCCAGCCCGGTCAGGCTGCGGATGTGCGCCGCCGTGGCACCAGCGGCGTTGAGATCGGAGAGCTTGATCTCGATCCGGCTGGCACCCTGCGGCATGGCAAAGAGGGTGCGGGCGCTCGAGAGGCTGACAAACGCGCGCGCCCCGTCGATCGCGCCGTTGCCGGTCTCGAAGATGCCCGAGAGGGTCAGCAGGGCGGTGACACCTTCGGAGCTTTGCAGGCGCAGCGGTTGATTGAGCGACAGGTCAAGATCCTCGGCCAGTTCCCGGCCAAGGACGATCAGGCCCGAGCCCAAGCGCGCCCGCCCCTCGAGCATGTAGCCGGGCAGATCGAGGATCGCGGCCTCGCGACCCGGCTCGATCCCGGTCACGCTGACCTGCGCCACCTGCGCGCCGCGCGTGAGAAACCCCGCCCCGGTGATCTGCGGCGAGACCGCCTTGACCCCCGGCACGTCTTCGATCAGCGGCAGCCAGGTGGCGGCCTCGGCCAGTGAGGCGGTGCGTGTGCGGCCGCGCTGCGTGACCAGCAGCACATGCCCTTGCGGCGCGATCAGGATCGCGGGATCGTCGGGCTCGGCCTCGATGGTGATATGCGCGATATCGCCCACCGTGCGGGACAGGATGAACTGCGCAAGCCCGCCAATCAACGCCGACATGAAGATGAAGATGAAAACCCCGACCGCGACGCCCACCACCAGAAGCGCGGTCTGCGCCATGTTGGCGGTCAGGTAACGCGCCGCGATCTTGAGTGGATAGAGCATCAGGGCTGATCCATCGTCACGGCCTGACCGGCAGTGATGCCGCTGGCCTCGGTCACAAGGCGCTCGCCCTCGGCAAGACCCTCGGTCACGATGAGCCGGGCGGCGGGCCAGTCCACGACCGAGACAGGCCGAAACATGGTGCGACCCTCGCGCAGGAGGAACACGCCGGTCTCGCCCTCCACCTCTGTCAGCGCAGTGCGCGGCACGGTCAGGGCCGCTGCGCGCGTTTCGACGATGATGTTGGTCGCCACGGTCAGACCCACGGGGGCCACGACCGGCATGTCAAAGGACAGTTCCACCGCCAGCCCGCCGGTGGCGATGTCCACCCGTCGCGAGACATAGCTGACGCGCCCGGAGCGGGTCTGCGTTTCTCCGGCGAGTTGCAGCACGGCGGGCTGGTCGGTGGCAATCTGGGTGGCATAGGCCTCATCCACATCGGCCTCGACCAGCAGGGTGCCGAGATCGGCAAGGGTCATCAGCGGGGTGGAGGGGCTGACGAGTTGCCCCTGTTCGACATCGAGGCTCACCACGTGACCCGAGACGGGGGCGCGGATGGTATGATTTTCCAGCGCGATGCGTGCCTGATCGAGTGCGGCGCTGAGGCGGGCGACCTCTTGCGTGGCGGCTTCCAGCTTATGGGCGTAGGTATCGCGCACGGAACGCGCCACGGTCGTGTCGAGGGCAGCGGCGCGGTCGAATTCGGCGAGCGCCTCGGCCTGCGCATCCCGGGCCGCGTCCAGACGGGCCTGCGCCTGACGCAACAGCTTGCGCTGCGCGTTCGGGTCGACCTGAGCGAGAATATCACCCGCCTCGACCGCATCGCCCTCGGCCACCGGCAGCGCGGTGAGTGTGCCGGTCACGGTCGGCGTCACCCCGACTGAGTTATCCGCCGCGATCCGCCCGTTGATGGCAAGGACACGGGTGATCGGAGCAGGCGCGACAGTCTCGACCGGCACGACCGGCGGGCGGTTCATCCAACTCTGGGCCAGGACCAGCGCCGTCAAGGTCAGCCCAAGAGCAGCGAGCAGGACCCAGAACCGCCAGCGGCGCGATGCTTTAGGACGTTCGCGTCGCGATGACGGGACAAGCTGCCCGTGCGTCTGCTGCGGCGCAGACAACTCCACGCCGTCCTTGGTCGTGGACTGTTCATCAGCCGGGGCCAAATTGGCCTCCTTTCCGACAGGGCGTGCGACCCGGTCCACCGACGCGGGGTCCGGTGCCGTCACCTAAAGGCAGCATAGACGACTGCCACAGCGCGACCTTGACGCAAATCATCAGCACCTCTGATGGCGCGCGGTTTCTTGTGCGTTTTACACATTCTGTTTCTCGAATGTTTGTGACGGAGTCACCGACCGTCATGCGCGGACGTGCTAGGGACGCTGCAACCTGTCTACCGAGGAGCAAACCATGGCCGATTATCCTGTGAACATGGACGTGAAACCAGAGGTCGAGGCGTTCTTTGACGCGGCCACGAACACGATCAGCTACATCGTCAAGGATCCGGCCTCGGACGCCTGCGCGATCGTCGATTCGGTGATGGATATCGACTATGCTGCGGGCCGTATCACGTACGAGCATGCTGACGCGATGATCGCGACGGTCCAAAAGCGCGGATTGAGCCTCGAATGGATCATCGAGACCCATGTCCATGCCGATCACCTGAGTGCCGCGCCCTATATTCAGGACAAACTCGGCGGCAAGATCGGGATCGGAGAGAATATCCTGATCGTGCAGGATGTCTTCGGCAAGATATTCAACGAGGGTACCGAGTTTCAGCGCGACGGGTCGCAGTTCGACCGGCTGTTCAAGGATGGCGATACCTACACCGTCGGTGGCATGACCTGTTTCGCGATGCACACCCCCGGCCATACCCCTGCCTGCATGACCCATGTGATGGGGAACGCGGCCTTCGTGGGCGATACGCTGTTCATGCCCGATGGCGGATCGGCGCGGGCGGATTTTCCGGGCGGCGATGCGGCGACGCTCTATGACAGCATTCAAAAGGTGCTGGCGCTGCCCGACGCCATGCGCCTCTTCATGTGTCACGATTACGGCCCGAATGGCCGGGACATCCGGTGGGAAACCACGGTGGCCGAAGAAAAGGCGCATAACATCCACGTTGGTGGCGGCAAGACAAAGGAACAGTTCGTCAAGTTCCGCACCGAGCGGGACGCGACACTCGACATGCCGCGCCTGATCCTGCCCTCGCTTCAGGTGAACATGCGCGCGGGCGAGGTGCCGACGGACCGCGACGGCAACCCGATGCTGAAGGTGCCGGTCAACGCACTCTGAGGTCAGGGCGCAGGACCCCGAACGGGAGGAAACGCAATGCAATTCAACAAGGTGACCGACGCGCTGTCGGTCAGCCCCCAGATCAGCGCCGGGGATGTGGCGGCGATCCGCGAGGCGGGCTATCGTGCGATTATCTGCAACCGTCCCGATGGGGAGGGGGCGGATCAGCCGACCTTCGACGAGATCGAGGCGGCGACGAAGGCGGCGGGGCTGGAGGCGCGCTATCTGCCCGTCACATCGGGCATTGTGCAGGACGGTGATGCCGACGCGTTCGGGCAGGCGCTGATGCAACTGCCCGGTCCGGTGCTGGCCTACTGCCGCACCGGTACGCGCTCGGCCACACTCTGGTCATTGAGCCAGGCCAAGAGCCGACCGGTGCCCGAAATTCTCGCCGCGACCAAGGCCGCCGGGTACGACATGGCCGGGGTTGCGCGGCGGATCGTGAATGGCGGCAAGACGCCTACCGATACCGGCGATGCGAAATTCGATGTAGTGATCGTCGGCGGCGGCGCGGGCGGCATCGCGGTGGCGGCCAGCCTCAAGGCGCGCAAGCCGGGGCTGGAGATCGCCCTGATCGACCCTGCGGAAATTCATTACTATCAACCCGGCTGGACCATGGTCGGTGGCGGCATCTTCGAGCCTGCCGAGACCGCAAAAACCATGGGCAGCCTCATCCCGCGCGGGGTGCATTGGATCAAATCCGCCGTGGCCGCGTTCGAGCCCAAGGACAACGCCGTGATCCTTGATGGCTGTCGGGTGGTGAAATACGACCGCCTCGTGATCTGCCCGGGGCTCAAGCTCGATTGGGCAAGGGTCGAAGGTCTGGAGGAGACCCTCGGGCGCAATGGCGTCACCTCGAATTATCGTTACGATCTGGCCTCTTACACATGGGAACTGGTGCAGGGGCTGAAGCAGGGCCGCGCGCTTTTCACCCAACCGCCGATGCCGATCAAATGCGCGGGTGCGCCGCAAAAGGCGCTCTATCTCTCGGCGGATCACTGGTTTCGCACGGGCCGTCTGAGGGATATCGAGATCGGGTTTTGCAACGCGGGTGGCGTCCTGTTCGGGGTCAAGGATTACGTGCCCGCGCTGCAATCCTACATGGACAAATACGGCGCACGTCTGGATTTCTTTCACAATCTCGTGGCGGTGGATGGCCCGGCGAAGCAGGCGACCTTTGAGGTGGCAAAGCCTGACAGTGCTCCCGAACGCGTGACGATGGAGTTCGACATGCTCCATGTCTGCCCGCCGCAATGCGCGCCGGATTTCATCCGGGTCTCGCCCTTGGCCGATGCCGCCGGATGGATCGACGTGGATCAGGCGACGCTGCGCCACAAGACCCATGACAACATCTGGTCATTGGGTGACGTGATGAATGCGCCCAATGCCAAGACGGCGGCGGCGGCGCGGATTCAGGCCCCGGTGGTGGCCGAGAATATCGTCGCCGACATCCGTGGTCGCGAACCGGTGGCGCAGTATGATGGCTATGGATCGTGCCCGCTGACGGTGGAGCGCGGCAAGATTGTGCTGGCCGAGTTCGGATATGGCGGGGTGATGAAGCCCAGCTTCCCGAAGTTTATCATCGACGGCACCAAACCCAGCCGTCTGGCCTGGCTGCTCAAGGAAAAGATGCTGCCGCCAATCTATTGGAAGGCGATGCTGCGCGGACGCGAATGGCTGGCGCGGCCCGAGAAGATCAGCGCCGGGGGATGAGGCTGCGGCCCCCTCTCCCCGCCTGATGCCTCTTTTCTGAAAGACCACCACGAATGACCCGCATTGCCCGTTATTTCCCACCGCTCGACTGGGGGCGCAGCTATAGTCGCGCCACGCTGACCAATGATCTAGTGGCGGCGGTGATCGTGACGATCATGCTGATCCCGCAATCATTGGCCTATGCGCTCTTGGCGGGGCTGCCCACGCAGGCGGGGATCTATGCCTCGATCGTGCCGATCATTCTTTATTCGCTGTTCGGCACCAGCCGCGCACTGGCGGTGGGGCCGGTGGCGGTGGTGTCGCTGATGACGGCAGCGGCCATCGGGCAGGTCGCTGAGGCGGGCAGCATGGGCTACGCCGCAGCGGCACTGACGCTGGCGCTTCTGTCGGGGGCGATGCTGTTGGGCATGGGGCTGCTAAGGCTGGGCTTTGTCGCTAATTTCCTCAGCCATCCGGTGATCGCGGGCTTCATCACCGCGTCAGGCATCCTGATCGCCACGAGTCAGCTCAAGCATATCCTCGGCGTGCCTGCGGGCGGACATACGCTGATCGAGATGCTGCGCACGCTTGTCGCGCATCTCGGTGCAGTGAACTGGCCGACCCTGATGGTCGGCGTGCTGGCAACCGCGTTCCTGTTCTGGGTGCGCAAGGGGCTCAAGCCGCTCTTGCTCCGTGCGGGCCTCGCGCCGCGCATGGCTGACATTCTGGCCAAGACCGGGCCTGTGGCGGCCGTTGCGGTCTCGACCCTTGCCGTCTGGCTCTTTGGGCTGGATGCGCGTGGGGTGGCCATCGTGGGGACGGTGCCGCAGGGCCTGCCGCCACTGACATTGCCCGATCTTTCACCTGATCTTTTGTCTACGCTGCTTTTGCCTGCGGTGCTCATCTCGATCATCGGGTTTGTCGAATCGGTGTCAGTGGCGCAGACGTTGGCCGCCAAGAAACGCCAGCGGATCGACCCCGATCAGGAACTGATCGGCCTGGGCGCGGCCAACCTTGGCGCGGCCTTTACCGGTGGCTATCCGGTCACCGGGGGCTTTTCGCGTTCGGTGGTGAATTTCGACTCGGGCGCCGAGACGCCCGCCGCCGGGGCGTTCACCGCCGTGGGTTTGGCCATCGCCGCACTGGCGCTGACGCCGCTCATTTTCTTTCTGCCCAAGGCGGTGCTGGCAGCGACGATCATAGTGGCCGTCCTCAGCCTTGTGGATTTCTCGATCCTGCGCAAATCCTGGGGTTATTCCAAGGCCGATTTCACCGCCGTTCTGGCCACCATCCTGCTCACCCTCGGTATGGGGGTGGAGGCGGGCGTGTCCGCTGGTGTGATCCTGTCGCTGGCGCTGCATCTTTACAAGACGTCGCGCCCGCATGTGGCCGAGGTGGGGCTGGTGCCCGGCACGCAGCATTTCCGCAACATTCTGCGCCACGAGGTCGAGACCGATCCCGCGCTGCTGACGCTGCGGGTGGATCAGAGCCTCTATTTCGCCAATGCGCGGTTTCTGGAGGACCTCATTCAGGACAGGATCGCCGAGGATTGCGCGTTGCGGCACGTTGTTCTGATGTGCTCGGCGGTGAACGAGATCGACTTTTCGGCGCTCGAAAGCCTTGAGGCGATCAATGAACGGCTCGAGGCGGCGGGCATCACCCTGCACCTGAGCGAGGTCAAGGGGCCGGTGATGGACCGCCTGAAGCGCAGTCATTTTCTGGACGAAATGGGTGGTCAGGTGTTCCTGTCGCAATACGACGCGTGGCAGTGCCTGACCCCGCGCCGTTGAAGCCGCTTTCTGACTCAGGTCTTCTTTTGTGTGTCATCCGCCGGTGTCGCCGCGCTCTTCTCGCTTTCGTGACGGGCCTTGCGAAGACGGGCCATTTTTTCCTGCCGTTGGGTGTTTTCCTCTTCGGCGATCAACTTGACGGCGCGGTTGGTCTTTTCCATCGGCGTCTCTGTTCTGGGTCGCGCACTTGGAAAATCCGGCGATTTTTTGAACTTGGCGGTGATGTGAATCCCCTTTCAGTGTCTGGCGACTGCGCGGACCGAAGATGACCGTATAAGGGCGGGGCGATCGTGCGCCCGCGTCAGCGCATGCGCCTGACGCGTAATCTGTCCGGTGTCGGTTTGCAAACGCATAAGTCGAACGCGCAGTCTCCTGCCTTACCGAGGCGCGAGGGCAGGGCGGTGATGGTCCAGACTGTCGCCCATGGAACCGCGCAGACGTTCGAGGCCACGCTCGCGCAACTGGCGCACCCGCTCGCGCGATATGCCGTAGACCGTGCCGAGTTCTTCGAGCGTCATCGGCGGATCCTTCAAAACCGTGGAGACGACGATCACGCGTTCGCGGTCGGGCAGCTTGCCGAAATGGGTCTTTGCCTCTTGCCAGAATTTTTTGCGGTCCAGCCGGTCGGAGACCTGCTGTTCGACGTCGCAATCTGGGTCTTGCAGCAAATTGATGATGTCATCGCCATCCTCTGACGAGGCGGGCCGGTTGAGCGAACTGTCATTCCCGGCGAACTCGGTTCTGAAGGCGTCGAGTTCGGATGGTTCAAGACCAAGGGCCGTGGCGACGCGGCGATTCTTTTCATCGCGGGTCTCGCCTTGAGGCGCATTCACGTCATCCTCAAGGCGATGCAGATTGAAGAACACCTTGCGGGATTTTGCCGTGCGTGTGCGTTGTACCATCGACCAGGTGCGCAGGCGATACTCCTGCAATTCGGCCCTGATCCACCAGGCTGCATAGGTCGAGAAGCGAAACCCCTTGTCCGGATCAAAGCCGTTCGCGGCCTTGATGAGGCCGATATGGGCATGTTGGATCAGGTCCGGGTCATCCAGTTTCTTGTCCCTCGAGTGACGTTTGGCCGTGGCCATGGCAAGCGGTGCAAAGGCGCGCACCAACCGGTTGCGCGCGTCGACATCGCGGTTGTCCTGCCACGCCCGGGCGAGGCGCTGTTCGTCATCGGCACTTAGAAAGCCCGGCCTTGGCCGGTTGCGATGGTGTTTGGGATCGCTCGGGATGAAGGGTTTGTTCATGGGCTCGGTCTACGGTGAGATTTAGTTTTGAATCGAAATCATATAGAACAGGCGGCCCTTGTCAAACTGGTTTTGAATCGCTATCAAATTACCATGTCAGCCCGTATCCCCCACATCGAACACCTTGAGCAGTTGGCCGAAATGCTCGTGCATGTCGGGCGGTCTGCGCGCGCCGAGGGGCGCGAGGATATGCTGACCGCCGCGCAATGGACGGCGCTGCGATTTTTTGCGCGCGCCAATCGGGCGTCGCGCACGCCGTCGGCCTTTGCCAGCTTTCAGGCGACGACGCGCGGCACGGCCTCGCAGGTGATCAAGTCATTGGTGCAGGGCGGGTTTCTGGAACGGCATGCTTCGGACACGGACAAGCGCAGCGTGCGTTTCGAGGTGACGGGGCAGGGCCGCGACATCCTTGCGCGCGATCCGCTGCGCCACCTTGTCTCGGCACTTGCCGGGCTGAGCGATGCCGATCACGCCACCCTCGCGCGCGCCCTGCCGGATATCGCCTCGAACCTTGCGCGGCACCGGGGGGATCGCGGCTTTGGTACCTGTGGCGACTGCCGCTATTTCGAGGATCGTGACGGGGCCGCCTATTGCGCCTGCGTGGCAAGCGACCTCGCCCCGTTCGAGATCGGCCAGCTATGCGCGAATTTCTCGACAACTTCCACGAAAACCGAACCTACAGGATCCAAGCCATGAGCCAGACGCAGCAGCAGGATGCGGACCCGCGCAGCGGCCTGCCCGCGATGATCGCGGTCAGCAGCGGCAAGGGCGGTGTTGGCAAATCGACCGTGACGGTCAACCTTGCGCTCGCCCTTCGCGAAAGCGGGCTGCGTGTCGGGATCGTCGATGCTGATCTCTACGGCCCCTCCATTCCCGGCATGCTCGGGCTGTCCGACAGCGGCCCCCCCGCCATGTCGCCCGCCAAAAAAGTGATCCCGGCGGAGGGGCATGGTATCAAGGTGATCTCAATGGCCATGCTCACGAGCGACGACAAGCCCGCCGTGCTGCGCGGGCCGATGGTGACCAAGTATCTGCAGATGTTCATCACGCAGGTCGATTGGGAGGGCATCGACCTCTTGCTGCTCGACCTGCCGCCAGGGACGGGCGATATCCAGCTCACTTTGGCGCAGGCCTTTCCGCTGAACGGTGCGGTGGTTGTGACCACGCCGCAGGATGTCAGCCTGCGGATCGTGCGGCGCGGGTTGCGGATGATGGAACAGGTCAGCGTGCCGATCATCGGCGTTGTCGAGAACATGAGCGGGTTTACCTGCCCGTGCTGCGGCACGGTCACTGATATTTTCCGGCAGGGCGGTGGTGCGCGGATCGCGCAGGCGCTCGACGTGCCCTTCCTCGGCAGTGTTCCGCTGGACCCCGAGGTGGTGGAGAGCGGCGATACCGGGCGGCCCGCGATCCTGAGCGCACCCCAGGGCAAGGCCGCGCAGGCGTATCGTGATGTTGCCTCGGCCTTGGCAGGCCGGGTGGAGGGTGGCAGACGTGGGCTTCAGACGCCGTTCGACTGGCAGGTGGCCAAGGGCACGGGACAGCCCGCCCCCGGGGCCGTCGACCCGGATGGAAACCCGGAACTGCCCGTCGCGATGCGCTATGACGACGCCACCCTGCGGATTACCTGGGAAGACGGGGCCGAGATGGCGCTGAACCCGCGCGACATGCGACTGGCCTGCCAGTGTGCGGCCTGCCGCGACGAGATGTCGGGCGCGCGACTGCTCGATCCCGCGGCCGTGCCGCTCGACGTGGCACCCACTCGGATCTGGAATGTCGGCAATTACGGGATCGGCGTCGCGTTCAGCGATGGCCACAGTTCGGGGATTTACACCTTCAAGGCGCTGCGCGCGATGGAGGCAAGCGATCTCGAGGATGTCTGACCTTACGCCCCCCAAGCGCCGGATTCGCGTGCAGGCCTCTGATCGTGACCCGATGACCATGCGGTTCCTGCTCGACAGCGATGTTCAGCCCGGATCAAGTGTGAGCTTCACGGCTGCCGAGGCCGAGAACGCCCCCTTGGCCACCGCCCTTTTCGCCATCGACGGGGTGGAGCAAGTGCAGGTCGGCGGGGCCTCGATCCATGTCCGGCGTGCCGAAGGGGCAGAGTGGACGCACCTCAAGCCGCGCATCGCGGAGGCGATACGCAGGGTACTTGATACCTGCGATCATCCGCTTGGCACGGCGCAGCCGCCCCGGGATGACGATGCGCGCCTCCTAGATCAGGTGCAGGACCTGCTCGACCGGCAGGCCAATCCGGCGATTGCGGCGCATGGCGGCAGTGTGAGCGTTGACCGGGTGGAAAAGGCCCGCGTCCATCTGCGCTTTGCCGGGGGGTGCCAGGGCTGTGCGGCCTCGTCCCAGACCCTGCGCGAGGGGATCGAGACGATGCTGCGGGCGGCGCTGCCGGAGATCACCGAGATTATCGACGTGACCGATCACGACGCCGGGGTGAACCCGTATTACACCGGCGATGATGGCCCGTCGCCAAAGCTGACCCGCCCGGTGCCCGCCTCGGTCGTGGATCACAGCGAGGGCGAGCTGCGGATCGACCCGGAGTTTCTGGCAAGGCGTCTCGGGCTTACCCCGGAAACGCTTTCGGCAGGCCTCGCCAATGGCGATATCGAGCGCCATGTCGAGACCCGCACCGGTCAGAGTGGCCCGATCACGCGCGTCAGCGTATTCGCGCCGACCCGGTCCTGGGCGGCGGACCTGCATGACAATGGCCGCATTTTCGAGGTGCCGCCGCCGCGCCGCGAGGCCCGGATCGAAGCCAAGACCGCGACCCTCACAGACCGGGTGCGCGCGCATTTGAACAGCCTTGATACCGACGTCAGACCGATAACATACAGCGCCTTGGCTCGGGCGCTCGGGCTTTACCTGCCGGGTTCTGTGCGCAAGGTGACACAGGCGCTCGAAGCCACTATGCGCGAGGACGCGGCGGCAGACCGACCCTTCGTGGCAGCGGGGGTGGTCAACCGGCATTCCGGCTTGCCGGGCAAGGGGTTCTTCGATCTGGCACAGGCCCTCGGGCACGCCATTCCGAAAGATCAGGAGGCCCTCGCCACATACCGTCAAAGGCTGACCACGCGGCCCTGAGGGGATTGGACCTGTGCCAAATGCAGCACCGCCCACTGACCTGTGCTGCGGCTTGCAAAAAACCGCCGTTGTCTTTGTCGGGCCTCGAAACGATGTTGAACATCCTCGGGGCGGCGATATTCTGGCGGTATGTGCATTTTATCTCCCCAATCGGGCGCGATCTGCGTCCCATTCTCTCCGCTCGCCCGTTATGATCGCCCGTTGTTGCGCCGCGTATGCGGGCACATCAAGGAAATGCTGCTCGCTCTTGTCCTTTCGCTCTTTGCGACCGTGATCGTCTATGCGGAGGACATGCCGCAGGGTTGGGTGCCGGACGTGCTTGTGTTGCCTGATGACGCTGAGGTCATGATGGACAGGGCGATTGGCTCCAGTATCCGGATGTTTTCGTTCAGCACGGCGCAGGACGTGGAGGCTCTGTTCGGCGATTGGTCCGTGGCGCTAGAGGAAAACGGCTACACCATCCGCGCGCAGCAAGCCGAGTTGGACGAGACTGCGATCGAATTCTCGGGTCGTGACATTCTGAACGCGAAGATCGCGACGGATGTCGCAGGCGAGGGCAAGCGTCGCGTGATCACGTTCGATGCGACGCTTCAGTGAAGGCCCAAAGGCGCTCAGAGACGTCTCGCGCAATGCGTGATCATTTGCAGTGTCAAATCAGGCCTTCTCCGGAAACAGCCACCCCGAGACAGGAACCAGGGCGCGCGTGACAACGGGGATCAACGCGAGGCCGCTGGCCAGCCCGATGATGCCGTCCAGTCCTGCCGTCACCACCCATGTCACGAAGCCTGGGGCAGAACCAACCGCCTCTGCCACAAGCTTGGCGGCCTGGTTGATTTGCTCATAGGGCAGATGCCAGCCCAGATCGTGCAGCCCGTGCACGAGGATGCTGCCCCCGACCCAGAGCATCGCCACGGTGCCGATGGTGGCGATCCCCGCCATCACGGCAGGCATGGATTTGACGATGCCGCGCCCCAAGGCACGGGTCGCGGCGAGTCGGCCTTTCGCGCTCAGGAAAATTCCCAGGTCGTCGGCTTTCACCAGCAGCGCCACAGCACCATAGACCAGTGCCGTGATCCCGATCGCCACCGCCGCCAGCGCGAGGGCCTGGATCCAGAAACTGCCGATGTCGATCTGTGACAGCGAAATGGTCATGATCTCGGCGGACAGGATGAAATCGGTCTTGATCGCGCCTTTTACCCGCTGCTCTTCCAGATGCGCCGCATCCAGGGTCTTGGCCTGCTGCGGCCCCTTGTCCTTGTGCGGCACGATGAGATGCCAGACCTTCTCGGCCCCCTCGAAACACAAATACGCCCCGCCGATCATCAGAAGCGGCGTCAGCATCCAGGGCAGAAATGCCTGCAACAAAAGTGCGGCAGGCAATAGGATCACCAGCTTGTTGAAAAACGACGCCCGCGCGATCTTCCACACGATCGGCAATTCGCGCGCCGCAGGCAGGCCGGTCACGTATTTCGGAGTCACGGCAGCGTCGTCGATGACCACACCCGCGGCCTTGGTCCCGGCCTTGCTGGCCTGTGCCGCGACATCGTCGAGCTGCGTCGCCGCCAGCTTGGCAATCGCCGCCACATCGTCGAAAAGCGCCAGTAATCCGCTCATGATACTCTCTGCCTTGGTTCGTCGCGCCGACAGCCGACCCTTCCAAAGAGCAAAGACTGCTCAGTCACGATGTCGCAGTTTCGCGCCGTGTTCAAGGCAGGGAAACCCGCAGATCCTTGAAAGTCCGTGCCTTCGGTCGGTGTCAACGGATGGCATGGACGGAAGGCGAGGGTGGCATTCGGTCGCCACTTGGCACCGGACGTGGCGCGTGAGCCATGGGCTGGGTCCGGACGATTGATGCAGGTTGGTGATGCATATTGGAGGCGAGTACCGGAATCGAACCGGTGTACACGGATTTGCAATCCGGAAATTTTCGTTGATTTAGCAGGGATAAATTGTAAACGGACTTGTTTCGTTCACGGTCACTTTTCAATAGGTTACGAGGCCGAGGTAAACGGTTTTTCGGAGGCCAAAAGGCAAAGAAAAACCGCTGAGGGGGCGGCTACCCACCTCAACGGCATAGAAGAATTTTTCCACCCTCATCATTACGCGATTTTTGGCCCGACCTCAAGCCAATTGGCGGTGCAATTATGAGTTGGCGGATCGCAAATGAATGCGCAGAGCGTCGTTTTGGTAGTGCCGCGCGCAAACAGATAATCATGTTTCTGGCTGACAAGGCAAGCGATGACGGCTCGGGTATCTGGTGCTCCAAAGGAACGATCCAGCGCCACACAGAGCTTAGCGAGAGCACTGTCAAACGCACCATCATCGACTTCCTGCGTGAGGGGATCTTGATCGAAACGGGGCGGCGGAACTGCAAGAACGGCTACACCGTCATCTACCGTATTGTTCTCGAACGCGTGGCGGCGATGGAAACCACGGCGGAACCCGATATCGAGACGGGGGTCACTGTGAACCCCGTCCGGCCTGAACCCGGTACGGGGTCCACAGTGGCCGGGGTACGGGGTTCACTGTGGACCCCAAACCTTCCTAAAACCATCCATAAACCACCTACGCGCAGGCGCGAGGCGACGGAGGAGGTTGAAGATCTTGAATCTGAGAAGATCCTAGCAACCTATCCTCAGGACAGAATCCGAGACCGACGGACCTGCCTGTTCCAGATTGCTGCGGCGGTGAAGGCAGGCGTTGCGCCCGATGATCTGCTGAAGGCAGTCAAAACCTATGCTGCTGAGACCGAAGGTTACACGCGCAGTAAGATCTGTTTCTCGGACAATTGGTTCAAGATGCGCCGGTGGGAGAAGAGGCTTGCCCAGATACAGGCCGATCGCGAGAAGGCGCGAGAGGCCGAAGTCAACGGCCGTACTCGGCTCGCCAGCTGGATCCATGAGCGTCATCCCATGTGCCGTCATATAACCAATCGACAGATTGAGGATTTGATTTTGTCGAAACAGGTGACGCCTGAGCAAGTCTGCGCGGCGGGGCTGCAGGCGTGACGCGGGTTGCTCTGAAAATAGCGGTTCTCGCTCTGCAGGCCTTGAGAAGCACCACAGGAAATCGGGCAAAAGGGTCAGCTGTTGATCTCAGCCTCAAAAGTCTGAATCTTAGCCAGAATTTCATCGAAGGTGGGCACGTCACCGATGATCATTTCCCGCATGCCTGCATAGTCCTTTCGAAGCGCGGCAGTGAGCTCTTCGTTCGGTGTCAGGCGAAGAGAGCCAGGTTTGGCTTCTTCGTAGTTCGCCTTGGCGGATTTGAAAAAGACCGATTTATGATGTGCCACTTGTGTCAGCAAATCGAGACTTTGAAGCGCGCGGTCCTTGGCCTCATGCTCGATCAGCTGCGCCATGTCGTAGTAGTGGCGCGACATTCGATCCGCGAGAGGCTTGGCGGCATCCTGATGGAAAAGCATGTGCAAGATGGTAGCTTTTTCCCAGAACGTGCGCTCGACGCCCAACACTTTCACGCCGACCTGACTGTTGGTCAAAAGATCAGGGAACGCCTGATGCAAGTATGGAGCAATATGGATCTGCTCGGCTGGAAGTTGTACGCCGCGCGCACCGAACTCAAAACGCACAATTGGTTGGACGTACCCGGCAATACTTTCAGCCGTCGAGGGATATCCGAAGAGAATGGTCTGCGCATCATTTGGGTCGATTGATAGCTTGAACTCCTGATCCAGGCTGGCGTCAAACGCTGTTTGGATCTCAGCCAACAGTCGGCCACCAACGGCCTCTTCAGCCACCCCCTGCAATTCCTGAAGCAATTTCTTTTGCTTCTTGCCTGATAGATCAGGGCCTTCTGGGTCACGATCACCGACAAAACCAAGTTGTTCTCGATCGAGAGATAGGTCCACATCTTCAGAGAATCTGTGGATGACGTCATAGGCTTTGGAGAGGGAGGTTCCGCCTTTGAAAATCATTTGCTCGCCAAAGGATGGCAATGCGAAAAGCTGTTTGAGCGACCAGCAGACCCAGAAGTCTTTTTCAATTATTGCCTTTGATATTCCAAGCTGCGCTGCAGTCTCTTGAAAGGCCTCGTCTCTGAGTACTGGGGGGTCGTTGGCGAACTGCTCCATGCTTATGCGTGTGCAACAATCTGTTGCAAGATCGGGTGCATCCAAGCAGGGACATACCTGCTTTGTTTTGCCAGCAGCATCCGGTCCTTGTCGTCCAGTGCGCGAGCAAGCTGGTCGACGATTTGGCCGTCTACACGATCCTTGCCAAGATAACGCAATGCCTGGAAGACAACCCCGGTCTTATGGCCTGCGCCGACGAGCGTCTTGGAGGACGCGTTCCGGAATTGGATGACTTGCCGCCCAACCTTCTTGGTACGAGTAGGGCCGTCGGTCATATAGGTAGGCTTGGAGGGCACCTGAGTTGATAGGCCCAATCGGTTGGCGGCCATTGATGGCGACGGTTGCAGAATCTGACCGTCCTTAAGGGCAACTGCCTTGGCGATATCATCTGTGGATGGAGACAGAAATCCGAAGCGAGGGCTCTTCTTTGGATAGTCGTATAGCCCCCGTGTGAGCCGTCGGATCACTCCCTGATCGGCCAGACGCGACAAAGCTTGGTCCACGCTTGCGCGGGACCCGATATCAAGAAAGTCAGCCGGTGCAAAGATTGCCCCGCGTCTCTTTCCGATGATGCGTTGCTTGATATTCGACGTAATCATGTTTGAACTCCTTGTCAGAAAATAGGGTATGTTTTTCTGAAAGTCAATGAGCTGTTAATAGCGACAGATCAGGTCCGTGCGGCAGGGATGAAAGCGGGAGGTAGTATGGCGGTGTCAAATTTACGCTACAGCGCAAACTGCGTGAATTTATTCTATAGCGTAAACGGCCAGGAGTTAGGCTACTTGACGTATGATCTAACGATCATAATTGAGGTTTATGATCTGAGGGTCATAATCACGGCAGGAGAACTGATTTGCAGAACCTTGTTCGCACTCCCAAAAACCTTGGCCATGCAATCCGCCAGGCTCGTCGAGAGAAGAACTGGACGCAGGCTGAACTCGCAACGCGCAGCGGTGTTTGGCAGGAAACCATCTCAAAAGCCGAGGCTGGAAAGGGCGGCACCAAACTAGACACAATCTTCGCGCTCTTGGCTGCGTTAGACCTAGAGATCATGGTCGAAAAGCGCAGCAAAGGCATGTCTTCAGAGTTTGATGGCATTTTTGAATAGTCTGTTGCCGCGGCGTTGTGGCTGTCAGCGACTCATCGGTTGGCCAAAGCCCTTCATCTTTTTGGTGCGGTATGACGCGATCGGTTAGTTTGCAAGTGCCATGTCCGATCCTCAACGCTGTGTTTCTGATTGCTGAACATAAGCAGGCAGCCGTGTCAGACGCAGTGCAAGCCCCGCTTCAACAAGAAAATTCCCCTGCGCCAGCGCATTCCTCGCGAGGCAATTTTCTCGCTGACAGCCCCTTGGTGCCCGCTTTGGTCATGTTCATCGAAACACTCAAAGTGAGGATCAAAAATTGGCTACTCAAACTCTGAAACTGAACGTCAAATCCGGCGAAAAAGACGGCAAGAACTTCTGGGACCGCTGCGGCGTCCTCTTCGTCAACACCGACGACAGCGGCAACATCACCTCAATCAACGTCAAACACAGCATGTTCCCCGACGTCGAAATGGTCGCCTTTCCGCGCCGCGAGGACGACCCGGTCACCGAGTGATCATTGCGCCGGGGCGGACATACCGCCCCGAGTGCATTCACTTAGAAGCGGTTTGTCGTCCGCAAAGCACATAATGATCGATGCGGAACGTGGTTCCCGACGGAAAATTTTGTACGGGCAACTGTGGGTCTTAACAGTATGACTTGAAATAAAGAAAGGTATCTTTATTGATGGTGCGTATTGAAGATTGAGGTGCTCATGGCTGATCCTGAAACGAACGATCCTCTCGAAGAACTCGTGAGTCTGAATTTTAAGATAACTGAACGCCAGAGGCGAGAGTTCAAGGTTTGGTGCGCGGAGCGAGGTATCACGCAGGTTGATGGGTTTAGGCGTGGATTTAAATTACTTAAAGATACAGAAAAGAGAAATTCATGAGTTCTGGTTATAACATTCCCCTGGTGACGTCGATTTGTGAGCTCAGCCCAGACGCTTTCTCAATGAGTAGATCTGAACAAGTTGAGCACCTGTCCTCGATTACAGGGGCGGACCTCGCTTCGGCTAAGGCTTTCTACGCGCGAAACCACGTAACTAGCGGTATGTCGGAATTTCTTCGCGGCGCTCTAAAGCGCCTTAGCGGTCAAAGTCAGCAAGCTATTTTCGAGCTCAGACAGGCCATGGGCGGAGGTAAGACTCACAACATGATCGCATTGGGCCTTTTGGCTCGCTTCCCTGAGTTGAAAGATTTGCTTCCGGACACGATTACTTCTGGCATGGATGATGAGCCAGCTGTGATTGCCACGGTTAACGGTCGGGATGTACAAAATTTCATTTGGGGAGATAAGGCTTATCCCCTTCGTTCCGGCGGCACAGGATGTTGTGCCACCGGGCTTGCAAATCTGTGATGTTCGCTTATTGTTCCGCTCATGCCAGCCAGATGGAAAAACGATAGACCTATGTCCCGCCAAGCGTTCGACGCGCTTTTTTTCGATGAGGAAGCGTGTTCGGAGTATCTGGCAGAACGACGCTGGCCGGACGGCTTCGTCTGCCCCTCTTGTGGCACCTGCAAGGGTTGGCCTCTCAAGCGAAATCGGGCGACCTGGGAATGTGCTGGCTGCGGGCGACAGACATCCGTGACGGCTGGCACGGTGATGCACAGC
>NZ_FOBO01000021.1 GCF_900109855.1 Roseovarius tolerans | reverse complement strand
ACGCTGCAAACGGATCTAATCCGTGCCTCAATCCACAATCAAGAACTCTGTCGCCTCAACATGTAGTCCCGCCGGAACAAAAGGGATAAGCCTTTGCGGTCAGATCGAAACCAAAATGATCGCGGTTCGCCACCCGCACCAGATCAATCAGCCGGTCCATCACCCAGCCCAGCCCATCAACCTCGTCGGTCCACACCAGATCGGCACTGCGCATGTTGTGGTCACGGTTTCGCCCGACCAGCAGCGCCGGATCTGTGGGGGCTTGGGATATGGCGGCCACGATCGCGTCGCATTCCGCGACGCTGAAGGCCTCGGGCATCGCATGCATAGACAGCATAAATGGGCCTTTCACACATGGATACTCCGGTCCCAGGCAGCCCGCATGGGAGGCAAGCGATCAGTCACGTAACATACCACCGCGCCGCGCCCTTGTCTGAAAATTCAATCGCCCGATGCTGTGCGGCAGGCGAAATCCTGCGTGTTTGGGGGCCTTGCCCTATGTGGAAAATCACACGGATTTGACGCGACGCAGCGCAGATTTCGGATCCTATCAGCGGGCGGCGTCACGCAATATTAGGCCAAACATCATGCATTTGTGACCAGAGCCGGACCTTGAGCGCGGTATGGGGCAAGGTCAGGTGAGCGGGACTAAATGAGCTTTCGCTGTGGTTGCGCTAATGAAGCGTCAGTTGCACTTTCGGGTACGCTCGGACGAAACCGGCATATGGCTCTGAATACGGACGTTCTGAGTTTGAGGCATTGGTGGTGATTGTCAGCTTGCCAACGGGTTGTTCGGCGCGCCGATTGATCGCGGCAACATGATGATGAAACTGCCGGCCAACAAGTTTTAGCGCGGCAAGGGGATGTTGCATAATTGACCCGGCTGAACTCGCGTATCCGGACTATGCGACCTCAAGGTATTCATCACACAGTGTTTTGCTAGACTGACTTTACCACGGTGCGGAAAATAGTGCCGGGCTATAAAATATTGTGAGGCAGAAAAGCATGAAAATCCTTTCCGGGTGCGCAAGTTTGCTTGCGGCCATAATCATTGCATTTCCCGCAGGCGCGGCAGATGAAGCCCTTGATCTTGAAGAGGCGCAGTTCGACCAAGCCACAGCGATACCCTTGATGTACAGCATGGAGGATCTGGCGGATGCTGCCCCGCTGGACGAACCTGTGCCGCTCCCTACCAGCATTCCCGGCGCGTCAGACCATGAGCGTCGCCGCCCGAATTTGGGTGCAGGTGTGGATGCCAAGTCTCCCGGTGTTCCAGCGCTCCCGCGTCCCAGCAGCAACAACTTGGGCCTAAGCGGGGCTTTCGATATAACCGACACCTTCGCCCTGATGAGCGGCTATGGCATCGTGGATGCCAAAGACAGATCGCAAGATCGCGCTCAACTGGGCGTTCGGTTCGCCCCAAGCTCGCAGTCTTCCTTTACCGCCAGTATCGAGTTCTCAGACCCGAAACAGCTGAATTTCACAGAATCTGACATGGTGCTGAATATTGGCGCTGAATTCACCTTTGGGGCCCCGCGCGCGAAAAAATCAGGTGGCCGGTGGCGATGAAGTAGCTGCCGGTCAACAAGCTGTAACCAGCTTTCAATCGTAATCGTCCGGTCTGACTGGTCTACGGCGCTGTTTTCAACGGCCGCAGGTCATCGACGCGGTTGATCTTGTAGTCCGGGATGCGTGCGAGTTTATCGGCCAGCCAGGCTTGGTGATCGACGCCATTCAGTTTGGCGGTTTCGATCAGGGTGTAGGCGATGGCGGCTGCGCGACCACCGGTCTGTGATCCGACGAACAAGTAGTTTTAGCGCCCAATTGCGACGGATCGCATAGCGTGTTCTGCAGTGTTGTTGTCCAACTCCAGGATACCATGTTCGAGGTAAGGTCTGAGCACCTCAGCCGAACGGCCATTTTAGCTTCTCTCTATCATGGACTGGAACTTGAGAAGCTGACATTCGTGCAGCCCGCAGCAACAGGCAAAATGGGCTCGTTATGGACATTCGCCGCAGAGCGATCGCGGGTCTGGTTTTGGTCGGCCAGGTGCCAGAGCGCCAACACCGAACGGTCACTGCGCAAGAAATCACTGCACGCATTGACCACAGCAGGCTCAAATACCTTGGACTATCGCGCCGTTTGATTGCGTTTGTAGCAAATACTGTAGAAAAAAACGGTATGGAGATGGTGTTTTAATCAGCGCTTTTTAGGAGTTTTTAACCGATAATATCTTTTATTATCAGCACTTTATGCAGTGGTGAGCCGTGCAGGATTCGAACCTGCGACCCACTGATTAAAAGTCAGTTGCTCTACCAACTGAGCTAACGGCCCACTAGGGGCGGTATCTAGAAAGAGCGGGGCGGGGGGTCAACCCCGAAAGTGACGCTTGTTCGAAGGATCGTATGGATTCATCCCGCGCGCGGGTTTATATGCCCGGGCATGACCGATATGCGCGAAACAGGGCTGGCTTTCATGAAGATGCACGGGTTGGGCAACGACTTTGTCGTGCTCGATGCGCGCGCAGGGGATATCGCGCTTTCTGCGGCGCTGGTCGCGGCGATCGCGGACCGGCATCGCGGCATCGGATTCGATCAGCTTGCGGTGATCGGGACGGGCGAGGGCGACGCGCATCTGACCTTTTACAATGCCGATGGCTCGACTTCGGCGGCCTGCGGCAATGCCACGCGCTGCATCGCGCGCCACCTGATGGCGGAGACCGGCAAGACCGCGCTGACGCTGAGCACTGCGCGCGGGGTGTTGCAGGCGGTCGATGCGGGGGGTGGTCTGACCTCGGTCAATATGGGGCAGCCGCAGCTCGGCTGGGACGAAATTCCGCTGGCCGAGGCGATGGAGACGCTGGAACTGCCCATAGAGGGCGGCCCCGCCGCCACCGGCATGGGCAACCCGCATTGCACGTTTTTCGTCGAGGATGCCTGTGCTGTGCCACTCGACCGGTTCGGGCCGCGCTACGAGCATCACCCGCTATACCCTGAGCGCACCAATGTGCAGGTGGCGAGTGTGATCGGTGCCGATCATCTGCGCATGCGGGTGTGGGAGCGGGGCGTGGGCGTGACGCTGGCGTCGGGGTCGTCGTCCTGCGCCGTGGCCGTGGCCGCCGCGCGGCGCGGGCTGACCGGGCGGCATGTGCGGATCAGCCTCGATGGCGGCACGCTCGATGTCGATTGGCGCGAGGATGGCGTGTGGATGACCGGCGAGACGGCGCATGTCGCGAGCGGCGTGCTGACGCCGGAGTTTCTGGCGAGGGTCCAATGAGCGACGCGCCGCGATTCACCACGCTGGGCTGTCGGCTGAACGCCTATGAGACCGAGGCGATGAAGGATCTCGCCGGGCAGGCGGGGCTGGAGAATGCCATCGTGGTCAACACCTGCGCCGTCACCTCTGAGGCCGTGCGCAAGGCGCGGCAGGAAATTCGCCGGTTGCGTCGCGCGCATCCGGGCGCGCGCCTGATCGTGACCGGCTGCGCGGCGCAGACCGAGCCCGAGACCTTTGCCGCGATGGAAGAGGTCGATGCCGTGATCGGCAATACCGAGAAGATGCAGGGCGACACATGGGCCGGTCTTGCCGCCGATTTCATCGGAGACGCGGAGCGCGTGCAGGTCAACGACATCATGTCGGTGACAGAGACGGCGGGTCACCTGATCGACGGTTTCGGCACCCGGTCGCGCGCCTATGTTCAGGTGCAGAACGGGTGTGATCATCGCTGCACCTTCTGCATCATCCCTTACGGTCGGGGCAATTCGCGCAGCGTTCCGGCGGGTGTCGTGGTCGATCAGATCAAGCGGCTGGTGGGGGCGGGCTATAACGAGGTGGTGCTGACCGGTGTGGACCTGACAAGCTGGGGGGCGGACCTGCCGTCGCAGCCGAAACTCGGCGATCTGGTGATGCGCATCCTGAAGCTGGTGCCGGATTTGCCGCGCCTGCGGATTTCGTCGATCGACTCGATCGAGGTGGATGACAATCTGATGCAGGCCATCGCGACCGAACCGCGCCTGATGCCGCATCTGCATCTGAGCCTGCAGCATGGCGACGACCTTATCCTCAAGCGGATGAAGCGGCGACATCTGCGCGACGATGCGATCCGCTTTGCGGAAGAGGCGCGGCGCCTGCGGCCCGAGATGACATTCGGTGCCGATATCATCGCCGGTTTCCCGACCGAGACCGAGGCGGCGTTCGAGAACTCGCTGCGGCTGGTGGAGGAGTGTCACCTGACCTGGCTGCATGTGTTTCCTTACTCGCCGCGCCCTGGCACCCCGGCGGCAAAGATGCCGCAGTTGGACGGGCGCGCGATCAAGGCGCGGGCTGCACGGCTGCGGGCGGCGGGTGAGGCGCGTGTGGCGGCGCATCTGGCCGAACAGCAGGGGTGCCGCCATGCCGTGCTGATGGAAAACCCGCGGATGGGCCGGACCGAGCAATTCACCGAAGTGCGTTTCGACAGCGACCGTCCCGAGGGCGCGATCGTCACCGCCACGGTGACGGGCCATACCGGCACGCAACTGACAGCTGTCTGAAGGGTCGTCCGCGATGCATCCCAATCCTGCCTTTCGTCAGGCCGACACGGCCCGTAACATCGCCTTTGCGCGCGCACAGGGCTTTGGCCTGCTGGCGGTGGCCACCGGGGACGCGCCGCTGATCAGCCATATCCCGTTCCTGTTGTCGGAAGACGGCACGCGCGCCGAGTTTCACCTCGTGCGCTCCAATCCCATCGCGCGGCTCATGTCTGATCCGCTGCCTGCGCGGCTCGCGGTGCCGGGGCCGCAGTCTTATGTCTCGCCTGATTGGTACGGCGTCGAGGATCAGGTGCCGACCTGGAACTATGTCGCCGTGCATCTGGTAGGGCAGGTGCGCTTGCAGCCGCAGGAACGGATGCGCGATCTGCTCGACCGGCAATCGGCGGAGTTCGAGGCGCGGCTGGCGCCCAAGCCGGAATGGCGGGCGGAGAAAATGACACCCGAGGTGCTGGAGCGGATGATGCGCCAGATCGTGCCCTGTGAGATGCGGGTGGACGAGATCGCGGGCACCTGGAAGCTGGGCCAGAACAAGCCCGAGGATGTGCGTCTGCGCTCCGCTGATCCGCTGGCGGCGGCGGGGCAGGGGCAGGAGGTGGAAGTGCTTGCGGGGCTGATGCGGGAACCGCCGGCTTGAGTGCTTGGGGTGTTGGGACTGCGCGGGGAGCCTCAGCTGAGAAAGATGGCCTGAAGCTCTCGTGGTCGTGAGCCGCGTATCGACGGGCCGCGGTACGGCGATCCAACGTAAGTTTTGCAGCGCTTTATCTCAGCCAAGCCCGAGAAACATCAGAGCGCAGAGCAGGTTGCAGCCAAATCGCCGTGCCGTCGGGGCGGCCCGGCGATGCGCGGCGGCCTTCGGCCGCGTTTCGCGCAGGGTGCTTCAATCGGATGACCGCTCCACGCCAGATCACCCCGTGCCGGAAACCGAGCGTCAGATCATCTGATCGTAGTCGCCCACCTCGGGTTCGATGCGGATCACCGCGTCGATATCGGCGAAGATGGCGCGCATCTCGGCCTCGCTGTCGCTGCTTTCGCAGACCACCACGAGGTTGGGTGTGTTCGACGAGGCGCGCACCAGCCCCCATGAGCCATTGTCGAGAATGACGCGCGCGCCGTTCACCGTCACCACCTCCTTGATGCGGCGGCCCGCGAGTGTGTCGCCCGCCTCGTGCTTGGCGACCAGTCGCGCGACGATGCGCTCCAGCACAGCGTATTTCTCGGTGTCGGCGCAATAGGGCGACATGGTGGGGGTGGCGTAGGTCATCGGCAGGGCGCGCCGCAGGTCCGACATGGACATATCGGGATTGCGGTCCATCAGCTTGCAGATTTCCACGGCGACGCGCATGCCGCAATCGTAGCCGCGCCCCACCGGCTCGGCGAGGAAGTAGTGCCCCGATTTCTCGAACCCGGCGAGCGCGCCCAGTTCCTTGACCCGGCGCTTCATGTGGCTGTGCCCGGTCTTCCAGTAATCCGCCGTCACGCCGTTTCTGATCAACTCGGGATCGGAGGCAAAGAGCCCGGTGGATTTCACATCCGCCACGAAGGTGGAGTTGGGGTAAATCTTCGACAGGTCCCGCGCCATTATGACGCCGACCTTGTCGGCGAAAATCTCTTCGCCCTCGTTATCGACCACGCCGCAGCGGTCACCGTCGCCGTCGAAGCCGAGCGCGAAATCGGCCCCGGTGGCGCGCACCGTGTCGGCCATGTCGTGCAGCATTTCCATGGCTTCGGGGTTCGGGTTGTAATGCGGAAAGGTGTAGTCGAGCGTGTTATGCGAGGCGACCACCTCGACCCCGATGCGCTCGAACAATTCGGGCGCAAAGGCCGAGGCGGTGCCGTTGCCGGTGGCGCAGACGACGCGCAGCTTGCGGCTCATCTTGAAGTCACCGGCGAGGTCGTCGAGATAGGCCTCGCGCACGCCGGGCACGAATTCGTAAGATCCGCCGGGATGCGGCTGACCGCGCCCTTCGAGCACGATCCCCTTCAGTTCGGCCATCTCGTCGGGGCCATGCGTCAGGGGGCGTTCAAACCCCATCTTGACACCGGTCCAACCATTCGGATTGTGCGAGGCGGTGACCATGGCGACGGCGGGCACATCGAGGTGAAACTGCGCGAAATAGGCCATTGGCGAGAGGCAGGGCCCGATATCCTTGACCGTGATCCCGGCCTGCATCAGCCCGAGGATGAGCGCGTTCTTGATGCTGAGCGAATAGTCGCGGTAATCGTTGCCGACCGCGATCACCGGCGCGATCCCGCGTGCGCGGATTTGCGTGCCGAGGCCAAGACCGAGCGCGGTGATGCCGGGCAGGTTGATCTGATCGGGATATTTCCAGCGCGCGTCATATTCGCGAAAGCCCGTCGGCACGATCATCGCGTCGCGGAGGAATTCCCACGTGTTGGGGGTGACGGTCGGCAAGGGTGTGGTCATGCAATGGCTCTTTATCAAGGGGTCTCCGGTCGCTGCGCGCGTTGTGGCAAAAAGCCACGCGGGGGTAAAGCGCCCGCGTGGCCACTGGTTACGATGACACCTGTTCGCGCAGGATCGAGGCGGTGAGCGAGATCATCAGGTAGATGCCCGAAAAGATCAGGAAGGCCAGGACCGTGTTCTCGAACACGCGCGGATAGGAGGAATCCTGCGAGGGCAGGGGGCGCACGCTGACGGTGAGATAGCGGACCTGCTTGTTGGCCTCGACCTCGGATTGGCGCTTGGTTTCGAGGGCGGATTGCAGAACCATGTCGGCGGTTGCGAGATCGGCCTGCGCCATCTGGATCGCGGCCGTCTTGGAGGCGAGCGAAGTTTCGCCTTCCGTGGCCTCGGTCAGGCGCCCCTTTTGCCGGTTCAGTTCGGCGCGGAGTACGTCGATTTCGCTGCGAAGGGCCGCGACCCGGGCGCTGTTGGGGCGGGCGTTGTTCAACTGGATGCTGAGATCGAGCTCTTTTTCCTGGAGCTGCAATTCGACGGTGTTGACGAGGCTGCGGATGCCCGCGATCTCGCCCTCGGGATCGAGGATGCTGCCCTCTTGCAGCGATACGAGTTGTTCCTGCGCCGTCCGCCGCTCTGCCTTGGCCTGGTCCAGGCTTTCGATGGCGGTCTTGACCGCGTCCTGCCGTTTTTCCTGACTGAGTTCATCGACCCGTTCTTCGGCATAGGCGATGAGGTGTTCCGAGAACTCGGCGCTTGCCTCGGGATCGGCGCTCGAGACCTCCATCCGGATCACCCCCTCGGTCGGGTCGTAGCCAAGCTTCACGTATTTGCGGTAGAGGCTGTAGGCCTCCTCGTTCGAGGCATCCGGGTCGAGCCGTTGCAAGGGGTCGATATGGGGCTGGCTGAAATGCGCGCGAAAGCCGACATCGGCGTCGAGGCGCAGCATCGCATCCTTTGATTCAAGATATTCCTGCGTGGCGATGGCATCCTGCCCGGTGGCGAACTGGCTGGGCAAAAGCCCGCCAAGCCCGCCGCGCCCACCGCCGCCACTATCCGCCGAGAGGATCAGAAAGGCGGATTTGGTGGCATACATCGGCGTGGCGACGGCGATGTAGTAATAGCCCACGATCACCGTCGGCAGGATGACAAAGGCCATCAGCCGCGAGAACAGCAGGGCCAGCTTGCGTCGCCGTCGCCGCCCTATATCACGCTGGATTTCCTGGATTTCCCGTGCGCGGCGGTCGGCGGGGCTGATGTCCGTCGCGGGCAGGTTGGGGTGACGCCCCGCTGGCACGGTTTGCGGCAATTGCACCCGCGTTTCGGCCTTGGCGTCATCGGTTGCGTCCGCGGTCTGGGCGGTGCCGGTGCCCTTGTTTGCGACGAGTTCGAGGATATTGGCGCGCTGGAACGGGTCGATGCCGCGTGCCCGCAACAGGCGCACGGCGTCGAAATCGGAGGTCGGGGCCAGCCCGTGTTTCTGGGCCATGCGCCGCGCCATGCGCAGTTGCCGCCCGGTCAGACCCTCGCGGCGGATCTCGTCGATGCCCTGGGCGGTGTCGGTTTCGCGGGCCGAGGCGAGTTCGCCGGTCTGCGCCTGTGCCTCGTCCTGTTCGGTCTCAGGCGGCGGCGCGTCGTCATAGGCGCGCGCGGCATTTCCCGTCTCCGCCATGGCGGAGTCGCTGGGCGTGCTGCGCCGGATGCGGAATTTTCTAACCTTGGGTTTCGTAGTCATAAAGCTCTCTTGCCTCTTCCAAGGTGTCGAACATGTAGAGTTTCCCGCCCATCAGGACGGCCGCCGAGGTGGCGAATTTCTCCAGCACTTTGGGATCGTGCGACACGATGACGATGGTGGTGGTGCGCAGGCGTTCGCGCAGGATGTCGCCCGCCTTGCGATTGAATTCCACATCGGTGGAGCCGGGCATGCCCTCGTCGATGAGATACATGTCGAAATCGAGCGCCAGCATCAGCGCAAAGCTGAACCGCGCGCGCATGCCCGAGGAATAGGTGCCGATGGGTTGATCGAAATATTCGCCCAGCCCGCAGAGCCAGCGGCAGTAGGATTCGATGTAGTCGGGATCGAGCCCGTAGAGCCGCGCGATATAGCGGGCATTCTCATGCGCCGAGAGGCGGCTGATCACGCCGCCCATGAAACCCAGTGGAAACGAGATGCGACAGTCCCGCCGGATCACCCCTTCGTCGGGTTTCTCGAGCCCGGCGATCATGTTGATCAAGGTGGTCTTGCCGGTGCCGTTGGGGGCGAGGATGCCGAGGCTGCGGCCCAAATCCACCCGAAAGGACACACGGTCAAGGATGACCTTGCGCTGTGTGCCCGTCCAGAAGGACTTGCTGACATTCTCGAATTCGAGCATCCGTTGGCCCCGATACTACTGCTCTCCCGCTTTAACGGGATACTCTTAAGGTCGGCTTAGCCTCATCGCGTCATTATTGCCGATCTGACGACAATATGCCATTGGAACAAGGCAATATTATGCGCCTGGTGACGTAAATCGTGGCAATTTCCTGATCCTGAGCGGACCGCCGCTTGTCGAAAGCAACCTGAAGGCTGCGATCCGGGCGCGGCCACGCCCTGTCTGAGCGGTCACCGCGCGGATGTTTCGACTGGGGTTTCGGGCGTTCGCCCGCGCTGTTGCGCGGCACGGGGGGTGGGTGTCGTCTGCGTGAACATTTGCCAATAGTGGTTTTGGGCGGACATACGCACCACCCGCGCGAAACGCACCGAAGGTGCCGCGCGATCGCCGGGCCGTCCCGCGGCCTGGCGATATGATAGGACGCGCAACGTGTCGAGTTCAGGATGACTTGGCTGGGATAAAGTACCCGCCACGGCAGGTACATCGCCAGTCCCCGGCCCTGCGATCACGCGGCACCTTCTAGGGGTCAGCAGTGACCGCTCCAAGCCAATCCCAACCGTCAAAATGAACACGGTCACCGGCGGTAAAGCCCGCACGCCCGGCGCGTCGCGGCGCTCGGCCTTCATCGCCGCCCGAGCCATTCCGGCGTGGCGCATCGGGCACGGGGGGCGCGCCGCGTCGCCCGTGCGGCACGCTGGCGATTGCCCAAGCGCGCCGCCTGCGCTAGGCACGAGGCGGATAAAGCTGCACGAGTGATTGCCATGAGCCGGATTTGCCATATCGAGTTGGATGACGCCAACCTGCCGCCCCCCACGCCCGAGATCGAGCAGGAGCGCAAGGTGGCGATGTATGATCTCATCGAGGAGAACAGCTTTGCCCTGCCCGCGCGCGACGATCGCGTGGCCCCCGATGGCCCCTATCGCGTCGGCCTGTCGATCCGCGAAAAGCGGCTGGTGTTCGATATCCGAACCGAAACCGGCGATCCGGCGACGGAATTCCACCTGTCGCTCAGCCCGTTCCGACAGGTGGTCAAGGATTACTGGGCGATCTGCGAGAGCTATTTCGACGCGGTCAAGAATATGCCGCCCAGCCAGATCGAGACCATCGACATGGCCCGGCGCGGCATCCACAACGAGGGCGCGCGCGTGCTGTCCGAACGGCTGGAGGGCAAGGCGGAGATCGACAACGACACTGCGCGGCGGCTCTTCACGCTGATCTGCGTGCTGCATTTCGGGGGCTGATCCATGCCCGAGGCGCTGCCGCAATCGGTGCTCTTTTGCTGCGATCACAACGCGGTGCGCTCGCCGATGGCGGAAGGCATCATGAAGAAATTCTACGGCGCGGGCACCTATGTGCAATCCGCTGGCGTCAAGAGCGACATGGAGATCGACGGCTTTTCCATTGCCGTCTGCCGCGAGATCGGGGTCGAACTGGAACGCCACCGCACGCGCAGTTTCGATGAGATGGAGCAATGGGGCGACGATCTGTCGTCGTTTGACCTGATCGTCGCGCTCAGCCCGGCAAGCCAGCGCCGGGCGCTCGACCTTACCCGCTATTTTCACCTCGATGTCGTTTATTGGCCAATCATGGACCCGACCGGGCTTGCGCAGGAGCGCGGCGCGCGGTTGGTTGCGTATCGCAAGACCCGTGATCAGATCATCGGCCATTTGCAGGACAGATGGGGCCCACCCCGGGAGGACACATGAACGAGACTGTGCGCGCCTATTTCAACTCCTTCAACCATGGCGACACGCCCGCGATGCTGGCCTGCCTGAGCGATGATATCCGGCATTTCGTCAACGAAGGGCAGGTGCGGGTCGGCAAGGATGCCTTTCGCGCCTTTTGCGATCACATGAACCGCTGCTACCGCGAGGAGTTGACCGATATGGTGATCTTCGACGCCGAGGGCGGCAGCCGGGCGGCGGCCGAATACATCGTCAACGGCACCTATCTGGAAACCGACGAGGGGCTTCCGCAGGCCAATGGGCAGACCTACCGCCTGCCTGCAGGTTCGTTCTTTTCGCTGGAAAACGGGCTGATCACCCGCGTCGTGACCTATTACAACCTTGCCGACTGGACGCGTCAGGTTTCGGCATGATCGCGGTGGAGCGGCTGACCGGCGATAAGCTGTCCGCCGCTTTGCCCGATGTGGCGCGGCTGCGGATTGAGGTGTTCCGCGCCTTTCCCTATCTCTATGACGGCGATCTGGCCTATGAGGAACGCTATCTTCAGGTCTACCGCGACAGCGATGATGCGATCCTTGTCGGGGCCTATGACGGGGAGCGCCTGATCGGGGCTGCGACCGGCACCCCGATGGAGGATCACGCCGATGATTTCGGCGCGGCGTTTGCGGGCACGGGGCTGGCGCTTGAGCAGATCTTCTATTGTGCCGAGAGCGTGCTCTTGCCCGGCTATCGCGGGCGGGGCATCGGGCATCGGTTTTTCGATGCGCGCGAGGCGCATGCGCGGGCGCTGGGCCGGACGCATTGTGCCTTTTGCGGGGTGCTGCGCCCGGCGGACCACCCTCTGCGCCCCGAGGGCCACCGCACGCTTGATGCGTTCTGGCGCAAGCGTGGCTATGCGCCTGTGGAGGGGGCCGTGGCGCAGTTCCGCTGGAAGGATATCGACCGCGAGGATGAGACCGACCACGATTTGCAGTTCTGGATGCGGTCGCTCTGAGTTTTTACAGTCAACCCCGCGAAGGCGGGGGGCGGAGGGCGAGATTGACCGGAGATCCTCGGGTCAAGCCCTAGGATGACGGGGGATGCGCCCCCACAGGTCATATTCCCCGGCCTCGTCCACCTCGACGGTGACGATGTCGCCGACCGAGAGGGGGGCTGTGTTCTCGTCGATGAAGAGGTTGCCGTCGATCTCGGGGGCGTCGGCCTTGGTGCGGCAGGTGGCGATGCCGTCCTCGTCGATATCGTCGATGATGACGTCGAGATGCTGGCCGACCTTCGCGGCGAGTTTCGCCTCGGAGATCGCCTGTGCCTTGGCCATGAACTGGTCCCAGCGGTCCTGTTTGACCTCTTGGGCGACGTGATCGGGCAGGGCGTTGGAGCGGGCGCCGGCGACGTTTTCATATTGAAAGCAGCCGACCCGGTCGAGTTGCGCCTCGTCGAGCCAGTCGAGAAGCGTCTGGAACTCCGCCTCGGTCTCGCCGGGATAGCCGACGATGAAGGTGGAGCGCAGGGCGATGTCGGGGCAGTCGCGCCGCCATGCAGCGATCTCGTCGAGGGTGCGCGCGGCGGCGGCGGGGCGGGCCATGCGTTTGAGCGTGTCGGGATGCGCGTGCTGGAACGGGATGTCGAGATAGGGCAGCACGAGCCCCTCTGCCATCAGCGGGATGAGATCGCGCACATGCGGGTAGGGATAGACGTAATGCAGCCGGACCCATGCGCCGAGCGATCCCAGATCGCGCGCCAGATCGGTGATATGGGCGCGGTGGCCGGTCGTTTCGGCATGTTTGATATCGACACCGTAGGCGGAGGTGTCCTGGCTGATGACCAAGAGTTCCTTTACGCCGCTCTGCACCAGCTTTTCGGCCTCACGGATCACCGCATGCGCGGGGCGGCTCTGTAGACGCCCGCGCATGTCGGGGATGATGCAGAACTTGCACTTGTGATTGCAGCCCTCGGAAATCTTGAGATAGCTGTAATGGCGCGGCGTCAGGCTGACGCCCGAGGCGGGCAGCAGGTCGATGAACGGGTCGGGCGAGGGCGGCACGGCGGCATGCACGGCATCGAGCACCTGTTCGTATTGATGCGGCCCGGTGACGGCGAGCACGCGGGGATGCACCCCGGTGATGTAGTCGGGCTCGGCCCCCAGGCATCCCGTGACGATCACCCGGCCATTTTCGGACAATGCCTCGCCGATGGCCTCCAGGCTTTCGGCCTTGGCGCTGTCGAGAAAGCCGCAGGTGTTCACGATCACCGCATCCGCGCCGGTATAGTCGGGCGAGATGCCATAGCCCTCGGCGCGCAGCCGCGTCAGGATGCGCTCGCTGTCCACCAGCGCCTTGGGACAGCCCAAGGAGACCATGCCGATGGTCGGCTGGCCATGGCGGGGCGTCTCGGTCAGGCGGGCGCGCGGGGCGAGGTCGGGGCGGAGGCTGGGCGGGTTCTGTGACATGGCCGCGATATAGCCTCTGCCCGGTCCCGCGGGAAGGGGCAAAAGCGGTTGCCCAAGCCCGCGCTGCACGCCTAGAGTTGTGCTGAGCGTTGCAAAAGGGGATTGTGCCATGCGGTGGGTGTTTCGGCTGATCGGGCTGGTGGTCGTGATATTGGCGATCGTTCTGGGCGCGCTGTTTTTCCTGCCGGGCGACCGGATCGCCAAGATCGCCGCCGAGCAGATCACCAAGGCGACGGGCCGTCAGGTCACCATGTCGGGGGATACGCGGATCAGCTTTTACCCCGTTCTGGGGGTTGCGACCGGGGCGGTCGAGGTCGCCAATGCCGACTGGTCCGAGGCCGGGCCGATGTTCACCGCCGACAGTCTCAAGATCGGGGTGGAGCCGGGGGCGCTCTTTGGCGGCGATATCCGCATCACCGGGCTGGAGGCGGTGGGGCCGCAGATCCGGCTGGAACGGGCCGTGGACGGCCGGGTGAACTGGGAATTGGGGGTCGAGGGTGTGGCCCCCTCTGGCCAGTCCGAGGGCGGCACGCGTGCCACCGCGAACCGGTTGTCGCTGACGCTGGACCGGGCGCTGATCAAGGGTGCCTATCTGACCTATACCGATCACGGCACTGGCGAGGTGCAGGCGATCCGCGACATGGATTTCGATCTGCGCTGGCCCGATTACGATGGCCGGGCGACATTCGACGTGGTGCTGCGGCAGGCGGGCGATCCGGTGACGGTATCGGGCCATCTGGAACAGGTGGGCGCGTTCATCGACGGGGCGGTCACGGATGTGGTGGCCAATATCGAGGGGCCGGGCGGGCGCATCGGTTTTGACGGGCGTGCCAGGCTGCAGCCGCAGGTGCAGGGGCGGTTCGACATCGACATGCCCGACACGCGCGCCTTTGTCGCGGCGCTGGATTTGGGCGCGGTGGACCTGCCGCAGGGCTTTGGCGCGGGGGTCAGGGGCGGGGCAGATGTGACGCTGACGCAAGCGATGCGGCTCAGCTTGCGCGACATGACGCTCGATCTGGGAGGGAATGCGCTGTCGGGGGCGGCGGATATCGAGCTTGCGGGCGAGGTGCCGCGCATCAATGCGCAGCTCAATGCGGGCGCGCTTGATCTCTCGAAGCTGGCCGGGGCGGACAGCAATGAGGCGGGCGCGGGCGGTGACACCGGCTGGTCGCGCGCGCCGATTGATGCAAGCGGTCTGGCGCTTGCGAATGGCGAGGTGGCGCTGGTGGCCGACAGCATCGACCTGGGTGATCTGAAGCTGGGCACGACCCGCACGCTGATGACGCTGGACCGGTCGCGCGCGGTCTTTTCCTTGCGCGAATTGCGCGGCTATGACGGGTTGATCACCGGCGAGTTCGTCGCCAACAACCGCTCGGGCCTGTCGGTGGGCGGCACCATGAAAGCCGAGGGTATCAACCTCGAACGGTTCCTTGCCGATGCCATGGACATCACCCGGTTCGCGGCCTCGGCGAGCGGCGAGGTGGAGTTTCTGGGTGTCGGCCAGTCGGTGCATGCGATCATGAATTCGCTCTCGGGCAAGGGCGCGTTGCGCACCGGTCGCGGGGTGATCTCGGGGATTGATCTGGACCGGCTGATGCGCGCGGGCGACGTGTCGGGGGGGACCACGGTTTTCGACACGCTGAGCGCCAGTTTCACCATGGACAAGGGTAATCTCTACAACCGCGATCTGGCGATGAAGCTGCCGCTGGCGCGGGCCGAAGGGACCGGCCGTGTCGGCCTTGGTGCGCGCGATATCGACTATCTTTTCACGCCGGTTCTGCTGGAGGGGGACAACTCGCGTGGCCTTGCCATTCCGGTGCGGATTGAGGGCCCCTGGGCCAGCCCACGGATCAAACCCGATCTGGAGAAGGCGCTTGACCTCAACCTCAAGGCGGAGCGTGAGGAGCTTGAGCAGAAGGCCGAGGAGCGGTTGGAACGCGAGGTGCAAAAGCGGCTCGACGTGACGCCGCAGGAGGGCCAGAGCGTCGAGGATGCGGTCAAGGACAAGCTCAAGGACAAGGCCGAGCGCAAGCTGCGCAAGCTTTTCGACTGAGGCGGGCGTCGGATTTGAGTATTTTGTCCAAGAAGAAACAGGGGGCGCGGCGGTGAGCGAGGTCAGGGCGCAATACGAGGCCTATCCCTATCCGGCGCGCGACCCGGCGGAGGAAAAGACGCGGCTGATCACAGGGTCGCCCTCGCATGTGCTGGAGGTCGATCATTTCGTCTTCGGCGGTGCGCGCGACTGGTCAAAGCCGCTGCGCGTTCTGGTGGCGGGCGGTGGCACCGGCGATGCGCTGATCCAACTGGCGCAGCAGATGCAGGATGCGGGCCGGGTGGCCGAGATCACCTATCTGGACCTCTCAACCGCCTCGCGCGCGATTGCCGAAGAGCGGGCACGGGTGCGGGGGCTGAGCGGCATCCGCTTTGTCACCGGCAGCCTGCTGGACGCGGCGGATCATGGCATGTTCGACTATATCGACTGCTGCGGCGTGCTGCATCATCTGCCCGACCCGGCGACAGGGTTTCGTGCCCTGCTGGCCGCGCTGGCCCCCGGCGGCGGCATGGGCTTCATGGTCTATGCGCCTTATGGCCGATCAGGTGTCTACCCGTTGCAGGAGGCGTTTGGCGCGCTTTTGGACGGGATGGCGTCCGAGGCGCGGCTGAAGGCGGCACGCAAGATCGTCGCGGGCCTGCCCGAGGGGCATCCGTTCAGGGCCAATATCAATCTTGGCGATCACAAGGACAGCGATGCGGGGTTCTATGACCTGCTGCTGCATTCGCAGGACCGTGCCTTTGATGTGACCGCGCTCAACGACATGCTGGAGGCGACGGGCTGGCACCTGTCTGGCTTCACCTTGCCGGTGCTTTATGATCTCGCACGGATCACCGATGTGCCGGACCGCTTGGGCCCGGTCGAGCGCATGGCGCTGGCCGAAAAGCTGGGCGGCACGATCAAGACCCACGTCGGCTATGCCGTGCGCGGCAGTGAGGCGCGGGGCCCGGCGACGGGACGCAATCGGGCGCTGGTGCCGCATCTCAAGGGGCTGCGTGCCGCTGATCTGGCGCGGGCCGTGGGGCAGGGGCAAAGCCCCAAGCTGAGCTTTGGCAGCGTTACCGCGCGGCTGAGCCTGCCGAAAGAGGCGGCCCGGCTGATCGCCGCGATTGACGGGCGGCGCAGCCTGCAAGAAATCGCGCAAGCCACCGGGACCGACCCGATCAGTATGGGCGCGCTCTGGTCGCGGGTCGAGCGGGAATTGAGCGGTCACGGGCTGTTGGTCTATTCCTCGATCCTGCGGCGCTGAAGCAGCATCAGGCCGAGGCGCGGCAGGCGCTGCACCACTTGCCAGAGGATGTCGTGGTAGTCCGTATCGCCTGCCATCAGGTCGAGGAACTGCCGCCGCAGCGTGGTGGAGCGGGCAAAGGCGCGGGCGAAGGACCGCTCGAGCGCGGGGGCGAAGATCACCGGGCGGATCAGCCGTGCCATCCGGAGGCTGCGGTGCAACGGGCGCAGGGCGCGCCGGTAGCGGCGCAGAGCCGTGTCGGGGCGGTGCGCGGCGAGCGCGTCGATTGCCGCCTGTGCGGCCAGTTGACCGCTATGGAGCGCGTGGCCGATGCCCTCGCCGGTGACCGGATCGACCAGCCCGGCGGCATCGCCCGCAAGCAGCACGGCACCGCGCCCCGGCACCTTGCGAACGTCGCCGAAAGGCAGGAACTGACCCTTGATGCGTGCCTCGGGGGCGTCGATGCCGAGCAGATCGCAATAGTCCGCCATAGCGCGTTTCATCCCGGGGTTCTTCGACAGCAGGCCGCCGACGCCGATGGTGGTCGAGCGGCGTTTCGGAAAGGTCCAGCCATAGCCCCATTGCGCCGCTGCAAGGTCGATGCGGATCGGCGCGTCGGGGGCCAGGTGCGGATCGGTTGCCTCAATCTCCAGCCCGAAACCGATGCGCGCGCGCTCGAAGCTCCGGCCGAAGAGGCGTTTCGCCACCTGGCTGTTAACCCCGTCGGCCCCGATCAGCACGCGATAGGCAAGGGCGCGGCCATCCGTGAACGTGACTGTGCGCGCGCCGAAATCCAGCGCCGACACCTCCTGCCCTGTGAAATCCCGCGCGCCCGCGCCGAGCGCCTGTCCGCAGATCATCGCATCCATGTCCCACCGCATGGTGGCGCAGAGGGGTGGCGCGTCTTCGATCAGTCCGACCGACTGGCCACGATAGCGAAAATCGACGGTGGTCTTGCAGTCCTCTGGGTCGAACGGCATCTCGTGGCCGAAAATCTCTGCATAGTGCCGCCGGGCGCGTCCGGTGACGAGACCGCCGCACAGCTTGTCACGCGGAAAGGACTTGCGGTCGATAAGCGCCACGGTGAGGCCCGCGCGCGCGGCCCAGAACGCCGCTGCGCCACCTGCGGGCCCGGCCCCGATCACGATGACGTCGAACTGCTCCATTCAGACCTCGGGCAGCGCGTCGCGCCGGATCATGGTGCGCAATGCGAAGCTGGAGCGCATAGAGCGGATGCCGGGCGTCTGCATCAGCCCGTCTTCGAGGAACCGGTCAAAGCCCGCGAGATCGGCGGCCACGACGCGAATGAGCACGTCGCGGGTGCCGGTCATCAGGTAGCATTCCATGACCTCGTCAAACCGGCGCAGGCGGGTTTCGAAGGTCTTGATGGCGTCGCGGGTGTGATGCTCCAACTCGACGAAGATGAAGGCATTGAGCGGCAGGCCGAGCTTTTCCTGATCGACGCGGGCGGCATAGCCGGTTATCACGCCCGCCCCTTCGAGCCGGGTTATGCGGCGCGCAAGCGGCGTTGGCGAGAGGCCGATGGTGGCCGAGAGATCGGCCAGTTTCTGGCGGCCGTCGCGTTGCAGGGCGGCGATGATGCGGCGGTCGATATTGTCCATAATCCCCAAAACCCCTCTCACTTTTGGGGATAATCCCCAATCGTCACGGCCAAGTGACAAAAGTTTGCTGTTTTTTCGCGTCTGCGTGGTCTTACCCTGAGTGGAAGGAGGATTCCACCATGCTGACACGTCTTTCATCGCCCGGCCACGAGGATCTGTACCGCGTCGAGGACCGCGAGAGCGGCTTGCGCGGCTATATCGCGTTGCATTCCACGCGGCTTGGACCGGCGGCGGGCGGACTGCGGATGCGGGTCTATGAGGGGGATGATGCGGCGATCGAGGATGTGCTGAACCTGTCGCGCGGCATGAGCTACAAGAACGCCGCCGCCGGTCTGCCCTTGGGGGGTGGCAAGGCGGTGATCATGGGCGATCCGGGCCACGACAAGACGCCCGCGCTGCTGCGCGCCATGGGGCGCGCCATCGACAGCCTTGCGGGGCGCTACTGGACCGCCGAGGATATGGGGATGAGCCCCGAGGACATGGCAGAGATCGCGCGCGAGACGCGTTTCGTGGCGGGGCGCGATCAGGGCATGCATGCCAGCGGCGATCCCTCGCCGGTGACGGCGCGGGGTGTGATGGGCGCGATGCAGGCGGGCGCGATGCGGGTCTGGGGCAAGGCCGATCTGTCCGGTCGCCGGGTGGCCGTGCAGGGGCTGGGCCATGTTGGCTGGCACCTGTGCCTGATGCTGCACGAGGCGGGAGCGCGGCTGATCGTGGCGGATATGGATGCGGCGCGCGTTGCCTCGACCGTCAAGGAGTTCGAGGCGGAGCCGGTGGCACCCGAGGCCATTCACGCAGCGGAGGCGGATATTTTCGCGCCCTGCGCGATTGGCGGCGTTCTGAACGCGCGCAGCATTCCCGAAATCAGGGCCGCACTGATCTGTGGCGCGGCGAACAATCAGCTGGCGACGCCCGAGGCCGCCGAATTGCTGGAGGCGCGCGGCATTCTCTATCTGCCGGATTACGTGGCCAATGGCGGTGGGATCATCAATGTCGCTGCCGAGATCCTGCAGATCGCGGATCGGGATGGCTGGGTGGCTGACCGGCTGTCGGCGATGCAGGCCAACATGGCCCATATCCTCACCCTTGCAGCGGCTGAGGGCGTAAGCCCCGCCGTGATCGCCGACCGGATGGTCGAGGAGCAACTTCTCGCGCAGGCGGTCTGACGCCGGTCTTGATTTGTGCGGGGCCACGCGGCTTGCTAAGCTGGGTGAAACAATGCCGGAGTCCCGCCATGCGTCTGCCCCTGATCCTTGCCCTTGCCCTCGGCCTTGCCACGGCCGCGCAGGCCGAGACCCGGCTGAGCGACGGGGTGAGCCTTGCTCATGGCACGTTTTCCTCTGGCGGGGGATTGACCATCGCCACCGAGTTTCGCCGCACAACGAAAGGCGGCACCGCCCTGTGTGGTGCATGGTCCGAGAGCGAGAGTCAGGCGAGTTACACCACGGGCGAGGCGCGGCGCATCGTGCAACTGGCCAGCGTCTATTCGCAGGGGCGGCGGGTGATGCAGGATCTGGGCGCGCTGCCACAGATCGCGCCGCGGCTGGATTACGCGGGTGCGCCCGCGGGCTGCATCCTGACCGATCTGCCGTGGCGGGCGGGGCGCGTGCCCGAGGTCTTCCTGCCAAGACAGCAGATCAGCCGATCCGGTGGCGGCAGCAGCGCCCCAAACATCGTCTTTCGTCAAACGGGGCCGGGGGCCATGGGCGCAGGGCTGGAGGTGGTGCCGGTCCTGCGCCGTCTGAGCCGTCTGCTGGATCTGAGCCCCGCCGCGACAGTGGCCGAGGGGCGCTATTCCTCGGGCGGCGGGGTGCGCGTGGCGGCTGAACTGGTGTCGGTCAACGGGCGCGCGCATGTCTGTGGCCTGTGGTCCGACCTGCCGGGGCAGGACAGGCGCAGCGGGGCGCTGGGGCGCGAGATCTTGCGGCGCACGCAGGCGGTGCTGGACGGGCGCATGATGCGTGATGATCTGGGCGAGCTGCGCCGCGCGCGGGCGCGGATCGATTACGCTGGGGTGGATGCGACCTGTCTCGATACCGGCCAAGCGTGGCGGGCCGAGATGGCCCGTCGCCCGCTGGTGCTGCGCCTGCCCGAAACGGTGGTGTACCGCGACACGACGCTCGAAGGCCGGGTGCTGATCCGGTTCGCGCCGGTCGCGCCGCAGGGCTGAGATGCCGCGCGCTCAACCCTCGTTGAAATAATCGTAGATCTTCTGGGCGAGGCCCTTGCTGACCCCGTCGACCGCGCGCAGGTCGGCGAGGTTGGCGCGGCTGATGGCCTTGGCCGATCCGAAATGCGCAAGCAGGGCGCGCTTGCGGGCGGCACCGACGCCGGGCACCTCGTCGAGCGGGGTGGCGGAGATCGCCTTGGCGCGTTTGGCGCGGTGCGTGCCGATGGCGAAGCGGTGCGCCTCGTCGCGCAGGCGCTGCACGAAATAGAGCACCGGGTCATTGTGGCGCAGCGCCATGGGCCGCTTGCCGGTGCGGTGGAATTCCTCCTTGCCGTGGTCGCGGTCCACGCCCTTGGCGACGCCGACCATCGGGATATCCGAAACCCCCATCTCGCGCATGATGCCTGCAACCGCGCTCACCTGCCCTGCGCCGCCGTCGATCAGCAGCAGGTCGGGCCATTGGCCCTGGCTGCGATCCGGGTCTTCTTTGAGCAGGCGTTTGAAGCGGCGGGTCAGCACCTCTTTCATCATGCCGAAATCATCGCCGGGGGTCAGGCCGTCGCCCTTGATGTTGAACTTGCGGTAGTGGTTCTTCATCATCCCTTCGGGCCCTGCCACGATCATCGCGCCGACGGCGTTGGTGCCCTGAATGTGGCTGTTGTCATAGACCTCGATCCGCTGCGGGGGGCTAGGCAGGTCGAATGCCTCGGCCAGGCCTTTGAGCAGCTTTCCTTGCGTCGCGCTCTCGGCCATTTTGCGGGCGAGGCTTTCGCGGGCGTTGCGCAAGGCGGCGTCGATCAGTTCGGCCTTTTCGCCGCGCAGAGGGACGGTGAGCGTCACCTTGCGGCCGAGTTTCTCGGTCAGGGCCTGGCTCATCAGGTCGGGGTTTTCCAGATCATGTGACAGGATGAGGGCGCGGGGCGGCTCCTTGCTGTCGTAGAACTGACCGATGAACGCCTCGAGCACTTCGGGCTCCTCCACATCCGCACCGACGCGGGGATAGAAATCGCGGTTGCCCCAGTTCTGCCCGGCGCGGATGAAGAAGACCTGCACGCAGGCCTGCCTCTGTTCCAGGTGCAGCGCGATCACGTCGGCCTCATCGACGGTGCGCGGGTTGATGCCCTGCGCGGTCTGCACCTGCGTCAGCGCCTTGATCCGGTCGCGCAGGGCGGCGGCGCGCTCGTATTCCATCGCCTCGGCGGCCTGCGACATCTCGGTGGCCAGCTTTTCCTGTATCTCGGTGGAGCGGCCCGAAAGGTAGCGTTCGGCGTCACGCACCTGAACGGCATACTCGGCCTTGGATATCTTGCCGACGCAGGGCGCGGTGCAGCGTTTGATCTGGTATTGCAGGCAGGGGCGCGTGCGGCTTTCGAACATGGTGTCGTTGCAATTGCGCAGCTGGAAGACGCGCTGCAACTGTGCGAGCGTGCGGTTGACCGCGCCGGCGCTGGCAAAGGGGCCGTAATAGCTGCCCTTCTCGCGCTTGGTGCCGCGATGTTTCTTGATCATCGGATAGTCATGCGACGTCACAAGGATGTTCGGAAAGCTCTTGTCGTCGCGCAGCAGCACGTTGTAGCGCGGCTTGAGCTGTTTGATGAGGTTCTGTTCGAGCAGCAGTGCCTCGGTCTCGGTTGCCGTGGTGAGGAACATCATCGAGGCGGTTTCCGAGATCATCCGTGCGATCCGCGCGGTGTGACCGGTGGACCGCGCATAGTTCGATACCCGTGCCCGCAGGTTGCGTGCCTTGCCGACATAAAGCACCCGCGCCTGCGCATCGAGCATGCGGTAGACGCCCGGTGAGGCATCGAGCGTGCGCAGGTAGCCCCGGATCACGTCGGGGCCGGTGGCAGGCGGGGAGGGCGGGTCAGTATCGGGCATATGCTTTCAGATATGATTCTCGTGTTGTGCTGCAATGATCCGGGGCCGAGGGCAAGGGATAAGGTTTCCACCATTGCTGTGGATAACTCTGCCTATAAGTTTTCGTGAGCGGGAAATTTTCGTTGAATCAAGCCAGCTTCGCTGAAATGATTAAAATATAGGCAGTATAATATACCATTGATTCAAAAAGATAAAAATCTCTGTCCTGAACATACCATTGAAAACGTTAGCATTTTTGTGACGCTTACGTAACGGCAGTATGACCGGTGCAAAACTTCTCTGCGAGAGTCATGTTCTCTACTCAACTCCGAGGACATCCGGGGTCTGCCAGCCCAGGTGCTGACCGCCATCGACGCAGATCAATTGGCCGGTCACGCCGGGCGCGTGCAGCAGGTAGGCGAGCGCCCCGGTGATGTCCGTCTCGTTGGCTCCGCGCTGCAGAATCGTCGCGTTTCGCTGGTTCGCGAAATGCTCGGCGCTCTGGCGATGGCCCTGCAGGGTGGGGCCCGGCCCGATGGCATTGACCCGCAGTCGGGGGGCAAGGGCCTGTGCTGCCGTCTGCGTAAAGGCCCAGAGGCCCATCTTGGCGATGGTGTAACTCATGAATTCCGGTGTCAGCTTGCGCACGCGCTGGTCGATCATGTTGACGACAAGGCCCTGCGCACGCGGCTCGTCATTCTCGTCGGTGAGCGGATCGGGAACCTGTCGCGCCAATTCCTGTGTCAGCACGAAGGGCGCGCGCAGGTTGCTTTCCATGTGCCGATCCCAGCCTTGCCGGGTGGCGCTGTCGATCGTGTCATATTCAAAGATCGAGGCGTTGTTGATCAGGGTGGTCAGTGGCCCGCCGAGCGCCTCTGCGGCGCGTGTGATCAGCGGCGTGACTTGTGCCTCGTCCAGCAGATCAGCCTGTAGCGTCACCGCCTGCCGACCGAGCGCGCGGATCTCTGTGGCGACCTCCTCGGCGGCCTGTGCGGAGGTGGCATAGTGGATCGCCACATCCTGCCCTTGCCGCGCCAGTTCCAGCGCCATCGCGCGGCCCAGCCGCTTGCCTGCCCCGGTCACCAGCCCTCGTGTCATGCCCTGCCCTCGCTTATGTCAACACGATTGCAACATAGCCCACATAGGCCGAGGTCAACAGGACACCCCAGACCCTGCCGATATCCCGCCCGAGAAACACGAACGGAATGAGAATGAGCGACGCCGCCAGCATTACCCAGAGGTCGAAGGTGAGGAATTCCGCATTGACCGGCACCTCGCCGATCAGCGCGGTGATCCCGATAATGGCAAGCAGGTTGAACATGTTCGAGCCGATCACGTTGCCAAGTGCCACGTCGGCCTGCTTGCGCAGGGCCGCCATGACGGTGGTGGCCAGTTCCGGCAACGAGGTGCCGAGAGCCACCAGCGTGAGCCCGATCGCGGCCTCGCTGATGCCGTAGCGCATCGCGAGGATGGAGGCGTTGTCGACGAGGATATCCGCGCCGAGGGGCAGGCCCACGAGGCCAAGCAGCAGGAACGTCACGATCTGCCACCATGGCATGTCGGGGTCGGCCCCTTCGACATCCTCGATGAAATCGGCCTCCGAAAGTGCCTTGATCGCCGCATCGCGCCGATGGCTGAGCGCGTCACGCAGCGCATCGCCCAGCATGAGCATGAGGGCCGCCAGCAGGATCAGCCCGGCGATCCAGTCGAACGATCCGCGAAAGGCGAGGGCGATGAACAGCACGCTTGCGCCGAGCATTTGCAGGTAGGACTTGCCGCATTTGCAGCCGCTTGTGTGCAGCACCGACAGGATCGCGGGAATGCCCAGCACCAAGAGCACATTGGCCGTGTTCGAGCCCACCACGTTGCCAAGCGCCAACCCCGCCTTGTCGTTCAGAACCGCGTTGACGGAGATCAGCAGTTCCGGGGCCGAGGTGCCGAAGGCCACCACGGTGAGGCTGACGATCAGCGCCGGAATGCCCAGCCGCAGGCTGAGGTTGACCGCGCCCTTGACCAGCGCATCCCCCGCCAGAAGCAGGATGACGAGGCCGAGCGCCACCATGAGCCATGGCATCATGGATTGCGTCCCTTTTCGCAGGAACATTGCCCCTTGCCGATGCGGTAGCGTCCGCATTTGCGGCACTTGGCCGCCGCAAGTCGTTTCTGTCCGGGAAACCGCAGCTTGCCGAACATCGCGAGCACGCCCATGGCCACGAGGAAGAGAACGACGATCTTCACCACCATGTCAGAGACCGAACCGGGCATAGCTCGCCCGTTCCTCGACCGCTGACAGCGCATCCTGTGCGATCGTCGCGCCAAAGCGTGAGAGCAGCCCGCGCTTGCGGCCGTATTTGGCAAAGCGCACCTTGTCGCCGTAAATCTCTTTCATCTTGGGCATCAGATGTCCGACGCCATCGGCCAAGCCCAGTTCGACGCTGCGCTGTCCCAGCCAGAACTCCCCTGTGAAGATGTCCGGATCATCGGCCAGCTTTGTACCGCGCCGGGCTTTGACATGCGCGATGAAGGCCTCGTGAATCTGGTCCAGCAACCCCTTGAGGCGTTTCACATCCTCGGGTTTTTCGGGCAGGAACGGGTCAAGCGTGCTCTTGGATTTGCCGGCGGTGTAGACCCGGCGTTCGATCCCCTGCCGTGAGAGAAATACCTGCGCGCCGAACCCCGCCGAGATCACCCCGATGGAGCCGAGGATCGAGCTGTCATCGACCCAGATATCGTCAGCCGCGACCGCCAGCCAGTAGCCACCCGAGGCCGCCACGTCCTCGACGAAGGCATGCACGGGGATTTCCTTTTCGGCCGCCAGCCTGCGGATGCGTGCGGCGATCAGTGAGCTTTGCACCGGCGAGCCGCCGGGCGAGTTGATCACCAGCGCCACCGCCTTGGGCTTACCCCGCGAGAACGCCTTTTCGATCACCGGGCCGAGCGCCTCGTCATTTAGCTGCGCGCGGCCGCCCGCGCCGATCACGCCCTGAAGTCGGATGACCGCCACTGTGGGGTGACGGTTGAGGAAAGGGATCAGATGCTTCATGCGTCCCGATGTAGAGTGCGAGGGGCAGACAAACAAGGCGCATGGACCAACTGAGAGCGCCCAGCGTAAAAAAGGTTACGCGCGCGCGCTCAGGACTTGATCCGGTAGCCGGTCTTGAAGATCCACCAGACCACCCCGAGGCAGAGCGTGAAAAAGATCCCGATCGCGGCGAGGCTCAGGCCGACGCCGACATCCGCCACGCCGAAGAACGACCAGCGAAAGCCCGAGATCAGGTAGACCACCGGGTTGAACAGCGTCACCGTCTGCCAACCCTCGGGCAGCATCGAGACCGAGTAGAAGGCCCCGCCCAGGAACACCAGCGGCGTGATCACCAGGAGAGGGATCAGTTGCAACTGCTGGAAATTTTCCGACCAGATGCCGATGATGAAGCCGAAGAGCGCGAAGCTGACGCAGATCATCACCAGAAAGACCAGCATCATCACCGGGTGCTGAATGTCGAGATCGACAAAGAACCCGGCGGTGATCAGGATCACCCCGCCGATGAGCAGCGATTTCGTCGCCGCCGCTCCAACATAGCCCAGAACGATTTCGAAAAAGTTGATGGGGGCCGAAAGCAGTTCGAAGATCGTGCCGATGAATTTCGGGAAATAGATCCCGAACGAGGCGTTGGAGATGGCCTGTGTCATGACGCTGAGCATGATCAGCCCTGGCACGATGAAGGCGCCGTAGCTGACGCCCTCGACCTCTTCGATGCGGCTGCCGATGGCGGCGCCGAAGACCACGAAATAGAGCGTGGTGGAGATCACCGGGGATAGGAGAGATTCGAGAATCGTGCGGAAGAACCGCTTCATTTCATAGACATATATGGCCTTGATGGCGTGCAGGTTCATGCCGCGTCCTCCCGCACAAGACCCACGAAAATCTCTTCCAGACTGCTCTGTCGGGTCTCGATATCGCGCAAGTTCAGCCCCTCGTCTGCGAGCGCCTGCAACAGCCGGGTGATGCCGGTGCGCTCGCCGCTGGTGTCGTAATGATAGAGCAGCGCATGCCCGTCATGGGCCAGTTCGAGCGCGTATTGCGCAAGCGTATCTGGCACCGCCTCGACCGGCTGCACAAGGTCGATCTGCAGCGTCTTGCGGCCCATCCGGCGCATCAGATCCGCCTTGTTCTCGACCAGCAGGATCTCGCCGCGATTGATGACGGCGATGCGGTCGGCCATGGCCTCGGCCTCCTCCAGATAATGCGTGGTGAGGATGATGGTGACGCCGCTTTCCTTGAGCCCGCGCACCACCTCCCACATGTCGCGGCGCAGTTCCACATCGACGCCAGCCGTGGGCTCGTCGAGGAACAGCACGCGCGGCTCGTGGCAGAGCGCCTTGGCGATCAGCACGCGGCGTTTCATGCCGCCCGACAGTTCTCGGATGCGGTTGTTGCGCTTGTCCCAGAGCGAGAGTTGCCGCAGCACCCGCTCGACCAGCGCATCATCGCGTGACTTGCCGAAGAGGCCGCGCGAGAACTGCACGGTGTTGATCACCTTTTCAAAGGGTTCCAGCGCGATTTCCTGTGGCACTAGGCCGATCATCGCGCGCGCGGCACGGTAGCCGGTGACGATGTCATGCCCGCCGACGCGCGCCTGCCCGGCGGACGGAGTGGTGATGCCGCAAAGCGCCGAAATGAGTGTCGTCTTGCCCGCGCCATTGGGGCCGAGCAGGGCGAGAATTTCGCCCTCTTCTATATCCAGAGAGACGTCGCGGAGAGCCCGAAAGCCGTCCTTGTAGGTCTTGCTCAGCCGGTCCACCGTGACGATCGCGCGCATTGTCCATTCCTTCTGTCTGAGCGCGAACCTAGAGGTTTGAGGCGGGAGTGCAATGTTCGTTGCCGCAGGCCATTCTGTGCGAAGGACAGGTCGCCTCCGGGCAACAGAGTGTTTTTGGGAATTTGTTAAACCTTCGGTGCCAGTCTGATAGCATGGATGCTTGGGGGCGTCCGATCCGATCATGGTGACGAGGCTGAAAATGACACGACAGATATTCGCGATCGCACTGCTGACCCTTGTTTTGACGGGGCCGCAGGCGATGGCGCAGGGGCGCGACGGGTTCCGTATCCTGGTGATGGGCGATTCGCTCATGGCGATGCACAAGCTGGTCGGCCTGTCGGTGTCGTCGACCGTGCGACGCATGACCGGGGCGCAGGTGACCGACCGCGCCATCGGCGGGGCGCGGTATTTCTACCGGCTGCCGATCAGCGGGGCACTCGGGCTCAATATCAAGCAGCAATATCATCGCGGGAACTGGGATTGGGTGGTGCTCAATGGGGGCGGCAACGATCTGTGGCTTGGTTGCGGGTGCAACCGCTGCGAACGGCGCATGAACCGGTTGATTTCGCGTGACGGTCGCCGTGGTATGATCCCCGGCTTCCTGTCGCGACTGCGCCAAGACGGGGCGCAGGTGATTTATGTGGGCTATCTGCGCTCGCCGGGTGTGAATTCCCCGATCGAGCATTGCGCCGACGAGGGTGACGAATTCGACCGACGCATGGCGCGTCTCGCGGCACTGGACCGGGGGCTGCATTTCATGCCGCTGGCCGACATGGTCCCGCATGGCGATCTGAGCTATCACGCGCTGGACCGCATTCACCCCTCGGTCAAGGCAAGCCGCCATATCGGTGCGCGCATCGCAAATGTCATCGCGTCCCAGACGCAAGGCACGGTTTCACGCAACGCGCTGACCGGAAACTGATGGGGTCAGGGCGCTAGGTCGGCTTGCGCATGATCCGGTTGACATGGCCCATCTTGCGACCCGGCTTTACCTCGGCCTTGCCATAGAGGTGTAGCGCGGCATCGGCCTCCTGCATGATCTGCGGCAGGCGGTTCACGTCATCGCCGATGAGGTTCTCCATCACCACATCCGCATAGCGCGACCCGTCGCCCAGCGGCCAGCCCGCCACGGCGCGGATATGCTGTTCGAACTGGTCGATGGCGCAGCCGGATTGCGACCAGTGGCCGGAATTGTGGACGCGTGGCGCGATCTCGTTGACCACGAGGCCCTTGGCCGTCACGAACAGTTCCACCCCCATGACGCCCACATATTTCAAACGGTTGAGGATCTTGGCCGTCAGCAGGACCGCATCGGTGCGCTGTGCCGCCGTCAGGCGCGCGGGCACGGTGGTGGTGCGCAGGATGCCGTCGTCGTGGACGTTCTCGCCGGGATCATAACAGGCCACGTCACCGGCGGCATTGCGCGCCGCGATGACCGACACTTCGTGGCTAAACTCGACAAACCCCTCGTAGATCGCTGCGGCGCCGTTCATGTCGGCCAGGGCCTGTTCGGCGTCCTGCGCCGTCATGATCCGCGCCTGCCCCTTGCCGTCATAGCCGAAGCGGCGGGTCTTGAGGATCGCGGGCAGGCCGATCTCGGCCATCGCTTCGGCCAGATCCTCGGCGTCATCGACGGCGGCAAAGGGCGCGGTTGCCAGCCCCAGATCCGACAGGAACGCCTTTTCCATCAGACGGTCCTGGCTGACCTTGAGCGCGCGGCGGCCGGGGTGGACGGGCTTAATCCGCTCCAGCAGATCAAGGGCCGAGGCGGGGATATTCTCGAACTCAAAGGTGATGACATCGACGCTTTCGGCAAAGCGGCGCAGGGCATCCTCGTCGGTGTACTCGGCCTTGAAATGGAAGTTCGCCACATGGCTCGCCGGGCAATCGCCGCCCGGCTCGAAGATGCAGGTCTTGAACCCGAGGCGCGCCGCGGCGACCGAAAGCATGCGGCCCAACTGGCCGCCACCCAGGATGCCGATGGTCGCGCCGGGAGAGAGAGGATCAGTCATCGCTTGGCTCGTCTGGAATGGAGGCAGAAAGCGCGGCGCGCCAGTCATCGAGGCGCTGCGCGAGGGCAGCGTCGGAATTGGCAAGGATCGCGGCGGCCATCAGCCCGGCATTGGCGGCCCCTGCCGCCCCGATCGCCATGGTCGCCACCGGGAAGCCCTTTGGCATCTGCACGATGGAATAGAGGCTGTCGACACCTGCGAGCGCGCGGGTCTGCACCGGCACGCCGATCACCGGCACGCGGGTTTTCGACGCCATCATGCCCGGCAGATGCGCCGCCCCGCCCGCGCCGGCTATGATCACCTGCAAGCCGCGCTCAACGGCGGTCTTTCCGTAGTCCCACAAGCGGTCCGGCGTGCGATGCGCCGAGACGATGCGCGTCTCGTATCCCAGGCCCAACTCGTCGAGAATGCTCGCCGCTTCGCGCATGGTGGACCAGTCGGACTGACTGCCCATGATGATGCCGATTTTCACGCCTGTCATGTCACGCCTCACGTTTTGAAGCGCGCACTATACCCATCAAGGGGGGTTACGCAATGATGTCGGGATAGAGCCGGTCCTCGATCCGGGCGATCATGTCGCGCAGCCAGAGTTTTTTCTTCTTGAGCCGTTGCAGGGTCAGCTGATCGGCGGTGCTTTTCTCCTGCAGCGCGCGAATGGCCGCGTCGAGATCGCCATGCTCGCGGCGGAACTCTTCCAGTTCCACGCGCAGCACATCCTCTGATTTCATCGAAAGGTCGCTATAGGCGTTCATGGCAAGCGATTCCTCCAAGGGGGCCGTGGGCTTACAAGATAGTCAATCCGCGCCCATTCGCAAAGCCCTTGCGCGCATCCGGGGCAATCCCCATATTTTTGGGCGCAGGCTGCCATAACGGGGCCTTGCGCAACGGACGGTCGCTTAAGCTCAAGGACGTGTCGATGACAAAGCTTACTCTGGGGTCGCACCCCTACATGCTGGGGTTCGAGCAGCTCGAACGGATGCTGGAACGCAGCGCCAAATCGGGCAACGAGGGTTATCCGCCCTTCAACATCGAACAGACCTCGCAGAATTCCTATCGCATCACACTGGCCGTGGCCGGGTTCTCGGAGGAGGATCTGGCGATCACCGTGGAGGACCGGCAACTGGTCATCCGGGGCCGTCAGGGCGACGACGCCGAGGGCCGTATCTACCTGCATCGCGGTATCGCCGCGCGTCAGTTCCAGCGCTCTTTCGTGCTGGCCGACGGTGTCGAGGTGGGCGAGGCGATCATGGAAAACGGACTTTTGCACGTGGACCTCACCCGCGCCCAACCCGAGCCGGTGGTGCAGAAAATCAGGATCAACAAGGGGTAAGCCATCATGGATACGAAGTATGATTTCGGAAATATCGAGGACCGGGCCATCGTCTATGTGCGGCCCGTCAATGTCGAGGATCTGCCCGAAGACATGCGCGAGCAGGTCGGCGATCTGACGACGCTCTACGCCGTGCACAGCACCGAGGGCGAGCGGCTGGCGTTGGTGCGCGACCGCAAGCTGGCCTTTCTTCTGGCGCGCCAGAACAACATGGAGCCGGTGACGGTTCACTGACCAGGCGTTGTGCCTCTAGTGCCACTTGGCCAAGGGAGGCAGGCTCATCAGCACCGCGTTTGCGTCATGCCCGGTGGCCAGCCCGAACTTGGTGCCGCGATCATAGACGAGGTTGTATTCCGCATAGAGCCCGCGATGCACAAGCTGGGTATCCTTGTCGGCCTCGGTGAAGGGCTGCACCCGGCGCCGTTCGGTCAATGGCACAAAGGCGGGTAAAAACGCCCGCCCGATATCCTGGGTCAGGGCGAAATCCGCTTCCCAGTCGCCGGTGTTGCGGTCATCCATGAAGATGCCGCCGACGCCGCGCGCCCGGTGGCGATGCGGGATGTAGAAATATTCGTCCGCCCAATCCTTGAGGCGCGCGTAAAGATCCTCGCCATGCGGGGCGAGATGCGCCTTTTGCTGGTCGTGGAAATGCGCGGTATCCTCGGGATATTCGATGCAGGGGTTGAGATCCGATCCGCCGCCGAACCACCACGCGCCGGGGGTCCAGAACATCCGGGTGTTCATGTGCACGGCCGGGCAATGCGGGTTCTGCATATGGGCGACGAGGCTGATGCCGGAGGCCCAGAAGCGCGGGTCGTCCTCCATCCCCGGCACGCCGCGCGCGGCCATCGCCTTTTGCGCGGCCTCGCCCAATGTGCCGTAAACCTCAGAGACGTTGACGCCGACCTTCTCGAAGACGCGGCCGCCGCGCATCACGCTCATCAGCCCGCCGCCGGCGTCTGATCCGTCGTCGCTGGCGCGGCTCGTCTCGGTCACGTCGAAGCGGCCCGGTTCGGCCTCTGCAAACGGCCCCGTGTCAAGGCTGTCCTCAAGCCCCTCGAATGCGGCGACGATCTCGTCGCGCAGATGGCGGAACCAGGCGCTTGCGCGGGCTTTCTTGTCGGTGAAATCGTCACTCATCGGGTCAATCCTTGGGCTCTTTGTCCCATTAATGCGCCGGGGCGGCGACGGGATCAAGCAGGGTGCGCCCGCCATCCATCGTCATGATCTGCCCGGTCATGAAGCTGGAGCCGTCGCAGGCGAGATATTGCACCGCCTCGGCGAGTTCCGTGGCCGAGGCGATGCGGCCAAGGGGGGTGTGGTCCTCGATATCGTCGCGGTAATCGCTGTGCTCGCGCAGCGTGTCCTTGAGCGACGCACTCATCACCGAGCCGAACGCTACGGCATTGACGCGAATGCGGTATGGCGCGAGCGCCACCGCGAGGCTGCGCGTCATCTGGTCGAGGGCCGCCGAGGAGATCGAGTAGGCCATGAGATCGGGATGTGTGCGGCGCGCGGCGATTGAGGAGAGGTTGACGATGGTGCCGGTGACCCCTTCGGTCTGGCCTTCGGCCTGCTTGATCATCCGCTTGGCGACCTGTTGGCTCATCCTGAGCGAGGTCATCAGGTTTTGCTGTAGCAGCATCTCGACGGCATCATCCTCGGGGTTGAGCGCGTCCGAGGGCACAACCTGACGGCACGCATTCACTAGGATGTCGATCTGCTCGAACGCGTCGATGGTGGCCGAGAGCAGATTGGCCTGCGCCAGTTTCTGCCGCAGGTCGCCTGCGAAATACCGGATATTGTCGGCTTCGGCGGCCTTGCCCAATTCGTCTTTCAGGCGTTTCTCGTCCATGTCGGCGAACATGACATTGGCGCCCTTGTCCGCGAAATGCCGCCCGATGGCGAGGCCGATCCCGTTGGCGCCGCCGGTCACGATGGCGGTCTTGCCCGCGATGGAGAATGACATGAAAGCGCCTTTCGAGCTGATCTTTGGGGAGGTTAGGCGATTCTACCGCGTCTGACGAGACGGGTGACGCGCCTGAAGGATCTTGAAGCGGGTGTCGCCCGCGATCTCTTCGACATGTTTGAAGCGTTGCGCCAGCGTCGCCTCGTAGGGCAGATGGCGGTTGGCCACAAGCCAGAGCGTGCCGGAGGGCTTGAGCGCGCGCGCCGCCGAGGCGATGAAGGCGCGGCCCAGATCGGGGTTGGCGCTGCGTCCGGTGTGAAAGGGCGGGTTCATGATCACGCTGTCAGCGCGGCTGTCGGGTTGCCACTGGGTGGCATCGGCCCAATGGAACGCGGCGCGCGGATCGAGCACATTGCGCTGCGCACAGGCGAGGGCGGCGTGATCCGCTTCGACCAGATCGAGCCGGGTGATGCTCTCGCGGCCCAGCACCTGCGCGGCGAGGTATCCCCAGCCTGCGCCAAGGTCGATCACATTCGCGCCCAGCTTTTCGGGCAGCGCGCGCGCCAGCCAGTCGGAGCCCGGGTCGATGCCGTCGGCGGAAAACACGCCGGGGGCGGTGACATAGCCGCCTGCGATCTCGCTCTCGGTGGTGTGCCAATCGGCAAACTCGGCCTCTGCGGGCAGGGTGAAGACCTTGCCATGCGCCTTGGACAGCGGCGCGCCGGTCTCGACGCGCTTGCGGCAGTCCTTGAGGATCGATTCGACCCCGTCGGTCTTGTCGCCATCGACGATCACCGACCCGTCGGTCACATCCGCCGCCTGCGCGATCAGCGCACGCGCCAGCGGCTTGGCGCGGGGCAGGCAGACAAGCGCCGCCGCGTAGCGGCCCTCGGGGGCCACCGCGCAATCGTAGCCACGCGCGGCGAACGCGTCGAAATCGGGTTTCATCGTGGTGATGACCTGCACACGTTCGGCGGGCAGTGCCGTGATATCCGCCCCGGCGCGCGGTGCGATCACGGCGATACGTCCCGCTTCGGGCAGCGTCACGGTGCCGGACTCGACGGCAAGCGACAGGCGCGAGGGCGTGCTCACGCTATTCCTTTTCCATGGTGCATTGCAGCGGGTGCTGATGACGGCGGGCGAAATCCATCACCTGCGCGACCTTGGTCTCGGCAATCTCGTGGCTGAACACGCCGACAACCGCGACGCCCTTTTTATGCACCGTCAGCATGATCTCGAAGGCCTGTGCGTGCGACATGCCGAAGAACCGCTCGAGCACCGCGACGACGAATTCCATCGGGGTGTAATCGTCATTCAGCAGCAACACCTTGTAGAGCGGCGGGCGCTGCGTCTTGGGGCGCGTCTTGATCGCGACGGAGACGTCGTCGTCGCCATCCTCGTCCTTGCCCGGACCGGCCAGTTGGGGAAACTGCACTGTCATCACTTTGCTGTCGCACCCTTGTTGCGCATGAGGTCCATCGCTTTGGCCTCTCTATATAACCTATGACCCCTCCGAGAAAAGGGGGCAGATCGGGATTCGCGGGGTCAAATTTTTCGGCGTCAGGATTGATCACCGGGCTATCACGTTCCCTCGGCGTCGTGTCCGGCGATCAGGTGGGTGATCTGTGCGGCCGCCTGCGCCACGGCGCGGCCGAATTCGGGAAGGCGCGCGTCGGAAAACCGCGAGGAGGGGCCCGAGATCGACACACCGGCACAGGGCTCTCCGCGGTCGTTGAAGATCGCGGCGCCGATGCAGGACATGCCGTCATACCGCTCGTTTCGGTCGAACGACCAGCCGCGCGCGGCGGTCTGTTCGAGGTCTTCGAAGAGGGCGCGGGGTGTGACATGGGTGTTCGCGGTAAAGCCCTGTAACCCTGCCCCTTTCAGCAGCGCGAGGCGGCGCTCTTCTGACAGCGCCGCGAGAAGAGCCTTACCGATGCCCGAGGCGTGCATGGGCGTGCGCGAGCCGGGCGGAAAGAAGGCCCGGATCGGGTTGCCGGTCTCGACCTGCCCGATGAACACCACCTCGGCCCCGTCCGGCACGGCGAGATTGGCGGTCTCGCCGGTTTGTTCCATCAGGCGGCGCATCACCGGGCGGCCCGCATCCGACAGGTTGGTGCGCTTGAGATAGGCCACACCCGTGCGATAGGCCTCGATGCCGATGGTCCAGTCCTGCCGCTCTTCGTCGAAGCGGACGAACTCGCGCTTTTGCAGGGTCGTCAGAATGCGGTGCGTGGTGGCCGTGGGGATGCCCAGCGAAAGCGACAGATCGGTGAGGTTCACCCCTTCCTGCCGGGCCACCGTCGTCAGCACGCCAAGCGCGCGGTCGAGCGACTGCATGGTGCCGGCGCTGCTTTCGGAGAATTGGGATTTGGGGCGGCCCCGGGGGCGTTTGGTCTGGGTCATGAGAAGCGATTCCCTGGGTGGGCGATTGCATGCAGAATAAAAATATTTTTCACGAGTTTATATAGGGCAGATATGAAAAAATAAAAACCTATATAACACAGATATTTATGATTTTATAATTATAAATGAAAAATGTTTTCAAGAAAATTGCCGAAAAGCTGGGCATCCCTCATATTCACTGCATCACCCAAGGAGGATGGTGTCATGTCAGATCAGAACCCGGTTTTCATTCCCGGCCCGACCAATATTCCCGACAGGTTGCGCCGCGCGATGCAGGTGCAGACGCAGGATCACCGCTCGCCCGCCTTCGTCAACACGCTGACGCCGGTGCTGGCGGGGTGCCTTACGGTGTTCGGCGCATCGGAGGCCGAGATCATCACCTTTCCGGCCTCGGGCACTGGCGGCTGGGAGGCGGCGATCACCAACACGCTGTCGCCCGGCGACACTGTTCTGGTGGCGCGCTATGGCATGTTCAGCCATCGCTGGATCGACATGTGCGCGCGGCATGGGCTGAACGTGCAGATCATCGAATGCCCCTGGGGCAGCGGTGCGCCCGCCGACAAGTTCGAGGCGGCGCTACGCGCTGATACCGCGCACAAGATCAAGGCCGTGCTCGTCACCCATAACGAAACAGCGACCGGCGTGCGCTCTGACATCGGGGCGGTGCGGGGTGCGATGGACGCTGCCGCACATCCCGCGCTCTTGATGGTCGATTGCGTCAGTTCCCTCGCGTCGATGCCGTTCGAGATGGATGCCTGGGGTGTCGATATCGCGGTCGCCGGCTCGCAAAAGGGGTTCATGCTGAATACCGGCATGGCCATCCTCGCGGTCAGCGACAAGGCGCTTGCCGCGATGGACAGCGCCACGCTGCCGCGCACCTTTTTTGATTTTCGTGATATGCTGACGACCAACGCCAAGGGCGGCTATCCCTATACGCCGCCGCTGCAACTGATCTACGGCATGGCCGAAAGCCTGAACATGCTGTTCGAGGAGGGGTTGGAGAATGTCTATGCCCGGCACACGCGCTTGGCCGAAGGTGTGCGGCGTGCGGTCGAGGCCTGGGGTCTGCGTCTCGTGGCGCAATCGCCGGAACTCTACTCTGACACGGTCAGCGCCATTTATGTGCCTGACGGGTTTGACAGCAACGCCCTGACCGAGCACGCCTTTGCCACCTATGGCATGAGCTTTGGCGTGGGGCTGGGAGAGATGAACGGCCGCGCTTTCCGCATCGGCCATCTGGGCAGTCTGACGGATGCGATGATGCTGTCGGGGCTGGCCACGATCGAAATGGCGATGGCCGACCTGAACTACCCGGTCAAGCTGGGCTCGGGCGTGATCGCGGCGCAGGATTATTACCGCAAGACCGCCAAGCCCGTTCTGACCGAACAAGCCGCGTGAAAGGAGAGAGCATGCTGGACCAACGAAGCCCGGGCGATCTGACGATTGAGGACGTGCGCACCGCGCATGAGCGGATCAAGCCCTATATCCACCGCACGCCGATCCTGACCTCGTCCTTCCTGAACGAGCTGACCGGTGCGGAGCTGTTCTTCAAATGCGAGAACTTCCAGAAGGCGGGCGCGTTCAAGGTGCGTGGTGCGTCGAACGCGGTCTTCGGGCTGACGGACGAGGTGGCCAAACTGGGCGTGGCGACGCACAGCTCGGGCAACCATGCGCTCAGCCTCAGCTATGCGGCCGGACGGCGCGGCATTCCGTGCCATGTGGTCATGCCCCGCACCGCGCCGCAGGCGAAAAAGGATGCGGTGCGCGGTTATGGCGGCATCATCACCGAATGCGAGCCCTCGACCACCAGCCGCGAAGAGGTCTTTGCCAAGGTTCAGGCCGAGACCGGCGCGGAATTCGTGCATCCCTATAATGACCTGCGCGTCATCACCGGGCAGGCCACCTGTTCGCTCGAGATGATGGAGCAGACCGAGGGGCTCGATGCCGTGATCGCGCCCATCGGCGGCGGTGGCATGATCTCGGGCACGTGTCTCACGCTGTCGAACATCGCGCCCGATGTGGATATTTATGCCGCCGAGCCCGAGCAGGCCGATGACGCCTATCGCAGTTTCAAGGCCGGGCATATCATCGCCGATGACGCGCCCGAGACGGTGGCCGATGGGCTCAAGGTGCCGCTCAAGGACAACACCTGGCATTTCGTGAGCCATAACGTGACCGACATCCTGACCGCCAGCGAAGACGAGATCATCGACGCGATGAAACTCACCTGGGCGCGGATGAAGATCGTGATCGAGGCGAGCTGTGCCGTGCCGCTGGCGACGATCTTGAAAAACCGCGAGGTGTTCGCGGGTAGGCGCGTCGGCGTGATCATCACCGGTGGCAATGTCGATCTCGACAAGCTGCCCTGGATCAAATGAGCATCGGCCGGGCCGCGCCCGGCCATAGGATAAACCGGAGGATACCATGAAAGACGTGATCAATCTCGACGACTACGAAGTGGGCTTTGACATCCCTGCCCTGCCGGGCATGGATGAGGCCGATATTCAGACGCCCTGCCTCGTGCTCGATCTCGACGCGCTGGAGCGCAACATCAAGAAGATGGGCGATTGGGCCCGCGAGCACGGCATGCGCCACCGGGTGCATGGCAAGATGCACAAGTCGGTTGATGTGGCGAAGCTGCAGGAGAGCCTTGGCGGCTCTTGTGGTGTCTGCTGCCAGAAGGTGAGCGAGGCCGAGGTCTTTGCCCGTGGCGGGATCAAGGACGTGCTGGTGTCCAATCAGGTGCGCGACCCCGCCAAGATCGACCGTCTGGCGCGGATGCCCAAGCTGGGCGCGCGCACGATCTGCTGCGTCGATGATCTGGCCAACGTGGCGGATCTTTCGGCGGGGGCGCAAAAGCACGGGACGCAGATCGAATGTCTGGTTGAAATCGACTGCGGCGCGGGGCGCTGCGGCGTCACCACGACACCCGAGGTGGTCGAGATCGCCAAGGCCATCGACGCGGCACCCGGCCTCAAGTTCGCGGGGATTCAGGCCTATCAGGGCGCGATGCAGCACATGGACAAATACGAGGACCGCAAGGCCAAGATCGACCTCGCCGTAGCGCAGGTGCGCGACGCCGTCGAGGGGCTGAAAGCCGAGGGGCTGGAGTGCGACATCGTCGGCGGCGGCGGCACCGGCAGCTATTATTTCGAGGGCAATTCGGGGGTGTATAACGAGCTTCAGTGCGGCTCTTACGCCTTCATGGATGCCGATTATGGTCGCATCCTCGACAAGGACGGCAACCGGATCGACCAAGGCGAATGGGAAAACGCGCTCTTCATCCTGACCTCGGTGATGAGCCACGCCAAGGCCGACAAGGCCATCGTCGATGCGGGCCTCAAGGCGCAGTCGGTGGATAGTGGCCTGCCGTTCATCTTTGGCCGCAAGGACGTGGAATACGTCAAATGCTCGGACGAGCATGGCGTGGTTGCCGACCCCGATGGCGTGCTCAAGGTCAACGACAAACTGCGCCTTGTGCCCGGTCACTGCGATCCGACCTGCAACGTACATGACTGGTATGTCGGCGTGCGGGGCGGCAAGGTCGAAACCGTCTGGCCGGTCTCGGCCCGTGGCCGGGCCTATTGAGGGCTGGCATGATGGATCAGAAAGTAGAGACCCAAGGCATCGTCATCGTCGGTGAGGAAATCTGCCAGGAGGTGATCAGCCGCGCCGACGCGTTTTCGGCCGTCGAAGCCGTGTTCGGCGCGATGGCCAAGGGCGACGCCTATAACTTTCCGGTGGTGCGCGAGGCCATCGGCCATGCCGATGCGCTCTACGGCTTCAAGGGCGGGTTTGACAAATCCGGCCTGACCCTCGGGCTCAAGGCGGGTGGCTACTGGCCTGGAAACATGGAGAAGGGGCTGACCAACCACCAATCCACGGTCTGCCTCTTCGATCCCGATACCGGGCAATTGTCGGCGCTGGTGGGGGGCAATTACCTCACTGCGCTGCGCACGGCGGCCTCAAGCTCGGTCTCCATCGCGCATCTGGCGCGCAAGGATTCACGCGTGCTGGGTATGGTCGGTGCGGGGCATCAATCCGCCTTTCAATTGCGCGCCGCCGCCGAGCAGCGCGATTTTGACAAGGTCGTGGCGTGGAACCCGCATCCCGACATGCTGCCGCGTCTGCAAGCGGTGGCCGAGGAACTGGGGCTGGCCTTCGAGGGTGTGAGCCAGGAGGAATTGGGCGCGCAGGCGGATGTGATCATCACGATCACCAGCGCGTTCGAGCCGCTGCTCATGGCCGACTGGATCAAGCCCGGCACGCATATCGCCTGCATGGGCACCGATACCAAGGGCAAGCAGGAGGTCGACCCGGTCCTCTTCCAGCGTGCCACCGTCTTTGCCGACGAGATCGCGCAGTCGATCAGCATCGGCGAGGCGCAGCATGCGGTCGCGCAGGGCCTTATTGCCGAGGGTGACATTACCCCCGTCGGTGCGGTGATCAACGGCACCCATGCCGGTCGTGCATCAGCAGAAGAGATCACGTTGTTCGATGGCACCGGCGTCGGTTTGCAGGATCTTGCCGTGGCCTCGGTCGCCGCAAGGATCGCGCGCGAGAGGGGGCTGGTGACACCCGTCACCCTCTGATCCGGCGCTATATGACAGTTCGGTGATTTTTGAACAGGCAGCCGTGCGCACGGTTGCCTGTTCGCGTTTTCCGTGTAGCCTGTCGCGGCCTGCCGTCGCCCGGAGATGGGCGGCGCACCATTGCTTCAGGGAGAAAAATCATGCGCAGCCTTGCACTTGGCGCGACACTCGTCGCCACCACGACGCTCACACCGCTGGCCGCACTGGCCGAAACCGAAATCCAGTTCTGGCATGCCTTTACGGGTCGTCTGGGCGAGTTGGTGGCCGAGCAGGTCGCTACGTTCAACGAAAGCCAGTCCGACTATACGGTCAACGCCACCCACAAGGGCAATTATTCCGAGACGCTCAATGCCGGGATTGCCGCGTTCCGCGCCGGTGAGCAGCCGCATATCCTGATGGTGTTCGAGGTGGGCACTGCCACGATGATGGGCGCGCAGGGTGCGATCAGGCCGGTCTACGAGGTGATGGCGGGGGATGAGTTCGACCCCGATGCCTATATCGGCGCGGTGAAGGGCTATTACACCACTACCGACGGGCAGATGCTGTCGCTGCCGTTCAACTCCTCCACCCCGGTGCTGTGGGTCAACCGCGACGCGCTCGAAGGCGCGGGGATCGACCCCGATACCGATCTGAGCACCTGGCAGAATGTCGATGCGGTTCTGGATCAGCTGGCAGAGGCCGGGCATGACTGCCCGCTCACCACAGCATGGCAGAGCTGGATTCACCTCGAGAACCTGTCGGCCTATCACGACGTGCCGTTCGCCACGAAAGACAACGGCTTTGCCGGGCTCGACACCGAGCTTGCCTTCAACGGGCCGGTGCAGGTGCAGCATATCGGCGCCATGGGCGAATGGGCCGATGAGGGCAAGTTCATCTATGCCGGTCGCCGTAACGAGGGTGGCGCGAATTTCCGCGCGGGGGAATGTGCGCTCTTCACCGAAAGCTCGGCGGGCTATGCGGGCATCAAATCCGAAGCGCAGTTTGAGTTCGACGTGCGCCCGCTGCCCTATTGGGACGGCGTCGAGGGTGCGCCGCAGAATACCATCATCGGCGGTGCGTCGCTGTGGGTGATGGAGGGGCACGAACCCGCAGAATACGAGGCGGCGGGGGCGTTCCTCAACTTCCTGTCGTCGCCCGAGATTCAGGCCAAGTGGCATCAGGACACCGGCTATCTGCCGATCACCACGGCGGCGGGCGAGTTGACCCGCGAGCAAGGGTTCTACGACGAGAACCCGGGCACCGATGTGGCCGTCAAGCAGATGACCACCAACAGCCCCACCGCCAATTCCAAGGGCCTGCGGCTCGGCTCCTTCGACCAGATCAGGGGCATCATCGACGAAGAGCTTGAGGCGGTGTGGTCCGGCGACAAGGACGCGCAGGCGGCGCTGGATTCCGCGGTTGAGCGCGGCAACCAACTGCTGCGCCGGTTCGAGCGCGCCAGCAACTAAAGGTTTGATGGGGGCGGGCGACCGCCCCCTCACCCCCCGCATGGAAAAGCGCGTCACCTTCAAGGGCTGGCTTCTGCCGCTCTGCCTGATCGCGCCGCAGGTGATCATCTCTGCGGTGTTCTTCTTCTATCCGGCGGGGCAGGCGGTGTGGCAATCGCTGTTCATCCCCGACCCGTTCGGCCTCTCGTCGCAATTCGTCGGGCTGGAGAATTTCGAATATCTGCTCGGCGATCCGTACTATCGCGCATCGTTCATCACGACCGCGATCTTTTCCACGCTGGTGACGCTCGCGGCGATGATCCCGGCGTTGTTTCTGGCGGTGATGGCCGACCGGCTGGTGAAATCGGCGGGCGTCTACCGGACGCTGCTGATCTGGCCCTATGCGGTGGCCCCTGCTGTCGCTGGCGTGCTGTGGCTCTTCATGTTCAACACGCGGGTCGGCGTGGTGGCGTGGTATCTGGGGCAGTTGGGCTATGACTGGAATCATGTGCTCAATGAAGGCGAGGCGATGGGCCTCGTCGTCGTCGCCTCCGCCTGGGGGCGCATCAGCTACAATTTCCTTTTCTTCTTCGCCGCCCTTCAGGCCGTGCCCCGCTCGATCATCGAGGCGGCGGCGATCGACGGTGCGCGCTTTTGGCGGCGGTTCTTCACCATCGTGCTGCCCCTCTTGTCGCCGACCACGTTTTTCCTCTTGGTGGTCAACATCGTCTATGCCTTCTTCGAAACCTTCGGGGTCATCCACACCATCACAAGCGGCGGGCCGCAACAGGCCACCACGATCCTCGTCTACAAGGTGTTTTCGGACGGGTTCGTCGGGCAGGATCTGGGATCGAGCGCCGCGCAATCGGTGATTCTGCTCGTGGTCGTGGGGCTGCTCACCGTGCTGCAATTCAAGTATATCGAGAAGCGGGTGCATTACTGATGGCAACCGAGATCACAGGCATGGTCGACAAGCGCGGGTTTGGTCTGTGGCTCACCCATCTGGTGATGATCGCGGGCGTGCTGGTGATCTTCTTCCCGATCTGGCTGGCTTTCGTCGCCTCGACCGTCAGCCAACCCGAAATCGTGCAGCCGCCGATGCCGGTCTGGCCCGGCGATCAGTTCATCGAGAATTACACCGCCGCGCTCGTCTCGGGCGTCAACGTGCCGGTGGCGGTGATGCTGGGCAACTCATTGATCATGGCGGTGGGGATCGCGGTGGGCAAGATCATCATCTCGCTCCTGTCGGCCTTCGCCATCGTCTATTTTCGCTTTCCGGCGCGCAACCTGTTCTTCTGGCTGATCTTCCTGACGCTGATGCTGCCTGTCGAGGTGCGCATCGTGCCCACCTATGAGGTGATCGCGGGCTTCGGCATGCTCAACAGCTATTCGGGGCTAATCTTTCCGCTGATCGCCTCGGCCACCGCGACCTTCCTTTTCCGTCAGTTCTTTCTCACCATCCCGGACGAATTGGCCGAAGCCGCCCGCGTGGACGGTGCGCGCCCGATGCGGTTTTTCTGGGATATCCTCTTGCCGATGAGCCGGACAAACATTGCGGCGCTCTTCGTGATCCTGTTCATCTATGGCTGGAATCAGTATCTCTGGCCGCTCCTGATCACCACCGACCCGTCGATGAACACCATCGTGATGGGCATTAAGCAGATGTTCCCGAGCGGAGACGATGTGGCCGACTGGCCGGTGATCATGGCGACCTCGATCCTTGCGATGATCCCGCCGGTGGTGGTGGTCATCTCGATGCAGAAACTCTTTATTCGCGGCCTTGTGGACAGCGAGAAATAGGCGACATGGCAACCGTAGAGCTGGACAATATCAAGAAACGCTTTGGCCCCACGGAGGTGATCAAGGGCGTGAGTGTCGATGTGGAGGATGGCGAGTTTATCGTCATCGTCGGGCCGTCGGGCTGTGGCAAGTCCACCCTGCTGCGCATGGTAGCGGGGCTGGAAACGATCACCGAGGGCGAATTGCGCATCGGCGGCACCCGCGCCAACGATCTTGAGCCGATGGACCGCGATATCGCCATGGTGTTCCAGAACTACGCGCTCTACCCGCATATGAGCGTGGCGCAGAACATGGGCTACGGCCTGCGGATCGCGGGGCTGCCCAAGGCGGAGATCGCGGCCAAGGTGCAGGGTGCAGCGAAGTTGTTGCAACTGGCCGAACTGCTGGATCGCAAGCCGAAACAGCTCTCGGGCGGGCAGCGGCAACGCGTCGCCATGGGCCGCGCCATCGTGCGCGAGCCCAAGGTGTTCCTGTTCGATGAGCCGCTATCGAATCTCGACGCCAAGCTGCGGGTGCAGATGCGGCTGGAGATCCGCGAGTTGCAGGCCAAGCTGGGGATCACCGCGCTTTACGTCACCCATGATCAGGTCGAGGCGATGACCATGGCCGACCGGATGATCGTGATGAACGAAGGGATCGCCGAACAGATCGGCACGCCGCTCGATGTCTATGAACGGCCTGCGAGCCTATTTGCCGCGCAGTTCATCGGCAGCCCGTCGATGAACGTGGTGCGGGCCGAGGGGCGTGACGGCGCGCTGCATGTCGGGGATATGGGTCTGCCGAACCCCACGGGCGTCTCGGGCCCCGTCATGCTGGGGCTGCGCCCCGAACATCTGGTGCCCGACGCGCAGGGTCCGATCACCATGCAGGTGATGCTGACCGAACCTTTGGGGGCCAACACGCTCTTGCATGGCAAGCTGCCGGACGGGTCGGCGTTCACCGCAAGCCTCTCGGGCGTTCACCGCGTTGGCCACGGCGGCGAGGCGCTGCGCCTGTCGGTGGCGGCAGAGCATATGCACCTGTTCGATGCGACGAGCGGGGCGCGGATGGACGGCGACTGAGGCAGCGGCCAGGAAAGTTTGAAACTTTCTTGAGCGGAGTTTGCTCAAAATCCCGTCGCTCGATGGCGGCGTCGGGTCACTCCGGATCAGTCATGTCAGCGCCCAACGGCGCGCCTAGCTGATCAGCCGCTTCAGCCAGCCTTTTTTCTCGGCCTCGGGTTCCGGATCGTCCTCGGACGGGCCTTCGATCACCTCTTCCAGCCGGGTGAAGAACTGATCCGCCATCCGCTTGGCAAAGCCATCCACGATGCGGCTGCCAAGCTGTGCCAGCTTGCCGCCGACATTGGCCTCCACGTCATAGCTCAGCCGCGTGCCGTCCTCGATCTCTTCCAGCCGCACATCGGCCGATCCCTTGGCATAGCCAGCCGCCCCGCCCTTGCCCTCGCCGGTCAGGGTCAGGCTTTCGAGTTCGACCATGTTCGAGACGGTCACGCCGCCCTTGAACGTGGCCTTCACCGGCCCGACCTTCTGTGTCACCGTCGCCTCGAACCCCTCTTCGGGCGTGCCGGTCACTTCCTGCGCGCCCGGCACGCATTCCTTGAGCACCTCGGGGCTGAGCAGCGCCGCCCAGACGGTGGCGCGGTCGGCCTTGATATCACGCGTGTCGCTCATCTTCATCTGGCTGGGTCCTCCCTGTTCCTCGGGCAAAGCCTAGCCCAGCCCTGCGGCCCAGCCAAGAGAGCAGAAAGTCGGCACCGGTCACATCCTTGGCATGGCGCGCGGGTGCGGCCATAGTGCCGGTCAATGACCGGGGAGGGACCGAATGCTGACAGGGCTGCGCGTGGTGGAATTCGAGGGGCTGGGGCCTGCGCCCTTCGCCGCGATGATGCTGGCCGAGATGGGGGCAGAGGTGGTGGTGATCCATCGCCCCGGCGCGGCCAACCCGGTGGCGGGGGATCGCAACCTGCTCGACCGGGGCAAGCGGTCTATCGTGCTCGATTTGAAAGACCCCGGTGATATTGCCGTGGCGCGCGCGCTGGCTGGCCGCAGTGATGCGCTGATCGAGGGGCTGCGCCCCGGCGTGATGGAGCGGCTGGGGCTGGGGCCCGACGAGATGCGCGCCGCCAATCCGCGCTTCGTCTATGGGCGCATGACCGGCTGGGGGCAGGATGGGCCGCGCGCCCGGCAGGCCGGGCATGACCTCAATTACATCGCGACCTCGGGCGCGCTCTGGTATGCGGGCGCGCCGGGCACGCCGCCGCTGACACCGCCGACGATGCTGGGCGATGTGGGGGGTGGCGCGCTCTATCTCGTGGCCGGAGTGCTGGCGGGACTGGTGCAGGCAGCGCGCACGGGTCAAGGTACCGTGGTCGATGCCGCGATCGTCGACGGATCGGCGCATATGATGGCGTTGCTGATGTCGATGGGGCCGTCGGGTAATCTGTCGATGACGCGAGGGCAGAGCCTGCTGGACGGGCCGCATTGGAGCCGGGTCTACGCCTGCGCCTGTGGCGGCTGGTTGTCGGTGCAATGCCTCGAGCCGCAGTTCTATGCCACGTTTCTGGGGGTGCTGGGGCTTGGCGATGATCCGCGCTTTGCCGCGCAGCACGACCCTGCGCAATGGTCCGCGCAGACCGGGGCGCTGGCCGCGCTCATCGCCGAGCACCCGCTTGCGTATTGGGCTGAGCTCTTTGCCGGGTCCGATGCCTGCGTCGCCCCGGTGCTGCGTCCCGATGCGGCTGCGACCGACCCGCATATGGCGGCGCGCGGGGTCTGGCAGGGGGAAGGCGACACTCTGGCGCCCGCGCCTGCGCCCCGTTTTGACGGGGTGGTGTCTCCGGTCGCGGACCCGCCTGCACGCGGTGCGGATAGCGCGGCAATCCGGGCAGAACTGGGGATGTGAGGGTGGATGGCCTTATGCGGACATAAGCACCCCACCAGACAGTGCTGCGCGGTCGCAGGGCCGGGGACTGGCGATGCAACAGTCGATGCTCGCGCTTTATCCCAGCCAAGTCAGTCGTAGTTCAACACGTTGTGCGCCATTCCAAATCGCCAGGCCGCGGGACGGCCCGGCGATCGCGCGGCACCTTCGGTGCGTTTCGCGCGGGCGGTGCGGTATGTTCGGTTCACGCCCAAACTCACTGCCGCTCAATCCACCCGCCGCACCAGAAGCTGATTGCCCGGCCCCGATTGGGTCTCGAAGACCTTCAATTCCTTGATCAGGTCGCTCAGCTTCTTCTTGCCATAGCTGCGCGTGTCGAAATCGGGTTTGTCGGCCTGGATCTGCTGGCCGATGCGCCCCAGCGGATACCATTCATCGTCGCTGTCGATCTTCTCCATCGCCTCGAAGATCAGCCGCCGCGCATCGGCGATATGCTGGCTGTCGAGTTTGGGTTTGGGGGCGCTGCGGGGGGCGTCGCTCGCATCCTCGTAGATGTTTTCGATGGCGACGAAGCGGTTGCAGGCGTTCTTGAGCGCATCCGGAGCCTTGGCCTCACCGATGCCGATCACGGTCAGCCCCTGTTCGCGGATGCGGCTGGCCAGCCGGGTGAAATCGCTGTCCGACGAGACCAGCACGAAGCCGTCGAAATGGCCCGCGTGCAGGATGTCCATCGCGTCGATCACCAGCCCGATATCGCTGGCGTTCTTGCCCTTGGTATTGGCGGTCTGCTGATGCTGGACGAGGCCGAGATTCTGCGCCGTGCGGGTCCAGCCTGAAAGCTGCTGGCTCGACCAGTCGCCATAGACCCGGCGCAGCCCCGGCTCGCCATAGCTGGTGACTTCGCGCAGGATCGCGTCGGCGTATTTAGCGGGCACGTTGTCGGCGTCGATCAGAACGGCGAGGAGTTGGGTATCGCGTGTCGGCATGAAGAGGCTCCTTTGCCCCTTCATGCCCGATCCAGACGCGCGGCGAAAGCGATTAGGCGTCTTCGCCGATCTTGTCCTGTGTGCGGGTCTCGAAATCTTTGGCCGAGTGTCGCTCGTGCAGTTGCATATGCGGCTCGCCGAAGCTGCGGTTGACCATGCGGCCGCGTTGCACAGCGGCGCGGGCGTCGATCTTTTCGGCCCAGGCCGTGACATGCTTGTAGCTCTGCACATCGAGGAAAGTGCCCGCGCTATAGAGCCGGTTGAGGCACAATTGCCCGTACCACGGCCAGATCGCGATATCGGCGATGGTATAGTCGTCGCCCGCGATATAGGGCCGTTCGGCCAGTTGCCGGTCGAGCACGTCAAGCTGGCGCTTGGCCTCCATCGCGAAACGGTCGATGGGGTATTGCCATTTCTCGGGCGCATAGGCGTAGAAATGGCCAAAGCCGCCGCCCAGATAGGGCGCGCTGCCCATCTGCCACATCAGCCAGTTGATCGCTTCGGTGCGCGCGGGGCCTTGGCTGGGCAGGAACGCGCCGAATTTCTCCGCCAGATGCATCAGGATCGAACCGCTCTCGAACACCCGCAGCGGCGCATCGCCGGTGTGGTCGACCAGCGCCGGGATCTTGGAATTGGGGTTGATCTCGACAAAGCCGCTGCCGAACTGATCGCCGTCGCCGATCTTGATCATCCATGCGTCATATTCCGCGTCGTGACCGGCGGCGAGCAGTTCTTCGAACATCACCGTCGCCTTGACGCCGTTGGGCGTGGCGAGCGAATAGAGTTGGAAGGGATGCTCTCCGACCGGCAGGTCCTTGTCATGGGTGGGGCCTGCGATGGGCCGGTTGATCGAGGCGAATTGCCCGCCGGAGGCCGCTTCCCATTTCCAGACGTCGGGTGGAGTATAGCTGTCGTCACTCATACGATGAATCCTCTACGATTGTCTGGCGAACAAGCTAATCCCTGCACGCGCGCGCACAAGCGGCGCGTTTGCACAAAGTTGTGTGCAAATGTGCAAAGGTCCGTCAGCCCAGCCGGTAGCCCGGGGTCGAGGCCGAGATCGCCTGTTCTTCCTCGTTCATATCCTCTCCGATCCCCTCGAACAGCGGCGTGGTCATGTAGCGCTCGCCGGTATCGGGCAACATGCACAGGATCACCGATCCGGGGGCGGCTTTCTCGGCGATCTGCAAGGAGACCGCAAACGTGGCACCGCCCGAGACGCCGGTGAAAATCCCCTCTTTCGCGGCCAGATCGCGCGCGGCCTTGATGCCGTCAGGGCCGGTCACGGGGATCAGGTCGTCGTAATAGCCCTTGTCCACCGTCTCTTGCAGCACCAACGGGATGAAATCCGGGGTCCAGCCCTGAATCGGGTGCGGCTCAAAGGCCGGGTGGCTTACGGCGGGGGCGCCTTCGTCGGTGCGCTCCTGTGCGTGGCCGCTGCCCAGAAGGGCGGCATTGGTGGGCTCGGACAGGACGATTTTCGTCTCGGGCCGCGCCTCGCGCAGCACCCGGCCCAGCCCGGTCACGGTGCCGCCGGTGCCATAGCCGGTGACCACGTAATCGAGCGCCTCGCCCTCGAAATCACCGAGGATTTCCTGCGCCGTGGTGGCGGCGTGAATATCGGCATTGTCCCTGGTCTCGAACTGGTGGGCGAGAAACCAGCCATTCGCCTCGGCCAGTTCCTCGGCCTTCTTGTACATGCCAAAGCCCTTCTCGGCCTTGGGCGTCAGCACCACCTTGGCCCCCAGCATCCGCATCAGGCGGCGTCGCTCGATGGAGAAGCTTTCCGCCATGGTCACCACCAGCGGATAGCCCTTCTGCGCGCAGACCATGGCAAGGCCGATGCCGGTATTGCCGCTGGTCGCCTCGACCACCGTCTGCCCGGGCTTGAGTCTGCCGTCGCGCTCGGCGGCCTCGATGATATTCACCGCCAGCCGGTCCTTGACCGAGGCCGCCGGGTTGAACGCCTCGGCCTTGACGTAGATCGTTACGTGGTCGAGCCCGAGATTGTTGACGCGGATCACCGGCGTGTCGCCGATGGTGTCCAGAACGTTGTCAAAGCGCCTGCCGCGCCCTTTTGTGGTGCGAATGCTGCTGTCGGTCATCGTGCGTCTCCCTTTCGGTTCACCCCGGAGACTATGATTTGACCGGGTCTTGGAAAAGGATCGTTCTGCAAATTCGAGGTGCTTGCTCTGAAATCAGAACAAATTTCCATATGGCTGTTCGATTTCAGAACGAAAGAGGGCGCGGTTTCGGTTGTGTCGAGCGGGATCAACCGGGCGCGACTCAGCCGTTCTCGCGCAGGATGCCGCCAGCAAGATAGAGCGAGCCGCAAATCAGGATGCGTGCCTGCGGGGTCTGTGCTGCGATGCGCTGAACGGCCTGTAGCGCAGTCTCGGCGGTCTCGGCGCGCAGCCCCACCGCTTGCGCGGCCTCTGCGGTGGCCTCGGCGGGCAGGGTGTTTGCCTCGCCGGGAATGGAGAGCGCGATCAGCCTGTCCGCCTGTGCGGCCAGGGGCCCAAGATAGCCGCCGATATCCTTGGTGTTGAGCATGCCGCAGATGAGATGGGTGGGACGTTTCGGCAGCCCGGAAAGATGCCGCCCGAGCGCCTGCCCGGCGGCGGCATTGTGCCCGCCATCGAGCCAGATTTCGGCGTCAGGTGCGGCCTCGACCAACGGTCCGCGCACAAGCCGCTGCATCCGCGCGGGCCAATGCGCGCGCGTCACTGCCGCCTCATACCCTGCATCACCCGTCCCAAGGTGGCGCAACGCAGCGAGAGCCGCGCCCGCGTTCTCAATCTGATGCGCGCCGGGCAGGTTCGGCAGCGGCAGATCGCAGAGCCCGGTCTCGTCCTGATAGATCAGCCGCCCGCGTTCCTCATAGGCGTGCCAGTGTTGGCCATGCGCCAGAAGCGGCGCGCCAAGGGCGGTGGCGCGCGCCTCGATCACGGCCAGCGCGTCATCCTGTTGCGGGCCGACGACGCAGGGCACGCGGCGCTTGAGAATTCCGGCCTTCTCGCCCGCGATCTTGGCCAGCGTGTTGCCGAGATATTGCTCGTGGTCGATGGAGACGGGGGTGATCACCGTCAGCGCGGGGCGGTCCACGACGTTGGTGGCATCGAGCCGCCCGCCAAGCCCGACCTCAAGCAGGGTGTAATCCGCAGGTGTGCGCGCCATGGCGAGGAGGGCGGCACAGGTCGTGATCTCGAAATAGGTGATCGCCTCATCGCCATTGGCGGCATAGCATTCATCGAGAATGGCGGTCAGGTGGTCTTCGGAAATCGGCACGCCAGCCAGCCGGATCCGCTCGTGAAAGCGGGCCAGATGCGGCGAGGTATAGGCGTGGCAGGTCTTGCCCACAGCCTCCAGCCCGGCGCGGATCATCGCGAGGGTGCTGCCCTTGCCGTTGGTGCCCGCGATATGGATCACCGGCGGCAGGTCGTTCTGCGGATTGCCCAGGGCATCGAGCAGACGCCAGACCCGGTCGAGCGTGAGGTCGATGATCTTGGGGTGCAGCGCCATCATCCTCTCAAGGATGAGGTCCGATGTGGGCGCGCTCATGTCTCGGGGTCGTCCTTGGCGGGGGCCTCGGCCACGACCGGATCGGGCATCGCGGGCGCGGGCAGATCGCCCTTCACGGCGGGCGGCATATCCATCAACATGCGGGTGATGGTGATCAGCTCATCGCGCATCTGCGTGCGTGGCGTCACGCGGTCGAGCATGCCATGCTCCAGCAGGTATTCGGCCCGCTGAAAACCCTCGGGCAGTTTCTCGCGGATTGTCTGCTCGATCACGCGCGGCCCGGCAAAGCAGATCAGCGCGCCCGGCTCGGCGATCTGCACATCGCCCAGCATCGCGTAAGACGCGGTGACCCCGCCGGTGGTGGGATGGGTCAGCACCACGATGTAAGGCAGCCCCGCCTCTTTCAGCATCTGCACCGCCACGGTGGTGCGCGGCATCTGCATGAGCGACAGAATGCCCTCCTGCATGCGCGCGCCGCCTGCGGCGGAGAACAGGACCAGCGGGCGCTTGAGCCGCACGGCCGTCTCGGCGGCGGCGATGATCGCGTTGCCGACATACATGCCCATGGAGCCCGCCATGAAGCTGAAATCCTGTGCTGCCGCGACAATAGGCGTACGGCCCATTTCGCCGGTGGCGACCAGCATCGCCTCTTGCTCGCCGGTTTCCTTTTGCGCGGTGCGCAGCCGGTCGGGATATTTTTTCTGATCGCGGAAGTGCAGGGGATCGGGGGTCGGCAGCGGCACCTCGACCTCGGTGAAGAGCCCACCATCGAAGAGCGCGGCAAAACGGGCGCGCGGGGTGATCCCCATGTGGTGGCCGCAATTGGTGCAGACGTTCAGATTGCCCGAGAGTTCGCGGTGAAACAGCATGGTCCCGCACTCGTCGCATTTGGACCAGAGGTTTTCCGGGATTTCGCGGCGCGAGAAGATCGAATTGATCCGCGGACGCACGTAGTTGGTGATCCAGTTCATCGGGCGGGCCCCTGCCTTGACGTTGCGCCACCACATAAGCGGGGCGCACGGGAAATGCAATCAGCCGCGCAGGGCAAGACGAATGGCCAGCCAGCCGCAGAACAGCACCATCAGATCGACCGGCATCATGGTCAGGATCATCGCCGTGTCATCCATCGCGAAGGGATAGGCATAAAGCGCCATACCGTCGAACTGCCCCTCGGGGGCGGCGATCAGGATGGCGCTGAAATTGTTGATGAAGTGCAGCGCCGTTGCAGGTCCCAGCGTGCCGAACCGCGCCGTCAGATCCGCCGCCGCAAGACCGAAGGCCCCGGCCCAGAGCACAACGATCCAGGCGGTGCCGCCATAGTTCATCGCGTCGAAATGAAGAACGGCGAAGGCCGCAGAGGGCAGCACCAGCCAGATCAGGGGCGATGAAAAGCGTGCCGCAAGCTGGCTTTGCAGGTAGCCGCGGAAAATCAGTTCCTCGGCGAAGACCTGACAGAAGAGGGCGAAGAGCGCAGGCAGCAGAAAGAGCATCCATGTGCCCGCATCGAGATTGGGCAGGGGGGCGACCGGTTCGGGCATCGGGATCAGCATGACAACCGCATAGAGCAGCAGCATCGCCGCAAGCGCCCGCCCGAATTGCCGCACCGCCAGCGGCATCGGGCCGATCAGCGTCGCGAGGCTCCGCCGGTGGACGACCCGCAAGGTCACATCGAGCGCCACGATCAGAAAGGCGAAGGTCAGCAGGTTGATCAGCACGCCCGCCGGGGTGGTGGCGGCGCTGATCCCGGGTGACATGCGCGCCCATGTCTCCGGGCCGAAGATCACCGGCAGCAGGGACGCGTAGCCGAAACTCAGCGCCAGAAAGAGCGGCACCAGAAGCACAATCCCTCCCACAAGACGCGGCAGGGCGGCAGAGGCGCGGGCGGGGGCAACAAGCCGTTCATGGGCGTCGTATCGCATAAGCGCGACGCTATCCCGGCGCGCCATGCGTTGCAATCCGGCTTGCCCCGCCCGCGGCTCTGGCCTAGACCGATTGCCAGCTAATTCCGGGAGGCCCTTCATGACCAAGTTCGACAAAGCCAAACTGCCCAGCCGTTACGTGACCGAAGGCCCGTCACGTGCGCCGCACCGGTCCTATTACTATGCCATGGGGATGACCGAGGCGGAGATTCATCAGCCGCTCGTCGGTGTGGCGACCTGCTGGAACGAGGCCGCGCCCTGCAATATCGCGCTGAGCCGTCAGGCGCAGGCCGTGAAGGGCGGCGTCAAGGAGGCCCACGGCACCCCGCGCGAGTTCACCACCATCACCGTCACCGATGGCATCGCCATGGGGCATGAGGGCATGCGGTCCTCTCTGGCCTCGCGCGAGGCGATTGCCGACACGGTGGAGCTGACGATGCGCGGCCATTGCTATGACGCGCTGGTGGGGCTTGCGGGTTGCGACAAGTCGCTGCCGGGGATGATGATGGCGATGGTGCGGCTGAACGTGCCGTCGGTGTTTATCTATGGCGGCTCGATCCTGCCGGGCAAAGCGCCGCAGATCGACGAGATTCCCGAGGAATTCCGCACCCGTGACCTGACGGTGCAGGACATGTTCGAGGCCGTGGGCTGGAACCAGAACGGCACCATGTCCGACAAGGCGCTAGATGCGCTGGAGCGCGTGGCCTGTCCCTCTGCCGGGGCCTGTGGCGGGCAGTTCACCGCCAATACCATGGCCTGTGTCTCCGAGGCGATCGGCCTTGCGCTGATGAATTCGTCGGGCATGCCCGCCCCTTACGAGAGCCGCGACCAATATGCCGAGGCCTCGGGGCGCGCGGTGATGGACCTGCTTGAAAAGAACATCCGCGCCCGCGACGTGGTGACGCTCAAGAGCTTGCAGAACGCCGCCCGCGTGGTGGCCTGCACCGGTGGCAGCACCAATGCCGGGCTGCATCTGCCCGCGATTGCGCATGAGGCGGGGATCGATTTCTTCCTCGAGGATGTCTGCGAGATTTTCCGCGACACGCCTTATTTCGTCGATCTCAAGCCGGGCGGGGCCTATGTCGCCAAGGATCTCTATGACGCGGGCGGCATCCCCGTGGTGATGAAGGAATTGCGCAAGGCAGGCCTCATTCACGAGGATTGCATGACCGCGACCGGACGCAGCATTGGCGAGGAGTTGGACCTGATCGAGCGCGAGGCGGATGGCAAGGTCATCTATCCGATCGACGCCCCGATCACCAAGACCGGCGGCGTGGTCGGCCTCAAGGGCAATCTCGCGCCGCAGGGGGCCATCGTGAAGGTGGCGGGCATTGCCCCCGAACATCAGGTCTTTACCGGCCCGGCCCGCGTATTCGACTGCGAGGAGGATGCGTTCGAGGCGGTCAAGTCGCGCGAATACGAGGAAGGCGAGGTGATCGTCATTCGCAACGAGGGCCCCGCAGGCGGCCCCGGCATGCGCGAGATGCTGTCCACGACCGCCGCGCTTTCGGGGCAGGGCATGGGCAAGAAGGTGGCGCTGATCACCGATGGCCGGTTCAGTGGTGCGACGCGCGGGTTCTGCGTGGGTCATGTCGGCCCCGAGGCGGCACATGGCGGGCCGATTGCCCTGATCCGGACCGGCGACGTGATCACCATCGACGCGATCAAGGGCGAGTTGTCGGTGGATCTCTCGGATGAGGAACTGGCCAAGCGCAAGGGCGCATGGGCGGGCCCGCGCGAGACGATCTATGCCTCCGGCGCGATCTGGAAATTCGCGCAGCTTGTGGGCGAGACCTACAAGGGCGCGGTCACCCATCCGGGCGGCAAGGCCGAGCGGCATGTCTACATGGATCTCTGAGACGGCTGTGGCCCGGCTCAGGATGATGGTGCGCGCCGGGCTGTTGCTGGTCTGCCTGCCGCTTGCCGCCTGTCTCGACGTGGCGGGCGAGGCCGGGCCGGACAATGCGTTGCGCGCCGTGGCCTTTTACGATGGTAAGGTCATCGTGACCGGACCGCGCGGCTATTGCATCGACCGCAGCAGCGTCAAGCGTGGTCCCGCCGGGCGGTTCGCCCTTCTGGCCAGTTGCGAAAGCCTGACCGATCAGCCGGGCATCTCGGTGGAGCCGGCAGTGCTGACCGTCGCGGTGCTGCCGCATGCACCGAGTGCTGAGCAGCCGTCGTCCGAGGCGATGGCCGAGGCGCTGGGCCGCGGGTCCGTGCGCGACACCGAAGACGGCGACGGTATCGCCCTCGTGCACATCGCGCAGGGCGGCGACACGGTGCTGCCCGGCGGTGATCCGTCCTATTGGCGGGCAAGCATGGTGATCAACGGTCATCTGGTGGGGCTTGCCGCCTACGGCCCCAAGGACGGGGCCATCGCGGGAACTGGGGGGCGTGATTTGCTGCGCGATCTCGCGGAAACCCTGCGCGCCGCCAGCCCGGCACCGGACAGTGTCAGCCGCGATGTGACGGAGATCGACATACAGGGCGGGACAGGCGGATTATTCCGCGGATTGTTTCCTGTTTCGAATTAATGTTAAAGGCTTATCCCTTTTGTTCCGGCGGGACTACATGTTGAGGCGACAGAGTTCTTGATTGTGGATTGAGGCACGGATTAGATCCGTTTGCAGCGTTGCTCGGGCATGCAGAGCGTAGCTTTTACCGTGAAAGACGGTTCTCAGACGCGCTGATCGACGAAATCACGATAGGTCGCCGGTGCGAGACCGGCCCCGATCCCGAGCAGCGTATCAAAAGCGCTCTGCATGTGTCGCCGCCGGTTCCAGCGGAACACGAACTCGTCAAGGTAGCGTTGCAGATGGCGTTTCCTGAGGCCGTGAAACACACCTTTCGCCCATCGCTTCAGGTTGGAGAACACGCGGTGAACCCA
>NZ_FOBO01000014.1 GCF_900109855.1 Roseovarius tolerans | reverse complement strand
CTGGCGCGCGTTGACTTCGAAATCAGACAGCAGAAACTGAAGGAAGCACGTGTCTAGGAAACTCGGGCACCTCAGACTACTCTCTTGGGAGTGGAGACCAAGTACTGAATGTCGGTACTGACAGATAACACCTGACTTTCATCTAGCGCGTCGCGACGCGTAGATAGGCACAAACTGATGGGTATGATGTCTGCAGGGGCTTTGGGGGCCGAGTTCAATAAATAGCCGTTACCGGCTTGTCGCCGTCTTTCACGCAGCCTCGATACATTCCTTCGCAGTTGAACGGCATGGCGACTGCACCGGCACGGTCGATACAGATCAACCCGCCCGACCCGCCGATGGCGGTCAGGTCGTTCAGGATGATCTGGCGTGCGGCCTCGGTCATCGGTTGTCCAGCCAGACGCATGCGTGCGTCGATTTCATGCGCGACGGAGAGGCGGATATAGGCTTCGCCGTCGCCGGTGGCCGAAACCGCGCAGGTGGCATCGTCGGCGAAGGTTCCGGCACCGATGATCGGACTGTCGCCGATACGGCCCCTGCGCTTGGCTGTCATGCCGCCTGTTGACGTTGCTGCGGCGAGATTGCCCGCGCGGTCCAGCGCGACGGCCCCCACCGTTCCGTGACGCCGCGCGGGATCATCATCGAGCGTGCCGTCGGCTTGCATCTTCAGGGTGCTTTGCAGACTGTCCCAACGGTCTTGCGTGAAGAAATAGGCATCATCCTCGAAGGCCAGTCCCGCGTCGCGCGCGATCTCAAGTGCCCCGTCGCCGACCATAAGCACGTGATCGGTCCGTTCCATGACGGCGCGGGCAAGGTGCACAGGGTTGCGCACCCCGGCGATGCCGGCGACCGCCCCGGCCCTGCGGCCACGCCCGTCCATGATCGCGGCATCCATCTCATGCGTGCCATCGCGGGTGAATACCGCGCCGCGCCCGGCATTGAATAGCGGTTCGTTCTCGAGCGTTTCGACCGCGACGGTGACCGCATCGAGGGCCGTGCCATCGCGCGCCAAGACCGTCTCTCCGGCGGCCAGAACGCGCGCGAGGGCGGCGTGGCAGGCCGCCTCGCGTTCAGGCGACATCTCGGCACGGGGCAAGACACCGGCACCCCCGTGAATGGCGAGCACGAAACCTTTGGTCATGGGACACCCCTCCTTGATTCAGTTACAATTGCCGTTGCACAAGTGCCATCGCACTTTCTGGTACCATACTGCCCGCGTAAACCTGCTTGAAAGTGTGACAAGCTTGTTACGGTGCGGCGCATCGCATAGCGACGGCGGGTATATTGTAACAAACTTGTTTGTGGAGTGGCAGTTTCCACAATATGTAGGTGTTGTCTACCGCAGACTGGAGGTCCGTTCATGGACATGTCGATTCGTCCCGTCCCCAGAGGAAAACTTGTCGCTATAGGCGGCGCCGAGGATAAAACCTCGGATACCGAGATTCTGAGGCAGGTTCTGGCACTAAGCCAGGCCTCGGACCCGGTTGTCGGGGTCATCACCACAGCCAGCAGCATTCCCGAAGATGTTTTCTCGGATTACCGGCAGGTGTTCGAGAGGTTGGGCGCTGGCGAAGTTCTGGATGTTCGCATACGCGAGCGCGCCGATGCGGCCGCATCAGCCATGCTCGACATGCTGTCGCGCAGTGACGTGATCTTCATTTCCGGCGGCGACCAGATGCGCCTGACCAGTATTCTGGGCGCGTCCGACGCGCTAGAGATGATCCGCAGACGCTATGACGAGGGCGCTGTCATCGCAGGGACAAGCGCGGGCGCGGCGTGCCAGTCGACCACCATGGTCTATGGCGGCCATGCGACGGATTCTCTTCGCAAGGGCGCGGTCAAGATGTCCGCGGGCTTTGGCCTGATCGAGGGCGTGATCATCGACACGCATTTCCTTGAGCGGGGGAGATTCTCGCGTCTGATGGAGGTCGGGGCGACGAATCCCGAGTATCTCGGCGTTGGCCTCGGAGAAGATGCGGCAGTTCTCTTCGAGAACGACAACATTTACGCTTTCGGCCCCGGTCACGTCATCCTCGTTGACAGTTCGGCCATAACCAGTTCCAATGTATTCGATCTTTCTGACGGTGAGGCGGTGAGCGTCCACAACGTCATTATGCATGCGCTGGTCGATGGGAACGGGTACAGTTTCACGGACCGGCGGGTCCTCGGGCCGAAAGAGCTCGGGACTGGAAGTCTGGAGCAAAGGAATGCGTATACTTGAGCACCGCGCGCTGCGTGGGCCGAATTATTACAGCCGTTATCAAACCATCTACATGCGCCTCGACATCGAGGATCTGGAAGACCGCCCGAGCGACAAGGTGCCCGGCATCGCGGAAAAGCTCGAAGCCATTTTTCCCACCATATACGAGCATCGCTGCTCGGTCGGAGAACCCGGCGGGTTTTTGCAGCGGGTGCGCAATGGCACCTATGCCGGACACATGGTCGAGCATCTCGCCATCGAATTGCAGAACCTGATCGGGTTCTCGGTGGGCTATGGCAAAAGCGTCGACAGCTATGAGCGCGGCGTCTACAATGTCGTTTACCGCTATCGCGACGAAGCCACCGGTCTTGCGGCGGGCGAGGCGGCGGTCGAGATAGTGCGCAAGCTCTACGATGGCGGGCATGTCGATCTCGGCCCGGTGATCGAATATCTCAAGGAAGTTCGCGACGCCAATGCGCTTGGCCCTTCGACGGGGTCGATCGTGAATGCTGCCAAGGCCCGCAACATCCCTTGGTACAACCTGACCGAGGGGACCAGCTATACGCAGCTGGGGCATGGCGTGAAACAGCGCCGGTTCCAGGCCACGGTGACCGACGAGTCGGGCATCATCGGCCACTCCATCGCCGACGACAAGGACTGGACCAAGCAGATACTGGGCGATGCCGGGATCGCCGTGCCGCAGGGCTATACCTGCTATTCCTGGGACGAGATCCAAGAGGCCGCCGAGTGGATCGGCTGGCCGGTGGTGACGAAGCCGCTGGCGGGCAATCACGGGCGCGGCGTGACCACCGATATCAGCAATCTCGACGACCTGAAATCGGGCTACGAGGCGGCGCTTGCGCGGGTGCGCGACGACTCGGGAGCGGTCATCGTCGAGAGCTATATCAAAGGCGAGGATCACCGGATGCTGGTGATCGGCGGTAAACTGGTGGCCGCCGCGCGGCGTCGCCCGGCGCATGTCACCGGCGATGGCACGTCGACGATTCAGGCGCTGATCGACACCGCTAACCAGGATCCCCGCCGCGGCGTGGGCCACGAGAATCTTCTGACCCAGATCCATGTCGACGAACAGACCCATCGCATGCTCGAACAGGCCGGGCTCACGCTCGACAGTGTGCCATCCGAGAGCGAGATGGTGTTCCTGAAATCGACGGCCAATATCTCGACCGGCGGAACGGCCACCGATCTGACCGATGAGGTGCATCCGGATATCCGCTTCGCGATGGAGCGGATCGCGCGGCATGTCGGGCTCGACGTGATCGGGATCGACCTTCTGGCGGAGACGCTGACCAAGCCGCTCGATCAGCAATCGGCGGGCGTGGTCGAGGTCAATGCCGGCCCCGGTTTTCGGATGCACATGGCGCCAACGCATGGCACCCCGCGCCCGGTGGGCGAGCATGTCGTCGATATGCTGTTTCCCGACCCGACCGACAATGGCCGCATCCCGATCACCGCGATCACCGGCACCAATGGCAAGACCACGACGACCCGCCTGACCACGCATATCCTGCGGCAGTCCGGGTATTCGGTGGGCATGGGCTGTACCGGCACGGTCGAGATCGACAATCATATAATTCTGCGCGGCGACTATTCCGGCCCGGCGGCGGCACAGGCCGTGCTGCGAGAGCCCACGGTCGAGCATGCGGTGCTCGAGGTTGCACGCGGCGGCATCATGCGGCGCGGTCTGGGCTTTGATGAATGCGATGTAGGTGTGCTGCTGAACATCGCGTCGGATCATCTGGGCGAGCGGGATATCCACACGCTGGAAGAGCTGGCACGCTGCAAGACCGTGGTTGTCGATTCAGTCAAGAAGGAGGGCGGCTATTGTGTGCTCAATGCCGATGACCCTCTGGTGATGGAGCATGGCACCTACTGGGCGCGGGGCGAGATCATCTACTTCACGATGGACCCGGAAAACCCCGCACTACAGGAGCACTTGAGCGAACGACGCATGGTCGTCACCGTCAAGAACGGGCGTATCGTTTTGCTGCGCGGCAAGGTTCTAGTCGATGTGGTGGACGTGAACGACGTGCCGATCGCATTCGAGGGGCACGCGCCTTTCAACGTGCAGAACGCGATGGCCGCCGCCGCCGTGGCGCTGGCGCATGGCATCGAGATCGACGATATCCGCGCCGGGCTGCTGACCTTCCACCCGACCCCGGCGCAGATGCCCGGGCGCACCAACTATTTCGAGGCCGACGGGGTCTATTGCCTGATCGACTACGGTCACAACGTGCCGGCGCTGGTGGCGTTGGAGCCGCTGGTGAACGGGCTGGGACAACAGCGCAAGATCGGCGTGTCGACCGCGCCGGGCAATCGCCGTGACGAAGACCTTGCCGCTCTGGGCGCGCAACTCGCCAAGATATGCGACGTGCTCTACGTCTACGAATCCGATGCGCGCGGTCGCGCCGAAGGCGAGACGGCGGACCTGATCCGGAAAGGCGCAGCCGACGCCGGATCGGACTGCGCGGTCGAGATCATCATGAAGGAAAAGGACGCCGTTGACCGGGCCATGGCGGATGCCGTGCCGGGCGATTTCCTGCTGTTGCTGGTGGACGATATCACCGGCACCACGGAGCGGCTCAAGGGACGGAGTTTTCCGGTTCAATCCGATCTCGCACAGGCCTGAGGACGAACTGCACCCATTCGGTGCGTCAGCCTCACCGGTGCGCACGCCCTGAACAGGAAGGACCAACATCATGACCAAGAATGTTTTCGTCGTCGGAATGAACGCGATGAATGCCGAGCGACTGACCCGTTTGCGGGGGGTCGAGGATGTCGTCTTTCACCCGCTGCTGACCTCCGAGGCGGTCTCGGATACGCAGGAATTCGACATCCCCGCGATGCTGCGCGAGGCCGAGGCGACGCTGGACGCCTTTGACGGCTCGATTGACGCCATCGTGGGGTATATCGACTTTCCGGTTTCGACGATGCTGCCGCTCTTGTGCGCGAAATACGGCACCCGCAATGCCTCGCTGGAGAGCCTTTTGAAGTGCGAGCATAAATTCTGGTCGCGCAAGGTGATGGCCGAGGTGATCCCCGAGCACGTCCCGAAGTTCACCGCTTTTGATCCGTTCGACGACAACGCGCTTTCGCGGATCGGCGAGGCTGATCTGCGCTTTCCGTTCTTCGTCAAGCCGATCAAGTCTTCAGGGTCGCGCCTCGGCTTTCGAATCGACAGCCCAGAGGATTTTGACTACGCGGTCGCGGCCTTCCGCGCCGAGATCGGCCAGATTTCAGAGCCGTTCAACTACGTGCTGGATCAGGCCGATTTGCCGGATGAGATACGGGCGATCGAAGGGCATTACTGTATGGCGGAACAGGTGATCGGCGGGCGGCAATGCACCGTCGAGGGCTATGTCCATGACGGCGAGGTTGTCCCCTACGGCACGGTGGATTCGATCCGCTATCCGCAGGTGCTCAGCTTTTTCTACTATCTCTATCCCTCGACCCTGCCGCCCCGCGTGCAGAACGAGATGAACGAGATCACCCGCAAGGTGATGGCGCATATCGGCTATGACAATGCCGGCTTCAACGTGGAATATTACTGGGACGAGGTGCAGAACAAGATCTGGCTGCTGGAGATCAACACCCGCATCGCGCAATCGCATTGCGACCTCTTTGAGATGGTGGACGGGGTGAGCCATCAGCAGGTGACGGTTGATCTGGGGCTCGGGCGCAAGCCCGACATGCCAAGTGGCGAGGGGCCGGAGAATGTCGCCGCCGAATTCTTCTACCGGGTGTTCTTCAACGACGCGACCCTCACACGCGTGCCCTCGCGCGCCGAACTGGAGGTGGCCTCGGAACAGGTCGACGGCACGCGCATCGTCTCCTACGTCAAGAAGGGCATGCGCCTTTCGGAGCTGCCCGAGCAGGATGCCTATAGCTATGCGGTGGCGTCGATCTGGATGGGGGCCAACAAGCAATCCAAGCTGTTGTGGAATTACGAGCAGGTCATGAAGAAGCTGAATTACGAGTTCAGCGACATCGAGGAATAGGCCACCGCCAGCGCTGGACTTTGTGACGCGGGGGCGCGATAGGCTGGGCGCATCGCGTCGCACGTAATGCAGGATAAACGTCATGAAAATCGACCACCCGCTTCCCGTCGCCGTTCGGGAAATCGAGCATCTCGAGATCCCTATGCCGGATGGCACGCGCCTCGCGGCACGTATCTGGATGCCGGACGGGGCGGAGGGGCAGGCCGTGCCAGCGATCCTCGAATACATCCCCTATCGCAAGAACGACAAGACGCTGGAGCGCGACCATGCGCGCGCGCCCTGGATGGCGGCGCAGGGCTATGCCTATGTGCGGGTCGATCTGCGTGGAACAGGCGAGTCCGAGGGGGTGATGACCGACGAATATACCGAGATCGAGTTGCAGGACGGCTGTGATGTGATCGCCTGGATCGCCGATCAGCCGTGGTGCGATGGCGGTGTCGGGATCGTGGGCATTTCCTGGGGTGGGTTCAACGGGCTGCAACTGGCGGCCCTGCGCCCGCCCGCGTTGAAGGCCGTGGTGTCGATCTGTTCGACCGATGATCGCTATGCGGACGACATTCACTACATGGGCGGCACCATGCTGTGCGATCACCTGTCCTGGGCGTCGGTGATGTTCGGGATCAACACCCTGCCGCCGGATCCGGCGCATGTCGGTGATCGCTGGCGCGAGATGTGGGAAGAACGGCTCGATGGGTCGGGGTTCTGGCTTGAGACATGGATGGAGCACCAGACCCGCGATGCGTTCTGGAAGCACGGATCGGTGTGCGAAAATTTCGACGACATCGAGGTGCCCGTTTATGCCGTCAGCGGCTGGGCCGACGGCTACTGCCGCGCTGTCTTTCGGTTGGTCGAGAACCTCAAGGGTCCGGCAAAGGGAATTATCGGCCCATGGTCGCATCGCTATCCGCATGTAGGCGCGCCGGGCCCCTCGATTGACTGGCTGAGCGAGGAAACCCGGTGGTGGGATCAATGGCTCAAGGGCATCGACACCGGCATCGCGGATGAGCCGCCGTTGCGGGTCTATCTTCAGGATCACGCCGAGCCCAGAACGCATTACGAGCACCGGGACGGGCACTGGATCACCGAACCGTCCTGGCCCTCGCCGACTGTCACCCCGACCGAATTCGCCTTGGGGTCCGACGGACGGCTGTCGAGCGCCGGGGAGGTGCCCGGCGGCTGGCTGAACATCGCCTCGCCGCTCTGGGTCGGGTTTCAGGGCGGCAAGTGGTGCTCTTATGCGCTGCCCGGCGATCAGCCGGGCGATCAGCGGCGGGACGATGCGGGCAGCCTGTGCTTCGAGACCGCGCCGCTTGCCGAGCCGCTGCACATGGTGGGCGACGCGCGCCTGACATTGACGTTCACCTCGGACCGGCCTGTCGCGCAGGTCGCCGTGCGGCTGATGGACGTGGCCCGCGACGAGGCGGCGACCCGGGTCAGCTACGGCTTGCTCAATCTCACGCATCGTGACGGGCACGAGCATCCCGAGCCCCTAACGCCGGGGCAGACATACGCGGTTGAAGTGCCGATGAAACATGTCGCCCAGACCTTTCGCGCGGGGCATCGCATCCGGCTGGCCCTGTCGACCAGCTACTTCCCGATTGCCTGGCCTGCGCCCGAACCGGTTGAACTGCGCGTCCTGACCGAGCAAAGTAAGCTCACCCTGCCGCTGCGGGACGGCGATCACAGCGATGCGGCGGCATTTGGTTCGCCACGCGCTGGCGAGCCCCTAGAGCAGGAAGTGGAGACGCCCCCGACTGCGGAATGGACCGTGACGGAGGACCGGACCACCGGGCGCGTCACGGCAGATATAGGCGTCCACGAAGGTGCGGCCCGTATCGTCGAGCACGGTCTGACGCATTCCGCCGAGTGCACCGAGCGCTACTCCATCCTGCCGGGCGATCCCACCTCCGCCGAAGGAGAGGTCACCTGGACCCACGAGATGCGGCGCGACGCGTGGGTCGTGCGGACGGTGACGCACACCCACCTGTCTTGCGACAGCACGCATTTCCATCTCCGCGCGCGCATGCAGGCATTCGAGGGCGATGCCACGGTTCGCGACGAGACCTATACGGCGAGCATTCCGAGACAGGCCGTGTGACGCGCAGGCACCGGTCGCAGGCAGGCTAGGCTGGTGTTCAGAGCGGCCAGTGAATTGCCGTGACCGTGTCTATCTGCATTCGAAACTGACCCAATGTCTATTTGGCGCAAGATTCATTCGAACTTCCCAATATCCGAAGCGGTGGCATGGATTGTGCCCATGATGCGGATGACCCGGGCCGGGAGTACGCGTCCGCGGCGAAATACGATCCAGAGGTCGTGGTGGCAACGCGCCGGAAGTTCTACGATGCGAAGACTGTCTTTCTCGGGAAAGGCGTCGACGCCACTTCTGGGCAGGAGCGTGTAGCCACAGCTATGAGCTGACCTATTCCGCGGATGCCTACGCCTGACCCGTTCCGCCTTACGCCACGTGACGTGCTGCACGCATCCCTTGCGCTGTGGTGTGCCAGCCCACACCTGCACGTCATAGAGCACGAGGCGGCTGATCCTTTCGGGGTACCGGGCGGCATAGGCGGCCGCGACGGCACCTCCCTGGCACAGGCCGATCATCGGAAAGCGTGTCAGGCCAGCGCATTGTACGACCGCGTCCAGATCTTCGATCCATCGGTCCAGCGAGAAATCGTCGACGTTACGGTCCGACAGGCCGGAACCGCGCGGATCGTAGCGGATGAGGGAATGCCCGTCGGACAGAAAGTCGAACCAATGCTGCCAGACAGCGCTTTGACGGTCGAAATCGAGATGCGTGAACCAGTTCGCCACCCGGACCAAGGGCGGTCCCTCGCCCGACTTGGCAAGCGCGATCTGAACTCCGTCTGCTGATGTGCAAAATCTCACACTTTGTTTCATGATGGGATTCTACACGCCAACAGTGACCTTATAAAGTCACTGTTGGCGTGTGATGTTTTCGATACCATCCACCGAACGACCGGATAGTCGGGCACATTGCGAGTCCGCAGACCTTAAGATACTGCGCCCCTTGCGGGCTTGGCAAAAGTCCGGACCGGGCCGTCCCCACCATGAGTGCGGCCCCTCCAAGTGGATACGCTGCGACCGATTTAACGGCGGCAGCGATCCCAAACTGTCATTGGCCCGTAAACTTTGGGGGCCTCTTTTCCAGAAACGCGTCGATGCCTTCGTCCGCGTCTTCGCTGCCTTGCGTGAGAGTGAACTGATCATAATCTGTGTGGCTCGAGACCGCCGCCAAGGCGTTGGCATAGTTGTTGATGTCTTGCTTACATATGCGCAGGGCAACCACAGGCATTGAGGCCGCGCGTGATGCCAATTGCAGAGCACTGTCACGAGTCGAACCCTCCACGGCAATCTCATCAGCCAGCCCCCAATCCACGGCGCGATCCGCCATGAGCTTCTCTGCCAAAATGACCACGCGTTTTGCACGCGCGGGTCCAACGAGATTGGTAATGCGAGGAACTGACCCCCATGACATGTTCAAGCCGCGTTCAATCTCGGGAACGTAAAGCCCAGCATTTTGACTAACGACGCGTAGGTCAGTTGCAACTGCGAGCGCAACGCCACCCCCGACGCACCATCCCTCAATGGCAGAAATTGTCAAAGGCTGTAGGTCTTCCCACGCCTGACACATGCGCCTGCCAACAATGGCAGCTTGACGGCGTTCCGCCAATCCTGCGCCTTTCAATCTTGTGGTTTCACTATCGCTTAAATCGAAGCCCATCGAGAAATTATCCTGGCGACCGGTCAGGACAATTGCAGAGGTTTCAAAGTCATCCTCAAAACCACGCGCCGCATCGGTCAGCTCTCTCATCAGGTCATACGAAAACGGGTTTGCGGCATATCCTCGGTCGAATGACACAACAGAAATCGGACCATCGCGTTCAATGGTTACGTGTTTCATCCTACCTCCAAGACTACGTCCCGGGAGCCTGAAGAATGCAGTCCTTCATGTCCAGAAAGTAAATCTGACCGGCCGCTTCGTCATGACATTGATCCTTCAGTCGATCGCAATTCTGCGCAATGCACGAATGACCGCAATGCGAAAGCTGCATCGCAGCGTCAACGACCAAGTTGGATGGCGGCATTGGGCCGGTCCCGTTTGTTCAGCAGATCATTCCGCAGCCAGCGTGGCCCGATCCTGGCGCGGTGACAGGCCGAACTTCCGGGCGTATTCGCGCGAGAATTGGGCTGAGCTTTCGTAGCCTACATGGAAGGCAATCTCTGACACCTTGGCATCCGAACCGCGCAGCGCGTCGCGGGCATGCAGCAGGCGCAGGTCTTTCTGGTATTGAAGGGGCGAGGTGCCCGTGACGGCCTTGAAATGTACGAAAAAGGCGGACTGACTCATGCCGATACGATCGGCGAGCTCTCCGACAACCACCGTGCGCGACAGATCGGACTGAATCTCGCGCGTCGCCTGAAAGATTCGGCTGGCGGTAGTCTCCTGCCAGAGCAGTTTTTGCAGTGCGTCGGCATGGGCGCCAAGAATCAGCCGGGCGTGGATTTCCTGCCGCGTGATCGGGGCCAGCAATTGGCGCGTCCCGCCCTTCGCGCATTGGTCGAGGTAGCGGGTCAGCGCGTCCTGCATCGCGGGATCGGTCGGGCACCGCGTGATCGAGAACGGGTCGTTGCTGCGCATCCCGCCTGCAGGCGGCACGGCGGCTGCAAGGCCGCGCAGCAGATCAAGGTCGATCGGAAAGACCAGCGCTACATAGGGCGTCTCGGGAGTGGCCCTTGTGATCCGCGAGACGACCGGCAGAGCGTGGCTGACGATCAGCGAATCCGCGGCAGCCACAGTCAGGTTGCGCGCGCCCGCGCTGACCTGCTTTGAACCCTGCAGGACAAGGCACAGAAGCGGGCGATAGACGGTGGCCTGCTGCGGGCTGGGTGTATGGAACCGGAGGACATGCATCCCGCTGTCGGCATGGGCCAAGCTGCCCTGAGGCAGCCCGGCACGATCCATCAGCGCCGTTGCGCGATCCAGCAACCTTGTCATGCGGCACTCCCTTCATGGACCTGTTAGCACGGAAGAGACCGGTTCCGTGACAAGAAAATCTATTACTCGGAGGATCAGACAAGTATTTCGGATAATCGAGAAAGAAACGTCGCCGCACCAGGAGTATCGTCACTTTATCAACAGGACAGGGATTGGACGGATGGCAAAGATATTCATCACCGGACTCGCAGGCGGATTTGGCCTGCCCACTGTACGGGAGCTCATGTCGCAAGGGCATCAGGTCGCGGGCAGCGTCCGCAGCCGCACAGGGCACAAAGCTGACACCATAGCCGCGCTGGAGGCCGAAGGCGCATGGGTTGTCGAAATGGACGTGACGGACACCGCCAGCACGGAGGCGGGCGTGGCCGGGGCCATTGCCGCGCTCGGCGGGCTGGACGTGCTCTTCAACAATGCCGGGATCGGATCCTATGGCATCCAGGAACTGATGTCGCCCAAGGATATGACCCGCGTTTTCGACGTCAACGTCACCGGCGTGCAGCGTGTGATGCGCGCCGCCCTGCCGCATTTCCGGGCGCAGGGGCGCGGCACGATCCTTTATACCTCCAGCCTGATCGGGCGCATCGCGACGCCGTTCTACGGCACCTATTGCGCGTCGAAGTGGGCACTGGAGGCGATCGTCGAATGCTACCGGACCGAACTGTCCGGCTTTGGAATCGAATCCTGCATCATCGAACCGGGTGCCATGCCCACGGCCTTCTTCGACAATTTGGTCATACCGGATGATCCCGCGCGCGAGGCGCAGTACGGCGAGTTCGCCGCCGTTCCGGCCATGTCGGCGCAGGGTCTCGCGCAAATGCTGGAGGCCACGCCCGATCAACGCCCCGAGCGCATCGCCGAGGCCGTCACCGCCCTGTTGGCGCTGCCTTTCGGCCAGAAGCCCTTTCGAACCGTGGTCGATCACACCGGCGCCGGCCCCGAGATCGAGCGCTACAACACCGTGCTGCATGACGTCACCCGCACCGTCCTGACCAATTTCGGCATCGAAGAGATGCTGCGCCTCAATGCCTGAAGGAGCCTTACCATGCCCACCATTCTCATCACCGGCGCGTCCTCCGGCATCGGCCGCGCCACCGCCCTGCGCTTTCACGCCGAAGGCTGGAATGTTATCGCCACCATGCGTGATCCCTCCTCCTCTGACCTTGCCGGCCTCGACAACGTGCTGGTCGCTCGCCTCGACGTGACCGACCTCGCGTCTATCACTGCCGCCGTCAGCGCAGGCATTGACCACTTCGGCGCCATCGACGTGCTGCTGAACAACGCAGGCTACGGAGCCTATGGCCCGCTCGAAGCCTTCTCGACCGACCGCATCCGCCGCCAGTTCGACACCAACGTGATCGGCTTACTGGAGGTGACCAAGGCCGTCCTGCCGCACATGCGAGCGCGCCGGTCAGGCACCGTCGTCAACATCTCGTCTATCGGCGGTCAGATCACCTTTCCGCTGGGCACGCTCTACCACGGCACCAAGTTCGCCGTCGAAGGCCTGTCCGAAGCGCTGCACTACGAGCTGGAGCCACTGGGCATCCGCGTGCGCATCGTCCAGCCCGGCATGATCAAGACCGATTTCGGCGGGCGCTCTTTCGATTTCGCCATGGACGATAGCCTGGCGGACTACGCCCCCAGCGCCGAAGCCATGGGGCGCCTGTTCGGCAAGCTGGCCTCGAACCCGTCTTCGCCCGAGGTCGTGGCTGACGCCATTTGGCAGGCCGCCCACGCACCCGGTAACCAACTGCGGTTCCGCGCAGGACCGGACGCCGCCGACTTGCTGGATCGGCGCAAACAGCAGGACGACGCCAGTTTCATCGATGACATCAAGGCGTTGATGCACGAATAAACTCTTTCCGGCCGAAGCGGCGCTATGTCCGCTTCGGCGCGCCGCACCGCACTAACCAAACCAACTGCTGAACTGCGGCTTTGGGCGAACTTGGCCGAGTTGACCTTCCTACGAGAGGGACGGGAAGGCGAGTTGTTAATACCATTTGAGATGCGAAAGCTGGCCCACAATGGTTTTGGTCGTTGGCTCAACAGTCGATCTTGCCGACGCAGCGAATTGCGCTGTCCCGCATGTTCGGCCAAGGTTGTGATGAGCCACCGATGGGCCAAGGCGCCGCTGTCAATGTGGTCGCCGTTGTTGAGGTCCTACATTGTTCGTCTGGTTTTCATCGCGGTATTTGCAACGTTGCGCCCTCATCGAAAGTGGTTCAGGTTCATTTGGGATGACCGCAGGACCAAACACCATTCCGGCGCCTCCGCTCCTACGCATGCTTGTCTTGACCGGCGTGGCGCTTGTCGTTGGAGGCGCCGCCTCGCTGGCCGCCATCGCACTTGTGGAGTTGGTGTCCCTGCTGAATACGGGATTGCTGGTCGCCCCCAAGGCGCGGGTGCAATGGGAAAGCCTGCCCTTGTTGGTGGCCACGACCACGGTCCTTGTGCCAACGCTTGGCGGGCTTATGGTGGGGCTGGCCCATCGTCATCTGTCGCCTGCGGGACGACCGCTGGGACCACCCGATGTGATCGAGGCCGTGCAGTTCCACAAACCGCTTCCGGGCCTGCGCGACGGGGTGATCTCGACCGCAACGGCAGCGCTGTCGCTCGGCGCGGGGGCCTCGGTCGGCCAGTACGGCCCGATGGTCTATCTCGGCGCGATCTTCGGCGGGTTTGCACGGCGCCTGCGTCTGGGCGTGCCGAACCTTGCCAGCATCGCGATCGGGTGCGGTGTCGCAGCCGCGATATCGACGGCGTTCAACGCGCCGATTGCGGGTGTTCTCTTTGCGCATGAGGTCGTCTTGCGCCACTACGCCACCCGTGCCTTTGCGCCTGTGACGGTGGCGTCGGTCAGCGGCTATTTCGTCGCAAATGTGATTTTCGAACGGCCCGCCCTGTTCCGGATCGAGTCCCCCGGCATCGCACATGGCTACGAATTCGTCTTTGTCGCGGCCCTCGGCCTTCTCGTCGCTGTGGGGGCCATCCTCTTCATGCGGCTGCTTTTGTCCATCGGGCCGACGCTGGCACGGTGGATCACCCGACCCGAGTTGCGCACCGCAATGGCGGGCCTCGCGGTCGGTCTGACGGCGCTGGCCCTGCCGGACGTGCTGGGCATCGGAACCTCGACCCTGCGCTTTGCCACGATCGACGGCGCCTTCGGGTTGACCGAAGTGATCGTTTTGATCGTCGCCAAAACCGTGCTGACCGCCCTGTGCATCGCGGCCGGCTTCTCCGGGGGCGCTTTCAGTCCCTCGCTTCTGATCGGGAGCCTGATCGGTGTGTTCTTCTGGATCATGGCGTCGAGTATCGCGGGCGTGCCCAGTTCCGGGGCGGCGATCTACGCAATCTGTGGCATGATGGGATTTGCCAGTGCCGTGATCGGGGCACCGTTGACCTGCATTCTGATCGTGTTTGAGCTGACCCGGAACTACGATGTCACCATCGCAGCTATGGTTGCGGTCGTTTTTTCCAACCTGCTGTCGCATCGCGCTTTTGGCCGGTCCCTGTTCGACGTGCAGCTTGCCCGGCGCGGCATCGATTTCTCGCTCGGGCGGGATCGGGCGCGTCTCGCGGCACTAAAGGTTGTCGACCACCTTCAACCCGAAGCCGTCACCGCAAATGCTGATGACGCGCCCGAGCATGTGGCCAATCGTTTGCGTGAGCAAGGATGGCGCGAAGCTTTTGTTCTGGACCGTGACGGTAAGCTGCTGGGTGTGTTCACGCCCGGCATCCATTGCGATATTGGCAGTGTCAGGTCAGGCGCCGTTCCGGCCAGGCTGGTCTTTGACGACACAACCAATCTTGCCGAAGCGATGGAGCGCCTGCGTAGCTTTGTCGGTGACGCGGTGCCCGTCGTGTCGGGCGAAAGCGGGAAATACCTCGGCGCGGTATCGGAGGCGGATCTTGTGTCTGCCTGGCTTGATGAATCCGCCCGGCTGCGGAAGGAAGAAAATGCGTCTATCTGATGTACTTCTGATTTCATCGCTCATCTCGGCGCCAGTCGCCGCAGAAGAGTTGACGATCGTGTCTTGGGGAGGCGCGTATGAGGCCGCGCAACGACAGGCCATCATCAGTCCCTTTACGACGGAGACCGGCCTCGACATTGAGGTTGCCGTGTACGATGGAAGCTGGTCTGCGCTGGCAGAGCGCGGGTCCGCCGAGGGCTGGGACGTCATTGACATGCTGGCCGACCAGGCCAGCGTCGCCTGCGCACGCGGTCTGTTGCTGGAGATCGAGCCGAGTTCTCTCTTCTCCCAAGCGGCGCTTCAAGATTTCACCCCGTTCGGGCCCGATCGATGTGCCGTGCCCCAAAATGCCTATGCCCGCGTCATGGCTTTTGATGACCGGGCGTTTGCCGGCGTCAAACCGACCCGTATCGGGGATTTTTTCGACATCACCCGCTTTCCCGGTCCGCGCGCCATTCAGCGTAGTCCGGATGGCATTCTCGAATGGGCCCTTTTGGCCGAAGGCGTCCCCCCGGAACAGATCTATGGCCTGCTCAGCACCGAGCGCGGGCTGAGGCTGGCCTTCCGCAAGCTCGACACGATCCGGGACGAAATCGTCTGGTGGGACGACCCGGCGGAGCCCGCCGAAATGCTTGGCGATGGCCGGGCTGTCATGGCGGTGGGTTTCAACGGCCGGTTCTTCGACGTGGCGCAGCGCGACCGGGCGCCCATCGATATCGTATGGGATGGCCGGATCATCGGAATCGAGGTCTGGGCGATTGCCGCCACAACCGATGTGCCCGATGCCGCGCGCGATTTCATCGTTCACGCGACCACGCCTGCCAGCATGGCGCGCTTCGCCACGCGTATCCCCTATGGTCCGACACGCCGGTCCGCATTCGACCGGATCGGGTTCAACCCCGACATCGGTCTGCCGATGCGCGCCTATCTGCCGAACGCCCCTCAGCATGGCGGCCGCGTGCTCGTTCGCGATAGCAGTTGGTACGCGAATACCGAAGAGCTGCGCCAGCGCCGTTTCCACAGTTGGCTTGACGCAGCAGAGTAAGCTGAACCGGTTCGTCTCTTTGTTCGGTTCTTCGGCCAATTATCTTATCGATCAACATAGTTACCAGCTGGCAGGTCCTAAATTCCGTCGTCGGCACATGACCGCGAAGTTCCGGCCGGTCAGTTCCCTCGTGCGACGGATGCCATCGCGGATCTTGTCTATCGGAGCGCCCCAGAGCGGAATGACGCCGTAGCCGCCGACATTGGAAACGGCAGCCACGAGTTCAGGGCCGGTGGCACCGCCGAGAGGTGCAGAGAGTATGGGGATCTCGATTCCGAGGATGTCGCGAAGATCGGGGGGCGTGAGCATGTGCCTTCTCCTGTGATCCTCTCCGGCTCAGATGGCCTGAGCGGAAATGACAACGGCCGGCATCGGAATTATCCATTCCGGGCCATCACCATGGTTTTCAAGCACTCTCTCAACCACCGCAGCCCGGATGGCACTCGCGTGAACATCTGGTTGCGGACGGAGAAGCGCACCACCTCGGGCGGTGCCGTCGCGAAAAAAGTCGAAGGCGAGACCCGGATCGTTCACGTGCCAACAGGAGGCGACGACCTCGCAGCGGAACTTCCCGAAGCCTGCGGCTTCCAGCACCGGATAGGCGATGTCCGGGTCGGCGTAGTCGTTGGCGCCCGGCCCGGGAGGCAAGACGATTTCCGGCGATCCATGTGACCCGATCGCGCCAAAGACGTAGCCGAAGGCACCATCCACCTCGGGACCGCACCAAGTCGAAAAGGCGATCCGCCCGCCCGGTTTTAGAACGCGGCGTACTTCCGCCACGACGCGGGGCGGTTCGGGGACATGGGGCATGCCGAAGCCAATGGTCACCGCGTCAAAGCTCGCATCTGGAAACGAAAGCTGCATCGCATCGCCACTTACGAAACGCGCGCCGGGCACCGCTGCGCGTGCGAGCTCGAGCATGGCAGCGGAGAAATCGAGGCCGGTAACCCGCGCGCCGACCCCCACAAGACCCGCCGAGACATTGCCGTGACCGCAACAGAGGTCGAGCACATCTGTGTCTGGCCCCGCATCCACGGCGGCGACGAGGTGCGGGACGACCATGTCCGAGGCTTTCGAGAACCCGCTCGCATAGGCACCCGCGACGTCGGGTTCGGACCATTCCCGCTTTTCCAGTTCCGCAAAGGCTCTTGTGTCTCCCACGACCGCCTCCTTCCGTTCCGGCGCGAACCGACTTCTGTTCAGCGCCGCCAAGTTCCAGGTCGGAGTTTACCACAGTTTCTCGCAATCCGCCGACAGGCATGCGCGCGGGAGATTTAATGCCATAGGATCTATTAGATGCCGACTATTCTTGGCGGTGTGATTGACGCCGAGCATGACCGACTTTGATCGCCCTCTGCAGCAGGAGATTTCCTACCTTTAGACCCTCGACGGCATCCGCCTGCGCACCGACGCGCTGAACCGTCCTTGGCAGTCGTACCGGACGTCGGTCATTGCGACCGAGTACTGGCAGACGCATGTTGTCCCCTTCGACCCGGTGGCCCCGCACAGGACTGACCTCGCATTCGATCCGCGCGGCCTGCGGCGGATAGGCATCCTCGCCATCGGCAGAGAATTCGAGGCCGAGATCGCAGTGGCGGGCGTTCGGCTACACCAAGGGCAGGGCCTCGGGGTCCCGAACGACACGCGCATATGGGTCGGCAAAAGTTTTTCCTTCGTCTGACCGAACAATGGCCAAACTCATCCCCGACGCAGCGCAAATGGGCAGCGCGGCGGCGTTCTGACGCCGACCCACAGGGGGTTGGCACGGATGAGAAGGACCATCTGAAATGCCCAAGGATATCTTCAGCCCCTCGCCTTGCGCAGGGTTCATCGTTGGCAACTGCGCCGCCCTGGCCTCAGCGGCCCATCTGCTCGGCGGGCCAGTCGCCTTGCAGCGAGTCCAGCGTCTGATCGACGACCTGTCCCTCGCGCCGCCATTGACCCGGAGACTGAACCGAGAACTCGACGCGCTTGATGACCTGTTGGCCCTGCGCCATGTCCACGATCTGGACCGCGTCGAAGCCGCCCGATTCAGTCGGATCGAACCGTTCGACCCAGCCGTCGAGGAGATCTGCGAGCTGCTCGACGGGTCGCGCGATGCCCGGGCGGCACAAGCTGCAACAGGCTGAACGACTGTGCGCCCGGCCTCTCGCACGCCGGGCGCACCCTTCATCGGGGCACACCAAAAAAATTTCGACAGAACTGAAGATTTCCACTTCCGCTTTGCCCGAAAGAGCCAACGTTCAGACTACGAGCACCGAGCCACGAGACAGCAACGATCAAGGAGACCACTGCCCCCGCGACACCATCTGCCACCGGCAACCCACCGCACGCCCGGGCATCGGCCGATCTGACACCAGCGAGAAACGCGTGGCACACGCCACGGGCTGGATGTCGGGAGTGCATTCATGCTCACCACTTCACACCCCGCCACGGATCATGGCGGGACCGACAGAGCCGCCGAGGCCGCCCTCGATGCAACCGATTTCCTGCGTCGTCACGGCGCCGGACTGTGCGACCTGCTCGACATCGCGAACGATGAGGTTGCGTTCGATGCACTATGCGATCTGCATTCGCAGTCAGGATCCGTATTCCCGGACACACGTCTTGTCCACAGTGCGCTGCGGACCATCCACGATGCGCTCGCCGCGGCCCAAGCCGGAAAGCTCGACGGGTTGAGCCTGCGTGCGGGATACTGTGTCGACACCGCCCTGCGGTGGTACGGTGCCCGGATCAGCGATTTGCTGGCCGCTTTCCGGTAAAATCAGCCGCCAAAAAATGCGATAGCCGCGGCCTTACTGGCCGCGGCTTTTTCTGTTCTTCAGGCACCGCTTTCGCCGAGCGCAGTCTCCCAAGAGTCCACGCAACCACAGTCGCAGACGACCGAACGATCGCTTGCAAGCCTTGAGCGTAGTCTCGTCAGATTGTCGTCACCTTGGTCCCTGGGGTCGTCAGGCGATCGAAGGCGTGCGAAAGACTGAGCGGATTTCTTCGTCAGCCTGTTTTGCGTCCCTTATGAGCGGACCTAAATCCTCTTCAGAGATTCGAAGCGTCATTTCAGCGTTTCGAACGTCGGAGCTGCCTCGATTTCAGCGGCCCCGAAGTTCAGGACCCGACTTGCCGTGGCGATTCCGCACCCGGCCTTGCGCGCGACATCCTTGATGGTAATTTTCTGCCTATAGTCCATCCAAGCAGTCTTTTCGGTTCAGAAAGTGTCCACAGGAAACTTTATGGAAACGTTTCCATGACTGTTACTGTTGATTCGCTACAGGGATGTGACAGGTGATGTTCACCCGTCAGAAAAATCCAGCTCTCACCAACGCCACTGCGAGGTGGTCGAGACCCTTTGACGTGCAGACCTGCGACTGTAACCGTCAGCCGCCCCGGCAACACTCCGAGTTCCAAAGCTGAACGGCGCAAATGTCTGCGCCCTGTTTCTTTCACAATTGTAAATTGCTGCGCGATACACGAACGGCTGCAATGCGAAAGCTGCGTCGCAGCGTCAATTCGGTTGGTCAATGGCCGGAATGGGCCGAGAACGCCAACCATGTCTGGGTCGATACGCGCGGACGGAAAGTGGATTTGCTCTGCGAGCGCAAAGCGATCATGCCGTTGCGGTGACGTCAAGCACTCAGACGACTTGGAAAGGGCTCCACTGCAGGGCCAATGCGCGCCCTTGGCACACGCTGGTGAAGGGCGGGGCGGCCCTCAGGGTGCGATGGCCTCGGTCACGAGCGCCGTCATCCGTCCGGTGATTTGACCCCTCCCAAATCGCGTCACGAGCGCGTTTTCAAAGGCCGCCCGGACTTGTGGCAGGGGTGGCTTGCCGCGCGCCTCGATTTCAAGACGGAGGGGTGACCCGTAGGTCTGACCGAAGGCGAAGGCGTCGGCCGAACCGGCGTGGCTCTGCAACTCGACAGTCTCGATCCGAATACGCTTGAAACCGGCCGCCGCCAGATCGGCCTCGATCCGGGACGTCTCGGCGTATCCATACGGGGTCCTGGCGAGAAAGAGCGGAGGGTCCTCAGGATACAACGCAATCAACGTCTCGAGGGCGATATGCGCGAAATCGTTCGTTTCGAGTGGACCCCAGCTGTTGAAGATGAAGCGACCGCCCGGCCGAAGAACCCGGAGGATCTCGGAAAATCCCTTGATGTGGTCCGGGAAAAACATCACGCCGAACTGGCACAGGACGATATCGAAGGTTTCGTCCTCGAAGGGCAGTGACATCGCGTTCGCCTCCCGCCATTCGAGCCTGTCGTCCGAATAACGCTGTCGGGCGCGTTCGAGCATGGCCGGATTGATGTCGCTGACGACATAGCGGCACCCGTCGTTCAGGCGCGGTGCAAGCGCGCGTAAGACTGCACCGCTACCTGCTGCCACCTCCAGCACAGCGGTCGGGTCTGCTTTTGCTACCCGACCAGCCAGATCGGCGGCATAGCCTTCGAAGAGGATCGGCACGAGGTGACTGTCGTAGACCTCGGGGATGGAGCCGGAGAAGTCTGAATCGATGTTGGTCATGGCGAGGCTTTTCGGCAAGAGGTCCTTCCTGATCATACCAGACGCGAGCCGAAAAGTCGCTGTCCTTGCGGCGTTCAACAACAGCCCTGTCCCGCGCTGCCGTCGCTCGCCCTTGGACAATGCTTCGCGCTGCATGAGCGGCTGGTCTGGCAAAGCTGCGTCGCAGCACCGGCGCTACCGATCAACGGCCATTCAGGGCCGTCTTCACCGACGGCCTAAGTTCTTAGATTTCTATGGCCTCTGAGATCGCAAGAGCATCCTCAAGCTCGACGCCGAGGTATCTGACAGTGCTGTCCATCTTCGTGTGGCCCAATAGCAACCGGCCCGTGGCATCGTCCAGGTCTTTGACCGTCATCCCGCCCATATCATCTGGCCCCGTTGGTGAATGTCTTGCGCCGTTTGCGGATTTTAGCGTCAGATTCAACGGTGCCGTCATGGAACGAACCGAACCACTTGTCCCACGGCAATTCGAGCGAGCCGTAGTTACACTCGAAATAGCGATGATGCATCTGGTGGTGAAACGTGCCGAGCTTCAGGCGGTTCTTATCCTTGATCACCATCCCCTCAAACCCTGTATGGGTCGTGGCCGCCGTCAGGGCGTAGTATTGCAAGTGGAACAGGATGTGGACCGGATGCGCCGCGACCACGAAGTGGACCAAAACCGACCCGAGAAAGATCAGGTGTTCGACAGGGTGCATCGACAGGCCCGACCACGGCCCAACGTTGATGTTGCGATGATGCAGTGCGTGCACGTGTTTATACAGAAACGGGACGTGCAGCGCGCGGTGGATCCAGTAGAAGTAAAAGCTCTCCCAAACAGGGATCAGCAGGAACAGCGCGATAAACCAGATCGGGTGCGCGGCCCAAGTCAACATGGGGGCATAGCCGTTGGCCATGGCCCAGAACATCAGCACCTCATAGGCGGTCCAGACGGTGACGCCGCTGGCAATTGTCCAGAACATATTGTCGCGGATTTGCCCGCCCAACGTGAACTGCCGCCCGTTTTTCATCAGCGGGCGGGCGTCATACTTCAACTTCTGCTCCTGTTTGGTGAAGGTGAAGAAATAAAGGTGCAGACCGCCTGCAACGACGCTCATCAGGATCACGTTGCGGATGAACATTTCGGCAATCCAGCCAAAGGCGAGCGTGCGTGTCACGTCCAGCGACGGCTGCAACCAGTAGAATGAAATGAAGGCGATCCCGACGATGATCAGCTTTTCGGTCATGAAAAACCACGAATTGAACACCCACTTGGCCATCGCCATCGGGCGAGGCGGCCAGCTGAAGAACGGTGAAACTTGAAGCGGAACCTCGGGCGTGTGGTTCCAGCCTTTGAGGGGAGCGTCGGACATGGTGGGCCTCATGGCAGGGGCAGTGTGTCCTATATTGGCATGGCCTTCATCATCTGAAAAATAGTATTATCAGATATTGAACATCGAAAAATACGGGGTTTTGAATGGCGCTCACCTTGAAAGCAATGGAATATTTCACGACCGCCTTACGCCACGGCAATATCGCCAAAGCGGCGGGCGAGTTGAACATTGCAGCCTCTGCGATTTCGTCCGCAATTGACCAAGTCGAGGCCGAGTTTGATCTCACGCTTGTGACACGACACCGCGCGCGTGGCATTCAGGCTAATGCCAGCGGGCGCGCAGTGGCACGCAAATGCGAGCGTTTGCTGGAAGAATACCGGTCCGTGCTAACCGAAGGGGCGGAACTCAAGCACGCCCTCAGCGGAACACTTCGGATCGGGTATTATGCGCCCATCGCACCCGCCTTCCTACCGCAGATCCTTGATACGTTTCTAACAGCCAGTACCACCGTAGCGCTTGAAATGACAGAATGTGACAACGACCAAGCGCAGGACGGACTCCTTGATGGCACATTCGATGTGGCCCTATTTGTTGCACAAGGGGTACGGCCATCAGTGGATTTCGATACATTGATCGCAGCACCGCCCTACTGCCTGTTGCCCGCCACACACCCCTTGACGCAGCAGATTTCGGTTTCAATGGAAGAGATCGCCAAGGAGCCCCTCGTCGTGCTGAACCGCCCCGTTGCCGCGTCGTATTACGAGGGACTTTTCCAACCGGGTGCCCGCCAAGCACCTGTCGTGGCTTATGCGAACTCGACCGAAATGGTCCGAAGCCTCGTGGCCTCTGGGCGGGGCTGCGCCATCCTCAACATGCGACCGCTGACCTCGGAAAGCTACACAGGTGCGAAAGTTGTCGCTCGCCCGATTTCAGACGATCTGCCGCCGCTTACCCTTGCAATCGGATACGAGAAATCGCGCCCACGACGAAGCGTCCAAGAATTTGTTGAAGCATGCCAAACCTATTTCGCAAAAGCAGGTTCATCGCAGTGCATCGTGGAGTGCTGAGTCAAAAAGCCTTCATTGATCCTTGCCGCACAAAGGACCGCTTGTTCCGCACTGCTGCCCCTCACCGCTTCAAATGCTGCGCGAGGAACAAATGGCTGCAAACCAAAAGCTGCGCCGCAGCACCGGTCACCTTGGCGCGAGGCAGCAATGGGCCGTTCACGTCGCTCAAGCAGGAGCGGCGGGGAGCCGACCTTCGCCGCGAGGCAAACGAATGACCGTAGTGGGGCGCACGCACGCATAGGGCGCCAAAAATCTCGTCAATTTGTCAAGCATTACCGCATCACGAATGGGTTCGCCATGGGTTTGGCCGAGGTATTGATCCAGGTGGTTTTCGTCCGCGTGTAATCGTGAATTGCGTCCAGCCCCGCCTCGCGCCCGTAGCCGGACTGATCGAAGCCTCCAAAGGGCGCTATCGGTGAGACGGCGCGGTAGGTGTTTACCCAACAGATACCTGCCTTGAGCTTCGAGGAGACCCGGTGCGCGCGGGCCAGATTCTCTGTAAACACGCCCGAACCCAAGCCGAATTGCGTGTTGTTGGCCAACGCAATGGCCTCATCCTCGGTGTCGAAGGGCAAAAGTGACATGACAGGCCCAAACATCTCCACCCGCAGGGTCTCAGTATCTGCGTTGGCACATTCTACCAGCGTTGGAGCCATGTAGTTGCCGGGCCGGTCGAGCGGAGAGCCGCCGAACCGTACTTTGGCGCCGCCGGTGACCGCCGCGGCCAGTGTCGTCTCGATCCTGCGGACCTGATCTGCGGTGCAGAGCGGGCCGACCTGAGTAGCGGCGTCAAGCGGATCTCCGATGACAACACCTTTCATCTTCTCTTCGATCTTCCGCGCCACCGTATCCAGAACGGAGCGGTGCACCAGCCCGCGGGATCCGGCGACGCAGCTTTGGCCGGAGGCGCCAAAATTGCCAGCGATCAATCCGTTGGCCGCGCCCTCAAGGTCCGCGTCGTCGAATACAAGGATCGGGGATTTGCCGCCCAGCTCCAGCGTCGTGACGGCGAAATTCTCGGCCGAATTGCGCACAACGTGCCGCGCCGTTTCAGGCCCTCCGGTGAAGGCAATGCGATCGACCTCCGGGTGGCGGGTGAGCGGGATAGCGCAACTCTCCGCATCACCGGTGATCACGGAAACGACGCCCGGCGGAAAGCCAGCCGCCTCGATCAGTCGGGCGAACTCAAGCATCGGTGCGGGCGCGATCTCGGAGGCTTTCAGAACAACGGCGCAGCCCGCGGCGAGGGCCGGACCAAGCTTGGTCGCTGTCAGGAACATCTGCGCGTTCCAAGGTACGATGGCGGCGACCACACCGATCGGCTCGCGCTGTGTAAAGACATGCATGTCGGGTTTGTCGATCGGCAGGACAGCGCCTTCAATCTTGTCGGCGAGCCCGGCGTAATAGCGATAGTAATCGCCCACGTAAGCCGTCTGGCTCGCCGTTTCGGCCAGCAGCTTGCCGCTGTCGGTGGTCTCAATCCGGCCAATCTCGGCGGCGTGCTCCTCGATCAATTCGGCCAAGCGGTAGAGCAGCTTGCCGCGGAGGGTTTGCGTCATGTCACGCCACGCGGGATCGTTCAGCGCGCGGCGGGCGGCGGTGATGGCGCGGTCGACATCTTCTGGCGAGGCGCAGGCGAAGGTCGCCCAATCCTCGCCAGTGGCCGGATTCTGCGAGGTCATGACCTGGCCGTCGGCACCCTCGGTCCACGTACCGTCGATGAAGAGTTGGAAGTGTGGTCGGGCGTTCATATCGAACCTCACGTGAAAGTGGGCATGACGTGATCGATGAAACGGGCGAGCGAGGCGCGCTTGCGCTCGAAGCTCATACCGCTGTCGATCCAGAAGGAATATTCGTCATAGCCAAGCTCTTCGTATTTCCTGATTTTGGCAATAACATCTTCCGCGGTGCCGATGGTCAGGTCCCGGGCCATATTCTCCGGTGCCATCATGGCGTTTCCGGCGATGTCCTCCTCGGAGAGCGGCGCGAGTAAACCCTTGTCGACCGGCCGCGAGTTCTGGAACCAGGCCCCGAAGTAACAGTAGAAGCGCGAAAGCTCCCGCGCCGCCAGCGCCACGTCATCCGCGTCCGCGCCAACATAGGTGTGATGCAAGAGCATGATCTTCGGGCGCGGGCCGTCGTGGCTGTCGCAGGCTGCGTTGAAGCGGTTCATCAGTGTTTCGATCTCGTCCATCCCCTGCCAGAGCGGCGTCACTTGGATGTTGAAGCCGTTGTGGACGCCAAATTCGTGGCTATTTGGATCCCGCGCGGCGATCCAGATCGGTAGACCACCTTCCTGCACAGGTTTCGGCACGGCAGTCGTGGCGGGAAAGCTGTAGAACTCGCCCTCGTGCGCGCAGTCGCCGGCCCAGAGCTTTGGCAAAAGCGGGGTGCTTTCGCGCATGCGCTGACCCGCCTCCCAGGCGTCCATGCCGGGCATGAGCCGCTGGTATTCGTAGGAATAGGCGCCACGCGCTATACCCAACTCGATCCGCCCGCCAGTCATCAAATCGGCTGCCGCAGCCTCTCCCGCCAGCTTGACGGGGTGCCAGAAGGGGGCGATGACGGTGCCCGTGCCCAGTTTCACGTTTCGTGTGTGGTGGGACAGATTTACCAGAGTCATCAGGGGGTTGGGCGCGATGGTGAATTCCATCCCGTGATGCTCGCCAGTCCAGATGGCGCGCATCCCGGCCTCGTCCGCCATCTTGCAAAGCGCAATCAGCTCCTCGTTAAGCTGCTGGTGCGATTGCTCGTCCGCCAGGCGTTCCATGTGCACGAAGAGCGAGAAATCCATGCGTCAGGTCCTTTCTTGCAAGTGGTGAACATCGCCGCGCTGCGCATCGCCGACGTAGAGACCGAAGTTACAGGTCTCCGCCTCCAGTGCGAATCGGCGCATCATGTCGGTAATCGCCAGGGTGGCAAAGGTCACCTTGGGGATGTCGCGGATTGCGCAGCGGGCGAAGACAGTGCCGGGCGCTTCGGTCTGCGCCAGGAAGTAAGAACATTGGGTATTTCCGTCGTCGAAAACCGCGTAGGCGGGCCCAAGGGTGACTGGTTGGCCTCGCGATGAGATGTTGTTGACAAGGGTCCGACGCACATCCTGCCGCTCAGTCGAGATCACTTGTGGCGGGCGATAGCCGGCCTCGGTCTTCTCCAAGAGCACATCGTCGCCCCGCGTGATGATCGCGCCCAAGAGCGCGCTTCTGCCCGCATGTTCAAGCGCGGCGCGTTCCAGGCCGAGGCTGAAGAACTGTCCCGCAGCATAGCCCAGGCCGCGCCCCTTATCGTGATTGAAGTCCTCTATTTTACCCACCAGAATGGCGTGATCGCCGGCCTCCATGACCCGGTGCGTGGTGCAGGAGAATTGCGCGACGGCTCCGTCGATCAGGATGTTACCGTGGTCATCTCCATGGTGCGTAGTGCGCGCGAAGCGGTCACCCTTGTAGCGCGCGAAGGTATTGGCCACCTCTTCCTGGCCTTCGGCGAGGACGTTCACGGCGAAGCGCGAGGCCCGCGCGAAGCTGTCGTAGGAGGACAGGAACTTACCCGGACACACCAGCAGGAGCGGCGGATCGAGCGAGACCGAGGAGAAGGAATTGGCGGTGAAACCCAGTGGTGTGCCGTCGGCAGCCTTCGTCGTGACGACCGTGACGCCAGTCATGAAACTGCCAAAGGCATGGCGCAGCGCGTGTGGATCGAGCGTGGTCATGTCCAGACCTCGCGCGCCAAGGCAAGGATCGCGTTGTTCATCTGCTCGGCATGGGTCAGCGGCATCATGTGCGCCGCGCCGGCAACGACCAGCGCTCGGCCCCTCGGCGCCAGCGCGGCCATGGCGCGTGACATCTCAGGGGTGGAATTTGGCTCCAGCGCGCCTGTGGCGAAGAGAGCGGGACAGGTGAGCGAGCCTATTGCGGCACGGCTCGGACAGTTGGTTTCGGCGAAGGCCGTGTAGGCCAGCTTGTAACCCTTCGGATCCACCTCGCGCAGCCAGCGCTCGCAGGCCTCGCGCTCGGGCGACATAACATGCCCGAACCAGCGCAGGAGGGTCGGCGCGGGGTCCGGCGCGTTCGTTCCGTCAAGCTCGGTGGCGCGGGCGCGCACGGCGGCAGAGGCTTCCGGCGAGCGTTCGAAAATGGTGTTCAGCGCAGCCACCGCACAGACCTTGGAAGGCACTTGCGCGGCCAGCGCCAGCGCGATGATCGCACCCATGGAATGGCCGATCACCAGAGCGGGTTCGGGGAGTGATCTGATCAGCGGCGCGACGCTCTGCACGTAGTGCTCCAGCGTCGGCGTCACTTCCGGGCAGGGACTATCCCCGTGGCCAGGCAGGTCCGGTGCGATCACGCGATAAGCCCCACGCAGCCCTTCGATCTGCGGTCTCCAAACTTCCGCGTTCAGGCCGACGCCGTGGAGTAGCACCACGGGACAGCCCTGGCCGAGGTCGATAGCCGAGAGGCCGGCGACGTCAAACCGCGGCAGGGTTGTCGAGGCCATGGCCCAATTCCTTGAGATCCTGGTAGCGGTCCCCGATGCGGTGATGCGGCCGGCCAGACAACGCTGCACCGAGCACGACGACAACTTCGTCGTCGCGCGGTGCGTCGGAAATCGAGAACTGGATTGTGAGGTAATGCGAGCGCCGCCCGGCGTCATTCTTATCCATCAAGGGCACCATGATCGGCGCGTTCGCTGGACCGCGGGTGTTGGTGAATGCAAGGTAGGACTTGGCGCCCACCGCTTCCCGGTAGTGGTTGCCGAAACGCAGGGTGTGGATGAGGCCCGATGCGTGCTCGATCTCGCCATCCAGACCCACGACAGCGGCCTTGCCATAGGCCTCGATCGCCTCCCCATCACCGGCGAGGGCGATCATCCGCTCGGTCATCATTTTTCCAAGCGCGGGCCCGTATGCGTAGATCTCTGCTTTCAGGTCTTCTACGAAACGTCCGGCCCAAGGGTTCTTCAGAATGGCAGCGACGGCGAACATGCGCCAAGGCGTCTCGGCTGCGCGAAACCCCTCGATGAAGACCTCCTCGTCATATGTCACGATTTTCCTGATCTCCGGTGTCATCCCATCCTCCTGTGCGCTTTGATCCAGAGCTACGAAGCGGCGGTGTTTTTGACAAACGACGGATTTATGTGCTTAGACATTACGAAACCTTATGGCTCACTTGATCATGGCAAAATCGCTTCCTCCGCTCGGCTGGCTGCGCTCCTTCGAAGCCGCCGCGCGCCACCTTAGCTTCACCGCTGCGGCTGACGAACTGGGCCTTACTCAGTCAGCCGTCAGCCAGCAGGTGAAGTCGCTCGAGACGCGGCTCGGCGTGCCACTTTTCCTGCGGCGCGCCCGAGGTCTGGACCTAACAGATGCCGGCCGGCGCCTGCTCCCAAACGTCCAGGTGCCGCTACTCGCCTTGGAGACTGCCATGGTCGGTATGGACAGGGAGCAGCCTGCAGACCTTCTCACGATCGCCACCTCGGTCAGCGTCGCGCACTGGGTTATCGCGCCGTTGCTCCCGAGGTTTCGCTGCCGGCATCCGAACCTGAAGGTCAGGCTGCTCAGCGCAATCTGGCCCGACGATTACCATACCCTCCGCGCCGACATCGAAATCCGGTTCGGATCGGCCCAGCAGGTTGGCGTGAATGCGAAGGCCATCCTACCCGATCGCCTGATCGCGGTGAAATCTCCGACGGTTGTGGGGCGCCCGCAGGAGCTGCCCCTGATTGAGGCTGTCGGCACCTCCAGCGGCTGGCGAAGTTGGGCCAAGGCAGTCGAGCCGGTGCCAGACCCGAGCCTGCACACCGACACCTACGGCATGGCACTACATCTCGCCGCGCTCGGCAACGGCGTCGCCCTCGTCAACGAATGGCTGGCCGGTCACGCCTTGCGACAGGGACTGGTGGAACTTGCCCACCCCGCATCGATCCCCGCTCACGAGGCGTATCACTTGTCAGTCGCTTCCAAAAAGCCGGAGGCTGCAGAGTTGTGCGCTTGGTTGGTGAGCGAAAACGACGGCGTGGTTGGTTAGTGCGGTATCTCTGGCGTGAAAAGCATCTGTCAGTGGTCATTCACAACGCAGTGCAGGAATGTCCGGTTTGGGCCGTCCGTGAAGACGGCCCACGCCTTTAGATTTCGATGGCTTCGGCGATAGCGAGTGCATCTTCCAGCTCTACGCCAAGGTATCTGACAGTGCTGTCCATCTTCGTGTGGCCCAACAGCAGCTGGACTGCACGCAGGTTGCCAGTCTTTCTGTAGATCTGCGTCACCTTTGTTCGTCGCATCGAATGCGTGCCGTACGCGCTCGCCTCCAAGCCAATCGACGTCACCCAGTCACGTACAATCCGTGCATATTGGCGGGTCGAGATGTGAAGACGTTCGTGAAATCGGCCGGGCCAGAGGTATTCGGATCGAACCATCAGCGGGTCTTGCATCCATCTGTCGAGGGAACCCCGCGTGCCTTCCGAGATTTCGAAGCGGACAGGTTTCTGCGTCTTGCTTTGCAGGACAGACGCCCGTTCCTTGAGCTGGCCGGACGCCATGACGTCGATCACCTTCATCCCGACCAGATCGCAGCCGCGCAGCTTGCTGTCGATGGCCAGATTAAAGAGCGCCAGATCGCGATGGTTCTCAGCCAGCTCAAGCCGAACCCTGATCGCCCAGACATGTTTGGGCTTGAGTGGTCGTTTCTGACCGACAATCCGGCCCTTGTTCCAAGCGGGGCGAAGCGCGCGAATGGCAGGTAAGTTTGGTGTTTCCATGACTGATCCTCCGATCCGCCGCACCCTCACACAACGACAACCCGACGTTGACAAGACACAGTACCACGGGAATGCTGCGCCGCCTCCGAGGTCGGCAGAGAGCCCAACATGACCGATGCTGCGGTCTACATCGATAAATGCGGTACCGTTCAAAGCCGCCTTCTAAAAATTCAGTTTTGCTTGTCTATTGATGGACAGGGGCGATTTACATGGAATTTCAGACGATTAAATAGTCCCGTTTGCATTAAATGGTCATGTTTCGATCGCGTTTTTCATGCTATGTCGCGCTTGCTACGACATGCACGTTCATCCTCTGCCGAGCGACAGTCTGCCTCAATCGGCCCGGGATAGAATAGCAGCTCCGGTGAAGAAAGGACGGCCAAGGACAACTCTGTGTCATGTCTATTCCGTTCACAGAACAGGAGTCCACCATCATCTATTTCTTCTTGTGCTCACCCAGATTGGTCAAGGCTTTGCTCTTCGTGAAATCGGCTGTCGCAACGACCTTTTCCTTCACCTTCTTGGGCTTCTTCGCTTCACGGTTGCCGCTTTGCTTGTCACCTTTGGACATTTTGATTGCTCCTGGTCCTGAGTTTTCTCTGACGCAGTGATCGGTGTTTGTTTCCATCAACACTGTGGGTTGGTGTCCCGGGGCTCCTGCCCGCGGGACGCCGCCATTCACATCATTCCGCCCATTCCACCCATGTCGGACATTTCGCTGCCGGCGCCGGCCTTCTCGGGCTTTTGCGCGACCATCGCTTCCGTCGTGATCAATAGCCCGGCAATGGACGCGGCGTTTTCGAGAGCGATCCGGACGACTTTCGTCGGATCAATGACACCGGCCTTCAGCATGTCGACGTATTCCTCGGTCTGCGCGTCAAAACCGAAGCTCGGGCTATCGTTCTCGATCACTTTGCCAACGACAACCGATCCGTCGACCCCGGCATTTCCAGCAATCTGGCGCAGCGGTGCCTGGAGCGCACGGCGGACGATCTTGATGCCGGCAACTTGATCATTGTTCTCCCCCTTCAGCGACGCCAGCACCTTACCGGCATGAACCAGGGCCACGCCGCCACCGGGCACGACACCTTCCTGAACCGCGGCACGGGTGGCATTCAGCGCATCGTCGACGCGGTCCTTGCGCTCCTTCACCTCGATCTCGGTTGCTCCGCCGACCCGGATCACGGCAATGCCGCCCGCAAGCTTGGCCAGCCGCTCCTGCAACTTTTCCTTGTCGTAGTCCGACGTCGTCTCCTCGACCTGCGCCCGGATCTGCGTGACGCGCGCCGCGATCGCACTTTTGTCGCCGGCACCGTCGATGATCGTCGTGTCATCCTTGGTGATCGCGACCTTCTTCGCCGCGCCGAGCATGTCCATTGTGACCTTCTCGAGCTTGGTGCCCATCTCTGCGGAAATCACCTGACCGCCCGTCAGCACGGCAATGTCCTCCATCATCGCCTTGCGGCGGTCTCCGAAGCCCGGTGCCTTGACGGCCGCGACCTTCAGCCCGCCGCGCAGCTTGTTGACGACCAGCGTCGCCAGTGCCTCGCCCTCGACGTCCTCAGCCACGATCAGCAGTTGCTTGTCGGCCTGAATCACAGCCTCCAGCAGCGGTACCATGGATGCCAGAGAGGTCAGTTTCTTTTCGTGCAGCAAGATGACGCAGTCATCCAGCTCGACGAGCATCTTCTGAGCGTTCGTAATGAAATAGGGGCTAAGGTACCCGCGGTCGAACTGCATGCCCTCGACCACTTCAGTCTCGGTCTCCAGTCCCTTGTTTTCTTCGACGGTGATTACGCCTTCATTGCCGACCTTGGCCATCGCATCTGCGATTTGCCGACCGATCGCGACCTCTCCGTTGGCCGAAATGGCGCCGACCTTCGCGATCTCGTCGCTGTCGCCGACGGGCCGGGACATGGTCTTGATCTCGGCCACAACCGCAGCGACGGCTTTGTCGATCCCGCGCTTAAGATCCATCGGATTCATACCAGCCGCGACCGACTTCATGCCCTCCCGGACAATCGCATGGGCGAGTACGGTCGCGGTCGTGGTGCCGTCGCCAGCCTCGTCATTGGTACGCTGCGCGACCTCCTTGACCATCTGCGCGCCCATATTCTCGAAATGATCCGACAGCTCGATTTCCTTGGCGACGGTCACACCGTCTTTGGTGATGCGCGGGGCACCCCAGGATTTGTCGATGATGACGTTCCGGCCTTTGGGGCCCAGGGTAACTTTGACGGCGTTGGCCAGCGTGTTGATGCCTTTCAGCATGCGGTCGCGGGCATCGGTACTGAATCTGACGTCTTTGGCGGACATGGTCGGGTGCTCCTGAGAATGAAATTTCGGCGTCGCTGTCGGGGTCAGGCCATGACGCCGAGAATGTCGCTCTCCTTCATGATCATGAGGTCTTCGCCATCGAGTTTGATTTCGGTTCCTGACCATTTTCCGAACAGGACCCGGTCGCCGACTTCGACAACCATGGCGATGCGGTCGCCGTCCTCGTCGTTTGCGCCGGCGCCGACCGCGACGATCTCGCCTTCCTGCGGCTTCTCTTTCGCGGTGTCAGGGATGATAAGCCCGCCTGCGGTCTTCGCGTCGCCTTCGATTCGGCGGACGAGAACGCGGTCGTGGAGTGGAGTGAACGACACTTGAGTGCTCCTTCTTCAGATGTTCAAGGGAGCATGGCGATGTTCGGAAGTGCATTGGCACTCGCCATACCGGAGCACCAATACTATTGAAATGATGGCTCGGCAGGGGTTCTACAATAGCGCCTCAAAGAATATCTTTCTGCTTTCCTTCAATGCATATCCATAATTGTTCCCGCACATCTTCGAAGCCCCACTTCACAAGCGTCGAACAGAGTTCCCGCCAGCGATGATCGCGTTGATCAAGTCCGATACGGCATGGTGCCTTTCCGTTTCGAATTCGATGCCGACGGCGTTCTCATGGGTCGCCGCCGCGTCGCGAAGGCCCACTATCTCGTGCTCTGGCAGAAGCCCGTGATCGTTCATGGCAAGCAGGAGCGTCTCGCATATCGACAGGACGCCTAGCCTGCATATTCGCTCGCCGTGGACATCCGGATTTCCTTTTGTGGCATCGTGAACCGGCGGGAAGGTGAGGTTCAAATGCATCGGTACTTCTCGCAGAAAGAGCTCTATGCTGAACTGATTCAGAGCATTGTCCGGGCCGATTTCCGCTCTTGGTTCACAACGCCGGGAGGCCCCATGGCATCAGTTGAACACAGCCCCCTCACCCGCAAGCTCTCAGCCTTCGTCGCCCTGTCCTGTAGTACGCAAGTCCTGTGCAATCAAAAGAGAAAATCTGAAACGCGGACCAAAGCAGCTATTCGTTCAATCGTAGCGAGAGCTTACTTTGTCCTGCACTACGGCCAGTCACCCTCCAAGAATGCTGCGAAATGCACGAATGGCAGCAATGCGAAAGCTGCTCCGCAGCGCAGAGACGGTCCGTCAAAGGCGGCTGTGGGCCGTTCGCATCGCCTGGGCGCGTTTGATGGAGTTGGCTATTGAAGACCTTTTTTCGGCGGTATGCTGACACTTACTCCTGCGCGAGGCAGGTATGCTTTTTGCGGAATGTCCGCCCACCAACGCGGTGACGTCTTGCTAACCACCAAGGGTAGGTGGCGGGATGACTTGAGCACGGCGCGCCAGGCGTTATGCACCGGAAACTGGTAAATTCTACGCGGCGCGATGGGAATTCGCTGCTTTCATGATTGACGTGTAGCTTAACGGCTGTGGCAGTATGGCCCAAAAGCAATAAAGGCACGCACAGAAGAAATGGCCGAACCGAGCGAGATGGATCTTTACCCAGACTGGGAATTCGTGCCCGACGCCGTGATGGGCGGCATCTCGGACGGGGACATGACGCACGAGACCTACCAGGGCCGTGAAGCGACTGTTCTGCGCGGCGATGTCTCTCTCGACAACAACGGCGGCTTCATCCAGATCGCCTTCAACCTGCGGTCCGATGGCACCGGGGTCGACGCAAGCGCCTGGGACGGGATCGCGCTGGACCTCTGCGGCAACGGCGAGACCTATGATATCCGCCTGCGCACTGATCAGCTGACACGGCCCTGGCAATCGTTTCGTACAGGGGTCCAGACCACCCGCCAATGGCAGTCCGTTCGCATCCCCTTCGATGCGGTTGCGCCGCACAAGACCGAGGCCACGTTCGACCCACGAAGCCTCCGGCGGATCGGCATCCTCGCTATCGGTCGGGAGTTTCGGGCCGAGATCGCGGTCGCCGGGGCGCGGCTCTATCGGACATGATACGTCGGCTGGCGGATTGAAGAGTCTTCCCTCACCTGCATCAATCCCCATGAAGCCATTTTCTTCTTCGTCCGGCCCGATATCAGCCAATCTCTCTATCCAAGCGGCGCAGATGGGCAGCGCTGTAGACGGCTGACACCGGTCCATTGGGGACCGGCACGGATGAGAAGGACCATCTGGAATGCCCAAAGACCTGTTTGCACCTTCACCACTATCGCAGTTCGTCGTTGCGAATTGCTCGGCGTTGACCTCGGCAGCGTCACTGCTCGGCGGCCCCGAGGCGGAGCAACGCGTCAAGGCGCTGGTCGATGAATTGACCCTCGCGCCGGCGGTCTCTCGCCGCCTTAACCGCGCGCTCGATGCGCTTGAAGACTTGCTGAGCCTGCGCCACGTCGATGATCTCGACCGTGTCGAGGCCGCGCGTTTTGCGATGATCGACCCGGAACACCCCGCTGTCGAGGAGGTTTGTCTTTTGCTTGAAGGTCTGCGCGCGGCGCGCGTGGCAGAAGATAGTAAGCGGTGATCCTCTATCCCCGCCTTGCGCCAACGAGTTGCAGGGCGGGGACTACGACACAAAGCGCCATTTCCGGTCTTCGCCAAAATTTTTTCTTCGCCTCCAGCCGATCGAGCCAATGTTCCAGTTACCAGCACAAAAACCCTACCCCTGAAACCGATCCGGAGAACCGCACAGGCCAGAAGCAAGATTTACGCACCTCCCGACACCGCCAATCTGACACCAGCAACAAACATGCGGCCTCTGCCGCAGGCTGGCTGTCGGGAGTTCTACCATGTTCATGAAACACGCCCCGCGCACCGATGACGGTGGCGCGTCTTGTGCGGCAGCCCTGGCCGCGCTCGACTTCCTGCGCCGACACGGTGGGGGACTTTGCGATCTCCTTGGTCTTTTGGCCGAGGAAACTGCGTTCGACGCGCTGTGCGAGTTGCATGCCCAGTCCGGAGCCTTGCTCCCTGATGCATGCGTTGTTCAGCGCGGGCTTCGGCAAATCCACGCAGCCCTCGCCGCACAGGAAACCTGTGCCATTGACGCGCTGAGCGTCAGAAAAGGTTATTGCGTCGACACCTCCGTTAGGTGGTACGGGGCTCGCGTCAGCGACCTTTTGGGCGCCTTTAGGTAACACGCCTGTAAATTCTGCCTAAACCATGCCCAAGCCGCGGTCTTTGCGACCGCGGCTTTCTTGTGTGATCTTCAGCGCCGTCCTAATTTAAGAGACTACGTGTCCTGAAGCGTGACCTTTGCGATCACTGCGTCAGAAACGGACCGCTATTTGAAATCGACTGGGCCCCGAAAACAGTGTCGATGTCCTGCAGAAGCACCGTGCCATCGAACATTGCGCTGGCTAAGATCAAAAAATGATGCGCTGTGCGCTTTGGGCTCTATAGAGACGAACCTATGTACTCTACAAGGAGTCAAACCATAGCAACATCGACTCTGAACGAGAGAAACATGGAACGGGCCTCTTAGCCCGATCCCGTTCTTTTGCTTGCAAAATGGCGCTTTTAACCCCGCCGGTGGCTATGAATTGGTAGTCGGAATAGAATAATAGCCGATCACCGCCCCTTACGCGCATTTGCTGTGGCCGCAGCTTGCGCAGGTCCTGCAGCCTTCGATCATGCGCAGGTCGTAGCTGCCGCAGGCGGGGCAGGCGGGGCCCTTGGGGGTGGTGAGGCTTGAGACCTGTGCCGTGGGGTCGGACTTTAGGCCGAGGCCCTCGCCCGCGAGAAAGCCGATCTGCACCATGTGGCGTTCCAGCACCCCGCCGATGGCGGCGAGGATCGAGGGGATGTATTTGCCGTTCATCCATGCGCCGCCGCGCGGGTCGAACACCGCCTTCAGTTCCTCCACCACAAAGCTCACATCGCCACCGCGCCGGAACACCGCCGAGATCATCCGCGTCAGCGCCACGGTCCAGGCGTAATGCTCCATGTTCTTGGAGTTGATGAACACCTCGAAAGGCCGCCGGTGCCCGTTCAACACGATATCGTTCACCGTCACGTAGATCGCGTGGTTGCTGTCGGGCCACTTGAGCTTGTAGGTCGCGCCTTCGAGTTCGGTGGGCCGGTCGAGCGGGTCGGACATGTAGATCACTTCACCGCCCTCGCCCGGCATCGCGCCCTCACCGGGCACCTTGTCGGCGCTCTCGCTCACGCTCAGCACGCTGCCGGTCACGTCATTGGGCCGGTAGGTGGTGCAGCCCTTGCAGCCGGTCTCATAGGCCTGCATGTAGACATCCTTGAACGCCTCGAAACCGATATCCTCGGGGACGTTGATGGTTTTCGAGATGCTGCTGTCGATCCATTTCTGCGCCGCCGCCTGCATCGCCACGTGATCCTCGGGGGCGAGGGTCTGCGCGTTCACGAAATGATCGGGCAGCGGGGCGTCACCCATCCGGTCGCGCCACATCTGCACGGCGTAATCGACCACCTCTTCCTCGCTGCGCGAGCCGTCCTTTTGCAGGACCTTGCGGGTGTAGGAATAGGCAAAGACCGGCTCGATCCCGCTGCTGACATTGCCGGCATAGAGGCTGATCGTGCCGGTGGGGGCGATCGAGGTCAGCAAAGCGTTGCGGATGCCGTGTTCGGCCACCGCCGCGCGCACTTCCTCGTCCATCGCCTGCATCGTACCCGAGGCCAGAAACGCATCGCGGTCAAAGAGCGGGAAAGCGCCCTTTTCCTTCGCCAGATCGGTGCTTGCCAGATAGGCGGCCCGGGCAATCGCGCGCAGCCAGCTTTCGGTCTGTGCCACGGCATCCTCGGCCCCGTAGCGCAACCCGCACATCAGGAGCGCATCGGCGAGCCCGGTAACCCCCAGCCCGATGCGCCGCTTGGCCTGTGCCTCGCGCGCCTGCGCCTCGAGCGGAAAGTTCGAGGCATCCACGACGTTGTCCATCATCCGCACCGCCAGCCCGACGAGGCGGGCGAGTTCGTCTTCGTCGACCGACGCGTACTCCCCGAACGGATCGCGCACCAGCCGTGCCAGGTTGATCGACCCCAGCAGGCAGGCGCCATATGGCGGCAGGGGTTGTTCGCCGCAGGGATTGGTCGCCGCGATCTCCTCGCAATAGGCCAGATTGTTGGCCTGATTGATCCGGTCGATGAAGATCACCCCCGGTTCGGCATAATCATAGGTGGCCTGCATGATCCGGTTCCACAGGTCGCGCGCCTGCACGGTGTGATAGACCCGACCGTCGAATTGCAGCTCCCACGGGCCATCGGCCTTGACCGCCTCCATGAAGGCATCGGTGACCAGAACGCTGAGGTTGAACATCCGCAGCCGCGCGGCGTCGGACTTGGCGGCGATGAAATCCTCGATGTCGGGATGGTCGCAACGCATGGTGGCCATCATCGCGCCGCGCCGCGATCCGGCGGACATGATCGTGCGGCACATCGCGTCCCACACATCCATGAAGCTGAGCGGCCCGCTGGCATCCGCCGACACGCCCTTGACCACCGCGCCCTTGGGCCGGATCGTCGAGAAATCATAGCCGATGCCGCCGCCCTGCTGCATGGTCAGTGCGGCCTCGCGCAGGTTATCGAAGATGCCGCCCATGTCGTCGGGAATGGTGCCCATGACGAAGCAGTTGAACAGCGTCACCTTGCGCCCGGTGCCCGCGCCCGCCGTGATCCGGCCCGCGGGCAGGAACTTGAAATCCTCGAGGGCGTCGTAGAACCGACCTTCCCAGATGTCCGGTTCGGCCTCGACCTCGGCCAGCGATCGTGCGATGCGCCGCCATGTGTCCTCGACGCTGGCATCGCCGCCGTCGTCGGTGATGTAGCGGTATTTCATAGTCCAGATCTGTTCCGCGATCGGGGCGGCAAAACGGGTCATGAGCGGCGATTCCCTTGCGTCAGAGACAGAGAGATACAATAACCCTCTCGCCTTGAGATTTCCACCATCTCTTGCCCTGCCCGGTGAGACCGCTACGATATATGGAGGAACCTGAGGATTCGCGCGTGGCTCTGCATCTCATCAAACTCAGCGTCGGCACCAAATCGGTCGAAGGGCTGATGGAATGGCATAGAAACCCGCGTGCCAAGGCCCCGGACGGCCATCCCTGCCATGTCACCCGGATGTGGCCAAAGCGCGAGACGGAACTGCTCGACGGTGGGTCGATCTACTGGGTGATTCAGGGGCTTGTGCAATGCCGTCAGCGCATCCTGCGGCTTGACGAGGTGACGGGCGGCGACGGTATCCGCCGCTGCGCCATCGTGCTCGACCCGGTGCTTATCCGCACCAGCACCGCGGCGCGGCGGCCGTTTCAGGGCTGGCGCTATCTGCCGGGGACGGATGCGCCTGCGGATATCGGCCCTGCACGTGCGGGCGATGACAGCCTGCCGCCGGAACTCTCGGCGGCACTGGCGGATATCGGGGTGCTGTGAAGGCTGCCCCGGTCCGGCGCGAACTGACACACGCGTCGCTCACCCGCTATTGACGTTGCGCGACCGTATCGTTCATTGCGCCGCATGCGCCCTGCGCTGATCCTTGTTCCAGACGGACCACTACCCGAAAGGACAAGTGACATGCGCCCCCAACTCCCCTTCATCAGCGTCGCAATCGCCCTCTTGTTCGCGGTCCCGGCCCTCGCAGAGGCCGACGCGCCGAGGTTCGACGCCGCGCAGGATCTGAGCTTTGACAGCGCGACGCAGAGCGCGTCCGTGGCGGTCTCCACGCAGTCCCGTTCGCCCAATCGGTCGGCCAACTGGACCGGCGTCTATATCGGCGGGCAGCTAGGATTCGGCAGCGTCGATACTTCGACCGGCGGCGAGAACGAGGATGTCATCGGGGGGGTCACCCTCGGCTATGACTATGATTTCGGCCAATGGGTGCTGGGCGGCGCGCTCGATTATGATTTCGCCGAAATCAATGCCGGTCCCGGTGCGGAAATCGAAGAGATCTTCCGCCTGAAAATCCGAGGCGGACCCAAGATCGGCAATGGGCTGCTTTACGGTGCGGCGGGCTGGGCCAATGCCGATACGGACACTCTCGGTGACGATGACGGTTGGTTCATCGGCGGCGGCTATGACTACATGGTCAACAGCCAGTTCTCGATTGGCGGCGAGGTGCTCTATCACGACTTCGACAGCTTCAATGGCAGTGGCAACGACATCGAGGCCACCACCGTGCAGATCCGTGCCACCTACCGTTTCTGACGGTCATACGGCGGCGCGTCCTCCAGCGTGCCCGCTGTTTTCGGTTCAAGGGGAAGACGTCAGAATTCACTCGATGGTTGCGCGTCAGTGACAGGGTTTTGCGGTTTTCCGCCGATTTTTCGTTAGATTTCAGCGTATCCCTGCCACTCACAGGGTCGTGACCATTCTGGGCGACACATGCCCTTGTCGGCAGTGGTATGGTGACCGATATGCATCGCAACGGCACGCGCCGTGCCCCGGATCGTGACGCGATTGCGGGGCGTGACAGACCACTGAAAGGACAAAACAATGCTGAAGACAACCACAGCCCTCGCGACAGTGACCGCGATTTTTGCAGCGCCCGCATTCGCAGGCAACGTGACCGAACCGGCCCCTGAGCCGGTGATTGAGGCCCCGGCGCCCGTCCCTGCGGCCCCCCTTTCGCCGAATTGGACCGGCTTTTACGGTGGTGGTCAACTTGGCTGGGCCAATGTCGATGCCGACGGATTCGATGACGATGACAGCCTGATCGGTGGTCTCACCGGTGGCTATGACTACGACTTCCAGAACGGGTTCGTCGTCGGTGCCGGCCTCGACTATGACTTCCTCGATGCCGATATCGGCAACGTCGCCACCGCCGAAGAAGTGTTCCGCGCCAAACTGCGCGGCGGCTACAAGATCGGTCGCGGTCTGGCCTATGCCACCGGCGGCTATGCCTGGGCGGATACCGACAATCTTGGCGACGATGACGGGTATTTCGTCGGTGCCGGGTATGAGCACATGGTGACTGAGCAAGTCTCGCTCGGCGGTGAAGTGCTCTATCACGAGTTCGAAGATTTCAACGGTTCGGGCTCTGACGTCGAAGCGACGACGGTTCAGGCGCGGGCGACCTTCCGCTTCTGATCCGGCTGGATTGAACTCAAGGGGGCAGTCCTTCGGGGCCGCCCTTTTGCGTGGCGGGTGCTAGCCGTGCCTCAGTCGAGATGCAGGCGGTTCTTGAGCGCCCGCAGCGTGTGCCGGTCGGCATCCTCCATCGGGGCCACGCGTGATTTGAAGAGCGTCGCCTGAGATTTCAGGATCATCCCGTCTTCCAATATTTTCAGGTGGTTGGCACGCAGTGTGTCGCCGGTCGAGGTGATGTCGGCGATGGCCTCGGCGGTCTCGTTCTTGACGGTGCCCTCGGTCGCCCCCTGACTGTCGACCAGCTGATAATCCGCGACCCCGTTCTCACGCAGGAAATCGCGCACAAGGCGGTGATATTTCGTGGCAATACGCAAGCGAAACCCGTGCTTGAGCCGGAACGCGGCGGCGGCGGCGTCAAGGTCGTCGAGATGGCTGACATCGACCCAACAGCGCGGCACCGCGAGCACCAGATCGGCCTGCCCGAAGCCCAGTTCGGCCAGTTCGCCGACCTGATTTTCCCATTGGCCGAGTTTTTCGCGCACCAGATCGGTGCCGGTCACGCCCAGATGAATGCGTCCGGCGGCCAGTTCGCGCGGGATTTCCCCGGCCGACAGCAGAATAAGTTCGACGTTGTCGATGCCCTGGACAAAGCCCGCATATTCGCGCTCGGACCCGGCGCGTCCCAGTTCGATGCCGTGTTTGCCGAACCAGTCGAAGGTTTTTTCCATCAGCCGCCCCTTGGACGGCACGCCGAGTTTCAGGGTCATGTCGCACCCCCAAGGCTCAGGACCAGACCGGGGCGGATGACCCCGCCGACGGCTGGAATCTCGCGCCCTTGCCCCAGTTGCCGGGTCAGCGCGTCATAGCGCCCGCCGGTCGCGACGGGGGGCAGGTCGGGGCGTTTTTCCGCATAGAACCCAAAGACAAAGCCGTCGTAATATTCCATCTGCGTGCGCCCGTAGCTGGCCTCGAAATCCAGTTTGGTGATGTCCAGACCGCGCGCCGTCAGCGCCTCCAGCCGTTTGGCGAGCCGGTCCACCGCGCCCTGAATCGCGGGCAGGTCCACGGCGATATCGCGCAGCCGTTCCAGTGCATTGTCGCTGGTCTCGCGCACCGCCAGAACCGCGTCGAGCAGTTCCACCTCGGTGGCCGAGATTGGGGCAGTTTGGGCGTCATCGCGCAGCGCCTTGATCCGGCTGGATATTTCATCCGGGCCGCGCAGCCCGATCATCGGTTCGGCCTTGGCCATCGGCTCTGCTGCGGCCAGAAGCGCCGCGCGCTGATCCGGCACCGGGGATTTGCCCGAAAACCGGTCGATCAGCGCGCGAAACCGCCGGGGCCGCCAGATATGCCGCCGGAGCGCCGCCTTGCGCCGCTCGGTCGTGCGCAGCCCTTCGACCGCGGCCATCAGGATGCCGATATCGCCCGTGGCCGCGCGCAGGCCAAGCGGGCGCAGGATATCGAAGAACATCGAGAACACCTCGGCATCCGCCGACTCGGGCGCGGCGCGCTCGAAGATCTCGAAGCCCACTTGCGTGTATTCATTGGCGCGGGCCGCATCCTCTTCCTGACGGCGAAATACCTCACCGGAATAGGTGTAGCGCGCGGGTTCGGCGCCGTGCTCCATATGCATCTGCACCACCGGCACGGTGAAATCCGGGCGCAGCATCTGCTCGCCGCGCAGGGCGTCCGAGGTCACGTAGGCGCGGGCGCGGATATCCTCGCCATAAAGATCGAGGAGCACTTCGGCGGGTTGCAGAACGGAGGTTTCAACGGGCAATGCCCCCGCCGCCTCGAAGAGGCCCCGCAGGCGCGCGGCCTCGGCGCGGACTGCGGCACGGTGCGGCATCAGCTTTGCCCCGTCAGGATGTCGCGGACTTTTTCGACCAGTTGGTCGCGCGGCACTTCGTATTGGCTGGGGCGTTCCTTCCATTCTTCCAGCGTCGCGCTTTCGGCGATTTGCGCGCCGAGGATCAGGTCTTTGATCTGCACCACGCTGCGCGCCTTTTCGTCGCCACCCTCGATGATCGCCACCGGGCTGCCGCGCCGGTCGGCGTATTTCATCTGGTTGCCGAAATTCTTCGGGTTGCCGAGATAGACCTCGGCGCGGATGCCTGCCTGGCGCAACTCGCCGACCATGGCCTGATAATCGGCCATGCGGTCGCGATCCATCACGGTGACGACCACCGGGCCCTGCGCCTCGCCCCCGATGCGGCCCTTTTCGCGCAGAGCGGCGAGGAGGCGGTCGACGCCGATGGAGACACCCACGGCGGGCACCTGCTGCCCGGTGAAGCGCGCGACGAGATCGTCGTAACGCCCCCCGCCCGCGACGCTGCCGAACTGGCGCGGGCGGCCCTTTTCGTCAAGGATTTCAAAGGTCAGTTCGGCCTCGAAGACCGGGCCGGTATAGTAGCCGAGGCCGCGCACGACGGAGGGGTCGATCACGATGCGGTCGGGGCCGTAGCCTTGGGCGGCAAGCAGGGTGGCGATCTCTTCGAGTTCCTTGATGCCGTCTAAACCGATATGGGAAACACCCTGTTCCTCGTGCAAGTCCAGCGAAGAAGTCCCCATCAACTCGCGTAGGTTAGTTAAGGTCTTGGTGTTATCGCTTCCGCGCGACTCCATAAATTTTACTACTCGGGATGCATCCTCAGAAGAAAGGCCGACACCTTTAATGAATGCGCCTGAGTCATCCTTTCGCCCCGTGGTCAATAACTCAAGCACTCCCGACGCACCGACCTTGTCGAATTTGTCAATTGTTCGAAGTACTGCTTCTGGATCGACAAACTCCCAGTCGCTCAATTTAGTATCAAGCGACTCACGGAAGCTTCGTGGCAACGCACGCGTTTTCTCGTTATCGACCATCAAGCCTTCTAAAATACCGTTCAGAACCTTGCGGTTATTCACTCGCACCACGTAGTCACCACGAGGGATGCCTACCTCTTCCAGCGCATCGGCCAGCATGGCGCAGATCTCGGCATCCGCCGCCATGCTGTTCGTGCCCACCGTATCCGCATCGCATTGATAGAACTGCCGAAACCGCCCCGGCCCCGGCTTCTCGTTGCGCCAGACCGGCCCCATGGCGTAGCGGCGATACGGCGTCGGCAGGTCGTTGCGGTGCTGGGCATAGACGCGGGCCAGCGGCGCCGTCAGGTCATAGCGCAGCGCCAGCCATTTCTCGTCCTCGTCCTGCCAGGCAAAGACGCCCTCGTTGGGGCGATCCACGTCGGGCAGAAACTTGCCAAGCGCCTCGACCGTCTCCACCGCACTCGATTCCAGCGCGTCGAACCCATAGCGATGATAGACCCCGGCGATGGCGTTCAGCATCGCGGCGCGCTCGGTCACGTCCGCGCCGAAATAATCGCGGAACCCTTTCGGCGTTTCGGCCTTGGGGCGGGGCTGTTTCTTGGGCTTGGCCATGGGTGTCGTCCTTGCGGCGGCTGTCGTGGCGCGGTCTAGCCGAAGGGCTGCGCGGGGGCAAGGCAAGCCGCATGATTGACCGCGCGCGCACGTGCGCGTAAGGCGATGCCATGACCGATCTGGAAGAGAAACTCGCCCACCTGATGCGCAGCGTCGATGACCTGTCGGATGTCATCGCGCGGCAGGACCGCGAGATCGATTGGCTGCGCGGGCGCGTGCAGATGCTGCTGGAGCGCGAGGCGGCGCGGCGCGAGGACAATGAGGGCAGCGTGTTCCTCGGCGACGAGCGCCCGCCGCATTATTGACGGGGACTGTGAAGGTCCGTGTCACCCCGGACGTGATCCGGGGTCTCGTGCGGCTCAGAGATCCCGGGTCAAGCCCGGGATGACGTTGGGCAGGGTTCAGATTTCCTCGACCATCACCACGCCGCTCAGGCTCTTGATCGCGCCCTTAATCTGGGGGGTGACGGGGTATTCCACGCCGCTGTCGATCTCGACCTCGCCGGGCAACCCCTCGCCCATCAGGCGGAAATGGATCGGTCCGGGGGCACCGGCGCGGGCTGATTTTGCCGCCCCTTCCAGCACCGTCGCGACCGAGCCGATCACCCCAGGCTGATCGACGAAAATCCGCAAGCCCACCGCCCCGGCATCGGCGACCATCCCGTCGATGGGCTGCACCGAGCGGCAGAGGAGTTTGAGTTGATCGCTCTCCATCGTGGCCTCGGCGCTGATCACGACCTGCGTGCCGGTTTCCAGGAAATCGCGGGATTTCTCGAGCACATCGGAAAAGATCGTCACCTCATACCCGCCCGTGGTGTCGCTGAGTTGCGCAAAGGCAAAGCGGTTGCCGCGCGCCGACTTGCGTTCCTGCCGCCCGGCGACGACGCCCGCCATCTTGGCCAGAAACGGCCCCTGCTCGGCGCGGGCGGTCACCTCGTCCAGCGTCCTGACCTCCTGCCGCTTGAGCACGGTCATGTAATCGTCGAGCGGATGGCCCGAGAGGTAGAAGCCGACGGCCTTGAATTCCTCGGTCAGGCGTTCGGCGGGCAGCCAATCCTCGACCGGGACAAGGCGCGGTTCGGGCAGATCCTCACCGGCGTCGCCGAAGAGCGAAACCTGCGTCGAATTCTTCTGCTCGTGGATCGCGGCGGAATAGTTCATCAGCGCCTCGATGCTCTCGAACACCCGGCGGCGGTTGCGGTCCAACTCGTCGAAGCCGCCTGCGCGTGCCAGCATTTCCAGCGGCCGCTTGCCGATGCGTTTCAAATCCACCCGCCGCGACATGTCGTAGAGCGTGGCAAAGGGTTTGTCGCCGCGCCCCTCGACGATCAGCTTCATCGCCTCGACGCCGACATTCTTGAGCGCGCCAAGCGCGTAGTGCAGCACGCCCTGACGCACCATGAATGTGGCCTCGGACCGGTTCACGCATGGTGGTAGCCAGTCGAGGCGCAGCCCCTTCTTCACCTCCTGGAAATAGACCGCCAGCTTGTCGGTGAGGTGGATATCGCAGTTCATGACCCCGGCCATGAATTCGACCGGGTGATTGGCCTTGAGCCACGCCGTCTGATAGCTGACCACCGCGTAGGCGGCGGCGTGGGACTTGTTGAAGCCGTAATTGGCGAATTTATCAAGCAGGTTCCAGACTTCGAGCGCCTTGGCATCGTCGACGCCGTTGTCCTTGGCGCCCGCAATGAACTTGGGCCGTTCGGCATCCATCGCGGCCTGGATTTTCTTGCCCATGGCGCGGCGCAAGAGGTCGGCCCCGCCAAGCGAATAGCCCGCCATTTCCTGCGCGATCTGCATCACCTGTTCCTGGTAGACGATGATGCCCTGCGTCTCGTCGAGGATGTGATCGACCGAGGGGTGCAGGCTATCGCGCGCGCTCAGCCCGTTCTTGACCTCGCAATATTTCGGGATGTTCTCCATCGGGCCGGGACGGTAGAGCGCGACGAGTGCCACGATATCCTCGATGCAGGTGGGTTTCATCCGCTTGAGCGCGTCCATCATGCCGGAACTTTCCACCTGAAACACGGCGACGGTGCGGGCGCGGGCATAAAGCTCGTAGGTCTTTTCGTCGTCGAGCGGGATCTGCCCGATATCGTTCTCGGCCCCCGGGAAGGGCTCGTAGATGGTGCTGCCATCGGCGGCGATATGCAGGTCGCGCCCCTCGTTGTGGATCTGCTCGATCGCGTTCTGGATCACGGTCAGGGTTTTCAGACCGAGAAAGTCGAACTTGACCAGACCCGCCTGTTCCACCCATTTCATGTTGAACTGCGTGGCGGGCATGTCGGAGCGCGGATCCTGATAGAGCGGCACCAGCTCATCCAAGGGCCGGTCGCCGATCACCACCCCTGCAGCATGGGTGGAGGCGTTGCGCAACAGCCCCTCGACCTTCATGCCGTAATTCAGCAGTCGGTCCACCACCTCTTCTGATTTCGCGGCCTCGCGCAGCCGCTCTTCCTGCGTCAGCGCCTGTGAGATGCTGACCGGTTTGACGCCCTCGACGGGGATCATCTTGGACAGGCGATCCACCTGCCCATAGGGCATTTGCAGCACCCGCCCGATATCGCGCACCGCGGCCTTGGAGAGCAGGGCCCCGAAGGTGATGATCTGCCCCACGCGGTCGCGACCGTATTTTCCTTGCACATACTGGATCACCTCCTCGCGGCGATCCATGCAGAAGTCGATATCGAAGTCGGGCATCGACACCCGCTCGGGGTTGAGGAACCGCTCGAAGAGGAGCGAGTAGCGCAGTGGGTCAAGATCGGTGATGGTGAGCGCATAGGCCACCAGCGAACCCGCGCCCGATCCGCGCCCAGGCCCAACCGGAATATCCTGCTCCTTGGCCCATTTGATGAAATCGGCGACGATCAGGAAATAGCCGGGAAAGCCCATGCCCTCGATAATGCCAAGCTCGAAATCGAGCCGTTTTTCATAGTCCTCGACCGGGGCGGCATGGGGAATGACGGCAAGCCGCGCCTCAAGCCCCCCGCGTGCCTGGCGGCGCAATTCGTCGATCTCGTCATCGGCGAAACGCGGCAGGATCGGGTCGCGCCGGTAGCATCCGAAGGCGCAGCGCTTGGCGATCTCGACGGTGTTTTCCAGCGCCTCGGGCAGGTCGGCGAAGAGCGTCGCCATCTCTTCCTGCGACTTGAAATAATGCTGCGGCGTCAGGCGGCGGCGCGGCTCGCTCTGATCGACATAGGCCCCGTCGGCCACGCAGAGGAGCGCATCATGCGCCTCGTACATGTCCGGGGTCTCGAAATAGACGTCATTGGTCGCCACCAGCGGCAGGTCCATCGCATAGGCCATCTCGATCAGGCCGCGCTCGGTCAGCCGCTCGGGGTCCGGCGCGCCGCTCTCGCCCGGATGGCGCTGCAATTCGACATAAAGCCGGTCGCCGAACGCCTTTGCCAGCCGCCCCATCAACGCCTCGGCTGCCGGGCGCTGCCCACCCTGCAAGAGCCGCCCCACTGGGCCGTCGGGCCCGCCGGTCAGGCAGATCACGCCTTCGGCATGGTGCTCCAGCTCCTCGACCGTGACATGCGCCAATTGCCCGTCGCCCCGCAGGTAGAGGCAAGAATTGAGCTTCATCAGGTTCTCGTAGCCACGCTCGTTCTGGGCCAGCAGGACCACGGGTGCGGGCGGCTTGATGCGTTCTCCGGGGCTGGTGGCGACATATTCGAGGTCGACCTGACAGCCCATGATCGGCTGCACCCCCGCCGCCTGCGCAGAGACGGAAAACTCTAGGGCTGCGAACATGTTGCCGGTGTCGGTAACGGCCACGGCGGGCATGCCCGCCGCCTCGCACAGGCCGGGCAGTTTCTTGAGCCGCACCGCCCCTTCGAGAAGGGAATATTCGGTGTGGACACGCAGGTGAATGAATCGGGGATTGGCGCTCATGAGGGCAACCTTACTGAGGGCGCGCGCGAAACAAAAGACTTGCCAAACGCCGGTTCGACCGTTTTCATCGAAGACCGACAGGACACGCCCGCCGCCTTCTACGCCGCATCGAAGGTCAGGCACATCACGGGCAGGTATTCGGTAAGGCGGCAGGCACCGGACATGACCCTCACGTTTCTTCTGAACGGAGAGACCGTGGATGCGGGGGGCCTTCCCCCGACCACGACCCTGCTCGACTGGCTGCGCGAGGTGCGCGGCCTCACCGGCAGCAAAGAGGGCTGCAACGAAGGCGATTGCGGCGCCTGCACGGTGATCGTCAGCGACGAGACCGGCGCGCGCCCGCTCAACGCCTGCATCCTCTTGCTGCCGCAGCTACACGGCAAGGCGGTGCGCACCGTCGAAGGCATCAGCGGGCCGGATGGCGCGCTGCACCCGGTGCAACAGGCGATGATCGAGTGCCACGGCTCGCAATGCGGCTTTTGCACGCCGGGGTTCATCGCCTCCATGGCCTGCGCGCATCTCAATGGCGAGACCGATCACGACCGCGCGCTCGCCGGCAATCTCTGTCGCTGCACCGGCTACGCCCCCATCCTGCGCGCCGCCCGCGCCGCCGAGGATGCGCCGGTGCCGGATTGGATGCGAGACGATCCCGGTTTCTTTTTGGCAGAAATACTCTCGGGGGAGCCCGAAGGGCGGGGGGCAGACAGCCCCCCTCGGGCGTGGCACCCAAAAACCACGGATGAGCTGGCACGGCTCTTTGCCGCTCATCCGCAGGCCACGCTGATTGCCGGGGCGACGGATGTGGGGCTTTGGGTGACCAAGCAGTTGCGCGATCTGGAGAGGCCGATTTTCCTGAACGGTTGTGCCGATCTGCAGGCGGTCGAGATCAGTGACACCGAGATTCGCCTCGGTGCCGGGCTGACCATCGCCCTGCTGATGGAGGTGATCGCACCGCATCACCCGTCCTATGCGGCGATGCTGCGGCGTTATGGATCGGAACAGGTGCGCGCGGCGGCGACGCTGGGGGGCAATATCGCCAATGGCTCGCCCATCGGCGACAACGCGCCCGCGCTGATCGCGCTGCGCGCGACACTGCATCTGCGTCACGGCGATACCCGCCGCGCGATGCCGTTGGAGGATTTCTTTCTGGACTACGGCAAGCAGGACCGCGCGCCGGGGGAATTCGTCGAAGCGATCAGCGTCCCGCGCCAGCTCGACCGGCTGCGCTGTTACAAGGTCTCCAAGCGGTTCGATCAGGACATCTCGGCGGTTCTCGGCTGTTTCAACATCACCGTCGAGGAGGGCCATGTGCGCGCCGCGCGCATCGGTTTCGGCGGCATGGCGGGCATTCCAAAACGCGCTGCCCATGTCGAGGCAGCGCTATTGGGTCAGCCCTGGACCGAGGCGACCATCGACGCCGCGCAGGAGACCTGGGCCGAGGATTTCGCACCGCTTTCGGATATGCGCGCCTCTGCCGAGTATCGCCTCAGCGTCGCGTGCAATCTGTTGCGGCGCTATTTCTTCGAGGATCAAGGCGCACCCATATCGGTGCTGGAGGTGCAGCCGTGAGCATCGCCAAACCGCTGCCCCATGACGCCGCTCGCCTGCATGTGACGGGCGCTGCGCGCTATGTCGACGATATCCCCACCCCGCGCGGCACGCTGCATCTGGCCTTTGGCCTGAGCGCGATTGCATGCGGGCGGGTGACTGGGATGGATCTGGCGCGCGTGCGTGAGAGCGCCGGTGTGGTGGCGGTGCTGACGGCCGATGATCTGCCGCACGGTGCCGATTGCTCGCCCTCGGCGCATGACGAGCCGCTGCTTTGCACCGGCGCGGTGCAGTATCACGGCCAGCCGCTGTTTCTGGTCATCGCCGAGAGCCACCTTGCCGCGCGCCGCGCGGCGCGGCAGGCGGAGGTTGCCTATGATGAGGCTACGCCGATCCTCAGCATCGACGACGCCCTCGCCGCCGGCCGCCGTTTTGAGGAGGGGCCGCGCGTCTATCAAAGTGGCGATGCCGCAGCCGCCATCGCCACTGCGCCGCATCGGGTCGACGGGGTCATCGAGATGGGCGGGCAGGAGCATTTTTATCTCGAAGGCCAGGCCGCCCTCGCCCTGCCGCAGGAAGGCGGCGACATGGTGGTGCATGCCTCGACCCAACATCCATCGGAGGTGCAGCACAAGGTGGCCGATGCCATCGGGCGGCCCATGCATGGCGTGCGGGTCGAGACGCGGCGCATGGGCGGCGGGTTCGGCGGCAAGGAAAGCCAGGCCAATGCGCTCGCCGTGGCCTGTGCCGTCGCGGCGATGGCGACAGGGCGGCCCTGCAAGATGCGCTATGACCGCGACGACGACATGGTGATCACTGGCAAGCGGCACGAGTTCCGCATCACCTATCGCGCCGGATTTGACGGCGAAGGGCGGCTCACGGGGGTGGAGTTCGTGCAGTACGCGCGTTGCGGCTGGAGCCAGGACCTGTCGCTGCCGGTGGCCGACCGCGCCATGCTGCATGCCGACAATGCCTATCACCTGCCTGCTGCCCGGATCGAGAGCCACCGGTTGCGCACCAATACCGCCTCGGCCACGGCCTTTCGCGGGTTCGGCGGGCCGCAGGGGATGCTGGGGATCGAGCGGGTGATGGACCATGTGGCGCATGAGCTGGGGCTTGATCCGCTCGCGGTGCGGCGGCGGAATTACTATACGGCAGCGGATGGAGGGGGGCTGTCTACCCCCCGCGCTGCGCGCCCCCCCGAGGATATTTCCGGCCAGAAGAAACAGCACACGCCCTATGGGCAGGAAGTGGAGGATTTCATCCTGCACGAGATGACCGACGCGCTGGCCGAGACATCCGACTATCACGCCCGGCGCGCGGCGGTGGCGGAGTGGAACGCGCGTAACCCGGTGCTCCGGAAGGGGATCGCGCTCAGCCCGGTGAAGTTCGGGATTTCCTTCACGCTCAGCCATCTCAATCAGGCAGGCGCACTGGTGCATGTCTATCAGGACGGCTCGGTGCAGCTCAATCACGGTGGCACCGAGATGGGGCAGGGTCTGTTCCAGAAGGTGGCGCAGGTGGCGGCCGCGCGGTTCGGCCTGCCGCTGGAGGCGGTCAGGATCACCGCCACCGATACCGGCAAGGTGCCCAATACCTCGGCCACGGCGGCGAGTTCGGGCAGTGACCTGAACGGCATGGCGGTGCAGGTCGCTTGTGACACTATACGAGAGCGAATGGCGGAGTTTCTTGCGCGCTATCATCAGGAGGTGCCCGAGGCCGTGACATTCGACGGCGGCACGGTGCGTGTTGGCGCACATGAGTTGAGTTTCGCGCAGGCCGCGCAGCTGTGTTACGAGCATCGCATCAGCCTGTCCTCGACTGGGTTCTACAAGACGCCCAAGCTGGCCTGGGACCGGATCAGGGGGCAGGGCCGACCGTTCTATTATTTCGCCTATGGCGCGGCGGTGACTGAGGTGGTGCTCGACACGCTGACGGGCGAGAACCGCATCCTGCGCGCGGACATCCTGCACGATTGCGGCACCTCGCTGAACCCCGCGCTCGATATCGGGCAGATCGAAGGCGGATATGTGCAGGGCGCGGGCTGGCTGACGGTGGAGGAACTGGTCTGGGATAAGGCCGGGCGGCTGCGCACGCATGCGCCGTCGACCTACAAGATCCCGGCCTTTTCGGATCGGCCGGAGGTGTTCAATGTGACCCTCTGGGACGGGCAGAACCGCGAGGAGACGATCTATCGCTCCAAGGCCGTGGGCGAGCCGCCCTTGATGCTGGGCATCTCGGCCTTGCTGGCGCTGTCGGATGCGGTGGCGTCCTGTGGCACGGGCTATCCGGCGCTCGACGCGCCTGCGACGCCGGAGCGGGTCTTGCGAGCGGTGGAGAGGATGCGCGCATGAGCTTTGATCTCGATGCCGTGCGCGCGGCGGTCTTGCGGCATGGCCGGGTAACCCGTGTGGTGATCGCAGCGACTCATGGCTCTGCCCCGCGCGAGGTGGGGGCGGCGATGCTGGTCTGGGACGCAGGCCAATCCGGCACCGTCGGCGGCGGGGCGCTGGAATATGAATTGGCGCGTGCGGCGCGGGCGCAAGTCGTACCCACCTGCCTGAGCCGCCATGCGCTGGGCCCTGATATGGGGCAATGCTGCGGCGGTGTGGTGGAGGTGGTGAGCGAGGTTTATGATGCTGCGCGGCTTGCCACATTGGAGGGGCGCGACGTGATTGCACGCCCCGTCACGGGCGGCGATGACACCCCGCTCGCGGTGCGGCGCAGGCTGGCGCGGGCGCGGGACCGGGGCGAGTTGCCCGCGCCGCAACTGATCGAGGGCTGGATGGTCGAGCCGGTGCGCCCGCGCGCAGCCCCGCTCTGGATCTGGGGGGCGGGGCATGTCGGGCGCGCGCTTGCCGCCACACTCGGCCCGCTGCCCGATTTTCGCGTCACCTGGGCCGATACCGGCGCGGCGCGGTTTCCTGCTGTGGTGCCGGAGGGCGTCACGGTCTGGCCCGCGCCCAACCTGCCCGCGCTTGTCGCGCATGCCCCGCGCGACGCGCGTCATCTGATCGTCACCTATTCGCACGCGCTTGACCTGGCGCTTTGTCATGCCCTTTTGCAGCATGGGTTCACGGGTTGTGGGCTGATCGGATCGGCCACCAAATGGGCGCGGTTCCGCAAGCGTCTGGTGGCCCTTGGCCATGCGCCTGCCGAAATCGCGCGCATCGACTGCCCGATCGGTGAGCCAAGCCTTGGCAAACACCCTCAGGCCATTGCCGTCGGCACCGCCACTGCGTTACTGAAGAGGCGACAAGTATCTGCCGCCCGCCATCAGGGGACAACCGCGTGACGACGCCGCTGCTCAGTATTTCGGGCCTGACCAAGGCCTATCCCGGTGTCGTCGCCAATGACGCCGTGTCCTTCGATATCATGGAGGGCGAGGTGCATGCGCTGTTGGGTGAGAACGGCGCGGGCAAATCGACGCTGGTCAAGATGATCTATGGGTTGGTGAAGCCCGATAGCGGCGCGATGGCCCTGCATGGCGCGCCCTACGCCCCGCCCGATCCGCATGCGGCGCGCAAGGCGGGCGTGGCGATGGTATTTCAGCATTTCTCGCTCTTCGAGGCGATGAGCGTGGCCGAGAACGTGGCGCTGGGCATGGAAGAGCCGCCGCGCCTGCGCGACCTTGCCACGCGGATCAAGGATGTCTCGGAGACCTATGGCCTGCCGCTCGATCCGGGACGCATTGTCGGCGATCTGTCGGCGGGCGAGCGGCAGCGGGTCGAGATCATCCGCTGCCTGTTGCAGGACCCGCGCCTGTTGATCATGGACGAGCCGACGAGCGTGCTGACCCCGCAGGAGGTGGAGATCCTGTTTCAAACCCTGCGCAAGCTGAGCGCCGAAGGGGTGGCGATCCTCTATATCTCGCACAAGTTGGAGGAGATCCGCAGCCTGTGCGATCAGGCGACGATCCTGCGGCAGGGGCAGAATGTGGGCACCTGTCTGCCGCGCGAAACCTCGGCACGCGAAATGGCGGAGATGATGGTCGGGTCGAGCTTTGCCGCGCCGGAACGCGCGTCCCGCGCGCCGGGCGAAGTTGCGCTCGAGATCACCGGGCTGTCGGTGGCCTCGCCCTCGGCCTTCGGCACCGCGCTCAAGGATATTCACCTGAGCGTGCAGGCAGGCGAGATATTGGGCCTTGGCGGGGTGGCGGGGAACGGGCAGGACGAGTTGTTGGCGGCGCTGTCGGGGGAATTGCCGAGCGACGCCGGGGCGATCCGGCTCAATGGCACACCCATCGGATGGCTAGGTCCGACCGCGCGGCGCGAATTGGGCCTGCTGGCCGCGCCCGAGGAACGGCTGGGCCATGCCGCCGCCCCGGATATGAGCCTGACGGAAAACGCGTTTCTGACGGGTGCGCAGCGCGAGGGGCTGACCGCGCGCGGGTTTATCCGCTGGACTGCGGCGCGGGCGTTTGCGCGTGCCATCATCGAGCGGTTTGACGTGCGCACACCGGGGCCGGATGTCGCGGCGCGGGCGCTGTCGGGCGGCAACCTGCAGAAATTCGTGATCGGGCGCGAGGTGCTGCAACGGCCACGCGTGCTGGTGGTCAACCAGCCGACATGGGGTGTGGATGCCGCCGCCGCCGCCGCGATCCGGCAGGCGCTGCTCGATCTGGCGGCAAATGGGGCGGCGATCCTCTGCATCAGTCAGGATCTGGATGAGTTGATGGAAATCTCCGACCGGTTCGGAGCGCTCAACGAGGGGCGGCTGTCGGAGATCCGGCCTGCGCAGGGTCTGAGCGTCGAGGAGATCGGCCTGATGATGGGCGGCGCGCATGGCATGGAGGTGGCGCATGTCTGAGCCGTCGGATTTGAGTATTTCTGCCATAAAGAAACCCGGGGGCGCGGGATGCTGAAGCTCGAAAAGCGCCCGCAGCCCTCGCGGCTCTGGACATGGGTGACGCCGCTTCTGGCGGTGGTGATCACCATGTTGGCGGGTGGCGCGCTTTTTGCGGCACTTGGCAAGGACCCGGTCGAGGCGATCGCCACGATCTTCTGGCAGCCGCTATTCGGTGAGTTCGCGTTTTATTACCGCCCGCAGCTTTTGATCAAGGGCGCGCCGCTCATTCTCATTGCCATCGGCCTCAGCCTCGGGTTTCGGGCGGGGATCTGGAATATCGGGGCCGAGGGGCAGTATATCGTCGGTGCGCTGACCGGCGCGGGGGTGGGGCTTGCGTTTTACCCCACCGAGAGCGTGCTGATCTTTCCGCTGATGGTGCTGGCCGGGGCGCTTGGTGGTTGGGCTTGGGCGATGATCCCGGCGGTGTTGAAGCTGCGGTTCGGCACCAACGAGATTCTGGTATCGCTGATGCTGGTCTATGTGGCGGAGCAGTTGCTGGCGGCCATGGCGCTCGGGCCGATGAAGAACCCCGAGGGGATGGGGTTTCCCGGGTCGCGCAACCTGCGGCAATACGAGAGCGCGCATAACGCCGAACTGATCACCGGGACCGGCATGCATTGGGGCGTGGTGGCGGCGTTTATCGCGGTGATCTTTGCCTATGTGCTGCTAACGCGTCATTCTCTGGGCTATCACATCCGCCTGACCGGGCAGGCGCCGCGCGCCGCACGCTTCGCCGGGGTGCGCCCGGCGCGGCTGGTGCTGGTCTGTCTTGGCACCGCCGGGGCGCTGGCGGGGCTTGCGGGGATGTTCGAGGTGTCCGGCCCTGCGGGCCAGGTGAGCATTGATTTCAACGTGGGCTACGGGTTCACGGCGATTATCGTGGCGTTTCTTGGTCGCTTGCATCCCCTGGGCATTTTGCTGGCGGGGCTCTTGATGGCGCTGACCTATATCGGCGGCGAGATCGCGCAATCCAACATGGGGCTGCCCGCTGCTGCGATTCAGCTATTCCAAGGGATGCTGCTGTTTTTCCTGCTGGCGGTGGATGTGCTGACGAATTACCGCATCCGACTGGCTAGGCGGGAGGTGGCGTGATGGATATGGGATCAATCAGCCCTGAACTTCTTCTCGCCTCTCTGATGGTCGCGGCGACGCCGATCCTGCTTGCCGCCCTGGGCGAGTTGGTGGTGGAGCGCGCGGGCGTGCTCAATCTCGGGGTCGAGGGGATGATGATCACCGGGGCGATCTGCGGTTTCGCGGTGGCGGTCAATTCCGGCTCGCCTGCCATCGGCTTTGTCGCGGCGGCGGGGGGCGGCGCGGTGCTGGCGCTCCTGTTCGCCTTGCTCACGCAAGTGGCGCTGGCCAATCAGGTGGCGAGCGGTCTGGCGCTGACGCTCTTTGGTCTCGGCCTGTCGTCGCTTCTGGGACAGGGCTATGTGGGGATCAAGCCGCCGCCGGTGGCCAAGCTGGATATCCCCCTTCTTGGCGATATCCCTTTTTTGGGCCGGGTTCTCTTTTCGCATGACCTGATGGTCTATCTGGGCCTCGCGCTGGTGGGGCTGATCTGGTGGGTGCTCAAGTACAGCCGTGCCGGGCTTATCCTGCGCGCGGTGGGCGAGAACCATGATGCGGCGCATGCGCTTGGCTACAAGGTGGTGCGCATAAGGGTTATGGCGATCCTTTTCGGCGGGGCCTGCGCCGGGCTGGGCGGGGCCTATATCAGCCTCATTCGTGTGCCCCAGTGGACCGAAGGCATGACGGCGGGTGCCGGGTGGATCGCGCTTGCGCTCGTGGTCTTCGCCTCGTGGAAGGCGGGGCGGGTTCTGCTGGGGGCGTGGCTTTTTGGTGGGGTCACGGTGCTGCAGCTCAATCTTCAGGCCGCGGGCTTTGCCATCCCGGTCGAATATCTTTCCATGTCGCCCTACTTGATCACCATCCTCGTGCTGGTCATCATGGCAGGCGACAAATCACGCGCGCCCGCCTCGTTGGGCCGCATCTTTCACGCCTCGCAATAAGATCAATCACAGGGAGACCCCGCATGAAACTCACGCATCTTCTGACCTCGGCCGCGCTCGCGCTTGGCCTTGCGACCACGGCCGTGGCGCAGGACAAGACCAAGGTCGGCTTTATCTATGTCGGTCCCATCGGTGATGGCGGCTGGACCTATGAGCATGACAAGGGGCGCCTGGCCATCGAGGAGCACTTTGGCGATCAGGTCGAGACCGTCTATCAGGAAAGCGTGCCCGAAGGCGCAGATGCCGAACGCGCGATCACGCAGATGGCGCTTCAGGGTGCGGATCTGATCTTTACCACCTCCTTTGGCTTCATGGAGCCGACGGTGGCTGTGGCCGAGAAATTCCCGAATGTGAAGTTCGAGCATGCCACCGGGTACAAGACCCTGCCCAACCTCTCCACCTATTCGGCGCGGTTCTACGAAGGGCGCGCGGTGCAGGGCCATATCGCAGGCAAGATGACCAAGTCGAACATCGTCGGCTATATCGCCTCCTTCCCGATCCCCGAAGTCATTCGCGGCATCAACGCGGCCTATCTTCATGCCAAGAAGGTCAACCCCGAGATCGAGTTCAAGATCATCTGGGCCTATACGTGGTTCGACCCGGCGAAAGAGGCGGATGCTGCCACGGCCTTGATCGAGCAGGGCGCAGACGTGATCCTGCAACATACCGATTCGACCGCCCCGCAAGCGGCGGCGGAAAAGGCCGGGAACGTGATCACCTTCGGACAGGCGTCCGATATGGCGGAATACAAGCCCCTGCCGCGGGTGAGTTCGATCATCGACAACTGGTCGCCCTATTACATCGCGCGCACGCAGGCGGTGATTGATGGCACATGGGAGAGCCAGCAGGTTTGGCAGGGCATCGACAAGGGCATGGTCGAGATCGGCGAGATCACCGATGCGGTGCCTGCGGATGTGAAGGACGAGGCGCTCGCGCTCAAGCAGGCTATGGCGGAGGGCGAGTATCACCCGTTCACCGGACCGATCAACCGGCAGGACGGCAGCGCATGGCTGGCCGAGGGCGAGGTCGCCGATGACGGCACGCTTCTGGGGATGGATTTCTATGTCGAGGGGATCAGCGGGCAAATCCCGAACTGATACGCATCCATATGCCGAACCAAAGCCCCGCCTCGTTCGGCGGGGCTTTTTCGTGGGCTCAATTCAACCGCTTTTCCAGCACGAGGAAGGTCATCATCCCCATCGGCGGGAGGTCGCGGCGGGTGATCAGGTGCAGGCGCGGGTCTTGCAAGACGGTGTCGATCTCGAAATCCGAATGCCAGCCCAGAACCCGTTCGAGCGGCGCGGCGGCGCGGGCGAGACCGGCCCAGACCCCGCGTTCGTGCCGAAAATGGTTGGTGATCACCACCTGCCCGCCGGGGCGCAGGACGCGGGCGATTTCGGTCATCACCTGTTCGGGTTCGGGCACCACCGACAGGACGTGCATGGCAGCGACGGTGTCAAAGCTGGCATCGGGAAAATCGAGGCTGCGCGCATCCATCTGGTGCAGCGCCTCGACATGTTTCAGGCCACGCCGCGCCACACGCGCACGGGCCTTGCGCAGCATGTCGTCGCTGTAGTCAAAACCTGTGACCTGGAGGGCAGGATCATAGGCCTCGAGCGAGAGTCCGGTACCGACCCCCACCTCGAGCACGCGCCCGCCGCGCGCGTTGATATGGCGCACCGCCTCGCGCCGCCCGGCATGGGTGATCCGGCCAAAGGTCGCATCATAGACCGGCGCCCATCGGGCGTAGGAGTTCCTTACCGCATCAAGTTCCATCGCTCACCTCATTGCACCACTCAACCAGATCGGTCCTTTGGATACCAGATCAAGGCCGCCCAGATGACAATCGCGACATAGGCCAGACACATCACGATCAGCGCGGCCCAGGTGAAAAGCACGAGCGCGGCGGCGACGCAGGCAAAGCCCAAGAGGAAGAACTTGACGTTTTCGCGCGAGATCTTGGTGCGCTTGAACGACCAGACCGGCACCGGTGAGATCATCAGCAGGCCGACGCCCGCCATGTATATCCCGACCAAGATCGCAGGCGGATGCGGCATGCCCGGCACGGCAAAGGTCACGAACATCGGCAGCATTGCCAAGAGCGCGCCTGCGGGTGAGGGGAGACCTTCGAAATAGGCCCCCGAGCCACCCTTGGCACCTTCTTCCTTGGCGCTGACGTTGAAGCGCGCCAGCCGCATCACGCAGCAGACCGCAAAGAACAGAACTGCGATCCAGCCCGCGTGACGCGCGTCCTGCAAGCCCCAATAATAGATCACCAGGGGCGCGGCGACGCCGAAATTGAGGAAGTCAGCCAGAGAATCGAGCTCGGCCCCCATGGCGCTACTGCTGCGCAAGAGCCGCGCCAGACGCCCGTCGAGCCCATCGAGCACGCCCGCGATCAGAAGAAGCTGAACGGCGCGCACGTAGTCGCCCTGGACCCCCAGCCTGATCGCCGTGACACCCGCGCAGATCGCCGCCACGGTCAGCATGTTGGGCAGAAGCTGCGCCAGCGTGACCTCCTTGCGGGGAGTATTGCGCGGGGGTTTTGTCACGTCTCGAGCTCCGCCATCACCGTTTCGCCTGCGACCATGGTCTGCCCCACGCGCACCTGCGGCACCACCCCCTCGGGCAGGTAGACATCGAGACGCGACCCGAAGCGGATCAGCCCGAACCGCTCGCCGCGCGAGAGCGCGCCGCCCTTGCCGACGAAACAGACGATGCGTCGCGCCACCAGCCCGGCGATCTGCACCACCGGCAAGAGGCGGCCATCCGCCATCTCGATCACGATGCCGTTGCGCTCGTTATCGGCACTCGCCTTGTCGAGCGAGGCGTTGAGAAACTTGCCGGGGCGATAGGCGACGGCATGGACCTTGCCCGCAACCGGGGCGCGGTTCACGTGACAGTTGAAGACGCTCATGAACACGCTCACCCGGGTGAGCGGCGCATCTGGCAGGCCCAACTCTGCAGGTGGCACCGCAGGCTCGATCAGCGAGACGATGCCGTCTGCCGGGCTGACGATCAGGCCGGGGCGCTGCGGGGTCACGCGCTCGGGGTCGCGGAAGAAATAATAGCACCAGACGGTGAGGCCGACGCCAACCCAGCCCAGCACATCCCAGAGCATGAACAGGACCAGCGTGATCGCGGCAAAGATCGCGACGAACTTGCGCCCCTCGGGGTGCATCGGCTTGATGAAGGTTTCGTGCATCTTCATGCGGGGTGGGCTCCTTGGGGCGCATTCACTCCGCATCCGCCTATGACTCTTGCCCGCAAGATGCAAGGTGGCACCTTTTCTTAACGGGTCGCGCATGGCACTGTTCAAGCCATGAGCACACAGATCACTTCTCCTGACGGAACCCCGGCCAGCCGCTTTGCCTTTGGCACCATGCAATTCGGCGATGTGGCGGATGAGAGCGCCTCGCGCGCTATGTTCGAGGTCTGCCTCGCGGCGGGCATCACCCATTTCGACACCGCGCATCTCTATACCGATGGCGCGTCCGAAACCCTGCTGGGCCAGTTCGCGGCACCGCATCGCGACCGGCTGGTGATCGCCACCAAGGCGGGGTATTCGGGGGGCGCGGGGGCCGACAATCTCCGCGCGCAGTTCGATCTCTCGCGACGGCGGCTCGGGATGGATCATGTCGATATTCTGTATTTGCACCGGTTCGATCCCGACACCCCGCTTGAGGAAACGCTGGAGTGTTTCGCGGAGCTGAAATCGCGCGGCCAGATCAGCCACGTGGGCCTGTCGAATTTCGCGGCCTGGCAGGTGATGAAGGCGGCCTGTATCGCGGCGCGCTTTGATCTGGCAATCTCGATCCTGCAACCGATGTACAGCCTCATCAAACGGCAGGCCGAGGTGGAAATCCTGCCGATGGCGGCCTCTGAGGGCATGGTCGTAGCCGGGTATTCGCCGCTGGCGGGCGGTCTGCTCACCGGCAAGTATGCACGGGGCGAGACCGGGCGGCTGACGGGTAATGAACGCTATGCGGTCCGCTACGGTCAGGACTGGATGCGCGAGGCGGCTGTCGCTTTGGTCGAAATCGCGGCAGAGCTTGGCACCGACCCCGCGACGCTTGCCGTAGCATGGGCCGCAAACCATCCCGCCGGACCGGTGCCGCTCGTCTCGGGCCGGTCGGCGGCGCAAATCGCGCCGTCGCTGGCTGCCATTGAGTTCGACATGGATGCCGCGCTTTATCAGCGTCTTGCGGCACTTACCCCCGTGCCGCCGCCTGCGACCGACCGCACGGAAGAAGCCTGAGATGAACGGCCCGCGCCCCTTGCCACCTTCCGCCTCGGTGGCGCATCTGGGTGAGGGGGCGAAACTGCACGCACCTTCGGCGGAGCGCAATGCGGCGGCGATTGCCGCAGCTCTGTGTGAGATCGCGCCTAAGACGGCGCGCGCGCTGGAAATTGCCAGCGGCACCGGGCAGCATGTGGTGGCCTTCGCCGCTGCGATGCCGGGCCTGATCTGGCAACCGACCGAGATCGACCCTGCGCGGCGTGCGAGCATCGACGCCTATGTCGCCGAGGCAGGTCTGCCCAATCTGCGGGCCGCCATGGCGGTCGATGCGACCGAAGCGGACTGGGGCAAGGCGCAGGCGGGTCAGGCGCTGATCGTGCTGATCAACCTTCTGCATCTCATCAGCACGCCGGAGGCACGCCGGATCATCGCGGAGGCGGCGCAGGCGCTTGCCCCCGGCGGACGCTTTGCGCTCTACGGGCCGTTTCTGCGCGACGGGCAGGCCACGTCGGAGGGCGACGCGCGGTTTCATGCAAGCCTGACAGCGCAAGATCCGGCCATCGGATACAAGGATCTGGCCGAGGTGGAGGGATGGCTGGACGATGCCGGATTGACCGTAGCGCCATCCCGGCAGATGCCCGCCAACAATCTCTTTCTGGTGGCCGAGCGTCCCGGCTGATCTGGATCAAGGCCAAGCCGCGCCAAGGGTGGTTTTGCAGGTGCAACCGCAGCCACCGAAAGGCCCTGACATGAGCTGGTCCAAGACCATCGACACCACCCGTGAGGATTTGCGCACGCTCAACGCGCTTATCCCCGATACCGCGCGCGCCTTTGGCGGGCTTGGCAAGGCCGTCAAGGAAGGCGGCATGCTCGACTTCAAGACCAAGGAATTCGTGGCGCTTGGTATCGCGGTGGCCACCAAATGCGAGCCCTGTATCGGGCTGCACATGGAGGCGCTGATCCGCGCAGGGGCGACCCGCGAAGAGGTCGGCGACGTGCTCGCCATGGCGATCCAGATGGGCGGTGGCCCGGCGATGATGTATGCCGCCAAGGCGATCACCTGCTATGACGAGTTGAGCCAAGGTTAGGCATTCGTGCGCCGGGGCGGCGGAAACTTCCCCTTTGTAATAGGATGGATTCATGCTTGGCTGACAGTATTGATTAACCAGTGACAGGAGTCAGCCAATGTCGATCATGAAACTTCTCCAGCAGGCGCAGGGCGGTCAGGGGCTGGCGCAACTTGCCTCGCAGCTCGGGCTCGATCAGGGCACTGCGGATCAGCTCACTCGAATGCTGGCCCCGGCCATTGGATCCGCCGCCAAGCAACGGGTGCAGCAGGGCGGTATGGATAATGTTCTGGGTGCCATGCGCGGCGAGGGGCAGGCGCAGATGTTCGACGATGCCTCTGTCGCCGCCAGCCCGGACGGTCAGGCACAGGGCATGGCGTTTCTCGAGCAGATCATGGGCGGACGGCAAGAGGCCGAGGGCCTGGCACAAGAGGCCGCAAACCGGGCCGGTGTCGATGCGAACACGGTCAGCCAGTTTCTGCCCGCGCTTGCCGCGATGGCGCAAGGTGGTTTGCAAAAACAGATGCCCGATAGCGAGATCGACAGCATGATGCAGACCGGCGGGTCCTCGGGCGGGGGCCTGATGGGTATGATCGGCGGGTTGATGGGCGGCAAGGCGGGGGATCAGCAAAGCGGCGGCCTCGGTATGCTGAGCCAGATGCTGGATGCCGATGGCGACGGCTCGCCGCTTGACGATGTTCTGGGTAAGTTCATGCGCTGAGGCGCGAGATATTTGCGAAACGGGCTGATCTTTTCGGCCCGTTTCGGGTAACCTTTGGTGAACCTCATTGCTCTAGGGTCTTGCCTGATGTTGCGCGTCTTTATCATTTGCCTGATCAGCTTGATCACCCCTTCTGTTTCGGCGGAGCGGTTCGGCGATTACGATCCGGTGGATTTCGGGCCGCGCGGTCCGGCCAGCTATGCGGTGCACGGCATCGACGTGGCGCGGTTCCAGAATGAGATCGACTGGCGGCGCGTGGCGCTCTCGGGGGCCGCATTCGCCTTTATCAAGGCGACCGAAGGCGGCGATCTGAAAGATCCGCAATTTGATCGCAACTGGCAGCTGGCGGCGCGCCACGGTGTGCCGCGCGGCGCCTATCACTTCTACTATTTCTGCACGGCACCGGAGGTGCAGGCGCGCTGGTTCATCCGTAATGTGCCGAAACGTGGCAAGGCCTTGCCGCCTGTGCTCGACATGGAGTGGAACCCGTTTTCGCCCACCTGCACGGTGCGCCCGCCGGGGGCCGAGGTCCGGCGTCAGGCCGAGATTTTCCTCGATATCGTCGAGCGTCACTACGGCCAGCGCCCGATCGTCTACACCACGCCGGAATTCTATGCGCAGACCGGCATCGGACAGGTGCGGGCGGAATTCTGGCTGCGCTCGGTGGCGAAAACGCCCGATCAGGTCTATCCCGGTCACCCTTGGGTGTTCTGGCAATATACCGGCACCGGGATCGTGCCGGGGGTCGAGGGAGGCGTTGATATCAACGTGTTTCGCGGGTCAGTGGGCGCTTGGCGCAGGTGGTTGCGCCAGCACCACAAGTAGCGCACGCATCGGCGAATGCGTATGAACTTACTATCCAGGTTATTTGTCGTGATCGCGGGCAAAATGCCGTGTGATCGCAAAAAACAGGCCAAGCAAGACCAGTGGAAAAACGAATATGCGAAACACGAAAACCGCAAGAATTGCGAGGTAGCTCGCGATGAGGGTGTCGGCCTGTGAATAGAGAGTACCCGCCATGCGGCGATACCTGTCTACATCTTGCCAGGCAGTTGTCTCGGCGGTGACGTCCGCGGGGGCAATATCGGTTGTGAGCTCCGCGATGGTCGCGTTATGGCGGGCATAGGTGCGCTCGGTCATTCTGTCGGCAAACGTCGCAGCCAGCACGAAGGCGAGCGGCAATGCCAGCCCAAGAAACAGCCCGTAGGAGCCCATAGGCTGTACCAGCGCGCGCAACCCGGGAACCCGCGAGCGCGGTGCAAACCAGACCAACGCCGCGAGCGCCACGAGCGCCCATCCGATGCCGCCCACGGGACCCATCGCGACAGCCAGCACCCCTGAGACCGCCATGAGCATGAAAATCAGGCCGGCGACTCGTTCGATGGTGTCGTCGATGGGCTCGAGTATCTTGAGTGGCTGCGCCGAACCCGACACGACCAGCGACCCGCCAAGCTCAATCTCCTGTGCCGTCGAGAGAAAGGCATTGAGCGCGCGCAGCGATACGTAAGTTGCTGCGCTGACCTTCGCCACAGACTCTGCGTGCGCCTGCGCTGCACGGGTCAAAGGGTTCTGATCATAGGTAAGCGCCGCGATGGCAGCCAACAGCGCGAGACCCGCAACCAGAACCCGGATGCGCCTAGCCATCCTTGCGGATGGTCTCGTTCTTGGGGTCATAGGGGCTGTCGCAGGTGACTGTCGCCTCCCAGAGCCGGTCGAGCATCTTGACCTGCAGCTTCGTGCCTTCGACCGCAAGCTCTGGTTTGACGTAGCCCATGCCGATGGATTTCCCGAAGGCCACCGAATAGCCGCCCGAGGTCAGGCGACCGACGCGGGTGCCGTCCTCGGTATAGAGCACCTCGCGGCCCCAGGGGTCGGCATCTTCGGGCCCGTCGATCAGCAGCGTGCAGCATTTCACCCGCACGCCGGTTTCGACCAGTTTCTCCTTGCCGCGGAACTCCTTGTCGAGATCGACGAAGCGGGGCAGGTCGGCCTCCAAAGGCGTTGCATCGCGGCCCAGCTCATTGCCGAAGGCGCGATAGCTTTTCTCCTGCCGCAGCCAGTTTTGCGCGCGCGCGCCCACCAGCTTCATCCCATGCTTTTCGCCCGCCTTCTCCAGCAGATCAAAGAGGTAGTTCTGCATCTCGATCGGATGGTGCAATTCCCAGCCCAACTCGCCGGTATAGGCGACGCGGATGGCGTTGACCGGGCACATGCCCAGTTCGATCTGCCGCGCCGAGAGCCAGGGGAACCGCTTGTTGGACAGCGCCGTTGCCGGATCGGCGTCCTTGATCACCTCAAGCAGCACGTCGCGCGATTTCGGACCGGCGATGGCGAAGACGCCCCATTGCGTGGTCACGTCCTGAATCTCGATATAGCCGAATTCGGGGGCCATGTCCTCGGCCGCCTTGCGCAGGTAGTCGGCGTCGTATTCCGTCCATGCCCCTGCGGAGACGCAGTAATATTCGTGCTCCTTCAGGCGCACGATGGTGTATTCCGTGCGGGTCGTGCCGTGATCGGTGAGCGCATAGGTCAGGTTGATGCGGCCCACTTTCGGCAGCTTGTTGCAGGTGAACCAGTCGAGGAAGGCGGTGGCCCCCGGCCCCTTGATCAAGTGCTTCGTAAAGGCTGTGGCGTCGATCAGGCCGACGCCCTCGCGGATCGCCTTGGCCTCGTCCACGGCATGTTGCCACCAGCCGCCCCGGCGGAAGCTGCGGGCGTCGTGATCGAAGGTATCAGGTGCGCCCACGGGGCCATAGTAATTGGGCCGCTCCCAGCCGTTGACAAAGCCGAACTGCGCGCCGCGCGCCTTTTGCCGGTCATAGGCCGGGACGGTACGCAGAGGACGGGCGGCGGGGCGCTCCTCGTCGGGGTGGTGCAGGATATAGACGTGGTCATAGGCCTCCTCGTTCTTGCGCGCGGCGAATTCGGTGGTCATCCAGTTCGAGGAATAGCGCTTGGGGTCGAGGCTCGCCATGTCGATTTCGGCCTCGCCCTCGACCATCAGCTGCGCGAGGTAATAGCCGGTGCCGCCAGCAGCGGTGATGCCGAAGCTGAAGCCCTCAGCCAGCCACATGTTGCGCAGCCCCGGCGCGGGGCCGACCAGCGGGTTGCCGTCGGGCGTGTAGCAGATCGGGCCGTTGAAATCGTCCTTGAGACCGCTTTCCTCGCAGGACGGGATGCGGTGGATCATCGCCATATATTGCTCTTCGATCCGCTCCAGGTCGAGCGGGAAGAGGTCGGCGCGGAAACTGTCGGGCACGCCGTATTCAAAGCAGGCGGGCGCGTTCTTCTCATAGACCCCGAGAATCCAGCCGCCACGCTCTTCGCGCACGTAGGATTGCGCATCGGCTTCGCGGATCACCGGGTGTTCCCGCCCGCCATTAGCGCGATAATCGACGAGTGCCGGGTCCTTGTCCATCACGATGAACTGATGCTCGACCGGGATTGCGGGGATCTTGATGCCCAGTTTCTTCGCGGTAGTCTGCGCATGGTTGCCGGAGGCTGTCACGACATGCTCGGCGGTGATCACGATCTGCTCGTCCGAGGGCACGAGGTTGCCGCCCTTTTCGACCATCTTGGTGCAGGTGACTTCCCACGCCGCGCCATTCCAGTGGAACGCATCGGCCTGCCATTTGCGCTCGATCATCACGCCCCGCTGGCGCGCGCCCTTGGCCATCGCCTGGGTCACGTCGGCGGGGTTAATGTAGCCGTCCTCGGTGTGGTAGATCGCGCCCTTGAGGTCGGAGGTCTCGATCAGCGGCCAGCGCTCCTTGATCTGCTCCGGCGTCAGCCATTCATAGGCCACGCCGCAGGTTTCGGCGGTCGAGGCGTAGAGCATGTATTCGTCCATGCGCGCGTCGGTCTGCGCCATGCGCAGGTTGCCGACCACGGCGAACCCGGCGTTGAGCCCGGTCTCTTCCTCCAGCGTCTTGTAGAAATCGACCGAATACTTGTGGATGTGGGTCGTGGCGTAGGACATGTTGAAGAGCGGCAGAAGCCCCGCCGCGTGCCATGTCGAGCCCGAGGTCAGCTCGTCGCGCTCCAGCAGCATGACATCGTCCCAGCCCGCCTTGGCCAGATGATAGGCGATGGAGGTGCCGACGGCACCGCCGCCGACGACGAGGGCTTTGACTTGGGTTTTCATGGCATGCGACTCCCTTGGGGTATGCGGTGTTTGGGCGATCTTTATCAGTCCTGCCAATCCGTGCGAAATTCAGCCGACACAAAGCCGCCCAAAAGCGACGTTTGCCGCCCTCGCCGGTGCAAAACTGAGTTGTGGATTTCCCCTGCCAGCCTTGCTAGCTTGCGCCGCAACGCAGAGACAATCGAAAGACCGCCATGAGCGCCACTGCCCAGAAATCCGCCCCGCTGCCCGATGACATAAGGGCGATGAAGGGCGGGACGCCCATCGTCAGCCTGACCGCCTATACAACGCCGATGGCCCAGATGATGGACGAACATTGCGATTTCGTTCTGGTGGGCGACAGCGTGGGGATGGTGCTGCACGGTTTGCCATCGACGCTTGGCGTGACGATGGAGATGATGATCCTGCACGGGCAGGCGGTGGCGCGAGGGCTGTCACGCGCCATGATGGTCGTCGACATGCCGTTCGGGTCTTACGAGGAAAGCCCGGCACAGGCGTTCCGCAATGCAGCAAAGCTGATGGCGGAAACGGGCGCGGCGGCAGTCAAGCTCGAAGGCGGGCGGCACATGGCTGAAACCATCAACGTTCTCGTGGCGCGGGGTGTGCCGGTGATGGCGCATATCGGGTTGACGCCGCAATCCATCAATACGCTCGGTGGCTACAAGGTGCAGGGCCGGGGGGCGGCGGCAGAGGCGCTTGTTGCGGACGCGCGCGCCGTCGATGAGGCGGGCGCGTTTTCGGTGGTGCTGGAGAAGGTGCCCGCGACGTTGGCCGACGAGATCACCGCCGGTATCAGCATTCCCACCATCGGCATCGGGGCCTCGGTGGGGTGCGACGGGCAGATCCTCGTGGTCGATGACATGCTCGGCCTCTTTACCGCGTTCAAGCCGAAATTCGTCAAGCGGTACGGCAATTTGGGCGAGGATGGCGAGGCTGCGATCGCGGCCTATGCCGGGGAGGTGCGCAGCCGCCGCTTTCCCGCACCGGAACATGTGTTTTCCGACAAGGCCCCAAAGGCATGACCGCCCCGATTCTGCGCGCGCTGAGTGACCTGCGCGATCTCACCCGTCCCTTCATCCGCGCGGGCGAAACCATCGGCGTCGTGCCCACAATGGGCGCGCTGCATGACGGGCATCTGTCGCTGGTGGCGGCGGCCAAGGCGCGGTGCGACCGGGTGATCGTGACGATTTTCGTAAACCCCAAGCAGTTCAACAATCCCGAGGATTTGAAGAATTATCCAAGGACCGAGGTCGAGGATGCGCGCAAGCTGGAGCGTTTTGGCGTTGATGCGCTCTGGGTGCCGGATGGCGACCAGATGTATCCCGCGCATTTCGCGACCACGGTTTCTGTCTCCGGTCTGACCGATGTGATGGAGGGGGCCTGGCGTCCCGGTCATTTCGATGGGGTGGCCACGGTGGTGACCAAGCTTTTCACCCAGACCGCTGCGACCGACGCGTTTTTCGGTGAAAAGGATTACCAGCAATTCATGGTGGTGCGGCGCATGGCGCGGGATCTGGATATTCCGATCACCGTGCATGGCTGCCCGACGATCCGCGACATCGACGGGTTGGCGCTGTCGTCGCGCAACCTGCTCTTGTCCGACCGGGCGCGCACCAAGGCACCCGTACTCTTCGAAGAGATGGAAAAGATTGCCGAGGGCTTGCGCGCCGGAGAGGATTTTTCCGGGTTGCAGGCACAGGCCGAGGCGCAGCTTGAGCGGGCCGGGTTCACCGGGGTCGATTACCTCGACCTGCGGGCGCAGGACGACCTTTCCGCACTTGCCGCCCCAACGCGCCCGGCGCGGCTGTTTGCAGCGGCGTGGCTCGCGGGGGTACGGCTGATCGACAATATCGCGGTGGACTGAGGCTATTGCTTGGCCGCGCCGCGCCGGAACAGGCGCGTCACGATCACGAAGAAGAGCGGCACGAAGACCACGCCCAGCACCGTGCCTGAGATCGTGCCGCTGAGCACGCCCGAGCCGATGGCGTTGCGCCCGCCAGAGCCCGCGCCGGAACTGAGCACCAGTGGCAAAACGCCAAGCGAGAAGGCCATCGAGGTCATGATGATCGGGCGGAAGCGTTGCCGCGCCGCCGTCGCCACCGCCTCGATCACGCGGTCGCCCGCCTCGTGCCGTTCGCGGGCAAACTCCACGATCAGGATCGCGTTCTTGCCGGTGAGGCCGATGACGGTGAGCAGGCCAACCTGAAAGAACACGCCGTTCTCGAACCCGCCGAGCCATGCGCCGGTGAGCGCGCCGACGATGCCGATGGGCATGGCGAGCATCACGGCGAAGGGGATTGACCAGCTTTCATAGAGCGCGGCCAGCGACAGGAACACGGCGGCCAGCGAGAGCGCATAGAGAAGCGGTGCCTGATTGCCCGATTCGCGTTCTTCCAGGGAAAGCCCGGTCCACGCCAGCTCGAAACCCGTGCCAAGCTCTGTGGCAAGCCGCTCCATTTCGGCCATCGCCTCGCCGGTCGAGACGCCGGGCGCGGGAGAGCCCTGCAACTGTACCGAGGGAATGCCGTTATAGCGGTATAGCCCCTGCGCGCCGTAATCCCAGTTGCCTTCGGCGAAATTCGAGAATGGGACCAGCCCGCCGCTTGCGTTGCGCACGCGCCACTTGTCGATATCGGTAGGGGTGGCGCGGGCCTCGGATTCGCCCTGCACATAGACGCGCTTGATCCGGCCCTGATCGAGGAAATCGTTCACATAGGTGCCCGCCCAGGCGATTTGCAGCAACTCGCCGACATCGGTCGGCGTCAGCCCCATCGCCCCGGCCTTGCGCCAGTCGATATCGAGGTTGAACTGCGCCGCGTCCTCTAGCCCGTTGGGTCGCGCCGAGGCGATGAGATCGCTTTGCGCGGCCATCCCCAGAAGCTGATTGCGCGCCGCCATCAGATCTCCATGGCTCTGCCCGCCACGTGCCTGCAGGTAGAAGTCGAACCCCGAGACGTTGCCCAGTTCGATCACCGAGGGTGGCACCACCGGGAAAACCTGCGCGTCGCGGATATGGCTGAACGCACCAAAGGCGCGACCGGCGAGGGCCTGCACGCTTTGATCGGGTCGCGGGCGTTCGTCCCAATCCTTTAGCTGCACGAAGGCGAGGCCCATGTTCTGACCGTTGCCCGAAAAGCTGAAACCGACGACGCCGAACATCGAGTCGACCACTTCGGATTCCTGTTCGAGGTAGTAATTCTCGACCTGTTTCACCACGTCGAGCGTGCGCTCGGCGGTCGATCCCGTCGGGGTCTGGATGAGGGTGAAGAGAATGCCCTGATCCTCCTCGGGCAGGAACCCGGTGGGGGTGCGCAGGAACATCAGCGCCATGCCGAGGGCGAGTGCGAGATAGACCACGAAGACCCGCACCGGGCGGCGCACCGACCAGCGCACCGTGCCGGTATATCCGTTGGTCAGCTTGCTGAATCCGGTGTTGAACCACGCGAACGGGCCGCGTTTCGGCTCATGCCCCTTGGGTTTTAGCAGTGAGGCACAGAGCGCAGGTGTCAGCGTGATCGCCACCACCACCGAGAGCGCCATCGCCGAGACGATGGTGATCGCGAATTGCTGGTAGATCACGCCGGTGGAGCCGGGAAAGAAAGCCATCGGCACGAAGACCGCCGAGAGCACCATGGCGATGCCGACCAGCGCGCCGGTGATCTGGCCCATGGATTTATGCGTGGCCTCGCGCGGCGGCAGGCCCTCTTCCTCCATGATCCGTTCGACATTCTCGACCACAACGATGGCGTCATCGACCAGAAGGCCGATGGCCAGCACCATCGCCAGCATGGTGAGCGTGTTGATAGAGAAACCGGCGGCGGCGAGCACCCCGAAGGTGCCCAGAAGCACCACCGGCAAGGCAAGCGTCGGAATGAGCGTGGCGCGCAGATTTTGCAGGAAGAGCAGCATCACGAGGAACACCAGTCCGATGGCCTCGAAGAGAGTCTTGACCACCTCCTTGATCGAAATCTCCACAAAGGGCGTGGTGTCATAGGGGATCACGTAATCGACGCCCTCGGGGAAGAAGCGGGCGAATTCGGCCATACGTTCCTTGATCGCGCGCGCGGTGTCGAGCGCGTTGGCCCCCGGTGCCAGCGTGATCGCCATGCCTGCCGCAGGATCGGTGTTGAAGCGCGCCGTCGTGGCATAGTTCTGCGCGCCGATCTCGACTCGGGCCACGTCATCGAGCAGCACGAGACCGCCATCGGTCTCGGCGCGCAGCACGATCTGGCGGAAATCCTCGGGCGTGCTCAGCAGCGATTGCGCGGTGATCGTGGCGTTGAGTTGCTGGCCGTCGACTGCGGGCCGTGCGCCGAACGCCCCCGCCGAAATCTGCGCATTCTGCGCCGAGACGGCGGCCACTACTTCGGACGGAGACATGCCGAACGCCGCCAGCTTGGACGGGTCGAGCCAGATGCGCATCGCGTATTCCGAGCCGAAGACCTGCACTGAGCCGACGCCCTCGACGCGGCTCAACTCGTCCACGAGGTTGGTCGACATGTAGTCAGACAAGTCCACCTGTTCGAGCGCGCCGTCGGTCGAGATCATGCCCACGACCATCAGGAACCCGGCCGAGGATTTCTCGACCGTGATGCCCTGACGCTGCACGATTTCCGGCAGGAGCGGCGTGGCCTGACCCAGTTTGTTTTGCACCTGCACCTGCGCGATATCGGCATCGGTGCCGGTCTCGAAGGTCAGCGTGATCTCGGCATTGCCCTGCGAGGTGGAGCGCGACGAGAAATAGCGCAGCCCATCGAGCCCGGTCATCTGCTGTTCGATCACCTGCGTCACGGTATTGGCGACCGTGTCGGCGGAGGCGCCGGGATAGTTGGCGGCCACCGTGACCGAGGGCGGGGCAATCTCGGGATATTGCGCCACCGGCAAGAGCCGGATCGCCAGTACGCCCACGCCCATGATCAGGATCGAGATGACCCAGGCAAAGACCGGGCGGTCGATGAAGAAACGTGCCATGCTTTACGTCCTTTGCCCGGTTATTCTGCGCGCGGTTCGGGGGTCACTGTCGCCCCTGCTGCGGTTTTCTGAAAGCCGGAGACGACGATGCGATCCCCGGGATTTAGCCCCTCGTCCACAACCCATTGGTTGCCCCGGTCCTGCAGGATGCTGATCGTGCGCTCCTCGATCACGTTGTCTTCGTTCACCACCCATGCGTTGGGCCGCCCGCGCCGGTCGCGCACGACGCCTTCCTGCGGGACAAGATAGACGGATTCGGCCACCTCGACGGGCATGTTGACCTGCACATACATGCCGGGCAAGAGCAGCAGATCGGGATTGTCGAACTGCATGCGCAGCGTCACCACGCCGGTCTGCGGATCGACATTCGGCTCGGCGGCCTTGAGCTGGCCGGTTTCGGAATAGTCCGAGCCATCCGCGAGGATCAGCCGCACGGTCGCATCTGCGCCGCGCAATTCCTCTTCGGTCTCGCCGCGCCGCCAGCGGAGCAGGTCGGCGGCGGATTGGGTGACGTCCACATAGACCGGGTTGATATTGCGGATCACCGCCAGCGGCTGCGCCTGGCTGGCGGTCACGAGCGCGCCTTGCGAGGTCTGCGACAGGCCGATCCGGCCAGAAAGCCGCGCGCGGATCGTGGTGCGCGACAGCTCGATCTCGGCGGAGTTGAGTTGCGCGCGCGCCAGTTCCAGCCCGGCCTCGGCGCTGTCACGCGCCGATATCGCCTCATCGAGCGCCTGCTCGCTGGCCACGTTGCGCGATTGCAGTTCGACCAACCGGTTCGCCTCGCGTTCGGCGGCGCGCAGTTGTGCCTCGGCCTGTGCCACGCTGGCGCGTGCCTGTCGGACGGTGGCCTCATAGGTCGCCCGGTCGATCTGATAGAGCGGATCATTCTCGGACACATCCGCGCCTTCCTCGAACAGGCGTTCGATGATGATGCCGTTGACCTGCGGGCGCACTTCGGCCTCGGCGGAGGCGGCGACGCGCCCGGGCAAGAGCGAGGTCAATGTCACGTCCTGCGGCTCGACCGTGAACACCGTCACTGGCGCAGGGCCTTGCCCCTGCTGTGCCGTCAGGGCCGCTGGCATCAGGCAGGCACAGGCCGCGAGTGCAGCCATGAAACGGGGGAGATAAGCCATCACAAGCCCTTTCACGCATAAAGGATTGGCGCGCATGCGTCCGTTGATTTATAAAACTTTAGGGTTTTATAAATATGACGCGTTTGAAAATGGCAAGCGCGCAATTGGGGGCGCACAGTGACTGTGCGGGGATGAATGGGGTCGATACCGGTAAAGCGCCCGCAAATCGGGCAGTGTGATCCGGCACGGCGTGGCCGACCGGTGACATTGTCGACAGACGCCCGGCGCAAGGCGATTTTCGCCGCGCTCGAAGAACTGCATTCGGAGGCTGGGCTGGACGGGGCAACGATGCAGGCGATCGCGCGCCATGCGGGGATGTCGAAGCGCACGCTCTACGATGTCTTTCCGAGCCGGACCACGCTCTTGCGCGCTTATATGGACAAGGTCGCCGAGCAATTCATTCAGCCCTTGTCCACGCCTGAAACTGCCCTGCCGATTGCCGAACGACTGACCCGTCTCATGTCCCGCAATGCGCGTCATCAGGGCTACGGCTTGCCGCTGGAAATCCTGCGGACCTTCATGGCTCAGGTCCCCGCCTGTCCCGAGATCGGGCGTGATCTGGTGGATCGGCTGATGCAGCGGGATCTGCGCATTCTGACCGCGGAGTTGGATCGCGGGGTCGCACGCGCGGAGATCAGCTTGGATGATACCGGGAAGGCCGCAGCACTTTTGCTCGACATGCTGCGCCCGTGGCCGCTGGAATCGCTGCTCGACCCTTCGCGGCTGGCCTCGCCCGAAGGGTTTGCCGCCCGAACGCGGCTGGCCATTGGTGTTTTCCTTGGCGGTGTCATGGCGCGTTGAGTGCGTTCCGTTTCGACGCCGCGACCAGCACGCGGCACAATTGCGCCGCTGCCGTGACCCCGTCGATGACCGGAAACGGCACCGCCTTGGCCACCGCGCCAATGATCGTCACAGCCCCGGCGCATCCCAGTATGGCGAGCGTGGTGCCGGGTGTGACGCGTGTCGATGTACGCGCGAAATACGCGGCGGCGCGGGCGGGCTCTTCCTCCAGCATCAGAACGGGGGTGTCGGCGGCGAGAACCTGCGGGATGGTTGCGCTATAGCCATGCTGCGCGATGTTGCGGGTGATCACCGGAACGGCAGCCTCGACCGTGGTGATCACCGCCGCCTGATCCGACAAGAGGCCCGCGAGCGCGAAACTCGCCTGCCCGATCCCGATCACGGGGCAGGTCGCGATGCGGCGCGCCTCGCTGAGCCCGGTATCGTCGAAACAGGCGATGATGATCGCCTCGGCCCCGATATCCGATGCCTTCCGGATCAGCGTCAGCAGGGGCGGCACCGCGCGCGCGCCATCGGCCTCTCCCTCGATCACGGCGGGGCCTTGGGCAGAGGTCCAGCCCTCGAATTCCAGATCGGGGGCGGCCAGCCGTGCGGCGGTCAGCGCGCTTTGGGTCATGGCCTCTGTGCTGTTGGGGTTGATGAGGATCACGGCCACCGGTCAGACCATCCCCTTGCCCGCGTCCGACGGGCGCTTGCGCCGGCGCGACAGAAGCCAGACCGTGAGAAAGAAGGTGCCGATCACCGCCAGTGAAAACAGCGTGGTCAGCGTGCCGAGCGCAAAGATCACCGGGGTGGTGACATTGGTGGTCATGCCGAAGATTTCCAGCGGCAGCGTGTTGTAGCTGCCCGCCGTGAGCAGGGTGCGGGCGAATTCGTCATAGCTCAGGGTGAAGCCGAACAGCGCGACGCCCAATAGTGACGGCGCGATGATCGGCAGTACAACATGCGCAAAGGTCTGCCAGGGCGTCGCGCCCTGATCGCGCGCGGCCTCTTCATAGCTCTTGTCGAACCGGTTGAAGACCGCGAACATGATCAACAGGCCAAAGGGCAGGGTCCATGTCAGCTGACTTCCAAAACCGGAGGTGATCCAATGCACCCTGAACCCCAGTTGATTGAAGATTAGCCCGACGCCGAGAGAGATCAGGATCGACGGGATTACCAGCGAGGCGATGCTCAGGTAGAACAGCACCGTCGCCCCGGCAAAGCGTTTGCGGAACGCTAGCCCTGCCAGAACCGAGACCACCACCGTCGTCACCATCACCATCAGCCCGAGGGCGAATGACCGACGGAAACTGCCCCAGATATCACCGACGGCCTGTTCTTCGAACAAGTCCCGGAACCAGTGCAATGAGACGCCGTTCATCGGAAAGGTGAGGCCACCTTGCGGCCCCTGGAAACTCAGGATGCCGATGGTCACGATCGGGCCATAGAGAAACAGCACGAACAGACCGAAAAATCCGGCCAGCAGGTAAAAACTCCGGCTGCGTCGTTCCATGCTCACAACTCCTTTCGGATATCGACCAGCCGCAACAGCACGGCGATCACGATCAGCACCGTGCAGAGCAGCACCACCGCCGTCGCTGCGGCCGAGGGGTATTGCAGCAGGCTGATATCGTTCGAGATGAGACGCCCGACATTGGCGCGCTGCGAGCCGGACATGAACCGTACGGTGATGAAATCCCCCATCACCAGCGTTGTGACAAAGATCGTGCCGATCATGATGCCCGGCTTGCACAGTGGCACGATCACGTTCCAGAGGGTCTGAAAGCCATTGGCACCACAATCGCGCGCGGCTTCGATCAATGACCGGTCGATCCGCATCATCGAGTTGAAGATCGGCACCACCATGAACAGCGTGTAGAGATGAACGAAGGCAAGGATTACCGAGAAGTCCGAGAACAAAAGCCATTCCAGCGGCTCGTCGATGACGCCCCAACTGATCAGCGTCGAATTGGCGATGCCGTTGCGGCCAAGAAACGGAATCCAACTGATCATGCGAATGATGTTCGAGGTCCAGAACGGGATGGTGCAGAGAAGGAAAAGTGCGATCTGCCATTTCAGGCTGCGGATCTCGAAAGCCAGGAAATAGGCCACAGTAAAGCCGATGACGAGGGTAAAGGCCCAGGTGATCGCCGCGTATTTGAGCGTGTTGAAGAACACCGTGTAGGTGACTGGAGAGCTGAACAGGAATTGGTAATTGTCGAACTGGAAGGCCGGGTAAATCGAGTATTCTGTCGCGCCCCAGAAGCTGACGATCACGATCATGGCTATTGGGGCCACGAGAAAGCCCAACAGCACGGTCGCCAGCGGGGCCGCTTGCAGCCATCCGACAAGGTTTCGATTTCGCAGCACCCGGCAGCCTCTTCTTTTTGGGAAAAATACTCTCAGGGGGTCTGGGGGGCGGAACGCCCCCCAGTTGGTCGGATCGCCAAAGGCGATCCGATGCCTCACTCAGGCGGCAATGAACTCATTCCACTTGCGGACCATGTACTGGTTTTCGTCCATGACGGAGTTCCAGCAGGCCACCGCGCCCATCCGGTCATAGAACGACCCGCCATCACGGATTTCGCCCACACCGGCAAGCTTGTCATCGAAGGGCGAGGTGATCACGTCAGTGCTTTCCTTGCCCTCGAACCAGTAGCCCCATTCGTTTTCGCTCATGAACGCCTTGGAGGTTTCGGGCACCGCCGAATAATACCCCTGCCGCATCAGGAATCCGCCGGCCCAGCCGCTGAGATACCAGTTGATGTACTCATAGGCCGCATCCAGCTCCATTCCTGAGAGCGACGCCGACAGCCCGATGCCGCCGCCCCAAGAACGATAGCCCTCTTTCAGCGGCTGGTAGACGCAGGGAATATCGCGCGACCGCACGGCGGTGATGGCGGGCGACCACATCGACTGGATCACCACCTCGCCGCTCGCCATCAGGTTCACGCTCTCGTCGAAGGTTTTCCAGAACGCGCGGAACTGGCCAGCCTTCTTGGCTTCGGTGAAGATCGCGATGGTCTTGTCGATCTCCTCGACGGTCATGTTGCCCTTGTTGCCATAGGTGATCTCGCCCATCGCCTCGCAGACCATCGCCATGTCCATTATTCCGATCGAGGATATGTCGAGGATCGACGCCTTGCCCTTGAACTCGGGGTTGAGCAACTCGGTCCAGCTTTCGATCGGACGCCCGATCAGGTCGGGGCGGATGCCGAGCGTATCGGCGTTGTAGATCGTCGGGATCAGCGTCATCCAGCCGCTTTCGGTATCCACGAAATCGGTGCCGCCCGGCCCTTCGACAAAGCCGACCGTATGCGGAGCGGTGCCTTGGGCGATCTCGCTTTCGGGGGTCAGTTTGCCGTCGCGGAAAATGCCGACGATCTTGTCGTAATTCTTGATACGGCCGGCATCCATCGCTTGCAGGTTGCCGGTCGGCCAGACCTTTCTACAGACGAAGTACTCGATATCGGCGATGTCGAAGCTGTCGGGCTGGGTGGCGGCACGCTGTGTCACGCTGTCAGTATCAAGCGCGGTCATCTCAAGCGTGATGCCCAGATCCTGCTTTACCTTGGTTGCCACCTCGTTGAGGTTGGACACCCCGGTGCCGAACTGGCGCAGCACGATATCCTTGCCTTCCTGACCCCAGACCATCGGCGCGGGCAGGGCAGAGGCGGCAAGTGCTGCGCCTCCTGATTTGAGCAGGCTTCGGCGGCTGTAGCGGGTCTTGCAGATCGTCGTCATGGTTGGTCCTCTCCGTTGTGGTCATTTGACTCGGGTCTTTGTTCTTCAGGCTGAAATCGGATGGGCCGCCCGGTCGTCCCATCCCAGACCGATCACCTCGCCCAACTCCCGGGGGTTCTGGAAAAATTCGCGCTCGGGCAAAAGCGCTGTCACCTCCTCGTCGCCCGCCACCACGGAAATGAGCGCAACATGCGTGCCCTGGTATTCGATTCCGGTGACGCGCCCGTCGATACGCCCGGCCTCGGGCGCTGTGACGGACATGACGTCAGAGCGCAGGGCGATCCGTCCCTGTGGCAGGTGCAGCACGTTATGCCCCCCCATGAACCGCGCGACAAAGGCGGAGCGCGGCGCGTTGAACACCTCGCGCGCGGGGCCCGCCTGCTCGATGCGCGCGTCGTTCATCACGATGATCTCGTCGGCGAGGGCCAATGCCTCATCCTGCCCGTGGGTGACATGGATGAAGCTGATGCCGAGGTCGCGTTGCAACCGTTTCAGCTCCGTCCGCATTCGTACGCGCAGAAACGGGTCCAGCGCCGAGAGCGGCTCATCCAGCAGCAGGACCTGCGGTCGGGTGATGAGCGCCCGCGCAAGGGCCACGCGCTGCTGCTGCCCGCCGGACAACTGATCGGGCTTGCGTTCCGCGTATTGCGTCATTTCGACGAGGTCGAGCATTTCATCCGCTCGGGCAAGGCGCGTGGCCTTGTCCTGCCCAGCCATGCGCAGGCTGAAGGCCACGTTGTCGCGCACATTGAGATGCGGGAATAGCGCATAGCTTTGAAACATCATCGCCGTGCCGCGCCGCGCGGGCGGCAGGTGGGATATGTCGCGCCCTGATAGCACGATGGCCCCGTCGCTGACCTCTTCATGTCCCGCGATCATCCGCAGGGTCGAGGATTTACCACAGCCCGACGGCCCCAGAAGACAGGCATAGGTGCCCGCCTTGAAGTGATGCGAGATCGCATCGACCGCCACGGTGTTACCGTAGCGTTTGGTCAGGGAAACGAATTCTAGATCGGCTGCGTTTGTCATCTGGGGTCCCGTTATCGGCATGGTTCAACTGCGGCGAACGGGATCGAATCTCGCAATGGATTCGGCGGTGCGGCGCGGCGCATTCGACAAGTTGCGCGTATTTTGGGCAGGTTCATCGCGGCACGGCGCAATATTGTGCGCAATCATTGTATACAATTCATCTGAAGGCGGGATGTGATTCCACCCGGTATTGTGCACGTGCACACAGGGGCGCATGATTGCCGCAGGAGACCTGCATGAACCATCTCAGCGAATCCCCCCTGTTTATCCAGCCGACGATCACCGGCCCGAGTGCCGCGATCGTCGCGCGGCTGTCACAGGCAATTCATGAGCATCGGCTGGCGCCGGGCACAAAGCTGGGCGAGGACGAGTTGAGCGACGTGTTCGACGTGTCGCGCACCGTCGTGCGCAGCGCGCTTCAGGCGCTCTCGCATGACGGGTTGGTGGAGTTGAAACGCAATCGCGGGGCCTTTGTCGCCAAGCCGACGATCCGCGAGGCGCGCGAGGTGTTCGAGGCACGCGCCTTGCTGGAGCCGCGCACGGCGCGCTCTGCGACGGAGCGGATGACGCGTGCGCATCTTGACCGCCTGCATGCCCATATCGAGGCCGAGCACGACGCTATGGCCCGCGCCGAACACGGCAAGGCCCTGCGTCTGTCCGGGCAATTCCACATCGAAATTTCACATATTGCGGATCAGGCCACGATCGCGGGTTTCATCGAGCGCCTGGTCGCGCGTTCGTCGCTGATCATCGCCCTCTATTGGCAACGTCAGAGTGCGATGTGCGAGAAGCACGCCCATCACGCCCTTCTCGACGCATTCGCGCGCGGCGATGCGGATGACGCCGAGGAACTGATGAAAAACCACCTTGTCGATATCGTGACGACGCTTGATCTGCGCGACCCCGCCCCGCGCGAGATCAGCCTTGGCGAGATCCTTGTCGGGCCGTCCTCACCCGGTGGGCAGGGGTAGTTGCGCGCCTATTGCGGCCCCACGATCTGATGTCAGATATCCTTTAGCAGACGCAATGCGTCGTAGATCGCGGCATGGGTGTTGCGTGCGCTGACCGCGTCGCCGATCCGGAACAGCTGGAACGCGCCGTCCGGGTTGCGCGTGGCGGCCTGTGGCTGACCGGCAATCAGCGCATCGTAATCCATCTCGCCGCCGTTCGAGGACAATGGCTTCAACTCGAAATAGAGATCATCCATCGGCAGGGTGCCGTAGTTCACGACAACCTGATCGTAGCTCTTCTCTGAGGTGAAATCGCTGTAATCGGTGCCGATCGTGGCCTTGAGCCGGTTGCCGTCGCGGGTCACGTCCAAGAGGCGGCGGGTGACGGTGAAGGTCACATCCTTGTCCTGCAGTGCGCGCATGTAGGGCACGAGGTTCATCCCCATGATATCGGGGGCAAAGGTGCGGTCGGGGGTCATCACCTCGACGCTGGCACCGGCATTGGCGGCCACTTCGGCGGCCATCAGGCCGGGGTGATCGCCGCTTTCGTCATAAATCAGCACGTTCTGCCCTGGCTTCACGTCGCCCGCGATGATGTCCCATGTCGTGGTGACAAGGTCCTGTTCCTTGCCGCTCTCGAAGAGTTCGACATTGGGCAGGCCACCCGTTGCCACGATCACCACATCGGGCGCGAGTGCGGCGATGTCTGCGGCCTCGGCCCAGGTGTTGAAATGGAAGGTCACGTCGCGTGCGGCGCATTGCGCCATGCGCCAGTCGATGATGCTGATCATCTCGCGGCGGCGCGGGTTCCGCGCGGTCAGCCGGACCTGACCGCCGGGGTCGGGCTGGGCCTCGAACACCGTCACGTCATGGCCGCGCTCTGCGGCGACGCGCGCGGCCTCGAGCCCGGCGGGGCCAGCACCGACGATGACGATTTTCCTGCGCTCGGGGGCCGGGGCGATCTCGTGCGGCATGGTCAGTTCGCGGCCCGTGGCGGCGTTGTGGATGCAGAGCGCCTCGCCCGCCGCATAGATGCGATCCAGACAGAATGTAGCGCCGACGCAGGGGCGGATGTCGTCCTCACGTCCCTGGGTGATCTTTTTCACGATATGCGGATCGGCCATATGCGCGCGGGTCATGCCGACCATGTCCAAGAGCCCGGCCTGCACCGCATGCCGGGCGGTTGCCACGTCGGGGATCTTGGCGGCGTGAAAGGTGGGCATGCCGGTGACCGCCCTGACCGCGCCTGCGAAATCTAGATGCGGGGCGTTCTTCATCCCCTGCACCGGGATCACATCGGTCATTGCCGGGTCGGTATGGACGCGCCCGCGGATCACGTTGAGGAAATCGACCATGCCGCAATCGGCCAGCTTTTTGGAAATCTCCAGCCCTTCCTCGGGGGTGATTCCGCCCGCCTCGGCCTCATCCGCCGTGTAGCGCAGGCCGACGATGAACTCATCGCCGACACGTTTGCGGATGCCGCGCAGCACGTCCATCAAGAGCTTCATCCGACTGTCGAGGTCGTGCCCGCCATAGGGGCCATCGAGGTCATTGGTCAGCGGGGACCAGAACTGATCGAGCAGGTGTCCGTAAACCTGCAATTCGATCCCGTCCATGCCGCCCGCTTTCATCCGTTCGGTGGCATCGGCGAAATCGGTGATGATCCGCTCGATATCCCAATCCTCGGCCAGCTTGGGAAAGGCCCTGTGCGCGGGTTCGCGGTGTTTCGAGGACGACAGCGACGGCAGCCAATCGCCCTTTGACCAGACGGTGCGGCGGCCAAGATGGGTCAGCTGGATCATCACCGCGCAGCCATGGTCGTGGCAGGCATCGGTCAGTTGTCTGATCCAGGGCACTACCTCGTCCTTGTAGGCGAGGACGTTGTTGAAGACCGGCGGGCTGTCTTTGGAGACCGCCGCCGACCCGGCGGTCATCGCCAAGGCGACGCCCGCACGGGCGCGCTCGGCATGATAGGCGGCATAGCGTTCCTTGGGCATCCCGTCCTCGGGATAGGCCGGTTCATGGCTGGTGGTCATGATCCGGTTGCGCAGGGTCAGATGCTTTAGCTGGTAGGGCTGAAGGAGGGGATCGTTGGACATGGGGCGGGCTCCGTTTGGCCGGGATCGCGATCCAGCCTTTGGTCAGGTGCGTGTTGCTGTCAAGCCCCGGTTTCTACTGGCTCAAGGCGTGGTCTGGAGGGGCGCCGCTTTGCCGCTGCGGAACCGGCCCGGCGCATGGACGAACCGGCCCCGGAAGCTCTTGATAAACACCACCTGTGAGGCAAATCCCGAGGCGACGGCGATTTCCGAAACGCTCAGATCGGTCTCGCGCAGCAGGCCGCGCGCGTGATCCAGTCGCAGGTCGCGAAAGAAACGGTAGGGCGTCTTGCCGCAATATTTCATGAAGAGGCGTTCCATCTGCCGTCGCGAACACCCGGCAGCGGCGGCCAGATCGTCCATGCTGGGCGGCGTTTCGATATTCGCCTGCATTGCCTTGATCGCGCGCACCAAAAGGGGATTGCGGCTGTCGATGGCACTGCTGACCGAGGCGCGCTGCTGCGTGCGTTCGCCCCGGCGCTGCCCGTAAAGGCACATATCGGCCACCACATCGGCAAAGGATGGGCCGTAGTCTTCTTCGATGCGCAAGAGCATCATGTCGGTCGCGCCCACACCGCCGCCACAGGTGAAAATGCCGCCATCCAGTTCGTAGGTGTTGGTGGTGATCTCGACCTGCGGGAACTGTTCGCGAAAGGCGGGCTGGTTTTCCCAGTGCAGCGTCGCCTTGCGCCCCTCCAGCAACCCGGCTTCGGCCAGTGCGATGGCCCCGGTGCAGATGCCGCCAACGCGCCCGCCAAACCGGACATGTTCGCGCAGAATGGCGCGCGCGCCGGGGTGCGACCCGCCGGGCCGCACGGTGCCGCCACAGACCACCAGATCGGTATCTCGGGCGAAGCGTGCCAGCGGCTGATCGACATTGACCGACATGCCGCAGGAACTGCTGACCGGCGCGCCATCCTGGGAACACACCGTCCAGCGATAGAGCGGGCGCTGTGCCAGTTGGTTGGCGATGCGCAGCGGATCGAGCGCAGCGCTGAACGCCAGCAGGGTGAAGTCGGGCTGCAGGAGAAAGGCGAAATGCCGGGACGGGCGGTCGATATCGACGGCGCAATAGGCGGCACCGACCGGGATCACGGCGGGGCGCTCTTCGGTCAGGCCAGAACTGTCACGCATGCTGGTCATCGGCCTCTCCTCGCCGTTGAAGCTGTCCGGTGACAGCTAAGCAGAGGCTTGGCCTACCGGCAAGACGTGACGGATCAGACCTCGCGCGGGCCGACCATGCCCATGATCTCGTAGGTCTGGTGCAGGATCGGTGCGGCGATTGCGCGGGCGCGGTCCGCCCCGTCGGCGAGAATGCGGTCAATCTCGGTCACATCCTGCATCAGTCGCGACATCTCGGTCGAGATCGGCGCGATCTTGTCGACCGCCAGATCGGCCAGCATCGGCTTGAACTCTGAGAACGGCTTGCCGCCCGCTTCGGCCATGACCTGATCGACGCTCATATCCGCAAGGGCCGCGTAGATATTGACCAGGTTGCGCGCCTCTGGCCGGTCCTCCAGCCCCTTGGCCTCGGATGGCAGTGGTTCGGGATCGGTCTTGGCCTTGCGGATCTTCTTGGCGATGGCGTCGGCATCGTCGGTCAGGTTGATCCGGCTCATGTCCGAGGGGTCGGATTTCGACATTTTCTTCGATCCGTCGCGCAGGGACATCACCCGGGTTGCCGCGCCTTCGATCACTGGTTCGGTGATGGGAAAGAAATCAACACCGAAATCGTTGTTGAACTTGATCGCGATATCGCGGGTCAGTTCGAGGTGCTGTTTCTGATCCTCGCCCACCGGCACATGGGTGGCGTGATAAGCGAGGATGTCGGCTGCCATCAGCGCGGGGTATGCGAAGAGGCCGAGCGAAGCGTTCTGCGCGTTCTTGCCCGCCTTGTCCTTGAACTGTGTCATGCGCTGCATCCAGCCCATCCGCGCCACGCAGTTGAACACCCATGCCAGTTGCGTGTGCTCGGCGACCTGGCTCTGGTTGAACAGGATCGAGCGCGCGGGATCGAGGCCCGAGGCGATGAACCCGGCGGCCAGTTCACGGGTGGCATGGCGCAGATCGGAGGGCTCTTGCCAGACGGTGATGGCGTGCAGATCGACCATGCAATAGAGCGTCTGCACACCTTGGTTCTGGGCATCGGCAAAGCGTTTCAGCGCGCCGAGGTAATTGCCGAGATGCAGGTTGCCCGAGGGCTGGATTCCCGAAAACACGCGGGGGGTAAAGGCCGCCTCGGTCATGGCTCAACTCCGTGGTGGATTTCTGTGCCCGCCTCGCTTACCCATGCGCCATTGCCCCGTCAAGGAGAGCCGCAATGCAAGACCCGCAGCGCCACAGCCCGCTCAACCCGGTGCCGCCCTTCGTGATCGCGCTGTTTCTGGTGATCATCGGGGTCGAGGCGATGTTCTCGCTCGGCGCGCGCGGCATGATCGGCGGGCCCGAGGCAATCGGCTGGCGTGCGGGTGCGATCGAGGATTACGGGTTTAACGGCGATATCCTGACATGGATGTTGCAGAACAACGTCTGGCCCGTGGAACATCTGCGCCGCTTCGTGACCTATGCCTTCGTGCATGGCAGCTTCACCCACGCGCTCTTTGCCGGGGTGCTGCTGCTGGCCATGGGGAAATTCGTAAGCGAGGTGTTCCGGCACTGGGCGGTTCTGGTCCTCTTCCTGCTCAGCACGGTTGCCGGTGCGCTGGTCTTCGGTTTGGTGGTGCAGGACCGTCCGTGGCTGATCGGGGCGTTCCCGGGGGTTTACGGCCTGATCGGCGGCTTCACCTATATCATGTGGCTGCGGTTGGGGCAGTTGGGCAGCAATCAGGCGCGGGCGTTTACGCTCATTGGCGTGCTGATGGGGCTGCAACTTGTCTTTGGGCTGATCTTTGGCGCGAATGCGACATGGGTGGCCGATGTCAGCGGCTTTGTCGTGGGCTTTCTTGCGTCCTTCGTGCTCAGCCCCGGCGGCTTTGCCAAGCTGCGCGCGCGCATCCGCCACGATTGAGGTCAGACACCGAGGTAGCGATCGGCAAGGGCGCGATCCGCGCGCAGTGTTTCGGCCGGGATCACCGGGCCGTTTCTGCCATCCTCGAGAAACGCGACGCGGTCTGCCACCGACAACACCGCATGGAGGCGCTGTTCCACCAGCAAGACCGCGACGCCGCGCGCGCACATGGCGGTGATGACCTCGCGGATGGCGTCGATCATCGAGGGTTGCAAGCCCTCTGTCGGCTCGTCGAGCAGGAGCACGCGCGGCGCAAGGCAGAGCGCACGCGCCATGGCGAGCATCTGCTGTTCGCCACCCGACAGCGTCTGCGCCGCCTGTCCCATCCGGTCGCGCAGGCGCGGGAAGAGGTCGAGCACCTCCTCGCGCATGGCCATTCCCTGACCGCCAGCCATCAACCCGATCTCCAGATTCTGTGCCACGCTCAGACCCGAAAACAGCCTGCGCCCCTGCGGCACATATCCGACACCGGCGCGCGGCACATCGTGCGGGGGCAGGTCGCTCAGCGTCACGTTGTCCAACTGCACCGCGCCCGACATCAGCGGCACAAGGCCCATGACCGCGCGCATCAGCGTGGTCTTGCCCGCGCCATTGCGGCCCAAGAGGCACAGGATCTCGCCGGGGGACACCTGCAATGACACCTCATGCAGCACTTGGGCATGGCCATAGCCTGCCCCGATCTTATCCAGTCTGAGCATCGCCACCCCCCAGATAGGCAGCCTGCACGGCGGCGTTGGCGTGGATCTCCTCGGGCGTGCCCTCGGCCAGCACACGGCCCGCATCCAGCACGGTGATCCGGTCGGCAAGCGCCATGACCACGCGCATGTTGTGCTCGATCAACAGGATGGTCGTCTCCTGCGCCAGATTGCGGATCAGGCTCTGAAACGCCTCGATCTCGCCTTCTGACAGGCCCTGCGTCGGCTCGTCTAGAATGAGCAGGCGGGGGTGTTGCACGATCCCCATGGCCAGTTCCAGCAGGCGCTGATGCCCGTAAGCCAGATCGCCCGCCTCCTGCTCGGCCCGTGCGCCGAGGCCGACGCGGTCAAGCGCCTCGGCCACCGCCTTGCGCGCCTTGGCACCATGCAGGTGGCGGCGCGCAGCAAGTCCGACATTCTCGGCCACGCTGAGCCGTGCGAAGACCGAGGTGATCTGGAACGTATAGGCCATGCCACGCGCGATGCGGCGATGCGCGGGCAGGCGGGTGATGTCCTCACCGTCAAAGATCACGCTCCCGGCGCTCGCTGTGATGCGCCCGGAGATCATGCCGACAAGCGTTGTCTTGCCTGCGCCGTTGGGGCCGATCAGCGCGCGAATTTCACCCTCGGGCAGGTCCAGATCAACGCTCTTGACCGCGTGCAGACCGTCGAACCGCTTGGAGAGACCCTTCACCGACAAGAGCATCACGGCAGCCCCTTCCACAGCCTGCGGCGCAATTCTCCCATGATCCCCTGCGGCGCGAAGAGCGTGAGCAGGACGAGGGCGATGCCCGCGATCAGCATATAGGCGGTGGTGATGCCGGAACTGAGGTCGATCAGGTAGAACATGAAAAGCGTGCCGATGAAGGGGCCAAGCACCGTGCCCGCGCCCCCCAGCAACACGTAAAGAAGCGGCAGGATCGAGTATTGCACGGCGGCGAAACTCGCCCCGACATAGCCGAAAAGAATGCCGTAAGCGGCCCCAGCCGCCGCCGCCATGGTGCCCGAGATTGTCAGTGCGGCAAGTTTATGCGCGAAGGTGTCGTAGCCCAGCATGCGCACCCGCTCCTCGTTCTCGCGGATCGCTACCAGCACCCGGCCAAAGGGTGCGCGCACCAGCCAGAGACTGAGCATGAGGCATATGCCGAACAGCATGAGGGCAGCGATATAGCGCGCGTTCGGGTCGCTGAGATCAACCCCCCAGGCCATCCGCCCGGCCAGCGCCAGAACGAACCCTTCGTCACCGCGCGTCCACTCGGAAAAGTGCAGGATCGTCAGGTATCCCGCCTGCGCGAACATCAGCGTGACGATCATGAAAGCCACGCCGCTGGTGCGCAGTGCCAGAAGCGCCAGCGCGCCCGAAACGACCGCACCCGAGAGGACACCGAGTAGCAATGCTGGCCCCGCGCTCAGTCCGAGGTGCTGCACCGACAGGCCCATGCCATACATGCCCGCCGCGAAGAACAGCGCATGTCCGAGGCTGAGCAGCCCGGTATAGCCAAAGAGGATGTTGTATCCCATGGCGAAGCTGGCCAGCACCATGATCCGCGCAAGGTTGCCGTGATGATAGGCAGGGAGCACGAAATGCAGCGCCAGAAGCACGGCCAGAAGGCCAAGATGCAGCACCAAAGCCTTCATGCCGCGCGCTTTCCAAAGAGGCCCTGCGGGCGGAACACCAGCACCAGCGCCACCAGCAGCGTCGCGATGATCTTGGCCAGCGTGGGCGAGAAGAAGACCGAGATGATCCCGTCTGACAGCCCGATCAGCACGGCGGCCAGAACCGTGCCGGGCAGGCTGCCCAACCCGCCGATGATGACCACGATGAACGACAGCAGCAGCGGATCGGCCCCCATCAGGTAATGCGCCTGCTGGATCGGCACGATCAGCACAGCTGCGAGCGCCGCCAGCCCCGCGCCGAGACCGAAGGTGATGGCATAGACTCGCTCTACCGGGATGCCGAAAGCCAATGCCATTTCACGATCCGCCTGCGTGGCGCGCATCACGAGGCCAAGGCGCGTGCGCGCCATCACCGCCCAGACCCCGCATAGGATGACCACCGCCGCTCCGATCACCGCCAGCTTGTAAGATGTGGTGCCCAGCCCCCAAGGCCAGATCATCTGCCAGCCTTCGAGGCCATGCTCGAACCACGGGATCGCAAGGCGCGTGTTGAACGGCGCCTCGACCGGGCGCGCCTCGGGGCCATAGCCCATCAGCGTCAGTTGCTGGATGATGTAAAGCAGGCCGATGGTGGCCACGATTGTACGCTCGGGGTCATAGTCCAGTCGCTTGAGAATGGTCATGTCGGCCGCCATGGCGAGCGCGCCGACGATCAGGGGGGCCATGATCAGCGCCGCACCGAAGCCGAACGCCGGGTGCCCGCCGACGCTGGTCGCGATCCACCACGCCAGCACCGCGCCCAGCATGAAGAATTCGCCATGCGCGATATTGACCACCCGCATCACCCCGAACACGAGGCTGAGCCCTACGGCGGTGAGCGCCAGCACCGCCGCCGTCACCGCGCCTTCCAGCGTGGCGAGCACGAGATAGGGGCCTAGATCCATCAGGCTGTCCGGGTGTCAGGGGTCATTGCGCCGCGTACTCCACCCCGCCCACGAGGAGGCGCTGATCGTCGGTCAGGGTTACGATCTGGCCGTGCTTGCGTTCCAGCTTGCGGGCCACGACCTCGTCGCGCGGTTGCCAGTCATAGGATGCGTCCTCGCGCACGCCTGCCCAGGTCAGGCGGCCGCCCTTGCGCCACGGGTCGAGTACGATGCCCTCATCATAGGCGTCGCCCCGCGCGCTGATGATTGCGGTGCTGTGTTCGAGGCGAAAGGCGTTGTCGGAATTGGCCACCGCGCGATGCAGGTCGAGGGTCTGGAAGTCTTCGGCTTTCAGCCGGTCCTCCATGTCGCGTGCCCAGTGCCAGCAGAGCCCGCGTGGCTTCAGCCCCATATTGACCTTGGTATTGTGCACGATGGGTGGATCGGTGATCTGGTATTCCAGCGCCAGATCATGCGTGTGCCGATAGGCCATGGTGGCTGCGCGCTGTGCCTCCTCCGGGTCCACCTCCGGTCCGAGGCCTCGGATCGCGGAGGCAAGGCGGCTCACCTCCTCGAGTTGCGGGGGAGGCGGTGCCGCGCAGGCGGCCAGCAAGAGCATCGCCCCTGCCAGCATCCCCCGCAAGAGCGCCGCCGGACCCATCTCAGAACGCCTGCGTGGTGTAATCGACCATATCGGGATAGGCCGAATCCTCGATCGCGGTGGTATGAACGCGGGTCAGCGTGCCGTTCTGCACCTGACTGATATACTGATGTCCAAAGACCTGATGGGTCTTGCCGTTGAACCGCTTGGCCCCTTGGGGGTGTTCGCGGGAGTGGGGCATGTCGGTCATCGCCTCGACCGCCTCGATCAGTGCGGCGCGGTCTTGCGGCCCGCGATAGCCCGCCGCCTCCATGCCAGCCTTGATCACGTGCAGCGTCTCCCAACAGCCGAACATGTGGCCGTAGGTCGACACGTCCGCCGGATCGTTCACCGAGGCCCCGCGTGCATCGACGCCCACCGCCTCGCGATAGAATGTCTCATGCGCGCTCTCGTCGGGCTGTTGGTGGCGGCACATGCCTTCCCAGAAATGGCTGCCTTCGAGGAAGTCGAGGCCGGGGCTGTCGATGGCCACTGCCTCGAGGCTGTCGATAAAGCCGAAAAGCTCTGGCCCCTGCCCGCCGAAAAACTCGCCCAGTTCCTTGACGAAGGTCAGCACCGCCGGCCCGACCATCACGTGATAGAGCACCTCGGTGTCGCGCGGGATCTTGGGGAAATACTTGGTGAACGAGGTTTCGGACGGCGGAATCGCGATCTTGGCCAGCACCTCGCCGCCCTGCGCCTCGATGGCCGGGGCGAGGGCATCGCGGTGGTCATATCCAAACCCGTAATCCGGAAAGATCATCGTGACCTTCTTGCCCAGCGTGTCGGTGATGAACGGGGCCATGGCGATGACCTGACTGCGCACATCCGTGATGCCGGGCTGTAACGTGTAGCGGTTGAGCATGCCCGACGAGACATGCGTGCCCTCGGACACAACGAAATAGGGCAGTTTCAACTCTCCGGCGCGGGGGGCGGAGCCGATCACCACATGGCTGAAAAGCGTGCCGAAGCCCACGTGGCAGCCATGCTGGTTGGCGAATTTCTCGACAACCTCGGCCCCGCGCTTGGGGTCGGTGCCGTCATCTTCGGCGACGATCTCTATGGGGCGACCATTGATACCGCCGCCCGCGTTGATCAGCCCAACGGCGGCCTCGGTGGCACGGCCATACCAGCGCCCATAGGCCGCGCCGATGCCGGTGCGGTGCTGCTGAAACCCGATGCGGATCGGCTCGGCGGTTTGCGCGTGGGTGTAGCGCGCCCAAAGCGGCAAGGTGGCGGCTGCGGCACCGCCTGCCAGCGTCTTGAGCGCGCCGCGACGGGTGGCGGTCTTGGTCGGGGTGGTCATGGGCGATCCTCCGATCAGTCAGAACTAGGGCCGCAAGGCCCGGTTGCGCGCAAATTGCGCAACAGCGGCCTGCATGTCCAGCCCTTTAGCCCTCAGGCCCCGCGCGGCGTGGCCAAGAGCCACAGGCCAAAGACGGTATAGGCCACCATGAAGAGCGCAAGCGGGGCCTGCGCCAGTGCCGCGCGCCGCGTGCTCTGACCGGCGCGGATGGCGATGGCATGGGCGAGCAGCAGCGCGATCACATGCCCCGCGACCACCACGCCCGCCTGCGTCATCCAGATCAGCCGCACCGGGCCGGGGCTGTTCAGAAACCCGGCCGTGACATGGACATGCCCGGCGCCCCACGTTTCCGAGAGCCAGCCCAGCACGTATTGCCCGTCGAGCAGGAAACTCGTGAGGTAATGGGCGATGTGATAGGCCAGCGCGATCGGCAGGAGCGTGGGCGCATAGCGACGGATCAGCAGGCCCGGCCCCGCCCGCTCACCCGCCAGCCGCGCACCAAGCCAGAGACAAGCCGCAAAGACCGCAATCAGTCCCAGGTTGGTGAGCAGCAGCCCCAGCAGATTAGGCCCGATCACCGCCGAACGGCCGGGAAACTCCAGCGGGTTGAGGCCAAGCCAGCCCATCCAGAGAAAGGTCTCGTTCAGCCCGTCGAAGCTGCCGCTCCCGAGCAGGACCAGCATCAGCACCGCAAGGCTGAGCGACGGCATCGAGCGGGCCAGTACCTGCCATCCCGGCAGGCCCAGGGCCAGCCGTCCGCGCGCCCGGCCCAAAAGGCCCATCCGCGCATAGCTGCGCATCAAGAGTGTGATCCCCTCGGCGCGCAAGAGCCACGGGCCACCGAAGAGCAGGACCCCGACCATGTGGACCGCCCAATAGACCGCCACCGCCAATGCCAGCCGCGCCGGATCGGCGGGAGCGGGGTCAGCCAGCAGAAAGCCTGCGAAAGCGAGGAAACTCAGCACTCCGGGCCAATGCCCGAGTGCCCTTGGATAGCGCAGGGGCGCGCGACGTCTGGTGGCCCTCGCGACAAGTGCGGCGGGCCCTGACCACGGATTGATCCAGCGCCAGATGTCGCCGATCAGCCCCTGAAGACTGACCAGCGCGATCCAGAAGACAACCCAGATGCTCAGCGATAGCGGGTTGAGCATCGGATCGCGTGGCCCGGACAGGCCCCGCCAGATTAGCCACAACAGGACAGCGGTTGCCACAAGACTGAGAATATGGCGGGGCCTTGGCGGTGAGACGGCCAACGGCAGAGGCCGAAAGAGCGCCCCTGCCACCCGGCCCGGCAATGCCGCCAATAAGGCCACGGTCAGTGCCACGGTGGCCCCGCCCGTCGCGATATAGACATCCGTCGGCAAGAGCAGCACGAACCCCTGCTCTGAGGCGTGCGCCGATGCGGCGCTGGCCAGGATCATCAAGGTGATCGCGCTTGAGACGGCCAGAACCATGGATTTTTCAGCCACCACAAATTCCCTGAAGCCGCAACCAGTCTGCGTCGCTCAGGATCGGCGGCGGCGGCTCTGCTCCGCGCGCGAACGGGTCGGCCTCGATCAGCGACAAGACAGTTTCGCCGGTGATGTCGCGCGCGTAAGCATACGGGGCCATGCGCACCTGCCAACGGGCGAATCCTCCGAGCAGCGCGGCATCGGGTGGTGGGTTGGGCGGCGATTTCAACAGCGTTTCGGCATGGGCGCGCAGGGTGTCGTCGGTCAGTTGTCCGGTCGCCAGCAGGCGCAGGCTCGCCATCGCGCCGCCGTCGGTGAGCAGGCGGTGCAGCGGGTCGCGGGCCTCGGCGCGCAGGTAGGCCGCGATGATGTGGCCCGCGACGACGTCGGGCTCGTCATGATCCTCGACCAGATCGGCGTTGATCATGACCGTTCCGCCGGGCAGACGCAGGGTGTCCTCGACGCCGCTGCGCACCATCATGAACCGCACGCCGCCTGTGCGCGGGGGCAGGCGACGCGCCAGCGCAGCCAGCGCGGCGTTGCCGCCTTGCGCACGGCAGGCGGGACCTGTGGCGCGCTGCAAATGGGTGATAAGCGCCTGGCCGATCTCGGCGCGTTTGACTGCCGGGACCACCCGCAGCGCATGGTCCCGCGCGGCACCCGGCAGCCAAAAGAGGCCCATCAGGAGCACCGCCAACACGCTGGCCAGTACGCCGTAGAGCCGCAGCCGTCCGGGGCGCGGGCGTTGCCGGGCAATCGCATTGCGCAGGGTTTCGATGGCGGCGATCATGTCGGTCTCGTTCTGGGGCAGTTCCAGCGTCTCGCCGGGGTCGCCATCGGGGTGATAGATCGCCGGTGTCTGCCCCGGATTGGCCCGCGCGATGGCGGCGATCGACCAATGCGCCTGCACCCGCTCGCGCATGTCGGTGATGGTCAGCGTCGCCTCGCCCACCGACACGATCACGTCGATGCGCTGCGCCTCTGCGTCGGCGCGCCAAAGGCCCGCCGCTTCGAGCCGCTGGTATTTGCTGAGTGCCGTTTTTGCCATATGTAGGGCTGCCCTGCCTCGATACGACAAGTGATAGCACGGTTGCGCGCAAGGCGGCAATCGCTCGACGTGCCCTTGCAGAGCGATTACAAGAGCGCCACCTGCTGCATATGAGGAATTCGATGAAAATCGCGACCGCCGCCTATCCGCTCGATGTGCTGACCAACTGGGCCGACTACGCCGCCAAGATCACCGAGTGGGTTGCCGATGCCGCAGGGCAGGGGGCCGATCTGGCGGTCTTTCCCGAATATGGGGCGATGGAACTGGCGATGCTCGACGGGCCGGAGGTGGCGGGCGATCTGGAACGCTCGCTGCATGCGGTCTCGGACCGGATTGCCGATGTGGATGATCTGCACAGCACTCTGGCCGTGCGGCACGGGATGCACGTCCTCGCGGCCTCGGCCCCGGTGTTCGATCCCGGTCTTGGCGCCCGCCCGGTCAATCGCGCGCGGCTTTTTACTCCCTCGGGAGGCCGCGGTGTTCAGGACAAGCAGATCATGACCCGGTTCGAGCGCGAGGACTGGGATGTTGTTCCGGGCGGGCCGCTGCGCCTGTTCGACACGAGCCTCGGCAAGATCGGCATCCTGATCTGCTATGACAGTGAATTTCCCTTGCTGGGTCGCGCCCTGCAGGACGCGGATATGATCCTCGTGCCCTCCTGCACCGAGGCCCTCGCCGGATATTGGCGGGTGCGCATCGGTGCGATGGCGCGCGCGCTCGAGCTGCAATGTGTCACCGTCATGGCCTCGACCGTGGGCGACGCGGAATGGTCCCCGGCCGTGGATGAGAACACCGGCATGGGCGGCATCTTCGGCCCGCCCGACACGGGCTTTCCGCCGTCGGGCGTCATTGCCGAAGGCGCGCTCAACCGACCGGGATGGACACTGGCCGAGGTCGACCTCGCGCGCGTCGCGCATGTCCGCGCGGATGGCGTCGTGCTCAACCGCCGCCACTGGGCCGAACAGAGGGGCCGCGACATGCAGGTCACATCTACACCGCTCGGGTGAATATGCCCTTGAAAAAAACGTTAAAGAGGCTCATTTACTAGCGCGTTCCGCAAAACAGGCGGAAAGCCAAAGCAAGGAGAGACCATGGCCAAGGAAGACACGCTCGAATTCCCCGGTGTCGTCAAGGAACTCCTGCCGAATGCGACATTCAGGGTCGAGCTTGAGAACGGCCATGAGATCATCGCACATACGGCAGGCAAGATGCGCAAGAACCGCATCCGCGTTCTGGCAGGCGACAAGGTGCAGGTTGAGATGACCCCGTATGATCTGACCAAGGGTCGGATCAACTACCGCTTCAAGTAAGCGTCTGATTTTTCATGCGTTTCATTCTCGGATCGGGCAGCCCGCGCCGCAGGGATCTGTTGGCGCAGATCGGCGTCGTGGCGGATGATATCCGCCCGCCCGAGATCGACGAGACCCCCGCCAAGGGGGAATTGCCCCGCCCCTACTGCGCCCGCATGGCGCGAGAAAAGGCGAGGGCGGTCACCGCGGAGGACGACGATATCGTGCTCGCCGCCGATACGACCGTGGCTCTGGGTCGCCGTATCTTGGGCAAGCCCGAGTCGGCGGCAGAGGCCGCCGAGTTCCTGCTTGCCCTTTCGGGCCGCCGTCACCGGGTGATCACCGGCGTCGCGGTGCGACGCGGCGACCGGATATGGGAGCGGGACGTGGTGACCGCTGTGCGGATGAAGCGCCTCTCGGATGAAGAACTCAACGCCTATCTCGCCTCGGGTGACTGGCAGGGCAAAGCGGGCGGCTATGGCATTCAGGGCCCCGCCGGGGCGCTGATCCCGTGGATTTCGGGCTCGTTCACCGCCGTTGTCGGCCTGCCGCTGGCCGAGACCGCTGGGCTCTTGCAGGCCGCAGGCTATCCCCTCTGGAAGGACACCCAATGACCGCGCGCACCATCGCCCTCGATCATATCGGCGGGGCCGAGGCCGCCGCCCTTATAGTGGAGGGCAGGCTCGACGATCTGCTGATCGATTCGGACCAACCCCGCCCCGGTGCCATCTACCGCGCCATCGCCGACCGGCCCGTAAAGGGACAGGGCGGCATGTTCCTGCGCACCTCCGATGGCTCGGCGTTTCTGCGGCAGGTCAAGGGCTTCGCCCCCGGTCAGCCGCTTCTGGTGCAGGTGACGGGCTATGCGGAACCGGGCAAGGCGCTGCCGGTGACGACGAAACTGCTCTTCAAGAGCCGCTATGCAATCGTCACGCCGGATGCCCCGGGGCTCAACGTATCACGGTCGATCAAGGACGACGACCTGCGCGACACGCTTTTGCAGATCGCCCATGCGGAAATGGGCGAGAGCAATATGGGTCTGATCCTGCGCTCGGCTTGCGCCGTGGGGGACGCAGACGAGATCGCCGAGGACATTCGCACCATGCAGGATCTGGCCCGCGCGGTGCTGGCCGATGCTGCCGGGCGCGAGCCTGAAAAGCTGACCGAAGGCGATGGCCCGCATGCCCTCGCCTGGCGGGATTGGGCAGAGCCCTCGGAGGTGATCACCGATGCAGGCTGCTTCGCCACGCTCGGCGTGCTTGATCAGGTGGACAGGCTGAGCGACGCGCAGGTGCCCCTGCCCGGTGGCGGCTCGTATTTCGTGGAGCCGACACGCGCGCTGGTGGCCGTCGATGTAAACACCGGCGGGGATGCCAGCCCTGCCGCAGGGCTCAAGGCCAATCTCGCCATGGCCCGCGACCTGCCCCGGCAATTGCGCCTACGCGGTTTGGGCGGGCAGATCACGCTCGATCTTGCGCCGATGCCGAAGAAGGATCGGCGCACATTCGAGACCAGCCTGCGCGCGGCTTTCCGCAAGGATGCGACCGAAACCGCGCTTGCGGGATGGACGCCCCTCAGCCATTTTGAACTGCAACGCAAACGCGACCGCCTGCCCCTGACCGATGTGGTGACATGACCTGCCCGATCTGCCGAAAGCCTGCCGATACCCGCTATCGCCCGTTCTGCTCGAAACGCTGCGCCGATGTCGATCTGGGCAAGTGGTTCAGCGGCGATTACGCCGTGCCCTCCGCCGATCCCGAGGATGTCGAGGCGGCCATTGAAGCTGTTGATCAAGAGCCGCAAAAACCCCATTGATTTTTGCGCATACCCTCTGGACACCCCGCCCCGCCTCGCCTAAAACGCATCCACCCGAAGGCCTCGCCTTCTCCCGTGCCCGGGTAGCTCAGGGGTAGAGCAGTGGATTGAAAATCCTCGTGTCGGTGGTTCGATTCCGCCCCCGGGCACCATTTTGCAAAACGAAACCACTATCAAGTGGTTGATTTGCAAGTAGAATTTTGATTCTTGCGGAGCCGTGCGCCCAGAATGTGTATCACATTTTGTATCACATTCGGTTCTGATATTCGTGAAATATCCTTTGATGGAGGGCCGAGTTTGAGGTCACGCGAGCAGTTTCTGGGCACGCGATAGCTGTATCGGCAAAAGCGCAGCAAGGTCCCGGATGGCTGATCGCCAACTCCGAAATACGCTGCCAACTGGATCCGTCTGAGCCTCCCTCAAAGCAGTCACAATTTTACCAAAGTGGCCTACTAAAGCTTCGAAAAGTTAAATTTGGAGTAACAATGAAAGAACTTGGGCCAGATAATGCTTTTTGGATCGACGGAGAATGGCTGGATTGGGATAGCATTATCGACCCAGAAGAAGTCAGGTATAGCCGTCTTGCTGAGCTGGAACGGGAAGCCCACCTGCGATTCAAATATCCGAACGCTGACCTAACTTTGATCCCATATTTTCAAGACCTGTTGACGCTTGCAGAATCTTACTTTCAAGAAACTGGGCAGCATCTTAACGTCTACGGTGACATCGGTGAGCTTTTTGGCGCGATTATGTACGGAATTAAGCTTCACAGGAATTATGCCCAAGGTTCTGATGGCCGGCTGGGAAATGACTTTGTTGAGATAAAAACAATCTCTCCGCTCAACAGCAAAGAGCAAATCAACGTGCGTCTCGACAGGCACTTCAACAGACTTCTCATTGTAAAGGTTAGTGCCGATTTCGAGGTTTCCGGACGTCTTGTGAAACGGATGAATTTGCCAAGAAGAAAAGGTAAGAATTTGCGGCTCTCATGGACAAACATGCCTGAACCCTAACGGCATTTTTGGCGTGTGACGCGCGCAGCAGTGTGATCCGCTCAGCGCTCTACGCCATTTCCAATCAATTGACGTCGCAGTTAGCATAGGACACGTGGCGAGCACTCGCGAAGCGACAGAAGATCACTTTTGATAGATAATGAACTGCCAAAAGGCTTCGAAAGACTTGCGCTGTAGACAGCGGTTCTTGACTCGGGCCTTCAACGGCCTTCGGGAGTGGTGCATGTTTCCCGTTCCATTCCACCACAAAGTCTGCACCTACTTGTTTACAAAAGGATCAGCTTCAAGAGCAAAAACACGAGTGAAAAACCTAGGAAATTCCGCTTCTGGTAGAACGTATTCATTGCTAGGATAGCTAATACTTGTGGCACGAGTAATGAGCACTACCATATGAACGAAGAAACCAAAATTGAAGATGCGCCTCTTGACCTAGCCACGCTTCTCACGCAGACGCTACGGACTGGAGGCAAGGTCACAGATTCACATCTTGTGGAGCTCACGCCCGCACAAATTGTCGAAGACACAGCGACAGAGGTGCATTGCTACCGACTGCCGATTGATGCGCACGGGAGAGTACGGTTTAAGCCGCTTGCGGAGTTTCTGCGCGCAAGAATTGTCGACTACGCTATCCCCCGGAAACGCATCGAAGAAGCAAAAAACTCTTTCAATGATACAGGTTCCTCAGCACTCGTTCTGAAACTTGAAAAGGAGGCGGAAGCGCTGTTCACTTCGCTTGCCAAGAGCGGCGAAGGAGGCGAACTTCTCGTTTTTGCGTTTGCCGAGGCAGTTTTTGGCATGTCCCAGATCATTAGTAAAATGAGCTTAAAGACATCCACAGAGATGCACTACCACGGAGCAGATGGCGTTTACGCCAAAGGAACAGACGATGGTGGGTTGAAAGTCTACTGGGGTGAGTCAAAGCTTTATGGTGGTGCGTCAGACGCTGTAAGAGACTGCCTGAATTCGCTTGCGCCATTTCTAACAGACACTGACGGCGCTGACTCAGCGCGTACCCGAGACGTATTCCTAATCAACGAGTTTGCCAACTTCGACGACCAAAAGCTCACTGAAGGCCTGAAAAACTACTTTAATCAGGATAAAAAAGAGTCATTGGCCCTGCGTCATTGCGGACTAGCGCTCGTTGGTTTCGACTCCACTAGCTACTTGGAGGATGGTCAAAATATCGACGAGAATGCCCTTGAAACTGCTTTGCAAGAAGAAGTGCCAGGTTGGATCAAGCAGATCAAAAGTCGAGTTGGAAAAGAAGAAATCACGAGTTTTGAGATAAGCTTTATTTGCGTGCCGATGAGGGCAATCGAAGAGTTCCGCTCTTACTTCCTCAGCCTCTTAGGACACGAAACATGAGCCTAAAGAATGTTCAGGATTGGCTCATTAGCTGTAATGGGATTAGGGATGAGCTTGATAGCCTCAGGCAGTGGTCAGCAGCACTGAGTTTTGGATAAGGCGTGCTCCAGATCGAAGATGCTACATCGCCAAAGGATTGGCGGCATCTTTTGCTTGCTGCGAGCATACTTGCAGAAAGTGATAAACGCGAAGCCCAAGAGTATGCGCTCATGGTGGCCGAAGCGGCTGTGTGCTTTTCAGACGAAGACCTTGTGAAAGATGCTGGCAGCCTCATCCTGACCAGACTTTCAAACCACAGGGCTGTCGCGCTAGCCGAGGAAAAGGGTTTTTTGAAACCCGAGTTAGACGACCGTCTTGGCACGATGGAAGCTCTTTTGCAGACACGTCGAAGGCTGCGGTCCGAGATTATTCTCAACGATACAAAGTCGATCTTGGGAAACAGGTTTCAATCAGACTTGTGGTCATCACTCTCGGAAGCTCAATGGGTGTCTGCGACTGCGCCCACAGCAGCAGGCAAAACTTATGCTGTGCTCAATTGGCTTCTTCGGCAGCATGCCACTGGAAAGTCGAAGAGCTCAGTCTTTTTAGCGCCAACCCGAGCACTCGTCTCCGAGGTCGAGCGCCAACTTAATGAATTGAAGCTTGTTCACGGCCTCAACGATCTCAAAGTTACTTCACTGCCAATAAATGAAGAAGAGTTGCGTTCAGATCGTTTCATCGCAGTGTTTACACAAGAAAGATTGCATATCTTTTTGAATGCTGGTGAAGAACCGCACCCGTTCAACATTGCGGTGGTCGATGAAGCTCAGAAGCTTTCAGACGAGCGGCGTGGAGTTATTCTTCAGGACGCAGTAGAAAGACTAGTTCGCGCAAATGATCGTTGTAGCTTTATTTTCTTAAGCCCACACAGCGAAAACCCTGATGTTCTTCTCGAGAACTCTCCTGACGAGATCCGGACATCTGTTGTCCCTAGCAACACTGCCACCGTCATGCAAAACCTTGTAATGGCAGAACAAATACGCGGAAAACCCAAGGAATGGACACTTTCGCTTGTTACTGAAGGTGATCCAAAACCGTTGGGCAAGTTCGATCTCTATGATCGTCCAATCAACCAACGCAAGCGCATAGCATTCGTAGCGTTAGCCTTGGGCAAAGAAACAACGGGAACGCTTGTCTATGCCAACACTGCAAGTGAAGCGGAAATCGTAGCGCAACTCATCTACGATGGACTTGAAGTTTGGGTGACTGATGACAACGACGAACTCGCTGACCTCTCTGAGTTCTGCGAAAAGGTCATCCACCCGAAGTTTCAATTAGTTCATCTTGTCAAAAGAGGTGTGGCTTTCCACTACGGGAACATGCCTTCTTTACTGCGCGAAGAGATTGAGCGCCTTTTCACATCAGGCAAATTACGCTTCCTGGTATCGACTTCCACCCTAATCGAGGGCGTAAATCTTGCATGCCGCACAATCGTCGTCAGAGGGCCTCGCAAAGGACAAGGCAACCCGATGTCGCCTCAAGATTTTTGGAACCTTGCGGGAAGAGCTGGTCGTTGGGGGTCTGATTTCTATGGCAATATTGTTTGCGTTGACGTTCAGAAGGACAACGTATGGCCAAACGGTTTGCCTAAAAAGACAGCGTACCCGATCCAACGCGAAACGGACAAAGTGATAGAGCAGTTTGATGATCTATCAGGGTATCTCGAAGAGCGAACCCAAATGGATCAAGACGCTTTTGATGGAAAGCTAGAACACGTTGCGGCATACCTCATGAGTTGGCAGTACAGAGAGGGAACCATCAAGAATGCGCCCCCGGTCAGCTAGCTAAGCGATGATGTCGCAACCAAGCTCGAAGAACTCATTCAACCTTCTTTAGACGCGATTGACGTTTCCCAGGAAATTGTGGAAGCCAATCCTGGAATATCAATCGTAGCCCTTCAATCGCTTCTTGATTTCTTCCGCGCCTACTCAGGCTTGCCTGAACAACTTCTCCCAATACCGCCGGAAGACGACGAGTCCGTGGATCGGTTTGTTCGCATATTCGATATCATCAACCGAACGCTTGCTCCAGTTTTTGCACCGGAAAAACGCGTGTTGCCATGTGCTCTGACAACTTGGGATTGGATGCGCGGAAAAACACTGGGCAGAATTATTGCGGCAAGACTGCGGCGTGAAAGAGAAAAGCCAGAATATCGAGGTGACACTGAACTTCCTTATGCGAAATTCATTCGAGACACGATGGCTGATGTCGAGAACATTGCTAGATTTCTAGCACCTAAATACCTCGGCGCGTACCTGTCTGTTTTGCGACAGTTTTATCATGAACGTGGCTTGTCCGAAGAGTTCCCCGAAGAGCTGACTTACGATCTTTTCCTCGAATTCGGTGTGAGTACACGTACACTCATTAGCTTGATTGGTTTGGGACTATCGAGAACGAGCTCTATCGAACTCAGTAACTTTCTTGGAAGAACACGTTTAAGCGAAGCCGAAGTGCTGCAAAGCTTAGAGTCTAGAGAGTGGGAAGCGTTAGACCTTCCAGCTTTGGTAAAGCGAGAGATCAACCGAGTGATAGAGCAAAAGCGCCTTGAGGCTTCAGGCGCAGCGGGCATTCAGGAAACGTAATGGCCAGGGCGCAGCCAGTAAATATAGGCGGTATTGATTTCCCAAAGAAATCAGCTGCTCTCGCCCACTTTCGTGGCATTTTGTACCGCTTCGAGTTCGAAGAGCGGATCTCCGGAGCGGACGAAGAGTTTCTCAATGCAGCTATCGAGCGGCATCCCGATTATCTGGCAAAAACCGGCGTTGGCATCGAACACTTCTTCGTGGGAAGAGGCGACTTTGGAACCCGATGCTTCTGGATTCGAAGGATTGACGGGACTGAGGTTCGTTTTTCCTTCAAGAGCTGTGTGTAGTATTTGGCTAGCTGCGTCGCAGCGACAGATACTTAATGAACGGCAGAAATGGGCCGAAAGTACCGAGCTTCACGAGGTGCGGAAATTGTGAATTTCGCCCCAACATCAACATGTTTATTGATAAAACTTCACGAGAAAACGAGATTCGGGGAAGTACTAAATATGCGTTCTATGTTGATACTGGTATACGCGGCACTCACGCTCACACCGAGCATTGCTGGCGCTGAGGTGACGACCTATGGGAGCTATCGCCACTACGACGAAATCCCAAACGTTCTCTTTTTGGTCGGTGAAATAAAGAACGGGGATTCGTTTGAGCTTCGCCGTGCTATGCGAGACTACGACGTGGATATGGTCGTGGCCGCGAGCGCGGGTGGCAGCGTTTACGAAGGCCTCCAGATGGCCAGTATCCTTAATGACAAGGGGGTGAACACCTATATTCCAGAGCAGGCAAACTGTGAGTCCTCCTGCGCGAAAATCTTCCTCGGTGGTAGCAAGCGTATGGTGCTCGGTGAGTTAGGCGTTCATCAGTTCTTTTCAGGTTCTGATAATGCAAAGCAATCGGGACGGAAGGACCTTACAACCGCTTCTACACAGTATACGACTTCAGACATCATCGGCATACTGAATGAATTCGACACGCCGGCTTTTGTGTATGAAAAGATGTTCGGTACGGTTGATATTTATTACTTTAAGGCGTTGGAAAAACAGCAGCTTGGGCTTGGGCTCAATGATACACAATTTCTGGATCGTGTCGTGGAGGTTGATGGTTTCATAAACGCAACTCCTAGCGCTTTAGAACGTCCATCCCGGCAGCCGGATTCAACCGAAACCGCGCGATCAACACCACCATCTGTACCGGTTCAGCCTGCACCTGAGGCGACGCCAGATATCGAGAAAAGATACTCTGATACTGATTTCTTCGGTATGGACCTAAATTCCCGTGGTTTGCGCAATGTGAGCATCGATCAGTGCGAAGCATATTGCAAACGCACCGCAAGCTGCTCCGCATGGAGTTATGTTCATGCAACTCGATGGTGCTGGCCGAAATCCGGGGTAGAGAACATCAGCATGGCCAAAAATGTGACAAGCGGAATAACGGACCCGAGCCGTATTAACCCAGAGATATTCAACCGTCCCTTCATTGAAGCGACAGGTCTCGATATCCGCGGATATGATTTATATCCTCGAGGCCTGCGAAACATGAGCCTCGATCAATGCCGTCACGCCTGTCAGGCAACAACAGATTGTGTCGCCTGGAGCTATGTTCCAAAGAAAGCCTGGTGTTTTCCGAAGCATGGGATTGGTCAGTACACGGAGCAGCTCGGCGTGATTTCAGGCATCGTCAATGATGATTGATAAGGGACTTCCGAAAATTCCTGACAAGTCTTGCGTGCTCGGCGACAAGCGGCGCGGGCAACGTGCCGTCCTGTATCGCTGAGATCAGCTTTTGGTGAACCTCATTTATTGAACGGACTGAGTATCGATCCGCATAGTTCGAATAGATCAGAAGGGAGTTACCAGCCGAGACGGCAGCGATACTCGCGTCTCGAGCTGGCATGAAGTCCGCTATCGCACCCATTTGCATATCATCCGTAATGATTGGCCCTGTAAAAGAAAGACCTTCTCGCATCTCGGCAACAGAACTCTTTGATAGTGAGGTGGGGATCCACGCTGCGTCGGATAGGTGCCTATGGAGAACATGAGAATTCATAATTGTGTCGGCCAATCCCGCACGCACTAGACGCTCAAAAGGAGCAATCTCTTCGGCGCTCCAAGTCTTTGAAATATCCACGGTGCCGAAGTGACTGTCTCCGACTGACGACCCATGTCCTGGAAAATGCTTCAGACATGTCTTCACGCCCTCTGAGCGGTGTGCTCGAATGAACAACTCTGCGAACCTGACTACATCTTCGACTTGGCTGCCGTACGCACGTCCCTTGGCGCCTATGATCGGATTGTACGGATTTACATTCAGATCGACCACAGGTCCGAGATTCAGGTTCACACCGACTACCGACAATTCTCGTGCCCGGACCGAGTAATACTCGAAAACCTCATCGTTCTTGCGTCCCGATGCCGCCATATCTGCGGCGGACATCCATGGCAAAAAACCACTCCTGCGATCAAGACGTGTAACCTCACCCCCCTCTTGGTCGATAGCTATGATCACTGGATGCTCTGATGACGTGGACTGTAGCGACGTCGTTAGGTTCAAAAGCTGTTCCGGCGACCGGATGTTCCGCCGAAGCAAAATCACGCCTGAGACAATTCCATCTTCAATATAGCGCCGAAGCTGATCCACCTCCGGATCCGAGGGGCCAGTGCCCCGGAATCCTGTTATGAGAAGTTGGCCCGCAAACGGGTCAGCATCTTCAGGGGATAATGCCTTCACCTCGCTACCGAGGTACGCGAAGCACGTCGTTGCCGCCAAAAACCTTCTGCGGTCAATCATCATTGATACCTTATTGTTTTTACGCGTTGCCTTGCTTGATACAAAGCACTTCCGAGAGTCATGCTGGGTGAAATCTTGCTCCCCTTAAGACATGGAAAATTGCACCGCAAAAGAATTTTGCCATGGATACAAATGCACGACTGAGGGACCAACCCCCTGCAGTCTTGCAGAATTGGACAATGGGGATGCATTGCTGTGTTCCAAGAGCTTCCTTTGTCATCGGAGTATTTTGAATCGGCTTCCGCCCCGAGTTGTTGCGATGGAAGCCTGCAACATGGCCATGATCCCAGGCTCATGTTGCCACTCTATGTCCGATCCTACAGGAAGGTTCACAAGAACGATGACTGATCTTGCCTCTACTAACTTTCAGGGAACTGAGCTTCACATTGACGAACTGCAGCGTTTGCTTGGGCAGCGTATTCAGGCAAGAAAGTCTGATACTGCTTTAGCTTTGCCCTTTCTGCATTCACGTCGATTGAGACTGGAGTAGTTTGAGTTCTATACTGAGTTGACGGGCAAGAATAAGGAATTGATTGATAGGTATTGGGGTCAGTCCTGTAGCAAATTCCTTGGACTGTATAAGGCACGGTTTCAGAATGCAGGGCGTAGCCTCTGGAGATGTTTTGCTGTGCTTCGGATATTAGGCTTTGCAGTGTTCGGTAGTCGCTCGTCGCATTTGAGATACAACTCTCGCGTGGTGTGCTACATGCCGCAACAAATGAAGTGAGCACTAGAGCGCTAACAAACCGAATATTTTTGATCACTTCTTCTCTCTCCCGCTTGAGCCCAATGTGCCTCTCGTATTTCCAATGCGATAGCATTCAAGCATCTGGATGCAAATATAAATTCAGAAAAACAGAGTTTTCTGAAGCGCTATCGTTCTCCCCCATATGCACGAGTCAAAGCAGAAATTTGACTAAATTTGACATTGGTGAGGGATGGAACGCAATTTTTACGGGCGCGGGAGAAGCTGGTTGGATTGATTTCGTAGATTTGAGATACTCTCAAATGTTCTGACAGTATCTGGCTTGATTCAAGCTACTCTCTGCTCCTGTTGATCGGGTTGGTTTTAGTCTTTTCTCAGCCAATAGACCGCGGCCAGATGTTTGTCGCCAAGAGCGGAGTATGGGCGTTTTGAGGTGTAAAACTTTATCCACATTTGGACGGCGACTTTCCAACCTGGTCCTGTTTTTCCTGCATTGAAATAGTCGCATTCGTATTCCCGGGATCGCTAAAGTCGCTCGACGAAGTTGTTGTAGAGAAACCGAGTCTTGTGGAGTAGCCCGCTGAAAGTGGTTCACCCACAGGGAATGCTGTGGTGGCGCAGGTGATGAGCAACCATTCAGGAACAATCCCTGAGCCGTATGGAGCAACCGATATGTGGGTCCCAGAATTTCTGAAATGGCTGTCTACAAAATACTGGAACCTGAAATTGCTGCGGCCGCAAGCTCAGACCAGCAGATATGATATGGCTCGACGATATAATTGCACGGCGCTACGGTACCTCGGAATCGTTGAGCAGTTCTGATGAACTTGCATTCGAGCTCACGAAAATCGCCAGAAGGTTCAGAAATTTGAAGCATCTCTTAACGGTCTTCACGATATTCCTTTTCTTCGGCACGACGTCCGTCAACGCCCGAGAGATCTCTGGGAGTGCCTATGTCCGCGATGCTGACACTGTTGTGGTGGCCGGAACACCGGTCCGCCTGAATGGAGTGGATGCGCCGGAGCTTTCGAACCGGTACGGACGAACAGCAAAGGCCTTTATGGAGAGGTTGTTGCGCGGTGAGCAGGTCTTTTGTGACCTGAATGGCGACCGCACATACGACCGCTGGGTTGGCACATGCTTCATCGAGCGAGATGGACAATGGGTCGACGTTGGCGCAGTCGTGATCGCCAACGGCCATGCACTGGACTGTCAAAGGTATTCCGGAGGCCGCTACAGGTCCCTCGAGCCAGCCGGTGCACGGTCACGCTTGCCACAGTCAAATTACTGCTGAACCAATCTTCGGGAACCTAGCATGACCAACCAAAACAGGCGTTTGACGGCCGCGGAAACCAAGGGCCTACGCACGGCCAAGGAGCTTGAAGGGCACCTCGCATGGCTCGACACCTTCACCCCGGCCGCGCTCGGCGTTCTGGCAATAGCGTCGGGCATATATACTTACCTAGGCGTAACGTCGCTTCTTGAAGACACTGGTGCGATGAGTTTTTTCGCTGCCGTTGCCTACTCGGTTGCGGTCTCCGTCGGCATATTTGTTTTCTGGAGCTACATGCTGCGGCTGCTGCCATCAATGCGAAGTGCCGGTGGGTTCATCGGCCTGACCGTCTCCACGATGGTCGGATCCCTCGCAATCATAGCGATGTCCAGTTGGCTGAATGCTGCCGCTCTCGCAGGGTCGGCTGCAGTCGAACAGCATCTCGATCTGACCGTTCGGGATTATCAGAACGCGCTCGAGCAAGCCCATGATATTGCCCTTTCCGCGCAGGCCCTGGAGCGAGAGGTCCGCCGTGCCCGTGAGGCATTTGAAGCACTTGCCGAGCAGGAGCGGTCCGGTGAGCTGTCAGGGACGGCAGGTGAGGGGGCGGTCTATCGCGTCCTACGACAAAAAACCGAAGAACTGCAGAGCCTCGAAGCCCAGATTGCAGAGCAGCAGCCCTTGATCGACGCTGCTTTCGAACAGGGAAATGAAATCCTCGGCCGGATGCGTGGGCTTACAGTCGCACCGGGTCCTGTCGAACAGCGCTCGGTAGCCTTTTCTGAAGAAAGTGTTCGGCTTGCCGGCGTTATATCAAATCTCAATCAGTTCTCTGTCGCATTGCTCGTAGCCCGTGCCGCGGCAGATCTGCCGGCCTCTGTTGTACTGCCTGAACTCGACGGTCGTACAAATAGCGTGCGGGAAGCTCAATCCACGACCATTGGGTCCGTACTTGATGCCCTGGATCAGCGCAGCCGGACACTCGGGCAGGCGGCTGCACAAGTCCTGGAGATGGAGCCACCTCAAGAGACGGCCTACAATCCGATCTCGAGTGCGGACGCCGTAATTCGATATGCGAGCAGCTTTGCACCGTCTTGGGCGGGTGCGATTGCCATCGATCTGCTTCCCGGAGTTCTCGTGTTTGTCCTTGCCGTCACACAGGCCGCGATCAGAAGTGGCCGAGACGGTCTGAGCATCGAAGAGACTCTTACCCTTTCCGATCTCAAGGCTGCCATAAACGCGATGAGAGACGTCGAGGTCTCAATGGGCGATACGGATGCCGAGATCCTCAGGCGATTGCGCATCAACAAGCCATCGCAAGACGATAAAACCTCAGAGGCTGACTAGGCTTTGCAGCGCTTCATTGAGAAAGGCCGTTCACTAACAATTGGTAGAGGACTCAAGTTCATTCTACTTCTTCAAGTGGTGATCGCCGGTTTGCTGATCTTGACGGACGTTGGTGCGCGGTGGAATCTCGACAGACCTTCCGACAAACCAGAGATCACCCAGCCAGTCTCACCTGGCGACCAGGTTAGGAGATACAACCCGAACCAGTACGACCCACAGCTCTCCGAGCCAGGATCAAGACCAGATATCGACCTGCCATCTGATCTTCCTCCTCGCCTGAATTTCTCGCTTCGAGATGAACCAGACATCGGTTCCTTGGTGATCATGCATGGGCAGATCGCTACCGGAGACGCAGAAAGAGCGCATGCCTACCTTGAGGGCCTTGATGTGCCACCGGACAGCATCGCGATCAATAGCCTTGGCGGTATTGTTGATGAGGCACTCGAACTGGGACGTCTTGTACGAAATCGTTCGTTGAACACTCTTATACTCTCAGAAATGGTCTGCCTTTCCTCCTGTCCATATGTACTCGCCGGTGGGGTGGAACGTCGGGTTTCTCTTGGGGGCGCGGTTGGGCTTCACCAACACTACTATGAAACACCAGGCTATATGCCGGTGTTCTTTGCGGTTGAGGACATCCAGTTTAGCCAAGGTGAAACGATGGGCTATCTGATTGAGATGGGTATTGATCCCGGCGTAATGATCCACGGTCTTAAAACACCGCCAAATGATATCTACGTACTCGTGGAGAACGAATTGCTTGAGAGTCGAATGGCTACCGAAGTCATAGAATGAATAACCATTTGGTCGGCCCTAAGACGCTTTTCCCGATTGGCTGTGAGGGCTAGAGACGATTTACGCGCAAGATTACCTTTGTGCCATCGGCTCGAAGGATCACTTCACGTCATTCACTGTACCTGAGAGCGGCTAGTGTCAGAGAGGACTGTCTGACGTCAGCGCCTATGGGACAGATTTGAGGTTTTCGTAACGGAGGATTTCTGGTTCATCGCAGCCACCAAGGAGCGAAGATGAACAAGAAATCCGGAACATCGAAGGACGCGGCTGACAAGCTGGTCAAAGGGATCAAGCGCAAGACGCGCAAGCATTACTCGGCGGAAGAGAAGATCAGGATCGTGCTGGCGGGCCTGCGCGGCGAGGAGAGCATTGCCGCGCTGTGCCGACGCGAGGGTATCAGCGAGAGCCTGTATTACACTTGGTCGAAGGAATTCCTCGAGGCGGGCAAGCAACGCCTGGCCGGGGATACCGCCCG
>NZ_FOBO01000011.1 GCF_900109855.1 Roseovarius tolerans | reverse complement strand
GGGAAGGGCTTAAAAGTTTCCCCGTGCAGCCTCGGCCAGGATCATCTTATCCAGCGTCAGATCTGAAACCGCACGCCTGAGCCGGGTATTCTCGGTCTCCAACTGCTTCAAACGTTTGAGCTGATCCCGGCTCATGCCACCATATTCTTTGCGCCATCGATAATAGGTCTGCTGCGTCACGCCAATCTGGCGCACGGCATCGGCAATCGAGCTGCCTTGCCCCTGCAACACTTCAACCTGCCGCAGCTTCAGCACGATCTCTTCGGGTTTGTCTCTCTTTCCAGCCATCTCTGCTCCTCCTGAAATGGGATAATACTATCCCAGTTGGTGGACCACTTCAGTGGGGGCACTCCAGGGGCGCCTCAAATAGCAAACTCAATCATTAGCTGCCGAGTTTATTTCCAAAGCGTATTTAATGAACGAAAAGTCAACGGAATTAGGTCTGAAAATGAAACAACTGGGTGCTGCTCCAGTTTTCTTTGCAGTTCAGATTTCAATTGTTGGAAATGCGGCAAATTTGTGGCACTAATTTTGGTCATACGTCTCAGGATGGCGGTAGTGATTGAAATTAAGTTATCTCAAAGGGGATAAAGTTATGAGCATCAAGAAGTGGCTGATCGCGGCCTCACTGGCAGCAAGCATGGCGACCGGGGCATCAGCAGCGACGCTGAGCGGAAGCAGTAGTGGAGAGTTTGACTCCGAGAACGCTGGGACAGAATTTTGCCTTCTCTGCTTTGGTGGTTTTATCGGTGGCGCGGACGGCGCGGACATCGACACTTCAACGCTCACTTGACCCGGTGACACTTTTCCCCACAACAGTTCCAGCGTCGCCCGCAGCACGCTTACAATCAACGACACAGATATTGACGTTGATCCTGTTCCACTCGGTGCCGATGACTACCTTGTCGGCAGCTTGACGTGGAAGAACGCGGCTTCTCCAGCCAGAATCACGCCGAATATATTCAACGCAGATGCTACGATCGATCTTCTGTTCACATCGCCGAGTGTTCAGAACGGTACTCAGTCCGTGACGTTCACCATTAAGAACACCATTAACGACGCTGGCGACTTTATATTTGCGGTGGCTAACGGTGGCTTCAACTTTGGGTTTGGCCTGCCGCTGGACCTTGGCGGCGGTCTGACGCTGAATAGCTTCTCCGCCATGCTTCTCAGCGGAAGTGATGGTAACTATGCAGATGGCTTGTGGACGAATCCGGAACATGGGCACTCCGAACTCGGCATTTACGCCAACATCTCGGCAGTTCCTCTGCCTGCGGCTGGCTGGCTGATGATCGCTGGGATTGGCGGCCTTGCCGCGCTCCGTCGCCGCCGCAAGGCCGCGTGACAGCGCAATACGACAGAACATCGTGACAAGGGGCGGCCTCGGTGCCGCCCCTTTTTCTTGCCTACCCCCGAAAAACCGTGCTGAACTGACAGCCACGGCACCGACCACGGCGGGAGAGCGACGCGCATGGCCTATATCAGCCCCGATTTCACCATCGGCGTGGAAGAGGAATATCTTCTCGTCGATCTCGACAGTCTTGCCCTGGCCAACGCGCCCGAGGCGCTGATGACGGCGTGCGAGCAGGACCTGCAGGATCAGGTCAGCCCCGAATTCCTCAATTGCCAGATCGAGATCGGCACCCGCGTCTGTCGCACGATCGGCGAGGCGCGCGAGGATCTCAAGCGCCTGCGCAGCACCGTGGCGCGCCACGCGAAGGAACATAACCTCGCGCCCATCGCCGCCTCGTGCCACCCGTTTTCCGATTGGCGCAGCCAGACCCATACCGACAAGAAACGCTATAACGAGTTGCAGCACGATCTGGCGGGCGTGGTGCGGCGGATGCTGATCTGCGGCATGCATGTGCATGTCGGGATCGAGCCGCCCGACCGGCGCATCGACCTGATGAATCAACTGAGCTATTTCCTGCCGCATCTGCTGGCGCTGAGTTGCTCCTCGCCGTTCTGGCAGGGGCAGGATACCGGGCTGAGTTGTTATCGGCTGACGGTGTTCGACAACCTGCCCCGCACCGGCCCGCCGCCCCGGATGGAGAGTTATAGCGAGTTCGACCGCTCGGTGCAGGCGCTGGTCGAACTGGGCGCAATCGAGGATGCCAGCAAGATCTGGTGGGATCTGCGCCCCTCGTCGCGCTTTCCGACGCTGGAGTCGCGGATCTGCGACGTGCAGCCCCGACTGGAGGACGCGCTGACGCTGGCAGCATTGACGCAATCGCTGGCGCGGATGCTGTGGCGGTTGGCGATCCACAATCAGCGCTGGCGGATCTATGACGGCTTTCTGGTCTCGGAGAACCGTTGGCGGGCGCAACGCTATGGCACCACCGAGGGGCTGATCGACTTCGGGAGGGGCGAGATTGTCGACATGGCCGCTCTGGTCGAGGAAATCATCGAATTGATTCAGGAAGATGCGCAATTCTTCGACGCGGTGGCCGAGGTCGAACATGCCCGCGATATGCTTGACCGTGGCACAAGTTCCGAGCGGCAGCGCGCGGTCTTTGCCGCCGCCCGCGCCACCGGAGAGACCGAGGCCGAGGCGCTGCAATCGGTGGTGCGGCACCTGATCGAGGAATACCACGTCGACCTATAGGCCCGGCACCGATGACAATTCTGTGAGCACTCGGACCAAATGCGCTACGCCCCCTACGCATCCGGGGCCGTCTTTCTTATGTACGGGTGATAATCCCGACCAAGAGGACCGAGCACGATGACCCCGAACTTCACCCGCCGCACCGCCATCGCCACCGGTATTGCCGCGCTGGCCATGCCCGGCCTGCTGCGCGCCGAGACCGTGAACCGCCGCAACGCCTCGGCCTTTGTCAAACGCGACTGGCGCGATCATTTCGACAGTCTGGGCGAGGGCTGCCTGATGGCCGATATCGACAGCCGCGCCGTGCATTACTGGGGCCCGGATGGCGAGACCTATGCGCTCTACCCCTCGTCGGTGCCGATGACCGAAGAACTGACCCGGCGCGGCTATACCGAGATCGTACGCAAGCGTGTCGGCCCCGACTGGACGCCGACCCAATCCATGCGCGAGCGTGATCCGACGCTGCCCGCCTACATGCCGCCCGGCCCGGACAATCCGCTGGGCACCCATGCGATGTATCTGAGCTGGCCCGCCTATCTGGTGCATGGAACGCATGACACCCGCAAGATCGGGCGGCAGTCCTCCTCGGGCTGTATCGGGCTTTATAACCGGCATATCGAAGAGCTGTTCGGCATGGCGCAGGTCGGCACGCAGGTGCTGTTGCTCTGACCGCACCGCCCTTGCAAAGCATCAGCGCCCCGGGTTACCCCTCGGGGCGTTTTCTTTTGTCGCATCCCGGCCGGAGGGCGTTGCGCCTTGCAAAAGTTCTGCAATAGTTGCTAATTAAACAAGCGTTCATTTCAGCGAACAGGAGCCCGTGATGGACTTTGCCCTCAGCGAGGAACAGACCGCCATTTTCGACATGGCGCATGCCTTTGGACAGGACCGCATCGCGCCGCATGCCCGTGTGTGGGAGCGCGAGGGCACCATTCCCAAGGAGTTGTGGCCGGAGATCGCCGCGCTCGGGTTCGGCGGGCTATACGTGAGCGAGGAGGCGGGCGGCTCTGGCCTCACGCGGCTGGATGCGACGCTGGTCTTCGAGGCGCTGTCGATGGCCTGCCCGTCGGTCGCGGCGTTCCTGTCGATCCACAACATGTGCGCCAAGATGATCGACAAGTTCGGCAGCGACGAGATCAAGGCGCGGGTGCTGCCGAAGGCGATGACGATGGAGACGGTGCTGTCCTATTGTCTGACCGAACCCGGCTCTGGCTCGGATGCCGCCGCGCTCAAGACCCGCGCCGAGCGCACCAACGAGGGCTACACCCTCAACGGCACCAAGGCGTTCATCTCGGGCGGCGGATATTCGGACGCTTACGTGGTGATGGTGCGCACCGGCGACGACGGCCCCAAGGGCATCTCGACGGTCTATGTCGAGAACGGCACAACGGGCCTCAGCTATGGCGGGCTAGAGGATAAAATGGGCTGGCGCAGCCAACCGACGCGGCAGGTGCAGTTTGACAATTGCAACATTTCTGCCGCTGATCTGGTGGGAGAAGAAGGCAAAGGTTTCACATATGCGATGAACGGGCTGGATGGCGGGCGCTTGAACATTGCGGCCTGTTCCCTGGGTGCGGCACAGCAGGCGCTCAACATGACGCTGCACTACATGTCTGAGCGCAAGGCCTTTGGCAAACCGATTGACCAGTTCCAGGGTCTGCAATTCCGCCTTGCCGACATGGAGATCGAATTGCAGGCCGCGCGCACATTCCTGCGGCAGGCGGCGTGGAAGCTGGACCATGATGCGCCCGACGCCCCCAAGTTCTGCGCCATGGCCAAGACGTTCGTGACCGAGGCGGGCAGTCGCATCGTCAACCAATGCCTGCAGCTGCATGGTGGTTATGGCTACCTGGCTGATTACGGGATCGAAAAGCTGGTGCGCGACCTGCGGGTGCATGAAATCCTCGAAGGCACCAACGAGATCATGCGCCTGATCGTGGCGCGGCAGATGCTGGCGGACAAATGAGCGGCGATATCCATATTCGCAAGGACGGCCGCGCCGGACGGATCACCCTGACCCGACCCAAGGCCTTGAATGCGTTGAGTTACGACATGGCGATGGCCATCGAGACGGCGCTGGACGACTGGCGCGACGACCCTGAGGTGGCGCTGGTGCTGATCGACGCCGAGGGCGACAAGGCCTTTTGCGCGGGCGGCGACATTCAGCAGCTTTACGACAGCGGCCGTGCCGGGGATTTCGCCTATGGGCAGCGGTTCTGGGCCGATGAATACCGGCTGAACGCCAAGATCGCCGAATATCCCAAACCCTATGTCGCGCTGATGCAGGGCTTTGTCATGGGCGGTGGCGTGGGCATTTCGTGCCACGGGTCGCACCGCGTCACCTGCGAGAGCACGCAAGTGGCGATGCCCGAATGCGGCATTGGGCTGGTGCCGGATGTGGGCGGCTCGCTCTTGCTGGCGCGGGCACCGGGGCGGATGGGGGAATATCTGGGGACCACCGGCACGCGCATGGGACCGGATGACGCGATATATTGCGGCTTTGCAGATGTTTACGTGCCGCAGCTGAAGTGGAAAGACTTGATGGCGGCGCTGGTCGAGACGGGCGATCCGGCGGTGATCGACGCCGCCGCCGAGACGCCCCCGACCGGCAGTCTGCGCAGTATCGAGCCACAGGTCGCCGCACATTTCGGCGGCGAACGTCTGGGCGATATCGTCAATTCCCTGCGCACCGAGGACAGCGACTTCACCGCCAAGGCGCTCAAGGCGCTGTCGCGCGGCTCGCCGCTGTCGATGGCCTGCGCGGTCGAGATGATCCACCGGCTGCGCGGGTCCGGCGCGGATATCCGCCGCGCGCTTGGCCTTGAATATCGTTTCGCCTATCGTGCGATGGACAAGGGCGATTTCCTGGAGGGCATTCGCGCCGCGATCATCGACAAGGACCGTGATCCGCACTGGCAACACGCGCTGGACAGGCTGCCGGGCACGGCGGTCTCATCCATGCTGATGCCCCTCGGGGCGGACGCACTGACATTCGAAAGGGAGGCAACGACATGAAGATCGGGTTCATCGGGCTGGGCAATATGGGCGGGCCCATGGCGGCCAATCTGGTCAAGGCCGGGCATGAGGTGACGGGCTTTGACATGGCCGACGTCAAGATCGAGGGCATCAAAATGGCGGGCAGTGCCGCTGCCGCCGCCGAGGGTGCGCGGGTGGTGATCACCATGCTGCCCAACGGCGATATCCTGCGCCGCGTGGCGGACGAGGTAATCCCGGCGATGGAGACGGGCGCAGTGCTGCTCGACTGCTCGACCGTCGATGTCGAGAGCGCGCGCGACGTCGCCGCGCAGGCGCAGGCAGCAGGGCTTTCGGCCCTCGATGCGCCGGTGTCGGGCGGGGTCGGCGGCGCGGCAGGCGGCACGCTGACCTTCATGGTGGGCGGTGACGAGGCTGGGTTCAATATCGCTCGTGAACTCTTTGACATAATGGGACAAAAGGCGGTTCACTGTGGCCCGTCCGGCAACGGCCAGGCGGCCAAGATCTGCAACAACATGATCCTCGGGGCGACCATGATTGCCACCTGCGAGGCCTTTGCGCTGGCGGACAAGCTGGGGCTGGAGCGACAGGCGATGTTCGACGTCGTCTCGACCTCCTCGGGCTATAGCTGGTCGATGAACGCCTATTGCCCGGCCCCCGGCATCGGCCCGAAATCACCTGCCGATAATGGCTATCAGCCGGGCTTTGCCGCTGATCTGATGCTCAAGGATCTGCGGCTGTCACAGCAGGCCGCCGAGACGGTCGATGCCGACACGCCGATGGGCCGCGCGGCCTGTGATCTCTATGCGGAATTCGTCGAGAAGGAAGACGGCAAGGGGCGTGATTTCTCGGCCATGCTGCCGCGATTCGAGAAACGCGGACGCGGCTGATGGGATGGGTCGCGCGCGCCCCCGGCCTGCCCGTGCTGGAGCAGGAGGCGGTGGCGCTGCTCGACCGGCTGACCCCGATGCGCGTGCCCGCAGGACAAGTGCTGTTTCACCCCGGCGAGACGGTCAAGGGCTTCGTGATCGTGCTTGAAGGCCGGGTCGAAGTGTTCCTGACCGGCGCGTCGGGGCGCGAGTTGCTGCTCTACGCGGTGGAGCCGGGGCAAAGCTGCGTACAGTCCACCCTCGGGCTGATGGGCGGCGAGGACTATTCCGGCGAGGCGGTCGCGCGCAGCGAGAGCGAACTGGTGCTGGTGCCGCGCGACACCTTCCTGCATCTGATGGATATGTCGGACGTATTTCGAAAATTCGTGTTCGCGGCCTTTGCGCAGCGCCTGCAATCCATGATGCACCTGCTGGATCGCGTCGCCTTTCAACGGATCGAGACGCGGCTGGCGCAATGCCTGCTGGAACGTGCCGAGGATGGCACGCTGAAGGCGACCCATGCCGAGATCGCGGTGATGATCGGCACGGCGCGCGAGGTGGTCTCGCGCCGTCTCGATGCGCTGGCGCGGCGCGGGATCGTCGCGCTGGATCGCGGCGTGGTGCGTATTCTCGACGCCGGGACCCTGGGCGAGTTGGCCAGCCTCGACGCGTGAAAACGGGGCGGCGCTGTGCGCCACCCCGTTCGAGTCATGGGCCTTGTGGATTTGGCGCGCGATCAGGGACGCGGCGGCAGAATGACCCGGTCGACCACGTGGATCACGCCGTTTGACTGTTTCACATCGGCGATGGTCACGTTGATCACGCGCCCGCGCTCGTCCTCGAGCATGATCTTGTCACCCGAATAGGTCGCCTTGAGCTCGCACCCGCCGAGCGTCGGCACGACATGCATGCCGCCATCATCGTCGATCATGCCCTTGATCGCCATGGCCATCGCATCGGCGCCGACGACGTGGCAGGTGAGGATCTGGGTCAGCTGTTTCTTGGCTTCGGGCTCGAGCAGCGCCTCGACCGCGCCGTCCTTGAGCATGCCGAAGGCGGCATCGGTGGGCGCGAACACGGTGAACGGCCCCTTGCCCTGCAGCGTCTCGACGAGGCCCGCGGCCTTGACGGCGGCGACAAGGGTTTCGTGATCGGCGGAATTGACGGCATTCTCGATGATGTTCTTTTCGGGATACATCTCGGCGCCGCCGACCATCGGATTGTCCATCGCGGCAAGCGCCATGGTGGCGGTCAGGGCAAGCGCGCCGGTGGCTGCGAAAATTTTCTTGGGTGTCATGTCGTGTCTCCTCGGTTGGATAGCAATGCCCCCGGCAATATGGCCGAAGGTCATGGGGAGACACGACGCGGGGGGCGAAAGAGTTTCAGAGATTTTTTATGGGGGGCCTGGTCGGGTTTGGTTTGGAGTTGAACTTCAATTGAAGCACCTGCGCGGAACAAGGCCGAAGGCTGCTGCGCATCGCTTCAAGATCCGTTTGAGGCCAGCACCACAAAGGGCCCTGCCCCGTTCAAGCGCCCAACCCGGCCTCGCCCGCCACGGACCGGCGCACCATGTCCCAATAGACCGCCTCGACCTGTGCCAGCGACAACCGGCCCTTTTCGCGGAACCAGGTGTTCACCCCCGTCAGCATGGCGATCAGCGCCATGCTGGCGATCCGCGGCTCGGTGACCACCATCACGCGCGCCTCGGCGCCGGCGCGCAAGATCGCCTCGAGCCGCGTCTCATACTCGCGCCGCAAGCTCTCGATCAGCTCGAAATTCTCCGGGCTGAGATTGCGCAACTCCATGTAGGACACAAAGACCGCCTCGGCGCGGCTGGTGTTGAACCGGATGTGAAACCGGGTGAACGCCTCAAGCTGCGCCATCGCGCCGCCCGCCTGCGGGGCTTCGGCATCCCAGGCCGACAGCAGGTCCTCCATATGCGTGCGCATCAGCTCGAACAGCAGCGTCTGCTTGTCCGGCGTGTAATTATAGAGCGCACCGGCCTGCACCCCCACCTCGCCCGCGATCTGCCGCATCGAGACGGCGGCATAGCCATGGCGGGCAAAAAGCGAAAGCGCCGCCGCGCGGATGCGCGGGCCGGTGATGTCGGAATGCGAGCCTTGGGTGCGTGCCATGCCCACCGGTTTAACTGAACATCCGTTCAGATCAAAGCCCCGCTTGCCCTGCCCCGCCAAAGAATGGCAAGAAAGACATCAACCGCCTGCCAAAGGACCGCCCGCCCATGCGCCCTCGTCTCTCTGCCGCCCTGGCCGCCCTCGCGCTTGCGCTCTTTTCCGGGTGTACCGAATTGCCCGCCCTTCCGGACGAGATCAGCGATAACCGCGCCGATCTTTCCTATCTCGAACTGGTCCCGGCAGGCGAGATCACCGGCCAGGTGCCGCCGCCGCGCAGCGACGAGCGCACCGCCCCCGACCTGCAAAGCCGTGCCGACCGCTTGCGCGCCCGCGCAGCCCGTCTCGACACCCCGGTGATCGACGCCGAGACGCAAGCGCGGATGCAAACCGGCGTCACCCGCTAAAAACCCGCCCCCGACAGGTGCGCCCTGCGTTGCAAGGACCATCCGAACCCGTTACATCGCGGCTCAACCACTGGACAGCGATGATCGGAGAGCCCCATGACCACACCCCTGCGCCTTGGCATAGCCGGTCTCGGCACCGTCGGCACCGGCGTCGTCCGCATCGTGCGCCAAAAGGCCGAGACACTTGCCGCGCGCGCGGGCCGTCCGATCACCATCACCGCCGTCTCGGCCCGCACCCGCGACAAGGATCGCGGCGTGAACCTCGGCGATTACGCTTGGGAGGATGATCCGGTCGCGTTGGCCAAGCGCGACGATGTGGATGTGTTCGTGGAACTGATGGGCGGCTCCGATGGGCCCGCCAAGGCCGCGACCGAGGCCGCCATCGCGGCAGGCAAGGACGTGGTCACCGCGAACAAGGCGATGCTGGCGCATCACGGTCATGCCCTGGCACTCGCCGCCGAAGAGGCCGGACGCGTCATCCGCTTCGAGGCCGCCGTCGCGGGCGGCATCCCGGTGATCAAGGCCCTGACCGAGGGTCTGGCGGGCAATGACATCACCCGCGTGATGGGCGTGATGAACGGCACCTGCAACTATATCCTGACGCGGATGCAGGCCACCGGCCAGGGCTATAACGCGCTCTTTGAGGAGGCCGACAAGCTGGGCTACCTGGAGGCCGATCCAAATCTCGACGTGGGCGGCATCGACGCGGGCCACAAGCTGGCGCTTCTGTCCTCGATCGCCTTTGGCTGCCAGGTCGATTTCGACGGCGTGGCGCTCGAAGGCATTCAGGACATCACCCTCGACGATATCCGCCACGCCGCCGACATGGGCTACCGGATCAAGCTTCTGGGCGTGGCGCAGATGACCGGGCGCGGGCTGGAACAGCGCATGTCGCCCTGCCTTGTCCCGGCCAAAAGCCCGCTCGGACAGCTTGAGGGCGGCACCAACATGGTGGTGCTCGAAGGCGATCAGGTCGAACAGATCGTGCTGCGCGGCCCCGGCGCGGGCATGGGCCCGACGGCAAGTGCAGTGATGGGCGACGTGGTGGATATCGCGCGCGGCTTCCGCATCTCGACCTTCGGTCAGCCCGCCGCCACGCTCAAACCCTGCGCGCAGGCCAGCAGCGCCACGCCCGCGCGCTATTACCTGCGCATGTCGCTTGACGACAAGCCCGGCGCGCTCGCCAAGGTGGCGACGCTGCTGGGCGAGGCGGGGATCTCCATCGACCGGATGCGCCAGTATCGCCATGACGACGCCACCGCGCCGGTGCTGATCGTCACCCACAAGACCAATCGCGACGCGCTCGACACGGCATTGACCGGCATCCGGCGGCTCGACGTGCTGGCGGGCGAGCCGGTGGCTCTGCGGATCGAAACCGTCTGAAACCCACGCCCCGGCCCCGCCCTTGTGCGCGGGCGGCGCGGGCGTTAATGCTGCTTTGACCCATATTTGCAAGGACCATCCCATGACCTCTGACTCCGCCTTCAACGACCGCACGCTCTCGCTCGGGCTGGCGCGCGTCGCCGAACAGGCAGCCCTTGCCTGCGCCGATCTTATCGGGCGCGGCGACGAGAAGGCCGCCGATCAGGCCGCCGTCAACGCGATGCGCGACCAGCTCAACATGCTCAACATCAAGGGCGTGGTGGTGATCGGCGAAGGCGAGCGTGACGAGGCCCCGATGCTGTTCATCGGCGAAGAGGTCGGCACCGGCGAAGGCCCCGGCGTCGATATCGCGCTCGACCCGCTGGAAGGCACCACGCTGACCGCCAAGGCGATGCCCAATGCGCTGACCGTGATCGCGATGGCCCCGCGCGGCACGCTGCTGCATGCGCCCGACACCTATATGGACAAGCTGGCGATCGGGCCGGGATACCCCGAGGGCGTCGTCTCTTTGTCGATGTCTCCGCGCGAACGCGTCGAAGCATTGGCCAAGGCGCGCGGCTGCCGCCCGTCGGAAATCACCGTCTGCGTGCTTGAACGCCCCCGCCATCAGGAGATGATCGCGGAGTTGCGCGAAACCGGGGCCGCCGTCTACCTGATCACCGATGGCGACGTGGCCGGCGTGATCCATTGCGCGGAATCCGAACGCACCGGCATCGACATGTATATGGGCACCGGCGGCGCGCCCGAGGGGGTGCTCGCGGCCTCCGCGCTCAAATGCATGGGCGGGCAGATGTGGGGACGGTTGGTCTTTCGAAACGACGACGAGCGGGCGCGTGCGCAGAAGGCCGGGATCACCGATTTCGACCGGATCTATGCCCGCGACGAGATGGTCACCTCGGACGTGATCTTTGCCGCCACCGGCGTCACCGACGGCTCGATCGTCAAGGGCGTGCAGCGCCGCCCCGGTTTCGTCGAGACCGAGACCGTGCTGATGCGCTCGCGCACCGGCTCGGTGCGGCGGATGATCTATCGCAGCAAGCGTGACTGATCGCGCATCAGGGCTGGGGGCGCTGCCCCCGTCGCCGCAGGCGGCGACTCCCCCGGAATATTTCCGGCAAGATGAAGCCGGGGCGCGGGCATGACGGCCTTTCTCGGTGTGGAGAACTCGCTGAGCGGGCGGCGCTGGATCGGGCCGGGCGTAGAGGTGGACCGGCAGGCCGAGGCCATGGCGCAGGCCAACGGACTGCCCCGTCCGCTCTGCCAGACCCTCGCGCGGCTTGGGGTCGAGAGCGCCGAGGCGCAGACCTATCTCGCCCCGGCCCTGCGCGACCTGCTGCCCGACCCGCGATCCCTGCGCGACATGGAGCCCGCCGCCGCGCGGTTTCTGCAGGCGGTGACGACGGGCGAGCGGATCGCGATCTTTGCCGATTACGATGTCGATGGCGGCACCTCAGCCGCACTTCTGATCGACTGGCTGAGCCAGATGCGCGCGCCCGAACCGACGCTTTATATCCCCGACCGGGTCGACGAAGGCTATGGCCCAAATGAGCCCGCGATGCGCGATCTGGCGGCGCGGCATGATCTGATCCTCTGCGTCGATTGCGGCACGCTCAGCCATGACGCAATCACCGCCGCGGCAGGGGCCGACGTGGTCGTGCTCGATCACCATCTGGGCGGTGAGACGCTGCCGCCCGCACTGGCCGTGGTGAACCCCAACCGGCAGGACGAAAGCGGCGATCTGGCGCATCTTTGCGCCGCTGCGGTGGTGTTCCTGCTGCTGGTCGAGACCGGCCGGCAGCTGCGCGACGCCGGACGAAAAGGCCCCGACCTGATGGCGATGCTCGATCTGGTGGCGCTGGCGACGGTGGCGGATGTGGCCCCCCTCATCGGCGTGAACCGCGCCTTTGTGCGGCAGGGGCTGCGGATCATGGCGCGGCGCGAACGCCCCGGTCTGGTGGCGCTGGCGGATGTGGCGCGGATGGATGCCACGCCCAATGCCTACCATCTGGGCTTTCTGCTGGGGCCGCGCATCAATGCGGGCGGGCGTATCGGCAAGGCCGATCTGGGCGCGCGACTGCTGGCCTGCAGGAGCGCATCAGAGGCCCGCGCCATGGCCGAGCGGCTCGATCAGCTCAATACAGAGCGGCGCGAGGTCGAGGCAATGGTGCGCGATGCCGCACTGGATCAGGCCGAGGCGCGTGGCTTTGACGCGCCGCTCGTGTGGGCGGCGGGCGAAGGCTGGCATCCCGGCGTTGTCGGCATCGTCGCCAGCCGCCTGAAGGAGACCGCCAACCGCCCGGCCATCGTGATCGGGCTGGACGGGGGTGAGGGCAAGGGATCGGGCCGCTCAATCAGCGGCGTCGATCTGGGCGCCGCCATTCAGCGGCTGGCCTCTGAGGGGCTGCTGATCAAGGGCGGCGGGCATAAGATGGCGGCGGGCCTGACCGTGGCGCGCGACCGGCTGGAGGAGGCGATGGCACGGCTCTCGGATCTGCTGGCCCGTCAGGGGGCCGGTCAGGCCGGGCCCGCCGACCTGCGCCTTGACGGGATGCTGATGCCGGGGGCGGCGACGATCGAACTGGTCGAGCAGATCGAGGCCGCGGGGCCGTTCGGGGCCGGTGCGCCGGGGCCGCGTTATGTCTTTCCCGATTGCCAGATCGGCTATGCCAAGCAACTGGGCGGCAACCACCTCAAGCTGCGCTTTGGTGACGGGCTGGGCGCGAGCCTCGAGGCGATCGCGTTCGGGGCGTTTGACGGGCCGTTGGGGCCCGCGCTGACGGGACATGGCGGCGCACGCTTTCACCTTGCCGGGCGGCTCGACATCAACACATGGGGCGGGCGCAGATCGGTGCAACTGCGCCTTGAGGACGCCGCGCCGGCCCTGTGATCCGGCCCCCGACGCGGCGCGAAACCGGCCATGTCGATTTTTGCGAAACAGCGCCAAGTTTTCGTAAAATCCCTCTTGCGCGCGGGTCCGGATTTGCCTAGTTACGCCCCACAGCAGCGCTGGCCCGTTCGTCTATCGGTTAGGACGCCAGGTTTTCAACCTGGAAAGAGGGGTTCGATTCCCCTACGGGCTGCCACTTTCTCAGGATTTCCCTAAGGTCGATAGAGGTCCGGTGCGCATATGTCGCGCCGGTGTGGTATTGCGCGCCGTTGATGTTGCGCGGGATCGTTTTGGCGCTCTGAGGGTCCGGATGGTCGTCGATCCAGAATGCGGCGTGCGAGCGGTGCCGGGGCCGCAGACGCTTGGATTTCTGGCGCGCCGCGACTTGCCATTTTGTTGCGCGTCACGAGCATCGACGCTGCCGACACGGACCATCCCTGCCACATCCGGGGCGCGCGGCATCCGGCTGTTTTTCACGAAACGCGAACGCGGATGATCGCATCGACGGCCGTCGCGGTTTGTCTGCCCACGATGATCGGGTTGATCTCGACTTCGGCCACTGTGTCGCGCAGGTCCCAGGCCAGGCGCGAGAGCGCGGCGGCGGCGGCGGCCAGCGCCTCGACGGCAAAGCGGGCCCCCCCGCGATACCCCGACAACACGCGGGCGGCGCGCAACCGGGTGATCGCCGTTGCGGCCTCGGCGGCCGAGAACGGTGCCATCAGCAGGACGTGTTCGTCCAGCAGGTCCACGAATTGGCCACCGGGTGCGATGCGCACCGCCGGGCCGAAATCGGGATCATTGATCGCGCCCAACGACCATTCGGCACCCGGTGCAACCATTTCGGCGACCAGAACCTCGCCATGAAACCGCGCCGTCAGATCATCATATGCAGCCGCGACGGCCTGCGCCGTTGCAAGGCCGGGCTTGACCCCGGCACAGTCCGATTTGTGCGACAGCCCCGGCTGCGCGGTCTTGAGAACGACAGGGCCTCCCATCTTCCGGGCAATCGCCTGCGCCGCGTCCCGTGACCCGGCCAGGCCATGCGCCGGGCAGGCGATGCCGTAGTCCGAAAAAAGCGCGTATCCCTCGGCCTCGCCGATCCAGTCGCGGCCACGCAGCGCCGAACGCCAGTGCGTCGCGTGGGGATGCGCTGGTTCGGGGGCGCGAAACCGGGCAACCGGACCGTGATCGTGCAATGCGCGCACCGCCACCAGAGCGTTCTGCATGCCGCTGATCAGGGGAATGCCCAGATCGGCGAACCGCTCGGCCAACACCGCATCATCGCTGCGCGAGAAATTCGACACGGCGACAAGCGGCTTGGCCGTTTGGCGAAACGCATCTGCCAGCGCTTGGGCATGCATCTCGTGCAGATAATAATTGCCGCGCCAGTTGAGCACATAGAGCCCGGTGCCCACGCTCTCATCCGCCATCATCGCCGTGACCGCGCGGGTGTAGGTGTCCTGCGCGCCCTGCCCCGTGCCCCAGGCGTCGAGCGGGTTCTCCGCCGCGATGCCCGGCTCGAGAACCGACTGGATCGCGGCCTTGGTGTCAGGGGACAGAGCGGCATAGGCAAGGCCGTGATCCTCGGCCATATCGGCCATCAATTCGCGCTCGCCTCCGGAATCGTGGATCGAGGCGATGCCCGGCGCGGTCGCGCGCCGTCCTTGCGCGAACATGGCCAGCATCGCGGCCATCTCGTCGAGCGAGCCCGCCATATGACCGCCCAGCCGCCGCACCAGCGCGCGGAACACGTCGTCATCGCCGACCAGCGCGCCGGTATGCGAGATCGCCATGCGCGCGCCCAGCGCGGAGCGGCCGATTTTCAGGATCACGACCGGGATGTCGCGCACCGCCGCCGCCTCCATCGCCGCGATGAAACCCTCGGGGTCGCGCACGGTTTCGAGAAACAGGCCGATGGTGCGGGTTTCCGGCCGGTCGACCATCCAGCGCAGGTAGTCGGCGGCGGTGGTGACGGTTTCCGAGCCGGTGCTGATCGCCTGCGAAAATCGCAGCCGCCGGTCGTTGTTCATCAGCGCCCCGAGGATCGAGCCGGATTGCGCGATCAACCCGACGCCGCCCGGTTTGAGGTCGAGCGGCACCGGAAAGGGCGTGACCCTGAGGCCCAGCGCGATGTTGTGCACCCCCATGCTGTTGGGCCCGCAGAGCGCCGCGCCCGCCGCCCGGACCCGGTCACCGATCCGCTGGCGCATGGGCGCATCGGGGCATTCCGAAAAGATCGTCAGGGCGCGCACCCCGGCGGTCAGCGCCTCATCGACCGCAGCCTCGACCCGCGCGGTGGCCAGCGACAGCACGACATGCTCGGGCCTCTCGGGAAGGTCGGCCAGCGTGGTGGCGATCCGGCCATCCGACTGCGCGGCCAGTCGCGGATTGACCCGCATGATCCGCCCGGCATAACCGCCTTGAGTGACCATCCGGTCCAGCGCATGACCGTACGAATCCGCACGGTCCGAGACGCCGACAAGGGCGATTGATTTCGGGGCCAGCAGCGCCGTCATCGCCGATCTCGGAACGTTCTGGTCCTGCACGCCATAGCCTCTCGGGTTGGATCAGACCGGATATTGGTCGCAACCGGCGGGCAGTTGAAATTCCGAATTGGAAACGAGGGATTTACCCGGCTTATACCGTCGCCATGTCCGGCAATTTACCGCGTGCCTGCATCTCGTCGCGGATCATCTGGATAAAGGCCCGCGCGGGCAGCGACAACTCCGCCCCGGCCTTCACGATCAGGGCGGTGTCATAGCGGATCTCGGGGGTGAAGGGCCGCCAGCTGACCCCGTCCTGCGGCGGCAGGCAGCCGTTCAGCGCATCCACGATGGCGATGCCCGCGCCCTCGGCCACCATCCGGCGCACGACGGCAAAAAAGAAGCCATGGACAGGTGCGCGCATCTCAAACCCCGCCCCGGCGCAGACCGCGCGCAGCTGGCGATCCACCTGGTTGCTTTCCTGAATGCCGATCAGCCGGTGCTGCGCGAGATCGGCAGGCGTGATCTGCGCCTTGGCCTCGAGTTCCGATCCTGCGGGGAAAATGCAGACGCAGGGCAGCGAAAACTGCTCGGCCTCCAGCGATGGCGCGGCGACCGGGGCCTCGACCAGTCCGATGTCGCATTGCCCGTTGCCGACAAGATAGGAAATCTGGTGCGAACTGCGCACGCTCAGGTCGATCTCGACCAGCGGGTTGTCCGCCGTGTAGCGCGCCACCAGCCCCGGCATCAGCCCGAAGGCCGCCGCGCCGATGGCCCCCACGCGCAGCAACCCGGTGCCCCCCTGCTTGATCAGCCGCGCCCGGTTGGAAAACTGCTCGACCGCGAGGATCGACAGTTCCGCATCCATATGCAGCAGATAGGCCTCGGGGCGCGGCGCGAAATGCCCCTTGGAGCGATGGAACAGCGGAAAACCCAGCATGTCCTCGAGCCGCGACAGCGCGATGCTGATCGCCGGTTGCGTCAGATACAGCCGGTCCGCCGCCTTGGAGACGGAGCCCTCTTCCATGACGGCGTGGAAAACCTCGAGATGGCGCAGCTTAAGATGCATGCCGTCACTATAAGGAAACCGGAATACGTCGCTAGACAAATTACTGTTTTGTTAACTGCGGTCTTGGCACGACCCGCCTGACCCGCAGTCTTCGAGGATCATGTCCGCGCCCTTTTCGCCGACCATGATCGCCGGGGCATTGGTGTTGCCCGAGGTCAGCGTCGGAAAGATCGAGGCATCGACCACGCGCAGCCCGCCCATCCCGTGCACCCGAAGGCGCGCGTCGACCACGTCGTGCCGCGCATCGGGCCCCATCCGGCAAGTGCTAACCGGGTGAAACACGGTTCCGGCCCGGTTCCTGACATCTGCGATCAGATCGTCTTCGCTCTGCACATGCGGGCCGGGCAGAAGTTCGGCCTCGATCAGCCGGGCCAGCGCCGGGGCTTCGGCAAAGCGGCGCATCAGCCGCGCGCCTTCGAGCATTTCCTGAAGGTCGATATCGGTGGCGAGGTAATTGGGGTAGATCGCCGGGGCCTCGGACGGGTCCGGCGAGCGGATTTCCAGATGGCCCCGGCTTGTCGGTCGGGTTGGCTGCACGCCCAGCAGGAACCCCGGAAACGGGTCGGGATTCATCAGCGGGCGCTTGCCCGGCGGGGCCTTAGTATAGCTCACCGGCGAGAAGAACAGTTGCATGTTCGGATGATCGAGCCCCGGGCGCGACCGCACGAAGCCGCCCGCCTGATTGACGCCAAGTGACAGCGGCCCGCGCCGGGTCAGAACATAGCGCAGCCCGTGCCAGAGCTTGCCATACCACGGGTAAAGCTGATTGTTCAGGGTTGGCACCCGTGAGCGGTAGAGATAGTCGAGACCGAGATGGTCTTGCAAGTTCCGCCCCACCCCGTCGAGCGCGTGAACAACATTGCCCCCCTTCGCCGCCAGCAGCGCGCCGGGGCCGATGCCCGACAGTTGCAGCAGTTGCGGCGAGTTGACGGCCCCCGCCGACAGGATCACCTCGCGGCGCGCGCGGGCCTCAACGATTTGACCGTTCTGCCGATACCGCAGCCCGACCGCCTGCTTGCCCTCGCACAGTACCCGTTCGGCCAGCGCATGTGTCTCGACCCGCAGGTTGGCGCGGTGCCGCGCCGGGCGCAGATAGGCGCGTGCGGTCGACATGCGCATTCCGGCACGGGCGGTATTCTGATAGGTGCCCACGCCCTCCTGCCCGGCCCCGTTGAAATCGGGGTTGTGGGGGAACTGAAGCTCTTTTCCGGCGGCAATGAAGTCGTGGCAGAGCGGGTGCAGGTCGCGGTTCATGGTGGCGACATGAACCGGCCCGCTGTCGCCGCGAAACGCATCGCCGCCACGATCATTGGTCTCGGACTTGCGGAAATAGGGCAGCACGTCCCTCCAGCCCCAGCCGGGATTGCCCATCGCCTTCCACTCGTCGAAATCGCGGGCCTGTCCCCGGATATAGACCATCGCGTTGATCGAGCTTGATCCGCCCAGAACCTTGCCGCGCGGCCAGTAGGACACCCGCCCGTTAAGCGCCGGGTCGGGCTCGGTGTGGTACATCCAGTTGACCGAAGGCTTGTAGAAGGTCTTGCCATAGCCGATCGGCATCCAGATCCAGAAATTCAGATCGCTGCCACCCGCCTCAAGCAGTAGCACGCTGAACCGGCCGCTCGCACTCAGCCGGTTGGCCAGAACGCATCCCGCCGAGCCTGCGCCCACGACGATGAAATCGTATTCGGTCATTGCGGGCTCAGGCACCCTTGCGCCGGACATCTAGAGAGCGGGGTCCGCGCTGAGGACAAAAAGTTTGCGCATGTGCTCATGGATCACCCACTCGCCGGTCCAGCCCTGCGGCAGCACCAGCAGATCCCCCGGCCCGATGTCGCGGCTGCCGCTGCCATCGGCGTTGGTGACCGTGGCCCGCCCGGACAGGATATGGCAGTATTCTCCCGCTGCGGACCTGTCGGCGGTGAACCGGCCCGGCGTGCATTCCCAGACACCGATCTTGGTCCGGCCCTCCTCTGAGGTCCACAGCACGGCTGATGCCTCAGTCTGGCCTTGGGTCAGGGATGTCGGTTTGTCGGCGAAGGCCCCCAGCGGAACGGAGGCGAGATCGGCAAAGGTCTGCAGGTCAATCATGGTCGGACTTTCTGGATGCAGGGGGCCGCGTCAGGGCACATTCAGTCTTTCGGTCGCGTTGGCTCTTTTTGCTGCCCGAAGAGCTGCGCCAGCACCATCATGCCTGTGGTCACCAGGATCATGATGGTCGAGATCGAGGCTATGGTCGGGTCGATCTGGTCGCGCAGGGCATTGAACATGTTGCGCGTCAGCGTCGGATTGTCACCCCCCGAGATGAACATCGCCACGACCACCTCGTCGAACGAGGTCAGAAAGGCCAGCAGCGCGCTAGTGACGACGGCAAAGCGGATCTGCGGCAGGGTCACGGTCAGAAACGCCTTCCAGCGCGGCGCGCCGAGGCTGCGCGCGGCCGCCTCCTGGCTCATGTCAAAGCCCTTGAGCGCCGATCCGGTGACGATCACCACCAGCGGCAGGGCCAGCACCGTATGCGCCAGCACCAGCCCGGTCAGCGTGTAGAGGATCTGCAACTGCACATAGGCATAGAACGCCCCGATCGCGACCAGCACCACCGGCACCATCATCGGCGTGATCATCAGCACAAAGGCCGCGCGCACAAAGCGCACCTTCGAGCAATGCAACCCGTAGGCCGCCAGCACGCCGATGGGCGTGGCAAGCAGCATGGTCAGGATGGCCGCCTTGAACGAGGTGACCGTTGCCCGCATCCATTCAGGCGAGCCGAAATAGTGATCGTACCAGCGCATCGACCATGTGTCGGGCGGAAACTCCAGATACTGGCTGTCGGAGAAGGACATCGGGATCACGATCAGGGTCGGGGTGACCAGCAGGACCATGATGACGACCGCAAGCACGTAGAGCCACAGCCGCTGGCCATGGGTGATCTGGGTTTCGGTCGCGGGGCTTCGGAACCAGCGCAGCATCAGTGCCCTCCCCCGGTCATCTTCTCAAGGTTCAGGAACCGCGACGCGATCCAGAGGATCGCCACCGTTGAGACCAGCAGCACCACCCCCAGCGCGCTGGCCGCACCCCAGTTCACGAACAACTCGATATTCGAGACGATCTTCATCGACACCATGATGACCTTGCCACCACCCAGCACCGCCGGGGTGACGAAAAAGCCAAGGCACAGGATGAACACCATCAGCGACCCGGCAAAGAGGCCCGGCAAGGTCAGCGGAAAGAACACCGTCCAGAAGGCGTGCCGCGGGCTCGCGCCCAGATTGGCGGCGGCCTTCATCAGGTCGCGGTCGATCGCCCGCATCGCGCCATAGACCGGCAGGATCAGAAAGGGCAGCATGATATGGACCATGCCGATCAGCGTGCCGGTCATGTTGTGGACCATCTTGATCGGCTCGTCCCACAGCCCCAGCGACATCGCCCATTCATTCACCAACCCGCGTTTCTGCAACAGCACCAGCCATGCATAGGTGCGCACCAGCAGCGAGGTCCAGAACGGCAACAGCACCGTGATCAGGCACAGGTTGGCGATCCGGTTGGGCAGCCCCGAGATAAAATAGGCCAGCGGATAGCCGATCAGGATGCACAGGCCCGTGGTCAGGAAACTGACCTCGAACGTGGTCTGGAAAATCCGCGCATAGGATTTGCGCCTCAGCATCCGCTCGTAATTCTCCAGCGAAAACGTTCCATCGGCGCCGATGAACGAGACATAAAACAGCCAGCCCACCGGGATGACCAGAATGATCAGGATCAGCAGGATCGCCGGTGAGCCGAGGCCAAACAGCTTGAGCCGTTCCAGCCATTCGTCGCGTCTCAGGCCCGCCTCGTTTGTCCTCAGCGCCTGCATCCTACTGCTCGCTCCCGTCGATCAGGACGGTATCCTCGGGGGCCAGGCACAGGGTCAGCGCGTCTCCGACCGATGGCAGCGACGTGACATTGGCCCCGCGCATCGCGCCGCGCAGAACGATCTGGCCGCCACTGGCCAGCGCGGCATGCAGCAGGTAGCTGTCGCCCTGATAGACCACGTCGGTCGCGGTGGCGGCAAAGTTGTTGGCCCCCTCGCGCGGCCCATCGCGCGATAGCACCACACGTTCGGGGCGCACCATCAGCGACAGGGTGTCGGTGTCGGGCGCGGGAATATCGTGCAGCAAGGGCTGACCGTCGAACAGGATCGTCTGACCCTGACGAGATACCGGCAGGAAGGTGGATTCACCGATGAAATCGGCCACGAAGCGGTTGGCGGGACGGTCATAGAGGTCGCGCGGCGTCGCCAGTTGCATAATCCGCCCGTGATTCACCACCGCGATCCGGTCCGACATGGTCAGCGCCTCGCGCTGGTCATGGGTGACATAGACCGTGGTCATCCCCAGTTTTTCATGCAGATGGCGCAGTTCGATCTGCATCTGATCGCGCAGTTTCTTGTCGAGCGCCGAGAGCGGCTCGTCCATCAACAGGATGCGCGGCTCGAACACGATGGCACGAGCCACCGCGACACGCTGGCGCTGCCCCCCCGAAAGCTGGTCGATACGCCGGTCGCCAAAGCCGCCCAGTTGCACGGTGTCCAGCGCGGCCTCGACGCGGGCGGCGATATCGGGCTTGGACACCTTGCGCAGTTTCAGCGGATAGCCAACATTGCCCGCCACCGTCATATGCGGAAAAAGGGCGTAGCTTTGAAAGGTCATGCCCACGTCGCGCAGATGCGGCGGGGTGCGGATCACCTCGCGATCGCCGAATTTCAGACTGCCGCAATCGGGCCGGGTAAACCCCGCGAGCACCATCAGGAGCGTGGTCTTGCCCGACCCCGAGGGGCCAAGCAGGGTCAGAAATTCACCGCTTTCAACCTCGAGCGATACATCGTTCAACGCGTGGACGGCTCCATAGGTCTTGGTGACGTTCCGGATCGAGATCGGCAACGCGTCGGAGTTTCGGGACGTCACGGCAAACCCTCGCAATCTTCGTTCGGGAAACCAGCGGGCGCCGCAGCGCCCGCTTTCGGATTTCATCGGATGGACCGTCTTACTCGGTCAGCATCTCCTGGTACATCTCGGCGGCGATGGTTTCCCACTTGGCATACCAGTCCAGCGAAATCGGCAGCTGCAACGCCGCGTTATCGGGCGACGAGGGCAGCCCCGCCGCCACCTCGGCGGTGATCTCTCCGGTGTCGTAGGCGGCCTTGTTGGTCGGGCCATAGGTGATGTATTTCGGCAGGTCGTCCTGATACTCGGCCTTGGAAATCTCCGCGAGGAATTCCATCGCCGTATCCTTGTTGGGCGCCCCTTTCGGAATACCAAAGCAATCGTAATCCAGCAGCGCCTGATTGAAGGAATAGGCCACCTTGCCACCGTCCGCCCGCGCATTGTCGAACCGGCCATTCCAGCCTGTGGCCATGTCGACCTCGCCATCCTTCATCAACTGCGCGTGCTGCGCGCCCGAGGACCAGAAGACCGAGATATTCGGCTTGAGTTCGCGGATCTTGTCGATCGCACGCTCGATGCCCTCTTCACTGTCGAGCATAGCGTAGACATCCTCGGGGGCCACACCATCGGCCATCAGTGCCGGTTCCAGCGCACCCGCCACGCTGCCGCGATAGGCGCGACTGCCGGGGAATTTCTCGACATCCCAGAAATCCGCCCAGCTTTGCGGCCCGTCCTCGCCGTAGGTATTGGTGTTCCAGGCATAGACCGTCGAGAACACATCGCCGCCGACACAGTAATCGCTATAGAGCGAGGGATAGAAGGTCGAGACGTCAATCACGCTGTAATCGAGTTTCTCCAGCAGCCCCTCGGCCGCCGCACGCGCCGCCGAGCCAGAGCCGCTGGCCACGATATCGAGCGTCACCTGCCCGGTCTGCACCTGAAGCCGCACGTCCGACATGCCGCCATAGGTTTCCTGCTTGACCTCGATGCCGGTATTGGCGGCGGCGGGTTCGAACAGCGCCTTGCTCTGCGCCTCCTGATAGGAGCCGCCCCAGGATGCGATGGTCACGCTCTTGTCCGCCGCCATCGCGGTGGTCGCCATGAGTGCGGCGGAGAGTGTCAGGATTGTTTTCGTTTTCATCAATTTTCCTCCCTTATGGTTTTTATGGCCTTATGGTTTTTATGGGTCTCCCGGGCTTGCCGTTTGCCCATCAGTCACAGGGCAGGCAAGGCACCGTCTCTACATCCATCTGTCACAATTGTGCTGGCACGATCGGAGCAAATGAAATTTCGATTTCTTAACCTTGGTTTCGATCCGTTAATACCGGTGCAAACGCGGCTCTGCGCGCCCTGCCCGGGCCGTCAACTCATACCTATTGCCTTGCGAAACTGTCGTTGGTCGTTCCAGCGATACCAGGCCACCGCGGCAGGCAGAAACCATGGCTTGCCCTGGTAGAGCGGGCGCGTCGGAAACGGCAGACCGTCGAAGGCCGTGACGCCCTCTTGCAGGCCCAGCACCTTCTGCCCGGCCCGCATTCCCAGATAGGGCGCCATCGACACGCCCGAGCCGCAATACCCCATCGCGTAATGCACGCCGTCATGCACGCCGGTATGGGCCAGTTCGTCGAAACTGTAAGCGACGGTCCCGCTCCAGGCATGCGACAGCCCGACGCCCTCCAGTTCGGGGAAGATGCGGCACATGTCCTGCCGCAGCCGGGCGGCACCGGCCAGCGGCGTCGTCTCGGAGGCCGATACCCGCCCGCCGAAGAGCACGCGCCGCCGGTCGGGCGAGGCGCGGTAGTAATAGACCACCTTGCAGGTGTCGCTGGCGATGCGGTCGCCGGGAAAGAGCGTGTCGATGGTGGCCTCGGGCAATTCCTCGGTGGCGATGATATAGCTGCCGATGGGGATCACGCGGCGTTGCAGCCACGGCGTCAGCGAGGTGGTATATCCGTTGGTGGCGACGATCACATCCCGGGCCTCGACCGGTCCCTTGGCGGTTTCCACCCGGAACCCCGACGCGGTGCGCGCGATCCGCGTCACCCGGCATTGGCCGACCACCTGCACCCCCTCCGCAAGGCAAAGGCGCAGCAATTCACGGTGAAACTTGCCCGGATGAACCGAGCAATGCGCCGAAAACACGACGCCCCCGAAATAGGCATCGGTGCCCAACTGGCTACGCTGCTCATGGCGCGGCACGGCAAAGCTTTCGATATTCTCGCGCTGGCGCATTTTCTCGGCGTCGCGAACAAGGTCCTCGTAATGCTGCGGCGTGTGCGCGGCATGAAACCGTCCGACCCGGCGAAAATCGCAGTCCAGCCCCTCATCCGCGATAAAATCGCCGATCCATGTCAGTGCCTTGGCCCCCTCCATACGGATGCCTCTTGCGCGCTCCGCGCCGAATTTCGCGGCCAACTTGTCCAGCGAGGGCTTGACGCTGGTGCTGATCTGCCCGCCGTTGCGGGTGCTGCATCCATAGCCGGGATCTTCGGCCTCCAGCACAAGCGTCGAGCGCCCGCCGCGCGCCGTCGTGATCGCTGCACTCAACCCGGTATAGCCCGCCCCGACGATCAGGACATCGACCGTCTTCGGCAGCCCGGTCGGCAGCGTCGGCGGCGCGCCGATCTGATCATGCCAATACGGGCTTTGCCTGATATCTGACAGTTGCATGCGTTTGAACTCGGCGCTCCTTCGGCCCCGGCGGGACATCCCCCGTCCGCAGGCTCAGGTTGGAACGCTAGGCCAAGATTGGCCCGCGCTTCATATCCAATATGACAAAACTTTTCAGACCAATCCGGCCTGCCTGCCTAGCGCAGAACCGGCAGATCGCGCAGAACGCCGATACCGCGCGCGATATCCTCGGGGGTGGTACAGCCAAATCCGAAGACAAGGCCGGTTTGCGGGATCGCCGACAGGCAGTAGCGGCCCAGCGGAGCAAGCGTCACCCCCTGTGCCGCCGCCTGCGCCACCACCTCGGCTTCGTCCACCCGCCTGTCGAAAAACGCAGGGGTATGAAAGCCGCTGGTCGTTTCCTGCAGGCGAATGGTGTCGGGCAAGCTGCGCGCGGCGTCCTGCAGAGCCTCGTAGCGCGCCTTGTAAAGCTGCCGCATCAGGCGGATATGCGTCGCGAAATGGCCCTCGTCCATGAACTCCGCAACAATCGCCTGTGTCGCGGTGGACGGCCCGCTGGCCCATGTGTCGAACATCCGCTCGAACGCCTCGACCATGCGCTCGGGCACCAGGGCGAATCCCAGACGCAGCGACGGAAACAGCGACTTGGAAAAGGTGCCGACATAGATCACCCGCCCGGTCGAATCGATACTGCGCAGCGCGGGGCGCGGCGTATTGCCATAATAGAATTCACCGTCGTAATCGTCCTCGATGATCAGCGCCTGCGCCTGTTCCGCCGCCTGCAACAGTTCCAGCCTGCGGGGCAATGACATGACATGGCCAAGCGGTTGCTGATGCGATGGCGTGACAAATGCCAATCGGAAATGCGGTGCCTTGGCCAACCCGTCCGACACGACCAAGCCCTGGTCGTCGACCTCCACCGGGACCAGTTCGGCACCTTCCGACAGAAACGCGTTGCGCGCCCCCGAGGCACCGGGGTTCTCCATCCAGACCCGATCACCGGGATTGAGCAAGAGCCGCCCGATCAGCGAAAAGGCATGTTGCGCGCCGGAGGTGATGAACACCTGCTCCGGGTGACATTTTATCCCCTTGAGCGCCCCAAGATGCGTGGCGATCGCCCGCCGAAGCGCGTCGAGCCCCTTGGGCTGGCCATAGCCCATCACATCACCGCGCCCGCCCCGCAAATGCCGCGCCGACAGCCGCGCCCAATGCGCCATCGGAAAGGCGTCGAGCGCAGGCAGCGCGGTGACGAAGGCGCGCGGCTTGTGCGGCAGCCACGCGCGTTGCGCATAGCTGTTCTGGGCCTGGCTGATGACATGGGACACCCGCGGTTTCTGCCCGCCGGCCTCCGCCCCCTGTCGGGGCGCGGCGGTCAGCGTCTGACTGTCCAGCGTCTCGCTGACGAAGGTGCCTGCCCCGATGCGCGACACCAGCATGCCTTCGGCGACCAGCCTGTCAATCGCGTCGATGACCGTGGTGCGCGACACCCCGATTTCCTTGGCCAGGGTCCGGGTCGCGGGCAACCGATCCGCAGCCCTCAGCGCGCCCGACAGGATCATGTCGCGCAGCACCATATAAAGCTGCACGCTGACGCTGCGCCGCAGCGAACGGTCCAGCCGGATCGAGGACAACAAGGCGCCAGCGGCATGTTTCACGGTCGCCTCCCGTCAATTGGTCTGGGGAAAATGTGGAAATGGATATATCTGGCATTCCGTTTTTTCGCCAGCGTTTTCAGGACCCGCCCGTCTCGGTCGGCAAACACCGGTGAAGCCTCATGAAACTCGTCAAACTCGAAACTTTTTCCAACGAATTCGTCTGTTTCGTCCGGGCGACCGCCGAAGACGGGGCGCAGGGCTGGGGGCAAGTCGCCCCCTACTGCGCCGATATCACCGCGCAGGTGCTGCACCGGCAGGTCGCGCCGCATGTGCTCGGGCTCGGCTGCGATGACATCGACGCGATGCTCGACCTCGTGCGCGACCGCGAGCACAAATTCCCCGGTGCCTACCTGCGCCGGGCCATGGGCGGGGTGGACACGGCCGTTTGGGACATGCGCGGGCGGCGCGAGGGCAAGCCGGTCTGCGCACTGATCGGCGGCACGCCGGGTCCGGTCCGGGCCTATGGCTCGTCGATGAAGCGCGATATCACGCCAAAGAATGAGGCCACGCGCCTGCTGCGGCTGCGCGACACGCACGGGTTTGACGCCTTCAAGTTCCGCATCGGCGCAGAGGTCGGGCGCGACCGCGACGAATGGCCCGGCCGCACCGAAGAGATCGTGCCCACCATGCGCCGCGCCATGGGCGACGACGTGGCCCTGCTGGTCGATGCCAATTCCTGTTACTCCCCCGCCCGCGCCATCGAGGTCGGGCGGATGCTGCAGGACAACGGCATCTCACATTACGAGGAACCCTGCCCCTATTGGGAATTCGCGCAGACGAAGGAAGTGACCGACGCGCTCGGGATCGACATCACCGGTGGCGAGCAGGATTGCATGATGGAACGCTGGCAGACCATGATCGGCGACCGCGTCGTCGATGTGATCCAGCCCGATATCTGCTATCTGGGCGGCTTGTCGCGCACCCTGCGCGTGGCCCGCATGGCCGAGGCTGCGGGCCTGCCGGTGACGCCGCACGCGGCCAACCTGTCGATGGTGACGCTGTTCACGATGCACCTGCTGCGGGCGATCCCGAATGCCGGGAAGTATCTGGAATTTTCGATCGAGGGGCTGGACTACTACCCCTGGCAACAGGGTCTTTTCACCTCTGACCCCTACCGGATCGAGGACGGGCACGCCACGGTGACCGACGCCCCCGGCTGGGGGGTCGAGGTCAGCCCAGAGTGGCTGGCAAAGGCGCAATACCGGGTAACCGAGACGGAGTGACGACACAGGACTCGGACCGCGCGCGACGGCACGATCCGGGCGGTCAACCGTGCCCCCTTCCGGATTTCTCGCCGATCAGCGGCCGCGTGCCGGTCATTTCACCTTGAACCCGGTCGCGCGGTCTGTATCGTCGCGCGCATGTTCAGACGGACTGCACCATGAAAATCGCCGCGTCCCAGAAGGAGCGGTTCCTGCGGGCCTGCCCGCTGTTCGACGGGCTGGAACCCGAGGTGATCACCCGCATGGCGACGTGGACGCGCGGCGTTGCACTCGCCAAGGGCGAGGCGCTCTTTCACGAAGGCGATCCCTCGGACGGGCTCTATGTGCTGTGCAGCGGGCTGGTTCAGGTCAGCATCACCGATGCTGACGGCAACACGCTCGTGCTGGCGCTGCCCGAACATGGTGCACCGCTGGGCGAAATGACCCTCGTGACGCCCGATCCCCGCTCGGCGACGGTCACCGCCCTGGAGGATTCGGTGCTTTTGCATGTCGGGACCGGGACCATGGTCGCGCTTCTGGCAGAGGAACCCGCGCTCGCGCGGCATCTCATCGCCTTTCTGTCGCGGCGCCTGCGGCAATCGAATGACAGCCTGCACCGATTTGCCTTTGACAACCTGCAACGCCGGCTCTTGCAAAAGCTGACGGAACTTGGCCTGCAACATGGCGACTTGCGCCCCGAAGGTCTGAGCCTGGGGCGAAAGTTTTCGCAAACCGCGCTCGCCGAAATGCTGGGCGTGACCCGCGAAGCCGTCAACAAGCAATTGAAATTGCTGCAGGATCAGGGGGACATTGAAATCGAGACAGGCGTCATTCGCCTGTGCCACCCCGCCGAAATCATAAAAAACACGCCCAACCTGTGAAGCGGATCACAGCGGCGTGAGCGCGCCCGTCGCATAGTGGATTCAGGAAATCGGGGTTTACCCCTTCGGCGGGCAGGTGGCGATCACGAGTTGGTCCCGATCGACACCGGATCAGCGCAGTGAGTGTATGCTGATCAACGTCCGGAACGCATCGTCGAGACTCCCGTGCGGTGCGGGCACCCGGAGGGGCTGGGTAGTGAGTGGCCCTCTGGCACCGGTTTCCGAGGGTGGCGTGCAGTTTTTTCCGTCACCTGTCCTCTTGATTGTAAGCAGTCATTTTTATGACCAACTGATGCCCTCGATCGAACCCAAGACCGTGTCCAAGCGTGTTGCCGGTTCGGTCGGGGGCTTTTCCCTGCCGGATCACCCCTGGATGGCCAGCACCGCGAGCACACCCAGATAGGTCATCTGATGCGCCATCTGGTCGAGCCCCACAAGATGCCAGAATTCCCGGTCGTCAGGTCCGATGTCGCGCGCCGCACCGAGGCGCAGCTTGAGCCAGTCGATATGGTAATGAACCAGCCCTTCCGCGATCAGCACCCCCGCGACTGTCCCGCTCCAACCGCCTGTCACGAAGAGAAGGATCGGCAGCGACAAGAGCGCATGCAGCCCGGCATGCGCCACGCCGCCCGGATGGCCATACCGCGCCTTGCCCGCGATCATCCAGCCGTTTTGCCATTGGAAATCCGCCAGATAATGCTTGATCTGAAAGAGCGCGAGCGCGATCAGGGCGAGCGCGACGCTCATGCCACGGCACCGACATGGCCCATCGGGTCCAAGGCGTGCAGCGCGAGAATCTGTGACATTGTGGCACTCGTGGCGAATGAATGGGCTGATGAAAGGCGTTCGATCAACCCGTCCATGGTGGAAAACCCCGCGCCACATTGCAAGAATTTTTACGCTCCGGACGACCGAAGGGCCGGGCGGGACACGTCCCCCCGGCCCCTTTGGCCGTGCCTGCTCCGGCCGTTCAGGCGGTCAGCATGCGATAGATTTCATCCTTGAGCACCGCGCGCTGTTTGCGCATTTCCACCTCAGTCAGCTCTTCCACCGGCGAGACGAGGGTCTCGGCGCGGTGAACCCGGCGGTTGATCTCGTGATATTCATCCGCCAGCCGGGCGAAATGCGCGTCGGACTGTTTCATCTCGCTGATCTTCTCGGCCAGATCGGGAAATTCCTCATGCAGCTCATGGGGGGTGTGGGACATCGCGCGTTGCTCCTTCTGTGTCGTTCGACTCGGAGCCTAGACGCCACACAAGCGGCAAGCCTTGATCCGGATCAAGAAATCCGCCGCAGCGGTCATTCCTTGGCGCGCGGCGCAGCCTGCCCCTGCAGGCTAGCGTTTGGCCCGGCGCCAGCCCGCCGCCCGGGCCGCGGCCTCGTCGCAGAACCAGCGCTCGCCGGTCGCGGGCCGGATCACGGTGCGCGCGTAATCGGCCTGCCCCGGCATGTGGTAGATGCGCCGCCCCTTGGAACTGACGTTGCCCTTGATCGGGCAATCGGCATTCGGCGCGGCATTCTGCTGCGCCCGCTCCTCGCGCACGGCGCGGCGGTGATCCTCGGGGCGGGCCATGAGATGCCCGTGCAAGCCGCGCCCGGCCACGACCGCCGATTTTTCATCGAGGTCATAGGCCATCGAATACTTGCGATAGGCGAGCGCCAGCCCGTCCGTCACCAGCATCCGCCCGACATCCTGCCCCGCCACCCTGCAGGTGGCCACGGTGCGCCCATAGCGATCAGTGTCCACCGTCTCGCAGCGCGCGTCGCGGGTGGCGATCCGCGCGCGCACCTGATCGGCGACCCAGGTGCCGCAATCCCAGGTCGCACCGTCGGGATTGGTGCAGATCTGCCCCAGTTCCGGTGCGTCGATGCCGTGCAGCCGCACCCGCACCGCGCCCACATCGAGCGTATCGCCATCTACCACCCGCACGGGCCCGCCGAACCCCTGCGCCGTGGACGCCACAGGGAACAGACTAAGAACGATGAGTAAAGAAATCCTTAACATGCCCCCTTATGGGCGCAGGTCCTGCTGCCTTTCAAGACGAAAGGTGAACAAAAGGTTAACGCACGCTCAGCGCTGCGCGATCTGCCAATCAGGATGCACCCAGGGCGCGGCGTTGTCGGGCGGAAGGCGACGGCCTAGCACGGCATCGGCGATCTTCTCGCCCGCCATGATCGAGGGCGCGTTGAGATTGCCGTTGGTGATGCGCGGGAAGATGCTCGAATCGGCCACGCGCAAGCCATCGACCCCGATCACCCGGCCTTTTGGGTCGACCACCGCCTCCGGATCATCCGCGCGCCCCATCTTGCAGGTGCCGCAGGGGTGATAGGCGCTTTCGGCATGTTCGCGGATGAAATCATCGAGGGCGTCGTCGCTCTGCACCGCCGCGCCCGGCTGGATTTCATGGCGCACATAGGGCGCAAACGCCGCCTGCTCGAAGATCTCGCGCGTGAGCCGGATGCAGCGCCGGAAATCGACCCAGTCGCTGTCCTCGCTCATGTAGTTGAAGCGGATCACCGGATCATCAGAAGGATCGGCACTGCGCAGGGTCACCGCGCCGCGTGAGGCGCTGCGCATCGGCCCGACATGGGCCTGAAACCCGTGCCCCTCGGCCGCAGCCTTGCCGTCATAGCGCACCGCAATGGGCAGAAAATGGAACTGGATATCGGGGAAATCGACGCCCGCCGCCGAGCGAATGAAACCGCAGCTTTCAAACTGGTTCGACGCCCCCGGCCCCTGCTTTCCCAACAGCCATTGCAGCCCCACCCAACCCTTGCCGACAAGGTTCCAGTATTTGTAGAGGCTGACCGGCTGGCTCGCGGCCATCTGGATGTAAAGCTCCAGATGGTCCTGCAGGTTCGCGCCCACGCCGGGGCGGTCGGCCTGTACCTTTATGCCGTGTTCCGCGAGATGCGCCGCCGGACCGACGCCCGAGAGCATCAGGAGTTTCGGCGAGTTGATCGAGGAGGCCGCAAGGATCACCTCCTCGCGGGCGCGCACGACCTCGGTCCGCCCCCCGCGCAGCACCTCGACGCCGGTCGCGCGGCCCTCTTCGATCACCACGCGCTGCACCAGACCGCGCAGCAGATCGCAATTCTCAAGCCTCAGAGCGGGGCGCAGATAGGCGTTGGCCGCCGACCACCGCTGGCCCTTATAAACCGACATCTCAAAGGGGCCGAAGCCCTCCTGCTTTTCGCCGTTATAGTCGTCGGTGCGCTCATACCCCGCCTGCACCCCCGCCTCGACAAAGGCGCGCACCAGCGGGTTGTCACGCTTGCCACGGCTGACATGCAGCGGGCCGTCGCTGCCGCGCCAGTCGGCATCGCCGCCATGGCCGCTATCGTCCCAATTCTCCATGCGCTTGAAATAGGGCAGCACATCGGCATAGCCCCAGCCGTCGCAGCCCTGATCGCGCCAATGGTCGTAATCATGGGCATGGCCGCGCACATAGACCATGCCGTTGATGCTGCTCGACCCGCCGATCACCTTGCCGCGCGGACAGGCCAGCCGCCGCCCGTTCAGATGCGGCTCGGGCTCGGTGCGGTAGCCCCAGTCGTAACGCTTCATATTCATCGGGTAGCTGAGCGCGCCTGGCATCTGGATGAAGGGGCCCGCATCGGTGCCGCCATGCTCGATCACAAGCACGGATTTGCCCGCCTCGGCCAGACGGTAGGCCATGGCGCAGCCCGCGCTACCGGCGCCGACGATGACGTAATCGGCCTCCATCAGCGGTGCCCTTCGTGGCCGGGGTGAGTATTTGAGTATTTATGGCAAGATGAAGCCATCATTCGCCTCTCGGAAAGCGGGCGTTTTTCTCAACCACGTTGAGATCCATGTGGTTGCGCATGTAGCGCTCGGACGCCTGTTGCAGCGGCTGGTAATCCCAGGGGTAATAGCCGCCCTGGCGCAGGGCCTCGTAGACCACCCAGCGGCGGGCCTGGCTCTCGCGGACCTGCGCATCGAAGGCATCGAGATCCCAGCGCGCGGCGGCCTTGGCCTGCAACTGCGCCAGCGTCCCGGCATGGGCGGAATCGTCGGCGAGGTTGGTCAATTCATGCGGGTCGGCCTCCAGATCGAAAAGCTGATCGGGGTCGAGCACGCAGCGGGTGTATTTCCACTTGCCATAGCGCAGCGAGACAAGCGGCGCGTAGGACGCCTCGGCGGCGTATTCCATCGCCACCGGCGCGTCGCGGCGCGCGCCCTGCCCCAGCGGCACGAGGCTCTGGCCCTCGGTCCATGGCATGACCTCGGACATGTCGGCCCCTGCCAGATCGCACAGGGTGGGGCAGACGTCGATATTGCTCACCGGGTCGGTCACAAGGCCCAGCGTCATGTCCGGCGCGCTGATCATCAGCGGCACGCGCGCCGAGCCCTCGTAGAAGGACATCTTGAACCACAGCCCGCGCTCGCCCAGCATGTCGCCGTGATCCGACACGAAGAGGATCACAGCCTCCTGCCGGGTGGCTTCCAGCGCCTCCATCACCTCGCCGATCTTGTCGTCGAGATAAGAGATATTGGCGAAATAGGCGCGGCGGGAGCGGCGGATATCCTCTTCCGAGATGTCAAACGAGCGCCAGTCATTGGCATCGAAGATACGCTTCGAATGCGCGTCGTGATCCTCGTATTCCATCGCCGGAACCTGCGGCAGAAGATGCTCGCATTCCTCGTAGAGATCCCAGTACTTGCGCCGCGCCACGTAGGGATCATGCGGATGGGTGAAGCTGACCGTCAGGCACCAGGGCCGCGCGTCTTTCCCGCGTGCGAGGTCGTAGACCTTGCGGGTGGCGTTGTAGGCCACCTCGTCATCGTATTCCATCTGGTTGGAAATCTCGGCGACGCCGCTGCCGGTGACCGAGCCGAGATTGTGATACCACCAGTCGATCCGCTCGCCGGGCTTGCGATAATCCGGCGTCCAGCCGAAATCGGCAGGGTAGATATCCGTGGTCAGCCGCTCCTCGAAGCCGTGCAGCTGATCGGGGCCGACGAAATGCATCTTTCCGCTCAGGCAGGTCTGATAGCCCGCGCGGCGCAGGTGGTGGGCATAGGTCGGAATATCCGCCGAGAACTCGGCGGCATTGTCATAGACACGGCTGCGCGACGGCAGCAGCCCCGACATGAAACTCGCCCGCCCCGGCGCGCAGAGCGGCGAGGCCGTGTAGGCATTGGCAAAGCGGGTGGAGCGCGCCGCCAGACGTTTGAGGTTGGGCGCATGCAGCCAGTCCGCGGGGCCGTCGGGAAACAGCGTGCCGTTGAGCTGATCGACCATGAAAATCAGGATGTTCGGGGCGGTCATGTCGGCTCCTTGGATTGCTGGAGAGAGGTGCCGAGATAGCGCAGCAGCACGTCGATGGCGGGCCCCGGTGCGGTTTCACCCTCGCCAAGCGCCTGGCGGATATAGAGCCCGTCGATCATCGCGGCCAAGCCGCGCGTCAGGGTCTGCGCCTCGGTCTGTGTGATCTGGCGAAACGCGTGATAGAGGTTCGAGCGCAACCGCCGCTGATAGATATGCAAGAGCCGCCGGGCGTCGTCAGAGCGCTGCGCCTGCACGTAGAAATTGAGCCAGGCCGAGACCATCTCGGGCCGGAACTGCGCCGGGGTGAAACTGGCGCGAATGATCGCCTCGACCCGCTCTCGCGGGGTCCTGGCCATGATCAGCGCGCCGCGCACCTCGGCCCCGTATAGCGTCAGAATATGGCGCATCGCGGCCACGAAAATCTGCTCCTTGGAGCCGAAATAGTGATGCGCCAAGGCCGAGGACATGCCCGCCCGCTTGGCGATCTGCGCCACCGTCACATCGAGCGAACCGCGCGCGCCGATCTCGTGGATCGTCGCCTCGACCAGCGCACTGCGCCTGATGGGCTCCATTCCAATCTTGGGCATTCGCCCCTCCGCTTGCGTGCTTGCCTGACCGGCGTAATCGTGTTTAATTGACTCGTCAATCAAGAAAACAAGGGGACGCACCGACCGACAGGGACAGATAACGACGTTGTATTTCACTGCGCCGTCATATTAGCCTATTCTTATCGCAACTGACCGCCGCGGCGCGTGGGCCACTAGGCCGACCGCCCGCAGAGCAAGGTCAGGATGAATAACTCGAAGGGAGACCACCAAGATGACCATCCTCAATTCCGGCCGCATGAATCGTCGCGGCTTCATGGCCACGACCGCCGGTGCGGCACTTGTCGCGGGCCTGCCGCTGAGCGCGCGCGCCCAGCCCAAGCGCGGCGGCCACCTGCGCGCCGCCATCGGCCACGGCCAGACCACCGACACGCTGAACCCGGCGACCTATGAAAACAGCTTTACCACCTCGATGTCCTTCGCCATTCATGGCCGCCTGACAGAGGTTGCCGCCGACGGCTCGCTCAAGCCCGAACTGGCCGAAAGCTGGGAGGCCTCCGACGATGCCTCGGTCTGGCGCTTCAAGATCCGCAAGGGGGTGACGTTCCACTCCGGCAAGGAACTCGATCTCGCCGATGTGGTCAATTCGCTCAACCATCACCGGGGCGAGGATTCGACTTCGGCCGCCGGGCCGATCGTGGCGCCCATTCAGGACATCGCAACCGAGGGCAATGACACCGTCGTCTTTACCCTCGATGGCGGCAATGCCGACTTTCCGTTCATCCTCAGCGACTATCACCTGGTGATCTGCAAGGCAGATGGCGACGGCATCGACTGGCGCTCTGGCGATGGCTGCGGCAGCTACAAGCTCAAGGATTTCAGCCCGGGCGTATCCTTCGCAGTGGAACGCCACGAGGGCCACTGGCGCGATGACGTGGCCTGGTTCGACAGCGCCGAGGTTCTGGCCGTCGTCGATCAGAACGCCCGCACATCCGCACTCGTCTCGGGCGATGTGGACGTGGCCGACCGGCTCGACCTCAAGACCGTGGGCCTGTTGGCGCGCCGCCCCGACATCCAGATCAACTCGGTCGCGGGCACGCAGCATTACACCTTCGCGATGGATACCCGCGCCGCGCCCTATGATGACGTCAACGTGCGCCTTGCGCTTAAATACGGCATCAACCGCCAGGAACTCGTGGACAAGATCCTGTTCGGCTACGGCTCGGTCGGCAATGACCACCCGATCGGTCAGGGCCAGCGCTTTTACAATACCGAGTTGGAGCAGAAAGCCTACGATCCCGACAAGGCGAAATTCCACCTCAAGAAGGCCGGGGTCGACAGCGTCGATGTCTCGCTCTCGGCGGCCGATGCGGCCTTTGTCGGGGCCGTGGACGCGGCCGTGCTCTATCAAAGCTCCGCCTCCGAGGCGGGCATCAACCTGACGCCGGTACGCGAGCCCAATGACGGCTACTGGTCCGACGTCTGGATGAAAAAGCCGTTCTGCGCCGTCTACTGGTCGGGCCGCTCGGTCGAGGACCAGATGTTCTCGACCGCCTATAAGTGCGGCGCGTCGTGGAATGACAGCTTCTGGTGCAACGACCGCTTCGACGAGCTGATGCTCAAGGCGCGCTCGGAACTCGACGAGGCCAAGCGCCGCGAGATGTATTTCGAGATGCAGGCCCTGGTCAGCAACGAGGGCGGCGTCATCGTCCCGATGTTCGCCAATTACGTCTTCGGCAACTCGACCAAGGTCGGGCATTCCGACGTGATGGGCTCCAACTGGGATGTCGACGGCCAGCGCTGGATCGAGCGCTGGTGGATGGCCTGACCCTGACCGCCTGACAGACATGCCGGGGCCCGGGGGTATCAACCTCCGGGCCCTTGGCCAAGCGGGCCATGCGCCCGCACCACCGATAACGGGAGAGACATGATGACCCTCAAGACCACCCTTTCCGCCCTCGCGCTCGCCACCGCCGCAGGCCCCGCGCTTGCCAATTGCGAGAGCGTCACCTTCTCAGACGTGGGCTGGACCGACATCACCGCCACCACCGCCGCGACCACCGTGGTGCTCGAAGCTCTGGGCTATGAGACCGAGACCAAGGTGCTGTCGGTGCCGGTCACCTATACCTCGCTCGCGGCAGGCGATATCGACGTGTTCCTGGGCAACTGGATGCCCACGATGGAGGGCGATATCGCCCCCTACCGCGAGGCCGGCACCGTCGAAACCGTACGCGCCAACCTCGAAGGCGCGAAATACACGCTCGCCACCAATGCCGCCGGGGCCGACCTCGGCATCACCTCCTTCGGCACCATAGCCGAGCATGCCGACGCGCTCGACGAGACGATCTACGGCATCGAGCCCGGCAATGACGGCAACCGCCTGATCCTCGACATGATCGAGGCCGATGCTTTTGGACTCTCGGACTTCGACGTCAAGGAAAGCTCCGAGCAGGGCATGCTGGCGCAGGTCAGCCGCGCTGACCGCCGTGAAGAGCCGATCGTGTTCCTCGGCTGGGAACCGCACCCGATGAACGCCAATCACGACATGACCTACCTGACCGGCGGCGACGACTGGTTCGGCCCTGATCTCGGTGGCGCCACGGTCTACACCAACACCCGCGCGGGCTATGTCGGGGAATGCCCGAACGTCGGCAAACTGCTGGAGAACCTCTCGTTCACGCTGGCGATGGAAAACGAGATCATGGCCGCGATCCTTGACGATGGCACCGACCCCGGAGAGGCGGCCACCGCATGGCTCAAGGCCAATCCTGGTGTACTCGACGGCTGGCTCGACGGCGTCACCACCCAAGGTGGCGACGACGCGATGGCGGCGGTCAAGGGTGAGTTGGGGCTGTGAAGATGACGCTCAGGGATGACATCCTCACCCTGATACAGGAAAGGCCCGGGATCACCGATGCCGAGATCGCAGGCATGATCCCGGGGCCAAAATCGCGTCACCAACAAGTAAACGCACGCTGCCGCAAACTTGCCGAAGACGGCCTCATCCAAAGGGTCAAGCCCTCTTTCGGCGCAATTGCCAATCATCCCAAAACGTCAAAATATGTCCCCGAGGGCAGCCCCCGACCGCGGGCGGGGGAGAAGCCCCCGCCCTGGGGGGCGGTCGGGGGCTGCCCGGCGGTGCCGCCGGGCGTCGCGACCCTTGCCGTTGCGCCGACGCGCCTGAGCGTCGAGTTTTATTGGCAAAGCGTGGGTGAAATTACCCTGCAAGCCTCAGCCCTGCGCTTTCCGCGATTGCCAGAATGCGCCGGAATCTACCGTATCAGGCTCCCGATCAGCCGATCCGTCTATGTAGGCGAAACCCTAAACCTACGCCGCCGGATGCAGAATTACCGCACCCCCGGCGCTAGCCAAAAAACGTCGATTTGGGTCAACAGCCTACTACTGGAACGTCTCGACAAAAACGAGCCTGTCATGCTCGAAACCTGCACCGAGGCCGTGATGAGGTTTGAGGCCAACTCGCAAGACGCCGAACTCACCTCCAAGACCGTGCGCGTCATGATCGAACACGCAGCTATCCTATCCGAGCGGCACACCAACTGGAATCCACTGAACAAGGCGAACTGATGGAGTGGCTGAGCGATCACAAGATCCCCGTGGGGACATGGGCCGAGGATTTCTTCCTCTGGCTGCAAGACAATGCCGCCGGGTTTTTCGATGCGCTGGCCGTGCTCATGGAAGCGCTGATCGACGCGTTCCTCTGGGTCCTGCAATCCCCGCATCCGCTGGTGATCATCGCGGTGTTCGTCGGCCTCACATGGGCGCTTCAGCGCAACTGGAAGACCTGCCTTTTCGTGGCCCTCGGCTTTCTCTTCATCCTCAATCAGGGCTATTGGGAGGAAACCACCGAAAGCCTTACGCTGGTACTGTCCTCCTGCATCTTCTGCATGGCCATGGGCGTGCCCATCGGCATTGCGGCGGCCCACCGGCCCCGGCTCTATGACGGGATGCGCCCGGTACTCGACCTGATGCAGACGCTGCCGCCCTTCGTCTACCTGATCCCGGCCATCGTGTTCTTCGGCATCGGCATGGTGCCGGGGCTGATTGCCACGGTGATCTTCGTGGTCCCCGCCCCCATCCGCCTGACGCATCTGGGCATCTCCAATACGCCGCAGCCGCTGCTGGAGGCGGCACAGGCGTTCGGAGCCACCAACCGGCAGACCCTGTGGAAGGTCGAATTGCCCTACGCCCTGCCGCAGATCATGGCGGGGCTCAACCAGACCATCATGCTGTCGCTCTCGATGGTGGTGATCGGCGCGCTGGTGGGCGCGGACGGTCTCGGCGTGCCGGTGCTGCGCGCGATCAATACCGTGAATATCGCGCTCGGGTTCGAGTCTGGCCTGATGATCGTCGTCGTCGCCATCGTGCTCGACCGGATGCTGCGCATGGAGGGCCGCAAATGACCGAGGCCAGCGTCCATTTCAAATCCGTGTCCATCGTCTTCGGCGACGCGCCCGAGACCGCCCTGCCGCTGATGGACGCCGGGCAATCGCGCCCCGAGATCCAGCACGCCACGGGCCAGGTTCTGGGCGTGCATGACTGCGATCTGTCGGTGGCCCCCGGCGAGATCCTCGTGCTGATGGGCCTGTCGGGCTCGGGCAAGTCCACGCTGTTGCGCGCGGTCAACGGGCTCAACCCGGTGGCGCGCGGCACGGTCGAGGTGCATGACGGCACGCAGATGGTCGACGTGACCCATGCCAACGCCCCCACGCTGCGGCGCTTGCGGCAGCACCATATCGCCATGGTGTTCCAGCAATTCGGGCTGCTTCCCTGGCGCACGGTGGCCGAGAACGTGGGGCTTGGCCTCGAACTCGCGGGCATCCCGAAATCCGAGCGCGCACAGCGGGTCACCGACCAGCTTGCCCTCGTCAACCTGTCGGACTGGGCCGACCGCAAGGTGGGTGAATTGTCGGGCGGCATGCAACAGCGCGTGGGCCTTGCCCGCGCCTTCGCCACAGACGCGCCGATCCTGCTGATGGACGAGCCGTTCTCGGCCCTCGACCCGCTGATCCGCAACCACTTGCAGGACGAACTCATCGACCTGCAAAAGAAGCTGGGACGCACGATCATCTTCGTCAGTCACGACCTCGACGAGGCGTTCAAGCTGGGCGATCGCATCGCCATCATGGAAGGCGGGCGCATCGTGCAATGCGGCACCCCGCAAGAGATCTTCACCAACCCGGCGACCGAGTACGTGGCCGAATTCGTGGCCCATATGAACCCGTTGGGCGTGCTCTGCGCGCGCGACGTGATGGAGGCGGCCACCGGCACGCCCACGTCAACGGTGCCGCCCGATGCGACCATTCAGCAGGTGATGGAACAGGCGCAGGGGCACGACACGCCGGTGGGCGTCGAGGAAAACGGCAAACTGCTCGGCCAGATCACCCGCAATCGCATCCTCGCCAAGCTGCTCGACCCGCGCGGCTGAGGCACCGGGATCGTTGGGCATGGCCTTGACCTATCGTTGCGATGAGCCGCGTGTCGTCGTGCCGCGGTGTGGCGATCGGACGTCAGTTTGGCAGTGCTTTATGCCAGCCAAGTCCGAAAAAGAATAGATCGCAGAGCAGGTTGCAGCCAAATCGCCGCGCCGGGGGGCGGCACGGCGATGCGCGGCGGGCTTCGCCCTTGATTCCGCGCAGGTTCTTCAATCCGATGTTGACTCCAAGCCAAAATCACCCCACCCCCTCAATTCGCCATCAGCGCCGGAAGGATCGTCACGATATCCGGGAAGAACCACAGGATCGCCAGCCCCGCCACCTGGATAAGCACGAACGGCAACACCCCGCGATAGATATGCCCCGTTGTCACCTCCTTTGGCGCGACCCCCCGCAGATAGAATAGCGCAAACCCGAAGGGCGGCGTCAGGAACGACGTCTGCAGGTTCACCGCGATCATGATCGTCACCCATTTGGGATCGAAACTGCCGCCATAGATCACCGGTCCGACAATCGGGATCACGATATAGATGATCTCCAGGAAATCGAGCACGAAGCCGAGGATGAACAGCACCAGCATCACGATCAGGAAGACCTTGAACTCATTGTCGAAGCTCTTGAGGAATTCCTGAATGTAATGCTCGCCGCCAAAGCTGATCACCACGAGGTTCAGCAATTGCGAGCCGATCAGGATGGTGAACACCATGCTCGTGACCTTGGCGGTCTCGCGCACCACCGGGGTCAGCACCCCGCCGGTGAACAGCACCCAGCAGGCAAAGAGCAGGCCAAAGGCGGCATAGAGATAGGCCGCATAGGCCGCAAGGAACGCCACCCAGTTCTCGAAACTGACCACCTCGTTGTTGATCCGCAGGTCGAAATTGATGCCGATCAGGATGGCCACCACCACGGCAAGCGTGGAAAACAGGATGATCCGGGGCGACCGGTCCTGATCGCGCAGCTTGCGATAGGCCGCCAGCATGATCGCCCCGCCCGCCCCCAGCGCCGCCGCCGGTGTCGGATTGGTGATCCCGCCGAGGATCGAGCCCAGCACCGCCACGATCAGCACCAATGGCGGAAAGACCACGCGAATGAGCTCGTTCTGCGCCATCCGCCCGGCGCCATGGGCACAGCCATAAAGCGCCAGCGCCAGCGGCAGCGCGAGGATCAGCACCGTAACCCCCGGCGATGTTGTCGGCGCGATAAGCACGATATCCGCCAGAAGGCCCAGCACGATGCCCAGCCCCCCGATCAACAGCGGTGCCGGATTGGCCGACGGGGCCACCCCGCGCGCAACCGCCAGCGTCAGGCCCAGCATGACCATGATCGTCGCCACGCCGGTCCCGATGGGGGCCGCATCGGCGATCTTGTCAATGCGCAGCTGCTCGATCTCCTCGGGGCTCAGACGCACGCTCTGCTCGACGCCGCCCGCCTCGTCTATCGCCTCCTGCTCGGCCACGGCCGCATCCCAGGCCGATTGCCCGTGCAACTCGATCATCGACGCCTGGCACTCGGGGCTCACATTGGTGCGCAGGGACGCCGTTTCGCCCATGTCGGTAAAGCTGTCGATGGTCAGGTTTTGCGTGCCCACCATGCCCAGTGTCGAGAGCAGCATCGTGCCCGCGATCAGCGCCACCGGCACGCCCAGGAACCAGGTAAAGCCCTCGCCGCGCGTGATCACCTCGCCACCGGTGCCGCCGCCCAGCTGCACCGCCGGGGCCTTCGACGGATTCACCAGTGCATAGCCAAAGGCATAGAGCGCATAAAGCAACGCCAGCAATATGCCCGGCAAGAGCGCCGCCTGAAACAGCGTGCCCACCGACACCACCGCAGGCTCGCCCAGAAAGGTCAGCGCATCCGAACACCCGGCGGCAATCGCCCGGTTGTCCTGCGCCACGGAATAGAGATCGCCGGCCAGCGTGCCGAGCAGAACGATCACGATGGAGGGCGGAATGATCTGCCCCAGCGTGCCCGAGGCCGCGATCACCCCGGTTGCGATCTGCGGGGAATAGCCTGCGCGCAGCATCGTGGGCAGGCTCAGCAGGCCCATCGTCACCACGGTCGCACCGACAATCCCCGTGGAGGCGGCAAGGAAGGTGCCCACCACCACCACCGACACGGCCAGACCGCCGGGCAGCGGGCCGAACACCTTGGCCATCGTGGTCAGCAGGTCATTGGCGATCTTCGAGCGTTCCAGCGTGATCCCCATCATCACGAACATCAGGACCGCCAGCAGCGTCTCGATCGCGGCCCCGGCCAGCACCCGCTCGTTGATGCGGTTGACGATGAACGACACGTTGCGATCCAGCGCCACCTCCCAGCCCCGGTCAAAGACCGGCTCCGCCATGCGTGGCAGATCCGGATACCGGAAGATCGAGATCGCATCGGGCCGCACCCCGCTCGCCACCACTGCGTCATAGGCCGCGCTGCCGGTGTCGATCGCCTGATGGATCAGCAACCCCGCACTGTCCAACCCGGCGATGATCGCGAACGACACCACCCCGGCCCCGCCGATGGCAAAGGCCACCGGAAAGCCCGACAGGATGCCGCCGAAGAGGCACATAAAGACGATGATCAGGCCGATCTCGACGCCATCAAGTCCGAATAGCATGTCCCAAAGTCCCCTTAATGCGTGCCTTCATAGGCTTCTTCGCCCGCGCCCAGCGTGTCGCGGTCGAGATGTTTGTTCAGGCTCTCGGGCCCTTCCTTCCATTCCAGCCAGGAGCGCCAGAAAAACGCGCAGGCCTGCAGAAAGATCATGCCCGCAAAGGCCACAAGCAGGACCTTGAACAGGAAATAGCCGTTGAACCCGTTGGGGCTGAACCCGATGGTCTCGACATTCCAGCGCACCGCCCGCGCCTTGAGGATCAGCCGGTCCAGCGTGTCCGACGCCGAGGGTTTCGGCGTGATCAGGTGCCGCCACATGAAATACCAGCCATACATCCATGTCAGCACCGCCATCGGCATCATGAAGACGAGCGAGCCGAACATGTCGATCACCTTTTTGGTGCCGTGCCGCACCGGCGCATAGAACAGATCGACCCGCACATGGTTGCCCTGAACGAAGGTGTAGGTGCAGCACAGCGCCACGATCATCGCGTTATAGAGCTTGAGCTCCTCAGCCCACCAGCTGATGTCGAATTGCAGCGGGATGCCAAAGCCCAGAACGATATCGGGCCGGGCAAAGATGCGTTGAATGAAGACGATGATGATCTGCTGGATCACCATGATCAGCCCGGCCCAGGCGAAAAAGCGCCCCACCGTGTTGGCAAAGCCTTCCAGCCCGCGCACGCAGCCCCATAGAAAGCTGTGCTTCCACATGCCGATCCCGGTGATCACCAGAAAGGCGGTTAAGGCCACAAAGAAGAACTCCACCGACCCGCCATAATAGACGAACCGCATGATCGCTTCCTTGTTCGACCAGTCGAGCCACAGGCCCGGATGGGTCAGCGCATAGCCAAGGTTGTAAAAGGCCATGGCGATATTCTGGATCAGCCAGAGAACAGCGTCGAGCATCTCTCCCCCTCACACGCGCGGCCTCTGACGGGTCGCAACGCCCCCTGTTGGGTAAAGTGGCAGGCCCCGGAGATGCCGGGGCCTGCCTGTCATGGTGCGTTAGTGGCGCGGATCAGCCCAGAACCCGGTCGCGCTGCGCCGTGTAGGCACCGTCGGATTTCTGGATCCACGACGACGAAGAGGCCATCGACGCCATGTAGCTGTCATAGACGCGCTTGTAGATGTCGTCGCCCATGTTCTCCTGATGCACGGCGTTCGATGCTTCGCCGAAGGCATCCCAGACGCTGTCGGGAAACTGCATCGTCTTGACACCGGCCGATTGCAGACGCTGCAGCGCCGCACCGTTATTGGACAGGAACTGCGCGAGGTTCCACTGATGCGCCTCTGCACAGCCGATCTCGACCATCTTCTGCTGCGCCGGCGTCAGTTCGTTGAACACGTCGCGGTTCATGCCGATCGACAGACCCGCGCCCGGCTCGTGGAACCCGGCGGTGTAATAGGTCTTGGTGATCTCCTGGAACCCGGCCTTTTCGTCCGCCCAGGGGCCGATCCACTCGGTGCCGTCGATGGCCCCCGAGGCCAGCGCCTGATACACTTCCGACCCGGGCAGGTTCTGCACCGATGCGCCCAGCTTGCCCAGCGCCAGACCGCCCAGGCCCGGCATCCGGAACTTCAGACCGTTGAAATCCTCGGGCCCGTTGATCTCTTTCGAGAACCAGCCACCGGCCTGCGCGCCGGTATTGCCCGCAAGGAACGACTTGAGGCCGAAAATCTCGCCCAGCTCATCGTGGAACGCCGCGCCCTCACCGTGGTAGTACCAGTTCACCAGTTCCTGCGCGGTCATCCCGAACGGCACCGAGGTAAAGAACGCATAGGCCGGGTGCTGACCCACGAAATAATAATCCGCCCCGTGATAGAGATCGGCCTGACCGGCGGTCACCGCGTCGAACACCTCGAAGGCGCCCACCAGTTCACCGGCACCCTTGACCTCGATGGTCAATGCGCCATCGGCCATGCCGTTGATGTTGTCGGCGGCGCGCTGTGCGGCGTCGAACACACCGGCCAGACCCCGGCCCCATGTGGTGACCATGGTCAGCGTGCGATTGCCTTGCGCATAGGCCGGTGCGGCCAGCGTTGTTGCGGCGGCGGCAGAGCCACCCAGAGCAGTATTTTTCAGAAAAGAACGACGATCCATTATTGGTTTTCCTCCCCATTATGAAAGATGCCGCCCTCGCTCCGGCGGCACCCGGACCCTCTAAAGTGCGCTGACCTTAGACAGCGCTTCAATGTCTGCAAATACCTAGTACTGCGTAGAGGGCACATTTTCCCGGTAAATTCTTCGCGCGTTGCGCGTGCGGATCCCGCAATCACCGGATTGGCGCTTGATCAGGCCGCACCACAGGTGTTGAACAGGTCCATGAAGCCCAAGATCCTCAGCACCCTGCCCGGCTATACCGCCGCGATGCTGCGCACCGATGTGCTGGCCGGGATCACCGTCGCGATGGTGGCGCTGCCGCTCAGCATCGCCATCGCCATCGCCTCGGGCGCGGAGCCCGCCACCGGGCTGACCACGGCGATCATCGGCGGCTTCCTGATTTCGGCACTCGGCGGCAGCCGGGTGCAGATCGGCGGGCCGACGGGGGCGTTCATCGTCGTGGTCTACGGCGTCATCGCCGAACACGGCCATGACGGGCTTGTCCTCGCCACGCTGATGGCGGGGGCGATCCTGCTGATCGCGGGCGCGCTGCGCGCAGGCAACCTCGTGCGGCACATACCAGAGCCGGTGATCCACGGCTTCACCATCGGCATAGCGATCATCATCGCCACCAGCCAGATCCGCGACCTGCTCGGCCTGACAACCGAAGACCTGCCGGGCGAGTTCCTCGACAAAATCGCGGTGCTCTGGCAGGCGCGCGACACGCTGAGCGCCCCGGCCCTGATGACCGGCCTCGGCACCATGATCCTGATCGTCGCCCTGCGTCGCGCCGCCCCGCGCTATCCCGGCCTCATCGTGGCGGTCGGTGCCGCCTCGGCGGCGGTGGCGCTGTGGCACCTGCCGGTGGACACGCTCGGCGCGCGCTACGGCGCACTGCCCGCGACCCTGCCCACGCCCGCCCTGCCCGATATCAGCCTCGCGCGGCTGACCGAACTTTTGCCCTCCGCCCTCGTGATCGCGTTCCTCGCAGGCGTGGAATCGCTGCTGTCGGCCTCGGTCGCCGACCGGATGATCGGCGGCAGATACCGCCCCAATGCCGAGGTGATCGCAGGCGGCGCGGCCAATATCGGCTCGGCCCTCTTCGGCGGGCTGCCCGCCACCGGGGCCATCGCGCGCACCGCAACCAACGTGCGCGCAGGCGGGCTTACCCCCGTGGCGGGCATGGTGCACGCGCTCACCATCCTGATCGTGATGCTGCTCGCCGCCCCGCTTGCGGGCTATCTTGCGATGCCCGCGCTGGCGGGCCTGCTGATCCTGACCGCGTGGAACATGGCAGAGCCGCAGAAATGGCGCGGCTACATGGCCCTGCCCCGCGCCGATCTGGCGCTCTTGCTGCTGACCCTCGTCCTGACCGTGCTGGCGGATCTGACCGTCGCCATCGGCACCGGCGTGGCGCTCGGCCTCGCGCTGCGGCTGCGGCGGCGCAACGTGCCGCCCGCCGACTGGGACACGCCCCACCGGTGAGGCGCGAAATACTGGATATCGCGCGGGTTTCGCCGTATCGCTGAACCATGAGACAGCTCATCTCCCGCCTGCGCCTCAATTACGGGCAAAAGCTTTTCCTGATCGCGACGCTGCCACTGATCCTGACGGCGGTGGCAATCTCGGTCGTGGTGACGCTGCAATCGCGGCAACTGGCGGAACGCGAGATCGAGACGCTGGAGGCGCAGCTGATCGAGGCCAAGCGCGCGGAACTCAAGAATTACCTCTCCATCGCGCGCACCGCCTTCGTGAATATCTACGGCCGCGCCGCCCCCAATGACGACCGCGCCAAGCTGCTGGTCACACAGATCCTCGCGGGCATGCTTTATGGGCAGGACGGCTATTTCTTCGTCTACGATTACGAGGGCACCAATCTGGTCAGCCCGCGCCGCACCGAACTCATCGGGCGCAACTGGACCGGGCTCGAAGATCCCTCGGGCCGCCCAATCACCGACGAACTGATCCGGCTGGCGCGCTCGGGCGGCGGCTATCACAGCTATGAATGGCCCAAACCCTCGACCGGCGAACGCGCACAGATGGTGGCCTATGTGGCGGGGCTTCAGGACTGGCGATGGGCCATCGGCACCGGCGTCTTCATCGACGATGTCGTCGCCACCGTCGCCAAGTCGCGCGAAAAGGTCGAGGCCCGGGTCGAACGCACCTTTCTCTATATCGGGGCGGCGATGCTTGCGGCGCTGCTCTTCGTCTTCGTCTCGGGCCTGTTCATCAACATCCGCGAACGCCGCCTCGCCGATGCCAAGCTCAAGCGGCTGACCCAGCGGGTGTTCGACGCGCAGGAAGAGGAGCGCGGCCGCGTCGCGCGCGAACTGCATGACGGGATCAGCCAGATCCTCGTCGGCGTGCGCTACGCGCTCGACACCGCCAAGCGGCGGCTGGCGGCGGGCGACGCGCGCGCCGCCGACACGCTGGAGCGTGGCATCACCCACCTCTCGGGTGCCATCCAGGAGGTGCGCCGCATCAGCCGCGACCTGCGCCCCGGCGTGCTCGACGATCTCGGGCTGGGGCCCGCGATCAAGGCGCTGGCCGAGGATTTCGGCAAACGCACCGGCATCGAGACCGAGTTCACCACCGTGGTCTTTCGCAATCGGCTCGATGACGAGGCCAAGATCGCGCTCTACCGCGTGGCGCAGGAGGCGCTCACCAATATCGAGCGCCATTCCGGCGCGACCCATGTGGCGATTGACGTGCGCGGCCACCTCAACGGGGCCACCCTGCGGATCACCGACAACGGCTGCGGCCTCGACGAGGCACAGGCCCGGCAGGGCGGCAGCAGCGGCCTCGGGCTGCGCAACATGCAGGAACGCATTGACCAGCTTGACGGCACCCTGCGCATCACCTCCTCGAAATCGGGCACCGGGATCGAGGCCTCGGTCCCGCTGACCCACCTGCTGAAACCGCAAGGCCAACCCGATCCCGCCCCGAAAACAAAGGCACAGGCATGACCACATCCCCGATCCGCATCGTGATTGTCGACGACCACCCGATGGTCGCCGAAGGCATCCAGTCGATCCTAGAGAGCTATGACGATGTCGCGGTGATCGCCACCTGCAGCACCGGGCAGGAGATCATCGACCGGGTCGAACATCTCGCCCCCGACGTGATCCTGCTCGACCTCAACATGCCGGGGCTGGGCGGGCTGTCGACCGCCGAACTCCTGCTGGAGCGCCGCCCCGGCACCCGCATCCTGATCCTCAGCATGCATGACAGCCCCGAATACATCTCCTCGGCGCTCAGCCACGGGGCTGCGGGCTACGTGCTCAAGGACGTGCCCACCGACGAGATCAAGCGCGCCATCGACGCGGTCATGGCCGGGCAGCGGTATCTCTGCACCGGTGCACAGGGCTCGCTTGCACCATTCACCGCGCCCGACCGCGAACAGCTGACCAATCGCGAACAGACCATCCTGCTGCAACTGGCGCAGGGCAAATCCAACCGCGAGGTGGCCGAGACGCTCGACATCTCGGTGCGCACGGTCGAAACCCACCGCAAGAACATCAAGCGCAAGCTGGGCATTTCCTCGACTGCAGGCCTGACCCGCTACGCGCTGGAACACGGCGTCCTGCAGGGCACCGGCGTGCGGCTCTGACGCGGCAGGTCAGGCACTCTCGCTCTCGACCAGCCCCCGCGCGATCATCGGCCCCAGCAGCCGCGCCACGTCTGCCGCGATCAGATCGTGCCCCATGCCGTGGAATACCTCGCAGAGCAGATCGGCGATCTCCTGACCCGTCACCCGATTCTCCAGCAGGGTCCAGACGGCCCCTCCCACGGCGTTCAGCCTGTAAAACTCGCGGCTATCGATATGCCACAGGAACATGTCGGCACCGATCACCCGTTCTATCACGCCGCTCGACCGCTTGAAGCGGTGGTCAAGGGCTGCCGGCACGGCCTCCGCCGCTTCAGGCGCGACCCGGCATTCGGCGCGCCTGTCCACCCATGCCTCCGGTCTCCGGCCACCCGCAAAGGCCGCACGAACAAGGGCCACAGCCTCTTCGAGGTTCGAATACTCAAGCGCGACGCAGGGCAGCCTCTCCACCATACCGGCTATTTCGTCGTAATGCGCAGTCATGTCGCCGGGATCGGCAATGTTCTGGCGGATAAGACATGCCGCCCCGTCTTCGGCGCGCAGCCGGGAAAACCGCGCAGGCATCCCCTCCTGCCGCGTGAGGACAACCACCGCCGCAAGCGGGGCGCGCGTTCCAAGCGGGGCCTGACCCGGCAGCGCGACATAGCCGTAGCGGTGATCGTATAGCGTGATGCTTCGCGTGGCTTGGCGCCGGAACGGCACCGCAATACCATCAGGCAACGGCAAACGCAGGCGTGGCTGAATCCCCAGCGCGACCGCCTCTCCACCCGGCTCCACCGGCAGCACGTCGTCACAGAAAAGCTCGGTGCCCGTCTCCATCCCAAGGCGGGTGACAAGCGTCGTCTTGCCAGCCCTGTAGGGGCCGGTGAAAATCACAAGCTGGCCGTCAATCCGCACAGCACCGCAATGCAGGCCCAGCAGACCGGGCCGCGCATCCAGATAGGCCTGCGTGATATCGGCCACCGCACCGCAAGTGGCTCCCGCCAAACCAAGCCCGGTCAGCGCGTCTCGCCCCCAGCGCGAGCGGAAACTATAGCGGCCATCGGCCTGCATCCGGATTACAGAGGCGCAAGTTTCCTCATGCTTCTCATCCGGGCACGCCGCGAACGCCCAGTCCGGCATCACCGTCGACAGAGCGTCGGGAATTGCATCGCAATCAAGCAACTCCAGCGCATGTTGCGCAGCCGGAATCGACAGGCGAGCGACCCCAGAGGCGGGGGCACGCAGAATGCGCGCCCCCTCGTCCGCAGCGTTGGTGTCACTCCGCGGCATCTCAGAAATTGATACCAAGACCGCGCGCCGCGCCGCGAACGGCACGGCCAAGACCACCAAGATTGCCACCACCCCTGCGGCCACGGCCGCCGCCGGACGGCCCAGACCCACCGCGCGCCCCGCGACCTCCACCCGAGCCACCGGATCCACCACCGCGGCCGCCACCCGAGCCACCGCCGCCGGAGCCGCCACCGCCTCCACCGGAGCCACCACCGCCACCACCAGAGCCGCCACCGCCGCCTGATGCATGCGCAGCACCGAGATGCAACATCACCGGAGCCACATAAACGGCCCCTGCCGAGAGGCCCAGTCGCGCCAGCATACGGCGTCGCGACGTGTTTTTAACGTCTTCATCAGCCATCAAACTCTCTCCTTCTTCGTTCGGTTCCGGCCACCAGCTTGTGCGACCGTGACTGTAAACGTAGCGGCACCGGGATTATTCCCGACGATCACAAAAAAGCAGAGAATGGACCCGTCATCTTCAAAGAGAGCACGAGACCAAGCCGATCCCCGCCAATTCACGCAACAAATGCAAAGAAAACGCCCCCGCTGGCGACATTTTATCCGCCATATCGCCTTGACGCCCCCGCCCACCAGACCTAATGTCTCCGCCACGCAGCAAAGGAGTCGCGCGGGTGGACACGCTAGTAGACATCGTAGGCACGTGGCGCATGGGCCGGTAACGGATACCCTGATGGTTCCCCATGCGCCCCCGTCTCACGGTCGGGGGCTTTTTTATGCGAATTGAAATGACGTCATACACGGAGCACAAGCACATGACACGTCAGATGACCGGAGCGAAAATGGTGGTTCAGGCCCTCAAGGATCAGGGCGTGGACGTCGTATTCGGATATCCCGGTGGCGCCGTGCTACCGATCTATGACGAGATCTTTCAGCAAAACGACATCCGCCACGTCCTCGTGCGCCACGAACAGGGCGCAGTACACGCCGCCGAAGGCTATGCCCGCTCGACCGGCAAGCCGGGTGTCGTTCTGGTGACCTCGGGCCCCGGGGCCACCAATGCCGTCACCGGCCTGACGGACGCGCTGATGGACAGCATCCCGCTGGTGGTGCTGACCGGTCAGGTGCCCACGTTCATGATCGGCACAGATGCGTTTCAGGAGGCCGATACCGTCGGCATCACCCGCCCCTGCACCAAGCATAACTGGCTGGTGTCGGACACCAAGCACCTGTCGGACACGATCCATCAGGCGTTCCACGTCGCGACCTCGGGCCGCCCCGGCCCGGTGCTGATCGACATCCCCAAGGACGTGCAATTCGCCTCCGCCGACTATGTCACGCCGCAAAAGGCGCGCACGCATCACTATCAGCCGCAGGTCAAGGGCGATATCGAAGGCATCACCGATCTGGTCGCCGCCATCGAGAAGGCCAAGCGCCCTGTGTTCTACACCGGCGGCGGCGTGATCAACTCCGGCCCCGCCGCCAGCCAGCTTTTGCGCGAACTGGTCGAGGCCACCGGCATCCCGATCACCTCCACGCTGATGGGCCTCGGGGCCTATCCCGCAAGCGGCAAGCATTGGCTGGGGATGCTGGGCATGCACGGGCTTTACGAGGCCAACATGGCGATGCATGGCTGCGATCTGATGATCAATATCGGCGCGCGCTTCGATGACCGGATCACCGGGCGGCTCGATGCGTTCAGCCCCGACAGCACCAAGGCGCATATCGACATCGACCCCTCGTCGATCAACAAGGTGATCAAGACCGACATCCCCATCGTCGGCGACATCGCCCATGTGCTCGAGGACGTGCTCAAGGTCTGGAAATCGCGCGGCCGCAAGGTGAATGGCGAAGGTCTGGCCAAATGGCGGGCGCGGATCGACGAATGGCGCAAGGTTGACTGCCTGAAGTTCAAGCAGCAGGGCAAGACGATCAAGCCGCAATACGCGCTGCACCGGCTGGAGGAACTGACCAAGGGGCATGACCGCTACATCTGCACCGAGGTCGGCCAGCACCAGATGTGGGCGGCGCAATACCTCGGCTTCGAGGATCCCAACCGCTGGATGACCTCCGGTGGCCTGGGCACCATGGGCTACGGCTTCCCGGCCTCCATCGGTGTGCAGATGGCCCACCCCGAGGCATTGGTGATCAACGTCGCCGGCGAGGCATCATGGCTGATGAACATGCAGGAAATGGGCACCGCCGTGCAGTACCGCCTGCCGGTCAAGCAGTTCATCCTCAACAACGAACGCCTCGGCATGGTGCGGCAATGGCAGGAACTCCTGCACGGTGAGCGGTATTCGTCCTCGTGGTCCGAGGCGCTGCCCGATTTCGTGAAACTGGCCGAGGCCTTCGGGGCCAAGGGCATCCTGTGCAAGGACCCCGCCGATCTCGATGACGCGATCATGGAAATGCTCGACCATGACGGGCCGGTGATCTTCGACTGCCTTGTCGAGAAGCACGAGAACTGCTTCCCGATGATCCCGTCAGGCGAGCCGCATAACAAGATGCTGCTGGGCGAAGCGTCCACCAAGGACGCCATCAAGGAAGGCGGCGCGGTGCTCGTCTGAGCCCGTTTTCTTGAAAAGAAAACGTCCCGAAATTTTTTGAAAATTCCGGGGCAAAAACGCCTCAACAAGGAACACGTCAATGTCCCCGCTGAAAATCAAAAAAGGCTCGTCCAAGCATTCGGCCTATAACCTGCGCCCGCAATTCTCGGACGTGCAGGAAACCCATACCCTCGCCGTGATCGTGGATAACGAGCCGGGCGTTCTGGCCCGCGTGATCGGCCTCTTCTCGGGGCGCGGCTACAATATCGACAGCCTGACCGTGGCCGAGGTCGATCATACCGGCCACACCTCCCGCATCACCATCGTGACCACCGGCACCCCGCAGGTGATCGAGCAGATCAAGGCCCAGCTTGGCCGCATCGTGCCGGTCCACGAGGTGCATGACCTCACCGTCGAGGGCGCGAGCGTGGAGCGCGAACTCGCCCTCCTGAAGGTCGAGGGCGAGGGCGACAAGCGGGTCGAGGCGCTGCGCCTCGCCGATATCTTCCGCGCCAACGCCGTGGACAGCACGCATTCCAGCTTCGTCTTCGAGATCACCGGCGCGCCGGAAAAGATCGACGCCTTCGCCGAATTGATGCGCCCCTTGGGCCTTGTGGAGATGGCCCGCACCGGCGTCGCGGCGATGTCGCGCGGGCTCTGACCGGGGCCCGCCAGCCGCGTATCATGTCGCCTTGAGGCAACTCAGAGGTCGCAAGCGTATGCGCCGAATGCCACGCGCGCCGGTAATCTCCCGTTGAATCAAACGGGAGAGAGACCAGATGACCCAGCCGCTGACCGATCTTGGCCGCGTGCGCGCAAGCGTCGACCAGGCCAACGGGTTGCCCAACGCGCATTACATCGACCCTGCGGTCTACGAGGAAGAAAAGCACGCGCTGCTGTTCGGCCAATGGGCCGGGCTGGCCGTCGCCGCCGATGTTCCCGAGCCGGGCGATGCCAAGCCGCTGGAATTTCTCGGCATGCCGCTGCTGCTCATCCGTGACAAGGACGGTGACGTGCGGGTGTTTCAGAACATCTGCCGACATCGCGGCATGATCCTTGTCGAGGAACCCCACAAGATCGAAGGCGCCATTCGCTGCCCCTACCATTCCTGGTGCTACTCGACCAAGGGCGCACTCGTCTCCACCCCGCATGTCGGCGGGCCGGGCCACAACACCCACGCCTCTATCCGCCGCGATGAGCTTGGCCTCAACGAGGTCCGCAGCCATATCTGGCGCGATATCGTCTGGATCAACGTCTCCGGCGACGCCGCGCCGTTCGAGGAGGCGATGTCCGATCTCATCGCCCGCTGGTCCGAGTTCGACCTGCCGCTCTATCACGGCGGCCATGACAGCCGGTTCGAGCTGGAAGTGCAGACCAACTGGAAACTCGCCGTCGATAATTACTGTGAGAGCTACCACCTGCCCTGGGTGCATCCCGGCCTCAACAGCTATTCCAAGCTCGAGGATCACTACCACATCGAGAAACCCGGCGAATATTCCGGTCAGGGCACGATGGTCTACCGCCAGCTGACCAACGAGAACGGCGAGAAATTCCCCGATTTCGAGGATGTCGGCGCGAAATGGAACGAGCAGGCCGAATATATCGCGGCCTATCCCAACGTGCTGCTCGGCGTGCACCGCGATCACGCCTTCGCCATCATCCTCGAACCCAAGGGGCCGGAGCGCACGGTCGAGCATATCCACCTCTACTACGCTGTCCCGCGCAGCGACGAGGGGCTGCGCATGCGCAACACCCAGCTGTGGAAAACCGTCTTCGAAGAGGACATCTTTGTCGTCGAAGGCATGCAAAAGGGCCGTCACGCCACCCATTTCGACGGCGGGCGCTTCTCTCCGGTGATGGACAGCCCCACCCATTGCTTTCACGATTGGGTCGCGGGCAAGGTCGAGGCGCATCGCGCCATGAAACAGGCAGCGGAATGAAGGATCTCGACGCCAACATGATCAGCGCGCATCAGGCGGGCGACCGCCGCGCGCTGATCCGCCTCTATGCGCAGGCCGCCGATGCGGTCAACGACCTCGACGCGTCGTGCTTCTACCTGACCCATGCCTACGTATTCGCGCTCGAGGCGGGAGCATCCGAGGCCCAGACCCTCCACGCCCGTTTGAAAGCACACGGCCGCGAGGCGTGATCTGACCTGCAGCCAGCCTAGCGGAGCGGCAGCGCGGCAAATATCGCCGCACCGATCTCGGCAATCGCGGCGTTCCGATCTGTCATACCCGCATCGGCCCCGGTCATGAAGATCGTGACCAGAACCGGGTGGTTCGGTGTCGGCCAGACCACGGCAATTATGGAGCGAGAGCCATGACCGCCCGCGCCGGACTTGTCCCCGATGATCCAGCCCTCGGGCAGGCTGGCACGCAGCAGATCATCCGCGACCGCATCCGCGATCATCCAGTCCGAGAGTTGCTCACGTGACGCGACCGTCAACATGTCACCGAACAGCAGCGCCTGCAACGTGGACAGCGCCGCGCGTGGCGTTGTGGTATGCCTCTCATCGCCCGGTGCGCCCTCGTTGAGCGCGGTCTCCCAGCGATCGAGACGGGTGGTGGCGTCGCCCATGTCGCGCAGGATTTCGGTAAATCCCTCTGGCCCGCCAATCGTTGCCAACAGCAGGTTGCCCGCCGTGTTGTCGCTCATCGTAATCGCGGCATGGCACAATTCCCCGACGGTCATTCCGGTCCCGAGATGCCAGTCCGTCACCGGAGAATAGGTGACCAGATCGTCGCGCCCAAAGGTGATGCGGCGATCCAAAGCCTCCGCCCCGGCATCGACGCGGGCAAGAATCACACCGCAGAGCAAAGCCTTGAACGTGCTGGACATCGGGAAACGCTCGTCGGGCCTGGAGCCCCACTCCTGCCCACCGTTCAGATCCGTCACCGCATAGCCGATACGCCCGCCGATCCGCGCCTCGACGTCTTGCACGGTTTGCCGCAAATCATCTTGTGCAGCGGCGGCGGGGCCGCCCGTCAACACGATCAGCGCCAGGAGTCCGACCCCCGACAGGGTGAACCCGCGTATCATCTTCAGCATCGTGACGTCCTCGGTCTGCGTGCAGGTCCTGATCGGCACCTGCCGGGCGCACACTAGGCCGCCTCCGCCTCACACATCAACTTGTAAAGATGCCAGGTCGCGTGCCCCAGCAACGGCAGCACGAAAAACAGCCCCAGGAACGCGGGCAGCATCGCCACGAAGGTCAGCCCCGCGATCAGCGCCGCCCAGATCAGCATCGGCACCGGGTTCTCGATCACCACATGCAGGCTGGTGATCATGGCGGTCACGAAATCCACCTCGCGATCCAGCAGCATCGGCAGCGCCACCACCGTCAGGCTATAGAGCAGCAGCGCAAAGACCGCCCCCACGCCGGACCCGACCGCCAGCATGCTCAGCCCTTGGGACGTGAAATAGATCTCCAGCGACGAGGACACGTTGGTCATGGTCGACAGCCCCAGAAAGAGCGCAAAGATCATATGCGCGAGGAAGAACCAGAACAGGAACACCATGATGATGATCGCGCAGATCGACGGCAACTGCCGCCGCCGCTGATACGCGATCACCGCGAAAATCTCCGACGCCACCAGCGCGCGGCCCTCGCTCAGCCGGTGGCTCACCTCGTAGAACCCCACGGCGGCGAACGGCCCCACCAGCGGAAAGCCCACGGCGGCGAAGATCAGCCAGTAACTCTTGCCCGTGGCCAGCGTGATCCAGGCCAGCAGCATCCCGATCACTACATAAACCCCGGCGAACGTTACCGCATAGCCCGGCGCCTGCCGCATATCCGCCCAGCCCCGGCGCAGCGCCTCGCCCAGCATGCCCGTCCGCACCGCGCCCATCTCCGGCACGCCCAGGGGCTTTACCTCTCTTGCTGGCATCGCGCATCCTCTCCCGTTTCGGCAAAGGTTAGCGGCAGGCGCATCTTATAAAAAGATGCAAGTTGAACTCAGCTTAGCACCGGCGGGCGCTGCCCCGGCCAGTCGGTCGCCGCGTGCCAGGCCTGCGCCAGCTCCAGCAACGCCCTGTCGGCCCCGCGCTTGCCGATCAGTTGCAACCCCATCGGCAGGCCCTGCGGCCCGAACCCCGCCGGCACCGCCACCACCGGCAACCCGGCCAGCGAGGCGGGCACCACCACCTCCATCCAGCGGTGATAGGTATCCATCGCCTGCCCGCCTATGGCGCGCGGATAGACCTCATCGGCTGGAAACGGCCAGACCTGCGCGGTCGGCAGGGCCAGCACGTCATGGCTCTCGAAAAGCCGCGCGGCGGTGGAAAACCACCCGCTGCGCGCCACGCTCGCACGGTGCACATCAAGCGCGCTCAGGCGCTGCCCCGCCTCCACCTCCCAGACCGCCTCGGGCTTCAATCGCCCGCTCTCCAGCAGCGGCGAAAGATTGGCCGACACCGCCCAATGCCGCAGCGTCACCCAGGCCTCCCACAGCGCCTCGCGGCTATAGGGTGCGGCCAATGCCTCGACCTGCGCCCCCAGCCCCTCCAGCACGCCAAGTGCGACCTCGCAGAGCGGCAGGATGCCCTCCTCATAGGGCCAGGCCCCGCCCCAATCGCCCAGCCAGCCGATCCGCACCCCCGCCGCGCGCGGCGCGATCTCCGCCAGATCGGGTGCCTCCATCCCATGCGGCTGCCTCCCGTCGCGCCCGGCCATCACCGACAAGAGCAGCGCCAGATCGCGCGGATTGCGCGCCATCGGCCCGTTCGTCGATAGCTGATGCAGGAAGGTATCGGCGCGCGGCTCCGAGGGCACCAGCGACCAGCTTGGCCGCATCCCGTAAACATTGCACCAGCCCGCCGGGTTGCGCAGGCTGCCCATCATGTCGGACCCGTCCGTCAGCGCCAGCATGCCGCAGGCCAGCGCCACCGCCGCCCCGCCCGACGAGCCGCCACAGGACCGCGCCGGATCATAGGGGTTCACCGTCACCCCGTGCACCGGGTTGAACGTATGGCTGCCCAGCCCGAATTCGGGCGTGTTGGTCTTGCCGATGAAAATCGCCCCGGCCGCGCGCATCCGCGCCACGTGGCAATCATCGCGCTCCGCCACCTGACCCGCGAAGAGCGGCGAGCCCTGCGAGGTCGGCAACTCCGCCACATTCGCCAGATCCTTCACCGCCACCGGCAACCCGTGCAGCACCCCGCGCGGGCCGCCCTGATCCACCGCGCGCGCCTCGGCAATCAGATCGGCGGCGTCGCGCAGGCTGACAATCGCGTTGACCTTTGGATTGACCGCCGCGATGCGGTCCAACGTCTCGCGCATCACCGCCTCGGCGCTCACCTCGCGCCGCACCATCCGCCCGATCACCCCTTCCGCTGTCTCGCTGATCATCTCCACGCCCCTGCTTCATCTTGCCATAAATATTCCGGGGGAGTCGCCGCCCCGCGGCCACGGGGGCAGCGCCCCCCCCCCCACATCGCCTCAGCCCGTGCTCCCGCCCGCCTTCTTCTTCTCCGCCACGACCTTCTCCGCCAGATCGCGCGCGATGGCAAAGGCCCCCTTGATCCGGTCCGCCTCGCCCTTCCAGTCACGCCGCACGACGATCTTGTTGTCGCGCACCTTGGCCAGACCCTTCTGATCGTTGATGAAGTCCACCAAACCCTGCGGCGAGGCGAACTTGTCGTTGTGAAACTGGATCGTCGCGCCCTTGGGCCCGCCATCGAGCTTGGCAATCCCCGCCCGCTTGCACATCGCCTTGATCCGCACGACCAGCATCAGCATGTTGACCTCGCGCGGCAGCTTGCCGAACCGGTCGATCAGTTCTGCGGCAAAGCCTTCCATCTCGACCTTGCTCTCCAGCCCGCTCAAGCGGCGGTAGAGGCCGAGCCGCACATCGAGATCGGGCACATAGGTCTCGGGGATCAGCACCGGCACGCCGAGATTGATCTGCGGCGCCCATTGCTCATCGGCCTCCGACAGCCCGTCAACCTGCCCCGACCTGATCTTGGCAATCGCCTCTTCCAGCATGGATTGATAGAGCTCATAGCCCACATCGCGCATCTGCCCTGACTGTTCCTCGCCCAAGAGGTTCCCCGCCCCGCGAATGTCGAGATCCTGAGACGCGAGCGTGAACCCCGCCCCCAGCGTGTCGAGACTGCCCAAAACCCGCAGCCGCTTTTCCGCGCCGGGCGTCAGCGGCACGCGCGGCTTGGTCGTGAGATACGCATAGGCGCGCGTCTTGGAGCGGCCCACACGCCCCCGGATCTGGTAGAGCTGGCTCAGGCCGAACATGTCGGCGCGGTGGATGATCATCGTGTTGGCGGTCGGAATATCCAGCCCCGATTCCACGATGGTCGTGGCCAGCAGCACATCGTATTTTCCGTCGTAAAAGGCGTTCATCCGGTCGTCGAGCTCTCCCGCCGCCATCTGCCCATGCGCCACCACATAGGACACCTCGGGCACCTGATTGGCCATGAACTCCTCGATCTCGGGCAGGTCCTTGATGCGCGGGACCACGAAAAACGATTGCCCGCCCCGGTAATGCTCACGCAACAGCGCCTCGCGCACGGTGACGGTGTCGAACTCGCTCACATAGGTGCGGATCGACAGGCGGTCGATGGGCGGCGTGCCGATGATCGACAGATCCCGCACTCCCGACAGCGACAGTTGCAGCGTGCGCGGGATCGGCGTCGCGGTCAGCGTCAGCACATGCACATCCGAGCGCAATTGCTTCAATCGCTCCTTATGCGCCACGCCAAAGCGCTGCTCCTCGTCGATGATCAAGAGGCCAAGATTCTTGAAGCGCACGCTCTTGGCCAGAAGCGCATGCGTGCCCACCACGATATCGGCCTCGCCCTTCGCCATCGCCTCGCGGGTCTTGTTGGCCTCGCCTGCGCTGACGAACCGCGACAGCGGCCGCACATTGACCGGAAAGCCCCGGAACCGCGCCGCGAATTCCTGATAATGCTGCCGGGCCAGCAGCGTCGTCGGCGCGATCACCGCCACCTGCAGGCCTGACATGGCCGCCACAAAGGCCGCGCGCATCGCCACCTCGGTCTTGCCAAAGCCCACATCGCCGCAAATCAGCCGGTCCATCGGACGGCCCGCGCCCAGATCGGCCACCACATCCTCGATCGCGCGCAACTGATCGTCAGTCTCCTGATAGGGAAAGCGCGCGGCGAACGCCTCCCACGCGTGATGCTCGGCCTCGACCACCGGCGCGCGGCGCAATTCGCGCTCGGCAGCGACCCGGATAAGGCGGTCCGCCATCTCGCGAATGCGCTCCTTGAGCCGCGCCTTCTTGGCCTGCCACGCACCGCCGCCCAGCTTGTCGAGCAGACCTTCATCGTGGCCATACCTCGACAGCAGTTCGATGTTTTCGACCGGCAGATACAGCTTGGCGCTCTCGGCATATTCCAGCACCAGGCATTCATGCGCCGCCCCCGCCGCCGTGACCACCTCCAGCCCAAGATAGCGCCCGATCCCGTGATCCACATGCACCACCAGATCGCCCGCGCTCAGCGCCTGCGCTTCGGTCAGGAAATTCTCCGCGCGCCGCTTGCGCTTGGCCCCGCGAATGAGACGCTCGCCCAGCACGTCCTGCTCGGCGATCACCGTCAGCCCCGGCGCGATGAACCCCTGTTCAAGCGGCCAGACCGCCAGATGCAGCCCGCGCTTGCCCAGCGCCTTGGCGCTGCGGATGGTGACCGCCCCCAACAGCCCCTCATCCTCCAACAGCCCCTCGATCCGCTCGCGCGCGCCCTCGGAATAGGACGCGACCACCACCGGCCCCTCGGCCATGCGTGCGTCAACATGGTCCTTCAGGACGCTGAAAAGGTTTACGTTTTCCTGCTGCCGCTCGGGTGCGAAACTGCGCCCGATGCGCCCGCCCGCGTCGATCACCCCCGGCCCGGTCGCCTGCGGCAGGGCCACGAATTGCAGCACCCGCCGATCCGCCACCGCCGCCTGCCAGGCGTCATCGTCAAGGTAAAGCAGCCCCGGCGGCACAGGCTTGTAGACCGTGTCGCCGCGGGTCTTCTGGCTTAGCGCATGCTGGCGCGCCTCGTATTGATCGGCAATGCTCTCCCACCGCGCCACGCGCGCCGGACCGACCTGATCATCCAGCGTGATCGACGCCTCCGGCAGATAGTCGAAAATCAGCTCCAGCCGCTCGTGAAAGAACGGTAGCCAATGCTCGACCCCGGCATGTTTGCGCCCCGCGCTCACCGCCTCGTAGAGCGGATCATCGGTGCCCGCCGCGCCGAACTCGATCCGGTAATTCTGCCGGAACCGCCGGATCGCGGCCTCGTCCAGAATGACCTCCGACACCGGGGCGAGCTCGATCCGCTCCAGCGTCTCTGTGGTGCGCTGCGTCGCCGCATCGAACCGCCGCAATCCGTCCAAGATATCGCCGAAAAGATCGAGCCGCACCGGCCCCGCCTCGCCCGGCGGATAGATGTCGATGATGCCGCCGCGCAGCGCGTAATCGCCGGGTTCAGTCACCGTGGGGGCTTGCGAAAACCCCATCCGCACCAGAAAATCGCGCAAGGCCTTCTCATCAATGCGCTCGCCCACCGCGGCGGCAAAGGCGGCCTCGCGCAGCACCTCGCGCGCGGGCACGGCCTGCGTCGCGGCATTGAGCGTGGTCAGCAGCACGAACTGCTTGGGCGCGCCATGCACCAGCGTGGCCAGCGTCGCCATCCGCGTGGCGGAGATATCGGCATTGGGCGACACCCGGTCATAGGGCAGACAATCCCAGCCCGGAAAGCGAATGACCGGCATGTCGGGGGCAAAGAACTCCAGCGCCGCCGCCATCGCCGCCATCCGCTTGTCGTCGCGCGCGACATGGATGACCGGCCCGCCGCGCGTCTCGGCCTCTTTCAGCACCAGACGCGCGTCGAACCCTTCGGGCGCGCCGCCCACCTTGATGTGATCGCTCATTGCCTCACCCGTTCCGTCGCGCCGTGCCGTTCAGCCCAGCACGTTCCCGTTCATGTTCTGATACATGCCCCACATCGCGGTGACAAAGATCGACGCCATGCCTATCAGCTGGATGTGCAACCTGTGGCGCTGAATGCGCTTGACCAGCGCCTCGCCCGCCAGCGCCTGATCCTGGATGATATGCGCCGCGCGCACCGACAGCATCGCGACCATCAGCAGCGGAAAACCCAACAGGAAAATCGCCTGCGCGAACTCGTTGCCATAGACGAAGCCCAGCAGCGCCACGCTTGTCACCGCGAAGGCCACCAGCCCGGCCAACAGCAACCCGCTCTCGCGCGCGACATAGAGAATGCGATTGGTGTTCACCCGCACCAGGTCCTGAAAATCGTGCATCGGCGCGTCGCTCTGGCTCTTGCGCGCACGGATCGCCATGTCCCACGGCACCCCCAGCACCCAATGCGAGGCCGACGACCACGTCACCGCCAGGGCGATCCAATACCAAAGGTTGCTGAAAGAGCGCATGTCGATGAGCTCGAAAACATTGTCGTACCAGTCCAAGGCCACGCCCCTGTTTACTTCCGTCGCCTCTCTTAGCGCCGGTGCGCGGCAATTCCTACCCTTGAGATGTGCGAATTTCCATGCCACTCAATTGGCACCCCGAGATCACCAGAAAGTCCGCCCATGCGCCCGACCCAAGCCGCCTTCCCCGCCACCCGCCTGCGCCGCACTCGCCAGTCGCCCGCAATCCGTGACATGGTGGCGGAAAACACGCTGACCTCGGCCGATCTGATCTGGCCGGTCTTCGTGCGCGACGGCGAGGGCGTCGAGGAACCGGTGCCCTCCATGCCCGGCGTGATGCGCCGCTCCATCGACCGCGTGGTCGAGGCCGCCCGCGAGGCCGCCGATCTCGGCATTCCGGCGATCTGCCTCTTTCCCTTCACCTCCGCAGAGAACCGCACCGCCGATTGCGCCGAGGCGTGGAGTCCCGACAACCTCAGCAATCGCGCCACCCGGGCGATCAAAGCAGCGGTGCCCGACATTGCGGTAATGGCCGACGTCGCCCTCGATCCCTATTCCGACACCGGCCATGACGGCTTTGTGGTGAATGGCGAGATCATCAACGACGCCACCGTCGAGGCGCTGGTGAAACAGGCGCTGAGCCAGGCCGAGGCCGGTGTCGACATCATCGGCCCCTCGGACATGATGGACGGGCGCATCGGCGCCATTCGCGCGGCACTCGAGGCAAACGGTCACCCGAACGTGATACTCATGTCCTACGCCGCCAAATACGCCTCGGCCTTCTACGGGCCGTTCCGCGATGCGGTGGGCGCGGGGGCGGCGCTCAAGGGGGACAAGAAAACCTACCAGATGAACCCCGCCAACACCGACGAGGCGCTGCGCCTCGTCGAGCGTGATCTGCGCGAGGGCGCCGATATGGTGATGGTCAAACCGGGCCTGCCCTATCTCGATATCTGCAGGCGGGTGAAGGATAATTTCGGCGCGCCCACTTTCGCCTACCAGGTCTCGGGTGAGTACGCGATGATCATGGCTGCCGTGCAGAACGGCTGGATCGACGAGGAGCGCGCTATGCTGGAGAGCCTGATGTGCTTCAAGCGCGCAGGCTGCGACGGGGTGCTCAGCTATTTCGCCCCCAAGGTGGCCCGCCTCTTGTCCTGACAGGCCCCACACGCGCAAGAACCCGCGTAGACACGCAATCCCTAGTGACAGCAGCGGACAGCCTGTCTATACTATGTGGCATCAAACCCGGCATCAGACCGGCATTTCCAGAGGCAACGAAACGGGCAATGACATGAGCAACCTTTCACGACGCGGATTCACCTTCGGCCTTTTGGCTGGCACCCCGCTGCTTGCGGCCTGCGGCAACGGCGTCGGCAGTCCGGGCGCGGCCCGCATCGACGCGCGCGTCGCATCCACCAAAAGTCACATGTTCGCCAACTATCCCGGCACCCGCGATCTCGCCGAGAAATCGACCGGGATCCTGATCATGCCGGTGATCACCGAAGGTGGCTTTTTCGTCGGCGGCGGTTATGGCCAGGGCGCGCTTCAGATCGACGGTGTCACGGTCGATTACTACTCCGCCACCAAGGGCAGCTTCGGCCTGCAATTCGGGGCCCAGCAATTCGCCCATGTGCTCTTTTTCATGACCGACGAGGCGCTCCAGCGTTTCCGTCGCTCCTCGGGCTGGGCCGCGGGCGCCGATCTTGAATACGTCTTCAACGATCGCGGCGATAACCTGCGCGCCGAAACCACTACCTCCACTGCCCCCGTCGTGGCGGTGATCTTCGGTCAGGCGGGGCTGCTTGCCGGGGCCTCGCTCGAAGGCATGAAATACAGCCGCATCATCCCCTGACACAGGGCAAAGCTCAGACGGACGGCCGGTCTTGCACCGGCCGTTTTGCATTGCCCCCGCCCACCTTCCCGGCACAAGTGCTTTCTTTTTGGCAAAAATACTCAAATCCCCCGCCTGCGCCCTGTGCCACATCGGGCAATCTTCCCCCTAGCAAGCCCGCCCCCCATCGCCTAAGTTCATCCCCAAGTGAAACCGGGCCCGGGGGCGTCATGAGTGAGACCGGACTACAGAAACTGGCGTTTTTCCTGCTGGTGGCGCTGATCCTGTTCGTCGCCGCCGCAGGAGGCGTGTGATGGCACAGCGCTTCGGCGGAAAGTTCAGCCCCGACGGCAATGGCACCACGCCCCCCGCCCAGACCGGCGGCTATCGCGGCGCGCGGCGCACCCGCGCGGGCGGGCGCGTCAACCTGCTCTTCATGGCCCCGCTGCCCCTCGCCGTGCGCGCCTTCACCTCCGGCCCGGTCGAGATGGCGTTCAACCTCGCCGCCCTCGGGCTGTTGCTGCTCGCCGCATGGCTCACCCGCGAGGGCATTCTTGCGCAAGAGGCCTATGAGGAGCGCAAGATCGCGCGCCGTCCCGCCTTTCCACGCAAGATATTCGCCTCCTTGCTCACCGGCGCAGGTCTTGGCGTCGCGGGCTTTGCCACCGGCGGCGGCCTGCTGGAGTCGCTGATTTACGCGGTCGCGGGCACCGCCCTGCACAGCCTCGCCTTCGGGTTTGACCCGCTGCGCGACAAGGGCACCGAGGGCGTCGACAGCTTTCAGACCGACCGCGTCGCCCGTGTCGTCGATCAGGCCGAGGATTATCTCAAATCCATGTCCGACACGACCCGCCGCACCGGCGACCGCGCGCTCGAATCGCGGCTCGACCAGTTCCAGAACACCGTGCGCGACATGCTGCGCACGGTCGAGGACGACCCGCGCGACCTCACTGCGGCGCGCAAATATCTGGGCGTCTATCTCATGGGCGCGCGCGACGCTTCGGTCAAATATGCCGACCTCGCCACCCGCGCCCCCAACCCCGAGGCCCGCGAGAAATACCTCGCGCTGCTGTCGGACCTAGAACAGAATTTCACTGCCAAGACCCGCGCGCTCATGGCCGACAGCACCACCGATCTCGACATCGAGATCGAGGTGCTGCGCGACCGGCTGGAGCGCGAGGGCGTTCACCTTGAGACCAAAGATTTAGCGTAAGAGGACCAATCCATGTCAGAGACCACCCGCCAGAAGGCCGAAGCCGCCCTCGCCGATGTCGAGGCCGTCAGCCGCGCGATCCTGCCCGAGCCGTCGGAGGCCAATGCCATCGTCGCCCTCGATCAGGCCGACGCCCCCGCCAGCGCCGAGATCACCCGCCGCATGGGTGAAATCGACATGGCCGACACCCAGTCCATCGTCTCCTTCGGCTCCGCCGCGCAGGCCGAATTGCAGGAAATATCGCAGAGCATGCTGCAAGGCGTGCGCAACAAGGATGTGGGCCCGGCGGGCGACTCCTTACGCGGCATCGTCACCACGATCCGTGGCTTCTCGGTCTCCGAACTTGACGTGCGCCGCGAGCGCTCGTGGTGGGAGAAACTCTTGGGCCGCGCCGCCCCCATCGCCAAGTTCACCGCGCGCTTCGAGGAGGTGCAGGGCCAGATCGACAAGATCACCGACGACCTGCTGACGCATGAGCATACCCTCCTGAAGGACATCAAGTCGCTCGACATGCTCTACGAAAAAACGCTCGCCTTCTATGATGAGCTGGCCCTCTACATCGCGGCGGGCGAGGCCAAGCTCAAGGAACTCGACGAAAAGGACATCCCCGCCAAGGAGGCCGAAGTGCAGGCCGCCCCCGAGGCCGATCAGGTGATGACCGCGCAGGAACTGCGCGACCTGCGCGCCGCGCGCGACGATCTCGAACGCCGGGTGCATGACCTCAAACTGACCCGTCAGGTCACCATGCAATCCCTGCCCTCGATCCGCCTCGTGCAGGAAAACGACAAATCGCTGGTCACCAAGATCAACTCCACCCTCGTCAACACCGTGCCGCTCTGGGAAACCCAGCTGGCACAAGCGGTCACGATCCAGCGTTCGGCAGAGGCCGCCGCCGCCGTGCGCAGCGCCAATGACCTGACCAACGAGCTTTTGACCGCCAACGCCGCCAACCTGCGCGAGAGCAACAAGATGATCCGGCAGGAAATGGAGCGCGGCGTCTTCGATATCGAAGCGGTGAAAAAGGCCAATGCCGACCTGATCGGCACCATTCAGGAAAGTCTCCAGATCGCCGACGAGGGCAAGGCCAAACGCGCCAAGGCCGAGGAAGACCTCAAGAAGATGGAAGCCGAGTTGCGCGACACGCTGGCCTCGGCCAAGGCGCGGCGCGATGGCACAGGCGACACCGCCGGCACCGCCGTGCCCAAGGGCTGAACCGGGGCATGCGGGCAAAGCAGTACACGGCATGGATTGCGGGCGCGGCCCTTGCCGCGCTCGCGGCCTGCGACGTACCCGCCCCACCGCCCGCAGAGCGCCCGACGGCACGCCCGCCGGGCGGTGCGCCCACACCCGCCCCCGGCCCCTCCTACGACAGCAGCGCTCTCGCCAGCTATTACGAGCGGATCGAGCGCAACCTGCTGTCGCGCGGCCTGTTGCGCACCGATGGCGGCGGGCCGGACACGCCCTATACCGACACCGATCTCCTCCGCAATTTCGAGCGGATCGTGTTCTTCGACGAATACGCCCCCGGCGGCGGCTATCGCCCGTCCTCGGGGCGCGCGGGCGGCTTGCGCAAATGGCAGGGGCCGGTGCACATGGGCATCGAATTCGGCGCCTCGGTGCCGCGTGATCAGCAGGTGCAGGATCGTAACACCATCACCGCCTATGCCAACCGCCTCTCGCAGGCCGCGCGCCACCCGATCAGCGCAAGCACACGCAACCCCAATTTCCACGTTCTCGTGATGTCCGAGGATGATCGCGCCGAGGGGCTCGCCCGCATCCGCCAGATGGTGCCGGATATCGACCCGGCCACCCTGGGCATCTTCCGCTCGATGCCGCGCAGCATCCACTGTCTGGTCGTGGCCTTCTCCGGCAAGGGCGACCCCCACACCTATACCCAGGCCATCGCCTGGATCAGGGCCGAACATCCGCCGCTGATGCGCGAATCCTGCGTCCACGAGGAACTGGCGCAGGGCTTGGGCCTCGCCGATGACAGCCCCGCCGCCCGGCCCTCGATCTTCAACGACGACGACGAATTCGCCTGGCTCACCACCCAGGACGAGGAATTGCTGCGCCTGCTCTATTCACCCGACCTGCGCCCCGGCATGACCCCCGACCAGGCCCGCCCCATCATCCGCCGCCTTCTGGATGAGCGCGCGGGCGGGCCGGTCTGACCCCCGATCACAGGAGCTTTTCATATGCCCATCTTCGATTTTCTTTCCGGCCAGTTCATCGACGTCATCCACTGGACCGACGACACCCGCGACACCATGGTCTGGCGCTTCGAGCGCGAGGGCCACGAGATCAAGTACGGCGCGAAACTCACCGTGCGCGAGGGGCAGGCGGCCGTCTTCGTCCACGAGGGGCAGCTGGCCGACGTCTTCACCCCCGGTCTCTACATGCTCGAGACCAACAACATGCCGATCATGACCACCCTGCAACACTGGGATCACGGCTTTCGTTCGCCGTTCAAATCGGAAATCTACTTCGTCGCCACCAACCGGTTCACCAATCTCAAATGGGGCACCAAGAACCCGATCATGCTGCGCGATCCGGAATTCGGCCCGACCCGCATCCGCGCCTTCGGCACCTACACCGTGCGGGTGAGCGATCCGGCTAAATTCCTGTCCGAAATCGTCGGCACCGACGGCGAATTCACCATGGACGAGATCAGCTACCAGATCCGCAACATCATCGTGCAGGCGTTTTCCCGCATCATCGCGGGCAGCGGCATCCCGGTCCTCGACATGGCCGCCAACACCCGCGACCTGGGCAAGCTGGTGGCCGGAGAGATCACCGCCGTGGTCGCCGAATACGGGCTGGAAATCCCCGAATTCTACATTGAAAACATATCCTTGCCGCCCGCAGTTGAAGAAGCGCTCGACAAGCGAACCTCCATGGGGCTGGCGGGCGATCTGGGCCGCTTCACCCAATATTCCACCGCCGAGGCGATGACATCGGCGGCCAAGAACCCGTCGGGCGGAGGCGGCATCGGCGCCGGTCTCGGCATGGGGATGGGCATGGCGATGGCGCAGCAGATGGCCGATCAGAGCCGCGGCCAGGGACCATGGGGCACGCGCCCCGAGGCCGGTGCCGCAGCCCCCCCGCCACCGCCGCCCGTCGAACATGTCTGGCACATCGCCGAAGACGGCCAGACCCACGGCCCCTATTCCAAGGCCCGCCTCGGGCGCATGGTGACCGAAGGCAGCCTCACCCGCGACAGCCATGTCTGGACCGCCGGTCAGGACGGCTGGAAACGCGCCGAGGACGTGACGGAACTGGCGCAGCTCTTCACCGTCATGCCGCCGCCCCCGCCGGGCGCGTAAACTCATGCGCCGCCGCACCACCATCATGCTGCACTGGCTGAACCTGCTGCTTTTGCTCTTCGTGCTGGGCGATGGCGGGGCGACGACATGGCTCTCGCTGCTCTACGCCACCTGCGCGCTCACCATGTGTGCGCTGGCGCTGGTCTTCGGATTGATGAGCGGGCCGGGGCCGAAACTCGAAGGCGCGGTGCGCGCCCTGCACCCGTGGCTGCATCGCGGCATTTACGGGCTGTTGGGCTGGGGCGGGCTGGCACTGGCCGCCGAGGCGTTCGGCACCTCCCTGCCCGGCCCCACCGCGCGCACGCTGCTCCTGACGCTGCTGGCGGTCACCGCGCTGCACGCGGTCTTCAACCTCTGGCGGCACACCGCGCTCGGCGACGGCGCGCTGCGCCGGATCACTCCGCGCCGCATTCACCACATTCTGTGATCGCGCTGCGGCCCCTCTGCCGGTCAGCGGCTCGCGGTCATACGCCAGCGCGACACCGCTGCGGTCAGCGCCTGCGACGCTTCGGTGAAGTCCGCCTCAAGCATATCACCCGCGGCATCCGGTCGGCCCTGCTTGATCAGCTGCGCCGCGCGCGACGCCGCACGATGAAACGCGGCATGCCGCAAAATCGTTTCACTCGCCTCCTGCTCCAATCGCACGTCGCTCGGCAGGCTGTCCAGCCACCGCCCGAAAGCACAGCCGTGATGGTCGCCCGCCTGCGCCACAAGCGCCTCATCGGCCCCCTTCCGGATCGCAGCCCGGAGCCGGAATTTCCATGCACCATGCGCGCCGATGGCGTCGGTCAGATTGTCGTAGAGCGCGAGGTCAGTCATTGTGCATCCTTGTCTTGCGGGGTCATTCAGGTAAACGGTCACATGACCTGTGACTTTAGCAAGAAGGGGGGCAGGACATGTCGGTGACAGATCACCGCTTTCCCTGTGCAAGCTGCGGGTCGGATTACCGCTATGATCCCGGCGCGGGCCAGCTGATCTGCGATCATTGCGGCGACGTGGCCGAGATCGAGACCGGCGGACATTGGCAGGGCGGCATCAAGGAACTCGATTTCCGCGCCGCGCTCCGCGACCAACTCCCCGCGCAGGAGATGGAAGAGACCCGCACCACCAAATGCACCAGCTGCGGCGCGCAGGTCGAACTGGGCACCGACACCCACGCCACCGAATGCCCGTTCTGCGCCTCGCCCGTGGTCACCGATACCGGCACGCACCGCCATATCAAGCCGCGCGCGCTGCTGCCTTTCGCGCTGGATGAAGCGCAGGCGCGCAAGGCGATGACCGACTGGCTCGGGCGGCTCTGGTTCGCGCCGAACGGCCTGCAAGACTACGCCAGAAAAGGCCGCAAGATGGAAGGCATCTACGTCCCCTACTGGACATTCGACGCCGACACCAAATCGCAATATCGCGGTGAGCGCGGCACCGTCTATTACGAGAGCCGCACCGTCATGCGCGACGGCAAGCGCCAGACCGTTCAGGTCGCAAAGGTCCGTTGGCGCGCCGTCTCGGGCCGGGTCGCGCGGTTCTTCGACGATGTGCTGGTGCTTGCGTCCACCTCCCTGCCCAAACGCTTCACCGACGCGCTGGAGCCGTGGGATCTCTCGGCGCTGGAGCCCTACACGCCGGAATATCTCGCCGGTTTCCGCGCCGAAGGCTACAGCGTCGACCTCGACGACGCCTTCGCGCAGGCACGCGACAAGATGGACGCCACCATCGCCCGGGATGTGCGCTTCGAAATCGGCGGCGACCGGCAGCGCATCCACGACATCGACACCGCCGTGAGCGGTGTCACCTTCAAGCATATCCTGCTCCCCGTATGGCTCGCCGCCTACAAATACCGGGGCGAAACCTATCGCTTCGTGGTCAACGCCCGCACCGGCCGGGTGCAGGGCGAACGGCCGTGGTCGGCGTGGAAAATCGCCGTCGCGGTCATTCTGGGCGCGGCCCTTGCAGGCGGCATCGGCTATCTGGTCGCGCTGGAACAGGGCGGTTTCTGATGCGCTCCACCGTCGCGATCCAGATCACCACGGCGCATGCCGGTGGCGAGGTGGGCGATGTCATCACCGGCGGCATCGCCCCGCCGCCGGGCACCACAATGTGGGAGAAATCCCGCCACATCGCCCGCGATGACCGGCTGCGCCGCTTCGTGCTGAACGAGCCGCGCGGCGGTGTTTTCCGCCACGTCAAACTGCTGGTGCCGCCAGTGGACAGCCGCGCCGACATGGGCTTCATCATCATGGAGCCTTGCGACACCCCGCCGATGTCGGGCTCCAACACGATCTGCGTCGCGACCGTGCTGCTGGAGACCGGCATCCTGCCCATGCAAGAGCCCGAAACCCGCCTCACACTCGAAGCGCCCGGCGGGCTGGTCGCCATACGCGCGCGCTGCGAGGCGGGGCGTGTGACGCAAGTGGCCCTCGAAAACCTGCCCTCCTTCGCCGCCCGCCTCGACGCCACGCTCGACGTGGCCGGACTGGGGCGCATCCCGGTCGATACCGGCTTTGGCGGCGACAGTTTCGTGGTGGTCGATCCCGCCACGCTCGATCTGGCGCTGACCCCCGAAAATGCCCGCCACCTGGCCGAGACCGGCACCCGCATCACCCGCGCCGCGACCGAGCAACTGGGGTTCGACCATCCCACCAACCCCGATTGGCGGCATATCTCCTTCTGCCTCTTCGCCACCCCGCCCGAGCGCAACGGCACCACGCTCCACGCCAGCCACGCCGTCGCCATCCGCCCCGGCAAGATCGACCGTTCGCCCACCGGAACAGGCCTCTCGGTGCGCATGGCGCTCCTGCATGCGCGCGGGCAGATGACGCAAGACGACCGCTACAGCGCCACCGCGCTCATCGGCGCGCGCTTTGACGGGCGCATCCTCGGGACCACCACCTGTGGCCCCTTGGCGGCGATCCGCCCGGAAATCGCGGGCCGGGCATGGATCACCGGGCAATCAACCCTTATGCTGGACCCCGAAGACCCCTGGCCCGAGGGCTATCGTCTCTCCGACACATGGCCCGGCACAGAGGAGCCTGAATGACCAACGCCTACGACACGCTCCACACCATTCTCGATGCGCGCCGATCCTGCCGCGCCTTCCTGCCCGATCCGGTAGCGACAGACGTGACAGAACAAATCATACGGTCTGCAGGCCAAGCGCCCTCATGGTGCAACGCGCAGCCCTGGCAGGTGACGGTCACGCGCGGGGCCGAAACCGACCGCTTTCGCAGCGCCCTCCTTGATGCGGTCGGCAATGACACCCCGGCCCCCGACCTGCCCTGGCCCGACAGCTATCCGGGCGCGCATGGCGCGCGCCGCCGCGAATGCGGGCTGCAACTCTACGAGGCCGTGGGCATCGCCCGCAACGACCGCGCGGGTCGGGCCGAGCAGAGCATGCAGAACTACCACCTCTTCGGCGCACCGCATGTGGCCATCGTCCATTCCACAGCCGCTCTCGGGCCCTATGGCGCAATGGATACCGGCGGTTTCATCACCGCCTTCATGCTGGCGGCGACAGCGCTTGGCGTGGGCAGCATCGCGCAGGCCTCGGTCGCGGCCTACGCGCCGATGATCCGGCGGCATTTCGACCTGCCCGAGAGCCGGCTGATCCTCTGCGCCATCGCCTTCGGCCTGCCCGACCCAGACCATCCCGCCAACACGTTCCGGACCACGCGGGCAGACCTCGACGAGGTGCTCGATCTGCGGGGGTAGTAGAGGAAAGGCCCATTGCCGTCGTTTCACCGAGCCGCGCAGCGCCCGACCGCGGGTGGGCGCCGCAAGCTCTGTGGAATGCGCTTTATGGCAGCCAAGTACTGCAACGATTGCGCGGGTTTGTGACGTTGCAAAAGCGCCCGCCCGGGGGGCGGTCGGGCGCTGCGCGGCGGCGCGTTCCGCGCCTTGATTCCGCGCATTGGCCCCTCAATCAACCGGCAGTTCCAAGACCAAACACCCCCTCCGCCCCTTGATCGCCACCTTGCGCCCCTCTGATACGCCTTCACGTTGAACACGGCGCAAGCCTGCTCTAACACCTGAACCACGGCCTTGCCCCGTATCAAACCCAAAGGTTCCCCCATGCGCGCCCTTCTGCAACGTGTCTCCCACGCCTCCGTCGCCGTCGACGGCGAGACCATCGGCCAATGCGGCCCGGGCCTGCTGATCCTCGTCTGCGCCATGCAGGGCGACACCGAGGCCGAGGCAGACCGGCTGGCGGCAAAAATCGCCAAGCTGCGCATCTTCACCGACGACGCGGGCAAGATGAACCGCTCGGTCGTCGATGCGGGCGGCTCCGCCCTCGTGATCAGCCAGTTCACTCTCGCCGCCGACACCTCGCGCGGCAACCGGCCCGGCTTCTCCACCGCCGCCGCCCCCGACGAGGGCCGCCGCCTTTACGAGTATTTCGCCACCCGGATCGCGGCCCAGGGCATCGCCATCGAAACCGGGCGCTTCGGGGCGGATATGAAAGTGTCGCTGCTCAACGACGGCCCCGTCACCATCTGGATCGAAAGCTGAGCCGCGCGCAAGCCATTGCCCCCGCCGCCCTTGGGCGCTATCACCACCTCTGATCACCCCACACGCAACGGAGGGCCAGCGCGATGGCAGCCTATCAATACGTCTATCACATGCAGGGCGTCTCCAAGACCTACCCGGGCGGCAAGAAATGCTTTGAGAACATCCATCTCAGCTTCCTTCCCGGCGTGAAGATCGGCGTCGTCGGCGTGAACGGCTCTGGTAAATCCACCCTGATGAAGATCATGGCCGGGCTCGATACCGATTTCACCGGCGAGGCCTGGGCCGCCGAGGGCGCCAAGGTCGGCTACCTCCCGCAGGAGCCGCATCTCGACGAGAGCCTCACCGTGCGCGAGAACGTGATGCTGGGCGTCGCGGGAAAAAAGGCCAAGCTCGACCGCTTCAACGAGTTGGCGATGAACTACTCGGACGAGACCGCCGACGAGATGGCGCAGCTTCAGGACGAGATCGACAGCGACAACCTCTGGGATCTCGACGCCCAGATCGACGTCTCGATGGAGGCGCTGCGCTGCCCCCCCGACAATGCCGACGTCACCACCCTCTCGGGCGGCGAGAAACGCCGCGTGGCGCTCTGCAAGCTGCTGCTCGAAGCCCCCGACATGCTGCTGCTCGACGAGCCGACCAACCACCTCGACGCCGAGACCATCGCCTGGCTGCAACAGCACCTGATCGACTACAAGGGCACGATCCTGATCGTCACCCATGACCGCTATTTCCTCGACTCGATCACCGGCTGGATTCTGGAATTGGACCGCGGCCGCGGCATCCCCTACGAGGGCAACTACTCCGCCTGGCTGGAGCAGAAGGCCAAGCGGCTGGAGCGTGAAGCCAAGGAAGACAAGTCCAAGCAAAAGACGCTGGAGCGCGAACTGGAATGGATGCGGCAGGGGGCCAAGGCGCGCCAGGCCAAGCAGAAGGCCCGGATCAACGCCTATAACGAACTGGCAGGCCAGTCCGAGCGCGAAAAGGTCGGCCGCGCCCAGATCGTCATCCCCAACGGCCCGCGTCTGGGCAGTAAGGTGATCGAGGTCGAGGGGCTGAAAAAGGCCATGGGCGACAAGCTCCTGATCGAGGATCTCAGCTTTTCCCTGCCCCCCGGCGGCATCGTCGGCGTGATCGGCCCCAACGGCGCGGGTAAATCGACGCTCTTCAAGATGCTGACCGGGCAGGAAAACCCGGACGAGGGCAGCATCGACTACGGCGACACGGTGGAGCTGAGTTACGTCGACCAGTCCCGCGATGACCTCAAACCCGATGAGACGGTGTGGGAGGCGATTTCCGGCGGCGCCGAGATCATCCAGTTGGGCGACGCCCAGATCAACTCCCGCGCCTATTGCGGCGCGTTCAACTTCAAGGGCGGCGACCAGCAGAAAAAGGTCTCGCTGCTCTCGGGCGGCGAACGCAACCGGGTGCACATGGCGCGGCTTTTGAAAGAGGGCGGCAACGTGCTCCTGCTCGACGAGCCGACCAACGACCTCGACGTCGAAACCCTCCGCGCTCTGGAAGACGCCCTCGTCGATTTCGCCGGCTGCGCCGTGGTCATCTCCCACGACCGCTTTTTCCTCGACCGCATCTGCACCCACATGCTGGCCTTCGAAGGCGACGCCCATGTCGAATGGTTCGAAGGCGCCTTCTCGGATTACGAGGAAGACAAGAAACGCCGTCTGGGGCCGGATGCGCTCGAGCCGAAGCGGGTGAAGTACAAGAAGTTCGCGAGGTGATATGCGCTTAGAGCCTTGGGGGACTTGCGTTTACTGCGACGGTCCGCCCGACGGATCAATCGAACACATTATACCAGAATCACTCAACGGAAGAATGGAGCTTCCGAATGCCACCTGTGCCGATTGCAAGCAGGTAATCAATCGAGAAATAGAGACGCCGTTGATGGGATTTCATTACAAGAATTCGCGAAATCGACATGGCTACCGATCAAAGCGTAGAGGCGCTAAGAATAAATCCATCATCAAGGGAAATCATTTCTACTTTTTAGCAAATCGAAGCATTCCACCATTTCAAAAAGCAATACCAATGTTCGCTGAAGTGAACCCGATGACGGACGTTATTTATACTTATCGAATCCCAAAGTTCTTGGAAGGGTGTTGCGAATATAAAGAGAACAGCATAGCGGTTAATTTTCCTTGGGCTTTACGCGATGTTGATAAAGCTGAGCAAAAATTGCGTGCAGGTGACCAGTTTGTTACTTCTGTAAAGCGGCAGACTCCAGTTTTTCAGGCTAGCTTGATGCAGAGGCTGATTGCAAAGATTGCATGCGGCGCATATTGTGGCTTGCTCAGAATTGCCGGTCATGAAGGTATCCGCAGCATAGTTCTGAATGGACCAGAAAAAATAAACAATCCCTTTATTCGAAGTGCACCACTTGAATGTTTTCCAATGAAGACGCGAGAAATTCGGTTTTTCAATCGGATAGAGCATGGAGTGAACATCTTGTACTGCGCAATGAATATCCTCCCTGAAGAAATCCCGCACATCTATTTTTGTCGGGTACAATTGGAGGATATAAACTATCAGATTGATCAATCTTTCGACTATGGGTTGTAATAGCGCCGGAGCAAGCAAAGTGCGTTTTAAGTACAAATAGCACAGGTGCTCACTCACCATGTTATCAATAATGTCACCCTTCCCTCGCGCGGAATCGAGGGCCGCAGGCCCGCCGCGCGCGCTTCGCGTATGACGACGGTCCGGTACGTGATAAAAGCCACTAAATTACGTGAAAGGTGGACTTCGATATGAAACTGCATTCGATCCCCGACATGACAACCGATGAGGAGGCCGAAGCCATCCTCGATCAAGACCTGTCCAACCTCGATTTCACCCAATTCCGGCCACTGGACTGGAACCGGCAGAACGACCGCGCCCGAGAACGGGAGTGAAACGCGCGCAACGCAACCCCACCACCCCGTCATCCTCGGGCTTGACCCGAGGATCTCCCCGCCAACAGATCCTCGGGTCAAGCCCGAGGATGACGATCAGACAGCAAGCGTAGGAAGGGTGCCAACCCACCACACCCCCGCGTCACTCCTCCCCCGTCACCCGCTTCTCCAGATAGGCATCCAGCCGCACCTCGCCCGCGATCTTCATCTGCGCCCATGTCCTCAAGAGCCGGTTGATCCGCGCGTGGTAGCCCCGCCCCATGCCGCGATAGAACCGCGCCACCGACCGGTCGAGGTAGAGCGTCACCTTCTCGCGCGGCTCCTCGACCTCCAGATCGGCCTCCAGGGTGTGCCAGGCTTCGGGCACGATCTCGGCCAGCGTGGCGGGCACCCAGTCCTCGCGGCTGAGATGAATAAGGTCGCGCATCAGCATGTCGCGGGCGCGGGCTTCGGTCTTGGTCATGCGGGCCATTGGGGTCTCCGGTTTGCTGAAAACGCACCTTGCCCGCAGCCACGTTAACGCCACCCTGCCAGCGCGCACGGGCACCGACGCGATACCGACGCAATACCGACGTGATACAGCCCCCGCCTCAGGGCTCCGCGCTCACCTGCAACGGATCGACCCGCGCCTCGCCCGCGCGCATCCCCGGCACTGCCCGGTCAAAGCGCAGATAGGCAATCGCCCGGCCCCCGGCCTGGGTGAAAAGCGTGCCCGCAGCCTTGCCCTCGGGCGTGGTGACGGGCGTGCCGATGGGCGCCTCGCCATGCACTGCCACCAGCGTAAGTCCTTTGCGCAGCTCGGTTTTATGCCGCATCCGCGCGGTCACTTCCTGCCCCACGTAACAGCCCTTGCGGAAATCCACCCCGTTGATCCGGTCGAAGCCGGCCTCCAGAATGAACGTGTCGGGGGTCAGCTCTACGCCCGTCTCGGGGATGCAATGCGCGACGCGAACAAGGTCGAAATCGCTGCCATCGTCGCCCTCCTCCGCGCCATAGAGCCGCCAGCCCAAATCCGGGTGCCGCGGGTCGGTTAACGCCCCGTCCAGTGCCTCTCCGGTGCCTCTGCGGACCCGCAAACCACTCTCGGAAATCGCCACATCGGCGCGTAATTTATACATGTTGAGCCGTTGCGCCAACCCGTCGGCAAGGCTCTCATCCACGTCAAGCAGGATCGCATCGCCTTGTCGCAAAAGGAAAAAATCCGCGAGATACTTGCCCTGCGGGGTCAGCATCGCGGTGTAGACAAGGCCACGCTCCAGCCCGCTCAGGTCATTGGTGATCAAGCCTTGCAGAAAATGCTCCGCATCCGTGCCGGTGATCTCGAAAATCTTTCGCGCCATGCCGTTCCCCTGCCGTTTGCGGTGTAATATAGGGCGTCATGCCTGACACGAAAGGGGTCCTCGCATGCGCGCCGCGCTCTCGGTGATCATTCCCACGCTCGACGCGGGCCAGGGCCTGCCCGCCTGCCTCGGCGCATTGGTCGAAGGGCTGGAGGCCGGGGTCATCCGCGAGTTGATCGTAAGCGACGGCGGGTCCGGCGACGCGACCCTGCAACTCGCGGACGCGGCAGGCGCGATCATCGTACAAGGCGCGCCGTCACGCGGCGGGCAGCTGAGGCGCGGCGCACAGGTCGCGGGCGGCGACTGGCTCCTCTTCCTGCACGCCGACACGGTGCTGCCGCCCAACTGGCCCCAAGCCGTGCAGGCACAGATCGCCGAAGGCGGCCCGGCGGCCTTTCGACTCCGCTTCGACACATCCGGCCCGATGCCCGCACTGGTCGCGGGCTGGGCCAACCTGCGCAGCCGTCTGTTCGGCCTGCCCTATGGCGATCAGGGCCTGCTGATCGCACGCGCCGATTACGAGGCGGCGGGCGGCTTTGAGGATATCCCGCTGATGGAGGACGTCGCGATGGCCCGCGCCCTCAGGGGTCGGATCAGGCTGTTGCCACTGGCGGTGACCACCTCGGCGGCGCGCTACCGGCGCGACGGCTGGCTGCGGCGCGGGACACGCAACGTGTTGACGCTGATACGTTATCTCTGCGGAACGGACCCGACGCGGCTGGCAAAGGCCTATCGACGCTAGCGCCCTTCGGCATGGTGGGCCTGCACAGGCCGGAGCCGGATTGACGCCGCCCGGCAAGGGCGTAAGGTCTGCCCGACCCGCACAGGAGACCGACCCAGATGAGCCTTGCCAACGGCCGCCCCTATCTCGCTATTCCCGGCCCCTCCGTCATGCCCGAAGAGGTGCTGCGCGCGATGCACCGCGCGGCGCCCAATATCTATGAAGGCGACCTGATCGAGATGACGGCGGGCCTCATCCCCGATCTGCGCTACGTGGCGCGCAGTCAGGGGCACGTGGCGATCTATATCGCAAACGGGCACGGCGCATGGGAGGCCGCACTTGCCAATGTCATCGCCCCCGGAGAGCGCGTTCTTGTGCCAGCGACAGGCCGGTTCGGGCATGGCTGGGCCGAGGTCGCCGAGGGTCAGGGCATCGCGGTTGACCTGATGGATTTCGGCAAGCGTGCACCGGTTGACCTGAGCCGGTTGGAAGCGGCGCTGCGGGCCGACAAAACCCATGAAATCAAAGCTGTACTTGCCACCCATGTCGATACCTCCACCTCGGTGCGCAACGATATTGCGGGAATGCGCGCGGTGCTCGACGCAGTGGGCCATCCGGCGTTCCTGATGGCCGATTGCATCGCCTCGCTGGCCTGTGACCGGTTCGAGATGGACGCCTGGGGCGTCGATGTGATGGTCGCGGGAAGCCAGAAAGGACTGATGGTGCCGCCGGGCCTCAGCTTTGTCTTCTTCTCTGACAAGGCAGCGGATGCCCGGCGCAGGATGGAACGGGTCAGCCGCTATTGGGACTGGACCAACCGGGCCGATCCGCAGATGTTCTACCAGTATTTCGGCGGCACCGCGCCCACCCATCACCTTTTCGGCCTGCGCGCCGCGCTCGACCTTATCAAGACTGAAGGTATCGAAGCGATCTGGGCACGGCACGAGACGCTGGCACGCGCCATCTGGGCCGCCTGCGAGACATGGGGGCAGACCGGGCCGCTGGAGCTCAACATCGCCGATGCCGATCTGCGCAGCCGCGCCGTGACTGCGCTCCGGATCGGTGCGCCGCATGGATCGGCACTGAGGCAATGGGTGCAGGACAACGCCGGTGTGACGCTCGGCATCGGGCTGGGCATGGCAGAGCCCGGCGACCCGGCCTGGCACGGATTCTTCCGCATCGGTCATATGGGGCATGTGAACGCACATATGATCCTCGGCGCGCTTGGCGCGATCGAATCCGGCCTGATCGCGCTTGATATCCCGCATGGCCCGGGGGGCATGGCGGCGGCGGCGCGGGTGATCGCCGGACGCTGAATGGCAAACGGGCCCCGAAACGGGGCCCGCGTCAACTTCTGTCGCGGCAGCGCCGATCAGGCGCGTTCTGCGTATTCCATGGTTTCGGTGTTGACGATGATATCCTCGTCCTGCCCCACGAAGGGCGGCACCATTACCTTGACCCCATTGTCGAGGATCGCGGGCTTGAAGCTGTTGGCCGCAGTCTGGCCTTTGACCACCGGCTCGGTCTCGGCGATCTTGCATGTGACTTTCTGCGGCAGGGTCGCGTTCAGCGCCTCGCTGTCGTGGAATTCCACGGTGATCGTCATGCCGTCCTGCAGGAAGGGGCGACGCTCGCCAAGGATTTCGGCGGGCAATTCGATCTGCTCGTAGGTCTCGGTATCCATGAAGACGAGATTCTCGCCCTCCTGGTAGAGAAACTGCTGATCCTTCTGCTCCAGCCGCACACGCTCGACCTTGTCGGCGCTGCGAAAGCGTTCGTTCAACTTCGATCCGTTGCGCAGGTTGCGCATCTCAACCTGGGCAAAGGCACCACCCTTGCCGGGCTTCACGTGATCGACCTTGACCGCGGCCCAGAGGCCACCGTTATGCTCCAGCACGTTGCCGGGGCGTATCTCGTTTCCGTTGATCTTGGGCATTGTGTTCAAACCATGACAAAAGGTTGATAAATCATCAGGGGCACCTATATCTCGCGTCATGCTGGGTGGCAAGACAACGAGATATCGTCTGGTGGACAGCGAAGCTATGCAAAAATTGCATAGATGTTATGCGTTTCCGCTCTATCCGAATCGCTCAAACTCCGTCATAACCACCCTCACGCCCAAAACGCAAGAGCAATAAGAACAGGACGAATGATGAAGGATTTCGTTGACGGCACGGCTTTCAATGCTGAACAGGGCAACCGTGCGCGCAAACTTTTTGCAGCCGTTGTACTGGCTGCGTTGGATGATGCCATTTCCGACGACAAGAAATATGGCAATGGCCCCGAGCAGATCGCTCGTTGGGCACGCTCCCGCGACGGCCGTGAGGTTCTCAGCTGTGCGGGTATCGATCCGAACGAGCGCGTTGTCTCTGGCCTGATGGACTTCGTGTCCAAGGGGGTTCGCACCTCCGTGGCGCTGTCGCGCGAGGAAAGCGAGCGGCGCAATGCCGCCGCACAGGCCGAAGCCGCCTGACCACCGATCGAACGACCGGATTCAAGGGCCCTGCCGCACGCGGCGGGGCCTTTGCTTTATGGCATCCGGTCGATATCACGACGCGAGCGGACCACAGCAGGGGCAGGCCATGACACGCACAATCATGATACAGGGCGCCGGGTCCAATGTCGGAAAATCTATGCTGGTGGCCGGTCTGGCGCGCGCGTTCACACGGCGTGGGCTGAATGTCGCCCCGTTCAAGGCGCAGAACATGTCCAACAACGCCGCAGTGACCGAGGATGGCGGCGAAATCGGTCGTGCGCAGGCCTTGCAGGCGCTCGCCGCAGGCCGCGCGCCACATACCGACATGAACCCGGTGCTTCTGAAACCCGAGAGCGAGACCGGCGCGCAGGTGATCGTGCAGGGGCGGCGCGTGGGCACCCTCGGGGCACGCGACTATACCGGTGAGAAGCCCCACCTGCTGGCCCCGGTGATGGAGAGTTTCAAGCGCCTGAGCAGCACCGCCGATCTGGTTCTGGTCGAGGGCGCGGGCAGCCCGGCAGAAATCAACCTGCGCAAGGGCGACATCGCCAATATGGGCTTTGCCGAGGCGGCAGGGGTGCCGGTGATTCTGGTCGGCGATATCGACCGGGGCGGCGTGATCGCTCAGGTGGTCGGCACGCAGGCCGTGCTTGCCCCACAGGACGCCGCACGCATCAGGGGCTTTGCCATCAACAAGTTTCGCGGCGATGTCAGCCTGTTCGATGAAGGGCTGCAAGAGATCGTCACCCGCACCGGCTGGCCCTCGCTCGGCGTGGTGCCGTGGTTCCACGATGCCTGGCGCCTGCCGCCCGAGGATGTTCTGGAATTGACCTCATCCCAGGGCGGCCCCTGCAAGATCGCAGTGCCACATCTCGGGCGGATCGCCAATTTCGACGACCTCACACCCTTGGCCAATGAACCGGACATCACCGTCGAGATCGTCGAACCCGGCACCGCCCTGCCCGGCGATGCCGACCTGGTGCTGATCGCGGGCAGCAAATCGACCATCGCTGATCTGGCGGCCTTCCGCGCCAACGGCTGGGATATCGACCTCGCCGCCCATATCCGGCGCAAGGGGCACGTGCTGGGGATCTGCGGCGGCTACCAGATGCTGGGCCGCAGCATCGCCGACCCGGACGGGATCGAAGGCGCGCCCAGCAGGGTCGACGGGCTGGGGCTTCTGGACGTGCACACCGTGATGCAACCGCACAAGCGCCTCGCGCTCAGCGACGCACAAGACATTGCCACCGGCGCGCCCCTTTCGGGCTATGAAATCCACTTGGGCGAAACCACCGGGCCGGATTGCGCCCGCGCCTGGCTAAAGGTGGGCGAACGGCCCGAGGGCGCGATGTCCGATGACAGGCGCATCCGGGGCACCTACCTGCACGGGCTCTTCGGCAACGACGCCTTCCGCGCCGCCTATCTGGCCGGGCTCGGGGCGTCCTCGACCCTGCGTTATGACAGCACGGTCGAACGCACGCTGGATGCGCTCGCCGCGCATCTGGAGATGCATATGGATCTGGATTTGCTGCTGTCGCTGAGCGCGGACTTGCCCTAGTCGAAGTCTTGGCTCGTCAAGGCACGGTGGATTTCGCGGCGCACCAGCTTGCGCACGTTGCGCGTGATCCGCTCGCCAAGAGTGCCCTGCAATTCCTGCCGCACGATCTCCGCCACCATGTCGCGCAACGTGTCCTCGTCGATCACAGCATCATCGAGGGAAAAGGCGTTCTCCGACGTGCGATTCTCTTTCGGCTCATCCGTATCCCATGCCTGCGCATAGGCATCAGAGGTCTGCTCGTCCGCAGGATCCAAATCCGGGTCCGATGACAGCTCGTCCGCATCCTGCCAGTCAAGCGCCGTTACCGCGCCGCCGGCGTAGTCATCCTCTGACAGGCCATCCGGCTCCCATTGATCGTCGCGACCGGCCACGGCCGTCTCGAACTCCGCCGCCTGTGCACCAAGCGGCGTTGTCTCGTCATCGCCCGGCGTGTCGCACGCGTCATCATGCGCTTTGAGCACGCTGGTTTCAGCGGCGCTTTCCGCCTCCTCCGAACCATCATCCTGCGTCACCGGACCCTGCGCGCCGGTCTCCTCCACCGCAGGGCCATCGCCGGTGGAAGTATCATCGCCGTACGGAGGTGCCGTGTCTGCGACCGAGGCCGTGGTGTATGGCCCCGCATCAGCCGCAGGCGCGATTTCCTCGGCGGCCGCCTCGGCACCGGTTGCCTCGGCCGCCGAATCGTCAATCCGCAAGGATGGGGTCAAAACAAGCTTGTCCGACTTGCTCTCACGAGGCGACGCATGGTCACCCTGTCCATCATTGCTGTTGGACACGAGACGGCGGATTGAGGACAACACATCCTCAATATCAACATTGGTCACGGGTTCGGACATGCTCTGCTACCATTCTTGCCTCGCCCGAGTTTACCCCCGGGTGCCATTTCACACAACCGATTCAGAAAGTTTTCACTTTTTCCCAAGCGCGCGCAGCACTTTGTCGAGCTTCTGACCCTGCGGGCTGATCGGAACCGGGGCTGTCTTGACCAGATCGTAATAAGCCGCCGGATCATAGGTCTGCACCCCGAGGTTCAGATCCCCTGCCGTCAACTCTCCGATTGCCGCCAGCACCGAGTAGGCGGCGATCACCACGTCGGCATTGGCCGAGATCAGGTTCGCCTGCGCGTCGAGCAGATCCTGCTCAGAATCGAGCACGTCCAACGTGGTGCGTGCGCCCAGCTTGGCCTCTTCGCGAGTGCCCTCGAACGCGACCTGCGCGGCGCGCACCGCCTCGCGGCTCGCATCCCGGCTGGCCCGCGCGGCACGCAGATTGGCATAGGCATTGCCCACATCCTGCTTGACCTGCAGCCCCACCAGATGCAGCTGCGATCGCTGTGCATCACGCTGCGCCATCGCCTGCCGGACCTGAGACGAGAGCCGCCCGCCCTGATAGATCGGACCAGTCAGTTCCAATCCGACGCTGCCGCTGCGCGACCCGTCCGAATCCATGATGTCATCCGAGGTTCCCAGACGCGCGGTCAGGTTGAGCGTCGGCTTCATCGCGGCGTCTGCCGCACGCATGTTCAACTCCGCAGCCGCAACATTCCGCTGTGCTTCCAAGATATCGGGATGGCGACGCACCGCGACAGCCTTGGCCGCGTTCACGTCACCCGACAGGCCGGGCAGATCCCCAGGGGCCCGCAACGCACCCGGATCACGGCCCACGGCCTCACGGAATTCCTCGATTGCACGGGTCAGATCACCCTGCGCAGCCGCCAATCCGCTCTGCGCGAGCGCCACCGCTGATTCGGCCTGCGCCACATCAGTCCGCGTCACCTCGCCGACCTCGAAACGGTCCCGCGCCGCGCGCGATTCCTCGCGCAAAAGCCTCAGGTTGTTCTGCCGCAGCGCAACGAATTCCTGATTTCGGATCACGTTCATATAAGCCTGCACCGCAGTCAGCAGCACGAGTTGCTCGACGCTGATCAGCGTCTGCCGCGTGGCGAGGACGGTCTCTTTCGCGGCTTCGACCAACAGGTCATTGCGCCCGAAATCATAGAGCAGAAGGCTACCGGTGATCCCCAGATTGGCGGTTGTTCCAGTGCTTGCGGTGTTACGGGTCTGGCCAGAGATACGAGCACTGCTGAAATCGCGTGTGATATCTGCCGTCCAGTTGATGATCGGCCGCAGCGCCGATAGCGCCTGCGCGACATCCTCATCCGCCGAGCGCAGCAGCGCGCGGTTCTGCTCCAGCAACCCACTGTTGAGATATGCACTTTTAAGCGTATCCGCCAAGGTTTCCGCGCGTGCCGCAACCGGCGCGGTCAGCATCCCCACCATCGCAACAGCGGCACAAAGACCTGCGGGGTTCCACCTGAACGTCATGTCTTCGCCCTTTCTGCGCGGCGCGCGGTTTCAGAGTGTAAAGGCCGCGTGCCGCTCAAAGCCCGGAAGCACGGGTGCCCCGGCATTGAACGCATAGCGCCAGTTGAGCCGGCCATCGATCTTGTAGCCGATGCGCACCACGCCAAGCGCCCCCTCGAGGAACAGGCACGCCATGCGTCCTCCCTCCTTGAGCTGGTCCGTAATCGCCTCGGGCAAATGCTCCACCGCACCTTGCAGCAGTATAACGTCATAGGGGCCGTGATCCGGCGCACCTGTGGCCAGATCGCCCTGCTGCATGATGACATTGTCTGCACCATGCTCAAGCAGCGTGCGCTGCGCCTCCTCGACGAGGTTCGCGTCAGCCTCGACCCCGACAACCGCTTCGGCCATCCGTGCGATCACCGCCGACGAATAGCCATGCGCAGCACCGATATCGAGCACAAGATCGTCGCCTTCAATGTCGAGCGCATCAAGCATCTTGGCCAATGTGCGCGGGTCGAGCATCACACGCCCCTCTCCCAGATCGAGATTCTCGCCAAGGTACGCGGCCTCGCGCAGACGATCCGGTACAAATGCCTCACGCGGGACCGACAACATTGCGTCGATGATCGGAAACTTGGTTACATCGGAGGGGCGAACCTGCGTGTCCACCATCATGGTGCGACGGGCGGCATAGTCGGTCATGAGCTAAACTCTCGCGTTCGGAATCCTGTGGTTCGGTTCTGACACAGAACCCGGGCGGCGGCAATGTCTATGGCCCCGCCTCCCGGTCAAAACGCCGCTTTGACCACTTGCGCCGAGGCATCGGATCGGATAATCCGGCGCAATCACCTGGAGCGGCGAGTTGGCGGAGTGGTGACGCAGCGGATTGCAAATCCGTGTAGACCGGTTCGATTCCGGTACTCGCCTCCATTTAAAATCAATCACTTAGAGTATTCCTTCCCATGCTTGGGCCCCACCGTTTACAGGGGCGTTTACATTTTTGTGTCTTGAGACAGTGATTTTGCCCGATTGAGCTTGCGCAAAACAGCATCGCTTTCGTCAGGGCTAACCTGCGCATAATGTTCGATAACCTGCGCGGCGTAGCGCACAGACCACCCCATCAAGACTGCTATTTGGCGCAAAGACAGGTCTGCATTCAGCAATCTTGTTGCAGCCGTACCGCGAGTATCGGACAGAGTTTTTTCACGACCATCAATCCACGGGGGTATCTGCGCTACGCGACGCCATTTCGTGATCTGGTTCGACGCCCAACGAGCCGTGAGAGGCCTCCCCAACTCAGAAACAAGGAGCATTTTCTGATCTTCCGGCGTCTCGACTATCAGTTTCTCAAGGGCTGAAGTCGCTGGGATGAAAGCGATTTGCCCACGTTTACTGGTGCGAAAGCGAAGTCGTTTACCATGCGGGGTGTCTTCGAACTGGTCCATCTTGACTTGGACCAGATCGGCCGCACGTAAACCCGTTTCACATCCTGCGGTTAAGATTCTCTGGACCCACTCGGGCGCATACTTTTTGAACTGAGCGAAATCGCCGTTCGTCCAAATGATTTCGGTACGGTTCGATTGGTAGAGCTTCTTGAGCTTATGGCAGTGGTGCTCTTTGAGCTTCCCCTCTTCCACCGCCCAATTCAAAACGCGAGTCGCATGTGTGCCCGCCATGTCGTGCTGCTTGGGCGAATGCAGCCATTTCTTGCGCCAATTGTTCACTTCACCCCTTGAAGCGCGCTCTTCGAACATTGCAATTGGATCCGCCCCGAACTCCTCGCGGAAAAACTCCAACCACTTTCTAATATCTGCTTTGGAGCGCGCGGCTTTAGGCAAAGAAGCACTCGAGAGAAAATCATCAACCAAATGGGTCGTCAGGTATTCGGCAGGGCTGATCGGCATGCCGCACTGTGAAAAGGCATGGAAAAATTCTGGCTCTTTGGGATTCGGCTCTTTCCCTTCCCAAAACTTGGGACCACCTCGCCAAGCATAAAAATGATATCGAACACCGGACACGACTTTGCGCCGCACACGGTGAACCCCTTTGGGTAGGTTACTTCTGGGCATGTCGCGCTCTCCGTTGTGCAACAAGGCTCGGTTGCGTAGCCGCTTCTCGCTCGGCGGCGCTTATGCCCTGAACAGCATCCAATCGCGCCCGAATGAGTTTCGGATCATACCATCCCCGTCGTCCAGGTACGGGGGCGATGCCCGTCCGGCGGCAGAAATCGTAGAATGACGCGCTTGGTTCATTGTACCCAAACAAAAGCGCCAGTTCCGGCGTCGGAATCAGTTGGATTTGGCTCAGGCTCATTTCTCAGCCCCCTCGCGCAGCGTCTCTTGTCGGGACATTGCGGCTCTTAGACAGGTCACAACCTGCGCGCCTTGCGAACGCAGGTTCCGCACTGCTTCCTCTTCAAGCCAAGCCTTCACGTCCGCAGGCAGGACAAGTTTAAACTGGGTTGCTTTCATATTCACACCTCGACAAAGGGACACAAAATGTCCATATCATTAAGGACAAATATTGTCCATCATGCAATCATGAAAGATGAAGCCTTGCTCCAATTCAAACTCTTGCTCCCCGCCGCGCTCAAAAAGCGGTTGGAAACGCATGCCTCAATCAACAGGCGCAGCCTGTCTCAGGAAATTGTTGTCGCACTGGAAGAAAAATACCCTGCAGCAGAACCGGATGCGACCTCCGATCCAGCTGCTAGGATGTTGTTTTGGCTCGCCAAAAGAATCCGTCGTCGAAATCCCAAACCCGGTTCGGCCAGAGACAAGCAAGCCACCCTATATGAGCGCATTGCTGGCGATATCGCAGAGCGCATGAAGGAAATCGGGGACTAGCCTCAATAAGCCACCCACTCATATCCGTGGTTGCCTTCGTGATCTTCCCATTCAACCCCAACTCCTCGCCGCCAATTTGACGAAAAGCAACGACGCGATGGTAGAACCCATAGCGGGGCGGCCGCAGGCCTGCTGCGCTGCCATCCAAACTCGCCCTGGGAGCCATAAGTTCCCAGCCTAATGTTGTGACTTTCAGAGCAATCGTCGTCGCGCCCTCGTTCACGATGGCTATAGTGGCGCACGTCCCAAACGCGGATCGAGCGCACAAAATCGAACTCCAAGCCGCTAATGTCGACATCAGCATGGCCTTCCGCGACCTGAGCCAAAATAACTTTCGCAACATCCATCCTGACTTGGTTATTTGCCTGCCAAAGCTCAGGAGCCGTGCTTTGCAATGGAGCCCGATCCGCTACCCCCATCGGGCATCGCCAGATCTGCAATGGCGGCTCGATCGGCCAAGGCGTGATTCGCCTGATGAACACGGCACGGGCATGAGCACATTCTGCTGAAGCTGGCCATCCACCAGCAAGGCAAAGCAGAATGGCACAGTCAACCTGATAGGCCTTTGCAGCCTGCGGAGCCGTGCTGGAGAGGAAAGCTAGGACTAACCCACCAAACCAGTTGCGAATGATCTTGAGCGACATTTCAATAAATACCTTCCGACTACATTACAATAATATTGATAGTTTCACTTAACTTCCCCCTCCACACCATATGCGAGCAAGCGCCTAGAACCGCTCGCGCGCGTTTTGTGGAATATATTCCGTAGAGTACCCTGCATGATTTGGCCGAAGACAGGCCATGAAATTGAGGGAACGAGTAGGGCTAAATATCCAGAATCTAAGAAATTCCAGGGGATTGAGCCAAGAACAGTTAGCTTTAGCTGCGGACATGGATCGCAGCTATGTAAGCGAGATAGAACTCGCAAAATTTTCAGCATCATTAGATGTTCTGGAGCGGATAGCGCGCGCCCTTGAGGTCGATGCAAAGGAATTATTTAACGAGAGGGGCTAGTTTTGCCCGAATTTGAGAATGTTCGCACAACGGCTGAAGCCATCGGCCGCGTTACGTGCATTAAAACAGGCGTTGAAATTGGCCTGCTCTATCAATGGGGCAACGGCGAAACGCAGGCCGCGCTGTATGGAGACGGCCTGCCTCAATCTGCAAGCTGCCCAGAGCAACAGGCAGAACCGGACCTTGGTGCAAATGGCAGCTAACGGCTGGAAAGAGCCCACAGGAGACCAACAGAATCTTCGCTGCGTGCGCTCGCAGCACGGTTCATGCTGCGACTGCTAAGAACTCGGCGCCGCAACGCGGCATGAAGACCAGCCGTCCATTCAAACTGCAGCATGGAAGCGCAGGTCAAGGATCAAGTCGCGGACAAAGTGTGAATTCGCGGCATTTGAACAAATGTCTGCAAGTGGAAGCTAGGACAATGCGGCACACCAGCCTGATTGCTACACACTCTAGTGACTGCGCTAATCGTTCCTAACAATATAAATTGGGAAGATCAGAGACGGCCCAATGCGTTGTTTGCATTGGGCCAGACAGATCACTCAATGACTTCACTTGCTATAAAGTCAATGATTTCCGCCGCGATGAAATCGCGATGAGTTTCCAAGGCGAAATGACCTGTATCGAGGAGATGGGTCTCGATGGTGTCAAGATCGCGTGCATAAGGACTGGCACCTTCGACTGGGAAAATATGGTCTCCTACGCCCCAGACCACGAGCGCCGGAGGCTGATGTTCGCGAAACAGCTTCTGCCAATCTGCATAGAGTGGCACATTGGTGCCATAGTCGAGGAACATTTGAAGTTGAATGTCCCGGTTACCAGGCCGATCCATGCCAAACTGGGCGTGGATCGCGTCGTCGGGGGACACCAGTTCCAGTGAATGTTCAGGAACGCCGTGCGAGTACTGCCATTGCGTGACCTCATATTCAAAGGTTGGGCGGAGCGCATTTCCATTTTCAGAAGTTGGATTTGCCCAATAGGTTTTCAGCGGGTCCCAAAACTCGCGTAGACCCTCTTCGTACGCATTTCCGTTCTGAATCACGAACCCTGTAACCCGATCTGGGTTCTCTGCGAAAACACGAAATCCGACGGGTGCACCGTAGTCCATGAGATATAGCGCATAACGGTCTTCGCCCTTTGCCTCGAGAAATCCGTTCATCAGCTCGGCGAAAGTTGCAAAGGAATAATCGAAGTCTGCAAGCGCAGGCGCATCAGATCGCCCATAGCCGGGGTAATCCGGAGCAAGGACATGATAGTCTTCTGCCAGAACCGGAATCAGATCGCGGAACATATGGCTTGATGTTGGAAAGCCGTGCAAAAGAACGATGGTCTCATTTGCCGGATCGCCTGCTTCGCGATAAGCAATGTTGATCCCATCGACATTTTCAACTCGATGCCGACTTCTTGTCAGGCTTTCATCTGGTGCGATCAATTGGGAGTCAGCGATGGCTGTGGTCGGTATCGAAGTAGAAAGCATAAGGGTCGATGCGAGTAGTGCGGAAACTGCGCTGAGATGTATTGTAGACATTGTTCAAGTTCCTTGGTTTGGGTCCGAGTGTAGACCGAGTTCGGGCAAGCCCCGCCCGCGGGGATCTTTTCTGTCGAAGAGTCAGATATTTAGTCTTAGGGTGTCGGTCTTAGCGCGCGATACACAGGTGCAGAGCCCATGCGCGCGTTGAGCCGGCGTTAGACAATGATCTCGGTGGTCCGCTTCACCTGCCAGCAGTTCGATGTGGCATGATCCGCATGTGCCTCGACGGCATTCAAATGGTGCCCAGACCCCTGCATCGAGCAAAGCATCCAGAATTGTAGTGCCTGCCGGCACCGTTACAGTGGTGCCGGTCATGGCCAACTGGAGTTCGATGCGAGTGTCGGATCTTTTTGTTACTGCACCAAAGCTTTCGAAATGGATGTGACTATCGAGCCATCCACGCGCCGACGCACCTATACGGACTGCCTCAATAAGGGGGCGCGGGCCACAAACGTACAGGTGCGTGTTGCGATCAAGGCCATCCAAAAGGAGCGGGACATCGAGCGTCGGTTTGCGATCGCGGTCGAGATACCGACTGACACGGTTGGATGAGAAAGGAAGTGGCAGCAGGCGGCCTTCAACCTGACCTGAATAGTGAAGTTCCCATTCGGCTTTTTCGATTTCCAGCCGTTCGATCATCGACAGGAACGGCGTGATACCGATGCCGCCCGCAATAAACACGCTATGAACTGCATTCGTCTCTAAGCGGAAAGCGTTCTGTGGTGCGGACGCGTCGACAACGTCACCAACGGCCAGCTGATCATGAATATAGGCGGAGCCTCCGGTTCCGGGGCTGGTTCGAAGAACGCAGATCGAGTAACGACTTAGATCGTCGGGATAAGACGTTAGCGAATATCGCCGAACCATCCCTGCGAAGGACAGTTCAATATGCGCCCCCGGGTCAAATGACGGCAAGTCTCCTGATGAAGGATCAATTAGGTCCAGCTGAAGCGTGTCTTCTGCTATTTGGCCTCGTTTTGCTACGATCAGCCTCATAGCGCAGCCGCTGTATTGCTGGGGTTGAATGGAGAAGGGTTAGGCGCAGACCATCCGCTCACAGGTGCGCCAGTCGTGACGATCCAGCGTTCGGGCCTGAAAATCCACCAACGACCGGTTCCACCGGTCGGGTCGTTTTTGCTTGTAACGGTCTGAGACAAATGAAGTTCGACTTGACCCACAAGAGCGAGTTGCCGGCCGGAGTTAAAGTCGGGGAAGACCAGTCCGGCTGATGGATCAAGCGAGAGGTTTCCCAATGTGTTGAACATTGAGTTTCCAGAAAAATCTGGCACGATAAGTGAGCCGTCCTCGACACGTACAAATCCGGGTGTTCCGCCCCTGTGTGAGACATCGAGCCGCCCATCAGGACCAGCGCTCGCTACAAACAATGTGTCCGCGGCCTCGATGAGCGCTTCAAGTGTAGGGTCTAGATTAGTTCCGGTCGTGACGGCGATTGGTTGGAGACTGCCGCAATCACCCTTAGGTGTTCGTTTCTGGATGTATTTTGGACAGGCAGGATATGCTTCCACGACCTGGATTCTTATCCGTCCGACATCTAGCTTGGTGACCCTGCCATTGACCCGCAACCGTCTGCGTGTGGCCAGTTCAATGAAGAGTGCGCCGACGTGATCACCTTCCAAGATGCGGTCCAAAGGACCATCGGGTGGAAGAGGACCAACCTCGGCCATTGACAGATTTAGTGAAGTGCGATCTTCCGAGACATTTGCAAATCCCGCCAGGCCAGAAAGAATGACCGGCCAAAGAGACCCAGTGTTGTCCCGTCGCACGATCACGATCAGGGTCTGAGCAGCAACGAAGGACACTGCCAGGGCGGGTATCCGATCAGAAATGACACCGCCGTTCATGACAGCCGCGGCACGTTCTCCGGTTAGCTCCTGAATGGCGCGTTCGCCTTCATGAAATGGATCGTGTTTAAGTGTTTCGGACATAAGATTACCCCGCTTTGATGGCACCGGCCGACCGAGGAGGTCGACCGGCGGCTATGGTCAGAATGTGATGAGCGTGTCGCCAGCGGCCACGTAGGCGGATAAGTCAAGAACCCCAGTTGTGCCGGGAATATCCTTGTCGCGCACCAGTTTCAGGCCCGATGCCTCGGCTTCCTCTGTGGCGCCGAACACATCAGCGCAACCGCCACACACACCACGGACCTTGTCTTCGACCGCTTTGAAGGCAGCGTGTGCCGGGTGATCCGGCTTGACAATCTCAGCGGCCCAGCGGGCACCTGCGCCTTGGAAAATCAGGTCCACGTCCACTCCGCGATCCTTGAGTTCAATGGTCAGAAACAGTGCGTTGAAGAGGCGTCCTAGAGCTTCATCGGAGCCGGAAGATGGATCAGAGAAGACAGCGATTGCAGTTTTGGTCATGAGAATATTCCTATGGTTAAGGTTTAATTACCGAACGAACGGTAAAAAACACTTCACTCTTTTCAACCGAATGGTCAAGTGTTATATACTGATCGTTCGGTAACTTACTTGTGAGACAATAGATGGGCAGACCCGCACTAGTTCAGGACGATGATCTTTTGCAGAGACTGAGTCTGACCTTCCGAGACGTGGGTTTCGAAGCCGCGTCCATGGCAATCTTGTCTGAGAGGACAGGGTTGAAGAGACCGAGCCTTTACCACCGGTTTCCGGGCGGTAAGGAGCAGATGGCTCAGGAAGTGCTCACAGGAGCGCATGACTGGCTCGATAAGAATATATTGCAGGTTTTGAGATCTGATAGCGCTCCAGAAGATAGAATTAACGATATGATAAAAGCGCTAGATCGATTTTATGAAGGTGGTCGTCGGGCATGCCTGCTCAACATGTTGTCGTCACCTTCTGGCGAAGGCGGAAGGTTTGCCGACGCGGTTCATCAAACATTGACCTGCTTTATCGAGGCACTGGGCAAATGTGTGGAAGACTCGGGCCGTGCTTCGCCAGAAGCAAAGGCTGTGGCGCTCAAAGCTGTTAGTCTAATTCAAGGTAGTCTTGTCGTTTCGCGCGGTTTGGGTACAACTAGCGCATTCGAAGCGGCTCTTGAAGACTTGCCTAACTTGCTTCTTACTTCAGAATCCGCTACGCCCAAAGCATCCCGACCTGCGCGCCAATGACCATATCAGAAACATGTCCCATATGTTCTGCACACAATCTTCTCTCCTGGTCGAGCAACCACAAGGTCGGTGTCCCGCGCTGTGACCAGGTATCCATCGAACGCGGAATCGGCCCGTTGTCGTTTGGCATGTCGATCCCGACCGGAAGGGTCACTTTGAACTCATGCAGGAATGTTTCGATTGAGACCCGCGTCATCGCTGGACGATGCTCAAACACGGTATGAAGACCGATCACGGCGACATAGCTGTTTTGCTGCCATTCGTGCATCATGCAGCATCGGTCAAGAAGGGCTCGAAGCGGCCCAATGCATTTGCAGAAATACCGCTTGCCAGCGACTTCGGACACCAGCCGTTCAACAGGATGCTATGCTCTTGTTGTCAGCGCGGTGCTGATTTGTGGGTTTGGAGGGAGGATTGGAGGGCGTATAATGCGAAGAGTCCAACTTCCCGCAGTCACCCCAAAACACAAAGCATGGAACAAAGGGCGGATAATAGGTCAGAAACGACCGCTCCTTCCCAACAAGTGTGGGCCATACGTGCCCGGCTCGAACTTGCAGGTTATCTTCGCGATCTTGCGCTGTTCAACGTCGCAATTGATAGCAAACTGCGTGGTTGCGATCTGGTCACTCTCGCCGCCACGGATTTGGTCAAGGAGGATCGCGTGCGTGAACGGGTGTCAGTGATCCAAAGCAAAACCAAGAAGCCAGTTCAGTTTGAACTGACTGAAAACACGAGGGATAGCGTCATTGCATGGGCAAAATCACCCGAGATGATCGGATGCCGCTTTATGTTCCCGAGCCGTTTTCATAACCGTCCGCATATCTCAACACGTCAATATGGTCGACTTGTGCGTGACTGGGTAACAGCGATTGGTCTGGAACCCAGCGGATACGGCACACACTCGATGCGCCGCACCAAAGCTGCGGAAATTTACCGCAAAACGGGCAACCTTCGCGCCGTGCAGCTTTTGCTTGGCCACACGAAGGTAGATAGCACGGTGCGTTATCTGGGCGTTGAGCTGGAAGATGCGCTAAGCATAGCAGAACGGATCGACATCTGATCGTCGTTGGCGGGCGGTTGCAGCCGTTCGCCAACCCAGAACGGACCTAGGAGTTTCATGCCACGGTCGGCGGTAGCGAGCCCATTCTGTGAGTTGGATTTTCGCGCTGCGTGCGCTCGCAGCACTAAAAATGTAGCGTGAGCGTGAAGTCTAGTGCCGCCTTGCCGTGGGAAAACCGGCCATTCATGCAGATCGCAGCAAGCACGAGTGGTCGAATTCACAGACTGCGGGACGAACTCGCCGTTCTGACAATGAAACCAAATGCTAAATTCTCGTGTTTCTCCAAAATCCCGCACTAGCCCTTGCGTAGCTTCGCTTCGAACCCGCTACGGTCACGAAGAATCTTCTCTAAAACTTCACGCATCGCATTCGGTCGATAGTCGTAGACACCACTCCAAATCACGATCTCCAGAATAATGGGTGCAAGGTCTCGTCCCTTTTGAGTGAGGTGGTAGACGAAACTGCGACGGTTATTTGGATCGCGATATTTTTCAACAATCGCGTCATTTTCAAGTTGTTTCAGACGACTGATCAGAATGTTTGTGGCAATGCCTTCATCAGCTTGAAGGAACTCGCTGTAGGTCCGTTTACCGTTAAGCATGATCTCTCGGATGATGAGCAAAGTCCACTTATCCCCAAAGACATCAAGCCCATAGGAAATGGGACAGCCGGACGAGCGTCTATTTGTTTTAGGTTTCATCTCACCTTTTTAAACAAATAACTTGCAAAATGCAATACCTGTAGCTATCGACATACGTATTGCATTTTGCAAGTTAAAAGGAGAAATCAAATGCCAATCACTCTGACGCTGACTGAGGGGGTACTTCCCGAAGGACAAGAAGCCGTCGCCATCGCCAAAATTACGGAATCATTCCTCAAACATCACGGCATGAGCGGGAACACTGTGATGACCCCAAACGTAACCGCGCACGTCGCTATGCTACCTGAGGGTCACACCTTTGCCGGTGGTAAGCTAGTTAAGGGGGCTTGGGTTGAAACCAAAACCCCATCGTTTGCCTTGGCGGACCGCTCCGTGCAGATGTCGTTTTTTGGGGAAGCGGTACAAATTCTTCATGATCTATCGAATGGCACACTCGCGAAGGATCACATCTGGGCGAACGGCGTTCATGCGGTTGATGGTACATGGAATATCAACGGTAGCCCCCTGACCAACGCCGAAATCGGTGACGCTGTGTCCGCTGGATAACATAGTCCGTCAACTTCAATACAGTTAACAACACACAAAACGACGCGTGGACGGAATCTCCACACCGATCGTAAAAGGATATCAGATATGACTTTGAACTCAAACATCTCAAGGGTCTTCGCCATTGCAGCGTTGGCCCTAGCCGCGACAAATTTTGCGGGCGCGGCAAAAGCAGAAGAGGCGAATTTTGTTAAACTGATGACGGCGAATTTTTTGCCACGTGATGTGGCTCAGGTTGAAATTGGGGCTTTCCGGTTTTTGCCTGGCCAGATCGCTCCCATTCATACCCACGTTGCGCCCGCCGTTGGCTACGTAGCAAAAGGCTCTATAGTCTATCAAGCCGAAGGAGGAAAACCAGTCGTTCTGCGCGAAGGCGATGCATTCTATGAGCCTGCAGGGCCTCGCATTTTACGATTTGATAATGCTTCTGCCACTGAAACAGCGTTATTTTATGACTTCAGCCTAGAGCAAACCGGGGAACCATTTTTTGTACTTGAAGAGCAACCCAGACGACCCATTGATAGATCCGGCCTTCCAACGGTCGATATTGGAGGTAAAACTATCGATCATGTGGACGTTTACGAGACCGAGCTGGAAAGTGGGCAAACTGTAACTTTAGAAAACTCTGACCCGACAATTTTTCTGGTTGCGCAAGGAGTCATCGATGTTCAAATCGATGAAACCACATCACAACACCTTGTGACTGGGGAGACCTTTGCTATGCCGTCATCCGGCTCGAATGCCTCGTTAACAAATGCGTCATCCGAAGTAGAAGCCAAAGTGATTTCGTACGTCTTGCGCTAAGCTGGTGAAGTACAAACTTCCTTCGCAAACGATGATAAATCCAACTTCGTAATTTGTGACTGGCGGAGCTTATTGGCTTCGCCAGCTCACTCCAATTTCAATGGAAGAGTTATGCAATCCAATGCGCAATCAGCTGAACAGCCATCGCGTAGAGGCCATGCTGGGTATGTTCTTACAGCCAAGCGAAACTAAATTCTCATAAGCACGGCGGCTATCGGTGTTTAGTCCCGATGTTGGACCAAGCGGTCAGACGCCGGTTGATTGCGATGTTGTTGCATCTATCTGCTCTGGGGCTTGCAACTGCGATGCTATCCCAACAATGGCAATTATAGCGATCAACTGAATACTCATGAAAAAGACGTTGTCGTGGTCAGGTTGGAGATTCATCGCAACGATCATGGCGGCCGTCAAAAAGCCCACCACGATGTTCGCCCATCGATTGAATCCACGTGGCAGAAGCAACGCAAGGACGGTCATCAAGATCGGGATCTCTATCATGATCCAGCCTAACAGCATCAACATTTCTGTCACGACTACGCCGTCAATTGTGCCAGACATCATCTGTTCCAGCATACCGGGGCGGATCAACTCGTGAATGTCGCGCGCAAAAAAATTCAGGATAACGAAGACCCAAAGGATCGACAAAAGGATACGGGGATTCCCATTTTGGTACATTATTTCAAGTCTCTTCTCTTGGTGTCGAAGGGCGTACAGCGATCAGTGATCGTTTCTTCTGCGGTCGCTTTGCGGGTCTCAACATTGAGCGGATCAAGATTTCTGCGCCAAGCAGATTAAGCACCCAAGCAAAGATCATAAGTCCGTCGCGCAGAGGGCCCATCGCCTCGGAACCCGTAGCAATGATCCAAGTGATGCCGATGACGGTTTGGGTCGCTGCACCTTGCCCAATGGCGTAGGCCCGCACCATTGATGCGCTATGTCGATAGATGTTGCGAGACCTGATAGCGATCACTGCCCAGATGATCAGCGCAAGCATCGACGTGCCCAGAACGATCCGCACCCAGTAAAGCGAGGCACCTTGAAGCGCCTCGGTAAATACATAGAAGTGCGTCATCCACAAACCACTGAGAGCCGCAACACACCCAGCCATTGCGATCACCCGCCCGATCACCCGATGCGCGGCCGGACGCTGGTGTCGGATGCTTGGCAAGAACTGAAGCGCACCGACGACGCAAAATAGAAAACTGCTCAGGATGTGGAGAATGATGGGTGTAGGAGCCAATAACGCCCGTGGGTTCATTGGTGCGATTTGTGGCCCACCTGCGAGCTCAAGAACCCGAATCAATCCACCAAAGGAGGGTATAAACGAATAGACAAAGATGAGACCAAAGAATGCCCACTCAGATTTTTGCAAACGTATCATAGGGAACCTTTCACTGAGCGTCTGGTAACGTGGTGCGTCGCGCCCAAAATGCCGTGCTTGCGGTACCGGCACAGGACGTGAAGTGAACAGGTTGGCATCCAATGTCGGCGAGGTCGCAATCCTGCAACCAAGCAATTCCTTGTTGTTCAGTGATCGCCCATGTTCGCCACTTCAGCTGGACAAAGCCTCCGAAAATCGAGGGGCGTGTCATGCATACGAAAATCATTCCGCCTGGCTTAAGTACACGGATCATCTCTTTGAGTGCGCGTTTTGGGGCTGACAGATGCTCGAGGACATGCGCGGCCATGACCACGTCGAATGACTGATCGTCATAGGGCAACGACAATACATCCGCTTGCTGAAGTTGAGGGCGTAGCCCTGCGTGCCGCATCATCGTGCTGGCCTGCACAATCATATCAGCAGAGGTATCAATTCCATGGTAATCAACCTGATTTTCCAGAATTCCGTGGAGTGCAATCGACAGGCTGCCGTTTCCGATGCCGCAATCAAGGATACGTGGCTTTGGTCCAACTTGCGTAAGACCCTTCGCGATCTGAGATATCATAAGCGGCTGTTGATACGCAGCAGTCAGTTGGAACCGACGTGCGGTGCGTTCCCAACGGCCCGACATTGCATCATATCTCCTGGTAAGGTCCGTCGTAGAAAGCGGATGCCTGCTAATGCGAACTTCCCAAGAGCCGATGCGACGCGTTGCCATAGGAATTGCCTGTTCCATCGCGGGGGTATTCGATAGAAAAAGGCTTTTGGTGTCGAGCTGCGTCATCTTTTTTGCCTGCTTAAAGTTGGTCGATAACCATTTATAGACCGCAGCTTACCAATACGAAATTGCGTAACTATCTTGGTGTGGTATACAAAAATAATGGAGTGGAGACGATCAGCCTTCGATTGGAATCAAGCACGGGCGTTTCTCGTCACCGCTGAGGAAGGGTCGCTATCCGCGGCTGCACGCGCACTTGGGCTTACGCAGCCAACGCTGAGCCGACAGGTCGCGGGCCTTGAAGAGGCGCTTGGCGTGACACTTTTTGAACGGACATCGCGCGCGCTTTTGCTGACACAATCAGGCATAGAATTGCTTGCGTATTTTCGGATGATGGGCGATGCGGCGAACAACATATCCGTTGCCGCGACGGGCCAATCCGAAGCGGTGACCGGACACGTGTTGATCTCTGCTACAAATCTGATGGCGACATATTTTTTGCCACCTGTCTTAAAGAACTTGCGCAAAACCGCGCCGGATCTTCAGATCGAGATTATCGCGTCAAATGAGTTGAGCGATCTGCGACGGCGAGAAGCTGATATCGCGATCCGTCATAGTCGACCCAAAGACGAGGCCCTATTTGCAAAGCGGTTAAAGGGAACAACTGCGCATCTGTTTGCGTCAAAGCAGTATCTCGACGAAGTTGGACGCCCCAAGACGCTCACTGATCTGGAGAAGTTAAAGTTTGTGGGTTTTGACGAACCTGCGCTACGGCTTGGATTGATGGCGTCACGCGGGCTGAACCTGACGACAGCCAATTTCAATTTCTCGACGTCGAGTACCACGGTAGCGCTCGAACTTGTCCGGCAGGGCTTTGGGATTGGCATTTTTCCGATCGAGATGGGCGCGGCTTATCCAGAACTCGAAAACCCATTTCCGGGGTTTGAACCCATCAGTATTGAAACATGGCTGGTGGCGCACCGCGAACTCAGAACAAATCTGCGCATCCGCTTGGTTTTTGATCTGCTGGCAGAAGGCATTGGGTAAGACCAATAAGGGGTGGGATAATCACTTGGCCCGCATGCGAGCATCTGTTCACGGCGAATAGAAAGCTCTCATTCTCGGCATGGGTGATTATTTCCTCGAGGCTGGTAATAATAACTTCGACATTCAACCTACCAAAAAGGACTTTACCTGCATCGCAGAGGATTCGTTAGATTGGTTCCAAATCTGGCGACGAAATGAAGGCGTACTATTTTCCATGACCGCCCCAAAATCTCCGCTAGTCTAAAATCAACCGATGAACTTTTGTCGATCAGCCCTGCAACGTTTGATCAGAATTTTGCGGAAGGCTTCCACTTTTTTGGAAGGCCAGACGTCTGGATGCCCGACGACCCAGATATCCGCATAGGGTTGTGGCGGCAACACAGGCACTTGCACAAGACCGGCAGAGCACCGCCCAAGAAACATCGGCATTCTTACTACGCCCAAACCCGCTTGCGCTGCGCCGACCATCGCCACCATATCATCAAACCGCAGGTAGACACGGTTGTTTGGGAAATCATCCGAAATCCCCTTTGGCACGTCCGGATGGCTGTCATAGACAACCCAGTTGATCACCGCCGACGCGTCAGCGGCAATGCGCTCTGCCACCTGAGGACTGCAAAAGCTGGCGGAATGTTGGCTCAGTAATCTGAGACCCGTCAATGTATCACCAGGGCTTCGGCTTATGCGAATAGCAAGATCGGCCTCGCGCCGCGTCAAATCCAGCAGATCGTTCGTGGCCAAGACACGCAGTTCAATCTGCGGAAATGTTTTGGCAAACTGATCAATCACCGGAACTAAAAATTTCGCAATGAGCAATTGGGGAGCTGTTATCGTCAAGGGCCCCGAAAGCGCACTTTCAGAGCCTTGCAAGTGCCGCATCAGGCTGTGTTCTGCGTCTTCCATCTGGCTCGCATGTTTGGCCATCAGCTGCGCCGCTTCCGTTGCCTGATACCCATCAGGCAAGCGTTCAAAAAGTCGCTGGTTCAACGTTGTTTCTGCCCGTCTAATGCGGCGCGCGACGGTCGTGTAATTGACATCAAGGGCCTTGGCGGCAGCCGCCAGCGAACGGTGGCGCACCAACATCATTACCGTACGAAGATCATCCCATGCAATACTCACCCATGCGTTTTCGCATGTCGTCTATGCAGTTGCACGCGTTTTCACCTGCCGCAGGATTGATATGTATTCAACGTACAAAATAAAGGAGCCACCCATGATCTACGCTTACGCAAAACTCACGATTACCAATCCAGACGCTTTAGCCCAATATCGCGATGTGGCAGGTCCAGCTTTGGCCAAACATGGTGGAAAAGTTGAAAGCACCGCCCGCGATTGTACTGTGCTGGACGGCACGCCGGACATACCAAATGTCGCAGTCTTGTTAAGTTTTCCAGATAAAGATGCAGCACTCGCATGGGCCAACGATCCGGAACTTGAGGATGTACATGCTTTGCGCCGTAACGCGGGTGGATCAGATATTCATCTTCTCGGTTAGTCCGCGCGTTCAAAATATGAAGGCGGGTCATCTAAAAAATTGTTGGCTGCGCATTCCTAGAGTTCATAGACAAAATGGCCGAAAAACAAGTCGAGCATCGTACCGAAGATCGCTGATCTTAGGGTCCGTCCACAAGGACCTACTTTTGCAGGTCTTTCGCGTCGATCGGCAGTATGACGTGCTCCATCGGTGTTCCCCCCCACATGACATAGGGGCCGCCAGCAACGGGGCCAGGCGGAAGATCGGCAAGAACGTCCATGTCTGGAAAAAGCAGCATGACATGTGCGCCCTCTTGTCGCCACACACCGCCATCGTTCGGATCAGTTGCCATCGGGTTATCGACGTTCAACCACGGGTCACCGGCCATCATATACGCGACACCAATCACATCGGTTGTGAACTCAGTTCCTAACGCCATTGCCGCCATCCATTTCATCCAAACAGGGTCATTGCACATTGGGTGCTTATCGCCTGGGATCAATCCAACACCTGGTATACACACCCATCTGTTTATGCCTGAGCGCAAAATTGTGCCGTCGACGTCCATAATCGTGGCCTCGTTCGTGATGTCCGACGGAGCCGCAGAGATCGCGCGTGCGATTTTGGCCTCAGTAGTTTCGGCGTTGGAAACTGTGGCCCCGCTGAGTAGTACAATCGACAAAATTGCGGTCGTGAAAAATCTTTGAGAGCGGATTATGGTGTTCAACATGTTGGTAACTCCATTGATGGGTTGTCAAATCTGCGTGAATCGATTTATCGAAGCCGCACCACTTTTCGGGGCGGCGTCATTATTCGCTTTTTGCGTATGCCTTTGCTGAGTCACAGCATGGTCATTTATGAATGCTTGCTTCGTGTCCGGTAGACGATGCATTACGCCTGTGGCTCAAGAACACCTGATATATCTCCGTCCAGAACAGGCCGCAGGAAATGTCTATCGTACCGAAGGATGCACTTGGTTCTGACGGCAAAATCATATGCCGCCTTGCAGTCCGGATCGGCAGCGCTGTCTGTGCGATAAGTTTCATAAGCCGCCAGAGACGGGAATGAAAATGCCGCAAACGCCAGATCATTTGGTCCTTCGTGTGGCAGGAAATATCCATGATGGGTGCCCCCAAATCGCTTTACCAGAGGGATCCATGCTTTTGCGTAGATCTCAAAGTCGGAGACTTTCGCAGGGTCAATCTTATAGGTCACGTGACAGGTAATCATGATTTCTCCGATCTGGTTTTGTTGCTGTTTTTCGTTAGCAGGGGTTTTGCACTCATAGGCTCTGATCCCAGACCCTCCGGGAACGCCGCGTGTGTGGAGACCTGCTCCAGACCAGATGCCCACGCGGGTTGCTCTGAGGCGAATATTCTTACCCGTTCGACCACATTAACCGGGGCGCTCAGAGATCCAGCCGGAACGATCATCTTTGTTCCGTCACCATTTGGCCAAGGAACGCCCGACCCGCAGACCCGGCAGAACGACTTGGAGATATCCCGCCCCGGCACTTGGTAGCTGACGATATCGCCCGTGCCCGCTAGCCAGTCGAACCCTTTGATGCTCACGAACAGATTGGAAGCAAAAGCCGATCCGGTGATTTGGCGGCACTGATCACAGCTGCACAGAAACAGTTTTTCGAACGTGTTGATAACCGCGAACGAGACGGCACCACACAGGCAGCCGCCCTTGATTTTTTGAACCGGTCGGTTGTCTGGAGAGGTCATCACCTGCGCCTTTCATAGTGCATCACGCCGCCTGTTTTCGCGCGCTACTTAGCCGTTTCGATCAGCTCAATGCTATATCCGTCGGGGTCGTTCAGAAACGCGATAACTTCTTTTTCACCAGTCTCGGTGGGCGCGAATTTCATCGGACCTGCTGGTCTTGTGACTCTTACACCCATCTCTGTCAGACGCTCGCAAGCCGCGTAGATATCCGATACTCCCAGTGCGATATGACCGTAGCCGGTGCCGTGCTGATAGCTGGTTTCGTCCCAGTTCCATGTCAATTCAACCGTGGGCGCTGACGGGCTGTTGCCGTATCCCATAAAGACTAAGGTGAAACGACCTTCGGGGAATGTCTCGCGCCGAATCTCGCGCATACCCAACGCGTCTTGGTAAAAAGCGATTGAGCGATCAAGATCGCCCACACGCACCATTGTGTAAAGAATGCTTGTAGGAAGGTTAGGTTGTTCAGTCATTTAAATGGTCCTTGCGAGAAGTAAGATGCCGACAAGCCGCGACACGCGGCTTGTCGGCGAAAGCACGTGACTTAGGCTTATTGGCAAACTTCGCCGCTGTAACGGACCAAGCCTTCCATGTTGTTCGGGTCGCGCAAATCAACGAGGCCGTAGCTGCTGAAAGAACCGTTGGCACCCTCCATCGTGCCGCGTCCGGTACCCTCTTGGATATCATAGGTAATCTCGAGCATGAAACGTCCGGGCTTGCCCGGTACAGATGTCAAAATCCCAAGATCCTTGGTCAGGAACGCGCCGCCATCGGCACGGCCAAAGTAATGCTCCATGTCCATTTCGAGGCCCGTAGCTGTTTCGCGCTGGCCAGTGATTTTGCCCGCGGCGTTTTGTACTGTGCCCGTCAACGTGGCGGAGATAATAATAGGATTGCCTTCACCTTCTGCGAAGAAATTAGGGACTGCGACGCCACCGATAGGGGCGCAAACACCTGTAGCGGCGGATGCGCTTGTGGTTCCTGAAAGAGAGATACCGGAAGCCAGTGCCAGTGCAACGAGCGATAGTCGTATCATGTTATTTTCCTTTGATTAAGTTATGTTGAGACGTGGTCGTTTCGATAGGGCGCGTGCTCCCATGCGCTGGCCCAGATTAGGGGCCAACAGCTTGTTCTAAATAAATTATTGGGTTGGCTTCGCCGCTTAGGCGGCCTTGATTTCCATCACCTGCTGGATGTCACCAAGGCGAAAAACCTGTCCCGCACCGGCCCAGCCGCCGTCTGTCACCTCATAAAGCATGGCCCAGTGGTTCAGCCTGCCGTCGTAGAGACCAACAATATCATCAACGATGCGCCCGATCTCAGCGACGAGGCTCTTTCTGGTCTCGTCGTTCAGTGCACCCTGTGGCGTTGTCACAGCAATGCGAAACGGAGGTTTTTCCTGCGGCGCGCCGCCGACATAAAACGTTCCCTGAGGTTTTTCATTGAAGTGTGCCCAAACCAAAGACTGCCCGCCTGCACTTTCCAATGGAGCGCCTTCAGCCTTGAGCACGGCGTTTGAGAGTTTCGACATCAACGCGTCTTGCTGCGATTTATCCAGATCACCCTCTGGGGCGTCTACTTGAATGAGTGGCACGGTTCTTTCCTTTTCTTGGTTGAGTTAAGTGTAATATGGAGAACGGAGCCCGCGGCTGGCAGCTTCAGCGACTTTTGCGTCAAACACGCGGGTGTAGAAGGCCGCGTTCATCTTCGCTGCGGTTTTTGGGAAATCATCAACCGCAAAGGCAAGCGCATTCTCGACGGTGTCAAATGCGTCAACACCGCCAAGAGTATTTGTGTTCAAACCACTCAGCCACAGCTTGGAAATCAATCCTTTTTGCTGCTTTAGAACAGGGTTTCGACCCTGCCACGGAGCTTTTTCAAAAGGCACATTGACCTGGACCTCGGTGTAGACAAAGGCACCGGGGGCCTGAGTTGGGACAGCCCCAAAATGCGGCGAACCCATATCGCGACTTGCATCCTCAACGACGCTGGCATCAAACACGCGGGTTGTCTGAGCGACGCCGAGGTTTCGGGCAACTGCAGGGAAAAAGGTGGTGCAATAGCGCTGCGCTGTCTCAACACTGTCAAAGCTGTAGATGCCACCAACCGAGTTATTCCCTACCCCCGAAAACCACGTTTTGTTGAGAAAACCCGGCTCATTCGCGATCTGATCGTTCAACTCCTGCCATCGAGCATTCTCGAACGGAGCAGAAATTTGCAATTCTGTGTAGACGAATGCTCTGGGGGTCATGTGGTTTTCTCCGTTGTTAACTGCGGCACCGGCCATCACCAGCTTGCCGCCTGGTGCAAGGTTGGTGGCGGCCGCGGCCGCTACCGCGCCCACAATGACTTTGCGGCGGCTGATCCCTGTTTCGATTTGCGACTTTGTCTGGTGCTTCATCGGGCTTTCCTTTGTGACAGCAGCGCGCGGTTTGATTGGTTGCGTTGCGGTGGAACTGAATATATAACGATCACTATAAACTAACTATATAACGATCGTTATGTCGTCAAGAAAAAAATACCGATCGCTATATAAAGGCCGAAAGGACAGCGGATGGCGCAGTTACCAACGAAGAAAGAGCAAACCCGCGCGCGCATTCTGGACGCTGCAAGCCAGAGCTTTAGAAGCAGTGGTTATGCGGGAACTGGAGTTGACGGCATTGCCAAGACTGCCGGTGTCACTTCAGGCGCATTTTATGCTCATTTCGGATCGAAAGATGGTGCGTTTGAAGCCGCGCTGGCGACTGGGCTGGACGAGGTGATTCAGAGCATTCCGAACTTTCAAAGCGAGTTTGGAGCTGCTTGGGTTGGTGCCTTTGCCGATTACTATCTAGGTGAGGCGCACCGTAATGACCTCGCCTGCGGCTGTGCGATGACAACACTTTCACCCGAAGTTGCACGGGCTGATCCCGATATGCACACGGCTTATGAAGCGAAAATGAACCGAATTGTGAGTCTGATTTCCGATGGTTTGAGTGGTAACTCAGAGGAGGCTCGACACACACGGGCCTGGGCGATGTTAAGTACACTGATCGGCGGGCTGACGCTCTCACGCGCAGTTGCAAATCCCGACATCGCGAACCGGATCGCAGAAGCGGCCCACGCAACTGCATTGGCCGCCTCCCAAGACTGAATTTCTGGCCAAGCCTTCCGAAGGCTGAAGTTGTTATTAAACTTCCGTTAGGCACTTTACCCTTCGCCAGACAACCCTCGGGACCTCTGTAATCCCGCTTTGACCCCGAACCCTGAAAGGACACAATTCCATGCAAAACCGCCGCCCATTGCCGCCTTTCACCCGCGACACCGCTTTGCAAAAGGTGCGCCTCGCCGAGGACGGCTGGAACTCACGTGACCCCGCCAAAGTCGCCACGGCCTACACGCTCGACACCGAATGGCGCAATCGCGTGACCTTTGTGACCAACCGCGAGGAGGCGGAAGCGTTCCTGAAAGCAAAATGGATACGAGAACTCGACTACCGCCTGATCAAAGAACTCTGGGCCTTTACCGACGACCGCATCGCTGTCCGCTATGCCTATGAATGGCACGATGACAGCGGCAACTGGTTTCGCTCATACGGGAATGAGAACTGGGAATTTGCCAAAATCGGGCTGATGCAAAGCCGCTTTGCAAGCATCAATGACCTGCCGATTGCTGAAGCCAACCGCAAGTTTCATTGGCAGCAAGGTCGTAGGCCAGACGACCATCCGGGGCTTTCTGAACTGGGTTTGTGAATGCGTGAAAATTGGTAGTTCGAGTAAAACATCGGTGAGGGTAGATCAGCTGCTGACCGGTCTGCGCATTTCACTCATTTATTTACACCGCAATATTGAAGACCTCGAGCCCGAAGTTACAAACTGCACCGCAGCAACCCAGTTATAGGACAGACCTTCGCGAATTGAAGGTTTCGACTATGGCCAAGTCACCGCCTATAAACGGCCGCTCTCGCGATACGCGCTGCGTCGCAGAGCTAGCATCGCTGTGATGGATGCACGTTGCTGCACTCGCATCCGCCGCACCAGCAAAAGGCAGGATTGTCCGCATTTGCGACCTTCCCCGCCATGATGATGAGTGGCCGCTTTTACGTTGACGCACCCCCCCTCAAACTATCACTCCCCAAAACTTCTAAAACGCGCGCATAGTCTTTGCTGAGCTCTCGCGCTTGCTCAAACACCCCACGTCGCTCCTCGACCTGGCACCGAAAATACTGCTCGACATCGTCGAAGTATGTCTCTGCGTCGCGTCTCAACAAGTCAGCATACGCCCGAACATCACCGGCATCGGTGGGCATAAAGGGCACTATCGGAGGTAAACAATTCCCTGCGACTGAGGCAGATCCCCAGCTCAAAACGGCCAGAACCGCCCATGTCTGTTTCAAAATCCCCATATTACCTTGGCTCAGCCACTCCGTTGCAGTAAGTTCGTTTCAACGCATAAAGAGCGCATTAAATCAAAATGCACCTCTTGATTGCAAGATTATAATCATGTATCGATCTGGTAGTCCATGAGGGACTGCCGGGTCCATGCACAGTTCTGCAAGGCTCGTTTCAATGAATTTGATGCAAGACGCCCCCAATGTTGTTAGCGAAGAAGGGCTGCGCACACTGCTTGCCGAGGGACACTCGGCGGATGTCGTGTGCCGCGTTACGCCCAAACGAACAAGTGCTCAGTGGTCCGGGATTTGGACCGTGCATTGCGTCTCGCCTGACGGCGAGACGCGCCGCCTGCTCGTCACTGCACGCAACAACATGGCCGCGCGAGAATTCAAGACAATCAACGGCTTATCGAGCTTCCTTGCTGGGCTGGACGTATCGGTCATTTCAATCCCTATGGTCGAAGGCAAAGTCGCTTCTCACAAGCCAGGCGACACCGACTAAAGCACTTGCCGTCCTTGCTGCGCTCATCGCAGCCCCAGCTGGCGCTGAAGGTTTTGTGCTCTCAATGCGGGCTGATGGCCAGTTGGAAACCAAAGCTCCTCAGTCTGGATTCGCACAAAGCTACATCGACGGCGTAGGCGCGAATGCATCAGAGCCGACCGTCTTCGCAGCGCCTGAACCGCAAGCGCCCCGCACTTCTCCTGCGCCAGCAATCCCCCGCCCCGAAATCCTCGCTGCCCTTGAAAGCACCGCGCATCGCTATGGCGGGCACCCCGCGCTGCGGCGTGCAGGTCTGTCTGTTTCCGAATGGCAGACGCTATTTCAAGCGAATATCGAGATCGAAAGCGCCTATCGCGCAAACGCACGCAGCTCTGCAGGCGCGATCGGCCTCGGCCAATTGATGCCAGCCACAGCTGCGCAGCTTGGTGTGGACCCTCACGACTGGCAGGCCAATCTGGATGGCTCTGCTCGATACCTTCTGATGATGCTTGCCCAATTTGGCACGCCGGAACTTGCACTTGCGGCTTACAACGCGGGGCCTAACGCGGTCGCGCGCTACGGCGGTATTCCCCCTTACCAAGAAACCCAAAATCACGTGCGCCGTGTCATGGCCGCGCGTGATCGACTGACTGGAGCCTCATGATGCACACACAAATCCGCATGATCCTTTCGCTGGCTCTGGCCAGTTTGATGATTGCCAATCCCGCGCTCGCGCAAAGCATCGACCTCTCACCGGTGCAAAACCTTCTGCAAGGCATTGTCGACACGATCACCGGCCCCTTGGGCATCGTGATCGGAACCTTGGCTCTGATCGGTGTGTTCCTGTCCTGGCTCTTCGGGATTTTGGACTTCCGCCAAGCCCTTTGGGTGCTCATCGCAATCGCGGGCATCGCGGCTGCGCCGACCATCGTGACCGCCATCTGGGGCGCGTGAATCCGACATGGCAACGCAAACCCTTCTTTTCCTGGGCCTAATCCGGCCACCAAAGCTCATCGGGCTGCCGATCATGTATGCGATGGTCTGGCTCTTCGGGTTTGTGTTGCTTTTTCTGTGGATCCAAAGCTGGCCGGTGATCATCGCCGCCGCTCTGGCCTATCCCGCCCTGTGGAAAGCGGCTGACTGGGATCCTGCGTTTCTTGAAGTGCTGGTAACCGCGCTGCAGGAAACGCCACCAACACCAAACCGCAATATCCATTCAGGGGACAGCTATGCTGCGTGACCCTTCAGATGATCTTGCCATGTTGCCAGACTGGGCGCGCAAAGAGCGCCCCATGGCCAGCATGCTGCCCTATGTCAGCCTCGTGGATGACAGAACGATCCGCACGCGCGGCAATGCCCTCTTCCAGTGTATCCGCCTCGATGGCGTCAACAGCATGACCAGCGATGACGCGCACCTAGAGAAAATCCGGGCACTCTTCGCTGCCATCATCGCGCAGATCGGGCCCGAATATAGTTTTTACGTGCACAAGGTTTCAAAAGCGATAGAGACCACGCTGCCGCCGGTGCCCGACGAGGGATTTGCGCAAGCGCTCGATACCCGGTGGCATGCAGCCATGGCGCAAGCAGGCCTGCGCGACAAAACACTCACGCTCACGGTTCTAAAGCGTCCGCCGCTGGCCGCGCGGCTGCGCCTGAAACGCACAGACTCAATCGCCCAGCTAAAAGACCAGACAGCTAAGCAATTGCGCAAACTCAGCGAGGTCGTCGGGTTTCTTCTGTCGTCCTTTACCGAAATGAACCCGCGCCTGCTCGGGGCCGAAAGCGGCGAGTTGCTGGGCTTCCTTGGTGCGCTCAACATAGGTCAAGAACGGCCGCTCTTCGCAAAATCGCGCTTTGGCATCGTTGCCGAGGATGTGGCCAACACACGGGTCACGTTTCAGGGCCGCAGCTTCACGCTGGACGACGGCGCGGCAGGCAAGCGGTTTGGCACCAGTTTCGCGATCAAGACTTATCCTGCAAGAACCAGCTGCACCATGTTCGATGAGCTCAACCTGCCCATCGACATGGTGGTCACCCACTCCTTCACACCTATCAACGGCAACATCATGGCCAGCCGGATCAAGCGACAACAACGCCTGATGAAGGCCAGCGATGACGGAGCCATCTCACTGGCCGAAGAACTGGTCGACGCGCTGGATGATCTGGAATCCAAACGGCTCAGCTTTGGTGATCATCACATGACGGTCACCGTCTTTGCGGAAACCGAAGAAAAGTTGGAGACCATCGCTGCCGAGGTGCGCAACATCGCCGCCAGCGAAGGCGTCAATCTGGTCAACGAGAGCTTTGCCGCGCGCACTCATTATTTTGCGCAACACCCGGGCAATGGGCAGATGCGCAGTCGCAAAGCCGCCATCACAAACACGAATTTTGCCGACCTTGCAGCGCTTCATCGCAGTCAGCTGGGCAAGGCTGGCCATAAAGTGCCCTGGGGCAAACCGATCGCCCTGTTCCCGACACCAGAGCGCTCGGGCTTTCTCTTCAACTACCACGAGACTGGCCAGCCCGACAAAGAACCGACCGGTGGTCATACCTTGATCCTTGGCCGCCCAGGTTCTGGCAAATCAGTTTTGTCTGCTTTCTTGATGACCCAGGCCCGGCGCTGCGAAGCACGGGTGTTTGTGTTCGATTATCGCATGGGCATGGAAATGGCCGTGCGCGCGAATGGCGGGCGCTACAGCGCAATCAAGGCTGGCGAAGCAACTGGCCTCAATCCCCTTCGCACCGAAATTGATGGGCGCGGCCAAGCTTGGCTCTCTGACTGGCTCGCCACGCTTTTGCACCGCGCGGACAAACCGTTAAGCCCCGTCCAGATCAACCGCATCCAGGAAGTGGTGCGCCAGAACGCAGGTGCTAGTGAGGCTGCGCTGCGCAACTGGCAAGACCTGGCTTCCCTCTTCGTCGCAGGTGCCGATGAAGGAGACATGTTTGAACGGATCCAGGAATGGACGGCCGATGGGCGTTATGGCTGGATCTTCGGGCAAAGCCTCGAGGACAGCTTTTCGCTCGAAGGCGATGTGGTGGGCTTTGATCTAACCGGCATTCTCGACAGCGAAAGCGAGAAAGAACGCATGGCTGTCCTGTCCTATCTGTTTCGGCGGGTGGAACGCGTCATCGAGGATCGCAAACCGACGCTGATCATCATCGATGAAGCCTGGAAGGCGCTCGATAACCCGTATTTCGCGGACCGTCTTAGCAACTGGCTTGTGACCGCGCGCAAACAAAACGCGGTCGTCGTGATGATGACCCAATACGCAAGCCAGCTCGAGAAAACCCGAACAGGCAAAACGATTGTCGAGGCCGTTCCGACGCAAGTCTTGCTTCCCAATATTCGTGCCTCGGCCAGTGATTACGAGATGCTTGGGCTCACTGACAAAGAGCTCAGTGTGCTGCTCGGCACGGGCAGCAATTCCCGTCTGGCGCTGGTGCGCGATGATCAAGGCTCGGTCGTGATCGACGCCGATCTCAGCGCCCTTGGCCCGTATCTCACGATCCTTGGCGGCATGGAAAAAGGCGAAGCGCTGGTCGGCGCGGATTATCGCCAGAACCCTAATTTTTGGAGACCGATTTGATGCGCAAGCTTTTCACCCTGACACTCACCCTTCTGACCCTCACGGCCTGCGCGGAATACCGGCCGTCTGAGGCAGAATGTTTCACCTCCTTTGCCGAAGTCAGCCGCAGTAATTGCAATTTCGAGATGCTTGGACCGATTGGCGTCCTGAATGAATAGCCTTTGCCCGCATATCCTTGCGGGCTTGGTATCGCTCGTAGCGCCCATGGCGTTTGCGCAAGGCGTGCCGACCTTTGATGCAGGCATGTTCTTGCAGCGTGAACGCGTGTTGAACCAAGGCGCGCAGGATCTGGCTCTACAGCAGGACCGCCTTTCCAGAGAAGACGCGCTAGAGCAGCTCGAAGAGGAACAACTGCAAGCTCTGGAAGACATCCTCGATGCATCCACGCTCGGCAGCGGAAATTCAGGCGTTCTGGTCGCCAGTTTGGAAGCAGGCACTTCACCGGGAAGTGCTGCAGATGCGCTCTACGGCGCGATCGACCCTAACCCCGGCGCTGCCCAAATGTTTGGCGATGCCGCAGGCTCTATTGAGCAGCTGATCATTCGCGCGGCGATGGAAACGCACAATATGTCCGGCGTGCGCGCGGCGGGCCTGTCCCCTAAGCAATGGCGCTGCCTGTTGCAGGCGCTGATCTGGCAAGAAAGCCGTTTCACAATTGGTGCGCGCTCCCCCGTGGGCGCGTTTGGCCTTACCCAGATCATGCCAGGCACAGCACAAGATCTCGGGATCTATCCCGCCTATTATGAAAACCCCTACATCCAGGTCAACGGCGGCGCACGCTATCTGGCGCAGATGCTGGCCATGTTTGACGGCAACATCATTCATGGACTGGCCGCCTACAACGCGGGCCCTGGCAATGTGCAACGTTATGGTGGCGTGCCGCCTTTCGCAGAAACCCAGCATTACGTTCAGGTCATCCCGGAGCGCTACAACCTTTACCTCGCGCGCGTTGGCGGCGTCGATGCGCTTGGCACCATCGATCCGGTTTTACTCGCAAATTCTACCATGAGCCTCACCTCCTTTGGTGCGGGGATCTATGGCGATTATTCCATGGTCTCCGTGCGCGCGGCAGCACTGCGCGTGCAGGACATCATCACCCGTATTGGCGAAACCGATGACATCCATGCGGCCATGTCGCTCAACACCTATGCCCGCGCTGAACTGGCCCGCCTAGTAGCAATCCGTACCCGCCTCAAAGCCACTCATACCCGCCCCCTTGGCGCTGCCGAGCTGGCCATGGCCGCCGCGCAAGCTCGTGAACAGGACTTCATGCAATTCGATCTGGAGGCACTTCAATGATCCGTATCATCTCAGCCATCATCACCTGCGCAATGCTCGCGGTCTCACCTGCAATCGCCCAAGGCGTGCCGACGATCGACACCCGCAACATTGCGCAGGAAATTCGCCAATTGCAGCAGATGCTCGAAGATTTTGGCATTCAGACCGATCAGCTCGACACGCTTCTCGAACAGCTTGATCTAGTGCAGCAGCAACTCGACACGTTGAACGAAACCTACGCAGCCCTGACCGGCGCGACGGACATTATCGAAATGGCCATGGGCGGCGATCTCGACGGGCTTCTCGATCAAGAGTTCGGCGATCTTCTTGGCACCATCCGGCAAATCCAAAGTGGCGATTTCAGCGGCCTTATCGGCAATGCCGCCCCTCAAATGGAAGGCCGTATGACGCAAGCCCTGGAAGACGCGGGCTTTGATCAAGACAGCCTGTCGGACATGGCCAGCAGCGGCAATCCGGGGGCTGAACGTATTGCCAGCCAAGCAGGCACCGGGGCGATGATGTCAGCGGCGGCCGAGAACAGCTACGATGAGGCCGCGCAATCTCTGGAACGGGTCGGGCAGCTGGTCTCGCTGATCCCGGACATGGAAACGCTCAAGGAAGCCGTAGATCACAACACCCGCGTTACCGCCGAGCTGGCCATCGCCATGACGCGCATGTGGGAGTTGGAGGCAATCCAGACCGTCGGCGCAGGCCAATCCGGCGTTGTCGATGCCGCCACGCTGGCTGAAGAGCGCCGCTATATGGACTTCACTTTGCCAGACCTACGTGCGGATTGATCCCATGAGCAACGAGGCAGAGATCATCGAAGAAGAACTTGTCTATGGGGCGCGACGCCGCGAGCTCCTTTGGCAAAAACTAGGTCTGACAGGCATGGGCTTTGGCATGGCAGGTTGCCTTGCCGCTGCCCTCGTGGCCCTGTTCGACGTGGACCCGCCGCCCATGATCGTGCCCTTTGATTCTGAGACCGGCATGGCCCTCCCCAATGCCATGGTTGAAGCGATCTCACTCAGGGAACGCCCCGCAATCATCGAGGCACAGGTCTACCGCTATGTCATCGGTCGAGAGACGTATAATCAGCTCGACAATGACGTGCGCGTGCGGCGGGTCCTAGATCAGTCGGATGGGGCGGCAGCAACAGGTCTGCGTGCGCTCTGGACCAGTGGTCACGAGGCATATCCACCCAACAGCTACGGCACAGATGCGCGGCTCGAGGTCGAAGTGCTCTCGATCACCCATATCAGCGCAAACCGCGCGCAGGTGCGCCTGCGTAAACGCCTCAGCACGCCGCGCGGCAATCAAAACGGGCTCTTCACCGCAACGCTGATGTTCGAGTTTCGACCCGAGAACAGCCGGTCGATCGACGACGTCTGGCAAAACCCTTTCGGCTTCACAGTCACTGAATACGCGATCCGCTCGGATCGTTTGGAGTAACCTATGCCACGCCTGTTCTTGATCCTTGCCATCCTCCTTCAGCTCGCTGGCACCGCCCATGCAGAAACCCAACCGCGACAGGGCCCCTATGATGCCCGCGTCCGGCTGGCCACCTATCAAGATGGGCAAGTCTATCGCATCAGCACCAGCCTAACCCATGTGACCAGTATCGAATTTGGCCAAGGCGAGACCATCCGCTCGATCATCGCGGGCGACACCGAAGGTTTCCTTTTGGACGGCGTACCGGGTGGTCAGGCTTTTGCAATCAAGCCGGTCTCGCGCGGCGCGCATACCAACATCACCGTCTACACCAACCGGCGCAGCTATTATTTCAACGTAACTGAGGCGAGCTCACCGACGTTCTATGTCATCCGCTTCACCTATCCCGATTCTGCCCCTCAGCAGACTCGAGCTGCCGCAAGTGAGCCCGCGAACCATGCTTACGGGGTCAGCGCGCGATCAGAGATCACGCCGCGTGAAATCTGGGACGACGGTACATTCACGTATTTTCGCTTTGCCGCAAACGCGCCGCTGCCCGCGATCTTTCGTTGGTCCGGCGGCAATGAGCGCAGCGTGAATGCGCTTGCCCAAACAGACGGCATCATCCGCGTTTCAGGTGTCAGTGATCGTTGGGTACTACGGCTTGGCAAGGATGAGATCTGTGTGCAGGAGATGAGCGAGGCAAATCACAATGAGTGAAACGGCTGAGTTGAATAAACGCCTAGAAGTTATTGAAGAGACTACACAAAAGGCCCGCAAGAGATCGCCACTTCTGACTGTAGCCGTCGCCATCGGGGGCATCGTTGCCCTCGGCAGCCTGTTGTTGCTGTTCTCCGGTGGCTCAGAACAGGAATCCCTTGAAACCGCGTCGCCTGATGAATTCCAAGCGGCCGGACCGGGCTTTGGCGTTGTAGAGCCCGGCCCTGCACCGATCGATACAACGCCGCCTCCATCGGAGCCGGGACCCAACTTAGAGTCCGAAGAACTGCGCGCGCAAATGGATGCGATGCGCACCGAACTCGAGGCATTGCGCAATGCGCCAGCACCCGAGGCCCCTCCGATCGATACCGAAGCATTCGATACTCTGAGCGCAGAGGTCGATGCCCTGCGCAGCGAGGCCGCGACCGCCCAAGCCGCCTTGCGCGAAGAACTGGAAGAACGCGCGCGCCAGATCCAGCGGCTACAGAACGATCTGGAACTCGCGCGTCTGGAATCCCCGCGCACGCCCGTACCAACTGGCCCCACTGCCGACGAGCTGCGCCTTCAGGAGCTCGAGCGGCGGCGGCAAGCGGAGCTTGAAGAATTGCAAGCCCGCATCGCCAGCCCGATCATCGCTTTTGGTGGCACCGGCGGCGGAAACAGTGAAACAGCCGCCGAGCAGCGACGGCTTTATGGCGACACCGAGTTTGTCCGCAATGGAGCCGAGCCAGCCGAGGTGACGCAGGCACAGCTGATCGTAAACCCATCCAACACAGTTGTTCAGGGCACGATGATTCAAGCGGTGTTGGAGACAGCAATCGACAGCTCGCTGGCCGGTCAAGTGCGGGCCATAGTCTCAGAAGACGTTCATGCCTATGACGGCTCACGGATCCTGATCCCGCGCGGATCACGCCTTATTGGACGTTATCAGTCTGGCCTCGACATTGCACATCAACGCGTGACCATCGCTTGGGACAGGATCATTCTCCCAAGCAATCAAACCGTTGAAATCAGCGCTTTTGGTGGCGATGAACTGGGTCGCTCTGGCACAACTGGTTTTGTCGACAGCCGCTTTGGTACGAGGTTCGGTTCGGCCGCGTTAATATCGCTGATCGGGGCCTTGCCTGCCGTCGCCGCGCAGAACGCCGAAGACGCAATCACCTCGGACGTGTTTGAGGGCATTGGCGAAGATTTCCAAGACAGTGCGCAAAGCGTAATCGGCGAATATCTCTCGGTCTCGCCCGTGATCTATGTCGATCAAGGTGCTCGCGTCACGGTGATGGTCGACCGTGATCTGGAGATTTTCTGACCATGGCTGCCAGCTATCTTCAAAGCTCATTGGACAAGATCCCCGAGGCGCGTGATCCAAAGCTGATTGAGCTTTGCATCAATCCTGATGGAACGCTTTGGGCTGAGTTTCAGGGGGACCACTTCATGCGGAGCGTCAATCGACAACTCTCGGCGAATGAGATCAAAGACCTTGGCAACCAGATTGCCTCGGCTGCAAACACCACGCTCAGCCGAACCAAGCCTATCGTGTCGGTCAGCATCAGTTACCGCGACCGTCCCATTCGCGCGCAAGTCATTCAGCCCCCAGCCGTTGATGGCGGCTATGCGATTTCTTTGCGGTTCTTCTCAGATTTGCCGTTGGAGCAGATCAAACTGTCATACCTCTTCGGCAAAGAGCGCAGCAATGAAGGTGCGCGGCGCAAGCGCAACGCCGAGCTGCGCGATGTCGTAGCGACGGGTGACATCGATGCCGCAATCAAATTCTGCGTCGTCCATAAGCTCAACATGATCGTATCCGGCGGCACTTCGACCGGCAAGACCGTCACTGCGCGCAAGATCCTCTCCTTTGTCCCAAAGGACGAGCGCATCGTTACCATCGAAGAGGCAGCCGAGCTGCGTCCAGCACAGCCCAATGTTGTCACGCTGATGTCCGACCGCGATGAAGCCACGCGCAGCGCGGATGTGCTGTTAACCTCCACCCTGCGGATGCGGCCGGACCGCATTGTCCTTGGCGAAGTGCGCGGCAAAGAAGCCATGACCTTCCTCGAAGCGATCAACACCGGCCATGGCGGCTCACTGACCACGCTTCACGCCGAAACACCGCAACTTGCGGTACAGCGTCTGGCCATCGCCGCCCTGAAAACCGATGTGCCTATGACCTATCAAGACATGAACGACTACATCACCCGGTCCATCGATGTGATCATTCAAGCCGGTCGCCATGAAGGCGCGCGCGGCATAACCGAATTTTACCTGCCGATTGATCCGGCCCAAACAAAGGAAAAAGCCCATGTTTGAATACAAGATCGAACTGATCAACACCGCTAAGACGAAACCACCGAAGATCGAGACACAGCTAACCGCTCTCGGCCAAGATGGTTGGGAGTTGGTGTCCGTGGTGCCGGATTTCGATGGCGAACATATCCTGAAGGCCTTCCTGAAGCGCGACATCTGGCGTGTCAAACCGACCGAAAAAGCATAGGAGCACCCAATGGGCGTCGTCACATGGATGGTCGAGACAACCGACAACTTTATGGACGACGCGGCCCAAACCACCTTTGGCAACGTCGCTGGCCAGCTTGGCGGCGTCATCGCAGTCGCCTCTACGCTCGCTGTGATCGGCGTCTTCATCAATATGGTGTTTCAATACAAGTCCATGGATGGGCGGACCGCGTTCTGGTTCGCCCTCAAACTCATGCTCATCTCGCTGTTTGCAATGAATTGGGTCCAGTTTAACGCGGTCGCCAGCGCCCTCATCGATGGGCTCGACCAGCTCGCAGGCGGTATGGTGGCTGGGCTCGGTGGCGGCGGTGCTGGGGCTGGATATTTTGCCAATGCTTTTGACGATCTGATCGAAGAGTTCGGTAATTACCTAAACGCCGCCGGTGACAATATGCATTGGATGGCGGGGGCTCTCATCGGCGCGATCGGCGCTTTCCTCCTTGGCGTGATCGGCGCGCTCTGCGGCCTTGTCCTGATCTTTGCGAAGATCATGCTGGCCTTCATGATCGGCATCGCCCCGATCATGATCGCGCTTTCGCTGTTTGATGTCAGCAAGGATTACTTCCACCGTTGGCTGTCCAGCACCGTATCTTACGCGCTCTACCCTCTCGTGATCGCCGGGGTGTTTTCCACCGTCGTCGGCATGTCGCGCTCGCTCATGACCGAACTCGGTGATCCTTCTGGGGCAAGCAACATCGGCGCGCTGGTGCCCTTCTTCATGATGATGTTCCTCGCAGGTGGTATGATCATCGCCACACCGCTGATCGTCCGCTCCATCTCAGGCAACTTCATGATGGCCGGGCCGCCAAGCATTCCTGGACCTAGCGGCTTTGCAAAAGGGTTGATCGGCACAAAGGGTTCTCGAGCGAGGGCGCGGTTTGGAAGTAGATCTAGTGCTGAGATCGCGGGGGCAGGAATACGGCAGGCAGGCAATGCCACCGTTTCGATGGTTCAGAGGGTGGCTGAGCGGGCAAAGCGGTTAGAGTAAGATCGGCCCACAAGAGCCATTCACCGCCGCACAATTAGGTCCCCGGAAGCTGACATTGGTACAACTCGCAGCAATACTCTCTATCGAACGATTGGGATGAACCAGCTTAGCCTACTGACGCAATATCAAAGGAACTCTGGCACTGGACCTTTCTCATACTGATGCCCTTTCTCAAGAATGGCTTTTCGCTCTGAGACCTTCTGGTAAAAATTGCTCAAAGCTTGAAAATCTGCATCGATGTCGACTTTAGTTGGCAGGTCTTGCGGCAAGTCTGCAGCCCTATCGTGCCCGGAGTAATGCGAGCATCGCTTCATTCCCTCGAAGATCGCCGGGTAGTCATCTGAAGGATGATAGCAGGCATGTTTAAGACTTTGGGTCATTACACCTGGCTGGAAACGCTGGATAGTACCGTTGAATAGGATTTCTTCAACGATCCGCTCCCAAGTCTCGCGCATCAGTGTATAGACGGCTACGAGTGAATCGCGAAATTCCTGAACCCCCGGATCATAACCGTCCTTGTACAATTTGGCCTTAGCTTCGTTGAGTTCGCCGATGCGCTGCTTCGCCTTCTTGATGTGATTCGGCTTACCCGAGTCATCAATAATCCCGAACTTGGTTCCACCCAGACTCGACATCCATTCGGTATGGCAGGGAATATCGGCACGGCGTGCTTCATTCTCCATCATGTAATGAAACATGATATTGTGCGTAAAGATGATGACCTGGCGGCCAGCCGAGGCCTCCGCCACAAGCCGCTTTGCCACAGCTTCAATTCGGGAGTGGTCCAGAGAGGAAACCGGATCATCGACTATAATGCCGTGTTCGGCGCCAACCTCGATCAGTTCGGCAAGGAAACATGACAACGCGAGCGCTCTTTGCTCACCCTCGCTGAGCACATCGCTGTTGTTTGCCACACGCTGATGGGCAGTCAGACCAACTTCAATAACACTGTCAGGGCCCGCACTGCGGTCGGAAAGATCGATGGGAATATGCGCGAGCTTGAGTGTATCCAGTTCGGCTTTGAGCTGCGTTTTCAAGCTGTTGGTTAAAATCACGCGGCGACGGGCCGTGAGCTGCCGTGCAATTGGCCCAGAGGCACACAGCTTGCGCGCCTCTTTGATCTTGAGCAGTTCCACGAGCTGTTTGAGCCGGGCGACCACAAATTCGATCTCCTCACTCAGCTTTTTTGCATCTTTGAGCGCCGCCTCTTGGGATGCGAGCGTTGTCATGCGCTCTTCATCGTCATCTGCGTTTTCCAGAGCATCGATCTGCGTCTGTAGTTCTTCAAGCGCTGCATCGATCTTTTGGGTGAGATCGGCTTGGACAGCTTCTACAGCATCCGCCCCATCAAAAATGCCCACTGCGATCATCGCCTTCACTGCCTCAAGACGCGAAGCAAGAACACGGTAGCCAAGAGCAAGCTCATCAACAAATGCCTGATGATCATCGCTCAACCCACCATATACGCCAAGAAGCGTTTTGGTTTGATCCGGCGTGCGAATGCGGAGAGTATTGATCGAAGCGACAAGCACCTCGTAGTCTTCTGTGGCTTTCTGACTGTCGCTGGCAGTACGCCCTGAAATATACTCATCGAACTTCGCCATCCGTGATGCTGCGTCAGCCTCCAAAGGTTGTTGGCAAAGGACGCAGGCTTCGCCAGTGACCAGCTTGGGGTCATCGCGCTCAGGGAAAGCCTCACCGGCGAAGTCACGGGCATAGATCAGCATCAGTCGCCAGGATTCCGAACCGATTTCCCGGATTGGCATGCCTGCTCCCAGGCCTTGCGCTGCAGCCTTGGCCGCCTCGGCCTTTGTCGTCATATCGGTGTGGGCATCTTTGATCTTTGCAATGCCATCATCCGCAAGAAGTCCAAGGTGACCGGAAAGCTCCGTCTTTATATTCTCTAACTCTTGCTTCGCCGATCTGTGAGACCGCAGCCGCACATTAGGATCATCGCGAATTTCATCGCTCACGCTCTGGAGAGCGGCCTCCTTTTCATCATTCCATTCGGAGAGCGCGCGCAGGCCCGCTTCATCGGGCAGATCGGCTAGCTCTGTTTCAGCGACGAGTTTTGCAAGAACCTGCGAGACAGCGGTGCCATCCGTATAACCAGTAGGTAGTGGCGTACGGATCGCCACATCGATCCCGTTTTCCCGCACCTCAAAATGACCGTCCAGCGCCTTTGCTGCCAGAGCGAGCTTGTTCAAAAGGTCGAGCTCATAGGGCAGGAATTCAACCTTGCGGTCTTTGTCTACGTAAACGCGCGCCGTCGCCGTATCGAATACGGATATCCTTGCTAGTTCTGCCGGAGACGGATCGCCATGTCGCCAGGTTGTCTCTTGGCGCTTGGGTTTGTCGCCTTCCATACCGAACACAAGGTCAACTTCTGGTGGGTCGGCTGCGGCGGCTTCATAAACATTGCCTTTGAGGTCCTGAGGACTGAGAGACCTGCAAAGCTGTTTAGCTATTCGGCAGTAGCCGCTTTTACCTGAAGCATTGGCACCATAAACAAGTGTGATCCCATTTTTCGCGAATTTGATCGGAGGCTGGTCGCCTGCTAACCGGTCTACCCGACGGACCGGTCCAATCGCACCAAGAATTGTGCGTGGCGCGTCGGCAGCCGGATCAGCTAGGTGCTCCGCAACTAGGGGAGTAACCGCAGCGACCTCGTCGTTGATCAGTTCGGTTGCCTTTTCAACAACCCTTCGCAGGTCCGACAAGTCTTCTTTGCTCAACTCGCCTGTTGTCGCCAGCCGTCGAAGCGCATCCTTTTGCCAGTCGGGGCGTACTTTTTGATCAGACCAAGTAATAAGCTCCTCAAATGCCATTTAACTATTGTCCTTATAAATGCCGAACAGCGATGCGCCGCTGTAGGTTCGCCACAAGCTAAGCCAAGTGGCCGTTACGAGAAAACGCAGAATCGTTGGAGCAAGAGAATTATTTAGAAAAAGTCGAAAACAAGCTTTCGAGGTCTTTATCGGAGAACTCTGCGTCGGGGTTACTATTTTGCCCGCGAGAACTCGGTTGGTAATCATCATAATCAGGCACTTCAATTTCACTGATTTTCTCTTGTACCACCCTTTTCGCAGTTTCGGCACTGCGACCAGTGTGCTGTGCAATGAACTCCAGCATCTCTAGGTGCTCATTCAGCTGACTTTCGGAAGAAAGGTCAGAGATTCTTTCTGAAATCTCATCAAACTCATAGTCAATCGCGGAGTTGATCGCGTCCTCGATGGGTCCGAGATCAATAGCGTCACCAAGGTGCTCGGCTATGGCGTCATTCACGGCGACCAACTCGTCCATCGGAACGCCGGTTTCGATTGCCGTCATCAGAACGGCTTTAACTGCTGTTAGCAGTTCTTCTTTGCCGTCAACATCATCATCGACAAAGCTTGAAATCCTCCAATGAAGTTCTGGCAATTCTCTGGAATCTCGTGACGCATCTACCTCAAGGGTATCGCTCTTCAAAACTGAGATTGCGGCATCGAGAAAATCACGGTCGCCAGAGTGCTCAAACAGGTCGAGCAGAAGGGATCCGCGATCTGCTATAGCGAGGTCATCGAGTTCGCGGTACCAATAATTGTACTGCTCCAACTTCACCTTTTTGAAATTGGGAATTTGGCTCAGTTTGGTTGCAAAATAGAAGAATGCCTGCGCCAGAGCTCTTAATTTATCGGGATCGGTCTGGAGCGTATACTTCAAGTGGTTCCACAGATTCTGAGCCCATTCAGCCCGAACACAAAGAGTCGGGAGTAGGCGCAGAAAGTCTCCATCAGATAAATGCTCCTTTAGAAAGTCGCGGACTGATGGGTTCACAAAACGTACTTGGTTCCCGGATATAGCAACAAAACCCGACTCTAGTGATTTAAGAGCTTCTTCGAAGTCCTCTGGCTTTGACGGCTGAGAATAGTGTTCGCAGATCTTATAATGTAGCGCATTGAAGTTTTCCCGCAGAACCTCAATGGATTGACGATATTGATTGCCAAAGTAGAGTGCCACAAGCAGATTCTGGCAGCGCATACTGAGACTGCGGTATGCCTTGGCCCAGATCAGCGCAGGATTTTCTAGGGTCTTGAAGACAAATTTTGGATAGGCGGATGGTTCCAAATCCTCAGGACATTCGGCAGTAACATACGCGATTAGGCGCGGATTGTAGTTTGGGTGGTCGACGATCTTCTTAAGCCAATCATCTTGAAGCAGAGCTTCTACATGGTCACCATTCAAATCTGACGCGGCAAGATGGTTGAACAAGATACGCGCTTTGATTGAGCGAGTATATTGGCCAACATCCAGCAAAAATTTTGAGAGCTGGAAGCGGCCTTCATCCATATGATCTGAAAGCCGTCGGGCTTCCTCAAAAATGTGCGCGCGCGTGGTAAGAATGAAACGGGAGTTTTGGGATGCTCTAACGCGTTTCACAAATCTCGCAAGTTGCCCATCCCGTTGAACAAGCGCTTGGCGATCGAGTTCAATCTGACCGAGAAAATCGTCAAAAAAGAAAATGGTTCGCTTTTCCTCATCGAGTTTGGCAAAGCCATCGTCGAGAGATCTTATCGCGCAAAATTGCCAGTCGTCATTGAGATAGTGATAGGTGAGCATTTTGGCCAGCGTGGTCTTCCCCACCCCTGGCGGGCCAGACACAACGAGGACACGATGTCGTTCGAGCTTTACAAAAGCGGCGTCAAAACTTGGGTTACGAACATATACTCGCAACTCGTCCAAGATTTCAGCTTTGGTCGCTGCCGTGTGTGCCTCAAGACCTGACTGCAGCACTTTCTCCAAAACTGCCGTACTGGTCATCCAGAGTTTCAGATGTGCCTTTTCGATGTCGGGGTGACGCTTCAGCGCGGCCTCAATGTCTTCCGCCCCCCAAATGTCTTCTGGACGTTTTAGGCGGTCACCTAACACATCTGCCAGTTCGTCGCTGCGTGCTGGTGTCAACGATTGAGACGTCAAAAAAATGTAACGCCTTGGTTTGAGAAGATCGATCTTCGGCACTTCCTTTTTCAAAGCCGCCTTCAACTGAGAAAAAGTTGAATTCAGATAATGCTTACACTGAAGAATGGTCGACTTAGGACCCTTGGAATGCCTGCCATCGACACCGCCATCAGCTCCTGCGCCAAACGCAGAAAACCGCTGCCCGGTTTCAGCTTGCAGGATATCACGACAAATATCTTCAAAATCCGGAGGTGACAGATTTCCAAGCCTATTCATGTCACAATCCCACCAACTATTTCGTTAATAAGTCTACACTACCAGAACTGCAATTGGATGAGAAAGTCAGCATAGTCCACACGAAGGGGGCGACTCCCAATCCACATTACGACCTCCCGCGAATGCCTGCTTAACTAACAAATCAAGTGTAACGATACCAGTGGAGCGAAAGTCCGGTTTCCACCATCACCCCCGAGCGGCCCCTTCCATGAACTTCTCCACCCTTTCAGTTCCAGCCTGATAATCAACCAAACTGGCCTTATCAGCTGACTGTGCATTTTGGCTTCCAGACGCCAAATCCTCAATCTCATCGCGCCGTTTCCCGCCACTGGCAATCTCCTTTGGCACCTCTAGCGCCCCGATTTTCGCCTCCAGTGCCTTGATCTGACCCTGCAGCCCGCGCATTTGATCCCCAGCTGAGGGGTATGGCAGATCGCCGGTCTGTTTGTCGAATATCTGCTTAAAAAACCAGTCATCGTAGTATTTTATCCGCTTAGCGCGCACCGGCATTTGTGCGTCGACGACCAAAATGATGTCATCAAGATCCATTCGTCGCGCCTCATCTTCTGGTAACAATGCTGTTTCCTCGGTCCGCTCGGACATGCTGCGCCCGGCGAAGGGGTTGCGTCCAACCGAACGCGAACGGGTCACGACGCGTTTGGTGGTCTTGCCGACGGCCTTGCTCAGCTCCTCGATGGTCTTCTCATCCGAGGGCGTCAGATAGAGCTTGATACCTGCGTTGCCCTGCAAAGCACGACGGGCATTTTCACCGTAGATTTCATCGAGTGCGGGGATGGTCTGGGTGACGATGGCAAGATTGGCACGGTAAGATCGCAGGGTTTCGATGCTATCGAGGACGATCGGCATTTTGCCTAGGCGATTGAACTCATCAAGCATGATCATCACCGGCCAAGGCTCGTCCTTACCCGGTTCATGGTTCTGCAATGATGCCAACAAGTCTGAGAAGAACAGACGGATCAGCGGCGCGAGCGGTTTCACCATCAGCGGCTCAACCACTAAATAGACGGAAAACGGCGTCTTGCGGATGTCTCTGAAGTCAAAATCCGAGCTTTGGGTCACGCGATCGATCGCAGGGTTTGACCATTGCTTGAGGCCTGAGGTCATCAGAAGCGACAAATAGGAGGTCAACGTGTCATTGTTGGTCGATGCCATGCGCATGAATATCAGTTTGGCGGCTGGACTGGCCACCTCGTCAGCGCGACGGCGGTATTCTTTTTGTTTATCACCGCCTGAAGCAGTGATCCGGTAGATCTCGCCCAAGGTCGGCCGTTTGCGCTCAAACGCCAACAGGCCTGCCGCCACAAAGAGATCAATCCCACCGTCGAGCAGACCTTGCACGCGGTCGCTTTCAGCCTGCAAAAAGAGTGACGCCAAGAGCTGCAGTTCCATTTGCTGCCGATCGACATTCTCGAGCGCCGCGATGCGCAGCAAAGGGTTGTAGCGGTGCGAACGACCGTCTTTCCAGTCTGTCGGCGCGAACCGAAACACTTTGTCGCCCTGCGATGCTCTGTGACGCGATGTTGCCTCGAAGTTCTCGCCTTTCACATCGAGCACGACCGCGCTGCCCTGATACGTCAGAAGGTTCGGGATAACGAAACCCGTCGTCTTACCGCGCCCTGTCGGGGCCACGATCAAGGCATGCGGGAAGACCTTGGACATGACGAATGGCTTTCGGCTCTTGGGCTTGCCCATTTTGCCCAGGATGAAGCCGTGGCCGGTCTTGCCGAAAAAGCCATTCCGCTTCATCTCGGACATGTGCTGCCAGTGGGTTTCACCGAACTTGGTCAGCGCGTCGTTCATCAATACGGCGCTGAGAAGAACACCGGCAGCGGTGCTGATCCCGATGATTAAGTGGACGATCTGAATACCGTCTGGCTGGGTTGTACGCAAATCCGCGTAACCGCGTGCCAACATCAGAAAATCAATATCCGCGCCAACCCCGAACCAGTGGAAGGTCAGATAGGCGGAGGCCAGCACATAGCCCAAAGCAGCGCCGAGCAGGGCAAAGCTGAAGACGCCAAGCGCGATCCGCGTTTTACCCATGTGTCACGCCTTTCTCTCCGTCCGCATCAACGTGCCGCTCGCGTTGAACGTCGACCTCTTCATTGGCAATTTCATCAAGAACGTGCTCCATCGCTTCGCTGTTCGCCAAGGCAGCATCGCTCTGAAGATAAGCCTTGGCCGCATAGAGCTGGTCCAGACGGTCTTCAATATGCTCGTCCAGCGGACTCTCGTCGCCAATCGCAAGATCAGGAACATGTTCTTTACCAACCAGGTCTTCCAACTCGGCCCGCAAAGTTTCGCGTTCCTGATCATTCCGAAAAGGATCCGTGGTCGGATATTCTCTCAGTCGGTCGAGAATTTCAGAAGTGAGGGGTGGCAATCGATCGCTGATGATTTCCCGTTCAATGGGCTCTACGTCCTGTGCCTCCCCACTGTCGTTGAGAACATCTGCCTCCGCCAACACACGACCCAAGTCTGTGTGGATCTGATCAAGGCGGTCGATCGCTCGTTCGAGCTCGTCGGGGCGTGATACGTCAAAGCCCTCGCGTTCAGCGATTGCCTTCAAATCCTGCCCAAGCCACTGCCGCTCCAGAGCAGCGTTTCCCGCGCCGATTTCGATGCGACGGGTCACCTCTTGCACACTGATGCCAGTGCCTTTCAAAGCGACCTCGAGACGCTCAGCCAGATCTGGATCCCGCAATGTGTCTGCTACCTCGGCCTGAATGTTGACGGCAGAGTAAATTCCGCTCTTTGAAGCATCCTTCAGCAATGTGTGGGACTGCGTGCCAATCGGGCTGAGATGCGACAAGGAGCGATAGATGTCGTTCAGCCCGTGTTCGAGCTCGGCCCGGCGCTCGACTGGGGCCTCGGCGACAACACGCTCGGCCTGGCCAATCTTGTCATGGAAAGCATCCACGACCTCATCAAACGAATGCTGTTCTTCTGCCATGCCATATACCTTTCCATCTGCTTCAATTGGTTTTCCCTGCGCCAAAAGCATCGCGGCCTTGTCCAGGGCTGCCGCGATATCAAGTTGGTTCTCACGCGTGGCTTCGGCTGCCAGGCCGCGATACAGCCGCGCGTTCTGCGCTACTTCGGCCAAGGCGCGGTCGAGCTCTGGTCCCACGCGCTCCCGTTCGCTTAGCGCTTGCCCTGTGGCTGTCGCACGGCGATATTCTGTATCGCTTGCGCTTGTTGTCGTGACCCCGCGCTCGACCTTGCGGGTCGCCTCAAGCCGCAGCCCGTAGCGGTCAGACACCTCGACCATCGCCTCGCGGAAACTGTCGTAGTTGAAGTGGTGCCCCTGCTTGAGAAAGAAGAACTCGCCGTCCTTGCTGCGCCGGTTCAGGACGATATGTGCGTGCGGGTGATCGCGGTCTTCGTGCACCGCAGCGACGTAATCGAAGTGACTGCCTTCGCCTTGAAAGAACCGCTCGCAAATCTCGCGGGTAATCTCGGCTACGTCCGCACCGCGCGTCCCAATCGGGAATGCCATCAATAGGTGCGAGGTATGTCCCAGCTTTGGATGAAACCCCTCGTTCCACTGCGCCGAAAACCGACGTGTGACCTGCTCGATTTCTTTGGCTGACAACACATTTTGGCCGTCATAAGTGCCACGGCTGTCGATGATAAAACTCGACTTCGTGGTGAGATATTCCAGCTGGTTGCGCAGCTGCGCTTTGCTGTGCGTCCCGCCGTCGCGAATGCCTTTGAAGATCGCGGGCGAATGCCCCATGGCAGCGCGCGCCATCTGCTTTTGACGCTGACGCGGCACGCTTCCGCGAATGCGGCTCCAGTCGCGATCAAAAAAGGCATCTTGGGCTGCGACAACGGCACTATTCCGGACCATCGGCAAAGCCTCCCAGAACGCGAGCAACCTCTTCAGACAGAGCACTGCGGCGACGCTGCGCCATGTCCTGAACCTGGTCCGCGATGTTGAAGATCAATCCCGCCAAGGCACGAACCTGGCCATGTGCAGAATTGCCATAGGGTGGCGTTTTGCCCTGGCGCTTCGCCTCGTTCAGGCGCTGCGCAATCTGGTTAATGTTGTTAGCGGTGCGATTGAGCGAGGCCGACAATCCCTGCATCTGTTCGGCCAACTCGTCATCGGGAACAAACAGGTCATTGGATGCATAGATGAGCCTCCGCAGCCCCTCCGCGCGGCTGGCGATGTCATGCCGCGTAAGAGCCGCATCAAAGCCCAAGAGCTCTTTCGGGGTGAGCCGGACATTCACCAATTCAGACCGCACGCGCCCGTCCAGTTTGCGGCTTTGGTCGGCCTTCAATGTGTAGAAGATGCTGCGGGTTGTGACGCCAAAATCACGGGCCAAATCCTCGACCGGGATGCCCTCAGCACGCTTGCGCACAATGGCAAAACGCTGGGATTGCGTCAGTCGTTTGTGCCGTGGTGCGCGCGGTCGGACCATGTGAAGTAATCACCCCTATTTCTTGCCAGCATCATACAGGCAGCCCTGTTATGGCATTTTGCCATAATTGATGCAATATTATAATATTGGATCAACTGCCTGTATCCCGTTTGGAGCGGCCGTAGGTTGCGACCGCCGGGCCAAGCCCGGCCCCATGCGCAAGGCATGCAGCACGACTCAATCGTGGTTCCATGCCTCAGCATCGCCCAGCAATTGCCGTGCAAGTGCGCGGGCCGCGCCTTTGGCGCTTTCATAGGTTGGATGATCAGGCAGCTCATGCAGATCAAAAGGCTGTTGCGGATCGTCAGGTGTCTCGACCCTGATATAGATCGCCCAGCCATCGATCTGCGCTGGATCATCACTATATTCCTGCCCGCCATCGGGTAGATTGCAGAACCCATGCAGACGCACGCTGGCGCGGCCCTCGCGGGCTGCTTGTTTGATTTCAGAATACTTCATTGCAAAACCTTCGCACTGTCGGTGATGAAAAACTCTTCCGGCCGTCCGTTCAGGCGTGTGCCGTCACGATTGGTCAAACCGATCGCTGAGCCGTTCCGTGTGAATGTGATGAGGTACTTCCCGAGGCAATCGCGCGTCACGACATACCCGTTGTTCATCCAGTAGACGCCGTTGCCCGCGTCCACTGCCGTTCTGATCTCGACCAAGGTCATCGCAGCGCCTCTTCGAGAATTGCAAGAGCTCCCAAACAGTCGTCAATGTAGGGCTGCTCCTCGCCTTCCAGATCTCCCCGCTCCAGCCGGTTCAACACCTTAAAGAGCGTGGCGCGGGCCTCACGGGCAGCGCTCCGAAGGCTCACGGTATCCTCCGGACGCGCGATCGAGAAATCATCGCTGTGATAATCAGGGATCATGCTGCCACCTCCTTGCTTTGACCTGCTGTGTGCAAAACAAAGTCGGCAGCTTTCTGCGCCTCAGACGCCGCACGAAAAATCGCCCGCTTGTCTTCTTTGAGGGCCGTCAGCCAACCCTCTACATACGCTGCGCTTTGGCCAAACTCCGGCAAAACGCCAATCTGTGCCCCCAGAAAACAGGCTCCGATCTCAGCTACCAATTCTTCGAAAGCGTAGGCCTCTCGGTTCGCAAATTTCTTGATCCGCTCCAGACGTTTTTCGCTGCCGGTCCAATGGATCGCCTCATGGGCCAACGTCCCATAATAGCCTGCCGCATTGTGAAACGTGGCAATCGGCGGCATATGGATTTGATCTTTTGCGGGGCTGTAATAGGCGCGCGGGTCGTCACTGGTGAGGATCTCCGCCCCTGTCCGGCAGAAAAACGCCTCAAGCTCTGGATCTTTCGCTGTGCCAAGGTCGCGCGGGGCCTCGGGCCGAATGTAGTAGTCTTCGGGCAAACCTTCGATCTGATCCGCATTGAATACGCGATAGGCGCGCGCATAGGGCAATTCTTCCTCAACGCCAAAATCGTTCTCTCGCGTGAAAGTGCCGTATTTGACAACGGTCGAGGATGTCTGTCCCTTGAGAACCTGACCGCCTAACTCTTGCGCCTGTTTATAGGTCATCCAGCGGCTGGACACGTAACCGTTCTTTGCCGCCATGACCCAGAGCATCAGGATATTGATCCCGCGATACTCTTCGCCATTGTGACGGGTTGGCAAGGCAATGCCGGACGCGCTACCAGTCCACGGCTTGCGCCATGGCGGCGTGCCTGCTTCGATCTCTGCAATAATGGTGTCGGTGACATGGGCATAAACATCAAATTTCGGTGCCATTTGTGGCCTCCTGTTCAAAGTGACGCGGGCAAGGCTTGGTGCCTTCCTCCCGCAGATGGGCTGCGCCTCGGCCACCTGATCTGACCGAATACGCATGTATTTGGCGGAACAGAGTGGGAGAGGGCAAAGCCCGACCCATGGCCCTGAACGGGGCTGTCAATCGGCCACATTTGCGAAGAAAATGTCTGCGCCAAAAACCGACGCAAATTTGCCGCGCGAGGAATGGCTCGCTTGCGAGACAGGGGAAATTGGTGGCTGTTTTTGGGGATGGACTAAGGTTGACCGCCACGGTCAGGGATGTTGGGCGGACCAAACAAAGAAAGATGCCTGGATTGGGGAGAGCGGGCCATAGGCCCGTTGAGCCCCGTTACAGTCCGTTTTTAACAAGCCGTCCTCACGGGACGACAATCATGTAATTTCGTGTTTTAAGTGTGCTGCGCAAGAAATTGTTAGAATCATGTTTTTAGGGAAGAAATCGTGCAAGCAGAGGGCTCATTCGGTCGAACAATCCAGCTTTTTCTCGTAGACGGGAAACCAACCGGGTTACGAAAAGCGACGATCCATGGTTGGACAGGTTTGCTTTTTGTAAGCGGGGCTTCCGCTTTCGGTGACCTTACTGCTCGTGACGAGGTCGATCGGACCGGCATCTACATACTGTCGGGTCCCGATCCTGAAAAAACCGGTGCGACCCGCACCTATATTGGCTCTGGAAACTCCGTGGCTGAGAGGATCAAGCAAAGCGCAATCAAAAGAGACTTCTGGGAAACGGCCATCACCATCACAACAAGTGACGATGACCTATCCAAAGGGCACGCGGAATACCTTGAGGCGCGGCTTATAGAACAAGCCGCCCAAGCAGGCCGCGTCACGTTGGACAATGGCACTCAGCCGGACACAACCAGACGAAGATTACCAGAGGCCGACGTCGCCAATATGGAGCAGTTTCTTTCAAACCTGCGCATCATCCTGCCCGTGATCGGCCTAGAAATGCTCAAACCACAACCGCGTGCGTTGACACAGACAGCGAAGCCGGTCGATGAGCGGACAGAAGGTGATGTGCAGTTCGAGATCCGCCACAAGAGCGGCGTCAAAGCGACGGCTGTCGAAGAAGACGGAGAGTTCATTGTGCTGGAAGGTTCCGAAGCGCTCTCCGAAACCGGCTATGTGCAACAAAGCTATGGGGGCTTGAAGGAAAAGCTTATCTCAGATGGCGTGCTAATTCCGGTCGACACTCAAAAACTAAAGTTTGCAAAGCCTTGGCCATTTACCAGCCCGTCAGCCGCAGCAGCGGTCGTCTTAGACCGAAACAGCAATGGACGAACCGAATGGAAGGTAAAGGATTCGAAGCAAACATACCATGATTGGCAACAAGCAGAAGCCAACACACGTATCTAGGTTGGGCGCCTATCATGCTCGCTTTATCGTCGCTTTTAATTTGAAATCTTCCACTCTAAAATTACTGATTGGACGTAGAGCGCAAATACGCAACCAAAAACAACATATAGCACCCATGATAAATATCACTTATAAATCAGTATATTACGGAAAGCCCTTCTCCATGAAGTGTGACTAAATCGCTTCTGGATTTTGATCTCGCTTTTTCCAAGGACGCATCAACTTCTCTTCAATATCACGCCGCGCGACGACTTTGGTCCAGACTTCCCATCCCCTATCATCTCCATCTACGCTGAGAAAGTCACCATATCGAAGACTAAAAACATCAGCAGGACTATCGGGCTTCGTGAATGTCTTTAGCTCCGCCTCAAGGAGCTCAATATCTTCAATCCAGCCATCCTCAATCGTATCGGGCAGCGAGCCAAGTATATCATAACGATCCTGCATCCGTTCAGACAGGCGTTGATAGACAGTTTCGTCGATTGTTCCTGCGTAAACTAAATTCGCCATGTCCACCTCACGGCGTTGCTGACCATACCGTTTGATCCGCCCAATTCTCTGCTCAAGCCGAGAGGGGTTCCAAGGTAGATCGACGTTAATCAAAGAACCCAATGTCTGCAGGTTTAGTCCCTCACAAGCCGCATCGGTGGCACAGACGACCCTAAGTTTACGCTCTTTGACACCCTTTTTGATGTCTTCGCGATCCACGCTCCGCCACTCTCCTCCAAGAAGTACACCGGACTTCCCAACCCCAGCATAGACGGCGACCGGCTCAGATGGATGTTTTTCGCTAATCATCTCTCCGACCCAACGGGCAGTATCATAGTATTGTGAAAATATTATGCATCCGAGCGCTAACCACCCCTCCTGATCTAGGTAATGCATCACGGCGCGACCTTTAGGATCTTCTTGGCGTGCAGATGTGAGGACTTCAAGTACACGCTCGAGGTGTTGTGCTTCCACATCAACGGCAGCGGAATAGGCTTCCACTCCCATATCCTCGATAGCTTCAAGAAGATCTGGATCGTCGGTCTGTTCCAACAAAAGCCCCTCTCGCCTACGTTCTAGCATCTTCGTTGCAGTCGAAATTCCGGCGGCAACGGATGAGCAGATACGCTGCATCATCAAGTTGCCGAGGAATCCTGTCCCAGCCTGACGTGCTTTCATGGCGCGCGTAAATAAACGCACTTCGTCGTAAGCGCGATCGTAGAAATGAGGAGTTCGGACTGCGTTTCTCTCGAATACGCCTGGAGCCGTCCCCGTTCGCGGGTGTATATTGACCGCAATCCTATCTAACAGTCCTGCATCCTCCAACGTCTTACGACGTCGCAAAACCACGTGACGTCCGAGCGGATTGTGATAGCGCATAAACGGCAGCTTTCGGGCGATCTCACCGCGCTCCAATAAATCGTCAAGTTCTCCCCGAGTAAAATCGTCCAGATCCGCAACGCCCTTGTCGGTAAAGAACGAGCGATCTTCGACCTTAAGGTCGTCACGGACATCCCGGAAAACCGAAGCTTCGCTTGAGTGAGGCAGCGGTGACCGGAGCCATGGCCAGGCGGTTTCTGGGTTAGGAAGAGTTTCCTTTCCGGAAATCAAGTCGAGCGATTGCTCTGCGTCCCACCATCGAGAGACACTTGGCCTACCGAGAACGTGATCCTGTCCATAAGCTAGGAGTTTCATCAGATCCCAGATTTCGTCTCGATTGGTCTGAATAGGGGTCGCAGTGCCGATAACTAAATGGCGCGTCCGACCAGCAAGTCGTTCCATTGCCTGATAGAGCTTTCCTGGCTCAGGTTCTTCAATACCAATACCACGTCGCACACGTGCCTTATGACCTTCATCAAGGGCAATCATGCCATAAGTGCCGCGCATCAGGGCCTGCGCTTCTGGACCTCCTTTTACCAGAAGTCCCGTCGAGACAATCCCGATCTGAGATGGACAGCGCAAAACATCTTCAGGGTCACGAGACCGATATAGATGCCCTCTATGATCGAGCCATCCTTTCTGTGGTGCACGCGCCCATACGCACGCGGGAAGACCGAGCTTATCCCAAAGTTCCATTTGCCATTGAAGAGTGAGGGTTGCTGGGCAGAGGATTAAAAATGGACCTTGCCCCATTAACACTGTTAGAGCGCCCGCCGCAGCCATCGACAAGGTCTTTCCAACTCCGACCTCATCCGCGAGCAGAAGGCGGGCTGCGCCATAATTCTGGTCGTGCTCAACGAAGATCTTAACAAACGCCTTTTGCCAGGGAGCCAAGCCCTCTCCACGGCGCACGAGCGGACTCTCCACTGTAACCGACTTAGCCAACCCTATCGGGTCATCGCGCATTTCTTCTACATGCACTTCGACCTTCTCGGCAGTACGACCAATTTCGTCGATCACTGCTTGTGAAAGCGGAACACCTTTCTTCCAAAGCCAATCAAACTCATCTTGAACCCAAGACGCCGCTTCTGGCGCGGGATCTTCCCAAATCATCTCATAGGATTGAGCCCAACCGTTTGCAGTCTCATTGATGGATCCGATGAAACTTGACGTCGTGCCGTCAGGCCTTGTGATCACGCCAGCCTTCCCATGCAAGAATGGAGCATTGTCGCGAGAAACAACCCTAATTTCAACATTCCCAGCGGTCAGGATTTGATAGAGGCGTCGCCAGCGTGGACGCTCCAACAAGGCATCAAGTTCGTCACCTTGCTCGTGCCAACGCTCGACCTGCGCTTGGTCGCGAGCCTTTTGACTAAGGGTGGCTGCGGTTAAGTCACGAGGGTCTAGATCTGCATTACAAACAATTCGGACACGACCAATAGTGCTGATTTCTTCATGAATTAAGTCGAAAACCGATGAGCGAAAGTACCCTGCGATCCGGTCATAGGTCTCAGCCCCCTGAAGCCGATCTTTCAGAAAGACGTGGCTCAAACGTTGATTGCGTGAAGAGAAGCGAGAGATCAGATCTGCCATCTTGCGACCTCCCGCATCAAATTCGTTCCGTCTGGATTGCTGTACCAAGGATCCGAGCCGCGCTAGCTTCTTCAGGCTCGGACTCCCCTCGCTTCGACGCCATATAAGCGCAAAGTTGGACTAAAACATCACGTTTTCGTACATAGTCTGGGATCAGGTCGCGCAACTCTTCGAGGACATCCTCTACCTCATCCTCTTTTCCAACACGCCATATCCCGCGCAAGGTAAGGCGCACGATGCTATCCCGACCAAACGGGACGCCTTCTGCCATTGAGGTTTTGCCAAGTTTGGTCCCTGTTTTTAGCTTAGCGTCATTGGGACTATTCGATGCCATCATGTCGTCATAGTCCCCAACTCGGAACGCCTTAGCAAAGTTCTGGAACTGGTCCAACTTCGCCTCACCGGCTTCCTCAACATCCATCATCTTGAGGTAAAAGCGCTCCGATCCGTTGAAATCAAGCCAGAGCTCTCTTTCAAGCCCTTCAGGAACCAGAAACTCGTTGGCGGTCTGAACGGCGAATTCGGTTAGCTCGTCGACGAGGGTTTTCTCACCTTTCTTACGGGGGCGCAGCGCCTCGCGGGTCATGTCGTTGCCATCGATCTTAGTATAAGCGGTTAAAACTCGCAGTGCGGCTGCATAGCCTGCCATCTGCAAGTCAGCGTCATTGAAGATGTTTTCTCCTCTGGCGGCGTCCATCTGATCGTTAAGTCCGATCATGTCCTTAATCTGGCGCTCAACTTCGTCACGAATTTCGTGGACGATTTCGTCTGTATACCCAGATTGCGCACCTTGACGTTTCTTCAAAACAATCATGTGTGTACCCTGAACGTAGCCGCCTTTCTTCAGTTCTGTCATAGTCTCGGTTGAAACGTACCAGTCCTGGACGACTTGGAGCCCAGCACCCCAGAAAATTTGAGCCATATCCGACCATGTCTTGGCGTCCTGATGGGTGAACTGGACGATTTGCAAGCCATTGTCCGACATTTGCTCGGTCATTGCCTCGTAAGCATCAATCATCGCAACCTTGAATGGCTGACCTTCTCCTTTGATGGCGAGACTTCGGCGCGAGTCCCAAATCCAATCATTGAATGGTTCTGGCGGATCTTTTCGAAGCCAAGCGATGAAGAATTCGGTTATTTCATCATAGTTAACAGCATCCGCATATGGAGGATCAGTTAAGTAAATATCTGCGGATTGCGACACACCGGCGGCTGCCACGTTGCTAATGTTGCCAGAGCCGCCAACTGGAGCGCATCCAGGGACGTCTTCCAAATACGTCCTAGCGAAACCAAAAGATCTGACGCCATAGTTGGGAAAGGTATTGAGTGCCTGATTGTAGAAGGTTTGCGCCACGGACTCGCGTGCGGCGCCCGTGCCATAGCGGCAGAGCTTGGAATTCCAATCGATAAATTTCGCGGTGAAGACATGTCCTTCCGGGGAATTTTTCGCTTCACTTCTGGTCATCGCAATAAACATTATCTGCCTTGGGCTGAAGAGTTGGTGCCAATACGCCCAGCCTCTTTCCCGGATAGGTTGACTATTGTTGTTTCCATGCTCGATCTGCATATCCGAAACAAATCCAACCTGCTGCCAAGCGGCCAAATTCTCTGCTACATAGTCGATGACCTCTTTCTCGCGAACGAGGTCTTTTGCCGTTACCGTTGCAAACCATGTACGAGGGTTTGCTTTGCCTTTTTTGAGATCCTTCGCGTCCATCCATTGGATTGCGTAGAGCCTCTCCTGGAAAATATCATCTGGGCGGGGAATTACTTCATTTTCCTCCCAGAGCCGAAGGGCGTTGCCATTTGCTCCGTCTTCGCCTCGATAGTCGCCTCGGATCTCCTTGATTGACACACCCAGTTCGTCATTGAGCATCGGATGAAACATGCGACCGCTCTGAATCGTACCAGTCTCTGCAGCTTTCACCTCCGCGTCTGTGACGCCATTGAGAATCTCAATATCGTAGCGCTTGTTGGCATGGTCTGGAACCAAACGCGCAATCGTATTCCGCTTTTTCGAAATCATCCAAGTTGGTGAGAGGGGGACCATCCAACCGGTTCGGGGGCACATGGTCTCGATGCAATACAAGTAGAGTTTTGCGCGATTACCCTTCTCATCGTGCTCGATCCCCAAATCGCTGATCTTTCGATCGACGCGATCAGCGATATCTTGCATCTCGCGCTCGATCTGCCCGTGACGTTCAGGGGTGGCCCCCACGATATTAAAGGAGGCCCAGCTAAGCATGCACGCCACAGGATTCAAATCCGACGCAAGGACATCGCAACCAACCCGTGCAGCCTCGAACGGAATTGACCCAGACCCTGAGAATGTATCAGCCAGAAGAGGCCGCCGACCAAACCGCATTATCCCGAGTTGCTCCACTAACTCGGGAATTGAACGCGCATTTGTGCCGAGGTGATCATTCACCTCCTGCCATATGCCGCTCAGAAGGTCTCGTTCGGCCAACTCCTCTGGCCGTTTCACATGCGCAAGCCGTTCTGCATAAGGCATGTCCATAAAGGCACGCGCGATACGTTTCTGGCGCTCGCGCGGGTCAAGATCATCCCGCCAGTTCCAACGTCCGGTGTCATCAGCAACTTCGTGGGCGTGTTCTGGAAATAGTTTTGCGAATGCGGTCGGTCCGCCTTCAAAACGTCGGCCGAATGTCTCATCCGACATGCCCATAAGCTTCTCGAAAATTTCGACATCGCGTTCTAAGTCTTCCGTCGCTGGGAGCAACGTGGCGAGCACACAAGCACGCGTCAAGATCAATGGCTTACGCCCTTTCCAATAGGACCCGAGGCCCGTCAGGGTCTGGCCTTGAACAGCCTTTCGCTCCTTTTGTGTCTCCGCCGATATTTTAGCAGTCGGCCATGCCTTCTCAATTAAAGAAGGTTCATCACGCAGGCTGAACGGCACGACTTCTGAGGCCTCGTTGGCGGTAAGTGTCATTATTAATTCCTCAAAGGTCTTTAAATAAATCTGGGGTCTTTTCGGCGGTGGATTGGGGCCGTGGTCGACGGGTAGCAGCTGCAACCTCATCACCCTCTCGGATCAACGCATGACGGATAGCTGCACGCCAACCAGTTTTTGGACTGTCCCACTCACCTCCATCCTTGTCGATCTGCTGAAACAGCCACCAGAGCTCCTCCGGGCGATGAGACGACCAACGCGTGAACGCGATGGCTGCCTCGTCGGATGTTGCATCCTCAATGGCCCAAGCAAGTACGCAGAGTTCGCGCCCCAGTATGCGTTCGATACGGTTTTCGCCGGTGGCGAAACGGGACGATTTTAGATCTTTCTCTTTCAGGCGTCGATTTAGATGCCCTTTCACCCCCTCCGACACCTGTCTCCAAGCATCTCGGGGGATCGCAACTCTACACAGCTTTTGTGCCGAGGTTCCCAAGGCTGCCGCACCGAAGTCTTCCCATACCTCGACCAGATCCGTGCGGCCTGTTGGGATCTTTACTAGAAACTGATGTGGAAGCGGGTCATTAGGCACTCCGAATCCGTGCGTAATTGCTTTTTCAGACATCACGTTCCTTCCTGCTCAACATCCTCGACTGAGATATCGATGCCGACTTGGGTCGCGAAATCCTTCATTGTATGCCCATCGGGAAAGTCAGCCTCTCGGAACCGGAGTTGTACTTCGGCGTCGGCCTGTCCGAGTGCTGCTCGCAATCCCTCGATTATCGCCTCAATTTCCTGGCCGTTCAGGGCAACATCTCCGCCGCTGCGGACTCGGAGGCTTTTCTCACCTTCCCCGACCGTAACGCTAACCCCGTGGAACACGATGGTTTCTCGTCCCTTAGATGCGCGAACAACCCGGAGAACTTCGCCCTTTGTTGCAAACTGAAAGTCCCGCTTCGCTTTTGCAGGAAGATCATTGTCGATCGTTTTCTTCGCACCGACAGCATCAAAAGTGAAGCGACGTTCGGCCGAGACCCCCCCTTTGATAGCATAGACATAGAGAGTTGTTTTCTGGGTCCCATCGATTTCAATCGGAGCACCATCATAGACGGCTCCATCCTTTGGATTAATCCCAGTTATGTTCCAACGCAATTCAGCGTCCGGCTTAGCTTCAAGGGCAACCTGCCACATCCCCGCGTTGTCTCGTCTGTCATGCGTAATGTTGATTGACCCAGTCCAACGATATGGCTCAGAAGAATCTCCTGAATCCAAATTGCGTATTTGGAACCACAGCTCCACCTCAGTTGTACGATAAGTCCTATCAATAATTAGCTCGGCAGAGCTTAGCCCATCTTTGGTTGTAGCGACGAGCACCTCAGGGGTTTTGCCAGCATTTGAAACTGCTATTTCAAGTTCACTTTCCCCGATCGCATCCTCACCACCGATGCGCGTGACTCTGATCGTGGGGTGAGGCGGCGGTGGATTCTTATCGACATATCCGTTTTCTTCAATCCAACGGCCTTCTGCTAAAGCCGCCGCTTTAATTTCTTCCATACCTTTGGGAGGAAGCCATATCCATCGAGGGTTTGACGCAGCCCGCTCCAGCACATCAGACCATCGCGTTCGAGAAGTAGCGTCAGGAAATAGCTGATCCTCACAGCGTTGAATCAAACCATCCATCCGGTCGGGGTCCAATTCCACGAGCTTTTTTGCTCCCCCCCCGGAGAGAGCAGCCTCCACCGCTTTTTCCCCTAGGATAACGCCCTTTTCCTGGTAGTGGCTCAGATCGATACGTGCGCTCTTCAGGTCCTTGGTCTGCGGATACCAAACTGCGTTGAAGAGGCTTTTTATGGTAGAATTAAACCCGATCTCAGTGGTTTCCTGCTCCGCTTCGATCTCCCGCTGGTGACGAGGCGTGTCAGCCACAATCGACTTCACGGCGGCAATGGCAAGAAGTCGACGAACGCTGTCTTCCGCACTAGCCATCTTCGATCCATCGCCTGCAACGACGCAGAAAGCATTTTTATAGACAACATCATTGAAGAAGCGAGCAGCAGCCGCTGGCGGGGATTTCGCATCAGGGGAGAGAACTAGACAGGTCCGCTTTGAAGGGGTCAAGTTCACTTCGTCAACTCTGGGCAGAACTACCAAATCCGCGTAAGCGAGTTTAGTTACAGGCCTGAAGATGTCAGTCAGGCGGCGGCGCATTTCTTCGTCGACGCGGTCTTGCGGAACCTTTCCAACCTTATCTTCAATCTGCTTTCGGACGTTGGCGATGTCTGAGAAATACCACCTGTTTCCATCCCTATTGTGCAAATACCAGCATCGGTCACGCAGTTGGTCAAACGCTTCGATGAAGCGCGTCGCTTCTTTTCCAGGGGCCACCAAATACTCGACCACCGTGTCGCGTGGCAAGCCGCGAATGCCGTCTGTGTTGTCCGACAATGAAGTTATAAACAGAAGGGTCGCGACCTGCGAAGCGGCCCTATCGTTTCGATCCCCATCGATCCCCTGCGCGTGCGCTGATCCGTCTGTGTCGTAGATATCGCTTGCGAGAGCGGACTCAAGTGACCGCTCGATCTCCTTGACTTGGTCTCGTGTTTCCTGGTCCGAAAAGTCTAGAAACTGAGCACCAACCAGAAACACCTCTTCTTCCTTGTTCGCCCAAACCCCGCGTAACAGGTTCGCAGTGAATTGGATCAGACCTCTGGTTTGGCGGAACTTCTCATTCTCTTTAAAAAGAGACAGGATGTCTTTGTAACTCGGGTGAAAAGGGTAGGAACCAACTATTTCATCTGCCATCTGTTCTGCAGATTTCGCGAGAGCGCGGCCCCGAATGGCCTCCTGGTACGTGGCAAGGTAAGCTTGGGATACCCGCTCAACTTCATCCCCACTTGGATCCGGTAGCTTGGTGAACAAGCGTTTTCTTAGGATATCGTAAATTTCTCCAGTGTTTAAGTCGACTGGCGTGATCGACTTTGCCCCGCGACTGGTTTCCTTTTGAAGGTCAGCAAGTTGCCCCCCAAGAATTCTACGCGCTTCGTCGTAGGCCGCGTCAAGAGATGCAACCACCACAACACAGCGCTTAAGCTTCATGGCCGCAGAAAAAAGGTTCGCAAGGGAATATTTAAGTAGATCCAGCAAGGTGCCTTGTCCTACTGACTTCGTGTGAGCCATCGCAAGATACGTAGGTAACTCATCAAGCATGATGAGAGTGGGGCGATCGCCGATCAGCCGCATCCAATCACCTTCGGTCATCTCCCTTGGCCCATTGATCCAGTGATCCCTAAACGTATCAGCCTGACCGAGCTGTTCCGCGATATCTCCCCAAAGGCTTATCCCTTTTGTTCCGGCGGGACTACATGTTGAGGCGACAGAGTTCTTGATTGTGGATTGAGGCACGGATTAGATCCGTTTGCAGCGTTGCTCGGGCATGCAGAGCGTAGCTTTTACCGTGAAAGACGGTTCTCAGACGCGCTGATCGACGAAATCACGATAGGTCGCCGGTGCGAGACCGGCCCCGATCCCGAGCAGCGTATCAAAAGCGCTCTGCATGTGTCGCCGCCGGTTCCAGCGGAACACGAACTCGTCAAGGTAGCGTTGCAGATGGCGTTTCCTGAGGCCGTGAAACACACCTTTCGCCCATCGCTTCAGGTTGGAGAACACGCGGTGAACCCAGTG
>NZ_FOBO01000001.1 GCF_900109855.1 Roseovarius tolerans | reverse complement strand
CAGACACAGGGCAAGATCGAGCGGTGGCACCAGACCATGAAGAACCGTGTTCTGCTCGAGCATTACTTCCTGCCCGGAGACCTCGAGCGCCAGATCGGCACCTTTGTCGAACATTACAACAACCATCGCTACCACGAGAGCCTTGGAAACCTGAAGCCCGCCGACGTCTACTTCGGGCGCGCAGAGAAGATCCTGAAACAGCGAGAGGAGATCAAACGGAAAACCATGCTCAAGCGGCGCTTGCGCCACGAAACTGAAAACGCATAAACTTAATCAAGGATGAGCCAGAGCCTCCAAACGAAAGCACGCTCTGATGTCCCAAATTATCTGACGACGCACACGTAGTAATGGATCACTCGCTCGACAAAGTTGGCGTAAAAGCTTTGGGCCAATGCGGCGAATTTTTCAGTTCCCCTCAAACTGGCGAGCGAGGCCCGCACGTCGTCCGCGCCGGGGCTCCAAAGAGATGGAAGGTTCGACTGCATGCCCTCTGCCAACGCCGAAAGGCCAGCGCGACGAGCGATTTCGCCGAGGTCTGTATTCCCCTGGTGGATCCGACGTTGAACCCGCTCCACGGCACTGTCATACTGAAAGAGGAGGTCAGAGACCGACGCGGGCTTGGCGCCGTTGATGCCGATTTCAGCCAGTGCCCTTGATGCATCTTTGGCCGCACTTGCCTGAGGCAAGCGGATCAACAACCAGAGCGCTTCAATGAAGACATCGTCTTTCAAAGCAAATTTCAGTGCTTCTCGACCAAATTCGGTAATTTGATCGGCCACCGCCTCGGTTGGAATACCGCCGTCCACTATGTACCGAATAATTTCGGGCAACAGGCGGTATGCCGGCATTTTTCCAAGACGCTGGTGCCCCATTAAATCATCTCTCAAATTTATCGGTGCTTGAAACCGGAATATGCGCTCCCATCAAATCTTCCCGCGAGACTGGCGTCTCGTGCGCAGGCACACGTTCACTCTGTCCGGATCATGATTCGCTTTCAAGGCATTGTTAAACACCGAGAATGCTCGCGTCAGGAGAGATGTTCGCTCGTGCCGTCTATGAATGATTTCGAAGCAGCGCGCAGAAACCAGACAAGCATTTGTTTTTGATTGTTTTTATTGGCTAACCGCATAGCGTTTCCCTGTTCGAAACGTTCTCCTGCCGGTGCTCCAATGAAACGACCCAACCCACTCCCAGCGGACCAGATGACACCGGCTGAACGCCGTGCCGATTTGTGTGGCCTGCTGGCTATCGGGCTGGTTCGCCTGCGGATGCGCGATCGGGCGGAAGTATCTGAGAATAGTAGAGAAAGTTCCCTACACTATCCGGCCGACGAATGGCGTCATGCAACTCCAACTCACCGGAGAAACGCATGACCAAACAAGACCCCATTCCCGTCCGCCTGGACGCGCTGAAGACAACGCCAACGCCAGACCTGAAGACGCAATGGCGTGAGCTGTTCGACAGCGAGCCGCCGCCGTTCAATCGTCGCTACCTCGAGAGCCGCCTCGCGTACCGCATCCAGGAACTGGCCTATGGCGGCCTGAAGCCGGAAACTGTGAAGCGGCTGGAAGTTCTCGGCGAACAGCTGGACGGTGGCGACCGCAAGAAGAGCCGCATCCGCGCTGACCTGAAGCCCATCGTAGGTACACGGCTGATCCGTGAATGGCAGGGCATTGAGCATCTCGTCACCGTCACGTCTGACGGTTTCGACTGGCAGGGCCGACCTTACAAATCGCTGTCCGCCGTTGCCCGCGCCATAACCGGCACGCGCTGGAACGGCTGGATGTTCTTCGGCCTGAAAAACCACCGGAGGGGCGCATGACCAAACCCATCGTCAGAAAACTGCGCTGCGCCGTTTACACCCGGAAGTCCTCCGAGGAAGGGCTTGAGCAAGAGTTCAACTCGCTCCATGCCCAAAGGGAAGCCTGTGAGGCGTACATCGCCAGCCAGCGGTCCGAGGGCTGGGTTCTGGTTCGCGACCAATATGACGACGGCGGCATTTCCGGCGGAACGCTGGACCGCCCCGGCCTGAAACGGCTACTCGCGGACGTCGAGGATGGGCTGGTGGACGTGGTTGTCGTGTACAAGATCGACCGCTTGTCGCGCTCGCTCATGGATTTTTCCAAGCTGGTCGAGGTCTTTGACCGGAATGGCGTCACCTTCGTTTCCGTAACGCAGTCTTTCAACACGACAACGTCTATGGGGCGGCTAACGCTGAACATCCTGCTCTCGTTTGCCCAGTTCGAGCGTGAGGTGACGGCGGAACGTATTCGGGACAAGGTTCGCGCCAGCCGAATGAAGGGCATGTGGATGGGCGGCGTGCCGCCTCTGGGTTACGAGGTGAAGGACCGCAAGCTGGTCATCAAGGAAGCCGATGCCGACAAGATACGCTGGATTTTCGCCCGCTTCATCGAAATCGGATCAGGCACGGAACTGGCGCGGGAACTGGCGGCACGCGGTATTCAGACCAGCCGTGGCAACCGGATCGACAAGAAATACCTGTATCGCCTGTTGAACAACCGCGCCTACATCGGCGAGGCCGTGCACAAAGGCGACAGCTATCCCGGCGAGCACGACGCGATCATCGACCGCGCGGTTTGGGACAAGGTCCACGCCATCCTGACGACAAGCCCCCGCAAACGCGCCGCGCGCACGCGTGCCGACACGCCAGCCCTGCTGAAAGGACTGCTATACGGCCCCGATGGCGCGGCGTTCTCGCCGACCCACACCCGCAAGAAGGGCAAGCTTTACCGCTACTATGTCAGCCAGACTGTTTTGAAACACGGTGCAGGATCATGTCCGGTCGGCCGGGTTCCAGCGGGCGAAATCGAAAGCGCCGTCATCGACCAGCTCCGCGCCGTGTTCCGCCAACCCGAAATCGTAGCGGGCACATGGAAAGCGGCACGCGCACAGGACGGCGAGATCACCGAGGCCGATGCCCGTGACGCACTGGCCCGACTCGATCCGCTCTGGGATGAACTCTTCCCCGCAGAGCAGGCGCGCATCGCGACACTGTTGGTCGAGCGGATTGATATTGGCACGGACGGGCTGAATGTTCGCCTTCGGATGGACGGTCTGACCGGGCTGGCGCGCGAAATGATGGCTGATCTCGGGGCGGCGGCATGACTCGCGCGACGCCAGCACCGGAAACGGTGACAGTGCATGTCCCGTTCCGCCTCGTGAAACGAGGCGGCCGCAAGGAAATGCACCTACCGGATGGGGCATCCAGACAGCACAAGATTGACAACACGCTAGTCAAGGCGGTGGCGCGAGCATTTCGGTGGAAGCGTATGCTGGAGACGGGGGAGTTCGCATCGATATCTGAGGTAGCCCGTTCCGAGGGTATCGCATTCACCTATATGGCAAGGGTATTGCGGCTTTCGCTGCTTTCGCCAGAGGTCGTTGATGCCATCATGTCGGGCCAGCACCACTCGCACATTTCTTTGGCGAAGCTAATGGACCCATTCCCATTGAATTGGGCCGAGCAAGAAACGTTTTGGCTGTCTGAAAGACAAAACCCGGAATCCGAATAGACATCAACGTATCGAGAGACACGAGAAGCACGCCACGGCGGAATCGGGCGTGCAAAAGCCAAGGTCGCGCGATAGGGTCCCCGAAAACAAGACGTGAAAACAAGCCCTTTTCGCAAGTATCGGTGATCCGCCCATGTCCGACAGCCTGACCGACCTGATCCTGTCCTTGACGCCCGAAGACGGGTCTTCCATCGGCAATGGCGCGATGATGGCGCTTTTGCGCGAGCATCTGCCGGGCTTGGCGGACGAAGATTATGCGGTCGCGCGCGATGAACTGGTTGAGGACGGGGCCCTCGGGCGCGGACGGGGGCGCGGCGGGTCTATCTATCGCGCGGATGTGGCTGATCTTGAATTGACCGCGCCCGTGGTCAAGGAACCCAAGACAACCACCACTACGCGCAAGAAGAGCACCCGCAAATCCGACGATCCGACACAGGTGGTCAGCTACCGGCATGGCGAGACGCGGGTGAACAACCCCGAGGTCGGGATGGTCCACGCGGGCACCGATCCGGACGGGGACAAGACGACCTGGGCCTATGATCCGCATCTGGATCCGGTGCTGAACTTCGACTCTGCGCGCGGCGGGATCGAGACTCTGATCGACGACGCCCTTGCCAGCGACGATCCCCAGCGGATGAAGGACGCGCTGGTGGAACTTAAACGGCTCCAGCAGCCCTATCTGAACTGGACGGGCAAGGCGGAGAAGACCAGTTTCGAGGTCGATACAGTCTCGCTCCATGTCCATGAACGGGTTGACCCGGCGACGATCCTGGCCAATGCGACCAAGCGGCTGAAGGGCAAGGATGCGCCCAGCCAGTGGCGGCAGCCGGACCTGTTCGCGGCGCCGTTTGAAAACCTGCCGCTGCGCCAGGCGTTGGATTTCTACCACCACGAAAAGGGCTGGTCGAACCGGCTGGTGGCGGGCGACAGCCTGCTGGTGATGAACTCGCTTCTGACCAAGGAGAGCATGGGCGGCACCGTCCAGATGATCTATATCGACCCGCCCTATGGCATCAAATACGGGTCGAACTTTCAGCCCTTCACCAACAAGCGCGACGTGAAGGACCGGTCAGACGCGGACCTGACGCAGGAACCCGAGATGATAAAGGCGTTTCGCGACACCTGGGAATTGGGCATCCATTCCTACCTCACCTATTTGCGCGACCGGCTGCTGCTGGCGCGGGACTTGCTGACCGAAAGCGGGTCGGTGTTCGTGCAGATTTCGGATGAGAATTTGCATCACGTTCGTGAAATGATGGACGAGATATTCGGCGTAGAAAACTTCATAAGCAACATTGTAATACAAAAGACCGGCGGACAAGCTTCTCAAAATCTCGCCAATATTGCAGATTACGCAGTCTGGTATTCTCGTGACAGATCAAAACTTAAATATCGACAAATCTACAGAGAGAAGATTGCAGGAGAGGGGCACGGCTCCGGCGCACGATATAATCTGACCGATGATTGCGGCCGTGAATATCAGTGGACTGCTCTTGTCTCAAACCGTCCGCCAGGCTCGTTTCCCGTCGATTTCCAAGGTAAGGAGTGGGGACCTTCTGGTGGTTTCTGGAAAACGGGTGAGGCCGGTTTTAAACGAATAATCGCGGCGGGACGTGTCAGTGGAAGTGCAACAACTCTTCGGTACAAGCGTTTCTTGGACGACTTTCCGGCATATGAGATTTCAAACATCTGGTCTGATGTGGCCGGAAGCCCAGACAAGATGTATGTCGTCCAGACTGCTGCGGCAGTTATAGAACGCTGCCTTTTGATGGCCACAGATCCCGGCGATCTGGTGCTCGATCCGACCTGTGGCTCTGGCACCACCGCCTTCGTCGGGGAAAAATGGGGGCGGCGCTGGATCACCTGCGACACCTCGCGCGTGGCGATCACGCTGGCCAAGCAGCGACTGATGACCGCGTCGTTCGACTATTACGCCCTGCGCTATCCGCACGAGGGTCTGGGCGGCGGTTTCGACTATGAAACCGTGCCGCATATCATGCTGAAAAGCATCGCCAACAACCCCGACATCGACACGATCTACGACGAGGATCACCCCAAGGTCGCGGCCGCGCTCGACACCCTCAACACCGTGCTCACCACCACATCGGCCGCCACCCCGCCGAAGCCCCTGAAACCCACCCAAGGCGTGCGCAAGGGCAAGCCGGTGGACTTCGCCAAGGGCGAGACGCTGTTTGAGTGGGAGGTGCCGTTCGATCTGCCCGACGATTGGCCCGACGCCGCGCGCGCCCCGTTTGAAGCGTTCCATAAAGCCCGTCAGGCGATGCAGCGCCGCATGGACCAGTCCATCGCCGATCACGCCGATCAGGAAACGCTGTATGACAAGCCCCGCATCGACAAGAACCGCCTGCGCATCACCGGCCCGTTCAGCGTCGAGGCCGTGCCCGCGCCCACCGTCCTGTCGCTCGACGAAAGTGTGCCCGCGAGGGAGGCGGACGAGACTGTCGCCCGCTCCGGCGAGACCTCACGCCAGTCGCTCTGGCGCGACGAGCTGCTGAAGACCGGCGTGCGCGGAAAGGGCGGCGCGATGCTGCGCTTTGCCGAATTCGAAACCCTGCCGGGGTTGAAACACATCCATGCCAGCGGATCGCTGGCCGACACCGGCGAACGTGTCGTCGTCAGCTTTGGCCCCGAACACGCCAGCCTGGAACAGCGTCAGGTCGAATTGGCCCTGACCGAGGCCGAAACCTTGCGCCCGTCGCCCAAATTCATCCTGTTCTGCGCCTTCACCTTCGATCCTGAGGCCGCCAAGGACATCGACGAGGTGAATTGGCCGGGTGTCACCCTGCTCAAGGCGCAGATGAACACCGACCTGCTGACCGAGGATTTGAAGAAGAAACGCGCTTCCAACCAGTCCTTCTGGCTGATGGGCCAACCGGACGTGGATCTGCGCAAACGCAAGGACGGGATGTGGGAGGTCGAGGTCAACGGCTTTGACTATTTCGACCCGAAGGCGGGCGATCTGGTGTCTGGCGGTAAAAACCAGATCGCCATGTGGTCGCTGGATGTGGACTACGACCAGCGCTCGCTCATGCCGCATCAGGTGTTCTTTCCCATGGCCGATGCCAAGGGCGGCTGGAACCGGCTGCGCAAGACGATCCGCGCGGAATTAGACGAGGACCTGCTGGAGCAGTTCCACGGCACCGTCTCGCTGCCGTTCGAGGCCGGAGACAACAAGCGGATCGCGGTGAAGATCGTCGATGATCGCGGGATCGAGTCCCTCAAGATCATGCCGCTGGAGGGGTAAGCCCATGTCCCTCATCATCAACACGCCCTTCGTCTGCCCCGCCCAGCATTGGATCGAAGCCAAAGGCGGCAAGCTGGAGATCAAGCCCGAGCGGCGGCCAGCGAGCTACGAGGTTTTCGACGCGCGCAACAACACCAAGCGGACCGAGGTGCTGGATCTGGTGAACACGATCCGCACCCGCGTCGACGCCTGGCGCGAGGCGAGTTGGCCCGGCGTGACCATCGTCACCCGCAAGCTGCTGGAGCATTGGCACGACCGTGATGCGCGCCAGTACCCGTTCTATTTCTGCCAGCTGGAAGCCATCGAGACGCTGATCTGGTGGGTCGAGGGGGCCGAAGCGTTCAAGCAGGGTATCGCGATCCCCGGCGATGGCGGAACGTGGGAGCGCCTGTGCAACAAGATGGCCACGGGCGCGGGCAAGACCACGGTGATGGCGATGATCATCACTTGGCAGGTGCTGAACGCGCTGACCTATCCGAAGCGGAACAAGGATTTCAGTCGCGCCGTGTTCATCGTGGCGCCGGGGTTGACCGTGAAGGAACGGCTTCAGGTGCTGCTGCCAAGCGAGGGCAGCTACTACGATGAGTTCAATCTGTGCCCGTCCGAGGCATTGCGGCAAAAGCTGAACCAGGCCGAAGTGCTGATCGATAACTGGCATTCGCTGATGCCGCTGAAGGAAACCGACCGCTCAGTCGTCAAGAAGGGCCGGGAATCCGACGAGGCCTACACACGGCGGGTGCTGGGCAAGCTGGCGGTGCACAAGGACATCATCGTCATCAACGACGAGGCGCACCACGCCTACCGCAAGCCGCCCGAGGTGAAGATCAGCAAGAAGCAGGCCGCCGAGCAGGGCATTGATCTGGACGAGGCGACACGCTGGATCGAGGGTCTGGACCGCATCCACAAGACCCGCCGGATTCAGCGCTGCTTTGATCTCTCGGCCACGCCGTTCGCACCGACCGGGAAGAAAAGCACCGACACCGCGCTGTTCGACTGGATCGTCTCGGACTTCGGCCTGAACGACGCGATCGAGGCCGGGCTGGTGAAGACGCCGCGCGTGGTGGTGCGCGACGATGCCCTGCCGGACGCCAAGACGCTGCGGTCCAAGCTTTACCATATCTACCGTGATCCATCGGTGTCAGAAGATCTCAACCGGGCGAAGGCAGAGCCGCACGAGCCCCTCCCGAAGCTGGTTCAGGATGCCTACACGCTCCTCGGAGCCGACTGGCGGGAGACGCAGCGGCAGTGGCGGGATGTCGGGCATCATTCCCCTCCGGTGATGTTGACGGTGTGCAACCGCACGGAAACTGCAGCCCGCATCGAGAACTACTTCAACAAGGGGGACGCCCACTGGCCGGAACTGCATGCCATCGCTCGAACACTGCGGGTGGATTCAAAAGTCCTCGACAAGGCCGAGATTGGCGAGACAGCGACGTCAGACAAGGATTACGAGGCGCGGCTGAAGGAAATCATCGAAGCGGCCGACATTCCCGAAACTCGGAAGCAGCGGTTCCTGTCCCTGAAGAAAGAAGAGCTGCTGCGTGAGATTGTGGACAATGTCGGCAAGCGTGGGGCGGCTGGCCAGGACCTGCAAAACGTTATCTCGGTCGCAATGCTCTCAGAGGGATGGGACGCCAAGAATGTGACCCATATCATGGGCTTGCGGGCATTCACGTCGCAATTGCTGTGCGAGCAAGTCGTTGGGCGAGGCCTGCGCCGGGTTTCGTACGACACCGACGAAAACGGCCTGTTCTTGCCCGAGTACGTCAACGTGTTCGGCGTGCCGCTTTCCATCTCGGAGACTGGAGAAGGCGGCGACCCGCCCCCGCCGCCGAAGCCGACCACGCAGATCGAGGTTATCCCGGATCGGGCGTACCTCGAGATCAAGTGGCCGAACGTGTTGCGTGTGGAAACCGTCGTGAAACCGGAATTGACCGTTGCCTGGGACAAGGTGCCACCTCTGGTGCTTGACCCTGCCAGCACACCGATCAGTGCGGAGCTTGCTCCGGCCCTCGGCGGCGCGACAGATATGGGCAAGGTCACCGCGATCGATCTGGAAAAGCTGCCGGATGGTTTCCGGTTGCAGCGTCTCGTCTTTCAGGCGGCCCGGAAGGCGTTTGCCGAACTGAGCCACGGTTTCTCCGGGACGCCTGAATACCTGGCTGCGCAGTTGGTCAGGATCGTCGAGACATTTTTGCAATCCGACCGCCTCGAAATCCCATCCCTGTTTCACTCCGACCCGCTCCGTCGGCGGATCCTCATCGCACTGAACATCGATCTGGTCGTCCAAAATGTCCTGAGCAACGTGACCGAGCAGAACACGGAGCGCCTGACACCTGTCTTTGACGAGGAAAATCCGATCGGCGCAACCGGTCAGATGCGAACCTGGTACACGACCAAGCCATGCTTCCCCTCAACCAAGTCTCACATCAGCCATCTGGTCGGGGATTCATCCTGGGAGGGCCATGCGGCCAATGTCTTTGAGACCCGGGATGACGTGGAAGCCTATGCCAAAAACGATCATCTCGGCTTCCAAGTCTACTACATGTGGGCAGGCTCTCGGCGGCGATACGTCCCGGACTTCCTCGTTCGTCTGTCGGGTGGCAAGCTCCTGGCCCTCGAGATCAAGGGGACCGACAGCCCGCAGAATAAGGCCAAACGCGACGCACTGAACGAATGGGTCAAAGCGATCAACGCGGCCGGAGGCTTCGGACGCTGGGAGTGGGACGTGGCGTTCAAGCCGGGTGAAGTTCAGGACATCATCACGAGGCACGCTGCCGTTGCCGAGCCAGCAGAGTAGAGCGGACAAGACTTTCTGGGACACACGATCGGCCCAAGCGCATCCTGACTATACCGGCCGGTCGGGTTCTTCGTTTTCGCTGATCACCGCCAGCAGGGCATCATCCAGCTTCGGATCGTCCCATGTTCCGGAAATCGCCAGCCAGCGATCGAGGTGGCCACGAAACTGCGGATCGTCCCGGTTCATATGGAACGTGTAGAGCCGGTCGACGATCTGCCGCATCAGGTCGCGCATCGCGTCATTGTCGATGTGACTGACATCGGTCCACACCATCCGGCGGCCGTCTGCGTCGGTCACAAAGACATCGGAAAAGTCGCCAGTGCGGGTAACCGGGACAGTCCCGGCATGAAGATCCTCAATGCCGGTGTTGCGTACACAGATCATCGCCATCAACTTGGCCAGCCTGGCAGCGATGCGTTCCTCATCCGCTTCCTTCATGGATCAGTGCCTTGCGAGCCATCGCGCCGCTTCGCAAACACCGCAGCCAGAACCGCTTCGGCGCGTGCAAGCCCGTCCTCGGTCAGCATCAGGGACTTTGCCTTGCCGACAGGATCAGCGATCAACCCTTTGGCATGAAGCCGGTCAGTGACGGCCCAGTCGAGGCCCTTCCAAACGCGATTTCCGTCATGCAGTGACAGGCAGAGGATCGCCAGCGCGGCGTCGTCAAGCTTATCAGTATCGAGCTCCAGTTCCGGCATTTTTCAAACCCTCCCCAAGCAGCATGGAGGTTCGTGGAAAATTCCTCAATGGCACAAGGGGCTTGCGAGTGTATCGAGATGACAGGAAAGTTCGATTTCGGTCCGTTTAAGGACCCGCGACCGACGTCGAAGTGTTCAGGTTGAGCGAGATTTAACCCAAACAATTTCAACAGTTTACAGGCTTTACACCAAATCCGCGCAGTCGAGAGGTCCGGAGAATATCGGCCTGGAGAGAACGTCTTTGCCAATAATGGCACCAAGGCCAGTGCTCAGCCCAAGCCACATAACCCTTGAATATAACGGAAAAATTCGGCCGCTAACTGAGATGGAGAACAGTTTCTCTAGGGCAAGTGGCGGAGAGACAGCCCGCCATCATACATTCCGACCACGTCCCAGAACTTCCACTATAACACTGTATTGTTGTTATTATTGACATTTAACTACCGAGTCGGTCTTGCAATGTCCGCATGGTTCTCTCACATCTAGGGGGAAGGATAGGGGGAAGTGACATGCCGAATGGAGCAACGCGACGGGCAAGCAAGGCATTATCCGCGGCGATGGTGCGCGCAGTGCAGGAGCCGGGCAAATATCACGATGGTGGGGGCACCGGCCTTTACTTGCGGGTTGATCCAAACGGTTCCCGATTTTGGGTGCAGCGCGTCACGATACACGGCAAGCGGTGCGAATTGGGGCTGGGAAGCCCGCCTCTAGTCCCACTGGCCGAGGCGCGAGACAAGGCGACTGATAACAAACGCATTGTGCGAGCCGGTGGCGATCCATTGTCGGAAAAGCGGGCGACACGCAGCACCCTGACCTTTTCCGAGGCCGTGGAGCAATATCTGGAAGGAAAGATGGCCGAGTTTCGTAACGAAAAGCACTGTAAGCAATGGCGGGCAACACTTAGCACTTATGCCATGCCAAAGATTGGCCGGATGCAGGTTGAGACTATCGAGGTTCGCGACGTGCTACGCGTCCTGGAGCCAATCTGGACAACGAAAACCGAAACAGCCTCCCGCCTGCGTGGGCGTATTGAAAACGTGATGTCATGGGCAGCTGTCGCAGGATACCGAACCGGCGACAATCCTGCCCGGTGGAAAGGAAACCTTGCTGAGATCCTGCCCAAACCGTCGAAGGTAACTAAGGGTGGCAATCATCCTGCACTGGCGCTGGTCGACGCTCCAGAATGGTGGCGCAGCCTTGCCCGGCGCGAAGGCATGGCCGCACAGGCGTTGCAATTCCTTACTCTGACAACAGCCCGCTCTGGCGAGGTGCGTGGCATGGCGTGGGATGAGTTGGACTTAGGCACCGATGATGGATCTGATGCGCGTGCCATTGCGACAACTGCGACTTGGACGATACCAGCGACACGGATGAAGGGTGAGCGTGAACACCGCGTGGCCCTGACACCGCAAGCCGTGGCAATCCTGCGCGCGCTGCCCCGACTGGATGGCAATCCCTATGTCTTCTTTGCTCCCCGTGGCGGAATGTTGTCAGATATGTCTATTTCCGCTGTCATGCGCCGGATGCAGGAAAGCGAAGTGAAGGCAGGTCGCGCGGGCTTTGTGGATCCGCGCAATAAGCGAGCCGCTGTGCCGCATGGGCTACGTTCTACCTTCCGGCAATGGGCGGCCGAGCAAGGATACCCGCGCGACATGGCCGAAATTGCGCTGGCGCATTTTATCGGCTCCGAAGTGGAGCGTGCCTATCAGCGTTCCGACATGCTCGAACGGCGGCGGGCAATGATGGCCGATTGGGCTGGGTTCCTGCGTGGCGAGGCTGCACAGGGTGACGCCGTAGTGAAGTTGGGAGCTGCGGGATGACCATGCATGAAGCGACCCGCAAAGCTCTCCAAGAATATGTCGATGGCAAAGCTCAACACCCGAACATGAATCCTAACACAAAACGCGCGATTGGGGTGTTACTATATGTAGAAGAAAACAAGTCAGAGCTAGACGCATTAATTGCGGCACAGGAAGGTGATCCAACCAAACTCGCTGAACTGGTCGAAGCGAAGGGTCAACTGCATACAGCAGACGGACGGGCCTACGTCGCTGCACGCCTTCGAGGTGAACAGAGAACGAGGAAGCCCGCAATTGACAATACCTATCGAAGAATTCGTTTGTGGCAACGGGTGACGGACATAATGTATGAGGACGGGACAACGCAGACAGATGCGTTATACCGTTGCCTTGAAGACAAAACCGAGTTCGGTGGCTATCAAGGTTCGTTCGAAACGATCCGTTCTGACTTCAAAAGAGGTCGCGACGATTTCCGCAAAGTTTTGGAAGACCATGGCTTCAAGACAGGGCCGGCATTGCAGAAGAAGCAGATCAGGAAGGGGAAAAAATGAGAATGATAAAATTCGTACTCGCGGTGGTACTGATCGGTGGCTGCGCTCCGTCTGAGCCTTTGCGCAATCAGTGCGGCATGGAGCTTAGGCTTGGGCTTACCGTTCGCGATCAAGCATATAACGAGGCTTTGGATCGGATTTGTTTTGAGCAACTTGCGCGGGAGCGCGGTCAATCCGTGACGCGGTGCATGGAAACGCGAAATGGTCTCATCTGCGCATCAGATTAAACGCCGTGCCGGTGCAAATACATCCCCATATTTGCCCCAGACAAAGGCAATAAGTTTCTGCCAACTTCCTAGCGTACCCAATACGCCATAGGAGGAACTAAACATGACCGAAACACTACTGCGTCGCCCCGAGGTCGAAGCTCGCACTGGGCTTTCTCGCTCGACCATTTACGACTGGATGAAACGTGGAGGATTCCCCCAGCCCGTAAAACTGGGCGCGCGCCTCGTGGCATGGCGCGAAAGCGATATTGCTGCATGGCTCGAAAGCCGTGAAACACGGGTCACTTGATATGGGCGGCACAAACGAAATGGCCCGGAACCTGTTGGCGCAGGAACCGGGCCGGGTAGATTGCCAAGCGCTAGCGGCTGACACCCAAATCATAGCACAACGCAAACCAGCACGCCACAACGGCGGCACGTCCTACTCTGTCACAACAACCGATGGCGTCGCTTTCGCCATTCTTGTTTCTGGCCGTGTGCGCTGGGCGCTCGACCAGTTGCTTGAGGCGGGCACAACAGGCTGTACGACTATCCACAATTCTGCACCGCGTTGGAGCGCATATATCTTTGACCTTCGCGGCATCGGCGTTGAAGTCGAAACAATCACCGAAACGCACGCAGGCGACTTTCCGGGGCATCATGCAAAATACGTTTTGCGCTCTGGCGTGTCCCTTGGCCGGATTGGGGGTGCGGTATGAAGAGATTGCAAATCGCCTTCCTGATGCGCGCTCACGGGCTGAACGAGGCGCAGGCAAATGCTTTGGCCGCCCTGATTTGGGGGGCGACGTAATGATGGATGCAAAACACATAACGCAAAGACTGTGCGGGAAATGGTATGGCCGCTACGGCTGCGCACCCTGCCCGGTGTGCCAGTTCGAAGGCCACAAATCGCAGAATGCGCTCACTTTGGCCGATGGCACTGGCGGCAAGCTATTGTTGAATTGCAAGAAGGCCGGTTGCGACTATCGCGACATTGCGACAGCGGCGGGCATCACGCAGGGCACCTACACGCCGCCGGATCCGGCAATCTCTGCTCAGCGCGCAGCAGAACAGCGCAGGGCTGACGCAAAGCGTGCGCAGCAGGCGCACCGCCTGTGGATGGGCGCGCAGTCCGTCCTAGGCACAGTTGCGGAAAGCTATTTGAGGGGGCGGGGTATTACCTGCCCCCTTCCTAAAACTCTGCGCTTTGATCCGCAATGTTGGCACGCAACCGCCAAAACATTTCCGGCGTTGGTGGCGCTCGTAGAGGGTGGCGCAGGCTTCGCAGTGCATCGCACCTATCTACGCTGTGATGGCAGCGGCAAGGCCGATGTGACGCCATCCAAGGCGATGCTGGGCGCGGTGTGCGGCGGCGCTGTACGCCTGTCTGATGGGCCACAGACGCTTGCGGTGGCAGAAGGCATCGAAACCGCGCTGAGCCTGTCTAGCGGGCTATTGCGCGCCCCTGCGACTGTTTGGGCGGCGCTGTCCACATCGGGGATACGCGGGCTGCATTTACCGGACGAACCGGGGCGATTGACCATTGCAGCTGATGGCGATGCAGCAGGCCGCACAGCGGCGCAGGCTTTGGCGACGCGGGCGCACGGTATTGGGTGGCAGGTATCACTGCTGCCTGCCCCTGACGGGCGCGATTGGAATGACATTTTGACCGGAAAGGACGCGGCATGATGCACGTTCACGCAACAGAAACACCCTTCAACCCCGAAGCTCCGCAACCGCTGGTGCGCGAAACCGCTGCCGGTGCCGCGTATCCTGTTGAAGCACTCGGGCCGTTGCGCGACGCGGTAGAAGCCGTGCAGGGCATGACGCAAGCCCCTGTCGCCATCCCAGCGGCATCGGCTCTCACCGTGGCATCGCTGGCAGTGCAAGGCTTTGCCAATGTGGAGACGCTGGGCGGCATGCGCCCTTTATCGATTTACGCCCTGACCATCGCTCGAAGCGGTGAACGTAAATCAGCGTGCGACGCCCCGCTAATGGCTCCACTGCGCGACCACGAAAAAGAACGGGCCAAAGCTCAGCGCGAAGAAATGCAAAGCTGGACCAATGCGCACGCGCTGTGGAAAGGCGAACGCGACCACATTTTAATGGAAGCTAAAAAGGGCAAAGGCGAAAAGCGCACGGCGGCGCAAGCTGACCTTGAAGCGCTCGGGCCGGAACCCGAAGCGCCCGCATCGGCTGATAGGACAGTGACAGAACCGACCTTTGAAGGGCTGACCAAGCTATTTGCGCATGGAAACCCCAGCCTTGGGCTTTTCTCGGATGAAGGCGGGCAGTTTCTGGGCGGGCACGCCATGAATAGTGAAAACAGACAAAAGACGCTGGCCGCGTTCAATGACCTTTGGCAAGGCAACCCAATTCGGCGCACGCGCTCAGGGGATGGGCACTCGACGTTATACGGGCGGCGGCTGGCAGTACACCTGATGGTGCAACCAACCGTCGCGCTGGGCTTCATGGCGGACCCGCTGGCGGCTGACACAGGCTTTCTGCCCCGTTTCCTGATGTGTGAACCGCCCAGCGCAATCGGAACCCGAATGCAAGCCAACACAAAGCGCGATGATATGGCGATGGCGAACTTCTCAGGACGGCTGCGCGACATCCTCGATACAACACCGCCCATCGACCTGGAAACCCGCGAACTGCAACCGCGCATCCTTAATTTGACCCCCGGTGCCCGCGCGCAATTGTCTGCATTTTCGGACGTCATAGAAACCGCACAAGCGCCCGGCGGTGACTTGGCCCATATCTCAGGCACGGCATCCAAAACAGCGGAACAGGCTGCGCGCATCGCTGGTGTGCTGACCCTCTGGCGTGACCTGTATGCCCCAGAAGTGCAGGTTAGCGAAATGAACGATGCAATCTTGCTGGCGCAGTACTACCTTGCCGAAGCTTCACGGCTTTCCAGCGCTGCGCTTGTTTCCGCTGAAATCGACAACGCCGAAAAGCTGCGGCTGTGGCTTCTGACAAACTGGACTGAACCCGATGTGCTAGTGCGCGATGTCGTCCGGTTGGGGCCGAATGCATTGCGCGAAAGCCCAAAGGCAAGGGCTGCGCTGGAAATGCTTGAAAAGCACGGATGGCTAGTGCGTCTTGAAGCGGGAACAGTGGTCCGCGGATCCGCTCGAGTTGAAAGTTGGCGCATCGTAAGTGGGACGGGCCATGTGGTTTAATCCTCACGCCAAACTAGTAGAAATCGCGGAGCAACCCCCTGCGACTTCCGCGACAACTGCGACACAAGCCCCAGCTGCGCGCCCAATGTCGCAAGTGTCGCGACTGTCGCAACCCCTCTACTCCCAGAAACCCGCTTTTCGTGTCGCGGAAGTCGCAAGTGTCGCAGCCCCCTAGCGCCAAAACCAGAACCGCAGCCTAGGCCCCACTTTTGACAAATACCGAGCTTGTAGTGGGGCGCAGGATTTTGGAGCGGCATGGGCCAGACGGGCGGGATAGGTTGGCATAAGCTGGACGAGGGATTAAGATGAAAAGTAGAGATTTGGACCGCAAGTTTATCCCCGACATCGCGCGCGCGCGGGGTGGGGTATTAGAGCCGCCATCAACTCTATCGCCTTTGAGTGCCATCGTTTGCGGAGCCAAAACTCGGAAGGGAAAGCCCTGCCAAGCAAAGGCCATACCGGGCAAAACGCGATGCAAGTTTCACGGTGGTGCCAGCACCGGACCGCGGACGGACGACGGGAAGGCCCGCATCGCAGAAGCGCAACGCCGGCGGTGGGCCGCGCACAAAGCCTCAAAGAAAAAGACCCAGAAACTTGTTGGTACCAAAACCCAAGCCATAAAGAACTGCTGCGAGTAGTGCTTGCAATGGCAACGATGAAAGTAGAAAATCCCGGTAACTCACCCCCATTTCGCGCAGCCTTTCCACTCGCTCCGGTGGGGTATGCATTCCAATAAAGGTGTTCACGACCGCCAATGGCACTGCGAACCAAATGGAGTATTGCATGAACCCCAAGGCGATCAGTGCGATAAGTGATAGAGTTCCGATCACAATATTTCCACTCTCAAATCCGCCTACTTAGCAGGGCTCGGCTTGCTTGCAGCGACCGCCGCAGAGTTCCTCCAAAAATCATTATTCAACTCGACTGCGGCCGGAGTTCAGTGCAGCGCTCGCCTGCATACTTTCGGGCTGAGAAATTCGGCTGGTTCGATATGGGCGGCAGGCCTTTAATCCACGGGTCGTCGCCAAACGATACATAGCTCTCAAACATCTCATCGGCCGACTTGGCATCATTGGCCTCGAGGAAATCATCGACGATTTTCCGGCAGGCTGTAACTGCCGCATCGTAGCTGTCGAATGTCCCGAGGACGTATCGCTCGTCCTCATCCATGTAGTGGAAATTGTCGTCAACGTAGACGGTCCAAGCGCCCTTTGGATTGTGGAGCAATTCATGCTCGCTGAGGTCGGCGTGTTCTGCCCGAGTTTCGGTGCGTCCTCTGTTCTCTAGAACTTTTCGTTGAAGGTGCATCCAATTCACTTCGTGGACAAGTTCCAACGGGTCCGCATCGTCGTCTCGAACACGGTAAATCGTTGCGTTTCCCGGATAGTCGTTGAAGTGCCATTCCATGACCCCACCGGGCGCTTCGTCACGAACTATCACCGGAAAACCCAACAATAGCCCAGCCCATGCTGCGGCGTGAAGTCGCGCAGTTTTTTCTGCACCGTCAGGTAGCTTGGCCTTAAGCTGGACGATCTGGCTCGGCTGCACCGCGTGCTGAGCAAGCCTTACAAATTGCGCAGTACATGCTGGTGAATGTGTGCCATTTCTTTCAAACAAAAGGTTTTGGATGTCTTGGGCTGCCAGTCTTACAGCGTCACTCAGTACGGATCTTTGGAACAACTGTGTCCAGAAATCTTCCGCTATTGAATAGAAAAAGATCCGCCCTTGGTGCTCAACATAGTATCCCTCCGTTAAGCCAAAGACCGCAGCGTTGCTTAGGATTTCTTGCAGATTAACTTTGCGTTCCGATGTAATCATATCGTCGACCTGAGAAGTTAGTTCACGCATTCTCTCTGGTTTGATGTTCTGAAATGTCTCTCGCAGCTTTTCAGGGTCCATACCTGCCCTTCGACCGCCTTCGAGCAATCCATCCAAGTATTGATTGCCCTCAGGTTCTGATGATCTGTACGAGCTTAATCCTAGCGATTTCCAAGCCTCAGGATTTCTTGCCTCCAGATTCTGCATGATTTTTTTCTTTGCAATGCGAACAATCTCACTGGCTTCTGAATCGCCAAGGCCAAATTTCTCTTCCAGTTCGCTCTTCGCCTGATAGGGGTATGCGTCACTCCTTAATGCTATAATGGCGTACTCGAGAGGGTCGCCATTAGGACCCCCATTCACAGTTGTGAGACCCGCGAAGCCAGAAGTCGCGGCGCTCTCTGGGGGCCTGAAGCTTTTGTTTTCTTGAACAGGAATGGCTGTGCCCAAGAAATGATCGAGGTATATTTCCCATCCCTCGTTTGGTGTGAAAATCTTATCAAAGGGGAGTAACCGTTTGCTAGCACTCCCAAATTGGGATGCGAACGCTTTGCGTGCCTTCAAGTCTGCGTCGTATTCGCGCCGGAGGCTCCGGTTCATTTCCAGCGCATCCCCGATAATCATTGAAGGCAAGGGCTCACCCGAGCGAAGGTAAATCAGATAACCACTGCTGGTTTCGAGATTATCCTTATGTGCAGACGGAAATGGGGATGCAGACGTTAGTCCTGCTTCGATGGAGTTCTCTTCCAAATCCAATAGATGCCTGCAAGCCAAGTGATTTTGCGTTGCTAACTTAACTTGTTCTTTCCATTTTCGCTTTTTCAGAAAACCAAAAATGCTAAATCCCTCCGCTCAATGCGATCGCAAATTAGCATGTTGATGTAGGTATGTCATCCGGAACGTTCCGAGAGGATCTCGGTCGTTGCGGGGGAAGGATTGGGGGAAGTAAATCCTCACCAATCAAATAAAACTAACTATATCAATGGGATACGCAGTCTTTATGGCGGAGAGAGAGGGATTCGAACCCTCGAGACGGTTTCCCGCCTACACACTTTCCAGGCGTGCGCCTTCGACCACTCGGCCACCTCTCCGTTGCGCGGTTTCTAGACGCAGGACCGGGGGATTTGCAAGAGGCTGTCTTTCGCGATGCGGTGATGATTGTATCTTTCCCGCAATTTCCTGATACTCAGGCTGGATAATCCGTCCCACACGCAAAGATGACAGCGACGAGCCCCAAGTGACAGCCCAAAACCCGACACCGCGCACAGACCACCCGCCCGCCTCCGAATTGCAGCGCATTCGCACCGTGGCACAGATCATCATCGCCTTCGCGGTGGTGCTGTTCCTGCTGGTGCAGGCGCGCTTCCTGCTGATCTCGCTGGCCACCGCGATCATCCTGTTCAGCCTGACCTCGGACGCGATCAATTCCATCGCGCGGATGCGGGTCGGACCGGTGCGGGTGCCCAACTGGCTGGCGAGCATCGTGGCCCTGCTGATGATCTCGACTGCCCTGCTCAGCCTGACGGCGATCATATTGTCACAAGCCAATACCGTGCTCTCGACCACGCTGGCCTATACCGACCGCGCGCCGCAGGCGATTTCCGCGATGTTCAAATGGCTCGGGCCCGATGCCGAAGCGGCGGTATTCAACTCGGTGGCGACGCTCGACGTGGCGGGCTATCTGCGCACCATCGCCGGACAGGCGGGCGGCCTGATGCAGGGCACGGTGCTGGTCATTCTCTTCGTGGGCTTTCTCTTTGCCGAACGGGTCTGGTTCGGCACCAAGCTCCAAAGCCTGTTCGGCGATGCCGTGCAGGCCGAGAAAGTGAGCCGCATCATCGGCTCCATCATCCACCGTGTGAACTATTACCTGCTGGTCAAGACACTGGTGAGCGGGGTCACCGGGCTACTGGTCTACGGCATCGCGCGGTTCTTCGAGCTCGATCTGGCTGCGGCCCTCGGGATTCTGACCTTCGTGCTGAATTACATCCCCTCGATCGGCTCGATCATGGCGACGGTCCTGGTGGCGCTGGTGGCCTTCGTGCAGCTGGCGGATGGCACACTGACGCTGGCGATCTTCCTCCTGGTGGGGGCGATCCAGTTCTTCTTCGGCAATATCATCGACCCGATGCTGATGGGCCGCGCGCTGCGGGTGTCGTCCTTCGGCATCATCATCAGCCTCGCCTTCTGGGCGGCAGTCTGGGGAATACCGGGGATGTTTCTGGCGGTGCCGATCATGGTGGCCCTGATGATTGTATGCAGTCACGTGCCGGGCCTGCGCGCCGTCGCGGTGCTTTTGTCACGCGAAGGCTTGCCGGAAACCGACTCCGATCTCGACATCGCGCTGCCCAAGGCCCAGCGGCGGCGGGCGGGCTGAGCGGGGCTGTCGTTGCAAGACGCCAGGATTGAGGGGTTTGAGCGGGCATCGCACTTTGCCAGAAGGTGCCGCGCGGGCAGGCTTCAAAGACGGCTCAACGCCATTCCTCACCCCTCCTAAAAACGGCCGCACCACGCCCCTACCCGTCCAGATGCAGATAGACACGGCGGTTCTGACGCCCCTTCTTCTCGATCTTCCCCAGGCGCAGCGCACCGATTTCGCCGGTGCGCGCCACATGGGTGCCGCCGCAGGGTTGCAGATCGACCTCGCGCTCGCCCTGCCCGATCCGGATGAGCCGGACCTGGCCTGCCCCCTTGGGCGGGCGCACCGACATGGTCTTGACCAGCCCCGGATTGGCGTCGAGATCGGCATCGGTGATCCAGTCTTCGGTCACCGCCAGATCACGGTCCACCAGAAGATTGAGATACTCTTCCAGCGTGTCGCGGTCCTCGGGAGCCTCGGCCATGTCGAAATCCAGCCGCGACCGCGTCTCGCCCACGGCCCCGCCGGTGACCGGCAGCGGAATGACCACCGACAGAAGATGCAGCGCGGTGTGCATCCGCATATGCCGGTGCCGCCGCTCCCAGTCGAGATGCTGGCGCAGGTCCGTCCCGACCGGCGGCAAGACCTGCGGCTCGGCGGGGACCAGCGCGATCTGCGCGCCCTCGCCCTTGACGCTGGTCGCCACGGTCAGACAGCCCTGCCCCCAATCGAGCCGTCCGCTATCGCCCGGCTGACCGCCCCCGGTAGGGTAAAAGAGCGTCCGGTCAAGCACGACGCCACCCTCGGGCGTGTGCGCCACGACACGCGCATCGGTCTCGGCCAGATAGGGATCATCAAGAAACAACCGATCCGTCATCGCCCGTCGCCCTCGCCGCCTGCCGCATCCGCGTCGAAATCGGCCTCGGTCTTCTGCACCGGGGCAGCGCTCGCAGGTGTCGCCCGCGCCGAAGGGGTGGCGGGCGCGCCCGTCTCTCCGGCCATGGCGGCGGGCATGGCATTGCGGAACCACACATCCTGTTGCGGAAAGGGGATCTCGATGCCCGCCTCGCCAAAGCGGCGGGCGATTTCGTGGTTCATGTCGGAATGCACCGTCATCACCCAGTTCACATCGCGCAGTATCGCCCGGATCTCGAAATCAAGCGAACTGGCGCCGAAGCCGCGAAACACGATATTGGGCGGCGGGTTCATCAGAACCATCGGATGCTCCTCGGCCACCTCCTTGAGGATCTGCTCGACCTTGCGGGTGTCGGTGCCATAGGCGACGCCGACCGGCACGATCACCCGGCCGACCGTGTTGCCGCGCGTATAGTTGGTCACCGTGCCACTCACGAAATCGGCATTCGGCACGATCACGTCGGTGCGGTCGAAGGTCTCGATCCGGGTCGAGCGCACCGAGATCGACTTTACATAGCCGTGCTGCCCGCCCACCTCGATCCAATCACCCTCGGAAATCGGCCGCTCGATCAGCAAGATGATGCCCGCGACGAAATTCGACACGATGTTCTGCAGGCCGAAACCGATACCGACGGAAAGCGCACCGGCAACGATGGCGAGCGAACTGAGATCAATGCCCGCACTGGTGATCGCGATCAGCGCAGCCAGGAAAATCCCGACATAGCCAATGCCCGACACGATGGCGTTGCGCCCGCCGGTATCGAGCTTGGTCTTGGGCAGGATCGTGTTCCTGAGCGCACCCTGCAACAGCCGCGTTGCCAGATAGCCAAGTGTGAAGACCAGCGCAAAGGTCAGAAAGATCGCCGGAGAAATCTGTGTACCGCCGAGGGAAACACCCTCGGTGAAGCGTGTCCAGAACTCCAACAGCTGCGCCGGGCGCGCGCCCCAGATCAGCGCGAAAACCGGCAGCGACAGCAGCACAAGCACAAAGCCCGCGAGAACCGGAAGCAGAGATTCCCGCGCCTTCTCGCGATTGCCGGTGATCATCACGTAAAGCTCTGTCAGCAGGCGTTGCAGAACCAGAAGCGACGCCAGCAACATGAGCGACAGCGCGGCAGGCAGCATCATCGCCTGCGCGGCCTTCACATATCCGACGGCGGCCAGAACCGGCGCCAGCAGCGCCAGCGCGGTCAACACGCGTGACAGCAATCGCGCAATGCGGTCCCGAAATCCCGCTTCAGCGTCCGCAACGCTTTCGCTCGCGCGGCTGTGCAGGTTCAGCAGGCTGGCCAATCGCCACAGCAACAGCCCGGTCAGCGCCAGCACCGGGAACACCACGACATTGGTCGCCTCTTCGCTCCAGCTTGCGCCCTCGGCCACCGCTTGAATGAAATAGAAGGCCGCGACCACAAGCCCCATGAGCGCCCCGTAAAGGCGGCCCGAATAGCGGCAGCGGTCATCAAGGTTGAGCACCGGACCACGCGGCTCATGCCTCGGGAAAACCCGCTGCGCCAACCAGCGTGCCAGAAGAAAGATGAACGCGGCAGGCAGCAGGTTGGACAACAGAAGATCGGCATGCGTCCCGGTCAGGCCCGTGGCCTGCACCGCGCGCACCAGCGCATAGACACCGGCATAGGGCAGGAACCATTCACCAAGCGAAATCAGAAACGTGCTGATCCAGCGACCGGCGCTCGGCTCTTCCTGGCTCAGTTGTCGCATCAGGCGGGTCGACCAATGCCGCCCGCGCGCCAGCAGGATAAGCCCCAGAAGCAGCCAGGCCACGACCGCCGGAAGGCTGTCATTCAGCACCGAACGCCCGACCGGGCTGTTCCATTCAAGCACGATCTCGGAGCGCACCGACTCGGCCAACCCATAAGTCGCGCGCAGCGCTTCCGGCCAATGCAGCGGATTGACCGGCATCGGCCCCAGCCGCAGCAACTCGGCCGTTTGCCGGTCACGGATCAGCTGGTCGATCCCATGAATGAGGCCATCGGCCCGGCTTCGGGCAAGATCCGCCGTGCGCACAGGTGCCTCCAGCCGGGTCAGGCGGCGATTCAGCTCCTCGCGCTGCGCGGCCACCTCGTCTGCTTCATTGCCATCCTCGGGCACAGGCCCAAGTGCAGCAAGCTGGTCGCGCACGGTCTTTATCGGGGTTGCGTTGACGCTTTGCGCGTCGATGAACTTCTGTCGGAAATCGACAAGCAGACTGCGCAAATCCTCGAGGATCTTGGTATCGACCCGACCGCTTTCCAACGCATTCTCGACCCGGTCGGCCAGCGCTTCCCAGGCCTCGTAATCAGGTCCGCCCAGCGATTGCTGCGCCTGAGCCATCGGCGCAAAGGACACCGCGCCGATGCCGCCACAGGCCAGGGCCAGAACCAGCGAGAGGAGGCGCAGAAACCGTATCACTCCGCAAACACTCCGGGAATAGAGCGCGGCGCCTGATCGAGCCAGGCAGGCGTCGGCAGACCCTTTTCGCGCAGGAACTCCGGGTTGAACAGTTTCGACTGATAGCGCGTGCCATAGTCGCACAGGATGGTGACGATGGTATGTCCCGGCCCCATCTCGCGCGCCATGCGCATCGCACCCGCCACGTTGACCCCGGTCGAGGCGCCCATGCACAGCCCCTCATGCTCGAGCAGATCAAAGACGATGGGCAGCGCCTCCTCGTCGGGGATCTGGCAGGCGAAATCGGGCGTGAACCCGTCGAGATTGGCGGTGATCCGCACCTGACCGATCCCTTCGGCGATGGACGAGCCTTCGCTCTCCAATTCGCCGCTGGTATAATACGAATAGAGCTTGGCCCCCATCGGATCGGCAATGCCGACCTTCACGCCCTTGGGCTGCAATGCCATGCCGACACCGGCCAGCGTGCCCCCCGAGCCCACGGCACAGACGAACCCGTCGACCTTGCCACCGGTCTGCTCCCAGATCTCGGAACCGGTGGTCTCGACATGCGCCTGACGGTTCGCCACATTGTCGAACTGATTGGCCCAGATCGCGCCATACGGTTCTGTTTTGGCAAGTTCATTCGCCAATCTCTCCGAATAACGGACAAAATTGTTCGGATTTGAATAGGGTGCGGCAGGCACCTGCACCAGGTCCGCCCCCGCAAGACGCAGCATGTCCTTCTTTTCCTGGCTCTGCGTTTCGGGGATGACGATCACCGTCTTGAAACCAAGCGAGGCCCCCACCAGCGCCAGCCCGATCCCGGTATTGCCCGCCGTGCCCTCGACGATCGTGCCACCCGGCTCCAGCTCACCGCGCGCAATGGCGTCGCGGATGATAAAGAGCGCAGCGCGATCCTTGACCGATTGGCCGGGGTTCAGAAACTCGCATTTCCCGAAGACATCGCAGCCGGTTTCCTCACTCGCGCGGCGCAGCCGGAGTAGCGGGGTGTTCCCGACGGCGGCGGCCAGATCCTGTGCAATGCGCATTCCCGTTGCTCCTATGCTCGGCATGTTCCCTCGGGTTTAGGCCCTCAGTTGACGGAACTCAAGCCGATGCGCGCAGCCGTGCGCGTTCCCGCTCCAGCCAGATCAGGCTCAGCACCAGCGGCCCGTTATTGGCCTCGCCACTGTGCAAGAGGGCCATCGCCCGATCGAAATCAATCACATGGCTGCGGATGTCCTCATTCTCGGTCTCCAGCCCGCCCTGTCCCTGCGCGACATCCGGCAGATCACAAAGCCCCAGGAAGAGGTGAAACACTTCGGTGGAATAACCCGGCGTGCAGTAATGCGTCGAAATCTTCTCCAGCCCGCGCAGATCGAGCCGTGCCTCCTCGCGACATTCGCGCAGGGCGGTCTCTTCCGGCGTTTCGCCCGCGTCGATACGGCCCGCCACAGGTTCCAGCATCCAGGGACGCGGATCGCCGCGCCCATAGGGGCCCATCCTGAACTGCTCGATCAGCAACACCCGGTCGCGCAGCGGATCATAGGGCAGCACAAGCGCCGCGTCGGTCGCCACGAACACCTCGCGATGCAGGACGGGGCTGAGCGTGCCGTCAAAACGCGGATGGCGCAGGTGATAGCCCCGCGTGCGAAAGAACCCGGCATGGGGCGTCTCGACACGCAGTGCCTCGACGCTGTCCGCGCCGGTGGCGCTGCGCAACTCGGCAGGCACCGCGTCGCAGGCGGCGACCCGTGCGGCGGCGCGAGACAGGATCATCGCCCGCGTGGTCGCCAGATCGGCCGCCGGACGATGCGCCATATCCTCCACGATCTCGCGCACCGCCTCGCACAGCGTCATCCGCGACGATCCCGACCAGCAATCAGCCTGCCAGGCCAGCGTGCCGGGCCGTCCGGCGAATGCGCGCGCCGGGATATCCTGCCCCTCGCAAGACAGCCGCACCTGCTGCACGGGGCCAAGACCCAACACCTCACCGATATACAGCAACCGCGCGACCGCCTCCGCATCACTGACGATCCGCCCCCGGACAGCCCCGACCCCGCCGCCGAGGCCCGGAAGGGGCAGCGATGCGGGCGCAGCGCTCAGGTCGTGATCGGGCAGCACCGCCTCCGGCACAAGGCCGGGGCGGTCAGCCCCCAAAGCCGCCGTCAGAAAATCCTGTTCTGCCATCGGCCCGTAAAGGAAAAGCGGGACGGTCATGGCCAGCGGCGCGCCACCCACTCCGAGATCACGCCGACCAGCACGCCGCCTGCCAGCAACGCACCAATCAGCGTCCCGTCAACCATGGTCAACGCGTATTCCGTCGCCAGTTCGAACATCGAGGTGATGCCCTCGACCGCGCCGTCATAGCGATTGTCGAGCGCCCGCTTTAGCATTTCGTTCAGGCTCTGCAGGAAGATCGCCCAGAACACCAGCGCTCCCAATCCGGTCAGCCCCGCGCTGAAGCCTTCGGCATAGCCGCGCCCCAGCCGCGTGCCCGTCACCCGCCAACCGCAGACCACACCAAGAACCACATTGACGTAATTGAACCAGCCGAAATTCGTGTCCTCTGGCATCAGAGGGCGAAACAATTCGGACCCGACCCAGCCCACGATGCCGAGCCCGATCGCGGCAGCCAGCTTGCCCATGGTGGGCATACGGTCGGTTACAGGCATCTATCCGGGCCTTGCGATGGTGATCTGTGTCACATCGCAACTACCCCCTTTGAAGGCCCCCGCGCAAGAGGTGAGATAGAAATTCCACATCCGGCGGAACCGCTCGTCAAAGCCCATATCGGCGATCTCGCCCCATTTATCGTTGAAGCTCTGGTGCCAGCGGCGCAACGTCTGGCTATAGCTTTCCCCGAACTCGATAGAGCCCGCGACGGTCAGACCGGCACGCTCGATCTGCTGGCGCAGGACCGTCGGGCTGGGCAGCATGCCCCCCGGAAAGATGTATTTCTGAATGAAATCAACGTCGTTACGGTAACTATCCCACCGGCTGTCCTCAACCGTGATGATCTGCAAGGTCGCCTGCGCCCCGGGGCTGAGCCGGTCGCGCAGGCTCTCGAAAAACACCGGCCAGTAGCGCTCGCCCACGGCCTCGAACATCTCGATACTGGCTATCCCGTCATAAGTGCCGCGCTCGTCGCGGTAATCCTGCAATTTCAGCGTCACCCTGTCCGACAGCCCGGCCCGGGCGATGCGTTCGCGGGCATATTTCAGTTGTTCCTCGCTGATCGTGAGGCCGGTCACGCGCAGCCCGCGCTCTCCCGCCGCATATTCCGCAAAGCCGCCCCAGCCACAGCCGATCTCCAGCACATGATCGCCGGGCTTCACCGCCATCTGATCGACCATGCTGGCATATTTCGCGATCTGCGCCTGCTCCAGACTGTTGCGGCCCTCGTCGAAAATGGCGCTGGAATAGGTCATCGTGTCATCCAGCCACAGCCGGTAGAAATCATTGCCAAGATCGTAGTGATAGCTGATGTTGCGCCGCGCCTGTGCCTTGGAGTTGCGCTTGAACCAAAAGCGGATGCGCTCGTAAAGCTGCGCGATTTTCTGGCCGGGATAGCCGTTGTAGATCCCGTCATCATCATTCAGCAGATCCATGAAGGATTGCAGGTCCGGCGTCGACCAGTCACCGTCGAGATAGGCCTCGCAAAATCCCAGATAGCCCTCGCGCACCAGCCGCGCAAACACCTCCGGGTCGTGGATCTCCAGCACCGCCACCGGGCCGGGGCGCGGCCCTTCGGCGCGAAAGATGCGGCCGTCCGGCAGCACGATATCAAGCCGCCCGGCGCTGATCTGGCGGGCCACGGCGAAAGAGCGAGCGAAATAGCGTGGCAGGTCGGTCTGGCCGGTGGTGTCGGTCAGGATCATGCGGTTGGTTCCTCGTGTGTCATCGTCAAGGCTAAGGGCGTCGGCCCCGGTAGAGCAAGATTTTTCAACTGTGGCGATGCCCATTCAAAACACCCGTGCTTGATAGGCGGCCAGCGCACGTTCGCGCCCCTCTTTCAGCCCCACCACCGGGGCCGGATAGCGATCCTGCGGCGACAGACCCCAGGCACGCGGGATCGCATCAAAGTAGGACAGCGCCGTCTCGCTCGGGCTGCGCGTACCTTCCGCGATCCAGCGGCGGATATAGGCACCTTCGGGATCGAACTTGTGCAGCTGCGTTTCAGGGTTGAAGACCCGGAAATAGGGCGCCGCATCCGGCCCGCAACCCGCCGCCCATTGCCAGCCCATGGCATTCGAGGCCGGATCCCAGTCGGTCAGGCAATCGGCGAACCACTCAAGGCCGATCTTCCAGTGGGTCATCAGATGCTTGGTCAGGTACGACGCCACGATCATCCGGGCGCGGTTATGCATGGTGCCGGTCACATACATCTCGCGCATCGCGGCATCGACAAAGGGCACGCCGGTGCGCCCCTGTTTCCAGGCGATCACCTCGGGGCGCGCCGCATCCTCGTTCCACGGAAACGCATCCCATTCCTCACGCCAGTTGCCGCTCGCGATGCGGGGCGTGTGATAGATCAGGTGATAGGCAAACTCGCGCCACACGAGCTCCTTCAGCCATGTCTCGGCCCCGCCCCTGCCCTCATGCAACGCGCGCAAACCGGCATGCCAGCACTGGCGCGCCGATATCTCGCCATAGGTCAGGTTCTCGGACAGGCCCGAGGTGCCGGGCTTGGCGGGCAGATCGCGGTCTGTGGCATAATCGGCAATCGTTCCGCCAACAAAGGCCCCAAGCCTCCCCTGCGCTGCCGCCTCGCCCACGCATTGATGCGGCAGGCAAACCTCGGCCCCGCGCTGCATGGCGGCCCCAAGGTTCCAATCCTCCAGACGCTCACTTTCAGGCCATGCCTCGGGTGCGGGAATGCGCTGTGGCGTGCTCTCGGGCGCGGGCACATCGCGATCCTTCACCGCGCGCCACATCGGGGTATAGACCTTGTAGAACCCACCCTGCTGCGTCTCGACCGTCCAGGGCTCGAACAGCAGATGCGCGTTGTGGCTCTCGGCCTCGATGCCACGCTCTTTCAGCGCGAATTTGATCGCACTGTCGCGGGCAATCGCCTCGGGGTCATATAACCGGGACCAATGCACCGCCGCTGCCCCCGTTTCCTTGATCAGGTCGAGCAGCACATCGCACGCGTCGCCGCTGCGCAGGATTAAACGGCTGCCCTTCGCCGTCAGCGAGTCCGCGAGGTCACCAAGGGAACGCCCAAGCCGCCATTTCGGGGCCGAGCCAAGCTGCGCAACGCTGTCATCGTGAATGAACACGACAATGACAGGCCCGCCCCGCGCGCAGGCCGCCGTCAAGGCAGGGTTGTCGCTCAGCCGCAAATCACGGCGGAGCCATACGATACTCGGTGTTATGTCGGTCATCCCCTGCCCCGGTGTTTCAGTGTCTTACGCAAGGCCGCCGGGGCCGGATCAAAGAATATCGTCGAGCGCGGTCAGAAGCTTATCCACCTCCGCGCGCGCCGTGTAATGCACAAAGCTGAGCCGCAGCACGCCCTTCTCGGTATCCACGCCCATGGCCTGCAGCGGCCGCACCGCGTAGAAATCGCCGCCCCCCGCCATGATGCCACGCGCAGCAAGATTCGCCGCCGCCTCGGCCCCCGGCCGATTGAGGGCAACGGCCACGGTCGGGGCCTTGGCCGCAGCATCGGTCGGCCCGATCAGGCGCACGGAATTGCGGTCCTTCAGATAATCGAGCAGCGGCTGCAACAGCGCCGTTTCATGCGCGCGCATCAGGTCATGCACGCCCGCATTACGCGCATCCGCCTCGCCCTCGATCCCGTGATGCGCCGCAAGCGCGTCGATGTAATCGGCCATGCCGGCGCTTGCCGCGATCTGCGCGTGATCGGGGCCTGCCGGGGTGAACCGCTTGTAGAGCGCATCGGCGTTGAAATAATGCGCCTGATTGGGCAGCAGGTTGCCCAACTCGCGGCGCATCACCATGATCCCCTGATGCGGCCCGTAGGTCTTGTAGGCCGAAAAGAGATAGATATCAGGGCCCATGCCGCCCACATCCGGCAGACCGTGCGGCGCATAACTCACCCCATCGACGCAGACAAACGCCCCCGCCGCATGGGCCAGCGCGGTGATTTCCACCACCGGGTTGATCGCCCCCACCACGTTCGAGCAATGCGGAAAACACACCAGCCGCACACGCTCATCCAGCAGGCTCTCCAGATCGGCGGGATCGAGCAATCCGCTATCCGGGTCGATCCGCCACTCGCGCAGCTCGAACCCCTCATCGGCCAGCCGCCGCCACGGCCCGGAATTGGCCTCGTGATCCTGATTGGTGACGATGATCGCATCGCCCGGTTCCATCCATTGCCGGAACGCCTGCGCCAGAACATAGGTGTTCTGCGTGGTCGAGGGGCCAAAGCTGACCTCGTCGGTGGCCACCCCCATCATTGCCGCCAGCCGCTGCCGCGCCTCGTCCATCTCTTCACCGGCCAGACGGCTGGCCTCGTATGGGCCATAGGGCTGCACTTTGCGCTGCCGGTAATACCGCTCCAGCCGGGCAATCACCGGCGCACAGGTATAAGACCCGCCCGCATTCTCGAAAAACGCCTGGCCCGTCAGCGATGGCTCCGAAAATGCCGGAAACTGCGCGCGCACGAATTCATTGTCCAGTATCACGACCCCAAGTCCCCCATCATGATGTCGGCATAGCAAATAGCAAAGCCCCCCGGGGTGCAACACCCGGGGGGCCTCTCATTGGGTTAGGTCAGGCTTGGGTCAGCGCTTCTCGGACGCCAGCCCCTTCCAGATCGCGTAGCACATCACCAGAAGCACCAGCGTGAACGGCAGACCCGTCGAGATCACCGCCGATTGCAGCGCCGCAAGGCCACCGCCGATCAGCAGCACAACCGCGACCGCGCCCTCGAAGATGCACCAGAACACACGCTGTGCGACCGGTGCGTCGACCTTGCCGCCCGCCGTGATCGTGTCGATCACGAGCGACCCGGAGTCCGACGAGGTGACGAAGAACACGATCACCAGGATGATCCCGATCACCGAGGTGATCGTCGCCAGAGGCAGTTCCGCAAGCATCTTGAACAGCTTGAGTTCAAGCGCCGCATCCTGCGCCCCGGTATAGCCATCGGCCACCACCTGATTGAGCGCGGTGCCCCCAAAGACCGTCATCCAAAGGATGCAGACCGTCGTCGGGATGATCAGCACGCAGATGATGAACTCGCGCACGGTGCGACCGCGGCTGACGCGCGCGATGAACATGCCCACGAAGGGCGACCAGGAGATCCACCAGGCCCAGTAGAACGACGTCCAGCCCTGCATGAAGTTGGTATCTTCGCGCCCGAACGGGTTGCTCAGCGCAACGACATTCTGGAGATAGGCCCAGATGCTGTCGAAGAACAGCGTCAGCAGGAAGATCGGCCCGCCCACGAAGAACACGAACAAGAGCAGGATCGCGGCCAGCCCCATGTTGATCTCCGAGAGCACCTTGACGCCACCGTCAAGGCCACGCACGACCGAAACCAGCGCGACAGCCGTGATCGCCGAAATCAGGATCACCAGCAGAAGCGGGTTGTTGGCCACGCCCGACTCGTCGCTATTGCCATAGGTGATGCCCATGAAGGACCGTGTGCCCTCTGCCGCGTCACCCGACCCGAAGAGGAAGGTCAGACCCGAGGCCGTCTGTTCCGCACCAAAGCCGAGCGAGGTCGCCAGACCGAAGAGCGTGGCAAACACCGCCAGCGTGTCGATGATGTGGCCCGACCAGCCCCAGACACGCTCGCCCAGAAGCGGGTAGAACGCCGAGCGCAGCGTCAGCGGCAGGCCTTTATTGTAGGAGAACAGCGCAAGTGCCAGCGCCACCACGGCATAGATCGCCCAAGGGTGCAGACCCCAGTGAAAGATCGTCGCCGCCATGCCAAGCCGCTGTGCCGCCGCCTCATCACCGCCTGCTGCACCCAGAGGTGCCCAGTCGGTGCGCGCGCCGTCTTCCATCGCGGTGCCGCCGAGAGACGACGAGAAGTGGCTCATCGGCTCCGAGACACCGAAGAACAACAGGCCGATACCCATGCCCGCCGCAAACAGCATCGCGAACCAGCCGACATAGCTATAGTCAGGCGTGGCCTCCGTACCGCCCAGCCGGATCGAGCCATAGGGCGTCACGATCAGCAGCAGGCAGAAGATCACGAAGATATTCGCGGCCCCGAGGAAGAACCAGTCAAAGCCCTTGGTCACCGCCGAAAAGAGCCAGCTGAACACGCTCGACGCCTGCTCCGGCAAGGCCAGCGTGTAGAACACGAAGGCCACGACCGCGAGGCCCGAGATCATGAAGACGGGGTTGTGAATGTCGAGGCCGAACGGCCCGATCCTGGTCGTGATGTTGTCCTGACCGATTTCGTAATCGGTCTCGATGATATCCGAGTGGCCTTCCGGCTCCGGGATACCCTGGTTGGTTGTTTCGTCGGCCATTGAGGCCCTCCCTTGTCCCTTTGCCATGTCGCGTAACACACCCCGATCACCCCTTTCACAGGCGGGCGCGGGCGCACGCGGCGCGCTGGCATTTTCAGCATTCAGAACCGGAAGGCACTCTTACCCGGGACGTCTTCAGGTGAAGGCCCCCGATCCCATTCGCCTGTTGAGGGTAACAAGCCCGGTTGCGTAAACGCAACCAATCAGCGGAGGATTGGGTGTGAAAAGCGACACTTTGAAAGGTGTCGATTGCTAAGACCGACCCGGATTCTTTCGCTCAGGGCGAGTTTCAACCGGTATTTTTCGCGCGATAGTGGCGCAGGACATGCACCCGGATCGCCGAGGCAAGCCCCGCCTCGATGCCGCGCTCCGCGTCGATCCGCGCGGCCAGAGCGTTCAGCGCGATGCCCTCCTCGGCCGCGATCTCGCGAAATGCGCGCCAGAACTCCTCCTCCAGCGAGACGCTGGTGCGATGGCCGCGCAGGGTCAGCGAATGCTTGACCGGGCGCGCACTCATGGCCGACCGTGCCAGGGGGCGCTGCCCCCATCGCCGCAGGCGGCGATTCCCCCGGAATATTTGTCGCAAGATGAACCCTGCATCAGTCTTTGTCCCGGCGGTGAAGGTCAAGGATGCTGCGCGCCTGTTCGGCTTGCGTCTCTTCAAGGGTCTTCTGCGCCTTGGTGCGCCCGAAGCGCGTGGCGTTCTCGTCGGCGCGGGCTTTGTTCACAGCCCGCGCCTTATCCTTGCGCACCCGGTTCAGATTGACCGGCCTGTCGCTCATTTCGGGCCGATCATGTCTTCGGGGCGCACCACGCGGTCAAAGGTCTCCGCATCCACAAAGCCGAGCGCGATCGCCTCTTCCTTCAGCGTGGTGCCGTTCTTGTGCGCGGTCTTGGCGACCTTGGTGGCATTGTCATAGCCGATGGTGGGCGCGAGCGCCGTCACCAGCATCAGCGACTCCGTCATCAGCTTCTCAATGCGCGGCTCGTTGGCTTCGATGCCCATCAGCATCCGCTCGGTAAAACTGTCGGTGGCATCGCCCAGAAGCTGTATGGATTGCAACAGGTTATAGGCCATCATCGGGTTGTAGACGTTGAGCTCAAAATGCCCCTGGGAGCCTGCGAACTTGATCGCCGCGTCATTGCCCATGACATGGGCCGCAACTTGCGTCAGCGCCTCGGCCTGCGTCGGGTTGACCTTGCCGGGCATGATGCTGCTGCCCGGCTCGTTCTCTGGCAGGATCAATTCGCCCAGACCCGAGCGCGGCCCGCTCCCCAGAAACCGGATATCATTGGCGATCTTGTAGCAAGAGCCCGCCACCGTGGCGAGCGCCCCCGACAGGAACACCATCGCGTCATGCGCCGCGAGCGCCTCGAACTTGTTGGGGGCTGTCACGAAGGGCAAGCCCGTGATCTCGGCCATGTTGGCCGCGACCGTCTCGCCCCAGCCATGCGCGGTGTTGAGTCCGGTGCCCACGGCGGTGCCGCCCTGCGCCAACTCGTAAATGCCGGGCATGCAGGCCTGCACCCGCGCGATCCCCTGCCGGACCTGGTGCGTGTAGCCCGAAAACTCCTGCCCCAGCGTCAGCGGCGTGGCGTCCTGCGTATGGGTGCGGCCGATCTTGATGATATCCTTGAACTCGGCGGACTTGGATTCGAGCCCCGACGCCAGCTTGTCCAGCCCCGGCAGCAGCACATCACGCACGCTCATCGCGGTGGCGATATGCATGGCCGTGGGGAAGGTGTCGTTCGAGGACTGCCCCATGTTGCAGTGATCGTTGGGATGCACCGGGTCCTTCGAGCCGATCTCGCCACCAAGGATCTCGATCGCGCGGTTGGCGATCACCTCGTTGGAATTCATGTTGGATTGCGTGCCAGACCCCGTCTGCCAAACCACCAGCGGGAAATTGTCGTCGAACTTGCCCTCGATCACCTCGCCCGCCGCCTGAATGATCGCATCCGCGAGCCGCACATCGAGCTTGCCTGACGCCTTGTTGGCCTGCGCGCAGGCCTGCTTGATCACACCAAGGGCGCGCACGATGGCCACCGGCTGCTTCTCCCAGCCGATCGGGAAATTCATGATCGAGCGCTGTGTCTGCGCGCCCCAGTATTTATCGGCGGGCACTTCGAGAGGGCCGAAACTGTCGGATTCGGTGCGGGTGGCGGTCATTGCGGGATCTCCTTGACGGTTTGCCCCGTTCATAGCGAAGCCGGGCAAAAGATCAATACTGTATACAATGGAATACCGGTGAGCGCAGCGACGACCCCGCCCTATTTCCGAAAGCTGTCCAGACTGACCACATCCGCCTCGGTGGGCGTGTCGTCCTCGGCCTCCAGATCGTCGGCATCCTCCTCGTCGCCGTCGTCCTCAACCTCCTGCGTCTCGAAGCGCAGGCCAAATTCCACCGACGGATCGACAAAGGTCTGGATCGCGTCATAGGGCACATAGAGCCGCTCCGGCGCATCGCCGAAATTCAGCGTGACGCTGAACCCGTCATCCGTCACCTCCAGCCCGTCATACCAATGCTGCATGACCACCGTCATCTCGGACGGGTAGCGGTCGCGCAACCAATCGGCGAGTTCCGCCTTGGGGTGGGTGGTATCAAACGTGATGAAGAAGTGATGCGCGCCGGGCAGCCCGTTCATCTGCACGTCGGTCAGAACCTCCTGAATGAGGCCACGCATGGCGCGATGCATCAGGTTTCCGTAATCGATCGAGCGCGACATTCTTTACCTCGGGAGAGTTACAAGGATCAGCATAGGGGATTCGGGACAAAACAAAAGACCCGCAATGTGCCCCTCAGATCAATAGATGCCACGCCCCCGCGAGCACCGCAAGCAGCGCCAGAACCCGGACCATCGACAGCCGCGCGCCCAGCAACAGCGCCGCCGCCAGCAGCACGAAACCAAGGCTGAGCGGGCTGAATGTCCCCCAATCCGGCACCGGGCCAAACGCCGTCTCGCGCACCCGGCCAAACAGCACATGCAGCGCGAACCAGACCGAAAGGTTCAGGATCACACCCACCACGGCCGCCGAAATCCCGGCCAAGGCCCCCTTGAGGCGGGGCCTTGCCAGGATCTGCTCGATATAGGGCGCACCAGTGAATATCCATAGAAAACAGGGCGTAAACGTAACCCACAGCGTCAGCAGCGCCGCCAGCACGGCCATGCCCACCCCGCCCTGCGCATAGCCCGCCAGCAGGCCCACAAACTCGGTCACCAAGATCAGCGGCCCCGGCGTCGTCTCCGCCAGCCCGAGCGCGTCGATCATCTGCGCCGTGCTCAACCAGCCCTTGGTCACCACCACCGTCTCGGTCATATAGGCCAGCACCGCATAGGCCCCGCCAAAGGTCACCACCGCCAGCTTGCTGAAAAAGAGCGCCAGATCGGTCAGGAACGTGGCCCCCGCCGCCCACGCCACCAGCACCGGCGCGGCCCAGAGCGCGCCCCAGGTGGCAACGGTCATCAGCGTGCCGCGCAGGGGCACGGCGGGCGCGGGGATGGCTGTCTCGGCCTCTCCGCGCGCGCTCAGATACCCCCAGAGCGCCGCCGCAGCGATGATGATGGGAAAGGGCACCGACAGCACGAACATCGCCACAAAGGCGAGCCCGGCCAGACCCCAGCTTGCCCGGTCCTGCAGTGATTTGCGGGCGAGGTTCAAAAGCGCCTGCAACACAATCGCCACCACGGCCGCCTTGATCCCGACAAACAGCGCCTGCACCAGCGGCACCCCGCCATAGAGCGCATAGCCCAGCCCGAGCGCCAGGATCACCAGCGCGCCCGGCACCACGAACAACAGCCCCGCGATCAGCCCCCCCGGCACACCCCGCAGCCGCCAGCCCGCATAGGTCGCCAGCTGCATCGCCTCCGGGCCCGGCAGCAGCATGCAGAACGACAGCGCGCCAAGGAATTGCCGCTCCTCCAGCCAGCCTCGACGCTCCACCAGTTCGGCATGCATCATCGAAATCTGCGCCGCCGGCCCGCCAAAGGACAAAAGGCCGATGCGCAGGAAACTGCGGAAAATCTCGGAGAGGGGCGGCGCGCTCATGCCGGTTTGTGACCCGCACGTCCGCCTTGCGCAAGTCAAAGTTCCATGACGCGTAGCACGATATGATAAGGGGAAAGTGCAGGCTTCCGCAGCATTCGCAAGGTTCCGTTGGATATCAAGCGGATGCGATTTACAGCGGAAACCGGACAGAAGCCGAACAAGGCCAGAACGAAACATGTGACTGTAAAACCGTTCTGACCCCCAAGACAAAAGAAAACCCCGGCGCGCTGGCGGGCGCAACCGGGGTCAATAATGCTGTTCAAAACACTCCCCTGCACAATACGACACCCGGCATCATCATGCAAGGGCGGACGGTTATCGTCGACGAAAAGCCCGATGGCTGGCACATCGTTCTGATTGAAGATGACGTGTTCCATTTGCTGCGCGTCTTGGCCTACGGCGGACGCGGTATTGCTAGATTCCATGCTCAGGCGTTTGCCGACCATTACGGCGCTTCCTGCCCCGAGGGGGTGCGCTGATGAGGGACACTGTGAACGAAACCGGCCTGATCGAGCGCGTGGCGCTTGATCTGCTGGGCGAGCCGAACCACAGCCTGTCGTCGCCTGGCAACATGCGTTTCGGCACGCATGGCAGCATGTCGATCAAAAAGGCCGACGACACATGGTATGACCATGAGGCCAAGGACGGCGGCGGCGTTTTCGACTTTGTGGCCCGCGAGCAAGGCGGAACGCGGGCCGACGCGGCGCGGTGGTGTACAGAGCGGGGCCATATCGCGCCAGATAACGCCGGGACGTGGGATTACCGCGACGAACACGGGACGCTGCTCTACCGTGTCATCCGGTCTGAGCCAAAGAGATTCAAGCAACAGGCGGCGGATGGGTCATGGTCGATCAAAGGCGTGCGGCGCGTGCCGTATCGTCTGCCCGAATTGCGGGCGGCTGATCCGACATCTGTGGTTTACATCGTCGAGGGCGAGAAGGACGCGGATCGTCTGGCGGCTTTGGGGTTGGTGGCGACAACCAATTCAGGCGGCGCTGGAAAATGGCTTCCCGAATTTTCCGATCACCTCAAGGGACGGCGCGTCTGCATTCTGCCCGACAACGACGACGCGGGCCGAAACCATGCTGCACAGGTGGCGAATACGCTGGTGGCGCGTGGGATTGATCATCGTATCGTGGACCTGCCCAATCTGCCCGAGAAAGGCGACGTGTCCGATTGGCTGGATATGGGCGGCACACCGGCGGCGCTGATCCAGCTTTATGATGCGCCGCGAGGGCCGGGTGACGGCGACTGGCTGGCACGGATTCCACCGCGCGGATCATACGTCCCTGCCGGGATGACGCCCCTGCCAGCGTCCGGCCCGACAATCATTCAATCGGAACCAAATCGGGAAAGCCAATTCTATTCGGCTGCATCGCTCAACGGGAAAGCCGTCCCGGCCCGGCAATGGCTGGTGGACGGTCTTGTGCCTCAAAAGACGGTAACGCTGTTCAGCGGCGACGGGGGCACGGGCAAGAGCCTGCTGGCCCTGCAACTGGCGGTCGCGGTATCGACCGAGCGGGCATGGATCGGCAATCCGGTATCGAAAGGCCGGGTGATTTATATCAGCGCCGAAGACGACGACGACGAATTGCACCGTCGCGTTGACGATATTTTGCGGGCTGAGGGGTGCAGCTATAGCGCCCTGGCGGGCCTCACATTGCGTTCACTGGCGGGCGAGGATGCGCTCTTAGCTGTCGATAGCCAACTCGCCTTAATGAAGACGGCGCTGTTCGAGGAACTGGACGCGCGGGCGGCTGAGGATACCCCGGCGCTGATCGTGATCGACACCTTGGCAGACGTGTATCCCGCCAATGAGAACGACCGGGCCAAGGTGCGGCAATTCGTGGGCATCCTGCGCGGTCTGGCGCTCAAGCGTAATTGTGCCGTCATGCTACTTGCGCACCCGTCTTTGACCGGCCTCAACAGCGGCACGGGCACGTCAGGATCGACGGCATGGAACAACTCTGTGCGGTCGCGGCTCTATCTGTCTCGGATCAGTGACAACGGCTATGAGGCTGACCCGGACGCGCGGGTGCTGACCACGATGAAGGCCAATTATGGGCGCATCGGTGGTGAGATCAATGTCAGATGGCAGGCCGGTGTGTTCGTCGCTCAGGCGTGGCCCACGGGGTTTGAGGCGCTGGCAGTGGGTGCCAAGGGTGAGCGGGTATTCCTTCAGCTACTGGATCAGCACATCGAGACCGGTGTGCGCGTGTCGCAATCTGGCGGACGCAATTATGCGCCCAAGCTGTTCGCAGAGCATCCTGACAATGAGGGCTGCACCCAACGTGCATTCCGCACGGCCATGTCCAGCCTGTTCGCCCGCAAGACAATCACAATCAGTGAGGATGGCCCGCCGTCTAAGCGCCGTTCATTCATCATGAGGGCGGCACAATGACATATTTCCAACCCCCTGCCATAGTCGTTCCAACCCCGTTCCAACCCCCTGTTCTTACACAAAGCCATATAAAAGGGGGGGTTGGTAGCCCTTGGGGCGCTACCGCCCCTCTTGGTTCATTGCGTCACTGCGTCAGTAAATTACTGGAACGCATCCGTGCCGCGCCGTCGATGGTCCCAATGCCCCCTTTCAATAACCCCCGGGGGGTCGGGGGGCTGGGTCTTCATTCCACACACACGGCCCGGTGGCAGGAATGAAGCGGTCCACCCAAGTCAAGCGGTTCTGCAAGTCCCTGACGGTCCCCACGGGGCGGCTGGCAGGGCGTGCGGTCAAGCTGGCACCATATCAAAATCGTTTCATCGACGGGGCGTTCGCTGACGGGGTGAACGTGGCGTGCCTGTCCATCGGTCGCGGCAACGGCAAGTCGGCGGTCTCGGCCATGCTCTGCGCCGGTGAATTGCTGGGCGCATGGTCGGACGCGCCTGAGCGTGAGGTGATCATCGCGGCCCGAACTCAAGAGCAAGCAAAAATAGCTTGGAATTATTGCGCGTCATTTATCGCCACCCTGCCCGACGATGTGCAGAAGCGGATCACGATCCGGCGGCAACCCCGTTTTGAAATCCAGTATGACGACCACAACGGCCCGCACCTGATCAAGGCAATCTCTGCTGACGGCAAGTCTGCGCTTGGGTCCAGCCCGACGCTGGCGGTGCTGGATGAGCGCGGGCACTGGCCCATTGCCCAAGGGGACGAACTGGAAGCGGCGCTGTTGACGGGCCTTTCAAAGCGCGACGGCAAGGCGCTGATTATATCCACCAGTGCCAGCAATGACATGCACCCGTTCTCGCTGTGGCTGGATCGGGATGCACCCGGCGTCTACCGCCAAGAACACCGCCCGACACCGAACCTTCCTGTTGATGATGTGGACAGTCTGGCGATTGCCAACCCCGGTTCACGGCATGGCATCGGCCCGACGATGACGCGGTTGAAAGAGGACGCGGCGCTGGCCTTGGCCCGCGGTGGTTCCGCCCTGTCGCGGTTCCGGCTGCTGTCTCGCAATGAACGGGTGTCTGAGGACAACCGGGATGCACTGCTTGATTTGAACGAATGGCTGCAATGCGAAACCGACGATCTGCCACCCCGGCGCGGGCCGGTTGTGATCGGGCTGGATCAGGGCCAGTCGGCATCCATGAGCGCCGTGGCCTATCTCTGGCCAGACACGGGGCGGCTGGAAGCCTGGGGCGCGTTCGGCACGATCCCGACACTTGAGGCCCGTGGGCAGGCGGATGCTGTCGGTGATCTTTATTCGCAGATGCACAAGCGCGGCGAGCTGGCGTTGATGGGGCAGAAAACCGTCCCGCTGGCGCAATGGCTGCGCCGGGTTGTCGGTCACGTCGAGGGCGAGACGGTCGCGGCGATTGTCTGTGATCGGTTCAAACAATCCGAGATCGGTGACGCGCTGGCAGAGATCGGCAACCGCGCGCCGGTGATCTGGCGCGGCATGGGGTTCAAAGACGGCAGCGAAGACGTGGAGCGTTTCCGCCGCTTCATATTCGACGGCAACCTGCACGTTTCCGAAAGTCTGCTGTTGCGTCACGCCATAGGTGAGGCGGCGGTGTTCATTGATCCGGCCGGAAATTCCAAGATCGTCAAGGGCCGGTCGATGGGCCGGATCGACGCCGCTTGTGCCGCTGTCCTGGCGGTTGCTGAGGGCGCGCGGATCATGGGCAGGCCACAACATAAAGGAGGGCGCATCGCATGGGGATGACTTCAACGGCCACGCGGCTGATTGCCCGGTTCGGGCAGGCGGCAACACTTACAAAACCGGGCGCACCATCCGGCCCGCCATGGGCACCTGTTCCCGGTGCGCCGGTTAATCATTCCGTGACAGTCGCGGTGACGAATTACACGATTGAGGAAATTGCCGGTCTGTCCATCGCGGGCGATGACCTGCGGGTGTTCATGACGGCGGGTGTTGCCCCGAACACGTCCGACACGCTGACAATCGGCGGGGTCAACTATGGCATCCACCGCGTCGGCGTCCTGGGGCCGGATGGCGTTGTGATTTGCTACGAATTGCAGGTGCGGCGATGAGCAAGCTGCGCAACGAATACAAGCGGCATAGCGCCAAGGTGACGCGCGGCCCGCGTTGGAAGGCCCTGCGGATGCAGGCGCTTGACCGTGACGGCTGGGCCTGTGTCCAGTGTGGCACACGTCACTGGCTGGAATGTGATCACGTTCTGCCGGTCAAGACACACCCTGAACTGTCTTACACCCTGTCAAATTTACAGATGCTTTGCGGTGCCTGCCATGCCCGCAAAACCCGAATTGAGGTGGGGCATACGCCTCTAACCCCAAAACGCCAGCAATGGCGTGACCTGCTGCGCGAAATGCAGCGTAACCCCCACGAGCATAAGGAAAACAATCATGCTGACTTCTAAGAAACTGGAACTTCGCCGGTCTGAAATCCGTCAAAACCTGTCGGAACTGGCGAACATCGAAACCCCGTCTGCGGATGAAACCCGCAAAATGACTGATCTGGATACAGAGTATCGGGCCAAAGAGGTGCAGTATCGCGCTGCACTGGTGTCTGAGGACGAACAACGCACCGAAGCCAAAGGCGAACTCGAAACCCGTTCCGAAAAAGAGTGGAATGAGGTCATGTCCGGTTTCGAGATGCGCCAAGTCGCGCTGTCTCTGGACGAAGGCCGTGCCCTGTCTGGCCAGACGGCGGAGATCGTCACGGAACTGCGGTCGCAAGGCGGCTATCGCGGCATTCCCGTGCCCTACGCGGCGCTTGAAACCCGTGCGGGCGAAACCATTGCCAGCGGCACCCCTGATCCGATTGTTACCCGTCCCCTGATCGAGCGTTTGTTCCCGGCGTCTGTCGCGGCGCAGATGGGCGTCCAGATGATCAATATCGGCACCGGCGGACAGGAAACCCCTGTCACCACGTCGGCAATCTCTGCGGGTTGGCAGGCAACCGAACTGGCCAACGTGCCCGGGCCGTCTGCCTACACGACGCTGGACCGCCCGTTGAAGCCTGATCACACGTTGGGCATCCAGATGCGGATCAGCCGCAAGACGCTGCTGCAATCCGGCGCTGCTCTTGAGCAAGCCATTCGCCGCGACATGGCGGGCGCGATGCAACAAGAGATGGATCGTGCCATTTTCAACGGCTCGGGGTCCAGCGGCGAGCCTACCGGCGTCTTCACCGGCGCGGCGGCTTGGGGCATTGCTGAAACCGATCTGAGCGCAGCGGCGTCCTGGGCGGCTATCCGCACTGAGGTTGTGGCGTTCATGACGGCCAATGCGGCAACCGGTCCCGGCGCGGTGCGCCTGTTAATCCGTCCTGAGGTCTGGGACGCGATGGATGGCGCGTTCATCAGCGGCACGGCAGTGACCGAGTGGGAGCGGCTGACGAAATACATCAGCACGGTTGTCATGTCGCACAACGCCTTGCCTGCCCCGGCTGGTGATCCGCTGGAAAGCAAGGCGCTGCTGACAACCTCTGCGGGCGGTGTTGCGCCGGTGTTCGTGGGCCTGTGGGGGGCGGTCGATCTGATCCGTGACCCGTATGCAGATGCGCAATCCGGTGGCCTGCGCCTGACTGCATTGTCCACCATGGACACCACAATCAGCCGCGCGGTTCAAACCCGCGTCCTGACAGGTATCCAGTAATGCTCTGGGGCGGTCATAGCGGCGGTCTGGAATTACGCAAACGGGCATCCGGCGCATTGGCGCTGCAAGGCCGCTTTCCATATAACAAGCGGGCGGTCCTCAGTGATGGGGGCCGTTCCGGCAGGCCAAGAAAAGAGGCGATTGCATCCCGCGCATTCGCCTATCGCGTGGATGATCCAAAAGAGGACATTCATTTTCTGGTGGGGCATAGCTTTGACAAGCCTTTGGCCAGCCGTGGCGCGGGAACGCTGGATCTTGCGGACAGTGACGATGCGCTGTCCTTCACCGCGACGATCACGCCGGAAATGCAAGAGGTGTCCTATGTGAAGGATATTCTGGCAGGTATCGCGGCGGGGCTGACTGTCGGCATATCGCCGGGGTTCCGGTTGCCACCCAAGCGGGCGGTGCCTGAGCCTGAGCGGATCGAGGATGAGGGCAGCGATCCTGAGAACGGCGAACACAACGCCATTATCAGGACGGTTTTGCAGGCGCTTTTGTATGAAATGAGCGTCGTGACGCGGCCCGCATATCCCGAGGCGCAAGTCGAGGCGCGGAATTGGTCGCAACCCCCTCAGGCCCGTGTGTTCCTTCCCAAGCGGCAGTTGATTGCGAGGTATCGCTGATGATTGATCTGATCAAACAATTTGAGGCGGTCCCGGCTGAATACCCAACGGCACCCGCTGGCCTGTCTACGGCAGCGGCGGCGCTTGATGCTGCGATGATCTGGGCACGGATTGAAGCCTACACCGCGCACCGCTTCACAGTGCGGGAAGTGGTGTGGACGTTGATGGGCGGCGGTGGCGATCAATTCAACCCGCGTCTTGCGCCTGTGGTGTCGCGTGTGGCGCATGTCTGGGACGGCGCGGCATGGGAGGCCCTGACGCTGCTGGACGGGCCTCTGGGCGTCTGTCTGCCGCGTGATGGCACCTATCGGATCACGGCGCAGGTTGGCGCGGGTGATGTGCCTGCGCCCGTCTCTGAGGCGTTCCGGCGGCTTGCGGAATACCTGGCAGATGATCCGGGCACGGCGGGGGCGTCCCGAACTTCCGTGGAGATCGGGCCGATCAAGGAAGCGATGGATCGAAACCCGGCGTGGGTCGCCAAGGCGTTGCAAAATTCAGGCGCTGGCGATCTGCTGCGCAATTATCGGAGGGCTTGAATATGTGGCCATTCAAACGAAAAGAACCTGAGACCGAAACGCGGTCCAGTGGCACCGGCTACACCACGCAAGTGATGCAGGCGCGGGCCGATTATATCGGCGGCGTTGATGGCGTTGCCGAACTCACTGGCACGGTGCAAGGCTGTGTAAGCCTCTGGGAGGGCGGTCTGAGCCTTTCAGATGTGGACGGCACCGACATGTTGACCCCTGCCATGCTGGCGCTTGCTGGGCGCTCTCTGGCGTTGCGCGGGGAAGCTGTCTTTGTGATCCGAGAGGATGGGCTGTTGCCGTGTTCGGATTGGGATTTGACCACACGCTATTCCAAGCCCACGGCCTACCGCGTCGGCATCGCTGATACCGGCGGCGGCAAGACTGAAACCGTCCTTGCTGGCGAGGTTCTGCATCTGCGGATTGGGTCCGATGTGTCTATGCCCTATGTCGGACAATCGCCATTGCGGCGGGCGCGGTTGACGGCTGGCCTATTGCAGATTGTCGAGACCGCCTTGAGCGAAGTTTACGCCAACGCGCCGCTTGGATCGTCTGTCATTCCGTTCCCCGAGGCACCCGATCAGGACATGAGCGATCTGGCCCGTGGGTTCCGTGGGTTCCGGGGCAAAATGCTGGTGCGCGAGTCCGTCAACGTGACGGCGGCGGGCGGGCCTGCACCTCAGACTGATTTGAAGCCAAGCGATGTGTCGCCCGATCTGAGCCGGGCGATGACAAAGGAAACCTTGGCGGCATCGCGGTCCAGTATCGAGATGGTGTTCGGTGTTCTGCCCGGTCTGAGCAATATCAGCACAACCGGCCCGATGGTTCGCGAGGCGCAGCGCCACCTTGCCCAATGGGGGCTAATGCCGATTGCCGCGATGATCGGACAAGAGGCGTCTGAAAAGCTGGGCCAGCCTGTCACGCTGGACGTGATGCGCCCGATGCAGGCTTTCGACGCTGGTGGCCGTGCGCGGGCGCTTGGCGCGATTGTGCAGACGATGGCGCTGGCGAAAGAGGCCGGTGTTGATCCGTCCGAGGCGTTAAAGCTGGTGGATTGGAAAGAATAGGCCACTATCGACAACGTGTATTATTGCACGCCGTTGTTTGCCGCATACCATTCTTCACGAGTTGCCTTGAGATCGATCATTGCGAGCATCGTTATCATGGATTGAATCTTATCCAATGATCCTTGGATTTGATCTTGGGACAATGGTTCGGCCCCCGCTTGAATGTCCTCTGGGGTAAGCGGCTCCAACTCATACTTGAGAGAGAAAGCAATCGCAGAAATCTCTGCCAACTGGTCCAAGATATTTGCAAGCTGTTCGCCCTTCATGGGTCTGTCATCGCGCGTCATTTTCTTCCTTTCTAAAGACCGTCTGCGAAATTGATAACTTGTTGAGGATCAGCTCGCAAGAAGTTTCATCGGACCCGAACACCAATGGGCTTGCGCTTATCCCCATTGGGGTGCTATACCAATGGAAGAGAGGTAGACAAAACATGCCAACACCCGGACAACTGACCAAAAAAGTAGCCCATACTTTAGGGCTTGAGGACGCCAGCGTTGCAAACGCTTGGCGCGTTCTGCGTGAGCATGGTCTAGTTACAAAGGGCGGGCGTGGGCGCAGTGCGGCAACGGTCACTGACCGGGACGCCGCAATCCTGATCACTGCAATTTGTGGTTGCGATACAGTTAAGGGCGCGGCTGACTTAATTGCCCGCGCGGCAAGCGGCACTGCCTTTTCCCATTATTATCGCGGGTGGGACAGTGAGCCTGTGGGTTCTGAGCGTGACCTCTACGAAACGTCCCCTATTTGGAAAATGGATCGTATGGGCATTTCCCAAGTGTGCAACTTGCCCGGCAGCCATTCCTTTGTTGATCTGTTGCAAGGGATGATCGGCTTTATGGGTGGTGCTCGATACAGCACCGACCCGACCGACGAAGCCGAGAAGAAACCTGTTTTGCAGGTTGAACGTCTTGACTTCATATTTTCTTTTGAATCCCCAAACGAAATATTTTCCCTGACTATCAAAGGGAAATCAGTTGACGGGGAATTGTATTATGAAGCCCAAAAATACGGCGGTAGGTCGATCCAATACGACCTCCGCAATGTCACTGACGAAGGCCGGTCCGAAATGCGTGACCGCCATTCTTCAAGCAAGAATGTCCTGCTGCGCACCGGTGATCTGAATACGGTTCGAAGCTTTGGAAACACAACTATCGCTGAGATTGGCCGTTTCGTGGCAGGGGTGGATCAGTGATGACCAACCGGCGCGTCATCCTTGGTGATCGGCCACCTTCCTACGTCAGCAAGGCGACGCTGGCGGCTGAGTTGGATGTTTCCGAGTCAACCGTTGACGCGCTGGTCCAGCGTGGCGTCCTGCCTAAGCCGGTCAGGGTGGGTGGGTCCGTTCGGTGGAGTTGGGCGCAGGTCGATGCGTCCCTTGCCGCGACCAATACAGCGGCAGAGGCTGATCCATTCATGCAGGGGGTGGGAAATGTCTAAGGTTTCCCTTCCACGTCATGTCCATGTCGTCGTGTCTCGCGGGCGCGAGTATTTCTACTTCCAGACGGGGCGAAGCACGCCGCACGCGGGTGAGCGCATCCGTCTGCCGAACGATCCGACCACGCCCGAGTTTTGGAACGCGATCAGACAGGCGCAGGGATTGGTCGGCCCGGTCCCGACCGACACGATAGGCGCGCTGATCAACGCTTATGAAACGGCATGGCCTGGTCTGCCGCGCAAGCTAACCAAAGGCACGCAAGATCAATACAGGCGTCACCTCAAGCATGTCCGCACCGCATGGGGCGATCTGCCAGCGGCCAGCCTGCGCCCGTCGCACGTCTTGGCCCTGATCGAGAAGATCGGCGCGGATCGACCGGGCACGGCGAACAACACGCTGGACGCGCTGCGCGCAATGTGTCGCTGGGCGATGGGTCCACGCGAGATGCTGGAGCGTGACCCTACACAGGGTGTTCCGCACTTCGACAAGGGCGAGGGGCATCGGCCCTGGACGCCTGAACAGTTGAAAATTGCCGATGAGCATTTCACCGGCACCCTGCGCCGCGCCTATCTCTTGGGACGTTGGACCGGGCAGCGGATCAGCGATGTGGTGCGGCTGGGCTGGACAGATATCGACGAGGGCGGGTTCAACCTTCCTCAGAAGAAAACCGGCGTGCAGCCGTGGTGTCCGATCTTCCGCGAACTTGAAGCCGAGATGCACAGTTGGGAAAAGCGGCCCGGCCCGTTCCTCTTGCAGGAAACCGGCAAGAACGCCGGAAAGCCCGTCACCACGAATCAAATGTGGAAAATCTTCGACAAGGCGCGCGAGGATTTTCCCGAACTTGAAGGTGCGGTCTGGCACGGGCTGCGCGCCAATGCCGTGATCCGGCTCAGGCAGGACGGGTACACCGGCCAACAGATCAGCGACATGGTGGGAATGTCGGTCGAGATGATCGAACGCTACAGCCGATATGCTGATCGGAAGGCGGGCGGTCAGGCGGTTCTGCGCGACCTACTGGAACGCAAGCAGGACAAAACTGTAAAACACTGAGAAACTGTAAACAAAAAAGAGTAGGAAAACAGATGCTTAACAGAATGGAAGATAAGTGCAGGCTTCTGTTGCCAGGTGCCTGCGAACCCCGCCTTACGCGGCTAGGCGCAAGGGCTTAAGTTTCGGTCTCGTTACTGCTTACGCAGCAACGGCGACCGGAGCACGGTTGTCATTTGCAACTGTACGTTTCGGACCGATAACGGTGGTACCTCACCGGGACAAAGCATAACCCCTTTAGACGTTCGTCGATCCTGTTTCGGCCCCATGATCCCCAAATGAAGGATGATTGGTGGAGCCGCCGGGTACCGCCCCCGGGTCCGATCCGCTTATTACGAGCGCGTTTATGTCCATAGTCCCCGTTGCCGGGAACACCCCTTACATAGGGGCTTTGGCCGGGCTTGCAAAGGGGTCAGCGCGGCGAAATCGACAGCCAGATACCGTCGCGCCCGCGCACCGTCAGATGCGCCACCGGCATTGCGGGGCGGTCCGGCACCGCATCAAAGCGATAGGCCCGCACCAGCATCGCCAAGAGGAGCGGCCCCTCGATCATCGCAAACCCCGCCCCGGTGCAGACCCGCTGCCCGGCGGAGAACGGGATATAGGCGGTACGCAGGCAGGTCTTGCCATTCTCGGTCCCATAGCGCGCCGGGTCAAAGCCGTCGGGATTGTCCCACAGCCGTTCATGCCGGTGCAGGTGCCAGGGGCTGATCACCACCTGCGCGCCCGGTTTGATGTCGCGATTGCGAAAGCGTTCGGGGCACGTGCTCTCGCGCACCATCATCGGCACAGGCGGATAAAGCCGCAGCGTCTCGCGAAACACATCCCGCGCCACGCGCAGCCGCGACATGTCGGAGAACTCGGGCGCGCGGGTGCCGAATACCGCCTCGGCCTCCTCGGCAAGCCGCTCCTGCCAGTCAGGGTAGAGCGCCAAAAGGTAAAGCGCCCAGGCCAATGCCGACGCACTCGTCTCATGCCCCGCAAGAAAAAAGATCGCCACCTGATCGACCATTTCCTGCGTGTCGAACCGCGCGCCGGTTTCGGGGTCGGCGGTGGTCATGATCTTGGTGGCCAGATCGTCAGGCGCGGTCCCGGCTTCGATTTCGCCCATGCGCTGCGCCGTCAGCTGCGTGATCAGCGCGCGGATGCTGCGCGCGGTCTCTCGCGTTTTCCGGCTGTGAAAGCGCGGAAACCAGCGCGGCAGTGGCACAAAGGCCGCGAGGTTCAGCACCGGCTGCGTGCGCTGATGCGCCTTGAACTGCTCGAACACCGCGCTCGCGGTCTCGTTCTCGATCGGGATCGAGAACAGCGTGCGAAAGATCACGTCGGCGGCGGCGTGGCTCGTCTGCGGCTCGATATCGCGCGGGGTGCCATCGGCCAGCGGGGCCAGCCGCGCCACCGCGCCCTGCCCGGCCCTGACCATCGCCGCAAAGGTATCACGCAGCCGCCCGCCCTCGAAGGCCGGGTCAATGATGCGCCGCTGCCGCTTCCATGTCTCGCCATTGGTGACGAATACCGACTGCCCCAGCAGCGGCCGCAACCCTTCGGACACCCGCGCAGATTTCGGGAAATCGTCGGGCCGCGCGCGCAGCACCAGATCGACCAGTTCGGGCTGATTGCAGAGATAGGAGCGAAAGAACGGCGTGCGAAATTCGGCCATCCACGCGCGGTAGAGCCGCGCAGGCTGCGCCGAGAGCAGATCCGCCCGAAAGAGCCGCATGTAGCGCCACAGTGAAACACGATCCGGCCGCGCGGGGGGCTTGGGCGGCCTCATGGCGCAAGGCTCGTGTGGCCCGAGGTGGCCCGCTCGATCCGGCTTTTGGATGGGGGACGCCCGGTAAAGCGTTGCGCAAGGGTCTGCGGCCCTGCGGTGATCCGGAAATAGTCGTAATCTTTGGGCCGGTCAAAGGCGCAAAGATATTGAAAATGCAGCCGAAAAAACCGCCAGCGCAGGGCGCGCCACCGCTCGGCACTCAAGCTTTGCGTGAACGCCGCCGAGATCACCAGCGGCCAGCGCTTGCCCTCAGGCGCGACGCCACTCACGCTGACCGGATCACACAGCGCAAAGGCGCAGCCATCGCCCGGCGCGGTCACGTCAAGCCAGAAGAGTTCCTCGCGCGTGCTCAGATAGGCCAGATCGGCGCGCAACCGGTGTGCGCGCGGCAGAAACGACACCATCGGCACCACCTGCCCGAGGCTGAGAAACGACAGCGCTGGGCCGTCCACAGGCACCTGCCCGGCGCGGATCAGATCGGCGAGGATCGACACACCCAGATGCGCGCCCGAAGAATGCCCAACGACCAACACCTCGTCGCTACCGCCTTGTAAAGCCAGCGCAATCTCGGCGGTAAATTCGGCCATCCGCGCCTCCAACTCGGGCGGATTGGCCCCCAGATGCCGCGCCGAATAGGCGTAGTCATGCATCAGGTAATAGGCAAAAAACCGGCCATCCATCCGCCGGAACCATTCGAGGATAAGCGGCACCACGACCAGCCCGCCCCAGGCCGCCAGCGGATGCAAGAGAGCCAGAGCCTGCCCGATGATCCGCGCCGCCAGCAGCGCCAGACCAAGCTGCGTCAGCAGAAATCCCACCGGGTAAAGCGCCGCAATCACCGGACCTTTTCGCAAACGCATCAGTCGAAACAGCGCGCCGGTGCCGATATAGGTGGCGGCGGTGCGGACCAGCTGCGCATAGGTCGCAAGAATGCCCTGATCCATGCTGTCCTTGACGATGTCGGACCAGACCAGCACCTCGACCTGTGTCTCAACCTCGGCCCCATCCATGCCCGCCTTTACGCCCCAGCCGAACCGCGCCTTAGCTTCACTCGGCAAGATACTGATTTCATATCCGAAAATACCCGCCTGCGCGGCGCTTTCCTTGCGATAAAGCTCGCGGTAGCGGCGCGGTGGGATCGGATCGTAGCCCGGAATGTAAAACACGCGTCTGCATCGCACAGTTGCGTTAACGGGGGCGTTGCTGCTCATGACCAACCTCTTGTCGGCCAGAGCCTAGCGCGAAAATCGGGCAAGCGTAAGGCGCTATCCAAGCACGGCGAGGGCCGGGAACGTCTCCAGCAGCCAGAAGGAAAACGCCGAGAAACCGCCGGTTAGCATCAGCAATCCGATGGTCCACAACAGCAGGCCCATCACCCGCTCGATCTGTTCCATATGCCGCTTCATCCAGCCCATAAGCCATTGAAGGCGCGGCAGGAATGCGGCCACAAGAATGAACGGAACCCCCAGCCCGATGGCATAGACCGCCAGCAACGAGGTGCCGCGCGCGACATTGGCCTCGGAGGCGGCAAGCGACAGGATCGCGCCCAGTTGCGGGCCGATGCAGGGCGTCCAGCCAAAGGCGAAGGCGAGGCCAAGGATATAGGCCCCGAAGGACGATCCGCCCCGGTCGCCCGCATCAAGCCGCGCCTCACGGTCGAGAAACTTGAACCGGTAGACGCCCACGAAATGCGCCCCGAAGGCCATCACAAGTATGCCCGCTACCGTGTTGAAATAGCCTTGATATTGCAGGAACACCGTGCCGATCGCCGACGCGGTGAAGCCCAGAAACAGGAACACCGTCGACAGCCCCAGCACAAAGAACAACGCGGGCACCACGGCACGGGCGCGTTGACTGCCGCTCTCGGTCAGGTCATTGAGGCTGACACCGCTGATATAGGCGAGGTAAGGCGGCACGATGGGCAGCACGCAGGGGCTTAAAAACGAAATGATTCCAGCAACTAAGGCCACGAGCATGGCCGGCAGCAAAGCGGCGTCTATGATTTCGATTCCGAACATGGGGTCACACATAACCCGTCCACCCCGCCGCGTCACGCAGCAAAGGGTCACATCCTTGTGGACAGGCTGTAACAAGGCCGCTATCTGATCGGCCATGACCCCGAATGACACCCTCGACGCCTGTGGCCTTCTGTGCCCCCTACCCGTTCTCAAGCTGCGTAAGCGCTTGAAATCATTGGACGCGGGCGCGCTGATCGCGCTTTACGCCGATGATCCGGCGGCGGTGATCGACGTGCCGCATTTCTGCGCCGAATCCGGCCATGAGCTGATCTCGTCCAGCGACGAGGCCGGGGTTCAGACCTATCTCATCCGCAAGACGGGCTGAGGCCCAAGACAAACGCCGCGCAACGAGGGTTGCGCGGCGTTTGTCGATTTCAGCGTCCGACTGTCACATTTGGACCGTGACCGGGCGAGGCGTTAACCGCCCAGTGACCACCAGCCGCGCCGCTTGGGCTTGGCCGGTGCCGAATCTTCGGTTACGGTTTCGGCTTCCGGCTCGGGCTCCGGGGCCTTGGCGGGCTCTTCCGCGACCGGCTCGGGCGTCGGCTCCGGCTGCGGTGCGGGCTCCGGTTGAGGCTGAACCTCTGCCGCTGGCTCGGGCGCGGGTGCCGGTTCCGGCTCGGGGATGGGATCAGCCGCAGCGGCGACCTCTTCCACGACCGGGCTCGCCTCGGGCTCTTTCTTCTTGCGCGAGACAGAGCGCGAGCGTGGCTTGGGCTTGGGATCTTCCTGAGCCATGTCTTCGGGCTTGGCCTCTGCTGTCGCCTCGGCGTCTGCCGGGGCCGCGTCGCCATCTGCCTTGGCCGGTGCCTTCTTGCGCGAGCGGCTGGGGCGTTTGGGTTTCGGCTTGGGGGCCTCTGCCTCGGCCTGTTCGGCAACTGGGGCGGTCTCGGCGGCGGCAGACTGTGCCGCGCTATCGCCACTGGCCTCGACCGGCGTCTCCTGGCCCTGATCTCCAGCCTCACCCGAGGTCTCGGTCTGGCCGTTCTCCTGCTGCCCCTCGCCACCATTCTTGGGCTTGCGGCGGCCACGGCTGCGCGAGCGGCGGCGCTTTTTCTTGGGCTTGTCGTCGTCATCGCCATTGGCTTCTGGAGTGGTCCCGGGCGTGGGCTCCACCTCGTCGGCGATCACGTCCTCCTCGGTCTCGTCGATCTCGACCATCAGCGCCGCCCCGGCAGAGACGAACTGCGCCGCATCGGGCTCGGGCACGGTGCGCGTCGCGGTCTTGAACTTCTCCATCGTGAAATCGGGGCTGACCAGCGTCGGATCGCCCTCAATCCGGACGGAAAGGCCATAGCGCGCCTCGATCTGGGCCACGTGGTCGCGTTTCTGGTTCATCAGGTAGTTGGCGATGCCCACCGGGCATTTCAGCAGAACCTCGCGCGAGCGGCGGCGCACGCCTTCTTCCTCGACCTGCCGCAGGATCGACAGCGCAAGGTTGTCATCCGAGCGGATAAGGCCGGTACCATGGCAGGTCGGGCAAGGCTGCGTGGTCGCCTCGATCATGCCGGGACGCAGACGCTGGCGCGACATTTCCATCAGGCCAAAGCCCGAGATGCGCCCCACCTGGATGCGGGCACGGTCGGTTTTGAGCCGCTCCTTCATGCGCTTTTCGACTGACGCATTGTTGCGCCGTTCGTCCATGTCGATGAAGTCGATCACGATCAGCCCGGCAAGATCGCGCAGGCGCAACTGACGGGCAACCTCGTCGGCGGCCTCGAGGTTGGTCTTGGTCGCGGTTTCCTCGATCGAGCCTTCCTTGGTGGCCCGACCCGAGTTGACGTCGATGGCGACAAGCGCCTCGGTCACACCGATCACGATATAGCCGCCGGATTTGAGCTGCACCGTCGGATTGAACATGCCGCTCAGGTAGCTTTCGACCTGATGGCGCGCGAAAAGCGGCTGCTGATCGACATAGTGTTTAACGTTCTTCGCATGGGACGGCATGATCATCTTCATGAAGTCCTTGGCGATCCGGTAGCCCATTTCCCCCTCGACCAGAACCTCGTCGATCTCGCGGTTATAGAGATCGCGGATCGAGCGTTTGATCAGGTTGCCTTCCTCGTAGATCTTGGCGGGCGCGATGGATTTCAGCGTCAACTCGCGGATCTGCTCCCACAGCCGCTGGAGATATTCGTAATCGCGCTTGATCTCGGCCTTGGTGCGCTTGGCGCCTGCCGTGCGGATGATCAGGCCCGCGCCCTTGGGCACGTCGATCTCGGTGGCGATCTCCTTGAGCTTCTTGCGGTCGGCCGCCAGCGTGATCTTGCGGGAAATGCCACCACCGCGCGCGGTGTTGGGCATCAGTACGCAGTAACGACCGGCGAGGCTGAGATACGTGGTCAGCGCAGCGCCCTTGTTGCCGCGCTCTTCCTTGACGACCTGCACGAGCATGATCTGGCGGACCTTGATCACCTCCTGGATCTTGTAGCGCCGCGCGCGCGGCTTGCGCACCGGGCGCAGGTCCTCGCTGTCATCCTCATCGGCGACGGATTCGATACTGTCATCGTGGCTGGCGTGATCGCGGGTATCCCCGTCATCCTCGTCGCCCTCGGACGTCGCGCTGTCGGCACCCTGTTCTGCGGCGCAATCTTCGGCGGGTTCCTCGACCGGGGTCTCGGCCACGCGCTCCATCGGCGACGTGCCTTCCTCCTCGGTCTCGTCCTCGTTGAGGTCGATGGTCTCCATCCCCGAGATGTCACCGGTGGTCACCGCGTCATCCGAGACGGTCTTTTCAGCCTTGGGTTTCGCGCGCGACCGCGACCGGGAGCGAGAGGAGCGCTTGGGCTTTTCCTCTTCTTCCTGCTGAGCCTGCGCAAGCGCCTCTTCCTCGGCCATCAGCGCCTCGCGGTCGGCGACCGGAATCTGATAGTAATCAGGGTGGATTTCCGAAAAGGCGAGGAAACCGTGCCGGTTGCCACCGTAATCGATGAACGCCGCCTGCAGTGACGGTTCGACCCGGGTTACCTTTGCGAGATAGATGTTGCCAGCAAGCTGGCGCTTGTTCTCGGATTCGAAATCGAATTCCTCGACCTTGTTTCCGTCGACCACCACGACGCGGGTTTCCTCCGCGTGGGTGGCATCAATAAGCATTTTCTTGGCCATGTTTTCCGTATGCATCGCGGCGCGGCACACGCCCCCGGAGGAGCGGCGCGTTGCGGCTGATGTCTGATAGGGGCGATAGCGGGCGTGCGCATGGGCGGGACGCATGTGGTCCCTGCCTGTATGACGCTGTAAAGTCTCGCGCGCTTCATCGCGGTTCTTCTTCTCCGGCCCTTGCGGGCCAATTCAAGGCCTGAGGCACCTTGTCGGGGTTTCAGGCGTGTATGCAGCCCCGGTCCGGGGCCCAATCGGTCTGTTCGGCCCTCGCGGATTTGTCGGTCCGGCAGGAGGCTGAAACAGCGAATCTCTTGTGGTCGGGGCAAAAAATCGCACCCGTCACCGCAATCTCACACTAATGCGTTGCGGGCGGCAATTACAATGGAGAAAATGCACAGCCGATGTAGCACCACCCGGCCGAGGACACGGCACCGACGCGCGTGGCACGGCCTCTCCCGACCCGGCATCCCCGTGCGGCACCGGCGACGATTGCGCAGATGCTGCTGGGTTGGTAAAGCATATTTACCAATTTTCCGGAGTGCCCCATGCCCGTCATCACCAATATCGACGATCTCAAGCGGATCTACCGCCGCCGCGTGCCCAAGATGTTCTACGACTACGCGGAGTCGGGCAGCTGGTCGGAACAGACCTTCCGCGAGAACACCTCCGATTTCGACCGCATCTATCTCAAACAGCGCGTCGCCATCGACATGACCGGGCGCAACCTCGCGACAAAGATGATCGGGCAGGACGTGGCGATGCCGGTGGGCCTCGCGCCGGTGGGCCTCACCGGCATGCAGCACGCCGATGGCGAGATCAAGGCGGCCCGCGCAGCCGAGAAATTCGGCGTGCCCTTCACGCTCTCGACCATGTCGATCTGCTCCATCGAGGATGTGGCGGAGCACACCGAAAAGCCGTTCTGGTTTCAGGTCTACACGCTCAAGGACGACGATTTCATGCAGCGGCTGTTCGATCGGGCGCGCGATGCCAAATGTTCGGCGGCGATGATCACGGTCGATCTGCAGATGCTGGGGCAGCGGCACAAGGACCTCAAGAACGGCCTCAGCGCCCCGCCCAAACTGACGCCGGCCAGCGTCGCCAATATGATGACCAAGGTGCATTGGGGCCTTGGCATGCTGGGCACCAAGCGGCGCAGCTTCGGCAATATCGTGGGCCACGCCAAGGGCGTGACCGATCCCTCCTCGCTCTCGGCCTGGACATCAGAGGCGTTCGATCAGGCGCTCGACTGGGACCGCATCCGCGTGTTCCGCAAGATGTGGGACGGCCCCCTCATCATCAAGGGCATCATGGACCCGCGCGATGCGCTTGAGGCGCTGAACGTGGGGGCAGACGCGATCATCGTGTCGAACCACGGCGGGCGGCAGCTTGACGGCGCGCTCTCAGCCATCCGCGCCCTGCCCGCGATCATGGATGCGGTGGGCGACAAGATCGAGGTGCATCTCGACAGCGGCATCCGCTCGGGTCAGGACGTGCTCAAGGCCCTCGCCATGGGCGCCAAGGGCACCTATATCGGGCGCGCCTTCGTCTACGGGCTGGGGGCGATGGGCGAGTCCGGTGTCAGCAAGACACTGGAGGTGATCTGCAAGGAACTCGATACCACCATGGGCCTCTGCGGGCGGCGCGACGTGCATGATCTCGACCGCGATATCCTGATGGTGCCCAAGGGGTTCTCGGGCGAGTGGGAGTAACGCCCCGTGGCCAGTGCCGGAATTTGAGTATTTTTGCCAAAAAGAAGCCGCAGGCCATGCCGTTTGGCCCTTTTCAAGCAAGCCAGCGTGCTCTATAGGCGCAATTTCACGCGGGGCTACAGCCTTGGAGGAGCCCCGCTCTAACCTATGGAGAATTCAAAATGGCTGGAGAAATTCCTGATCTTCACGCCCAGGAACGCACGGGGACGGGCAAGGGCGCCGCTCGTGCGGTGCGCCGTGCGCATCTGGTTCCGGGTATCGTGTTCGGTGGCGACAAAGAGCCGCTGGCAATCCAACTGCCCTATAACGCGCTGATCAAGCGCCTGAAGGCGGGACGCTTCAAGTCCACGCTCTTCAACCTCAAGGTCGATGGTCACGAGGATGTGCGCGTGATCTGCCGCGACGTGCAGCGCGATATTGTCAAGGACCTGCCGACGCATGTCGATTTCATGCGCCTGCGCCGGACCACCAAGATCAACCTCTTCATCCATGTCGAATTCGAGGGCGAGGAAGAATGCGCGGCACTCCGCAAGGGCGGCGTTCTGACCTTGGTGCGCCCCGAGATCGAACTTGTGGTGACGGCGGGCGACATCCCCGAAAAGATCACCGTCGATCTGACCAAGATGGAAAACATCGGCGACACGCTGACGATTTCCATGGTTGACCTGCCCGCGGGCACCAAGCCGACGATCGACCGCGACTTCGTGATCTGCAACATCTCCGCCCCCTCTGCGCTGCGCAGCCAGGAGGATGACGAGGATGAAGATCAGGTCGACGAGGTCGAAGCTGAAGAGGTCGCCGCGGAGGAGTAATCCGCCACCTCATCGCGACACGAAACGACGCGGCCCCGGAAACGGCGGCCGCGTTTTTCGTTTATCGCCCGCGCACCCGGCGAAAGCACAGGATACGCCCGCGCGAGGGCCCCGGATCATAGGTCAGCCCCGAGGCCGACATGCAATCCACGATCCGCTGGATCACGGTGTCGGGATAACGCCCCGGATGCAGTTCCATCATCACCGAATGAACATGATCCGGCCAGGGCGCATCGAATAGATGTTCCTCGGCCCCTTCTATATCCATGATCACCAGATGCGGGCGCACCGTGTCCAGCAAGGCATCGAGCGCAAGCCTCGGCACCTCGACCACCCGCTCCGGGGCGCTGTCCTCATCGGCGATATGTCCGGCCCAGAATGTGCGCGCCCCGTCAAAGGCGATGGCCCCCGCGTCGCCCGCCCGCCCCGTCACCGCGCCATGCAGCAGCGTCACAGCCTCCGCCCCGTTGCGGTCGAGATTGGCGCGGATCACCGGCAGCATCACCGGGTTGGCCTCGACCGTGGTGACATTGGCCGGTCCCGCCACCCGCGCGCAAAGCGCCGCGATATAGCCGATCCCCGCGCCCAGTTCCAGCACCCGCTGGCCTTCGCGCAGGCGCATGCGGGCGGCGGCGGCCTCCTGTCCCTCGTATTTGCCCGAGGCCAGTTTTGCCGCGATCCGGTCATTGATCAGGCTGTCGGGCACATCGAGCGTCAGGTCATCGATCTCATACTCTGCCATGCCGCCCCGCCGCTTGGTTGATTCCGTCAGGCCAAGGCCCTAGACCATCCTAGAGTGACGCGGGAGAAATGGGCAATGCAGCTCTTTGTGGGCCTCGGCAATCCGGGGGCGAAATATGCGGGCAATCGCCACAATATCGGCTTCATGGCCGTCGACCGGATCGCCGGGGATCACGGGTTCGGCCCGTGGCGGGCCAAGTTTCAGGGCCATGTCACCGAGGGCGTGCTCGAGGGCGAGAAGGTAATCCTGCTCAAGCCCGGCACCTTCATGAATCTCAGTGGCCAGTCGGTGGGCGAGGCGATGCGGTTCTACAAGCTGACGCCCGGCGACGTGACCGTCTTTCACGATGAGTTGGACCTTGCCCCCGGCAAGCTGCGCGTCAAGACCGGCGGCGGGCACGCGGGCCATAACGGATTGCGCTCGATCCATGCCCATATCGGCGCCGAGTATGCCCGCGTGCGGCTCGGCATCGGGCATCCGGGACACAAGGACCGGGTGGCGGGCTATGTGTTGCAGGATTTCGCCAAGGCCGATCAGGACTGGCTCGACGACATGATGCGCGGCATTGCCGATGGCGCGCCGTGGCTGGCACAGGGCAAGCCCGACCGGTTTCAGAACGCGGTCGCGCAGCGCATGACCCCGCCCCGCCCCAAGCCCGAGCGCAAGACCAAGCCGGTGCCGGACCCGGAGCCGCCCCAAGAAGCCCCCGAAGACACCCGCAGCGCGTTGCAGAAACTCGCGGACAGGTTTCTCTAGGCCGCGCGACCCCGCCTGTCACAACGGCTCGATATCGCCCTCCGCCCGCAGCGCATGAAACGCCGTTTCCCACGCCGCGAACCGCCACTCAGAAATCGCCGCGCGCATGCCCGCCATGATCTCCTGGTAATAATGCAGGTTGTGCCAGGTCAGCAGCATGCCCGAGATCATCTCCTGACTGCGGAACACATGATGCAGATAGGCGCGGCTGTAATTGCGACAGGCCGGGCAGCCACAGGCCTCATCGAGCGGCCTGGGATCATCCTGATGCCGGGCGTTCTTGATGTTGACCTGCCCACGTCGCGTCCATGCCTGCCCGGTGCGCCCCGAGCGCGATGGCAGCACGCAATCCATCATGTCGATGCCGCGCTTCACGGCCCCCACGATATCGTCGGGCTTGCCCACCCCCATCAGGTAGCGCGGCTTGTCCTCGGGCAAAAACCCCGGCGCGTAATCCAGCACGCCGAACATCGCCGCTTGCCCCTCGCCCACGGCCAGACCACCGACCGCATAGCCATCAAACCCGATCCCGGAAAGCGCGGCGGCACTTTCCTCGCGCAACTCGGGCGTGACCCCGCCCTGCATGATCCCGAAAAGCGCATGGCCAGGCCGATCCCCGAACGCCTCTTTCGAGCGCGCCGCCCACCGCATGCTGAGCTGCATGCTATCGGCCACAGCCGTGTCACTCGCAGGCAGCGCCGGGCATTCGTCGAAACACATCACGATATCCGACCCCAGCAGCCGCTGGATTTCCATCGACCGCTCCGGCGTCAACTCATGTTTTGATCCGTCGATATGACTGCGAAACGTCACCCCCGCCTCGGTCAGCTTGCGCAGCCCGGCAAGGCTCATCACCTGAAAGCCGCCCGAATCCGTCAGGATCGGCTTCTCCCAGTTCATGAACCGGTGCAGACCGCCCAGGTTCGCCACCCGCTCCGCCCCGGGCCGCAGCATCAGGTGATAGGTGTTGCCCAGAAGGATATCCGCGCCGGTGGCGGCCACGCTCTCGGGCATCATCGCCTTCACCGTCGCCGCCGTGCCCACCGGCATGAAGGCCGGCGTGCGGATCTCGCCGCGCGGTGTGGAAATCACACCCGTGCGCGCCAATCCGTCAGTTCCCTTGAGTTTATAGTTGAATAATGCTGTCATCTTGGCCCCATAGCGCGAGACAGGTCATATCCGACGAATCCGCGCCCATGACAAGGAGCCATAGCCCATGAGCGATACGCCAGACACGCCCCAGCCCCTCCAATTCGGCTGGGAGGAATGGATTTCGCTCCCCGATCTGGGCGTGCCCGCATTGAAGGCCAAGGTCGATACCGGCGCGCGCACTTCAGCACTGCATGCCTTCGACATCGAAACCTTCGGGCCGTCCGCGAAACCCAAGGTGCGTTTCACCGTACACCCGATTCCGGGCCGCGACGATCTGATCATCCCCTGCTCCGCCACCATTCTCGACCGGCGCGAGGTGGCCTCCTCGAATGGCGAGCGCGAATTGCGCTACGTCATCCAGAGCACCTTGTCGGTGAACGGCGACAGCTGGCCGATCGAGATCACCCTCACCAACCGCTCGACCATGGCCTCGCGCATGCTGCTCGGGCGGCAGGCGCTCAAGGATCACATCTCCATCGTCGCCACCGACCGCTTCCTGCAGCCCGAACTCAGCTATGACGTCTATCACACCTCGAAGATGCGCGCCGCACAGCCCAAACGCGCGCTCCGCATTGCCGTGCTCAGCCGCGAGAACAACTACTCCACCCGCCGCCTTGTCGAGGAAGGCGAATCCCGCGGCCACACCGTCGAGGTGATCGACACCACGCGCTGCTACATGGCGATCAACGCACTGGCACCGGAAGTGCATTACGACGGCAAACGCCTGCCGCGCTATGACGCGGTGGTGCCGCGCATCGGGGCCTCGGTCACCGCCTACGGGGCCGCCGTCATTCGCCAGTTCGAAACCATCGGCACCTACAGCGTCAACACCTCGGCGGGCATCATCGCCAGCCGCGACAAGCTTTACGCCCATCAGCTGATGGCGCGCGCGCAAGTGGGCATGCCCAACACCGCCTTCGCCGCCTCCCCCAAGGACACCGCCAACCTCATGGGCCTCGTCGGCACGGCGCCTCTGATCGTCAAACTGCTCGAATCGACACAAGGCAAGGGCGTGGTGCTGGCCGAAACCAAGAAGGCCGCCGAATCGGTGATCGACGCCTTTCGCGGTCTCAAGGCCAATTTCCTCGTACAGGATTTCGTCAAGGAAGCGGCGGGCGAGGATATCCGTTGCCTCGTGATCGGCGGCAAAGTCGTGGCCTCGATGAAACGCACCGGCGCCGAGGGTGATTTCCGCTCCAACCTGCATCGCGGCGGCTCAGCCAAATCGGTGCGCATCACCAAGGCAGAACGCGACACGGCCATTCGCGCAGCGCGGGTGTTCGACCTCAACATGGCGGGCGTCGATCTCCTGCGCTCCGAAACCGGACCCAAGGTGCTGGAAGTGAATTCCTCCCCCGGCTTCGAGGGCATCGAGGGCTCCACCGGCAAGAACATCACCGGCGCGCTCTATGACATGATCGAGGCGCGGGTGCGTCCCGCCCCGGTCCGCCGCCGCAAGTCGGCTGGAAAATCTGACGGCTAGGCCCGGGTCGCATGCAACCGCCCCTCTGGACGTGAGGGTTTATAAAACTTATATGTTTGCTCAGGATAACCGCAGGACACGATCATGATGAATTCATCCGAGCCGCTTGAAGGGGCCCCTCTCATCGCCCCCTCCAGCACCGACCACCCGCTCTACGATCAGGTGGTCGAGGCGTGCCGTGGCGTCTATGACCCCGAGATCCCGGTCAACATCTACGACCTTGGCTTGATCTATACGATTGATATTGATGGTGAAAACGCGATCAACGTCACCATGACCCTGACCGCGCCGGGCTGCCCGGTCGCAGGCGAAATGCCCGGCTGGGTCGCCGAGGCGATCGAGCCGCTGGCGGGCGTCAAGCAAGTCGATGTGCACCTCGTCTGGGAGCCGCCCTGGGGCATGGACATGATGAGCGACGAAGCCCGGCTTGAACTGGGTTTCATGTAACGAAACCAAGCGACTGAAAGGCAAACCTCATGTTTGGCATCCCCGGAAAGCAGGCGGTCTCGATGACCCCTACCGCCGCCACGCAGATCGCGAAACTGATGGGCCGGGACGGCCATCAGGGCTTGCGCATCGGCGTCAAGAAGGGCGGCTGCGCGGGCATGGAATACACGATGGAGTATGTGACCGAAGTCGACCCCCATGACGAAGTGGTCGAACAGGACGGCGCGCGTGTGATGATCGCGCCGATGGCACAGATGTTCCTCTTCGGCACCGAGATCGACTACCAGACCTCGCTGCTGGAATCCGGGTTCGTGTTCAACAACCCGAACGTGACCGAGGCCTGCGGCTGCGGCGAGTCGATCAAGTTCGAAGGCATGTGAGCTTCGGCTCGCAGCCCATTGTTTCAAAAACCATAATCAGGGTCATGAGTGCATGAAACGCAAGCTCGCCGCAGGCAATTGGAAGATGAACGGCACCAATGCCAGCCTCGGCGAATTGCAGACCCTCACCACCGCGCATCATAACCCTCGCGTCGACATCCTGATCTGCCCGCCTGCCACCCTGATCGTGCAGGCCGCCGCCCTCACCGCCGACAGCCCGCTGATGATTGGCGGACAGGACTGCCACAGCGCCCCCTCCGGCGCGCATACTGGCGACATCTCCGCCCCGATGCTGGCCGATGCAGGGGCCACGGCGGTCCTGCTCGGCCATTCCGAGCGCCGCGAAAATCACAATGAAACCAGCGATTTGGTGGCCGCAAAGGCGCTTGCCGCTTGGTCCGTAGGCCTCACCGCCGTGATCTGCCTTGGCGAGACCCTTGCACAGCGCGAGGCCGCGCAAACCCTCGACGTGATCGCCACCCAACTCGACACATCACTGCCCGACGGCGCAACCGGTACCAACATCGTCATCGCCTACGAGCCCGTCTGGGCCATCGGCACCGGCCTCACCCCCAGCACCGCCCAGATCGCCGAAGTGCATGATTTCCTGCGCGCTCGCCTCAAGGATCTTCTGGGCGAGCCCGAAGCCAACGCCATCCGCCTGCTCTATGGCGGCTCGGTCAAGCCCGCCAATGCCGACGAACTCTTCGCCACGTCAAATGTCGACGGCGCACTCGTCGGCGGCGCGAGCCTCAAATCCGCCGACTTCTCACCGATCATCTCGGCACTTGAGGAACACCCCACAACCGATTGATATCAAATCGGAAGTATCGTCGTGGATTTGATCTCTTCCATCGACAACAGCGCCGTGACGTTATGCACCTTCACCTCCGAAATCAGCGCCTGATAGAACACGTCATAGGCCCGCGCATTGGCCACCCGCACCTTGAGGATATAGTCGATATCCCCCGCCAGCCGATGCGCCTCCATCACCTCGGGCCGGGCATTAAGCGCATTCAGAAACTGCCCCTGCCAGCCCGCATCATGCTCTGACGTGCGGATCAGGACAAAGAAACACGCCTCAAACCCAAGCGCCTCGGCATCCAGCAGATAGGTCTGCTGTCGGATCACCCCGCCCTCGCGCATCTTGCGGATCCGGTTCCACACGGGCGTCTTGGAACTGCCCACGGCCTTGGCGATATCGTCCAGCGATTGCCCCCCGTCCTCCTGCAACTGCACGAGGATTTTCCGATCAAGATCGTCGAGACGGACAGTCATTCCAAGTTTCCCTTTCCGATGGAATATTCAACCCAACCGCCACGACGACAGGAACATATGTCCTTATTAACGCGGCCATATGGCGTTCGACCGGGAATATTTCCTATATTGCAGGTGAAGTCAAACCGCATGCAGAAGGCCGCGCCATGTCCCTCAACACGCTCCACCCCGGCACCGTCGCCTTTGTCGGCGCAGGCCCCGGCGACCCCGACCTGCTCACCGTCAAGGCCCTGCGCGCGCTGCAACAGGCCGATGTGGTGATCCATGACCGGCTGGTCGCCCGCGACATCCTCGATCTGGCCAACCCCGACGCGCAACGCCTCAACGCAGGAAAGGAAGGCTTCGGCCCCTCCATGTCGCAGGATGACATCAACGGCCTGATCGTCGCACAGGCCCTCACCGGCGCGCGCGTCGTCCGTCTCAAAGGTGGCGATCCCACCGTCTTCGGCCGGCTTGATGAAGAACTCGACGCGATCACCGCCGCTGGCATCGACTGGCATGTCGTGCCCGGCATCACCGCCGCCTCCGCCTCGGTCGCCGCCATCGGCCAAAGCCTGACCAAACGCGGCCGCAACGCCGCGGTGCGCTTTCTCACCGGCCACGACATGAAGGGCTTTGCCGATCACGACTGGCGCACGCTGGCCCGGCCCGGCGAGGTTGCGGCGCTCTACATGGGCAAGAAATCCGCCCGCTTCATCCAGGGCCGCCTGATCATGCACGGGGCCGACCGCGCCATGCCCGTCACCGTGATCGAGAACGCCTCGCGCCCCGATCAGCGCGTGCTCTCCACCACGCTGGAGCGGCTGCCCGCCGATCTGGCCGAGGCAAATCTCACCGGCCCCGCGCTCACCTTCCTCGGCCTCGCGCCCCGCGCCGCCGAAGTGGCACTTGTCCAATCGAAACAGGAGCTTGCCTGACATGCCCCGAGACTTTACCCCCAAGGTCGTGACCGCCAATGCCCTCATCGAGGGCGATGTCGTCTACCTCACCGCTGATGACCAATGGACTCGGCATCTGTCAGAGGCCGAGGTACTGACCGACGAGGCCGATGCCGACTATCGCCTTTTGCAGGCACAAGCTCGCGCGAACGAAATCGTCGGCGCCTATCTCGCCGATATGCGCCCCGGCCCCGACGGTCCCGAGCCCACCCATTTCCGCGAGGATTTCCGGCGCACCGGACCCTCGAACCTTTTCCACGGTAAACAGGCCGACGGCCTGAACCGCGCCTGACCCACGCGACACGCGCAGGAGAAAACCATGTATCAATACAACGACTTCGACCCCGCTTTTATTGCAGAACGCAACCGACAGTTCCGCGCCCAGGTCGAGCGTCGGATCGACGGAAGCCTGACCGAGGACGAGTTCAAGCCGCTGCGCCTGATGAACGGGCTCTACCTGCAACTGCACGCCTACATGCTGCGCGTGGCGATCCCTTACGGCTCGCTCGACCCGGCGAAACTGCGCCAGCTGGCCTATCTGGCCGAGCGGTGGGACAAGGGCTACGGCCATTTCACCACCCGTACCAATATCCAGTATAACTGGCCGCAACTGCGCGATATTCCCGACATGCTCGACGCGCTGGCCGAGGTCGACATGCACGCCATCCAGACCTCCGGCAACACCATCCGCAACGTGACCTCGGACCACTTCGCAGGCGCCGCGGCGGATGAGCTGGAGGATCCGCGCCCGGTGGCCGAACTAATCCGGCAATGGTCCACGGACCACCCGGAATTCCAGTTCCTGCCGCGAAAGTTCAAGATCGCTGTGATCGCCAGCGACTCTGACCGCGCGGTGATGAAAAGCCACGATATCGGCGTCAAGATCGTCGAGCGTGACGGCGTTCGCGGCTATGAGATCTGGGTCGGCGGCGGCATGGGCCGCACGCCGATGGTCGCGAAACTGCTCAAGGATTTCGTGGCCCGCGCTGACCTTCTGCCCTATCTCGAATCGATCCTTGCCACCTACAACCGTTTCGGCCGCCGCGACAACAAGTACAAGGCGCGGATCAAGATCACCGTGCATGAGAACGGGCTCGATGAGATCCGCGATCTGGTCGAGGCCGAGTTCCCGCGCCGTCGCGCGGCTTTTTCGGGCGTCGATCAGGTCTGGCTCGACCGGATCAACGCCGCCTTCGTCACCCCCACCCTGCCCGAGCGTGACGCACATGCCTATTACGCCGCGCGCGATGCCGATCCGGTGTTCCGCGCCTGGGCAGACACGAACATTGTCCCGCACAAGCACGCCGATCACGGTATCGTCACCATCAGCCTCAAGGCGCATGGGGCGACACCGGGCGACGCGTCTGCCGCGCAGATGCGCCTCGTCGCCGATCTGGCGGAACGCTACGGCCACAATGACATCCGCGCCAGCCATGCACAGAACCTCGTGCTGCCGCATGTGGCGCTGGCCGATATCCCGGCCGTCCATGCCGCGCTGCGCGAGGCGGGGCTGGCCACCGGCAATATCGGGCTCGCGTCGGATATCATCGCCTGCCCCGGCATGGATTACTGCGCGCTCGCGACCGCCCGTTCGATCCCCGTGGCCCAAGGCATCGCCACCCGGCTGGACGCGCTCAAGATCGAGCATGACGTGGGCCATCTCCAGATCAAGATCTCGGGCTGCATCAATGCCTGCGGGCATCACCATGTGGGCCATATCGGCATTCTCGGCCTCGACCGCGCGGGGGTGGAAAACTACCAGATCACCCTCGGCGGCGATGCGTCGGAAAGCACGGCCATCGGCACCCGCACCGGGCCCGGTTTCGCCTATGACGAGATCGTGCCCGCCATCGAGCGTCTGATCTTCGCCTATCTCGACCTGCGCGAGGGGCCCGAGGAGACATTCCTTGAGGCGTACAACCGTCTCGGCCTCGCCCCGTTCAAATCCGCGCTCTACGATCACGAGGCCCGGGCCCATGCCGCAGAGTGATCTGTACGCCCGGGTGCGCGCGCTCAACGACCGCTATCGCCATCACTCGGCGATCTCGGTGCTGGAGCACGCGCTGCGCGACCCCCAGGCGGGCAAGCTGGCGCTGGTCTCCAGCTTCGGGGCCGAATCGGTTGTGCTCTTGCACATGGTCTCCGTCACGCAGGCCGCGACGCCGGTGATCTTCATCGACACCGAGATGCTCTTTGCCGAGACGCTGGTCTATCAGCAGGAACTGGCAGAGCGACTCAACCTACGCGATCTGCGCATCATCCGCGCAGATGACGCAGAGCTGAAGGCGCAAGACCCCGACGCCACCCTGCATCGACGCGATACCGACGCCTGCTGCGCCCTGCGCAAGACCCGCCCCCTGCAACGCGCTCTCAGCGGTTTCGACGGTTGGATCACCGGGCGCAAACGCTATCAGACCGGCACCCGCGCCACCCTCGACTTCTTCGAGATCGAGGAAGGCACCAATCGGATCAAGGTCAACCCGCTGGCCCATTGGGCCCGCGACGACATCCGAACCTACATGGAGGAAAACCGCCTGCCCCGGCATCCGCTGGTCAGCCGGGGTTATCCTTCGATCGGCTGCATGCCCTGCACGACGCCCGTGAAACCGGGCGAAGACCCAAGATCTGGCCGCTGGCGCGATCAGGACAAAACCGAATGTGGCATCCATTTTGTGAACGGCAAACTGGTGCGAAAAGGAGTTTCCGCATGACTGTCATCGTCACCGACACGGGCTTCGGCCCCGAGACCTGGACCACCCCCATCGTGCCTCTGGAAGAGGCCCGCAAGGGCGTGGGCATCACCCTGCCCTCCAGCGCAGACCCGCTGGAACTGGCCGGTCGCCTGCCCGACGTGCAGATGATCAAGGTCCATTTCCCCAGCTTCGCCGATGGGCGCGGCTTTAGCATCGCCCGGCAATTGCGCCTGATGGGCTACACCGGTCGGCTGCGCGCCTATGGCCATGTGATCGCTGATCAATACGCCATGGCGCGGCGTGCGGGCTTTGACGAGGTCGAGATTTCCGATGATCTGGCCGCCCGGCAGCCCGAGGATCAGTGGCTCTCCCGCGCCAACTGGCAGGCGCATGACTACCAATCACGGCTGCGCCACGTCGCCGCAGAATAACCCTTTCACCTGACCTGAATCAAAGATTAGAAGAGGATGTCGGTTTAAATGACCGGCAGTTGACACCATGAACGAGATGACCGCCGTGACCCAAGCGACCGCGAAAGCGCCCAAAACCCTCGCGATTCCCGATGCTCAGACCGTGACAGAGGTGAAACACTGGACCGACCGGCTGTTCTCGTTCCGCGTGACCCGGCCCGCCTCGCTGCGGTTTCGGTCGGGCGAATTCGTGATGATCGGCCTCATGCAGACGGACGAGAAAACCGGCCGCGAAAAGCCGCTCCTGCGCGCCTATTCCATCGCCTCGCCGTCCTGGGATGACGAGTTGGAATTCTACTCGATCAAGGTGCAGGACGGCCCGCTGACCTCGCGGTTGCAGCATGTCGAGGTGGGCGACGAGATCATCCTGCGCCCCAAACCCGTTGGCACGCTGGTGCATGACGCGCTCCTGCCCGGCAAGCGGCTGTGGCTCTTTGCCACCGGCACCGGCTTTGCCCCCTTCGCGTCGCTGCTGCGCGACCCGCAGACCTATGAGGATTACGACGAGGTGATCATCACCCATACCTGCCGTGAGGTGGGCGAATTGCAATACGGGGCCGAGTTGATCGACAGCATCCGCAACGACGAAATGCTGGCTGAACTGATCGGCGAAGGCTTTGCCGACAAGCTGCGCTACTACCCCACCACCACCCGCGAAGAGAGCCCAAAGATGGGCCGTATCACCGACCTGATGCGCTCGGGCGAGGTGTTCGCCGATCTGGGCGTTGCCCCCCTCGCCCCAGAAACCGACCGCGCCATGGTCTGCGGCAACCTTGCGTTCAACCTCGAAATCAAGGAGATGCTGGAGGATTACGGGCTGCGCGAAGGGGCTAATTCAGACCCCAAGGAATACGTGGTCGAAAAGGCGTTTCTCGACTGACGCCTACCACACATGCCCGTCACCATCGGGCTCGACCCGAGGGTCTCCCGTAACCAGAGACATGCCGAAACAGCCACAAAAAAAGCCCGCGCAAGGTGTTCCTTGCGCGGGCTTTTCAACGGTATTCCGGCTGGCTCAGTAGCCAAGCGCCTGACGTGCGGCCTGAAGCGCGGATTGCAGAAGCTCCGGATTGTCCTGCGCCGCCCGGATGCCCTCGATCAGCAGGTTTTCCTGCATCGAGCCCAGATCGGACTCCTCGATCAGACTGCGCACGCGCTCCATGTCGAAGCCGTCCACAGTCAGCGCTTCGGGTGCCTGCTCGGCTCCGCCAGCAGCTGCATCGCCCGTGACGGTCTCACCTGCGTCGGTAGCGGCCTCTTCGGTGGCCTCGGCTGCGCCATCCGCAGCCCCCTCGACGGCAGAATCGGCTTCGGTCGCCGTCTCGGTCGCCGCGTCGACCGCCTCTTGCGAAGCGGCTTCGGTTTCAGCAGCAGCGTCAGAGGCGGCTTCTGTGGTGGCATCGACGGCCTCTTCGGCGCTTTCGGTCGCCGCCTCGGTCGCGCCGCTCGCAGCATCGGTTGCCTCATCAGCGGTCCCGGTGGCCACGTCCACTGCCTCTTGTGCGGCCTCCTGAGCCGCTTCGCTCGCCTCGGCGGCCGTCTCTTCGGCAGCCTCGACAGCGCCCTCGACAGCATCGGATGCTTCGCTTGTCGCATCGCTCGCGGCCTCTTCAACCGCCTCTGCCGCCTCTGTGGCGGTGTCCTGTGCCGCGTCGACCGCGTCACCCGCCGCATCCGCTGCCGCGTCGGCGGTCTCGCCCGCAGCCTCAGCCGCATCTTCCAGCGCTTCAGGCGCCTCGACGTCCTGCTGCGTGGCTCCGCTCACGTCGTTCACGACCTCATCGACAGACTTGCCGGTAAACAGCATGTAGCCGCCACCCAGCACGATGACCGCCAGAACGATCCAAATCAGGTTTTTCATACCCATCTCCCAGAATAACAGACAGGCCCTCGCGTTAATCGCCACGGCCTTTTGTGACACTCCTTCCCAGATGCCGCGTGCAAAGAAAAGCCGCAAGGGGGAAATGGTGCTCGTTCGGCTCATATCAGCCGATTTTGCGGCTTGAAAGCCGCCGCACCGGCGTTTACCTTGCACCGTCAAATTCACCCGACAACGTTCAACAATCGAAGGATTGAAGCCATAGCCCGCAGACCCCATAACGCGCCGCCCACTCGTGACACCGGTCCCCGGATCAACGACCGCATCCGCGCCGACGAAATCCGCCTGATCGGAGCAGAAGGCGAGAACGTAGGCGTCGTCACCCCACGCAGGGCGCTAGAGATGGCAGAGGAGGTCGGGCTCGATCTGGTCGAAATCTCGCCAAGCGCCAATCCGCCGGTCTGCAAGATCATGGATTACGGCAAGTACAAGTACGAACAGCAAAAGCGCGAATCCGAAGCGCGCAAGAAGCAAAAGATCATCGAGGTGAAGGAGGTCAAATTTCGCCCCGGCACCGACACGCACGACTACGACGTCAAGATGCGCAACGTGCTGAAATTCCTCGAAGGCGGCGACAAGGTGAAGATCACCCTGCGCTTCCGTGGCCGCGAGATGGCGCACCAGGATCTGGGCCGCAATCTGCTCGAACGGATCGCCGAGGACGTCAAGGAGGTTGGCCGGGTCGAGAACATGCCCAAGATGGAAGGCCGCCAGATGATCATGATCATCGGACCGGGCGCGAAATAATCCGCCCCGGCACCGCAGCACCACGCGACCCCCGGCCATCGGTCCGGGGGTTTCATTTTGCCTGCTTGCACCGCCCGGCTGATCGCGTAGGATCAGCGACCGTGAACTGATCGGAGCCGTCCATGTCGCCATTCGAATACAAGGTCCTGCCGGCCCCGACCCGTGGCCGCAAGGCTGCCGGGGTCAAGACCCCCGAAGCCCGCTTTGCCCTAGGGCTCGAAGACACGCTGAACGAGATGGCCCGCGATGGCTGGACCTATCTGCGCAGCGATATCCTGCCAAGCGAGGAACGTCAGGGCCTGACCTCGACGCACACCGTTTACCGCTCGGTGCTGGTCTTTCAGCGCGAGCTCAGCCTGCGCCGCGCCCCTGAACCGCCGGTGTCACAAGAGGCCGTGACCGCAGAGCCGCTCGCACAGAGCCTGTCCCCATTGCCTGATCGCGATTGATCAAGGCAGGGGCTCTGGGCAGGTCCCGGGCACACATGGCATCCGTGACCGGCCCACACCGGTCACCCGCGAAAAAGCGCCGCGCTCTCGGAAAATTTTGCGCTGCCCCCCTTCAATTCGACGCGTTTTGGCATACACTCTGCGTCCTGACTCTCAAAGGTGTGCTCGATGTCCAAATCAGATCCTTTCGGTTTCGATATGTCGGTCTCTTCGGCCAAGAAGAAGAACCCGCGTGGTCGGCGTGGCATGTCGGGTGCATCCGAAACCTCGACCCGCGTCTGCGATCATGACGGGTGCAACGAACCCGGCAAGTATCGCGCACCCAAGGCGCCGGACGTGCTGGACGACTATTTCTGGTTCTGCCAGCAGCACGTGCGCGAATATAACCTCAAGTGGAACTTCTTCGACGGCACCACCGAGGCGGAACTGAATGCGCAGATGTCCAAGGACAAAGTTTGGGAGCGCGAAACCAAGCGCTTCAACGACCCTGAGGCTCGGGCTTGGGCACGGCTGGGCATCGAGGACCCGCATCAGGTGCTGGGCGGCAACGCCACGCAAAACCCCGGCAAGAGGAAGGGCGGCGGGCGCAAACTGCCTCCCACAGAGCGGCGCGCCATCGAGATACTCGAGGCCGAGGACACCTGGACCAAGGCCGAACTGCGCAAAGCCTACAAATCTCTGATCAAGGTGCTGCACCCCGACATCAACGGCGGCGACCGCAGCCAGGAAGAGCAGTTGCAACAGGTCGTCTGGGCCTGGGACCAGATCAAGGAAAGCCGCAATTTCAAGTAGCGGCACCGCCTGTGTGACCAGATCACAGACACCAGAGACACCAACGCGCATGATTAAGAGGTCGCTGCGGGAATGACCCGCAGCCCTCATTCAAAAGGTGCTCTCATGCTCAAGAAAAACGTCGGCACGCTCGATCGCGCGCTGCGCATCATCCTCGGGCTTGGCCTGCTGGCCGGGTTCTTTCTCAACCGCGACGGGGCCTATAGCTGGCTCTACCTGATCGGCATCATTCCGCTGGTTACAGGCCTGATGTCGTCCTGCCCGCTCTATTCGATCTTCGGGCTCTCGACCTGCCCCCTAAAGAAACAGTAAACAATAGAGACGGAGTGCGCCATCACTGGTCAAACTCCAAAGTCGCGTCCCGGCGGGCCATCATTACTCACGGATTCATCCGGGGCTGGCCGGGGCGCGCGCATCATCTCATTCGACAAGATCGTGGCATTGTCCCGTCATCCTCGGGCTTGACCCGAGGATCTCCACGTTCGGCGGGGTCACCCGGTCACGCTGAACGATGACGGCAAGCGCCACTCTATTCCGCTGCCAACTTGCGCGCGTTCAGCATGTCCTTGAGGTAACGCCCGGTATGGCTGCGCGGCTCATCCGCCACCGCCTCGGGCGTGCCCACGGCAACGATCTCGCCGCCGCCATCGCCGCCCTCGGGGCCGATGTCGATGATGTGATCGGCGGTCTTGATGACGTCGAGATTATGCTCGATCACCACCACGGTATTTCCGGCCTCCACCAACTCGTGCAACACTTCCAACAGCTTCTTCACATCCTCGAAATGCAGGCCCGTCGTCGGCTCGTCGAGGATGTAGAGCGTGCGCCCGGTCGAGCGTTTGGCGAGTTCCTTTGACAGCTTCACCCGCTGCGCCTCACCACCCGAAAGCGTCGTCGCCTGCTGGCCCACCTTGATATAGCCGAGACCCACGCGCATCAGCGCATCCATCTTCTCGCGGATCGAGGGCACCGCCTTGAAGAACTCCTGCGCCTCTTCCACCGTCATATCCAGAACGTCCGCTATGCTCTTGCCCTTGAAGCGGATTTCAAGGGTCTCGCGATTGTAACGCGCGCCCTTGCAGGTCTCGCATTCGACATAAACGTCGGGCAGGAAATGCATCTCGATCTTGATCACCCCATCGCCCTGGCACGCCTCGCAGCGCCCGCCCTTGACGTTGAACGAAAACCGCCCCGGCTTGTAGCCGCGCGCCTTGGCCTCGGGCAGCCCGGCGAACCAGTCGCGGATAGGCGTGAAGGCCCCGGTATATGTCGCCGGGTTACTGCGCGGCGTGCGCCCGATGGGCCGTTGGTCGATGTCGATCACCTTGTCGAGGTGTTCCAGCCCCTTGATCGTCTCGCAGGGCGCAGGCACCTGCCGCGCGCCGTTCAAACGCATCGAGGCGGTCTTGAACAGCGTCTCGATAGTGAGCGTCGACTTGCCCCCGCCCGACACGCCCGTCACGCACACAAACTTGCCTAGCGGAAACTCGGCGGTGACGTCTTGCAAGTTGTTGCCCGTCGCCTTGACCACGGTCAGTTTCTTCTTGTTGCCCTTGCGCCGCTTGGGCGGAACCGCGATCTTGCGCGTGCCCGACAGGTACTGCCCGGTGATCGACGCGGGGTCGGCGGCGACATGATCGGGCGTGCCGTGGCTGACCACCTGACCGCCATGCACACCGGCCCCCGGGCCGATGTCAAAGACGTAATCGGCGGTGCGGATCGCCTCTTCGTCATGTTCGACCACGATCACCGTGTTGCCCTGATCGCGCAGGTTGCGCAGCGTCTGCAAGAGCCGCCCGTTATCACGCTGATGCAACCCGATGGAGGGCTCATCGAGCACGTAGAGCACACCCGTCAGGCCCGACCCGATCTGACTCGCCAGCCGAATTCGCTGGCTCTCGCCCCCGCTGAGCGTGCCTGCGTTGCGGCTGAGCGTTAGATAATCGAGGCCCACATTGTTGAGAAAGCCAAGTCGCTCGCGGATTTCCTTGAGGATGGCACGGGCAATCTCGTTCTTCTGCTTGCCAAGATGCTCCGGCACCGTCTCGCACCAGTCATAGGCCTCGCGGATCGACATCTGCACCACCTGACCGACATGCACACCGGCGATGCGCACCGCCAAAGCCTCTTCGCGCAGCCGGTACCCGCCGCAGGCGCCGCAGGGGCGGTTGTTCTGATAGCGTTCGAATTCCTCGCGAATCCAGTTCGAATCCGTCTCGCGATAGCGCCGCTCCATGTTGGGGATCACCCCCTCGAACACGCGGCTGACCTGATAGACGCGGCCCCCCTCGTCATAGCGAAACGGGATTTCCTCCTCGCCAGAGCCATAGAGAAACACCTGTTTAACATGGGCAGGCAGATCCTTCCACGGGGTCGCCTTGTCGAACTCGTAATGCTTGGCGATAGCGTTGATGGTCTGGGTGAAATAGGGGCTCTTGCCCTTGCGCCAAGGTGCGATGGCCCCGTCGCCGATGCGCAGCGCCTCGTCCGGCACGACCAGTTTTTCATCGAAGAACAACTCCATCCCCAGCCCGCCGCACTCCGGGCAGGCCCCGAAGGGCGCGTTGAACGAAAACAGCCGCGGCTCGATCTCGGGGATGGTGAAGCCACTGACCGGGCAGGCAAATTTCTCGGAAAACGTCATCCGCTCCGGCTCACCCTCACGCGGGGCGGTCTCCAGCACGGCGATACCATCGGCCAGATCGAGCGCGGTGCGCAGGCTGTCGGCCAGCCGCGTCTCCAGCCCCTCTTTCACCACCAGCCGGTCGACCACAACATCGACATCGTGGCGGAATTTCTTGTCGAGCGTAGGCGGTTCATCCAACTCGTAGAACTCGCCATCCACCTTGACCCGCTGAAAGCCGGACTTGCGCAGTTCCAGGAATTCCTTGCGATACTCTCCCTTGCGGTCGCGCACGATCGGGGCGAGCAGATAGGCGCGCGTGCCCTCCTCCATCGCCATGACGCGATCCACCATGTCCTGAACCTGCTGCGCCTCGATGGGCAGGCCGGTCGCAGGCGAATAGGGCGTGCCGACGCGGGCAAACAGCAGCCGCATGTAATCGTAGATCTCGGTCACGGTGCCGACGGTCGAGCGCGGGTTCTTCGACGTCGTCTTCTGCTCAATGGAAATCGCAGGTGACAGCCCGCTGATGTGATCCACATCCGGCTTTTCCATCATGTCGAGGAACTGCCGCGCATAGGCGCTGAGCGATTCGACATAGCGCCGCTGCCCCTCGGCATAGATCGTATCAAACGCCAGCGACGACTTGCCCGAGCCGGAAAGCCCGGTGATCACAACCAGTTGGTCGCGCGGAATGTCCACGTCGATATTCTTGAGGTTATGCTCGCGCGCGCCGCGCACCTCGATATACTTCAGATCGGCCATTCTGACCCCCGGGATTTACACTTGCCACACATAGAAGAGACGCGGCCCGGGTCCAAGTCAATTTTGCGAACATTACAAGAACGCAGGCCGTGGCCGCCTATTTCTGCGCCAGGGCCCAGGTACAGATCGGGAATTGCGGATCGTTGGTCAGATCGTCGGTGTCGGGATCATGCGCCGGGGGCCACTCGGCTTCGAGGTTGCGCGCGGCGGCGGCGCGGTTGCCCCATTGCCGCGCGGTGATCCGGTCCTCGTGAAACCCGGCCTCGACCAGCAGGTTCTTCAGTCCCCGCGCACTCCACCGTGAACAATCGACCGGGTCGCCGTGATAGGGAATGTAGAACGGCACTGCCAGCCAGAACCAGCCATCGGGCCGCAGCATCTCGCGCACGTGGCGGATGGCGGCATAGGGCCGGTCCAGATGTTCCCAGACCTGATTGGCAAGGATGATGTCGAACTGCAGAACCGCGCCGCCCTCGCCGGTATAGGGCCCGTTGCAGATGTCGTATTTCGGATAGCGAAAGCGCGTGTAACTGCGAAAACTGTAGCGATGGCCGTATTTACCGGAGATTTCCGCCGCGTCCATCTCTTCGACATCAAGCGCCCGCAGCCAACGGCGCGAGACCTGCTGCATCACGATCCGGTTCAGACTGGCCACGCGGGTTCCCCTGTTTACGCTTTTACTCTGCCCCGCAACGACAAGGGGCGCAAGCCTTGGCCCACGCCCCTGCCCTCATCGGAAACCCTGCTCCGTCAGATATGGATCACGCGGTCATAGGCATCGAGCACGCTTTCATGCATCATCTCGCTGAGCGTGGGATGCGGGAAGACCGCCTGCATCAGGTCTTCTTCAGTGGTCTCCAACTGACGTCCCACCACATAGCCCTGAATAAGCTCGGTCACCTCGGCCCCGATCATATGCGCGCCCAATAGCTCGCCTGTCTTCTCGTCAAACACCGTCTTGATCATGCCCTCGGCCTCGCCAAGCGCTATCGCCTTGCCGTTGCCGATAAAGGGGAAGCGGCCGACCTTGATCTTGTGCCCCTTCTCCTTGGCCTGCGCCTCGGTCAGACCGACACTGGCGACCTGCGGCTGGCAATAGGTGCAGCCCGCGATGCTGTCGGGATCGACCGCATGCGGATGCCCGCCCGCGATCAGCTCCGCCACCATCACGCCCTCATGGCTGGCCTTGTGCGCGAGCCAAGGCCCGTTGGTGGCATCCCCGATCACAAAAAGCCCCTCGACGCCGCTGCGGCAGAATTCATCTGTCACGACGAAAGATTTCTCGATCTTCGCGCCCAGCTTTTCCAGCCCCAGACCTTCGGTATTGGCGACGATGCCGACGGCGGAGATCACCGTGTCGAAATCGTGCTTCTCGACCTTGCCATCCACCTCGATATGCGCGGTCACCTTGTCCTTGGCGCGGTCCAGCTTCTTGACCATGGCCTTGACCTTGATCTTCATCTTCTGCTTCTCAAAGGATTTCTTGGCGAAGGCGGAAATCTCGGCATCCTCGACCGGCAGAATGCGGTCCATCACCTCGACCACGGTCGTATCGGCGCCAAGCGTGTTGTAGAAACTGGCGAATTCGATGCCGATGGCACCCGAGCCGATGACCAGCAATTTCTTGGGCATATGCGGCGGCACCAGCGCGTGCTTGTAGGTCCAGACCCGTTCACCATCGGCCTCCAGCCCCGGCAATTCGCGTGCCCGCGCACCAGTGGCAAGCACGATGTTTTTCGCGGTCAGTTCCTCGGTGCCCTTGTCGGTCTTGACGCTCACCTTGCCCTTGGCGGGCAGCGTCGCCTCGCCCATCACCACGGTGATCTTGTTTTTCTTCATCAGATGCGCCACGCCGCCGCTGAGTTGCTTGGCCACCCCGCGCGAGCGCTTGACCACCGCGTCAAGATCATAACCGATCCCCTCGGCGCTCAGCCCGAATTCCTTGGCGCGGTGCATCAGGTGAAACACCTCCGACGACCGCAGCATCGCCTTGGTGGGGATACAGCCCCAGTTGAGGCATATTCCGCCCATATGCTCGCGCTCGACGATGGCCACCTTGAGGCCCAGTTGCGCGCCCCGGATCGCGGCGACATAGCCGCCCGGCCCCGCCCCGATCACGATCATGTCATAGCTGTTCGACGCCATATGGCCCTCCGCTTGCAAATTTAGTTTGGTATTAAACTATTTTTGGAATGACGACAACGCGCCAAAGCACGCCGGTTGCGCAAACACCCGGCAGACGCCTGTTTTGTCTGGCTTAAAGATCGGCTTCAGGCCGCCGCCATGACCTGACGCAGCGTGGCCCCATATCCGCCTTCGGCCTCGAAGGCACGCTCCAGCGCGGTGGAGGGACGCGACAAAGCCTCGTTGCGATAGGGAAAGCGTCCGAATTGGCGGATCACTTCGCGATGCGCGCGCGCATGCGTCATGTTCTCGGGGCCGTGCTCCGGCATCCGCTCGCAGATAAGTCGCACGCAGCGTTCCTGATCACACAGGTTCTCGGAATGCATCAGAGGCAGGTAGAAGAACTGTCGCGCCGGTTCATCGATCTTGAGATCCCAGCCCCGGTTGATCGCCACCTTCGCCGCCGCAAGCGCCACCTTGTCGGTGGCAAAGGCCCGTGCCTCATTGCGGAACATGTTGCGCGGAAACTGATCGGTCAGGATGACATAGGCCAGCGTGCCGGTAGGATAGGTCAGCCAGAGGCTGTAAGCCCCCGCGCGGGCGTTTTCCCAACCACTCTGGAATCGCTTTCGCACGGTGTCGTCCAATGTATCGGACGCCTTGTACCACCCTTGCGGACCCACCTCGTCCAACCAGAACCCAAGAACATCTTCGGGCGAAACCATAGGACTCTCCTCATTCCCCTATGACAATAAGATGACGTTAACGCGAGTTAACGGTATTTTCACAGTAAAATAATACTTCAAGAGGGACATAAACACCGGATTACCCCTGATTTTCGTCCTGCGCGCTCTCGATGGCGACTTCTTGCGCATATTCGACGGCCATTGGTGACGACTCCGGGGAAACCGGCTGGTAGCTATCGGTCTGCTGCATTGACGGTGCCGCGCGCTGTGTCATCCGGTAGATCGCATAGCCCACCAGCGCGAACATCAGGACCGCGATATAGAGGAAATAGCCCCCCGGCCCAATCACGCCCATCATCCAGCCGACGATCAGCGGCCCGGCAATCGCGCCAAGCCCGTTGATAAAGACCATGCCGCCTGCCGCAGCCGCCATGTCGTCATGCTCCAGAAAATCGTTGGTATAGGCAATCAGCAGCGAATAGATCGGATTCGAGGTGCCCCCCACCAGAACTGCGGCCAAGATCAAAAACCAGTAGTTGTCGCCAAACATCATGCCGACAAGCGCGCCGCCCCCGGTGATCAGCGACACACCCGCAATCAGCTTGCGGCGGTCCATCCGGTCCGACATCCAGCCAATTGGATACTGCGCCACCACCGCCGCCACGTAGAACGCAGCGACAAATGCCGAGATCTGCGGCACGCTCAGCCCCGCCTCGGCCCCGTAGACCGCCGCCATGCCGAATTGCGCCGCGAACACTCCCCCGGTGAGCAGCATACCGACGCAGCCCAGTGGCGAGATTTTCATGATCTGCCGCAGCGACAGCGGCTTGGTCGTGCCAAAGGCGGGCGTCGGGCTGACCGACAGCAGGATCGGCGCGAAGGCAAGCGAGACGAGGACCGACGGAATCACGAAAAGCACATAGCCCGACGGGTCCGCCAGAACCATGATCGCCTGCGCCGAGACGATGCCGACCATCTGCACCATCATGTAGAGCGACAGCGCCTTGCCGCGCATCGCATTGGTCGCCGAATTGTTGAGCCAGCTTTCCGCCGTGACATAGACGCCCGAGAAACAAAATCCGATCAGCACCCGGCCAATCGACCAGGCCCAGGGCTCCGTCACGGTCGGATAAAGGATCAGCACCGCCGAAATCATCGAGCCGAGTGCTGCGAAGACCCGCACATGTCCGACCCGGCGGATCATCTCGGGGGCCATGCGCGATCCGAACAGGAAGCCGACGAAATAGGACGACATGACGACCGACATCTCGAAGGTCGAGAACCCTTCAAGCGCGCCGCGAATACCCAGAAGCGTGCCCTGCATGCCATTGCCGACTTGCAGCAGCATCATGCCCAAAAGCAGCGCCCAAGCCCCCGACAATACCTGAAACATCACGTCTCTCCGTCAACCCACCCCAGCCTCGCAAAGCCCGGGCGCGCGCGTCTGCGTCAATCGCGACTCAATCTGTCGCGCTCGTATCTCGCCTGTCAGGGTTTGGTGCCGGTATCAACAGCGAAGCATCACCATAGGAAAAGAAGCGATAGCCCTGCGCCACGGCATGCGCGTAGATACGCCGGATTTCGTCCTGCCCCATAAGCGCCGAAACCAGCATCATCAGCGTCGACTTGGGCAGGTGGAAATTGGTCATCAGCGCATCGGTGACTCGGAACTCGAACCCCGGATAGATAAAGATATCGGTGTCGCCCTGCCACGGTACGATCTCGCCAGTGGCGCGCGCCGCCGTCTCGATCAGGCGCAGGGCGGTTGTGCCCACCGGGATGATCCGCCCGCCCGCCGCCCGCGTTTCGGCAATCTCGGCGGCGGCCTGCGCGCTCACCTCGCCCCACTCGGCATGCATCTTGTGGCTGGTGACGTCCTCGACCTTCACCGGCAAAAAGGTGCCCGCCCCCACATGCAGCGTCACATGGGTGAAGGTCACCCCCCGGGCCCGCAGGTCGTCCAGCACGACCTCGTCGAAATGCAGCGACGCCGTTGGCGCGGCCACTGCCCCCGCGTTGCGCGCCCAGACCGTCTGATAATCCTCGCGATCCTGTGCATCCGCCGGCCGCTTGGCGGCGATATAGGGCGGCAACGGCATGGCGCCTGCGGCATCGAGCGCCGCGTCGAAATCATCGCCCGTCAGGTTGAAGCGCAGCCGCCCCTGCCCCTCGCCCTTGGCCACGAGCACCGCCGAGAGCGCATCTGAAAACACGATGTCCTCGCCCTCGCGCACCTTCCTGAGCGGCTTGATCAATGCAGACCATGTGCCGTCCGCGCCCGGCTCCAGCAGCGTCACCTCGATCTTCGCGGCACCTTCGCCCGGTGCGCCATGGCGATGCCGCCTGCCGCTCAGCCGTGCCGGGATCACCTTGGTATCGTTAAGCACCAGCCGGTCCCCCGGCTGCAACAAGTGACCCAAATCGGTCACGCGGGCATCATGGATGACCTCCCCCTGCGCCACCAATAGCCGCGCCGATCGGCGCGGGCGCGCGGGCCGTGTAGCGATCAGCGTCTGCGGCAGGTCAAAGTCGAAATCTGTCAGTTTCATCGGTCATTTCTATCGTAGATCGGTGCTCGATTCTCGGACTCACCCTGTCCCGATTGCCGCGACGTGGCAGGAGGACCGCCGCCGTCGACCGTCGGCGCAGGCCTGCGGAACATCTCGCGCAGGAAACCCGGCGTCAGGGCAGACAGAGGATTGACCCCGACATCCGGGTTCGCGGCGGGTCCTTTGAGCGTATAATTGAACCCGATAAGCCCCTCGCCGGGGCGGGTAAAGACCTCGCCGATGGCATTCAGCACATAGACCGGCGAGATCACGCCCTGCATGTCCATCCGCTTGCTCGCCAGATTGTAGAACCCGTCCATCGAAATGCCCACCGACGCCCCGACAGCACTCGCCTCAAGCAGCGTCAGCCGCGTAGGCGTCAGGCGAAAGCGCGCATCGACGCTGCCGAAATGCAGGCCCTGACCGGAGAACTGTTCCAACAGGCCAACGACGCTGATCGTGTTCAAAAGCGCGGCGAGCGCCGGGGCCTCTCTTACGCGCAATTGCTGGATCGCCAGAACGCCATCATAACTGCCCGGCTCGGGCGCGGGGGTCAGGATCAGTTCCATCGTGCCCTCGCGTGCCTGCTTGAGCAGCCCCGCCGCCGCCAGCACCCGCCCGGCATCGTCGCTGCGAATGCGAAACGCGCTGCGCCCCTGCATCGGCACCACGTCGCCGGTGATCGGCGTTATTCCGTTGAGCTGCCCGGTAAAACTGCCCTTGGTGCCGCCTGCCGTGTTCAGATCCCCGCGAAACTGCGTCAGGGCGAGCGTGTCCGACACCTGCAACCGGTCGAGCCGGAGGGTGACCGGACCACCGCCGCCCGCGCCACCACCTTCACCCATGAGCGAGGTCTGCCGCAGATCGACCTGACCGCCCGCCACCTCGATCCGGGGCACAGCCCCCGGCCCGCGCCCGATCAGCGACACCGGCGCATTCAGCCAATCGCCGATCTCGACGCTGGTGAAATCGGCCCGCTCCAACCCGCCTTGCGGATTGATCGTGACCGACCCCGTTGCGCGCAACCCTGCCGCAGAGACGCTCACCCCGTCGATCCGGGGCGGCTGACCGGGGCGGCCCAATTGCCCGGTCACATCCAGCCGCCCGGTGCCGCCCTGACTGAGCGACCAGCCAAGCTGCGGGATGCGCAGGCCAATTCCCGCAAGGTCCGAGGTCAGTGCGAATTGCCCCGGATTGTCCTTGCCAAAGCCGATCTCGATCTCGCCCCACCCGGCCCCCGACAGGCTGCCGGGCGGCAATCCGATCTCGAACTCATCGACAAACCGTTCCGACAGTTCGATCTGCCCGCGCACCCGGCTCTCGCCGCCCGTGTTCGGGCCGAGCGCCATGCTCCAGTCCCCCGAAAGCGGCACGGCACCGATCCGCGCTTCCCCGCCGATCTGAATACGCTCGTTGCTGGCCTCGACCTCCAGCACACTCGCCGTCAGCAAGCGCCCCTCGACCAACGTCTCCGAGCGTACGTCGCGCAACACACCCTGCGCCTCGAAGGCGACTTCCTCGGGCATCAGCTGATCCTTGAGCAGAAAGTTGAGATCGCCGTCCAATCGCGCGCGCCCATCGGCCAGCGTGACCGCCTGCCCCGCCTTCGTCAAAAAGCGGAACGGCGGCGCATCGAGCAGCGACAGCGCAGCGGTGATCGTGCTGTCGGTCTTCATATGCGCCTGTGCGGGGCTTTGCTTGATGCGCAGGTCCGGGATCGAAAAGGTCGTGCCCGAGATGTCGATGCGCCCGCCCTGCGCCGCCGTGACATGGCCGCGCTCGGCATGCACCACAAAGCGGTTGTCATGGATCGAGGCATGGCCCTTGGCCCCCTCGATCGGCGGCACGTCGCGCACATATACCGCACTCAGATCCTCGAAATCGAAGCCAAGGAAAACCTCCGGCAGCGCCCCCGCCTCAGCGCGCAGCGCCAGTTGAATGTCGCTCAGCGTGGCCTTGAGGATGTTCTCGACCATCCAGTCACGGGTCTTGGGCTTGACCGCCTCCGGCCACAGCGCCAACAAACGCTCGGGTGTGATGGCGTCCATCGCCCCCTCCAGCGACAGCGCCCAACCGTCGCTCTGGCCACGGACCTCACCGTTCAGGCGCAGGGTCTTGCCCTGATCATTCAGGCGAAACGCCCCGAGGGACAGCACGAAAGGCTCCAGTTGCAGACGCAGGTCCAGCGACGCGCCCTCGAAGGACACCGGCTCGGGGTAGACGTCTGCCGGATCGGCCACGATCTCCCCGAACGCCATCTGCGCCTGCAATTCGCGGGGCCAGCCATCCTCCATCCCCACCAGTCGCGCCGTGCCTTCGGCACGCGCGCGGCCCCAGCTGCTATCGACCGACAATTCGGTAAAGCGGATTTCCTGCGTCGCAGGATCATAGGTGAAATAGCTGCGCACGGCCTCGAACGGGATCGGCAAGGTTGCCGGATTGGGCTGAAGCACACCAGCCTCGATCTGCAGCGTTGCATTGAGCGGGCCAAGCCGCCCATCGCCATCAACCGCCGCCCGCAGCGCCCCCGAGATCGGCGCATCGAGTGCTGCAAGCCAGGCAAGCGCCGGCGACTGCCCGGCGATCTCGCCGGCCGGCATGTCCTCGAACCGCACGCCGAAATCCGCCGCCGTGGCCCCGATCGCGGTGGTGTAGTTCACCTCGATCGAGGTGGCATATTCGCGCGCGCCCAGCACCGTCACGTTGCCGCGCAGCGTGACCTGATCGTCCTCGCGGCTCAGCCGCAATTCGCCGCCATCGGCAGACCACGCCCGGCCCGCGCGCGCATCCTCGTAGCGCAGGCTCAGATTTTCCGCCAGCACCTCGCGCAGCGAGGCCAGCTGCGGCTGCGCCAGAACCGCGCCGATCTGTTCGGTGACAGACCCCTCCAGGGCATCACCTGTCCCCTCGACCGCCACCGACAACTCGCCCGAGGCGCGGCGGCGCAGCACCAGCCGCCCGCCATCCGCCCGCACGGTCGACGGACGCACCTGACCCTGCAACAGCGCGCCACGCGACAGCGACACCTCCAGCGCCGCCAGATCGGCCAGCCGCCGCCCGCTCTCGTCGTCAAAGGACACCTCTCGCAAGGCGATGCGCGGCACCATGTCCGGCCCAAGGCTCAGCCCAAGTTCCTCGAAAGTCAGCACATAACCGTTCAGGCCACGATTGATCCGGTCGCTCAGGTCGGCCCTGATCCAGCCCGGGGCCGTGACCCCCGCCGCCAGAACCGCAAGCAGCGCCAGCACCACAACGAGCGCCAGCACCGAACAGCCGAAACAGAACTGGCCAAGATGATGCAACAGGCCACGCCGCCCCTCGCGCCCGCGCACGGGGGTCTCCGCCGTGCCCGGCGTGTTGTCCTCTGGCCGTTCTGTTTCGCTCATAGTGTTCGGTCGGGCACCTTATCTGCGTCCCGTCTCTGCCTCATGTCTTTATTCTCGTCTGTTGCGGTCTAATATGGAACTCACAATTTTTCATCAAAGGGAAACCCCATGTCCGACACCTCCGCCCCCGATTTCACCCTGCCGCGCGATGGCGGCGACAGCGTGACCCTCTCCGGCCTGCGCCCGCGCGCCGTGGTGCTGTTCTTCTATCCGCGCGATGACACCTCGGGCTGCACCAAGGAGGCGGTCGGATTTTCCGGCCTGCACGCCGAGTTCGAGGCCGCAGGTGCCGTCGTCATGGGCATTTCCAAGGACAGCGTTGCCAGCCACGACAAATTCCGCGACAAGCACGGGCTGACGGTGCCGCTCTTGTCGGATGCCGAAAGCGAGGTCTGCGAGGCGTTCGGCGTCTGGAAGGAAAAGAGCATGTATGGCAAGAAATTCATGGGCATCGAACGCTCGACCTTCCTGATCGACGGCGAGGGCCGCATCGCGCGCGAATGGCGCAAGGTGAAGGTGCCCGGGCATGCCGAAGAGGTGCTCCACGCGGTGCGCACATTGTGAGCGCCAAGACCCTTGCAGAGATGGCGGTCGAGGTGCTCAGCACCAAGAACGGTCGCAAAAAGACCGCCCTGTCGCGCACGCACGCTGCCTCTTGGGCCGCGGCGCGCGCGGCGGGCCGGGACATTCCCCTCGGCCATGCCGCCCCACCGCCGCAACCGGCGCGGCCCGACCGGCCGGAATTGCTTGATCCGCGCGACGTGCCGCGCCGCCGCCCCGGCTCGGACAAGGGGCGCATCGCCATGTTGCACGCGGTGGCGCATATCGAGCTCAACGCCGTCGACCTGCACTGGGACATCATCGCGCGGTACACCGACACGCCGATGCCCATTGGATTCTATGATGACTGGGTCAAGTCGGCGGATGAGGAATCCAAGCATTTCAACCTGATCTGCGATTGCCTCGAAGAGATGGGCAGCCATTACGGTGCCCTGCCCGCCCATGCGGGCATGTGGCGCGCCGCCGAGGATACCGCCGTTGACCTGATGGGCCGCCTCGCCGTGGTACCGATGGTGCTCGAGGCGCGCGGTCTCGACGTCACCCCCGGCATGATCGCCATCTTCGAGCGCGCGGGCGCCACCCGTGCGGTCGAGGCGATGCAGGTGATCTATGCCGAAGAAGTCCATCACGTCGCCTATGGCTCCAAGTGGTTCCATTTCCTCTGCGGCCGCCACGATCTCGATCCCAAGGAGGTGTTTCACGATCTCGTCCGGCGCTATTTCCACGGTGCGCTGAAGCCGCCATTCAACGAGGAAAAGCGCGCCGAGGCCGGGATACCGCCGGACTTCTACTGGCCTTTGACCGAGAGCGCCACAACGCCTGGTTGAGACAAGCCGCCGAATATAGGCGATTTTCCGCCAACTTGGCAGGAAACGGCCCAGATGCCCCCCTGATTTGGTCAAATTTCTTGCCCAAGGTTAGCCCACTGGCTAAGCAGTGGCCCAAGGCGTCGCTTTCGAGCAACAAGAACGTCGCGAACCGGAAGGGCAATTAGGGACAGAGACCGCGTGCGAACACGACTGGGCATAAGACTTCATTCACTCCTGGAGCGCTACTTTCCCGAAAGACGGGTCTTTCTGCGTTCCGATACCGACACACGCTTCATCCGGCTTGGTCCCGCGACACAGCTGATTGCCTGCGGTGGCGCGGCGGCGATCGTCGCATGGGCGATCATCGCGACCTCGGTGCTGGTGATGGATTCGATCGGGGCGGGCAATTTCCGCGAGCAGGCCAAGCGCGAGTTGCAGACCTATGAAATGCGCCTCAACGCGCTTGCCGACGAACGGGACAAGCGCGCGCAAGAGGCGCTTGCAGCGCAGGAACGGTTCAGCTTCGCCCTCGAACAGATTTCCATCATGCAGTCCGAACTTCTCGCCTCCGAAACCCGGCGGCAGGAGCTTGAAACCGGCATCGAGGTTATTCAGGCCACGCTGCGCCGCACCATGACCGAGCGCGAAGACGCACAGCAAGAAGCAGAGCGCCTGGCCAACGCGCTCGACGCTGGCGGGGCCGAGATCTCCGGCGAGGACGGCAACTCGGCTGGTGACAGCACGGTGAACTTCCTGTCCGCCGCCCTCGCCGACGCAGCCGAGGCGCGCGACCAGACCATCGCCGATGCGCAGGAGGCGCTCGTCCGGGCCGACGAAATGGCCTATGAGTTGCGGCTTTTGCAGGACCAGAACGACCAGATTTTCAGCCAGCTTGAAGACGCGATGGCGATCTCGGTCGAACCGCTCGACAAGATGTTCCGCGCCGCCGGGCTCAATACCGACCGGCTGCTCGACACGGTGCGCCGGGGCTATTCCGGCCAGGGCGGCCCGCTGATGCCCGCCTCTTTCTCGACGCGCGGCGAGACGCTGTCACCCGACGCCGAACGCGCCAACCGCATCCTGGGCCGCCTCGACCAGCTTAACCTCTACCGGCTCGCTGCCGAAAAGGCCCCCTTCGCCCTGCCCGTCAAGAGCGGTTTCCGCTTCACTTCGGGCTACGGAATGCGGTGGGGACGCCTCCATGCCGGGACAGACTTCGCGGCACCGCACGGCACACCCATCTACGCCACGGCTGACGGTGTCGTCGGTCACGCGGGCTGGCAGTCGGGCTATGGTCGCCTCGTGAAGATCGACCACGCCTTCGGCATCGAGACCCGCTATGCCCATATGTCCCGAATCCGCGTGAAGCCCGGTCAAAGGGTCTCGCGCGGAGATAGAATTGGTGATATGGGCAACACAGGACGGTCCACCGGCACCCATCTGCACTACGAAGTCCGCGTGGACGGCAAGGCCGTCAACCCCATGACCTACATCAAGGCAGCGAAAAATGTTTTCTAAGAGCAAGATCAACGAACCAGCGCAAAAACCGGCCGAGAGCAAACCGGCAAGTTCCGAGAACCGTCTCGACAGCGCGCGCCCCGACAGCAGCACCGGCGAGTTCAAGGCGCAGGCCCCCAAGGCCAAGCCGCCCGCTTCGGTTCTCTCGACCGACCTGCACATCACCGGCAACCTCAAGACCACCGGCGATATCCAGGTCGAAGGCACGATCGAGGGCGATATCCGCGCGCATCTGCTGACCATCGGCGAAGGCGCCACGATCAAGGGCGAGGTGATCGCCGATGACGTGGTGATCAATGGCCGCATCGTTGGCCGGGTGCGTGGTCTCAAGGTGCGACTCACCTCCACCGCCCGGGTCGAGGGTGACATCATCCACAAGACCATCGCGATCGAGAGCGGCGCACATTTCGAAGGTTCTGTGCAACGCCAGGACGATCCGCTGTCGGGCAACAAATCCGCCGCCAAACCGGCGCAGACCCAGTCACAGACCCCGACGCCCGCCCAACAACCCGCCGCCAAACCTGCGGATGCCAAGCAGGGCTGACCCCGGTCACATCGTTTGCAAAAAGGCACCCTACAGGGTGCCTTTTTACTGTCTCACGCCTCCAGCTCGGCATCCCAGTAAAGGAAATCGAGCCAGCTTTCATGCAGGTGGTTGGGCGGAAACTTGCGCCCCATGTTGCGCAATTGCTCGGCCCCGGGCGGACGTGGTGGCTTGCGCAGGCTCATGTTGACCTGCCGCAGGCTGCGAGAGCCCTTGCGCAGGTTGCACGGGCTGCAGGCGGCCACGACATTCTCCCAGCTTGTCACACCACCACGGGCGCGCGGCACCACGTGATCAAAGGTCAGATCACCCTTGGCCCCGCAATACTGACAGCGGAATTCATCCCTCAGAAATAAATTAAAGCGCGTGAAGGCCACGCGCTTTTGAGGTTTCACAAAGTCTCTGAGGACGATGACAGAGGGTATCCGTATCTCGGTACTCGGACTGCGCACCCAGTGGTCATATTCGGCCACGATGTCCACCCGGTCCGACCACGCCGCCTTGACCGCCTCCTGCCACGTCCAGAGCGATAGCGGATAGTAGGACAGCGGCCGGTAATCCGCGTTGAGCACCAGAGCCGGGAAATGCCGCAGCGCGGCAGGCTCTCTTACAAATTCGGTTCTGAAATCCCCGTCCATCGTCTGAACTGCCCTTCTTGCGGCCCACGCTCCCAAGCGGCAAGGCGGAATTCCCCTCACCTCTATGCCACTATATATCGTGTTCGGCGGCTGGCAAGCCTGCTATATCGCAGCATATCTAGCTAGCGATATAGGAGGCAAACGTAACTTTGCCATGACAGGTTTCACGCTGCCGCCTCGTCCTGCCCCGACGCCTGCCGCTGCCAGAGCGCGGCATAGCGGCCCTGCCGCGCCAGAAGGTCCGCATGCGTGCCGTCTTCGACGACAACCCCTTGATCCAGAACGACAATCCTGTCGGCCCCGGCGACCGTGGACAGGCGGTGCGCGATCATGATCACGGTGCGCCCCTCCGCTGCACGTGCGAGCGCCTCCTGAATCTCGCCTTCGGTCTGCGTATCGAGCGCGCTCGTCGCCTCGTCGAGCAGAAGGATCGGCGGGTTTTTCAGCAGGGTGCGCGCGATGCCGACGCGCTGTTTCTCGCCACCCGACAGCTTCAGCCCGCGCTCGCCCACCTGCGTCGCATAGCCTTCGGGCAGGCTCGCGATGAAGTCATGAATCTGCGCCGCACGTGCGGCCTCTTCGATCTCATCCTGACTGACCCCGTCGCGCCCATAGGCGATATTATAGCCGATCGTGTCATTGAACAGAACGGTATCCTGCGGCACCACGCCAATGGTGGCGTGCAGGCTGTCCTGGGTCACGTCGCGCACATCCTGCCCGTCGATGCGCACCGCCCCCGCCTGAACATCGTAGAACCGAAAGAGCAGGCGCCCGATGGTCGACTTTCCCGACCCGGAGGGACCGACCACCGCCAGTGTCTGCCCGGGCCCGACATCAAGCGACACCCCCTTGAGGATCGGGCGCGCCGGATCATACCCGAATTCCACCGCATCGAATGTGATGGCCGCGCCTTTCACTTCCAGCGCATGGGCATCCGGTTTTTCGGCAACGTCGGGATTTTTCTCCAGCATTTCGAACATTTCGCCCATATCGACCAGGGCTTGCCTGATCTCGCGATAGACCGTGCCCAGAAAGTTCAGCGGCATGGTGATCTGGATCATGTAGGCGTTGACCATGACGAAATCGCCCACCGTCATGCTGCCGTCCTGAACGCCCATGGCCGCCATCACCATGACGATGATCAGCCCGCCGGTGATCAGCAAGGATTGTCCGAAATTCAGAAAGGCCAGTGACTGCGCCGTCTGCAGCGCGGCGCGCTCATAGCCCGCCATCGCCGCGTCATAGCGATCCGCCTCGCGCGCCTCGGCCCCGAAATACTTGACCGTCTCGTAATTCAGCAGGCTGTCGATCGCCTTTTGATTGGCGTCGGTGTCCTGATCGTTCATCTCGCGCCGCAGCCGCACGCGCCACTCGGTCACCTTGAAGGTAAAGGCCGTGTAGGCGGCGATGACAGCCGCCACCACGACCAGATACCAGATGTCGAACAGCGTCCAGAGGATGATCCCGACCAGCAACAGTTCCAGCACCAGCGGTGCGATCGAAAAGAGCAGGAATCGCAGCAGAAAGTCGACGCCCTTGACCCCGCGCTCGATGATCCGGCTCAGCCCGCCGGTCTTGCGCGTGATGTGGTACCGCATCGACATAGCATGGATATGCTGGAACGTCTGCAAGGCGAGCGCCCGCAACGCACGCTGCGCCACCCGTGCAAAGACCGCGTCGCGCAATTGCTGAAAACCCACATTCATCAGCCGCGCCAAGCCATAGGCGACGGTCAGCCCGACAGCCCCCGCGCCCAGCATCCACGCCGCCTCCTGACCCTCGCCCGCGAGCGCGTCAACGGCCGCCTTGTAAAAGAACGGCGTGCCGACCGAGACCAGCTTGGCCGCGACCAGCAGCAGCAGCGCGATCACCACCCGCCGTTTGACCCAGGGCTGCCCCTCGGGCCACAGGTAGGGCGCGACGCGCCGGATGGTGATCCAGCCGCTGCTCGACGCCTCGGAGGATGTCACGCGAGATGTGCGCATGGGGATTGGGGCCTTTCATCGGATCGAGGGGCACAGATAGGTCCCTGGCCCTCCAATGACCAGCCCGCACTCATTCGGGCAGTTCGAACACCTGCCCCGGATAAATCAGATCGGGGTCACGAATACGGTCACGATTGGCCTCGAACACCCGCACATAGAGAATGCCCTCGCCATATGTCTCGCGCGAAATCGCCCACAGGGTCGAGCCGGGCTGCACCGTGACGACATCGAGACGCGGCGCATCGGGGTTGGGGTTAGGGTCGCGGGTGGCGAGAATGACCTCATCTTCGCGTTTGAACGGGGTTTCGACGCGCGACGTGACCTCGCCCGCCTTGCTGACCTCGTCCACGCGCAGCGTGTAGACGCCCGTATCCACATCCGGCAGCGCGCTTTGCCATCCGCCATCCTCCTCGATTCGCGAGGTCGTAATCGGCTGGTTATCCAGGTAAATCCTGACAAACCCTTCGCCACGGCCGCGCCCTGACAGCTGCACCTCTCCCGCTTCGGAATAGGTGATCGCATCCAGCGCGACCGAGGACATGACCTCCGGCGTGCGCTCCTGCGGGGATTGCAGGACCCGCACACCGCTTTCATTGGAGAGCAACACCGTGGGTTGCTGCGGCTCAGGCGGTGTCGTGACATCCGGCGCGGCGGCCCTTTGCTCCGCAGCGGCTACGACAGGCGCGTCTGCGGGTGCGGCATCGGGCGCGGCTATCGTCTCGACCTCCTCAACCGTGGCGGGCCGGGCGCCCTCTGACGCTGCGGCATCTGTCACGTCAGATACGGCGGCATCGGTCACTTCGGGCGCAGATATCTCGGGTTCCGGCCTCGGCGCGATCAGAATTTCGTCGGTTGACCGGACCTCCGTGCCATCCGTCGCAGAGCGCATGCGCAACGTCAGGACCCGAGGTTGCGAACTCCTCGGAACATCAAGAAACTGAACGAATTTTCCGGCCCCGTCCGGAGCCGCGATACCGATGTCCTCGTCGTCGATCAGGATCGAGACGTCCCAGCCGGGGGCGGCACGACCGGCGACCACCATCTGTCCGTCCGGCTCCAGCCGAAACGTGTCGATGGCCGGCGGTGCGGGCATATCGGGCGTGTCGGGCTCCGCCTGCGCCTCTTGGGTGGGTGGCGCGTTGATGGGCTCGGATGCTGGCTCCGCTTCGGCTGCCGGGTCGGTCGACTGTGTCACCTCTGCGCCCGGCGTATCGCCGCGATAGATATAGATCCCCGCGGCGACCAGGGCCGCCACCGCCAGAGCAACGGCACCCGCAGCAGGCCCAGCCCCTAAACCGGCGAATTTCCTCATCTTTTTTCAACATCCCCTGCCGTGGCACCGCGCCCGGTTGTCGGAGCATAGCAACAAGGCTATCACGGGTCAAAGCAACCCGTTTCAGCCCGGAGTGATCCCATGTCAGAACGATCCGTCTGTGTCTTTTGCGGCGCACGTCCGGGCAAGCGCCCCACATATATGCAGGCCGCGACCGACACCGGCAAGATGCTGGCCGAGAACAGCTGGCGGTTGGTTTACGGCGCGGGGGATATCGGCCTCATGGGCGCCACGGCGCGGGCGGCGCAACAGGCGGGCGGCAAGACCTTCGGCGTGATCCCCGCGCATCTCGTGCGTCTGGAGGTCGGCAAGCGCGACCTGACGCAATATGTCGTGACCGAAACCATGCATGAACGCAAAAAGGTGATGTTCATGAATTCCGACGCCATCGTTGTCCTGCCCGGCGGCGCGGGATCGCTGGACGAGTTTTTCGAGGTCCTGACATGGCGTCAGCTCGGCCTGCATGAAAAGCCGATTTATTTATTGAATACAGACTCGTACTGGACCCCTCTCATGCAAATCCTGGATCACGTCATCGCCGAGGATTTCGCCGCAGACAGCCTAAGGGGCTTTGTGCAACCTGTTGAATCGGTTCAGGATTTGAGGATCGCCCTGCGCGCCGCCCTGTCCTGACGCAGGCTCGCGGTCGTATAGATCGCGAGCGCGGTCCAGATCATCGCGAAGGCCACGGCGTGCCAGAAGCTGAACGCCTCTTGGAAAATCAGCGTTGCGACAAAGAATTGCAGCGTCGGGTTCAGATATTGCACCAGCCCGACGGTGGCCAGCGTGACGCGCTTGGTGGCATAGCTGAACATGATCAGCGGCGTGCCGGTGAGGATGCCGGAAAACATCAGGAGCAGGCTGTCACGCCAGTTGACACCGAATGCCCCATGCCCATCCGAATGAAAATACCACAACACCGTCAGCGCAATCGGTGAAAGCAGCAGAACCTCGGCCGTGACCGACACCACGGGACCGACCGAAAGCCCCTTTTTCACAAGGCCATAGAGGCCGAAGCTCGTGGCGAGGATCAGCGCGATCCAGGGCGGAACGCCAAGGCCCCACGTCAGGGTCACGACCGCACAGAGCGCAAGCGCCACGGCGAAAAGCTGCGCCTTTCCAAGACGTTCACGAAAGGCAATAGCGCCCAGAAGCACCGCCACCAAGGGGAAAATGTAATAGCCCAGTGAGGCCTCCATCGCGCGCCCGATCTGAATCGAGGTGATGAAAACGAACCAGTTGGTCGAAATCATCAGCGCCGCAAAACCGATCAGAAGAATCGACTTTCGACCCGCAAGCGCCTGACCCAGAACTGAAATTCGCCCTTGGACCAGCAGAACGAAGGCGAAGAACACGCAAGACCACAGCGTGCGATGCGCGAGGATTTCGATGGGCGGGATATGATCCAGCAGCTTGTAGTAAATGCCCGACAGGCCCCAGACCGTGCAGGTTGCGACCATCGCGATAATCCCTTTGGTCGCCTCCCGCATGATAATACCGCCCTGTGGTTCGCCCTGCCTCCGTGCTGCCGTAAGCAGACGGCAGGGGCAAGGCGAAAGCGCCGAACCGATGCAGTTTCCACGCACGTGTCATGCAACGGAACGGCGCGCCAAAGGCTCAGAGCTTGGGGTCGAGCTCCGTCTTCAGCATGGTCTCGATCTTGTCGAGCGGGTGGTGGGTGAGGTCCTTGGGAATCTCTGCCACCACCTTGGCCTGAACCTCCTTGTGCAGCGCCTGCCGCAGGTCACCCAGAACAGGCGGCGTGGCGACCAGAATGATCCGTTCGAACGCGCCGCGATGCGCGTACTTGTACAGAATGTCACCCAATTCATGCGCAAAGCGTTCCTTGGCCAGTTCATGCCAATCGGTGTCATCCATGGCCGAACTCTGCCCAACCCCGGTATCGCGCTTGCGCCCTGGACGATTGGCGGATTGATCGTAATCCGACGGGTTTTCCTGCTCGTCCTTGCGCACGACGTCAAGCGCGGGCGAGCTCGCATCAAGAGAGTTGCGCAGGAACAGCGCTTTTTCCCCGTCCGCGATCAACACCCATGTACCATTGGTCAGAACCGCCATTACATCTTCTCCTTGTCACCGCTCTCGTCCTGATCCTGCGCCGTGCCACGCGTCGTCCCAGCTGATGTCTCGTCATGGCGCTTCTTCTCATCGCGGGTGCCGACCTTGCGGGCAATCTCGCCCCCTGTGCGGCCCGCGACAGAGGGTGCCTTTCGCAAGTTCTCAGGTTTTTCGCCGAGGATTTCTTCGGTCTCCCGGCTGCCATCCTTTGATTTCACACGCTCGGCCATAGGGCACCTCCTTTGTACTTGGCTTCATAAGAAAAACGTTTGGAAGGGCTCAAGGTTCCGTCAGAAAACCACGTCGGATCAAAGATCTACTCAGTGACACGCAACAAAAAAGGCCCGCCAATTTGGCGGGCCTTCTGCGATCGGGTCAGGCCCGGGATCACATGCGCGATGCGACGTTTTCCCAGTTCACCAGGTTGTCGAGGAAGTTCTGGAGATAGGCCGGACGCTTGTTGCGGAAGTCGATGTAGTAGGAATGCTCCCACACGTCACAGCCCAGAAGCGCTGTCTGGCCAAAGCAGAGCGGGTTGACGCCGTTCTCGGTCTTGGTCACCTTGAGGCTGCCATCGGTGTCTTTCACAAGCCACGCCCAGCCGGAGCCGAACTGACCGGCCCCTGCGGCGGCGAAATCTTCCTTGAACTTGTCGAGCGAGCCAAAGCTATCGGTGATCGCCTTTTCAAGCTCGCCGGGCATGCCGGTGCCGCCGGGGGCCATCATCTCCCAGAACTGGTTGTGGTTCCAGTATTGCGAGGCGTTGTTGAAGATGCCCGACTGCGCGACAGCCTTGGGGTCATAAGTGCCCTTGATGATCTCTTCGACCGATTTGCCTTCCCACTCGGTGCCGGCGACGGCCTTGTTGCCGTTGTCGACATAGGCCTTGTGGTGGATGTCGTGGTGATATTCCAGCGTCTCGCGGCTCATGCCGTGATCGGCGAGCGCATCGTGCGAATACGGAAGGTCGGGAAGTTCGAAAGCCATGGGTATGCCCCCTGTTCGTTGGTGTTGAAATCCGATGCCCTTACATGGTGGGCGGATCAGGCAAAGGTCAACCCTGTTGGGGCAGAGTTTTTCCGTCGGGATTGGCGGGGCTCAGCCGTAAACCCCCACACCCCCCCCAGGAAGTGCTGAGGTTTTCAACAGGTTGAAGGCATAATCCGCCACCGAGCGGAAGCAGATCAGGTGGAACGTGCCCGCCTCATCCAGCCAGAACGCGGCGGGCACCTGCGCCATGCGGGTGCGTCGGAACATGCCGGGGGTAAAGGCGGCCTCCGACAGGTCCACCGGGCAGAGCTTGGCGACGGTTTCGCGCGCACCCGGCCCCGAAACGTGCAAGAAGGTGCGCGCGTCCGACACGTTGGCGACTAGGAAATGCTGACCCTTGAGGGCCCCTTCCAGCGCCGCGATGATCTGCGCCACCTCGGCATAAGGGCACATCAGCAAGAGCTCGTCCGGCGACATCCACAGCACGGCGGTTCCCTGCCCGCTCAGCGCCTGACGCTGCGCGGGAATGTCGAGGCCGACGGCGTTTTGAACCGCCGCCTTCACCTCTTTCGACGACAGATCGCCACGCAGGGTGATCATACCGGTCAGGCCCGCGTCCTCAATCGTGGCGAGCCCCTCGAAGCGGGCCCCGTTCAGGGGGGTTATGGCCTCAGACATTCTGCTTCTCCCCATCCTTGTCGTAAAATACTTGATCGACGATCTTCGCCTTGACGATACCGCCGTCGACCTTTGGGAATTCCAGCACCTCGCCCATGCGGTCCGGCCCGTGATGCACAAGCCCCATGGCGATGCCACGCCCAAGCGTGGGCGAGTGGTAGGTGGAGGTCACGCGGCCCTGCGTATTGCGCTGACCGTTGGCGTTCGTGCCCGGGGCCGTCGCATAGGCCCCATCAGGCAGCACCTCACCCTCGAGCGTCTCCAGCCCTACCAGCTTCCAGCGGTTGGGATCGGCCATATGCTCACGCTCCTGCGCGCGTTTGCCAAGATAGTCGTCTTTCTTCTTGGAAATCGCCCAGTCCATGTTCAGGTCCTGCGGGATGACCGTGCCGTCCGTCTCGTCCCCGATCATGATGAACCCCTTCTCGGCGCGCATCACGTGCATCGCCTCGGTTCCGTAGGGCATGACCCCGTATTCCTCGCCCGCCTCCAGCAGCGCATCCCAGAGGGCGCGACCATGGCTTGCGGGCACCGACAGCTCGAAACTCAGCTCACCGGCAAAGGAAATGCGGAACACACGCGCCGGTATGCCCGCCACGGTGATCTCGGTCCAGCCCATGAAGGTCAGCGCATCGGCGCTGATATCGTCCTCGGTCAGCTTTTCGATCACCTTGCGCGAATTCGGCCCCGCAACGCCCACCTGCGCATATTGCTCGGTGACATTGGCGGTATAGACCTTCCAGTCCCACCATTCGCATTGCAGCCAGTCTTCCATGTGGCCATGGATCGATTCCGCCCCGCCAGTGGTGGTGTGGACAAGGAACGTCTCCTCATCCAGCCGCGCCACCACACCGTCATCCATCAGAAAGCCGTTCTCGTTGCACATCAGGCCGTAGCGGCAGCGCCCCGGCTTCAGCGTGGACATCATGTTGGTATAGAGCACGTCCATGAAGCGGCCCGCATCCGGTCCCTTGACTATGATCTTGCCAAGGGTCGAGGCATCGAGCAGCGCAAGGCTGGCCCGGGTCTGCTTGATCTCGCGGTTCACGGCCTCGTGGCGACCCTCTTCGCCCTTCGGAAAGCAATAGGGGCGACGCCATTGCCCGACCGGCTCGAAATCCGCGCCATTGGCCTCGTGCCAGCCATGCATCGGGGTCTTGCGGATCGGCTGAAAGATCTCGCCCTTGGCCTCGCCCGCGATCGACGACAGAGAAATCGGCGTATAGGGCGGGCGGAAGGTGGTCGTGCCGGTCTGCGGAATAGGCTGGTTGAGCGCATCCGACAGGATAGCCAACCCGTTGATATTGCTCAGCTTGCCCTGATCCGTGGCCATGCCGAGCGTGGTGTAACGCTTGGCATGCTCGACGCTCTCATAGCCTTCGCGCGCGGCGAGTTGCACGTCCGACACCTTCACATCGTTCTGGTAATCAAGCCAGGATTTCATCCGCAGCTTGATGCCCGCACCCTGCGGCATGAGCCAGACGGGCTGCATCGGGGCCTCCTCCGAAGTGCTGGCCTTGGGGGCCTTGCCCTTCGGCTTATGGCCCATGGCCTTGGCCGCCGCCTGCCCTGCGGCATGCGCATCGGACACGACACTGGCCAGATCGCCCGCGCCATTGGCCGCCCCGGCTGGGATCACGAAACCCTCGCCCTTGGCGCCTTTCGGCGGTTGATCCGGGTCGGGGCGGAAATGCGCGCTCGCCTCGTCCCAAATGAGCTTGCCACCGCAATGCGACCAGAGGTGCACAACCGGCGACCAGCCGCCTGACATCGCGACCGCGTCGCATGCGATCTCTTCCAGCACCGCGCCTTCGCCCGCCTGCGCGCAGATGGCGACGCCGGTCACGCGCTTGCCGCCCTTGACCTTTGCGATGCCCTTGCCGTTCTCGACGCGGATGCCAAGCGCGCGCGCCTCATCGGCCAAGGCACCGCCGCCCGATTGACGGGCGTCGAGGATGACGGGGATTTCAAGGCCAAGCTGCTTGAGCGTGATGGCGGTGCGATAGGCGTCGTCATTGTTAGTGACAACCACGGTGCGATCACCGATGGAGACACCGAAATCGACCGCGTAATCGCGAATGGCCGAGGCGAGCATGACGCCGGGAACATCGTTGCCCGCAAAGCTCAGCGGCCGCTCGATGGCGCCAGTGGCGGTCACGATCTGGCCTGCGCGGATGCGCCAGAGGCGGTGGCGGGGGGCATCGCTGCCGGGGGTGTGATCGGCAACACGCTCATAGCCGAGCGCATAGCCTTGATCGTAGACCCCTGCACCCATGCAGCGATTGCGCAGGGTGACGTTGGGCATGCCTTGCAGTTTAGCAATCGTGGCATCGACCCACTCCGCGACCGGCTGGCCGTCCACCTCTCCACCATCCACAGGCGACCGCCCGCCCCAATGGGCGGTCTGCTCGATCAGCATGACCTTTGATCCGGCCTCTGCCGCCGCGAGTGCCGCCTGCAGACCAGCGACACCGCCGCCCACCACGAGCACGTCACAGAAGTAATAGAAATGCTCATACCGGTCCGGATCACCGGGATTGGACGCCTTGCCCAGACCCGCCGACTGACGGATGAACGGCTCGTAGACATGTTTCCAGAACGGGCGGGGATGGATGAACATCTTGTAGTAAAAGCCCGCAGGCAGGAAGCGCGACAGGTGTGTGTTGACCGCGCCGATATCGAAATCGAGGCTCGGCCAGTGGTTCTGGCTGATGCAGGTCAGCCCGTCGAACAATTCGGTCGTGGTGACGCGCTGATTGGGCTCGAACCGGGTGCCTTCGCCCAGACCGACAAGCGCATTGGGCTCTTCGGCCCCGCTCGCCACGATACCGCGCGGGCGGTGATACTTGAACGACCGGCCCACCAGCATCTGATCATTCGCCAGCAGCGCCGAGGCGAGCGTATCGCCGGGATGGCCCTTCAGGCGCTTGCCGTTGAAGGTGAATTCGATGGCGCGGCTGTGATCGACGAGGCGACCGGTCTTGGCCAGACGTGTGCTCATGTCTTGAACCCTCGGGCCCGGCGGGCGGGCGTTGTTTTGTGAGTATTTTTGGCAAGATGAAGGGTCATGCGAAGTCCCGCCATGTCCAGCCGGGGCGCTTGGCGGTGATCGCGTCGCGGATGTCCTGCGGCGGCTCCAGCGTTTGCGCGGGGTACGTGCCGTAGACCTCCAGCGTCACCGTATCGCGCGCCGCGTGGAACCACTTGCCGCAGCCATTATTGTGCCGCCACCGCTCGAAATGCACGCCCTTGGGGTTTTCCTTGGCGAACATATAGGTGTGAAACTCGTCATCCGACGCGCCGGGGCCATGGCGCTTGAGATGCGCCTCGCCGCCCTGATGAAATTCGGTCTCTTCGCCCGTAACGCCGCAGCAGGGGCAGGTGAGGATCAGCATGGGTCAAGTCCTCCTTAGTGCGCGACGCCAGCGGCGACGGATTCGTCAATGAACCGGCCCTGATAGAACCGGTCCAGACCGAACTCGTCGCAGAGCGGCGAGTGGCCCTTGGCCATCAGTTCGGCAAAGCCCCAGCCGGAGCCGGGGATCGCCTTGAAGCCACCCGTGCCCCAGCCGCAGTTGATGAAGATGCCGTCGACGGGCGTTTTGCTGAGGATCGGCGAGCGGTCACCGGTCACGTCCACGATCCCGCCCCATTGGCGCAGCATCTTGAGGCGCGCGACCATCGGGAAGGTCTCGACCAGCGCGCGCACGGTTTCCTCGGCATGGTGGAACGAGCCGCGCTGCGTGTAGTTGTTGTAGCCGTCGGTGCCTCCGCCGATCACCATCTCGCCCTTGTCGGACTGGCTCATGTAGCCATGCACGGTGTTGGCCATGACGACGCAATCCATGCAGGGCTTGATCGGCTCGGAGACGAGGGCTTGCAGCGCCACGCTTTCGATCGGCAGGCGGAAGCCTGCCATATCGGCGAGGTGGCCGGAGTGACCGGCCACGACCAGCCCCAGCTTGTCACAGGCGATGTCGCCGCGATTGGTGGTGACACCGGTGACCTTGCCCCTGTCGCGGGAAATGCCAGTGACTTCGCATTTCTGGATGATGTCCATGCCCATGGCCGAACAGGCCCGCGCATAGCCCCAGGCCACGGCGTCATGCCGCGCGGTGCCCGCGCGCGCCTGCCAGAGACCGCCCAGCACCGGATAACGCGGCCCGTCGAGATTGATGATCGGCACGATTTCCTTGACGCGGGCGGGCGAGATGAATTCGGTGGTCACGCCCTGCAAGGCGTTGGCATGTGCCGTGCGCTGATAGCCGCGCACCTCATGCTCGGTCTGCGCCAGCATGATCACGCCGCGCGGCGAATACATGATGTTGTAGTTGAAATCCTGGCTCAGCGTCTCATAGAGCGAGCGGGATTTCTCATAGATCGCCGCCGAGGGGTCCTGCAGGTAGTTGGAGCGGATAATGGTGGTGTTGCGCCCCGTATTGCCGCCCCCCAGCCAGCCCTTCTCCAAAATCGCGACATTGGTGATGCCGAAATTCTTGCCGAGGTAATAGGCCGTGGCCAGACCGTGCCCGCCCGCGCCCACGATGATGACATCGTATTTCTTCTTCGGCTCGGGCGAGGCCCAGGCGCGCTCCCACCCCATGTGGTAACGCAGGGCTTCGCGGGCGACGGCAAAGGCGGAATAGTGTTTCATGCGCGCTCTCGGGGTTGGTGGATTCGCAACGGGTTTGCGGCTGGCACCGTAATGCGATGGACGGGCTTAGGAAAGGATACCCGGCGCGGCGATTTCAGCATCAATAGCGACATTGCGACATCGGAGCGCGGGGCGACCACGGCCAAGTGACCATATGCCTCTTTTTTCCGCGCGCGCGTGTCGTTACATGGGATCAACCACCCAAGGAGAGATCATGGCATTCTGGATCATCGTGGCGGCCCTTGCGATCGGGGTCGGGGCCATTCTGGGGCTGACCCTCATGCGTGGTCGCGTGGGCGAGGCACCGCCCGCAGCCTATGACCTCGACGTCTACCGCGATCAGCTGCGCGAGATCGACCGCGACCTCAAGCGCGGCGTGCTGGAGGCCGAGGATGCCGAACGGCTGCGCGCCGAGATTTCGCGCAAGATCCTCGCCGCCGACGCACTACTGCGTGCGGGCGGCGAGAGCGGCGGGCAGCCCAAGGCGCTTGGGATGGCGATGGCCGGTGCGGTGGTGGCGGTGATCACCGGCGGTGGCGTGCTGCTTTATTCGCAGATCGGCGCGCCGGGTTACGGCGATCTGCCCATGGCCACCCGGATCGCCAATTCCGAGGCCGCGCGCGCCGAACGACTGGACCAGGAAGCGGCCGAAGCCCGCTTTGCCCCGCAGGAAACCGGCCTGCCCGATGGCACCAGCGACGACTATATGGCGCTGGTCGAGCGGCTGCGCGAGACGGTGGCGGAGCGGCCCAATGACCAGCAGGGCCTGCGCTTTCTGGTGCGCAGCGAGGCAGCGCTCGGCAACATGGAGGCGGCGCGCACCGCGCAGGCGCAGCTCATCGAGGTGAAGGGCGAGGCGGCCACCGCCGAGGATTACGCCACGCTGGCCGAATTGATGATCAACGCCACCAGCGGCTATGTCTCGCGCGATGCCGAGGCAGCACTACGCGACGCCCTCGCCCGCGACCCGCGCGCCCCGACGGCCCGCTTCTACCTTGGTCTCTACATGACGCAGATCGACCGCCCCGACACCGCGTTCCGCCTGTGGCGCGACCTGCTGGAGGAGAGCACACCCGACGCGCCCTGGGTGCCGCCCATTCGCGCCGGCATCGAGGAACTGGCGGCGCGCGCGGGCGAACGCTATGAACTGCCGCAGCAGGGCAGCGCGCCCGGCCCCTCGGCGGGCGATATCGAGGCTGCAGGAGAGATGGACCCCGAGGCCCGGCAGGAGATGATCCGCGGCATGGTGGCCGGGCTGGCGAGCCGTCTGGCCGACGAGGGCGGCACCGCCGAAGACTGGGCGCGGCTGATCAACGCCTACGGCGTGCTGGGCGAGACCAACCGCGCCCGCCGCATCTGGTCCGAAGCGCAGGCGGTCTTTGCTGATTTCCCGCGTCGCCTTGCCACCGTGCGGGCGGCGGCAGAGAACGCGGGCGTGGCAGAGTGATCGTCGAGGATATCGCCGAATTCGCCGCCGCGCTGCCGCGCGCGCGGGCCGTGATGGGTCTCGATCTGGGGACCAAGACCATCGGCGTCGCGCTCTCGGACCGGCTCTGGTCGGTGGCCAGCCCGCATGAGACGGTAAAGCGTCAGAAATTCACCCTCGATGCCGCGCATCTGCTAAAGGTCATCGCGGCGCGCGAGGTGGGCGGGATCATCCTCGGCCTGCCGCGCAACATGGATGGCAGCGAGGGCCCAAGGTGCCAATCCACCCGCGCCTTTGCCCGCAATCTGGAACGGCTCTCCGATCTGCCGATCAGCTTCTGGGACGAACGCCTGTCCACCGTGGCCGCCGAACGCGCCCTGCTGGAGGCGGATGCGACACGAAAGCGTCGTTCCGAGGTGATCGACAGCGTCGCCGCATCCTATATCCTGCAAGGGGTGCTGGACCGGATGGGACACATGAGGGCAGAGCATGACGGATGAAACACCATGGCAGCGCGACGAGGTCGAAAGCCCCTGCGTGCGGGTCTGCGTGGTGCACCCCGAGGCACGGATCTGCACCGGCTGCCTGCGCTCGATCGACGAGATCACCCGCTGGTCGAAGATGAGCGGCACCGAGCGGCGCGAGGTGATGGCCGCCCTGCCCGACCGCGCCGGATTGCTGAAAAAGCGCCGGGGCGGGCGCGCGGCGCGGCTGTCGCGGGGATAGCAGCGCAGGTCTTGGCCTCACGCTTCCGTTCAAGCTCTGCCCCGCGCGGCTCATCTCGTTAACGGCAAAGGTCCACCCCAGCCCAATCCCCCGCGCTTACGCCGCGTTCGACCGGGCCCGGCCGCCACCGCCACCGCGACGCCGCCCGCCGCCGGGTTTGCCCTCCCCGGCACCGCCGCCAAAGCCACCACCGCCGCCACCGCGACGACGCGGCCCGCCACGGCCCTGCGGTTTCTTCTCCTTGGGATCGGGCAGCACTTCCCACGGACGGCCCGAGGCCACCGGGATCGTGGTGCCCAGAACCTTCTGGATATCCTTCAATTCGCCCATCTCGTCGGGTGCGCAAAACGCGATCGCCGCCCCGTCCTTGCCCGCGCGCGCAGTGCGCCCGATGCGGTGGACATAGTTGTCTGGCACGTTCGGCAACTCGAAATTGTAGACGTGTTTCACATCCGGAATATCAAGGCCGCGCGCCGCCACGTCGGTGGCCACGAGTACCTTGACCTGACCATCCCGGAACGCCTTGAGCGCCCGTTCGCGCTGGCCCTGGCTCTTGTTGCCATGGATCGCGGCGACCGAGAATCCGGCCTGCTCCAGCTTGCGCGCCAGCTTGTCAGAGCCGTGCTTGGTGCGACCGAAAACCAGCGCCAACTCGCCCTTGTGCTTGCCCAGAAGCTCGATCAGCAGATCGGGCTTGGCGGCCTTGGCGATGAAATGCACCTCTTGCGTGACCTTGTCGGCGGCCTTGCCCGGAGGGCTGACCTGCACCCGCTTGGGATGGGTCAGATAGCTGCTCGCGATCTCTTCCATCTGCTTGGGCATGGTCGCTGAAAAGAGCATGGTCTGACGCTCGGCGGCCAGCAGCCCAGCGATCCGGCGCAGCGCGTGGATAAAGCCCAGATCGAGCATCTGATCGGCCTCGTCGAGCACGAGGAACCGCGCGGCGTCGAGCCGCACGGCACGGCGGTCGATAAGGTCGAGCAACCGGCCCGGTGTCGCCACCAGGATATCGGTTCCCTGATCCAGCCGCTTGATCTGCGGATTGATCGACGCGCCGCCGACCACGAGGTTGATCTTGATCGGGCTGTCCTTGACCAGCGGCAAAAGCGCGTCGCGGATCTGCCCGGCCAACTCGCGCGTCGGCGCAAGGATCAGGCTGCGGATCGTCTTGGGCGCGGGTTTGCCCGGCGCCTCCATCAGCGCGGTAATCAGCGGCAGGCCAAAGGCCATGGTCTTGCCGGTGCCGGTCTGCGCAAGGCCCAGCACATCCTCGCCGTTCAGGGCATGCGGAATGGCATGGGTCTGGATCGGGGTGGGTTCGGTGATGCCAGACGCGGCCAGCTTGCGGGTGAGCGATTGGGGCAGGCCCATTTCGTCAAAGAGGTTCAAATCGTATCCTTTCGGGGGCCAGGACATCTGCCCAAAGCCCGGTGCAGGCGGCAAAGATCACCGCCCGGTCGTCGTGGTTGCACCTGACGGGCCAAGACAAAGGGCCGATTGCCCCCGCCTTCCGACAGGTGTTTGGCCCCACGCGTGATTTTGGGAACAGGTCCGCGACATTTCATATGGGTCGCCCCGTTTCAGGGGCCGTGCTGCTCACGCGGCAGGAAATGTCGGTTGGGGTGCTATGGCGGCCTGCCGCGTGAAAGTCAAGCGCTGCGGCACGCCTACCGTATCCGCCGCGCGCGCGTCAACGCCCCTTGAAGAGCCCGCCCAGAATACCGCGCACGATGCGCCGCCCCGTGGTGCCCTTCAGCTCCTTGACCAGCGCCGAGGCCAGCGCCCCGCCGATCCCGTCCGAGCCCGACACCCGGCGCGCACGCCCCGGGCTCGCCCCGCCGGAATAGCGGCGCGCGGCCTTGAACTCGCGGGCCTTCTCTTCTTCCGCCGCCACCTCGGCCTCGGCTGCTTCGGCCGCCTTCGCCGCCGCCTCGGCCCGTTCGGCCAGCATCTCATGCGCCGAATGCCGGTCGATCGCGGTGTCGTATTTACCCGCCACCGGCGAGGCGGCGATCAACGCACGCCGGGTCTCGGGGTCACAGGGGCCAAGCTGCGTCGCGGGCGGGCGAATGAGCGTGCGCTCGACCACCCCCGGCACCCCCTTGCCCTCCAGCATCGAGGTCACAGCCTCGCCCACGCCAACGTCACGGATCGCGTCGCCGGTATCGAACCTCGGATTGGGGCGATAGGTTTCCGCGGCCCGGCGCAACGCCTTTTGATCGCGCGCGGTAAAGGCGCGCAACGCATGCTGAAATCGGTTGCCCAATTGCCCCAGCACATCCTCGGGCACGTCATCGGGATTCTGGGTGATGAAATACACCCCCACCCCCTTGGAGCGAATGAGCCGCGCCACCTGCTCGACCTTGTCCACCAGCACCTTGGGCGCGTCATCGAACAGAAGATGCGCCTCGTCGAAGAAAAAGACCAGCTTCGGCTTGTCGGGGTTGCCCACCTCGGGCAACGTCTCAAAGAGTTCCGACAGGAGCCACAGCAGGAAGGTGGCATAAAGCTGCGGCGACTGCACCAGACGGTCAGCGGCAAGGATGTTGACATGGCCGCGCCCCTCGGGCGTGACCTGCATCAGATCGGCCAGATCAAGCGCCGGTTCGCCAAAGAAATGCGCCGCCCCCTGGTTTTCCAGCACCAGCAGCGACCGCTGAATCGCCCCCACCGAGGCCGCCGCCACATTGCCATAGCGCAGCGACAACTCATCCGCATTCTCACCCACCCAGAGCAGCAGCGCCCGGATGTCATCGAGATCGAGCAGCGGCATTCCCTCTTCGTCGGCCACGCGAAACGCGATGTTGAGCACGCCTTCCTGCGCATCCGACAGACCCAGCAGACGCGACAGCAAGAGCGGCCCCATCTCGGCGATCGTGGTGCGAACCGGGTGGCCCTGCTCGCCGAACAGATCCCAGAACACCACCGGAAAACTGTCATAGCGGAACGCCTCGAACCCGATCTTTTCCGCGCGTTCGGTGAACGGGCCATGCAGCTTGTGGTCGGGGCTGCCCGCCACCGCCATGCCCGACACGTCACCCTTGATATCCGACAGGATCACCGGCACGCCCGCATCCGAGAACCCTTCGGCGAGGATCTGCAGCGTCACCGTCTTGCCCGTGCCCGTCGCCCCGGCCACAAGCCCGTGCCGGTTGGCGTATTTGAGCAAAAGGCCCTGCGGCTCGGAATAGTCCGGCCCGCCGCCGCCTATGAAAATGGAATTGTTCACGGCTCACTACCCTCGTCCAGAAATCGTCACGGCTTGACCATACAAAGTTAACCTTTCTGTGCCAGTCTGAATTCATGCCCGGGGCCGAATGTCCTCTGGTTCCGGGCATTCCTCCCTGTCAGACTGGCCGCGCCCCCCGGGTGCGGCCTTTTTTCCGGCGCTTGCGACATAGCCTGTTGACGCATGCCGGTTTCTGTCCTAGCTTTCGCTTCAATAACTAAGTCGGCCAGTCCGACGGGGAGAAACAGGAAGGAGGCCGCAAGGCCTCTTTCTTTTTGTCCCGACCATGGCGGGCCGGGCCGTCACAGGATTGACGCAACCGGCGATCCGCGCGAAAACCCGCCACGGGCCTGACAGCGTCCCATGTTTTGCGCCTGACAGCGCGCGCATGACATGTTAAATCGCACCAAATCAACCGACCATGTAATGGGGAACCAATGTCCAAGTTCATTTCACGCCTGTCCATCGCCGCCCTGCTCGCGCTTGGCACCACTGTCGGCGCGCAAGAGGCAGAGGCCCCTGCCGAAACGGCACCAAGCACAGAACAGACCGAACAGGCCGAACAGGAAACCGGCAACGCACTGGCACAAGGGCTCGATACCGGGCGCGAGGTGCAGGAGGACGGCTCTTACATCAAGGAGAGCTTTGACGACTGGCAGCTCAAGTGTTTCCGCAACCAGACCGAAGACACCCCCGAACTGTGCCAGATGTACCAGCTTCTGACCGAGTCCGAAGGCAACCCGGTGGCAGAGTTCAGCCTCTACAAGCTGGGCAATGCAGGCAATGTCGTCGCCGGCGCCACCCTCGCCGTGCCGCTTGGCACACTGCTCTCGGAAGAGGTCAAGCTATCGGTCGACGGCGGCAAGGCCAAGAGCTATGCCTATTCGTTCTGCACCATGGGCGGCTGTTTCGCCCGCATCGGCCTGACCCAGCCGGAAGTCGACGCGCTCAAGCGTGGCGTGAAGGCGACCATCCAGATCGTCCCGGCCCAGGCCCCCGACCAGACCGTGCGCATCGACGCCTCGCTCGCCGGCTTTACCGCCGCCTATGACGCGGCATCCGAACTGTCGAACTGAGCCGGGCACAGGCCCGATCCAGACTAGGCAAGACATGCCTCCTCCGGCTTTCGCCGGGGGAGTTTTGCGTTGGGGCAGGTTTTGCCTGGATGGGCCTGAAGCTGCCGTTGTCGTGAGCCGCGCATCGACGGGCCGCGGTGCGGCGATCTAACGTCAGTTTTGTAGCGCTTTATCTCAGCCAAGCCCGAAAAACATCCGAGCGCAGAGCAGGTTGCAGCCAAATCGCCGTGCCGGGGGGCGGCCCGGCGATGCGCGGCGGCCTTCGGCCTTGATTCCGCGCATGAGTGAAGCGGTCAACGGCAGCAACAGGCCAAAATTCCCCCTACCCGAACCGCCTAAGCGCCAGCACCGCATTCAGCCCGCCAAAGGCAAAGGCATTGCTCAGCGCCACATCGACATGTGCCTCGCGCGCCACGTTGGGCACCACGTCGAGCGCGCATTCCGGGTCCGGCTCCTCATAGCCGATGGTGGGCGCGATGACCCCGTCGCGCAGCGCCATGATACAGGCCAGCAATTCCACCGCCCCGGTGCCGCCAATCAGATGCGCATGCATCGACTTCGTGGACGAAATCATCAGCGTGTCGGCATGCGCCCCAAACACATCCGCCACAGCCGCACTTTCGGTCTTGTCATTGGCGGCGGTGCCGGTGCCATGGGCGTTGATATAGCCCACATCCTCGCGGTTGACCCGGGCATCGCGCAGCGCCCCCTGAATGGCCCGCGCCGCCCCCTGTTTCGACGGCATCACGATGTCGGACGCATCCGAGGTCATCGCGAACCCCGCCACCTCGGCCAATATCTCGGCACCGCGCTTGCGGGCATGCTCCAACTCCTCGAAGACGAAGATCGCCGCCCCCTCGCCCTGCACCATACCGTTGCGATTGGCCGAAAACGGGCGACAGGCGTCGCGGCTCATCACGCGCAGGCCCTCCCACGCCTTGACCCCGCCAAAGCACAGCATCGACTCGGATCCCCCCGTCACCATCACCGGTGTGATCCCGCCATGCACCATCTGAAACGCCTGCGCCATCGCATGGTTGGACGACGCGCAGGCAGTCGAGACCGTAAAGGACGGCCCCTTGAGGTTATATTCCATCGACAGGTGCGACGCGGCGGCGTTGTTCATCAGCTTGGGCACCACGAAGGGATGCACCCGGTTCTTGCCCTCCTCGTAGACCGAGCGGTAATTCTCATCGAGCGTCGTCATGCCGCCGCCCGAATTGCCGAGGATCACCCCCGCCCGCGCCGCCAGCTCACCGGTGAATTCCAGCCCCGCCTGCGCCATCGCCTGCCGCGCGGCGATCAGCGTGAACTGCGTGAACCGGTCGAAGAGCGCCAGTTGCTGACGGTTGAACTGTGCCTCGGGATCATAGTCCCGGACCTGCGCGCCGATCCGGATCGAAAGCCGCTCAACATCGCGAAACTCCAGCTCACCGATACCGCAGCGGCCCTCGCGCATCGCCTCCATCGTGGCAGGCACATCATGGCCGAGCGCATTGATCGTGCCTGCCCCGGTAATGACGACGCGCTTCACGATTGCTCCGCGATCAGCCGCTCGATCCCCGCCACGATGGTCCGCACCGAGGAAATGTCGAAATCGCTCTCCGACGGCTCGTTCGCGTTGAACGGCACCGAAATGTCGAACGCTTCCTCGATGGCAAAGATGCTCTCGACCAGCCCGAGGCTGTCGATGCCCAGATCTTCCAGCGTGCTGTCGAGAGTGACGTCTGAAGGTTCCAGCACCGCCTGCTCGGCGATGATGCGGATGACACGGTCCTGAATGCTGCTCATGGGTAGGGTCTTTCCAATACGGCCCGGGCTGGGCGGGTTTCAGGTCTTGTGCGTCAGTTCTGTAACAGTTTTCTTAAACTTGGCCACATCGTCAAACAATCTCATGAGACGTCGCAGTCCCTTGACCGCCCTGACCGCCCGCAGCCCCCGCGAACCGCCGATCCGGCCCCGCGCCCCCCTGATTGAATATCGGTAGACCGGGCGCGACGTGGATTGACCCGCAGCCGCCAACGCCCGACCCGGCGTTACGCCGCGCGACGACGGCCTCTGCGCCCCGCGCGCGGGCCACTTGATCCATGTCGAAGCCCATGCACCACCTCTCTCGTCGAAGAGGTGTTTAGCTCTGAACCGTCGCCAGTGAAACCCCCGCCTTGCGCAGCGCCTCCCAGATCGCCGCGTCCCGCTGGTAGACGTCATCGCGGTATTGCACCCGGCCCTGCGCCTGCGTGAAGGCGGTGCGATAGATGATATGCACCGGCACATGCTGCTCGAGTTGCACATAGGTCTCGCGCCCGGTGCCCAGCACCGAATGGAAATACGCCCTGGGGTCGGCCTCCTGCGGCGACAGGATCTCATAGGCGAAATCAAAGGGCTGTTGCAGACGGATGCAGCCATGGCTGAAATCCCGCTTTTCGCGCTCGAACAGCGCCTTTTGCGGCGTGTCATGCAGGTAGATGTTGTACTTATTGGGGAACATGAACTTCACCAGCCCGAGCGCATTGCGCGACGACGGCGGCTGCTTGATCGCGAAGGGGAAGTTGCGCGCATTATAGGCCCCGAAATTGACCGCCCCACGCGGCACCTCGCGCCCGTTCCGGTTATAGAGCTTGAGATGCCCGGCGGCATTGGGATTGCGCTTCATCTGCGGCAGGTATTCCTTGACGGCGATCGAGCGCGGCACATGCCATGTCGGATTGATGACCAGATGCTCCATCTCGTCGGAAAATTCCGGGCTGCGCCGGTCGCCGACATTCTTCCCGATCACCGCGCGGGTCTGAAACGTCAGGCTGTCATTGTCGAGAATGCGCGCGCTGAAATCCGTAAGGTTCACCAGCACATGCCGCGTCCCGCGATCCCGCGCCAGCCAGCGTTCGCGCTCCATCGCGACGATCACCGATTGCAACCGCTCAGTGGCGCTTTGGTTGAGCGCGGCCAACGTCGAGGGCCCGGCAATGCCATCCGTCTGCAGCCCGTGATCGCGCTGAAATTCCTGCACGGCACTCTGGATCGCGCCATCATAAAGCGTGCTGGCACTGCGCCGCAGATAGCCCATCGCCACCAGCCGGTTGCGCAGCGCGATCACCGCCTGCCCGCCCTGCCCCGGCTCCAGTTTCTGCGACGGCACTGCAGGCCCCCAGCCGCCTTCGCGGATCAGATGCTCAAGACGCATCTTCTCCTTCATCAGGCGCGCATATTCATTGGTGCGCGGCGGCAGCGCGCGCAGCGCCTGTCGCGGCGCATCGGCCCGGACGAGATCCCCCAGCAACACCGTCGCCGGGCTGTCATTCACCTCGCGCTTGATCTCGTAGACCACCCGGCCCGGCTCCAGCACCCCCGATTGCACATCCCGCGCATAAGCCAGATAGGCCCGGCTCAGCGCCACCTCGATCAGGCCCAGATCGCGCAGCGAGCGCGCCGCCCCCATCCGCGCCATCAAGCCATCCAGATCATAGCGCGCCTCGGGCAGACCGTGCATCCCGGCCTGCGACAGCGCCTGAACCAGCGCCTGACGCCGCGCCTGCGCCGTGCTCCCCTCGTCGGTCCAGACCGGGCGATACTCGGTCTCGCGGTAGAATTCCGCGAGATCGCGATCAGGCGCCGCCGCCTCCGCCACCGCCTGGCGAAAGGCCGTGCTTTGCACATCGGCCCGAGCCGGCCCGGACCAGACAAGCCCCGCCGCCAAAAGCGAAACCACCGTCAGAACGCCAAAGGCGCGGCGAAACACTGCCAACATCATGTAAATCCCCGAAATCGCGTTTCCTGTTCCCCTCATATAAGCAACAAACCGCACCGCTCTCAATTTTTTCCTAATCTTTTCCTGTCACATCTGGGGAGAACCGCGCGTGCGTGACGGGATCACGGCAGGGTTCGCGCAATCTGGCCACAAACCGGAAATTATGCGCGAAATTCTGCCGAAATTGCTTGCTACTCACGCGATGCGTCAAATCAGGGCTTGGTTGATGATTCTCGTTATGTCATACAACTCGGGCATCCGGGGATGAAATCAAAGGTCGCGGGACAGCGGCCGCAGGTAGGCGACGGGACAGGCGCTTGAAACTATGACAGAATTCAGCTCGACTGGCATCTCTCGCCGTGGGATACTCACCGCATTCGCGGCCACGGCACTCACCGCAGCACCGACATTCGGCCAGGCTGCAGGCTTCCTGCGCGGCGCCGGCGACATCCGACGATTGCGCATGGTCTCGCCCCGCACCGGTGAACGGCTCGACACGATCTACTGGATCGAGGGCAATTATATCCGCGAGGCGCTCAATGAAATCTCGCTTTTCATGCGCGACTGGCGCACGAATGACGTGAAAACCATCGACACCCGCACGATCGACATCATGGCCGCCAGCCATAACCTTCTGGACGCGAGCGAGCCTTATACCCTGCTCAGCGGCTATCGCAGCGCCAAGACCAACGCCATGCTGCGCTCGCGCTCGCGCGGTGTCGCCAAAAATTCCCGCCACCTCATCGGCGAGGCCGCCGATCTGCGTCTCGGCAGCCGCTCGGTCAGCCAGATCTACCGCGCGGGCGTGGCCTGCGGCGGCGGCGGTGTTGGCAGGTATTCCGGCTCCAACTTCGTCCACATGGATTGCGGCCCGGTCCGCACCTGGGGCCGCTGAACCCAGACAATGCGACACCAAAAGGGCCGGTCACCACGACCGGCCCTTTTTGCATCCGCTTCATCTTGCCAGAAATATTCCGGGGGAGTCGCCGTCAGGCGACGGGGGCAGCGCCCCCTCCGGCCCCGGCCCCGCTTACGCCAGCTTGGCGTTGCGCGCCGCCTGCAACCGCGCGAAATCATCGCCCGCGTGATAGCTTGACCGCGTCAGCGGCGTGGCCGACACCATCAGGAACCCCTTGCCATAAGCCGCCTTTTCATAGGCCGCGAATTCGTCCGGATGCACGAACCGATCCAGCGCGTGATGCTTGGGCGTCGGCTGCAGATATTGCCCGATGGTCAGGAAATCCACATCCGCCGCGCGCATGTCATCCATCACCTGATGCACCGACTGGCGATCCTCGCCCAGCCCGACCATGATCCCCGATTTGGTGAACATCGTCGGATCCAGCTCCTTCACCCGCTGCAACAGCCGCAAGCTGTGGAAATACCGCGCGCCGGGGCGCACCGATGGATAAAGCCCCGGCACGGTCTCGAGGTTGTGGTTGAAAACATCCGGTTTCGCCGCCACCACCGTCTCCAGCACGCTGTCCTCGCAATGCAGGAAATCCGGCGTCAGGATCTCGATCGTGGTGCCCGGCGTGCGATGCCGGATCGCGCGGATGGTCTGGGCGAAATGCTCCGCGCCGCCATCGTCGAGATCATCGCGGTCGACGCTGGTGATCACCACGTGGTTCAGCCCCAGCTTCTGCACCCCGTCCGCCACACGCCCCGGCTCGAACACATCGAGCGCCTGCGGCTTGCCGGTCGCCACGTTGCAGAACGTGCAGCCCCGGGTACAGATCTCGCCCATGATCATCATCGTGGCGTGCCCCTGCGCCCAGCATTCGCCCGCATTGGGACAGCCTGCCTCTTCGCAGACCGTCACCAGCTTGTGCTCACGCATGATCTTATGGGTTTCGAAATACCCCTTGCTGGTCGGCGCCTTGACGCGAATCCAGCCGGGCTTTTTCGGTTGGGCATTGTCGGGCCGATGCGCCTTTTCGGGGTGGCGCCCGGCGGGCAGTTTGAGATCGCGCACGAATTTTTCCCCGCGAATGATTTGGTAAGGTCTCCCTAGTATAAGACATGGCGATGGTGAGTGCCAGTGATGCAAGGCCGCATCCCGGCGCATGCAATACGGGTAATGAGTACCATCGCCTGTGAGTGAGTGTCCCGACGGTCAAAGGCCCGCGTCACCCGTGGCGCGGGCCGCCGCGCCCGCATCGCGCGCCTGCGTGATCAGCCCACCGCCGACCGTGCCCAGAAGATCGGCCAGTTCCGCGAACCAGCTGGCGTCCTCCGTGCTCGCCCGCCGCACCAGCGCGACCTCACGGTAAGGCTCCGGTGGCGCAAAGCGGCGCAATTGCATCCCCGGTGCCGCGCGCGATTCGGTCGCCGCCGCCAGTTCCGGCATCAGCGTCAGGCCGAACCCCGCCGCCACCAGCCGCGACAGCGTACCCAGCGATGACGCCCCCATGTCGATCTGCGCATGGCCCCGGCCCCGCCCGCACACTTCCAGCGCCTGATCGGTCAGGCAATGGCCATCCTCCAGCAACAAGAGCGGGCTATGGGTCAGCGACATCGGCCGCAGCGCCTCCGCCCCCTGCCCCAGTGCATCGAGCCGCGCCGCACTCCCCGCCAGCAGGAACCGGTCCTTGAAGAGGGCTCGCGCCTGCAATCCCTCGCCCGGCACCGGCAGCGCCATGATCGCGGCATCGAGTTGTCCGCTCTGCACCTCGGCGATCAGCTGCTCGGTGCGCGCCTCGCGCACCTGCACATCCAGCGAGATGTCACCGCTGCGCAGCGCCTCCAGCACGCCGGGCAGGATATAGGGCGCAATCGTCGGAATGATCCCCAGCGACAGCCGCCCCGCCAACCCGCCCTGCCAGCGCGCGGCATCGCCAAGCGCCTGCATCTCGCCCAGTACCCGCTCGGCATGGTCCAGAATGCGCCGCCCGAACGGCGTCAGAACCACGTCGCGCGCCCGCCGCTCGACCAGCTTCGCGCCAAGTGCAGCCTCCATCTCGCGGATCTGCACCGAGAGCGCGGGCTGCGAGATGTTCACCGCCTCCGCCGCCCGGCCAAAATTGCGCTGCTCGCTCAGCGCCTTGAAATAGGTGAGTTGCCGCAGGGTGATATTCATACGCGAAAGTTATGCCTTCCCAGCCTCGACGCAAGTGGAAACTATCACGCTTTCCCTTGCAGGCTCCTCGCACCCGCCTATGCTGACCGCACCCACGCGCCAACACGCAGAGGCATCCCATGGCGAGGCAGGCCCCCGCGCCCACTCCTCCGCGCTTCGGGCGCGTTCAGGAATATCTCAAGCAGATCGTCTATGGCGGCACCGACGGGATCGTCACCACCTTCGCCATCGTCGCCGGATTCGCCGGCGCGCAGGCCGAAGGCGTGGCCGAGGTCGGTGCCATCGCCGTGCTGCTCTTCGGCCTCGCCAATCTCTTCGCCGACGGGGTCAGCATGGGCCTCGGCGAATTCCTGTCGCTGCGCGCCCAGCACGACCTCTACCGCGCCCGCCGCGCCGAGGAGCGTCGCCGCAGCTTTGAGACCCCCGACCACCAGCGCGCGCGTCTGGCCGAAATCCTGCGCGCCAAGGGGCTCTCGCCGCAGGACGCAGCGGATGCGGCGCAGATCTTCACCCGCCACCCGCAGGTGATGGCCGAGATGATCCTCGCCGAAGAAACCGGCCTGCGCGATCCCGACGGCGAAAGCCCGGCGCGCAACGGCAGCTTTACCTTCGCTGCCTTCATCACCTTCGGCGCGGTCCCCCTCATGCCCTACCTTCTGTTCGAGGCGACAGCGGCCACCACGCAACTGTCGATCATCGCAACGGGCGTGGCGCTCGTACTGCTGGGTCTCCTGCGCTGGCATGCCAGCGGCGAACGGCTCTGGCGCAGCGTCGGCGAGACCGTGCTGGTCGGCACGGTCTGCGCCGTGGTGGCCTTCGGCGTGGGCTGGATCGTGGGCGGCTGACTCAGCCGATCAGGCCGCCCGCCTCGCCCAGGCTCTCGTAATGCCGCTTGAGGCGTTGCAGCGCGATGCGCAGCACGATCTTGCCCGACCGCGCCGACCAGCCCATCTTTTTCTCGGCCCGTTCCAGCCCTTGCAGATAGCAGCAGCAGCGCAGCGCCACATCCCCCAGACCCGGGCCCAGATCGCGCAGCGCCCCGATGACCCGGGCACGCGCGGCCTCGGCATTATAGCCGCGCGGCCCCGGCGCGGTGCCGCCGTCATCGACATGGCTCAGAAAGCGGTCCCAGTTCTGCGTGATCCGCGCGCCGACCTGCGCCAGTTCGAAATCCTCGCGCAGCCGTTCACCCGCGCGCACCAGATCATCCGACAGAAATCGGCTGCCATCCCGGTCGCGGCGTCGGGCCAGCGCGCTCAGCGGGCTTTCGGCCAGACCATAGCGCGGGCGGCGCGGCAGAGCGGTTTCGTCCTCGCCGCGCAGCATGACCGGCGGCTTGCGCAGGCCGCTGGCCACGTTCTCGGCCTCGGCCAGCATCCGCCCGAGCGCCGCACGCCCCTTGCCGGTGATATGATAGCGCGCGATCCGGCCCGGATCGTCGCAGGCGATCCAGCCCTTGAGGGCGAGCGCCTCGGCCACCTCGCGATCCACCACCGCCGTGCGCGACGGCTGCCCCGAACCGCCATCGCGCACCACCACCGCCTTGTCCATGTCCACCGACACCGCCAGCAGCGCGCCGGTTTCGCACAGCCGCCGCAGCACGCGCTGCGCCTCGGCCTTCAGGCGCGCATTGCTCAGCGTGCCGCTCTCTTCGGTCGTCTCCGGATTGCTCTGAACTGTCATCGTGTTGGCCTCCGTGGCAGGAGAACCGGCACTCTTTGCATGACTTACGCGTTGCCCCAGACGGCGCAGCGCCTCATCGACCAATAGATCGTCGCGGCGTGTCTCAAAGGCCCGGATCTGACGCAGAACGGTCGAGGCGTGCCGCCCCGATCGCCGGGCCAGCGCCCGGATCGGCATGCCGCTTTCGATATGGGCAAGATAGTGCAACGCCGCCTCTGGCACCCATGATGGCACCGTCTGCATCATTGATTTGCTCATCACCTGATCACGCATAACCATCCCCCAATCCTGACCAATCTGCGGTGCCCGTCCCATCGAAACACCTTATCCACAGAGTTATCCACAACTTAGGCGTGCAAAGATTACCGGTTCGTTAACTGTTTCCAGAAAATCAACCTTCGTTGACAAAGGGTAAACAATTTCAATGCCCTGCGTGCGCAGAACCGGGCGCAGAGGCAACGGCGCTCAAAACCGTGCAAGGACTGGCCTCACACAACCGAAAGGAGTTTCGTGATGCAGGATGTTCTGAGCGCTCTCAATGGCTTGCGCCGTACGCCCCTGCTGATCCGCGCGGCGCGGATCGGGGTTTGCGATTATAACCGCGCGGTGCATCTGCCGCGTCATCTGGGTCCTGCAGCGCTTCCGCGCGCGGCCGAGGCGCTTGTCCGGCTGATGGAGATCGAGGCCGCGCAAGAGCGCGACCGCACCGCGCGCGCCGCCGGATACCGCGCGGCGCGCCATGTCGATGTGCTGATCGCGATGATGGGCGAGGCGCGGCACCTGCGCGCGCCACAGACCGCGCCCGCCTGAGCGGACGCGGCGCGGGTCAGCTCAACTGAACGCGTCGGGCATTTCTGATTTGCGCTTGGCCACATAGGCGGTAAGCGCCTCGTGAATGCCCGGATCGAGCGCGGGCTGCTGATAGTCGTTCAGCAGCTTCTTGTACCGCGCATTTGCAAGGGTCATGGTGTCGCGCGCGCCCTCTTCCGACCACGTCTCGTAAGGCTTGTAGTCAAGCAGATCCGAGCGCCAGAACGCGGTCTTGAAATTCGCCTGGGTATGCGCGCAGCCCAGGTAATGCGCGCCGGGGCCCACTTCGCGGATCGCGTCCATCGCCTGGCCGTTCTCGTCCATGTAGACGCCTTTTGCCAGGTGATGCAGCGTGCCCAGCTGATCGGCATCCATCACGAATTTCTCGAACGAGGCGACCAGACCGCCCTCCATCCAGCCGCAGGAATGCAGCATGAAGTTCACGCCAGCCAGAAGACCGACATTAAGGCTGTTGGCGGTCTCGTAGGCGGCCTGCGCATCAGGCAGCTTGGAGCCGTTGAACGACCCCGCCGAACGATAGGGCAGCCCCAGACGCCGCGCCAGTTGCCCCGCGCCATAGGTGATATGCGCGGCCTCGGGCGTGCCAAAAGTGGGCGCACCGGAGTTCATGTCGATCGAGGTCACGAACGCCCCAAAGATCATCGGCGCGCCGGGGCGGATCAGCTGCGAATAGGCGATCCCCGCCATCACCTCGACCAGAACCTGAGTCAGCGTCCCCGCCACCGTCGTCGGGGCCATCGCACCGCCCACGATGAAGGGCGACAGGATGCAGGCCTGATTGTTCTTCGCGTAGACCTCCAATGATCCCATCATCACGTCATCGAAGGTCATCGGCGAGTTGACGTTGATCAGCGAGGTCATGACCGTGTTCTGCTGCACGAACTCCTCGCCAAAGAGGATACCGCACATGTCGACACTGTCCTGCGCGCGGCTTGGTTCCGTCACCGAGCCCATGAACGGCTTGTCCGACAGCGTCATATGCGCCAGCAGCATGTCCAGATGGCGCTTGTTCACCGGCACGTCGGTCGGCTCGCACACGGTGCCGCCCGAATGGTGCAACCACTTGGACATGTAGCCCAGCTTCACGAAATTCCGGAAATCCTCGATCGTCGCGTAGCGGCGCCCGTTCTCCATGTCATGCACGAAGGGCGGGCCGTAAACCGGGGCCAGCACAAGGGATTTGCCGCCGATCTCGACCGTGCGTTCGGGGTTGCGGGCGTGCTGCGTGATCCGCGACGGCGCGGTCGCCATCAGCTTGCGTGCCAGACCACGCGGCAGGCGCACCCGCTCGCCCGTCACCTCTGCCCCGGCCTCGCGCCAGCGCTCCAGCGCGGCGGAGTTTTCCACGAAATTCACGCCGATCTCTTCGAGAATCGTCTCGGCATTGGCCTCGATGATATCGAGCGCCTCTTCGGTCAGGATCTCGAAATTCGGAATGTTGCGCTCGATATAGCGCGCGGTCTCGACGCTGACGGCGGTGCGTTCCGCGCGGCGTGCGGCCCCGCCGCCGCCCCGGGACCGTCTGCTGCGCTCTGCTGCTTCTGCCATGGATGCACCCTTTGATTGCGTGGTTTCTGAGTCGCCTTTTCGCCCGCAGTCGGGCAGGCATTTGCGTCGTTTTAACGTCTCAGGCCGCAGGGACAGGCGCGGATTCCGTCGCATGGGGGGTAAAAGCGACATGACCCGGCCGCACACCCCACGACACCCGCGCCGGGGCCACACGCAAAAGTGAACGCACTTTTACATTCCAAAAACCTAATGTGTGAGTCTCAAGGCCCGGGTTGCACCGCAAAACGCCACCAACTCTGGCGCGGGCCATGTAAAGCTGACAGAGGCGGGTGCACCGCTCGAAACGTAAAGGGACAAGGGTATGATCACGGCTTTCACGCGCGGCATCGCGACCTGCGCACTCCTCGGGGCCAGCCTGCTGGCCGCTCCGGCGCAGGCCACCAACGGCTATTTCGCCAACGGCTATGGCGGACAATCCAAGGGCATGGCAGGTGCCGGTGTCGCGGTGCCAACGGGCGTTCTGGGCATGGCGCAAAACCCCGCCACCGGCGTCAAGGTCGGCAACAGCGCCGGGTTCTGCCTGACCACCTTCGCCCCCAATCGCGACGTGCGCATTCAGCCCGGCGGCCCCCTGACCCCCGGCACCTATTCGAGCCACAACGACGTCTTCGTCATCCCCTGCGGCGGGGCCAACTGGGCGCTGGATGACCGCTCGTCCCTGGGGCTGTTCGTCTTCGCCAATGGCGGCATGAACACCGAGTTCGACACCAATTTCTTCGCCGGTCTCGGGGCCGGGTCCTCGCCCGTGGGCGTCAACCTCGAACAGGCCTTCATCACCGTCAACTACGCCCGCCAGGTCAGCGACCGCCTGACCCTCGGCATCTCGCCCATTCTCGCCGTGCAACGCTTCAAGGCGCAAGGGCTACAGGCCTTTTCCGGCCTCTCGGTCGCCCCCAATGATGTCACCAATCGCGGCCATGACTGGTCCACCGGCTTCGGCCTCAACCTCGGCCTGCTCTTCGAGGCCAGCCCCGAATGGACGCTCGGCGCGGCCTATCGAAACAAGATCCAGATGTCCGAATTCAGCCGCTACAAGGGCCTCTTTGCCGATGGCGGCGAATTCGACATCCCCGCCATGCTCACCCTCGGCGCGGCCTACACCCCCGCGCCGCCCCCGACTGGACCATCACCGCCTAGTATCAGCGCATCTATTTCGGTTCCGTCGATGCCATCGCCAATTCCAGCGCCCCGCCGGGCGGCCCACTGGGTGGCGCAAACGGCGTCGGCTTCGGCTGGCAGAATGTCGATGTCTGGCGGCTCGCCGCGATCTGGTGCAAATCCGATCAACTGACCCTGCGCAGCGGCGTCAGCTACTCGACCGAGTTCATCGGCAATTCCGGCGACGTGGTGATCAACACCATCGCCCCCGCGACCCGGCAATGGCACCTCTCGGCGGGCGGCACCTACCGGATCAACGACCGCTGGGCCTTCACCTTTTCCTACACGCACGCCTTCTCCAACAGCTTCTCGGGCAACAACCCGGCACTGACCGGCGCCCCGCAAGACGTGCGCATCCGCATGAAGCAGCACGAGATCGCGACCGGGCTCAGCTATCGCTGGTAACACCGCCCCGCGCGCCGCTTTCTCTTGCGCAGATGCGGCGCGCGTTCTACTAGGCAGCGCATGAGCCAGATATCCCATGACCGCCTCCTGATCATCGACTTCGGAAGCCAGGTGACGCAGCTGATCGCCCGCCGCCTGCGCGAGTTGAACGTCTATTGCGAAATCCACCCCTATCAGAACGTGACCGACGCGCTCCTGAAAGAGATAGCCCCCCGCGCGATCATCTTTTCCGGTGGCCCCGACAGCGTGACCCGCGACGGCAGCCCGCGCCCGCCGCAGGCCGCCTATGACCTCGGCGTGCCGATCTTGGGTATCTGCTACGGCCAGCAGGTCATGATGCAGGATCTGGGCGGCAAGGTCGAGGCAGGCGAACACGCCACAGCCGAGTTTGGCCGCGCCTATGTCACCCCCTCGGGGCTGCAAAGCGAATTGATCGAGGGCTGGTTCGCGGATGACGCGGGCCGCGCACAGGTTTGGATGAGCCACGGCGACCATGTCTCTGAAATCGCACCGGGATTCGAGGTTCTGGGCACCTCTCCGGGCGCGCCTTTCGCAATGACTGCCGACCGCGCGCGCCGCTACTACGCGGTGCAGTTTCACCCCGAGGTGCACCACACCCCCGACGGCAAACGGCTCTACGAGAATTTCGTGAAACTCGCGGGGTTTAAGGGCGACTGGACCATGGGCGCCTACCGCGAAGAGGCGATTGCCAAGATCCGCGCGCAGGTGGGCGACAGCCCGGTCATTTGCGGCCTCTCCGGCGGCGTCGATTCCTCGGTCGCGGCGGTGCTGCTGCACGAGGCGATCGGCGATCAACTCACCTGCGTGTTCGTCGATCACGGCCTCCTGCGCCAGAACGAGGCGGTCGAAGTCGTCTCGATGTTCCGCGACCACTACAATATTCCGCTGATCCATGCCGATGAATCAGAGCTGTTTTTGGGTGAGCTTGACGGCGTAAGCGACCCGGAAACCAAGAGAAAAATCATCGGGCGCCTGTTCATCGACGTGTTCCAGAAACACGCCAACGAGATCGAGGGCGCGGAATTCCTCGCCCAGGGCACGCTCTACCCCGACGTGATCGAAAGCGTCAGCTTCTCGGGCGGCCCCTCGGTCACGATCAAGTCGCATCACAATGTCGGCGGCCTGCCCGAAAAGATGGGCCTGAAACTGGTCGAACCGCTGCGCGAACTCTTCAAGGACGAGGTCCGCGCATTGGGCCGCGAGTTGGGCCTGCCCGCCAGCTTCATCGGCCGCCACCCCTTCCCCGGCCCCGGCCTCGCCATCCGCTGCCCCGGCGAGATCACCCGCGAAAAGCTGGAGATCCTGCGCAAGGCCGACGCGGTCTATATCGACCAGATTCGCAAGCACGGGCTCTACGACGAGATCTGGCAGGCCTTCGTCGCCATCCTGCCGGTGCGTACCGTGGGCGTGATGGGCGACGGGCGCACCTATGATTTCGCCTGCGCCCTGCGCGCGGTGACCTCCGTCGATGGCATGACCGCGGATTACTACCCGTTCAACCACGATTTCCTCGGAGAGACTGCGACCCGCATCATCAACGAGGTCAAGGGCATCAACCGCGTCACCTACGACATCACCTCGAAACCGCCGGGCACCATCGAATGGGAGTGATCCGGCTCACCGGCACGCTCACTTGCGCGCCCGAGGAGGTGGCAGCGGTGCGCACCGCCCTGCCCGAGCATATCCGCCTCAGCCGCGCCGAGCCGGGCTGCATCGCGTTCGACGTGACCGAGACCGCACCGGGCGTCTTCACCATCGCCGAGCGGTTCTCAGACCGCGCCGCCTTTGACGCCCATCAGACCCGCACCCGCGCAAGCGCGTGGTGGCAGGCCACCGGCCATATGCCACGCGAGTTCACAACGGCCGAGGAATGACCCTCACCGTCACCCCGCCAAGCACCGATCCGCGCGCCGTGCTGCGCGCCGGGCTCTGGATGCTGGGCGCGGTGGTCTCGTTCTCCTCGATGGCCGTCGCGGGCCGCGCGGTCAGTTTCGAGCTCGATACGTTCGAGATCATGATGTATCGCAGCATCGTCGGCTTTGTCCTCGTGATCTGCGTGGCCCGCCTCACCGGCCATGCCCGCAGCATCACCACCCGCTCGCCCGGCCTGCATCTTATCCGCAACCTCAGCCATTTCACCGGCCAGAACCTGTGGTTCTACGCCATCACCATGATCCCGCTGGCGCAGGTCTTCGCGCTGGAATTCACCTCACCGCTCTGGGTACTGGTGCTCTCGCCGCTGATCCTGGGCGAGCGGTTGACCCGCGTGCGCGCGCTCGCCGCCGTGATCGGCTTCACCGGCATCCTGATCGTCGCGCGCCCCTCGCCCGACACGATCAACGCGGGCACCCTGGCCGCTGCCGCCGCCGCCATCGGCTTTGCCGGCTCGATCCTCGCCACCAAGCGCCTCACGCGCACCGAGACGCTGACCTGCATCCTCTTCTGGATGACGCTCACGCAGATTGTCTTCGGCCTGATATGCGCCGGGATCGACGGCGATATCGCCCTGCCCTCACGCGCATCGGCCCCGTGGCTGATCGTGATCGGCTGCGCCGGGCTGATGGCGCATGTGTGCCTCACCACCGCGCTTTCCATCGCGCCCGCCACCGTGATCACGCCGGTCGATTTCCTGCGCCTGCCGCTGATCGCCGTGATCGGGCTCATGGTGTACGGCGAGGCGATAGATGCCTTCACCCTGATCGGCGCAGCCGTCATTTTCGGGGCGAATTACCTCAATCTCTGGCATGAGACACGAAAACGTTACTGATTTTACGCGGATTCTTGTAAATACTGTGTCCATCTCGCCACCGCCCAAATCCTGAGCATCCGTGACGCCGCGTCAAAGATTGACCGGCAATCGCGTAACGGTAATGTGACGCCAAGCACTCAGGAGGAGAGGGACAATGAAATTACAACTACTGTCAGCGAGCGTGCTCGCCGCGACCACGTCGATAGCCACCGCCGGCGAAATCGAACGCAGCGGTGATCCGTCAATGATCCTGTTCGAGAAAGGCAAGAACTACGTCGAGTTCTCAGCCGCGACCGTTGATCCATCCGTTTCGGGTACAGCGATTGGTCCGGCCACAGGTTTACCCGCCACTGGTAACATACAAAAGCGCTACCAGTCTTTCGCAGGCGGCTACAAATATGACGTCAACGAAAAGGTCTCGCTTGCCTTCGTCATTGACGAACCGGTAGGTGCCTCAGTGAATTACCAAGGTCCCGCGGCCCTTGCCGGCGCGTTCTTCGGCACATCGAACGCCGAGGTGAACTCAATCGCCTATACTGGGTTGGCCAGGTACAAGGCCACGGAACGTTTCAGCGTCTACGGCGGTCTACGATACATCGGCCTGTCGGGCAATATTTTCGTGCAGTCGCCCGGCACAGCCCCGGCTGGGGCTGGCCCAGGAACGCCCTATTCGCTTACCGTGAACAAGGATTTTCAGCTGGGCTACTTGCTCGGGGCTGCCTATGAAATTTCCGACATCGCACTGCGCGTTGCCCTAACCTACGAGTCCAAGACCGAGCACGACTTCAAGGACAACACGGGAGCTGGTTTCAAGGTCGAACTTCCGCAGGCCGTCACCCTGCACGCGCAATCGGGCATCGCCACTGACACCCTGCTTTTCGGCTCGGTAAGATGGCGCGAATGGAGGGAGTTTTCGGTCCAGCCAGGAGACTTTTTGTCGTTTTCAACCGGTGCACCTGTGAACGCCCCGATTGCCAGCGGCCCCAGCAATATCTGGACCTATGAGCTGGGCATCGGTCGCCGGTTCAATGAGAACTGGAGCGGCGCGTTCATCCTTGGCTACGAAAAGGACGAAGGCGATCTCGTTGGCAACCTATCCGGCAAGGACGGTTACATCAGCTATGGTCTGGCCGCAACCTACGAGACCGAAGCGTGGGAAGTAACCGCCGGTATCAGGTATTTCGACATCGGCGATGCGAACTCAAACGTGACGGCCTTCTCGGACAGCGACGCCATCGCATTCGGGACCAAGGTGGCCTTCCGCTTCTGAACCTCGGTGCAAACCTCCTGCAGGCCCCGCCGCTCACCCGGCGGGGCTTTTTCATGTTTGCATTTGACGCCCCCGCGCGGTCTTTGTAGCACCATGACCAAAGGGGACAGGCGATGATCTATCAGACGGCGCAGGACTGGCGTGACGCGACGCATAAACGGGTGCTGTTCTACGGCATGTCGGGCCTGGGCAAGACCCATGTCTCCAACCTGCTGCGCGATCAGGGCGGGTGGTTCCACTACTCCATCGACTACCGCATCGGCACCCGCTACATGGGCGAGTTGATTGTCGACAACGCCAAGGCGCACGCCATGCAGGTGCCCTTCCTGCGCGACCTGCTGCTGTCGGATTCGATCTATATCGGCTCCAACATCACCTTTCACAACCTCGCCCCGGTCTCGACCTACCTCGGCAAACCCGGCGACCCGGCAAAGGGCGGCATGCCCATCGACGACTACCGCCGCCGACAGGAACAGTTCCGTCAGGCCGAGATCAACGCACTGATGGATACCGGCTATTTCATCGAGCGCGCCAAGCGGCTCTATGGCTATCCGAATTTCATCTGCGATACCGGCGGGTCGATCTGCGAATGGGTGGATGGCGACAATCCGGATGATCCACTGCTCTCGGAACTCGCCCGCCACTGCCTGCTGATCTATATCGAAGGCACCGAGGCGCATACCGCGGAACTGATCCGCCGCTTTGACCGCGCGCCCAAACCGATGGCCTATCAGCCCGACTTCCTCGATGCTGCATGGAACGAATACTTGTTCGAAAACAAGTGCCAAGCAGACGAAGTTGATCCAGATAGTTTCATCCGCTGGACCTATGCCCGCGCCCTCGCACACCGCCTGCCGCGCTACGAGGCCATGGTCAAATGGGGCATTTCAGTCAGCGCCGACGAGGTAGCCCAGGTCCGCAACGGTGCCGATTTCGATCACCTGATCGCGACCGCCCTTGAGCGCCGCACAGATACGCCTATCTGACGCCAATCAAGCAAGGACCCCGCCGCATGCCCATCAAGATGCCCGCCAATCTGCCCGCCTATGCCGTGCTCACGCGCGAGGGTGTGATGGTGATGGACCCGGATCAGGCGGCCCGGCAGGATATTCGCCCCCTGCGCATCGGTCTCCTGAACCTGATGCCCAAGAAGATCCAGACAGAAAACCAGTTCGCTCGGCTGATCGGGGCCACGCCCCTGCAGATCGAACTTGATCTGATCCGCATGTCCGAACACCAGACCAAGAACACCGCCGCCGAGCATATGGAAAGCTTTTATCGCCCCTTCGAGGAGGTCGCAGCCTCGGGCGACAAGTATGACGGGCTGATCATCACCGGCGCGCCGATCGAACATCTGGACTTCGACGCCGTCACCTATTGGGACGAGCTGGCCCGCGTGTTCGACTGGACCCAGACCCATGTGCATTCGACATTCGGCGTCTGCTGGGGCGGGATGGCGATGATCAACCATTTCCACGGCGTCAAAAAGCATATGCTGGATCACAAGGCCTTCGGCTGCTTCCGGCACCGCAACATGGACCCGGCCTCGCCCTATCTGCGCGGCTTCTCGGATGATTGCGTCATTCCCGTCAGCCGCTGGACCGAGATGAAGCGCGCCGAGATCGAGGCCGCGCCCGGCCTCTCGATCCTTCTCGACAGCGACGAGGTCGGCCCCTGTCTGGTCGAGGATACCGGCCGCCGCGCGCTCTATATCTTCAACCATTTCGAGTATGACAGCGACACGCTGAAACAGGAATATGACCGCGACGTCGCGAGCGGCACGCCGATCAACGTGCCGTGCAACTACTATCCGGGCGACGATCCCACGCGCCCGCCCTCGAACCGCTGGCGCAGCCACGCGCATCTTCTCTATGGCAACTGGATCAACCAGATTTACCAGACCACCCCGTTCGAGCAGATGAACATTGGCCATTAAATCACTGATATTAATTGCGATTGCCATGTTTGCCCTCTGGGGCTGCACGCAACATCGCGCGCGCCTCCACGAGGCAGGGGCCGAGGCCGCCTTCCCACCCGAGGGCCAGATCATCGAGGTGGACGGCCACCGCGTGCACGCCGTGGTGATGGGCCCCGATGACGGATCGGTGCCCGATCTGGTGCTCCTTCACGGGGCCTCCGGCAATACCCGCGACATGACCTTTGATCTCGCTCCGCGCCTCGCAGGCGATTACCGCGTCATCGTGCTCGACCGGCCGGGCCTCGGCTATACCGAGCGCATCAACCGCACCGGGGCCACGATCACCCAACAGGCCGCACTGCTGCAAAAGGCCGCCGCGCAGTTCGGCGCCGAGAACCCCATCGTGCTCGGCCACAGCTATGGCGGCGCGGTGGCCCTCGCCTGGGCGGTCACGCAGCCCGACCATATCGCCGCCCTCGTCGATGTGGCGGGTGCCGCCAAGCCGTGGGATACCGGGCTTTCCACCTATTACCGCGTGCTCTCGCACCCGCTGCTCGGCCCGCTGGTGATCCCGTTCATCACGGCTTACGTCGATGACGCCCGCGTCGAACAGGCGGTGTCAGAGATTTTCACCCCGCAAGCGCCCCCCGAGGGTTATCTCGCCCATATCGGCCCAGGCCTGACCTTGCGGCGGCACAGCATGCGCGCCAACGCCCTGCAACGCGCCAATCTGCTCGCCGAGATCGAGGCACTGCACCCCCGCTACGACGAGATCGAAATCCCGGTCGAGATCGTCCACGGCACCGCCGACACCACCGTCGGCCTCTCGATCCATTCCCGCCCCCTGGCCGATCAGGTCGAGGGCGCAAATCTCACCGCTCTCGACGGTATCGGCCACATGCCCCACCACGCCGCCCCCGATGCGGTCATCGCCGCCATTCACCGCGCCGCCACCCGCGCCGGATTGCGCCCACCCGAGTGAGCCGCCATACTGAGGCACCACAATAAAGAGGCCCGGCATGGAGCTCCCCTTTGACGGCGCGATCAGCGCCTTTTTCGAAAACGACGCCCCCCGCGAGGTGCGCGACGCCATCCGCCGCGCCGACAAGGGCGACGTGCTCGACCCCGGCTTCCCCTATTCCGAACGCATGGCCAAGAAGGTCTACGAGAAAGAGCTCGAGCAGCTTCAGATCGAACTGGTCAAACTCCAGCACTGGGCGCGCGAGACCGGCGCGCGCGTGGCCATCGTCTTCGAGGGGCGCGACGCGGCTGGCAAGGGCGGCACCATCAAGCGCTTCCGCGAGAACCTCAATCCGCGCGGCGCGCGCGTGGTGGCCCTGCCCAAACCCTCCGATACCGAGGCCACGCAATGGTATTTCCAACGCTATATCGACCACCTCCCCGCCGGGGGGCAGATCGTCTTCTATGACCGCAGCTGGTACAATCGCGGCGCGATCGAACATGTCTTCGGCTTCTGCACCGCGACCGAACGCGAATATTTCTTCCGCCAAGTACCCGATTTCGAGCGCATGCTGGTCGATGAGGGCATCCACCTCTTCAAATTCTGGCTCAACGTCGGCCGCGCCGAGCAGTTGCGCCGCTTTCTGGTGCGCGAACAAAGCCCTCTCAAACAGTGGAAACTCAGCCGCATCGACGTCGAAGGCCTGCCCCGATGGGAACAGTACAGCAACGCCATCGACGAAACCCTGACCCGCAGCCACAGCCTGCACGCCCCCTGGACCGTGATCCGCAGCGACGACAAGCGCCGCGCCCGGCTGGCCGCGATCCGGCACGTGCTCGGCAGCCTCGAATATACCCGCAAGGACCCCCGCGCCGTAGGCACCCACGACGCCACCATCGCAGGCGGGCCCGAGATCTGGAATGGCTAAGCAGGGCTATCACCACGGCAACCTGCGGCAGGCACTGGTCGAGGCGACGCTCGATCTCATCGCCGAGCGCGGGCCGCAGGGCTTTACCATGGCCGAGGCCGCCAAGCTGGCCGGCGTCTCGCCCGCCGCCCCCTACCGGCATTTCCCGGGCCGCGAGGCGCTGATCGCCGAGGCCGCCCGCCAGGGCTACGAGATTTTCGTCACCCGCATGGAGGCCGCCTTTGACGGCGGTCAGCCCAATCCGCTGGCGGCCTTCATGGCGACGGGCCGCGCCTATCTGGAGTTCGCCCGCAGCAATGCCGGGCATTACGTGGCGATGTTCGAATCCGGCCTGTCGGTGAACGACAGCCCCGAACTCGCCGATGCCGCCGGGCGGGCGCAGGCCATCCTGATCCGCTCCGCCGAGGCGCTCTCGGCCCACCTGCCGCCCGACCGCCGCCCCCCGGCGGCGATGTTCGCCGCCCATGTCTGGGCCATGAGCCACGGCGTCGTGGAACTCTTCGCGCGCGGCAATCCCGGGGCCCGCGCGCCCTTCCCGCCCGAAGAGCTTCTGGAATCGGGCATCGCGGTCTACCTGCGCGGCCTCGGCCTCATCCCCCCCGACAGTTGAAAAATTCCCACGCGGCCCCTTGCAAGAGCGCATGCCATTCCCATCTATGTAAATGTAAGTAACATTCACACCGTAAGAGGAACGCCATATGTCCACCATCGCCGCATGGCCCGCACGGGCCGAAACCTGGCTCGACCGGCAGGGCAAACCCGCCTGGATCATCGCCATGGTTCTGGGCTTCATCGTCTTCTGGCCGATCGGCCTCGCCCTCCTGGGCTACATGATCTGGAGCAATCGTATGTCCTGCAGCCGCACATCCACCCGTCTCACCCGCCACGCGCCGTCGGGCAAAAGCGCCTTTGACGCCTACAAGGCCGACACCCTGCGCCGTCTCGAAGAGGAACAGGAACAGTTCGACAGCTTCCTGCAACGCCTGCGCGACGCGCGCGACAAGGCGGAATTCGATCAGTTCATGGCAGAGCGCCGCGAAACCAACGCCTGACCAGATCGGGGCCTGTCCTGCACAGGCCCCGCTCCTGATGCGACATCGGGTCGGAAACGGAACAGACATACCCCCCCGAATCAGGTTCGCTGAACCTCTGAGGGGGGACAACGCGCATGCATCCACGCAGCAAGATCGCGCTGGTGATCCGCACGATTGGGGCGGTGCGTGGCCTCGCCGCGCGCGGACGACCGGGACAGGGCTGAGCCGACAGCGTTTTCCCTGATCTCCGAAAAGGTTCCCCAAATCATGACCCAGACCAAGACGCGTCGCGCCGGTGGCCGCGAGGCCCGTCGCACGGCCCGTGCCAACCCGCTCTCCGACGCCCTTCGCCCGATCCGCCCCGGACTTGAGGGCGGCACCTATTGCCCGCTATCCGAGGCGCAGATGCAGCGCATTCACGCAGCCGTGCTCGACGCGCTGGAACAGATCGGCCTGGCCGACGCGCCGCCCTCGGGCGTGGCCTACCTGACCGGTGCCGGTGCCATTCAGGGCGAAGACGGGCGTCTCCGGTTTCCGCGCGCCCTGATCGAAGACACCATCGCCCACGCCAACCGCAGCCTCACCCTGCATGGCCGCGAGGCGCGCCACGATCTCGACCTTTCGGGCCACCGCGTGCATTACGGCACGGCAGGTGCCGCGGTCAGCGTGGTCGAGGTTCATAGCCGCACCTATCGCGACAGCACCCTGCAAGACCTGCACGACGCCGCCCGCATCGTCGACCAATTGGACAACATCCACTTCCTGCAGCGCCCGATGGTCTGCCGCGACATCACCGACAACCGCGAGATGGACCTCAACACGCTCTCTGGCTGCTGCGCGGGCACCACGAAACATGTCGGCGTCTCCTTTACCGAACCGGGCTTCGTGCGCGACGCAATGGAGATGCTGCACCTGATCGCGGGCGGTGAGGACAAATGGCGCGACCGCCCCTTCGTCAGCAACTCCAACTGCTTCGTCGTCCCGCCGATGAAATTCGCCACCGAATCCTGCCTCGTGATGGAGGAATGCATTCGCGGCGGCATGCCCGTGCTGCTCCTGTCGGCCGGACAAGCCGGGGCCACCGCCCCCGCCCCCATCGCCGGGGCCATCGTGCAGGCCATGGCCGAATGCCTCGCCGGTCTGGTCTATGTCAACGCGGTCAGGCCCGGGCATCCGGCGATCTTCGGCACATGGCCCTTTGTCAGCGACCTGCGCACCGGCGCGATGTCGGGCGGATCGGGCGAACAGGCGCTGCTCTCTGCGGGCTGCGCGCAAATGCATAAATTCTACGGCCTGCCCGGCGGGGCGGCGGCAGGCATCGCCGATGCCAAGCTGCCCGACATGCAGGCCGGGTGGGAACAGGCGATGTCGAATGTCATGGCCGGGCTCTCGGGCCTCAACATGGTCTACGAGGCGGCGGGCATGCACGCCTCGCTCCTCGGCTTCTGCCTCGAGTCGCTCATCCTCGGCGATGACCTGATCGGTCAGGCCCTGCGCTGCACGCGCGGCATCGAGGTGGACGAGGACACGCTCAGCGTCGAGGTCATTCGCGCCGCCTGCATCGGCGGGCCGGGGCATTATCTGGGCTCCGCGCAAACCCTCGGCCGGATGCAGACCGATTACGTCTACCCCAGCCTCGCCAACCGCTTCTCGCCCAAGGAGTGGGACGAGTTGGGCAAGCCCGATCTGATCGAGAAGGCCACCGAGAAGAAGATGAAGATCCTGTCGCAACGCTCGGCGGCGCGGTTCGATCCGATCACCGACCGCGCCATTCGCGAGCGGTTCAGGATACATCTTCCGGCGTGAGGCATGGCACCCCGCGCGAAACGCACCGAAGGTGCCGCGCGATCGCCTGGCCGTCCCGCGGCCTGGCGATTTGGAATGGCGCACAACGTGTTGAGTTCAGGATGACTTGGCCGGGATAAAGTGCGGACATCCGCCGTTGCATCGCCAGTCCCCGGCCCTGCGATCACGCCGCACCTTCTGCGGGCCGTCGCATATTCGCTATAGCCCCATTCACCCCACCGACGCGATACCGACAGAATACCGACGTGATACAGACCGTCGAAATCGCCCCACTTCAGGTGTTGAACAAAAAGTGCAGAACGTCGCCATCCTTGACGACATAGGCCTTGCCCTCGGCCCGCATCTTGCCCGCATCCTTGGCCTTCTGCTCGCCCCCAAGGCTCACGAAATCCTCGTAAGCGATTGTTTCAGCGCGGATAAACCCCTTCTCGAAATCGCCGTGGATGACCCCCGCCGCCTTCGGCGCAGGCGTGCCGCTCTGAATGGTCCAGGCCCGCGCTTCCTTGGGCCCGACGGTGAAGTAGGTCTCCAGGTGCAAAAGCTCGTATCCGGCCCGGATCAACCGATCCAGCCCGGCCTCCTCCAGCCCCATTTCTTCAAGGAAAACAAAAGCGTCCTCTGGTTCAAGCTGACTGATCTCTTCCTCGATCTGGGCCGAAATCACCACGCTGCCCGCCCCCTCAGCGGCAGCCATCTCCGCCACCGCAGCGGAATGGGCATTGCCCTCAGCGGCGTTGCTTTCCTCGACATTGCAGACATAGAGCACCGGCTTTGAGGTCAGCAATTGCAGCATCTTCCACGCCTTGAGATCGTCGTCGTCAATCTCGACAGTGCGCGCGGGCTTACCCTCTTCCAGCACCGCCTGCGCGAGAGCGAGCAGCCGGTCCGCCTGCACCGCTTCCTTGTCGCCGCTCTTCAGCTTGCGCACAAGTCCGGCCCGTCTTTTCTCAATGGAATCAAGGTCCGCCAGCATCAACTCGGTCTCGATCACCTCAGCATCCGCCACCGGATCGACGCGCCCCTCGACATGGGTCACGTCGCCATCCTCGAAGCACCGCAGCACATGCGCGATGGCATCGACCTCGCGGATATTGGCCAGAAACTGATTGCCCAGCCCCTCGCCCTTTGAGGCACCTTTCACCAGCCCCGCGATATCGACAAAGGTCATCCGCGTCGGGATGATCTGCTTGGACCCTGCAATCGCCGCCAGCTTGTCAAGCCGGGCATCGGGCACCGCCACCTCGCCGACATTCGGCTCGATGGTGCAGAACGGAAAGTTCGCCGCCTGCGCGGCAGCGGTACGGGTGAGCGCGTTGAAGAGCGTGGATTTGCCGACATTGGGCAGGCCCACGATTCCCATTTTAAAGCCCATGACAGCCCCTTTCCTGCGGTGAATTGCGCGCATCTACGGGTTTGCACGGGGCAAGGTCAAGCCGGGCATTGATTTCCCCCGCGCTTTGCGCCAAACCCGCACGGACCCATTCGAAGGACAGGCCCGCATGACACGTATCGACGCGAAATTCGCAGAGCTGAAAGCCGCCGGTAAAAAGGCGTTCGTCTCCTACATCATGGCGGGCGATCCGGATTACCAGCGCTCGCTCGAGATCATGAAGGGCCTGCCGGAAGCGGGTGTCGATATCATCGAATTGGGCGTGCCCTTCACCGATCCGATGGCCGACGGGCCGACCATTCAACTGGCCGGTCAGCGCGCGCTCGCGGGCGGCATGACGCTGGAGAAAACCCTGCAGATGGCGCGCGAATTCCGCGAGGCGGACGACACTACACCGATCGTCCTGATGGGTTATTACAACCCGATCTACAATCGCGGCGTGGAGCGGTTTCTGACCGATGCCAAGGCCGCCGGAATCGACGGCCTGATCGTGGTCGACCTGCCCCCCGAGGAGGATGATGAGCTGTGCATTCCGGCGTCCAAGGCCGGGCTCAACTTCATCCGCCTCGCCACCCCCACCACCGATGACAAGCGCCTGCCCAAGGTGCTCGAGAACACCTCCGGTTTCGTCTACTACGTCTCGATTACCGGCATCACCGGGGCTGCGGCGGCTGAGGCGGCGGATGTGGCCCCCGAGGTGGCACGGATCAAAGTGCAGACTGATCTGCCGGTGATCGTGGGCTTTGGTATCCGCACGCCCGAAACAGCCCAGACCATCGCCAGCGTCGCCGATGGCTGCGTCGTGGGCTCGGCCATCGTGGGCGAGATCGCCAAGGGTGCGCCGGTCTCAGGCGTGCTCGACTTCGTGCGCGGTCTGGCCGAGGGTGCCCACAGGGCATGACGGGGGCCGTCTAGTCACACCTGCCAAAGCAACAGGTGCCGGTCAAACAGACCACCTCAGAGATAATCCGAGCGTTGCAGCGCGTATTTCGCCATCTTCTCGTTGAGGGTGCGGCGCGGCAGGCATAGCTCCTCCATCACCGCCGCGATGGAGCCCTTGTGGCGGCGCATAGTATTGTCGATCAGCATTCGTTCAAACGCCTCGACATATTCCTTGAGCGGCTTGCCTTCTGTGGTCATCACAGGCTGCATCTCGTCGTGATCGGACATCAGCAAGGAGGTCAGCGTGCCCGAGCCGCGCCGCGATTGCAGCACCGCGCGTTCGGCCACGTTGAACAGTTGGCGCACATTCCCGGGCCATGGCGCCTGCAAAAGCTGCGTCGCCTCCTGCGCCGAGATTTGCGGCGCATCGCAGCCGTAATCCTCGGCGAACTGATCCGAGAACGAGGTGAACAGCGTCAGGATATCCTCGCCGCGCTGGCGCAGCGGCGGCACGGTGATGCGCAGGCTGGCCAGCCGGTAAAACAGATCCGGGCGCAGCGCATCCTCGCAGGTGCGGCCCTCATCCTGCATGTTGGATATCGCGATAATCCGGGTTTCTGGCGGGGTGCCTTCGTCATTCACGAAGGTAAGCAGCCGCGCCTGCGCCGCCTCCGACAGCGCCTCGACATCCTCGAGCACAAGCGTGCCGCCACGCGCCTCCTCGACCGCTGGCAGGCGCGGGTCCTCGGGCTGCGCCGGGCCGAAAACCCGCGCCACAAGCGCCTCTTGCCCAAGCGCCGCACAGGAAACCGAGACGAACTTGCGCCCGGCCCGCGCCCCCACGGCATGCAGCGCATGCGCCACCAAAGTCTTGCCGGTGCCGGTCTCGCCCTCGATCAGCACATGGCCGTCAGCCTGGCCGAGATCGAGAATATCCTCGCGCAACCGCTCCATCGCACCGGAGGTCCCGATGAGTTTCTTCATCAACTGTCCGCCATCCGACAGATCACGCCGCAGCGCCCGCGAATCAAGCACCATGCGCCGCGCATTGGTGGCCTTCTTGGCGAGTTGCGTCATCCGGTCGGGGTTGAACGGCTTTTCCAGAAAATCGAACGCCCCGATGCGCATCGCCTCGACGGCCATAGGCACGTCACCATGCCCGGTGATCATGATGACCGGCAATGAGCTATCCGAGCCCATCAGCTTTTTAAGGAATTGCATGCCGTCCATGCCCGGCATCTTGATATCCGTCACTACGATGCCCGGATAGTCCGGCCCGAGCGCCTTGAGCGCCTCCTCGGCAGAGGGGAACGCCTCGGTATCGTATCCCGAGAGCGCCAGCCACTGGCTGATCGACTGGCGCATATCCTTTTCGTCGTCGACGATGGCGATTTTCATGGCTGCAGGCATGTAACTCACTCCGCTGCTCGGGTCTCTTCTGGCAATATGGGAAGCTGGACCTCGAATACAGCCCCCCCATCCGGTGCATTGCGCGCCACCAAACGCCCGCCTAGGTCGTTCACGATCCCCGAAGAAATGGCAAGCCCCAGACCGACACCGTCGCCGGGCTGCTTGGTGGTGTAGAAGGGCTCGAACAGGTTCTTGAAATCGCCGATCCCATGGCCGTTGTCGCGCACCGTCAGTACTGCCGTCTCACCCGCCGCGAGCAGGATATCGATGCCAGCATCGGGCACCGTCTCGGTGGCGTCGATGGCGTTGCGCAGAAGATTGATGATCACCTGCTCCACGCGCACGCGGTCGCCCATGATCATCACCGGCTGATCCGGAAGGGTGCGGGTGATGGTGATCTTGCGCTGGCGCAGTTGCGGCTCCATCATGGCAAGTGCCGAGGCCACCGCATCGCCCATGTTTACAGGGGAAAACGTGTCGCCCGACTGACGCGCATAGGATTTGAGCTGCTTGGTGATCGCGCCCATCCGCTCGATCAGGTCGTCGATCCGCTGGAACGAGGTTAACGCCTCGTCGGGCCGGTTGCGCGTCAGCAGCATGCGCGCGCCCGCGAGATAGGTTTTCATCGCCGCCAGCGGCTGATTGAGTTCGTGGCTCACGGCCGCCGACATCTCGCCCAGCACGGCAAGCTTGGAGCTCTGCTGGAGCGTCTGTTCGGCTTGGGCGAGGTTTTCCTGTACCCTCTGGCGTTCGGCGATTTCCCGCTGCAGACGTGCGTTCAATGCGCGAAGCTCCGCCGACTCGCGCTGAAAGAGCGCCACACGCAGCGCCGCCTTCCGGTTCAGGAAATAGAACGCGAGCGCCAGAAGAATCGCGAATCCCATGATTTCGAGCGCGAGATACCCGTTCACCTTGTCGCGCACGGCGGCATAGGTTGTGAAACTGGCGATGCGCCAGCCGCGAAACGCCACGCGCCCCTCGACCCGCATCACCGCCTCACCGCGCACATAGGCGTCGGCGGGCAGCGCGGTCCAGTCGGAGGTCGCCTGAATCGCGCGCTGGATGGCGCTGCTGGCCGGCTCCCGCGCGAGCGCCTCACCTTCCGTCAGCCCGCGCCAGCGGGGTTCGGTCGCAAGGATGATCCGGCCCTCGGAATCAGTGACCATCACCGCATCTGAGATACCCGCCCAAGCCCGTTCGTATTTGCGCAGATCGACCGCGACAACGATCACGCCAAGCACGCCATTCTGGGTGTCGATCCGGCGCGAATAGGTGAAGTTGTATTGCCCCGCCTCGTCCTGCAAGACCTTGAACACCGTATCGCGCGAGCGCAGCGCATCGACGTAATAGGCGGCCTGCTTATGGTTTTCGCCCAGCCGGTTGCGTTCGGTCGTGGCAACCGCGCGCCCGTCCTTGTCCAGAAGCATGAGCGAGGCGGCGCCGATCTCCTCGAGAAAGGAGAGCAGGCGCTGCGTGGACTGTGCATAATCCTGCGTGTTCAGCGCCGAAATCAGGGCGGGATCCCGCGCCAGCAGTTGCGGCACGATGGCGTTCTGCCGCAACTCCGATAGAAGGTTGCCGGAATACAGCACAAGGCGCAGTTCGGCGCGGTTGCGCGTGTTCTCGGTGAAACGGTCGGTGAGCAGGCGGTTTGTGGTGAACACCACCGCAACCGCAATCAGAAAAAGCCCGAAAAGCACCACCCGCGCGCGCCACGAAATGGCACGCGTGCGGGGTGTATTGTGTTTGGGCAGCGAGGTTCTCATTATCGCAGATTACGGCCAGAGGCCCCGGCCCTCAAGCGCCGTGGTTCAGGCGTCGGCAAGCTGTTGCACAAGCCCGGCAAACATCGCCGCCCCGTCGCTGCCGCCATGCAGCGGTTCGGCCATGCGTTCGGGATGCGGCATCATGCCGAGGACGCGGCGATTTTTCGACAGAATCCCCGCGATATCGCGGGCCGATCCGTTGGGGTTGCGCGCATAAGTAAAGGCAACCCGATCTTCGGCCTGAAGCCGGTCAAGCGTCGCCTCGTCGGCGAAATAATTGCCGTCATGGTGGGCAATGGGCACGGTGATGGTGCTGCCCGCCGTATAGCCTTGTATAAAGGCGCTCTGGTCGGTGGTGACATGAAGATCCACCGGCTTGCAGACATATTTCAGGCCTGCATTGCGCAGCAGCGCTCCCGGCAGGATGCCGGTTTCAGTCAGGATCTGAAAGCCGTTGCAGACCCCGAGAACATAGCCGCCCCTGTCGGCATGCGCCACGACCGCGCGGCAAATCGGCGAATTCGCGGCAATCGCGCCGCAGCGTAGGTAATCGCCGTAGGAAAAGCCGCCCGGCACGCCGATTATGTCGACGCCCTCGGGCATCGACGTGTCCTTGTGCCAGACCATCGAAACACGCGCTCCCGCACGCTCGAACGCCACGGCAAGGTCGCGGTCACAGTTGGAACCGGGAAAGACGATGACGGCAGCGTGCATCAGCCCAACTCCACCGAATAGCTCTCGATCACGGTATTCGCGAGCAGCTTCTCGCACATCTCGGTCACCACGGCCTCGGCCTTGGCGGCATCGGTCTCGGCCAGGTCGATCTCGATCACCTTGCCCTGCCGCACCCCTTGGACGCCCTCGAAACCGAGCGATCCGAGCGCATGGCGCACCGCCTCGCCCTGCGGGTCGAGAACGCCTGATTTGAGCATGACATGCACGCGTGCCTTCATGGGTCTGGTCCCTTTCAGTTGATCAGCGTCGGGCGGGTGATGGGAGCGTTCGACTTCGGCATCACGCCCAGACGGGTGGCGACCTCGGTATAGGCATCGGTGAGCGAGCCCAGATCACGGCGAAACACGTCCTTGTCGAGCTTCTGCCCAGTCTCGATATCCCACAAACGGCAGCTGTCGGGACTGATCTCATCGGCCACGATCAGGCGCTGGAAATCGCCGTCATAGACGCGGCCCACCTCGATCTTGAAGTCGACGAGCTTGATACCCACACCGAACATCACACCGGCCATGAAATCATTGACCCGCAGCGCAAGGCTGAGGATATCGTCCATGTCCTGCTGGCTGGCCCAGCCGAAGGCGGCGATATGTTCCTCGGTCACCAGCGGGTCACCCAGCTTGTCATCCTTGAGGCAGTATTCGACGATCGGGCGCGGCAGTTGCGTGCCTTCCTCGATGCCGAGGCGCTTGGCCATCGACCCGGCGGCATAGTTGCGCACGATCACCTCGAGCGGGATGATTTCAACCGCGCGCACCAGTTGTTCGCGCATGTTGATGCGCTTGATGAAATGCGTCGGCACACCGATATTGTTCAGCCCGGTCATGAAATATTCCGAGAGCATGTTGTTGAGCACGCCCTTGCCCTCGATGGTGGCCTTCTTCTCGGCGTTAAAGGCGGTGGCGTCATCCTTGAAATACTGGATGATGGTGCCCGGTTCGGGCCCTTCATAGAGCGTCTTGGCCTTGCCTTCGTAGATTTTCTTGCGCCGCGCCATGGGACCTCCGTCGCTAGCGGTAAAGCGGGGCGGAAACTGCCCCTTGCCGATGCGCTCTCATAGTGCATGACCCGAGGCGTCGCAAGGTGTCGCAGCGGCATGGCAGGACGCGGACAGATCAAAGCCCGCGAAAGTGATCAAGCCAGCCGAGCGACGCCTCGGTCCCCTCGGGTCCGGGACGGTATTCGGCGCCTATCGGGCGATCCCAACCCAAATCGGCCATGCGCGCGAGCAACCAGCGGTAATCCAACTCACCCCGGTCTGGCGCACCGCGATCCGGCACGCCCGCGATCTGCACATGACCAATAAGTGGTAACAGCGCCTCGAACCGACTGGCCAGATCGCCCTCCATGATTTGCAGGTGATAACAGTCGAACATCAGCGCCAGGTTGGGGCGATCGAGCGCGGCAATCACCTCGGTGGCATGGGCGGAGTGCGACAGGTGATAGCCCGGCACGTCGCGCTGATTGATCGGCTCGATCAGGATTTCGATGCCATGCGGCGCGGCCAGGTCGCAGGCATGGGCGAGATTGGCGCGAAACGCGGCCTCGGCCGCCGTCCCGCCGTCGCTGCGCCCGGCCATGACATGCACAGCCCCCGCGCCGATGGCCTGCGCATACTCCACCGCCTGCGCGATCACGCTACGCGCCTCCGCCTCGCGCCCAGGCACAGCGGCCAGCCCGAAATCACCCGCCTCCCGGTTGCCCGGCCAGGTGTTGAGCCCCAGCATCGGAAGCCCGGTGACGTCGAGCGCCGCGCGCACCGCGCCCGGATCGCTGTCATAGGGGAAGTGGCATTCCACCGCGTCGAACCCCGCCGCATGGGCGGCATGGATCGCATCGGGCAAGGGTCGGTCGGTAAACAGAAATCCGAGATTGGCGGAAAAGCGCATCAGTCCCAATCCACCTCGAACTTGCGCACCACCTGGCCGATCTGATCCGCATCGAGCGGTTGCGCGCCGGTCCCGCGCAGGAGAAGTGCCAATTTCGCGGTCTCTTCCAGTTCCTCCATGGCGAAGACCGCCGCCTCCAGATCCTTTGAGGCCACCACGGGGCCGTGATTGGCCAGGAGCACCGCCGCGCGCCGCCCGGCAAGGCCACGGATCGCCTCGGCCATGCCCGCATCGCCGGGCACGAAGAACGGCAGGAGCGCCACCTTGCCGACCCGCATCACCGCATAAGCGGTGAGCGGCGGCACGGCGTTCTCGGGGTCGGTTTCGGGCAGGATCGAGAGGGCGACGGAATGGGTGGAATGCAGATGCACCACCGCGCCCGCGCTGCGCCGGGTCTCGTAAAACGCGGAATGCAGGGGCATTTCTTTGGTCGGCGCATCGCCCGAGATGTGCCGCCCCGTCGCATCAAACCGGCTGAGGCGGGCCGGGTCGAGCCGCCCCATGCTGACGCCGGTGGGGGTGACCAGAAGCCCGCCATCGCCGGTCCGCACCGAGATATTGCCCGAGGCACCGCCGGTCAGGCCACGGTCAAAGAGGGATTTCGCCCAGGAGCAGATATCCTCACGCAGTTCGCTGTCGCTCATTGCGGGGCCTCCATCATGCGGGCGGCGTCAGTGAAGAACTCCGGCCCGCCGAAATTGCCGGATTTGAGCGCGACAACAAGGGCGTCGCCCGCGCGCATCATCGGCACGCCGGGGGCGATCTCGGGGCCGATCTCGAGTTGGGCGAGGCGCAAACCCTCGACCACCGCACCCGATGTCTCGCCACCCGCGCTGATGAGGCGGGTCACGCCGCGCGCGACGAGGGTGCGTGCGAGCGTGGCGAAGAGCGCCTCGATCCGGGTCGCGACCTCTGTCGTGCCGAAGCGGTTCTGTGCGCGCCGAACGGCATCGGGATCGGCAGACGAGTAGAGCAGCGGAATGCCGTCCTGCGCCATCGCCCAATCGGCCAGCGCCTCGGCGTCGATCTCTCCGGCCATGAGCGCGGCTGCCTCGATCTCTTGCGCCGGGTGGCGGGCGGCGTGGCGGGCAACCTGATCGCGCGTGACCGCAGAGCAGGAACCCGACAGCGCCACCACCGGCCCCGCCTGCCCGCGCCACGTGGCGGCACTGCCCGAGAGCAGACCGCGCGCGCGGAAATTGCCGGGCAAGCCCATGGCTATGCCCGAGCCGCCGGTAATCAGCGGCAGATCCGCCGCCCCCTGCCCGAGGGTGACGAGATCGGCGTCGGTTATGGCATCAGCGACGATCAGGCGATGGCCCTTGGCGTGTTCCGTGTCGAGCGCCGCGCGGGCGGCTTCTGCCCCCTGCCCCACCACGCCTGCCGCGACATGGCCGACGCTGCCGCGCACCTGATGGCCCAGCCAGCGGCGAATGTCGGGGTCGGTCATTGGGGTGAGCGGGTGATGCTGCATCCCGCTCTCATTGAGCAGGCGGTCCTGCACGAAAAGATGCCCCTGATAGACCGAGCGGCCGGTGGCCGGAAAGGCGGGGCAGACGATCACGCGGGTGGCATCGAGGGCGTCGGCCAGCGCCTCGGCCACAGGGCCGATATTGCCCTCGCGGGTGGAATCGAAGGTGGAGCAGTATTTGAAGAGGTACTGCGTGCAGCCCTGCGCGCGCAGCCAGTCGAGTGCCGCACGCGATTGCGCCACCGCCTCGGCCACCGGGAGGGAGCGGGATTTGAGCGCGACGATCCCAGCCTCGACATGGCTGTCGGCGGGGCGATCAGGCACGCCCACATATTGCACCGCGCGCATGCCTGCCTTGGCCAGCGTGTTGCCGAGATCGCCGGAGCCGGTGAAATCGTCGCCGATACAGCCCAGGAGCATCACCCGTCCCCCGGCAGCTTCACGCCCGCGCGGGCGGCGATGTGTTTGGTGATGGCGGCGTCATCCTCGGCCCCGAGACCGGCGGCGGCCTCGCGGTATTGCGTCAATGCCGCCTCGGTCACCGGCAGGGGCAGGTTTGCTACCCCGGCAATGGCGGTTACGATGCCCAGATCCTTGGGCCAGATCGTGATCGCCGAGCGCGGGGTGTAATCGGCCTCGATCACATGCGGCGCGCGGTTCTCGAACATCCATGAGTTGCCTGCGGAAACGCAGATGATGTCGAGCACGCGCGCGAGATTGAGCCCCTGCGAGGCGGCGAAGCTGAGCGCCTCGCCCATGGCGGCGATATGCACGCCCGCGAGCAACTGGTTGACCGCCTTCATCGCCGAGCCTGCGCCTGCGCTATCGCCCAGGCGGTGGACGGTTTCTGCCATGGCGTCGAGCACCGGGGCGGCGCCGTCGAACGCCTCTACGCTGCCCGAGGCCATGATCGACAGGCGGCCTTCGGCGGACTTGGCGGCGCCGCCGGAAATCGGCGCGTCGAGATAGTGGAGACCGGCGCGGGTTGCCTCACCCTCCATCTCGCGGGCGAAATCGGGCGGGACGGTGGCGCAGCCGAGGATCGTGCCGCCGGGGGCCAGATGACGCGCCCATCCCTCGGGGCCAAAGAGCGCCGCGCGCATCTGATCGGCGTTGAGCACGACGCAGACGAGGATCTCCGCTGCGGGGCTATCGGGCGTGAGCGCCTGCCCCCCGGCCGCCGTCAATGCGGCCACGCGCAACGGGTCGGGGTCGAACCCGTACACCTCAAGGCCTGCGCGCAGCGCCGAGTGCGCCATGCCCAGCCCCATCGAGCCAAGCCCCGCGAAATGGACGATCCGCGTCATCGTGTGCCTCCCAGTATCAGGTCGACCGGCCAGAGCGTGATCGCCGGCACATAGGTGATGATCATCAGCGCGCCGAAAACGGTCAGCACGAACCACGCCAGCTGCGGGATGATCCGCTCCACCGGCAGGTCGGCCACGGCGCAGGCGGCAAAGAGGTTGACGCCGAGCGGTGGGGTGATCATGCCGAGCGCGAGATTGACCACGATCACCAGCCCGAAATGCACCGGATCGACACCGTAGCTGATGGCGATGGGCGTGAGGATCGGGGCCAGAACGAGGATCGCCGCCGAGGTCTCGATGAACATGCCGATCACCAGCAGCATCAGGTTGACCACCAGAAGAAAGGCGATGCGGCTCTCGAACACGTCCTTGAACCAGGCGGCGATCTCATTCGGCAGGCCCGAGCGGGTGATGAGGAAGGAAAACAGCGCCGCCGCAGAGATGATCAGCATGATCGCCGAGGTGGCGAGCACGGTTTTCTTGAGGATCTGCGGCAGGTCGGCGAAACGCAATTCGCGGTAGAAGGCCATGCCGACGATCACCGCTGCCGCGACGGCTGCGGCACTTGCCTCGGTCGGGGTGAAGATGCCGGAATAGATGCCGCCCAGGATCACGAAGGGCACGATCAGAGCGGGCAGCGCGGATTTGAGCGCGGGGCCGAGACGGGGCCGGTTGCGCCCGTCCTCGAGCCCGATGCCGCGCACCCGGCACAGGATCAGCACCAGCGCCATCAGCGCACCCGCGACCAGCACCCCCGGCCCTATTCCAGCAATGAAGAGCTGCCCGATGGAGGTGTCGGTGGACACGCCATAAAGGATGAGCGGGATCGAGGGCGGGATTAGCACGCCCAACTCGGCGGAGCTTGCCTGCACCGAGGCGGCGAGCGGTTTGGGATAGCCATGCATGACCATCGCCGGAATGAGGATCGCGCCGATGGCGAAGGTGGTGGCGACCGAGGAGCCCGAAACGGACGCGAACATCATACAGGTCAGCACGCAGGAGGCCGCAAGCCCGCCCTGAATGCCGCCGACTATGGATTTGGCCAGTTCCACCAACCGGTGAGATATCCCGCCCGCCGACATCAGGTTGCCCGCGAGGATGAAGAGCGGGATCGCCATTAGGGGAAAGCTGTCGATCCCGGTGAACATGCGTTGCGCCACGAGGAGCAGCGGCAGGCGGCCATGCGCCTCAATCCCGAGGACCGAGGCGAGACCGATGGCCACCGCAATCGGCACGCCCGCCAGAAAGAAGATCGCAAGCGACAGGGCAAGGGCGAGGTTCATGCGTCCGTCTCCACCGGCTGCAACCCGCCGAACCGGATCGCGCGCAGCGCGCAGCCGAGGACGGCGATGAAGATGAAGACCGACCCCACGGGCAGCGCGGCGTAGACCCAGGCGATGGAAATCTCAAGGGCTGCGAGTTTCTGGCCCATGACCCGCTCGGTCATCGACCAGCCCTGCCAGAACAGGATTGCGAAGAAGGTGAGGGTCAGGCCGCAGGCGACGAGGTAGAGCAGGAAGCCGAGGCGCGGTGACAGGATGCGTTGCACGATCTCGACGGCGATCATCGTGCCCTCGCGAAACGCCGGGGCGACGCCGAGGAAGACCGACCAGATCATCGCCGAACGGGTGATCACCTCGGACCATGTGGAGGGGTGGCCGAAGACGAAGCGCGTGGTGACCTGATAAAGCGCGAGCGCGGTCGCGATCAGCAGAAAGCCGATGGCGAGCCGCAGGGCGATGCCGGTGGCGATCGCCTCGAACCGGAGAAAGAGTGTCATCGCCGCCCTCTCGAAAGAAAACGGGCCGACGCGCAGGACCCGCGCCGACCCTTACCGTGACAGGGAGGTTATTCGACGGCCTTGATGCGGTCCACCATCTCACTGCCATACTGGTCGGTGTAGACCGAGTAGGAGCTTTCGGCGGCAAGCTTGGCGAAGGGGGCCTTGTCGATATCGGTGATCACCTCCATGCCGTTCTCGCGCAGCATTTCGACGCCCGCCTGTTCCAGCCGATTGACCTCGGCGCGAGTGGCGGCGGCGGACGCTTTGGCAGCCTCCATGAACCAGCCCTGTTGTTCCTCGGTCAGCCCGTCAAACAGGATCGGCGAGGCCAGCACCACGGCGGGCGAATAGACATGGCCGGTGAGCGAGACGTATTTCTGCACCTCCCAGAATTTCGACGCGGTGATCACGGTCACCGGGTTTTCCTGCCCGTCGACCACGCCCTGTTGCAGCGCGCCGAAGAGTTCCGGAAAGGCCATCGGTGTGGGGGCGGCGCCCATGCCCTCGAAGGCGGCCATATGCACGCGGTTCTCCATCGTCCGCAGCTTCAGCCCGTCGAGATCCTCGGGCGTGCGCACCGGGCGCTGCGAGTTGGTCACGTGGCGAAAGCCGTTCTCGGACCAGGCGAGGCCGACAAGGTTGTTCTTGCCGATCTCGTCGAGCAATTCCTGCCCGATCTCGCCATCGAGCGTGGTGCGTGCGTGATCATAATCACGAAAGAGGAACGGAAGGTCGAGCGCATAGACCTGCGGCACGAAGTTGCCCAAGGGGCCGGTGGAGGTGATGACCACGTCGAGCGAACCGATCTGAAGCCCCTCGATCATGTCACGTTCGCCGCCCAACTGGCCCGCGGGAGCCTGCTCGCCGGTGAAGCTGCCGCCCGAAAGCTCGGTCAGCGTGTCGATGAAGGCCTGCGCGCCGACGCCGTAATGCGATTGCGGTGACAGCGAATGGCCGATGACGATGTTTTCCTGCGCCTGACCTGCAGTGGCGAGCGAAAGCGCGGCAAGCGCGCCGAATGCGTAATGTTTCATGAAACTCCTCCTGTTATCGGCCCTGCGGGTCGATGCCCCGGGCCCATGTCCTCGCCCTCTCCCTTGACGCAAACGGCGGGCGAACGCCTGTTCAGTCGCGTCTGGAGAGATGGATACAGCTTATGATAGCGCTGTCAATACGGTCACGGAAAAACTGAAATTGTAACGCGGGACTCAGATTTGGAATGACAGCGATAGCATAATGCCGCATTTTTCCGGGATGGACGACGACCGCCAAGACACCCAGACCCGCCGCCCCACCCTGTCGCAGGTGGCCCGCGCCGCCGGGGTGAGCGAAATCACCGCAAGCCGCGCGCTGCGCCGCGACGGCCCGGTTGCAAGCGACACGCGCGAGCGGGTGGAGCGCGCCGCCATCGCGCTCAACTACGTGCCCAACCGGCTCGCGGGAACGCTGGCCGGGGCCGCGTCACGGCAGGTGGGGGTGATACTTCCGTCGCTGTCGAACATCGTCTTTGCCGATGTGCTCAAGGGACTGGAGGACCGGTTGGAAGGCGATGGCTATCATCCGATCCTGGGCATTTCCAACTATGACCCGCTGCGCGAAGAGCGGCTCTTGCGCGACCTCATGTCGTGGCGGCCCGCCGGTCTGGTGATCGCCCCCGCGCGCAAGACCGATGTCACGCGCGGCCTGCTGACGGCCGCCGATCTGCCGGTGGTCGAGATCATGGATGTCGATGCCGAAAGCGCCGACATGGCGGTGGGGATTTCGCATCGCGGGGCGGGGCGGGCGATGGCGCATTATCTGGCCGGGCGCGGCTATCGGCGCTTTGCCTATCTCGGCCATGGGATCGAGACGGATTTTCGCGCCACGCAGCGGCTCGACGGGTTTCGCGACGGGCTGAGCGAGGTGGGCGTGACGCTTGGCGATGTGCTGTGCCTGCCCGGCCCCTCGACGGTGCCCTTGGGGCGCGAGGGGCTGGCGCGGCTGCTGGCCGAGGCCAAGACCCCGCCCGAGGCGGTGTTCTTTTCCAACGACGACATGGCCGTGGGCGGCGCGTTTCACTGCCAGGCGGCGGGGATCGCGGTGCCCGAGGATTTGGCGCTTGCCGGGTTCAACGGGCTGAGCATCGGGCAGGCGCTTCCCAAGCCGCTGACCACAATCGCCTCGCAGCGCGAACATATCGGGTTTGTCGCCGCGACCCACCTGCTCGACCGGCTGGCCGGGGGCAATCCGCCGCGCGTGACCAATGTCGATTTCCGGCTGATCCCCGGGGCGACCGCCTGAGGCTCAGATGCAGCGCCCGCCATCGACCTCCATGCAGACGCCGGTGACCATGCTGGCCTCATCCGAGCAGAGGTAGAGCGCGGCATTGGCCAGATCCTGCGGGGTGGAGAACCGCCCGAGCGGAATCGTAGACAAGAATTTCTCGCGCATCTCGTGGGTGTCCTCGCCCAGAAAGCTCTTGAGCAGCGGCGTGTCGCCCGCCACCGGGTTGAGCGCGTTGACGCGGATGCCCATGGGCGCCAGTTCGACGGCCATGGTGCGGGTCGCGGTGATCATCCAGCCCTTGGAGGCGTTGTACCAGTTGAGGCGCGGGCGCGGCGAGACCCCGGCGGTCGAGGCGATGTTGAGGATCGCCCCCTGCCCGCGTGCCTTCATCTGCGGCACGAGCGCGCGCGCGATGAGATAAACCGATTTGCAGTTGATCGCAAAGACCCGGTCGAAATCCGCCTCGGTCACATCCTCGAGAAAGCTGGGCATGTGGGTCACACCGGCGTTGTTGACGAGGATGTCCACATGCCCCATGCGCGCCTGCGCCTCGGCGATCATCGCATCGACCTGCGCGCCGTCCGAGACATCGCAGGTATGGGCGATGCCGCCATGCGCTGCGGCCACACGCGCGGCGGCCTCGGCGTTGATATCGACGACAAACACCTGCGCGCCTTCCTCCAGAAACCGCCGGGCAATGCCTTCGCCAAAGCCTGAGCCCGCGCCCGTCACGATCGCCGTCTTACCAGTGAGCCGCATGTGATGTCCTTTCCGCCTTGATCAGTCTGGGGCCAAGTGACACGAGAGCGCAGGATTTGGGAAGTGGTTTTTCGGGTAGAAATGGCCTGATGCTATCATTGCCGTGAGGCGCGCATCGATGGGCTGTGGTGCGGCGATCCGGCGCTTGTTTGTCAGACATTTATCTCTGCCACGTAAGCAAACACCCAAGCGATGCGCAGGTTGTCGCAAAATCGCCGTGCCGTCGGGGCGGAGTCATCCAGAAGCATGCCTCTGGCTTACCGATGCGCGGCAGCCTTCGGCCGTCTATCTCGCGGGTGCTTCAATCCGAAGTCCGATTCAGGCCATCACTCCCTCATCCTCACGGATACTTCCTCATCCGTGATGCGCTGCGACAGTCTTGAGCGTCGAAAATCCATAGAGCGCCTCAAACCCCTTTTCGCGGCCATGGCCGGATTTTCCGGTCCCTCCAAAGGGCAATTCAACCCCGCCGCCGGCCCCATAATTGTTGAGAAAGACCTGCCCTGCCCGCACCTTGCGTGCGAGCCGCATCTGGCGCGCGCCGTCACGTGTCCAGACGCTGGCGACAAGACCGTACTCGGTGCCGTTTGCAATTGCTATCGCCTCGTCCTCGGTGTCGAACGGGATCATCACCTGCACCGGACCAAAGATTTCCTCTTGGGCGAGCGGATGGTCGGGCGCGACCGGACCAAAAAGCATGGCGGGCACGTAATGCCCACCCCCGGGCAGATCGGCCCCCGGCTCGGCCTGAGCGATCACGGGCAAATCACCCGCACGGTCGAGATAGGCTTGAACACGGGCCTTTTGCGTGGCGTTGATCAGCGGGCCGATACCCGGATCCTCCATCGCCGGACCGATCCGCTTGGCCCCGTAGGCGGCGGCCATGCGCGCCGCAACCTCGTCGAACACGGCGCGTTGCACGAGGATACGCGAGGACGCCGAACAGGTTTGGCCTGCGTTCTGCAACCCGGCATTGACCAGAAACGGCAGGGCCGCGTCAAGATCGGCGTCGGCAAAGACTATTTGCGGGGATTTGCCGCCCAGTTCCAGCGTCACCGGCACCACATTGGCCCCCGCCGCAATCTGCACCGCAGAGCCCGTGGCGACCGAGCCGGTGAAGCTCAGATGCTGAATGCCGGGATGCGCCGAGAGCGCCGCCCCCGCCTCGCTCCCCAATCCCGTTACGATGTTGAGCGCGCCCGCCGGAAATCCCGCCTGCTGCGCAAGATGCGCAAAGAGCAGCGCCGTGAGACTGGCATCCTCGGCCGGTTTCAGAACGCAGGCATTGCCCATGGCCAGCGCCGCCCCGACCGAACGCCCGATGATCTGCATCGGGTAATTCCAGGGCACGATATGTCCGGTCACACCATGCGGCTCGCGCAGGGTGTAGACGGTATAGCCATCGAGATAGGGAATGGTGGTGCCATGCACCTTATCCGCCGCCCCGCCGTAGAATTCACAATAGCGCGCAAGAGCGCGGGCATCGGCGCGCGCCTGCGCCAGCGGCTTGCCAACGTCCCGCGCCTCGACCTCGGCCAACAGGTCTTCGTGCTCTTCTACAAGCCTGCCAAGCCGGGCGAGACAGCGCCCTCGCTCCGCTGCCGTAAACCGGCCCCAGTCGCCCAAAAGGGCATCCTGTGCGGCTATGACGGCGGCGTCGATATCAGCCGCCTGCCCGCGCGCGATACGAGCGATCTCTTCGCCCGTGGAAGGGTCCTCGACCAGCAGGGTCTCAGGCGTGGCGCGCCATGTGCCCCCGATCAGGATTTGCGCAGGGTCAAGCGGTAGGGAAAACGACATCGGTCTCTCCTTGTCTGCAACGTCGGCACAGGCTCCGGGTTCAGCTCGCCTTGATCAGCCGGTCGACTTGCACCAGGCGCTCCAGCAGTGCAGGCATCGCGTCAAGCGGCACCATGTTGGGCCCGTCCGAGGGGGCGTTGTCGGGGTCGTCATGGGTCTCGATGAAAAGCCCGGCACACCCTACGGCAAGCGCCGCACGCGCGAGCGGCGCCACGAATTGGCGCTGCCCGTCCGACGAGCCACCCTTGCCCCCCGGCAATTGCACCGAGTGAGTTGCGTCGAAGATCACCGGATAGCCCGTATCAGCCATGATCGGCAGCGCGCGCATATCCGAGACCAGCATGTTATAGCCAAAGCTGGCACCGCGCTCGCAGAGCATGATGTTCTCATTCCCGGTCGAAGCGACCTTGGCCGCGACATTGGCCATGTCCCAAGGGGCGAGGAACTGCCCCTTCTTGACGTTGATCACGCGTCCGGTCGCCCCGGCGGCAAGAAGCAGATCCGTCTGACGGCTCAGAAAGGCAGGAATTTGCAGCACGTCGCAGACCTCGGCGGCGGGGGCGCAATGACCGGCCTCATGCACATCCGTAAGCACCGGGCAGCCAAACTCGTCCCGGATCGCGGCGAGGTATTCGAGGCCCTTTTCCATGCCGAGCCCCCGCTGACCGCCAAGCGACGAGCGATTGGCCTTGTCATAGCTAGCCTTGAACACGAACGGAATATCCAGCCGCGCACAGGTCTCAGCAAGGCTCCCCGCGATCTTGCGGGCATGCTCCAGGCTCTCCATCTGGCAGGGACCCGAGATGAGGGCGAAAGGGCGGTCGTTGGCGATATCGAGCGCCCCGATTGAAACAGTCTTGGTCATGGTCTTGGCGATCCTCTTTTGGTCGGCGGGGACTCAGACAACCCCGGCACGCAGACAGTCGTGAATGTGAACCAGCCCACAGAGCCGCCCGCCCTCGTCGACGACAAACAGTGCGCCGATTTTATGGCGATTCATCAGCCCGAGTGTCTCGGACAAGAGCATGTCGGGCGTGGCAAATCGAGGGCTGGATGTGGCCACCTGTCCTGCGGTGCAGCCCATCAAACCGTCGAGATTACGGCGCAGGTCACCATCGGTGATCGCCCCGCGCAGGGCACCACCCTCGACCACGGCGGCGATGCCAAAGCCCTTGGCACTCATCTCGATCAGCGTTTCACCCATTGAAGTATCAGGGGCGACCACCGGCAGCGCATCGCCGCTATGCATGACATCGCTAACCCGCAGGAACTGCGCGCCCAGCTTGCCGCCGGGATGAAAGACGTGAAACGCATCCGCCGCGAACCCCCGCTCCTCCATCAGCGCCACGGCAAGCGCATCGCCCAATGCCAATGCGCAGGTGGTCGAGGTGGTGGGGGCCATGCCGATGGCGCAGGCCTCGGGCATGTCGGGCAGGATCAGCGCGACATCGGCCTGCCGCGCCAGCGTGCTGTCACTGACCCGCGTGATCGCGATCATCGGAATGTCGAACCGCCGGGTATACTGGATCAGGTCCGACAACTCGCGGGTCTCGCCGGAATTGGACAAAAGCAGACAGACGTCACCCCCCGTAACCATTCCCAAATCGCCATGGCTTGCCTCGCCGGGATGCAGGAAAAGCGCGGGCGCGCCGGTCGAGGCCAGCGTAGCGGCGATCTTGCGCGCGATGTGCCCCGATTTCCCCATACCCGAAACGATGACCCGGCCTTGCGCACCCAACATCAGTGTAACGGCGCGAGCAAAGCCTTCGGGCGGGCAATCGGCCATGGCGGCGAGCGCTTCAGCCTCGGCGCGAAGAACCCGGCTTGCGGTGCCGCGAATGGCGCCTTTGTCCGTGAGAGGGGATGCTGTCATGGTCTGTCCTTGCGCCAAGCCTGTTGCGCAGGGGCTTACCCCTCCAAGCCGCGCGCGTCCAGAGGGCGCGGTGGTCAGATTGCGCGGGCAATACGGGCTGGATCTATCGCGACGCGCGCCTTACTGCCCAGAAGATCGAGTAACACATGCACGCGACTTTCTGCATCGACATGCTCGATGGTGGTGACAAAATCCGCAAAGGGGCCGCTGGTAATGCGGATGCGCTCCCCACGGGCGAAATCCTGATCCGGCTGCAACAAACCTTCAGCGTCGCACCGCTCCATCAACCCTGCGACAACGCTGGCGGGCACCTGTGCCGGCACCCCGCCGGCAAAGCCGATGAGCTGCGCCACGCCCGGGGTGGAGCGCAACTTGTGCCACTGACCTGCGACCTGCCCCGCGCTGACGAACACATAGCCCTTGAAGACAGGCATAGGTTCCTGTTGCAATCGTCCTCGCCGCCTCCGGTCGCTCACATGCAACGGCATGAACACATCAAAGCCCATACCCCGAAGATTTCGGCAGGCGATATGGTTCTGACCCGGTTTGCATAGCACCAGATGCCAAGGGGCAGCGATGAACTGATCGGAGCGGAGCGAGAGCATGATCAATCAAAATCCTGTTTTGTTCAGAAATGAACGAAAATCACCGGCCATGCAACCTCTTGTTGCAAACTTATGTGACGCAACGACTAAAACACGCGCTCCGCCGGCTGACTTTTGCTACCCTGGCTCGCGCCAAGACCCTGTTCTTGCCGACCGGCTGGCTACGTGACAGCGGTAGTGTGCCCGCCGAGGGCGGTCCATCTTTCACATCGCCGAGAACTGCGGTATGCGTATTGTAATAATGGCGCTTGCTATTGAAAAATTGAACTGTTTCAACACCTTCACGCACTCGTCCGATTCGAGTAGCGGTGCGGATGCGGTGCCTCCGAGGCGAATTGCATGATCATCGGGCACCGGACTGAGTGGGCAGCCGCATGAGCAAACCGGCCGAAGAAGATGTCCATTTTCGGGTGCTCCGCATTCTCGAACAGAACCCGGACATCAGCCAACGAGAGCTCGCCGCGCAGCTTGGTATCGCCTTGGGGCGAACCAACTACGTGTTGAAAGCGCTGATGGAAAAAGGGCTGGTGAAAATCGGCAATTTCTCTGCCGCGCAAGACAAGCGACGATACGCTTACATTTTGACGCCGAAGGGCGTTTCCCGCAAAGCGGCGATTACCAAGCGGTTTTTGGCGCGGAAGCTCTCCGAATACGAGACGCTCAAGGCCGAGATCGAAAGCCTGCGGGATGAACTTCACGAAACATCAAATGTCGAGGGGCCGCACCATGAATGATTCTGTCCGCGCCAGGAAGATCGTCGTAACAGGCAGCGCCGGATTTGTCGGGTTTCACCTTGCAAAGGCGCTTTTGGACGAAGGTTTCGCGGTGCACGGGTATGATGGGATGACCCCCTATTACGATCCGCAACTCAAAATCGCGCGCCATGCCATCCTGCGAGCGTATCCTCAGTTCTGCGCAACCGAAGCGATGCTAGAAGATGCCGACAGTTTGACCGCTGCGATTGCGAATTTTGATCCCGATGTCATCGTCCATCTCGCAGCACAGGCCGGGGTACGCTACAGCCTTGAAGAACCGCGCGCCTATGTCGAGACGAACATCGTCGGGACGTTCAATGTCTTGGAATGCGCGCGCGCCAACAAGGTCGATCATCTTCTGATGGCATCGACCTCCTCGGTCTATGGCGCGAACACACAGATGCCGTTTACGGAAACGGACAAGGCCGACACCCCCCTGACGATCTATGCCGCGACCAAGAAAGCGACCGAGGCGATGGGCCATGCCTATGCGCATCTGCACAGCCTGCCGACAACGATGTTCCGCTTTTTCACGGTCTACGGCCCCTGGGGACGGCCTGACATGGCGTATTTCAAGTTCACCCGCGCGATCCTCGCCGGAGAGCCGATCGACATCTACAACAATGGCGACATGTGGCGCGATTTCACCTATGTGGGCGATCTGGTGCGCGGTATCCGGCTGCTGATGGACGCGGTGCCGGGAGGGCCGGAAACGGCCGTCGATGGCGACAGCCTGAGCTCTGCGGCCCCGTTTCGCGTGGTCAACATCGGCAATTCCGACAAGGTAAGGCTGCTGGATTTCATCGCCGCGCTCGAAGCGGCCCTGGACCGCAAAGCCGTGCGCAACATGATGCCCATGCAGACCGGCGACATGCAGGCGACATGGGCCGACGCCTCACTTCTCCGCGCTCTTACAGGATACCAGCCAGCCACCGAACTGCACGATGGCGTGGCCAGATTTGTCGAGTGGTACCGCGGATACCATGCGTCCTAGATCCTCAACGCTCAGCCTTATGAAGCCAGCCACTCAAAGGAACTGCTCAAGATGATCAAGGTGATTTCCGTGTTCGGAACGCGCCCCGAGGCCATCAAGATGGCACCGGTGGTGACGGCCCTGGCGGCCGGCCCGGATATCGAGGCGCAGGTCGTCGTTACCGCGCAGCATCGAGAAGTGCTGCACCCGCTGACATATATCCATCCCGATAATTGCGACACAACAAAGACCAGATGAAGTTTCTGAAATCCCTGTTCTCAACTCCGCGCGAGATGCATTGCGAGTTTGGCCGACCGGCTCCCTTGAGTCCGCTTGCGGCGATCGGCGATATTCACGGCCGCGCCGACCTGCTGGAACAGCTGCTGGCGCGGCTCGAGCCCGACCTGCAGGTGATCTGCGTCGGCGACTACGTCGATCGCGGCGACCATTCAGCCGACGTTTTGCGCATTCTGCATGCGAATCCCGACATCATCTGCCTCAAGGGCAACCACGAGGAAATGCTGCTGAACTTCATCCAACAGCCGGAAACATATGGCCGACGCTGGTTCCGCAATGGCGGGCTTCAGACCATGGCCAGTTTCGGCATCGCCGGACTGACCCAAACCAGCTCCGATGACCGGCTTCGCACCGTGCGCGATGCCCTCGTCAAGGCGATGGGCGATCCGCTCATAGACTGGCTCGATGGGCTGCAATCGGGCTGGCGCGTGGGCAATCTCGCGGTGGTGCATGCCGGGGCCGACCCAGCCCTGCCGCTTGAGGCTCAGCCCGGCCATGTGCTGCGTTGGGGGCATCCCGATTTCATGACCACACCACGCAGCGACGGGGTCTGGGTCATTCATGGCCACACCATCGTCTCGAACCCCGTCATGGATCAAGGCCGCGTCGCCATAGATACCGGGGCCTACGCTTCCGGACGGCTGACCGCAGCCGTCGTCACCGATGGCGATATCCACTTCGAAACCACCTGAACCCTTTCTCGTGACAAGTCGGGCGAGCCTTGCTAAGTCAAAGCCGGAACGTGAAAAGGAGAGCGCTGCGTGCAGGTTCTGCCAACCGAATTACCAGGTGTCCTGATCATCGAACCGGACCGGTTCGGCGATGCGAGGGGCTTCTTTTCCGAAAGCTGGAATCGACGTCGCATGGCCGGGCATGGCATTGAGATCGACTTCGTGCAGGACAACCATTCCCTGTCCATGGAACCCGGCACACTGCGCGGGCTGCATTTTCAGACCCCGCCACACGCACAGGCCAAGCTGGTGCGCTGCGGACGCGGCGCATTGATGGACGTGGTGGCCGATATTCGCCACGGCAGCCCCACCTACGGGCGCTGGCTCGGCGTCGATCTGAGCTTTGAGAACGGCCGTCAACTGCTTGTTCCAGAAGGTTTTTTGCATGGCTTCGTCACGCGGCAGCCCGAGACCGAGATCATCTACAAATGCTCTGATTACTACGCGCCCGATTGCGATGCAGCGGTGCGCTTTGACGATCCGGATCTGGCGATCGACTGGGGCCTCGACGGCCCGCCCATCTTGTCGGACAAGGACGCCGCCGCCCCGCGCCTGCGCGACCTGCCCGCCTATTTCACCTGGGAGGGCTAGGATATGCGGCTTCTGGTGACCGGTGGCTGCGGCTTTATCGGATCGGCGGTGGTGCGCCTTGCCGTGGCGCGGGGACACCACGTGACCAATCTCGACGCCTTGACCTATGCGGGCCGCCCCGAAAACGTAGCCGACGTGGCTGAAAACCCGCTTTACCGCTTTGTCCGCGCCGATATCCGAGACCGCGCAGCGCTCGACCGGATCATCGAGGAGACAGCACCCGACGCGGTCATGCACCTTGCCGCCGAGAGCCATGTCGACCGCTCCATCGACGGGCCGGGCGATTTCATCGACACCAACATCACCGGCACCTACAACCTGCTCGAGTCCGCGCGCGCTCATTGGCAACGTACCGGCCGTCCCGAGAGTTTCCGCTTTCACCATATTTCCACCGATGAGGTCTATGGCAGTCTAGGCCCCACCGGCCTTTTCACCGAGGACACCCCCTACGATCCACGCAGCCCCTATTCGGCCTCCAAGGCGGCCTCGGACCATCTCGTGCGCGCCTGGCATCACACCTACGGCCTGCCGGTGGTGCTGACCAACTGCTCCAACAACTACGGCCCCTATCACTTCCCTGAAAAGCTGATCCCGAAGGTGATCCTCAACGCCCTGCATGATCAGCCGATCCCGGTCTACGGGCGTGGCGAGAACGTCCGCGACTGGCTCTATGTCGAAGACCACGCCGACGCGCTGCTCCTCGCGGTAGCCAAGGGCCAGTCCGGCCGCAGCTACAATGTCGGCGGCCATAACGAGCGGCGCAATATCGACCTCGTCCATACGATCTGCGATCTCATGGACGAGATGCAGCCCCGCGCCGCAGGTCCCTACCGCGACCTCGTCGACTTCGTCACCGACCGGCCCGGCCATGATGCCCGCTACGCCATCGACCCCGACCGGATCACCCGCGAACTGGGCTGGCAGCCTTCGGTCACGGTCGAGGCCGGTCTGCGCCGCACGGTTCGGTGGTATCTCGACAATCGTGACTGGTGGCAGCCGCTCTTGAGCCTCGACGGGGTCGGCAGCCGGGTGGGCACCCGCGCATGAGCCTTCTGGTCTTTGGTCAAACCGGGCAGGTCGCCACCGAGATCGCCCGCCGCGCACCACATGCACTCTGCCTCGGGCGCGACAAGGCTGATCTTGCCCATCCTGACGCCTATGCCTTCGCCATTGAACGTCACGCGCCGCGCGCGGTGATCAACGCCGCTGCCTACACCGCCGTGGACCGCGCCGAGGACGAAGAACCGCAGGCCACCCGCATCAACGCGGACGCCCCCGCCGCCATGGCCCGCGCCTGCGCCACGCTTGGCATCCCGCTGATCCATATCTCGACAGATTACGTGTTTGACGGCAGTGGCAATGCCCCGCGCGCCGTAAAGGCCCCCACCGCACCGCTCAACGCCTATGGTCGCAGCAAACTCGCGGGCGAAGCGGCCATTCGCGCCACCGGCGCCGCGCATGCCATCCTGCGCACCTCGTGGGTGTTTTCCGCGCATGGTAGCAATTTCCTCAAGACCATGCTGCGCGTCTCCGATACACGCGACGCGCTTTCCATCGTCAATGACCAGATCGGCGGGCCGACCCCGGCAGGCGATATAGCCGAGGCTTGCCTGACCGTTGCCAACCGCCTCACCGCTGACCCGACCCTCACCGGCACTTACCATTTCTCGGGCGCACCCGATGTGTCCTGGCAGGGTTTCGCCGAAGCGATCTTTGCCGCCGCAGGGCGCCATGTGACCGTCACCGGCATTCCGACAGCGGACTATCCCACCCCCGCCCCGCGCCCGCTCAACTCCCGGCTCGATTGTCGCACGACCGAGACTGCATTCGGTCTCACCCGTCCTGACTGGCGCGCCGCCCTTCCCGATATTCTCAACGAGATTGGAGTGACCCCGACATGAGCGACCGCAAAGGCATCATCCTAGCAGGCGGCTCCGGCACGCGGCTCTACCCGATCACCATGGGCCTGTCGAAACAGCTTTTGCCGATTTACGACAAACCGATGGTCTATTACCCGCTGTCAGTGCTGATGCTGGCGGGGATCCGCGATATCGCGCTGATCACCACACCGCAGGATCAGGAGCAGTTCCGCGCCGCGCTCGGTGACGGCAGCCAGTGGGGTATTTCACTCACCTATGTCACCCAACCCAGCCCTGACGGGCTGGCGCAGGCCTACACGCTGGCCGAAGACTTCCTCGACGGCGCACCCTCGGCGATGGTGCTGGGCGACAATATCTTCTTCGGCCACGGGCTGCCGCAGCTTCTGGCCGGTGCCGATGCCCGGCGCGACGGCGGCACGGTCTTCGGCTATCACGTCTCCGACCCCGAACGCTACGGCGTGGTCGGTTTCGACGCCGATGGCCGCGCCCGAGAGATCATCGAGAAACCGGTCAATCCACCGTCGCGCTACGCCGTGACCGGGCTCTATTTCCTCGACCGCGACGCGCCCCGCCTCGCGCGCGAGGTGCGCCCCTCCCCGCGCGGCGAGTTGGAGATCACATCGCTTCTGGAAATCTATCTCAAGGCCAACAAGCTACAGGTCGAGACCATGGGGCGCGGCTATGCGTGGCTCGACACAGGCACCCATGGCAGCCTGCTCGACGCGGGCAATTTCGTGCGCACCCTGCAGGCCCGCCAGGGCCTACAAACCGGCTGCCTCGACGAGATCGCCTTTGAAAACGGCTGGATCGATGCCGAGACCATCGCCGAACGCGCCGATCAGTTCGGCAAGAACGACTATGGCCAGTATCTGCGCACATTGCTCGACTGACCCGCCCCAACGAAAAAGGGCCACCCGCCGGGGTGGCCCTTTGATATCGGTATGAAACCGGATCAGCGCTTGGAGAACTGGAAGCTCTTGCGCGCCTTGGCACGGCCGTATTTCTTGCGCTCCACCACGCGGCTGTCGCGGGTCAGGAAACCGGCGGCCTTGAGCGCACCGCGCAGGGACGGATCATAAAGCTGCAGTGCCTTGGACACGCCGTGCTTGACTGCACCCGCCTGCCCCGAGAGACCACCGCCCTTTACGGTCGCCATCACGTCGAACTGGTCCTCGGTGCCCGAAACTGTGAACGGCTGCTTGAGGATCATCTGAAGCACGGGGCGCGCGAAATACTCGTTGATCGGCTTGCCATTGACGACAACCTTGCCCGAGCCGGGCTTGATCCAGACACGGGCAACCGCATCCTTGCGCTTACCTGTCGCATAGGAACGGCCAAGCGAGTCGCGGACGGGCTCGCGCGGGTCTTCCATCGCCTCGGGGGTGACGCTCACGTCACCTGCGACAGCTTCCAGACCTTCGAGGGATTTGATTTCTTCAGCCATCAGTAAGCCACCCGCGTATTCTTGGAGTTCATGGATTTGACGTCCAGCACCTCGGGGCTCTGGGCCTCGTGGGGATGCTCGCCACCAGCATAGACGCGCAGATTGGTCATCAGCGTGCGGCTCAGGCGGTTGCCCGGCAGCATGCGTTTGACGGCCTGCATCACGACGCGCTCGGGGTATTTGCCCTCGAGAATCTCGCCGGTGGTACGGCTCTTGATGCCGCCCGGGTGGCCGGTGTGCCAGTAGTTCGGCTTGTTGCGCTTGTTGCCGGTAAGCTGCACCTTGTCGGCATTGATGACGATCACGTTGTCACCAGTGTCCATATGGGGCGTAAAGCTCGCCTTGTGCTTACCGCGCAGGCGCATTGCGATGATCGAGGCGAGACGGCCCAGAACAACGCCCTCGGCGTCGATCAGGATCCATTTCTTGTCGATATCTGCAGGCGTTGCAGAGAATGTTTTCATGTCAGGCAAAACCTTGTGCTTGATCTTTGGTCTTGATGCCGACGGGCCGGTTGTGGCACCGCCGATGCGATGGACGGGTTATAGTCAGTGGCGCGCCCGGGTCAACACATCCAAGCCCAAATAAATTATGTAATTTCAATGCCTTATAAATTAGGTATTATTTTACCCCATATAACGTGGAGCCATCCGTGACATTTCCGCCGAAAATCCCTGCCGCGCCGCAGAAACACCTTGCGCGACTCAAGCCACACCCCTACTTGCCGACTCACTTGATCGGGACCGATCCCAACTTCGGATGTCTTTCTGGGGGGGCGCTAAGGGACCGACTGGATTCAATCTACTGGAACGAAGGGGAGCGCCATGAAAGACGCCAACCTCTTCCAACTGGGGATCGGTCTGGAGACAGGCGCCCAAGAGGAAGACACCGCACGCGGCTTCACCGCCGCGAATACCGATACCGTTTTGCCCTGTGACATGCTGGCCAGAGACGTTCTGGATGAGGATCGCGACGATCACTTCATCCGGCGCGATGGCGCTGTGTTCGCGGGCACCCATCTGATCATCGAGGTGGTCAACGGCCACGGGCTTGATGACGAAGCCCGCATTCAGCAGGCATTCCGCGATTGTGTGGAGACCTGTGGTGCCACGCTCCTGCACATCCACACGCACAAGTTCTCGCCCCAAGGCGTGTCCGGTGTGGCTGTTCTGGCCGAAAGCCATATCTCGGTGCACACGTGGCCCGAGATCGGCTATGGCGCGTTCGATGTGTTCATGTGCGGCGATGCCCGTCCATGGCTGGCCGTGGACGTGCTGAAATCCGCCTTTGGCACCGCCGATGTCCGCGTCAAGGAGCTTCTGCGCGGCGAGGATGTCGTGACCGAGGCCGGGATCGCGGCATGAGCGACTGGATCCGCGAGAGCCTGCATCCCGACTACGCGCAATCGCTGCGCGTGGACGAGATGCTCTATGACAGCAAGACCGATCATCAGCGGCTGAAGGTATTCCAGAACGGCACGTTCGGCCGGGTGCTGACGCTTGATGATGTGGTACAGACCACCGAGGGCGACAATTTCATCTATCACGAGATGCTGACCCATGTGCCGATCCTTGCGCATGGGGCTGCAAAACGGGTGCTGATCATCGGCGGCGGCGATGGCGGCATGGCCCGCGAAGTGCTGCGCCACGAGACGGTCGAGCATGTAACCATGGTCGAAATCGACGCCGGCGTGGTGGATTTCTCGAAAGAGTATCTGCCAATGCTCAGCGCGGGCGCCTTTGACGACTCGCGCCTTGATCTGGTCATCGCCGACGGGGCCGAGTTCATCCGCCACACGGAAGGCGGCTATGACGTCATAATCGTCGATTCGACCGATCCCATCGGCCCCGGCGAGGTGCTCTTTTCCGACACGTTCTACGGCCATGCCAAGCGCGCCCTGACCGAGGACGGCATCCTGGTCACGCAAAACGGCGTGCCCTTCCTGCAAGGCCAGGAGCTGCACAATACCATGCGCGCCTTCACCGCGCTCTTTGTCGATGCCACCTGCTATTTGGCCACCATTCCCACCTATGCGGGCGGCCCGATGGCCTTTGGCTGGGGTACCGACGGCCCGGCGCGCAACACGCCGCTCGAGGTTTTGCAAGGCCGATTCGATGCCACCGGCATCACGCCGGGATACTACACGCCGCAGGTCCATCAGGCGGCCTTCGCCCTGCCCGGCTACGTCGCCAAACTCCTACCCTGAGTTTCATCTTGCCGCAAATACTCTCGGGGGGTCTGGGGGGCAGACAGCCCCCCGGCGCTCAGGCAGGCGGGATCGAATAGGTCAGGCTCGCCCGCGCCACCGGCTGTTTCATGCCCTCGGAAAACACCAGCACCTCGCCCACGGCCAGCACGCGCCCCAGCTTCAAGAGCCGGCATTCCGCGATCAGGTCGGTCCGCGCCGCCGGTTTGCGCATGAAATCAATGCTGCAATTGGTGGTCACCGCCAGCCCCTGCGGCCCGATCATCGCCAGCACGGCCAGATAGACCGACACATCCGCCAACGAGAATATCGACGGGCCCGACACCGTGCCGCCGGGCCGCAAATGCCGCTCGCCCACCAAAAGCCGCGTGCGGATGCGCATCTCGCCCAACTCCTCGATGGCGAACTCGCCCATGACCTGCGGAAATTCCCGTTCGAGAAACTCCATCAATTCATCGGCACTCATCTTAAGGCTCATGCTTCCCTCCCTGCCCTCTTCCGTGCCAGAATGGCCATAACGTAAAAGGGGTTACAAGATGGCAATTCTCGACCGCACAGACGACGGCGCGATCGCGCGCCTCACACTGAACTCGCCCGGCAATCTCAACGCGCTGTCAGACGCGATGCTGGCCGCGCTCAAATCCGAATTCGTGCGCCTTAGCGAAGATCGCGACATTCGGGTGGTCACGCTGTCGGGCACCGGCAAGGCATTCTGCGCAGGCCATGACCTCAAGGAAATGCAGGCCGCGCGGCAATCCGAGGATAATGGCCGTGCCTATTTCGCCGATCTCTTTTCGCGCTGCACAGAGGTGATGACCGCGATCCGCGACCTGCCGCAGCCGGTGATCGCCGCCCCGCACGGCATCGCCACCGCCGCCGGGTGCCAGCTTGTCGCCTCCTGTGACATGGCCGTCGCCGCCCACGGCACCCGCTTTGGCGTCAACGGCGTCAATATAGGCCTCTTCTGCTCCACCCCCATGGTGGCGCTCAGCCGCAATATCCCCCGCAAGCAGGCCTTCGAGATGCTGACCACCGGGCAATTCATCGAGACCGACCGCGCGGAGGAGCTGGGCCTGATCAACCGCGCCGTGCCGATGGAGGATCTGGAGGCCGAGACCATGGCCCTCGCCGAAACCGTCGCGGCCAAGCTCGGCTCCGCCGTGCGCATCGGTAAACGCGCCTTCTACGAGCAGCTGGAACTCGGGATCGACGCCGCCTACGCTCATACCGGCGCGGTGATGGTCGAGAACATGCTTGACCGTGACACCGACGAGGGCATCAACGCCTTTCTCGCCAAGCGCCCGCCGGACTGGCAGCAGTGACACCCCTTTCCAAACCCCGCGCAATCGCCTAGATCGCAGCCCATGACAAAGACTTTGCATATCATCGGCGGCGGCATGGCTGGGTCCGAGGCCGCGTGGCAGGCCGCCAATCTCGGGATTGACGTGGTGATCCACGAAATGCGCCCCAAGGTGAAAACATTTGCGCATCGTACCGGCGATCTGGGCGAAATGGTCTGTTCCAACTCGTTCCGCTCGGATGACGACGAGCAGAATGCCGTGGGCCTGCTGCATTGGGAAATGCGCGCCGCGAACGGCCTGATCATGGCGATGGCCGACCGCCACCGCCTGCCCGCCGGGGGCGCGCTCGCCGTCGATCGCGACCCGTTCGCGCAATCGGTCACGCAGCGCCTCATGGATCACCCCAAGATCGCCGTGCAACATGATGAAATCAAAGACCTTCCCACGGATGGCCACTGGATCATCGCAACCGGCCCGCTGACCTCCGAGGGGCTTGGCCAGGCCATCGCGCAAGAGACCGGCCGCGACGCGCTCGCCTTTTTCGACGCCATCGCCCCCATTGTCTATTACGACAGCATCGACATGTCGAAGGCGTGGATGCAATCGCGCTACGACAAGGGCGAGACCGAGGCGGAACGCACCGCCTATCTCAACTGCCCGATGGACCGCGACCAATACGAGGCCTTCATCGACGCGCTGCTCGCCGCCGACAAGACCGAGTTTCACGAAGGCGAAACCGCCAATTACTTCGACGGATGCCTGCCCATCGAGGTGATGGCCGAGCGTGGCCGCGAGACCCTGCGCCACGGCCCGATGAAGCCGGTGGGCCTCACCAACCCGCACCAACCCGACGTCAAGGCGCATGCGGTGGTGCAGCTGCGCCGCGACAACGCGCTTGGCACACTCTACAACATCGTGGGCTTTCAAACCAAGATGAAATACGGGGCACAATCATCTGTTTTCAAGATGATTCCCGGCCTGGAGAACGCCAGCTTTGCCCGCCTTGGAGGCATCCATCGCAACACGTTCCTCAACTCGCCCACGCTGCTTGACGATCAGATGCGCCTGCGCTCGCGCCCGCATATCCGCTTTGCCGGGCAGATCACCGGTGTCGAAGGCTATGTCGAATCGGCAGCCATGGGCCTGCTCGCAGGCCGACTTGCCGCCGCCGAAATCATGGGCCAACCGCTGCCACCCGTCCCGCAAGACAGCGCCATGGGCGCGCTCATTCATCACATCTCCGGCGGGGCCGAGGCCAAGACGTTTCAGCCGATGAACGTCAATTTCGGCCTCTTCCGCCCGGTAGAGGGGCTCAAGGGCGGACGGCGCGGACGCGTGCATCGCTACAAGGCCTATACCGACCGCGCCAAGGCGGCATGGACCGACTGGCTCGCTACGCAAAACATGAGCTGCGCCTCTTAACACTATATAACCATGTTGATAACGCGCTTCGCCCCTTCGCCGACCGGCCCGCTTCATCTGGGTCATGCTTTCTCGGCGATTCTGGCGCATGACATGGCACGGGCCGCAAACGGCTCCTTCCTTCTGCGCATCGACGACCTCGACCAAAGCCGAAGTCGCCCCGAGTGGGAGGCGCAGATCTATCGCGATCTGACTTGGCTCGGCCTGTCCTGGCCGGTGCCTGTCCTGCATCAAGCCACCCGCCTGCCGCGTTACCGGGAAACGCTTGAGATCCTTTGGACTCAGGGCCTTCTCTACCCATGTTCATGCAGCCGCAGTGACATTCGCGCCGCCGCCTCCGCACCGCAGGAGGGCGCGCCGCTGCATGGCCCCGACGGGGTGATCTACCCCGGTACCTGCCGTCCCGCGTCGCCGCCCAAGGGCCCAATGCCCCGGGAAGCCGCCCTGCGCCTCGACATGGTTCGCGCTTGTGAAATGCTCGACAAGCCTCTGGAATACCGGGAAAAGGGTGAAACCATCGCTCCGCAAAACCTGCCCGCCACGGTCGGCGACGTGGTCCTTGCCCGCCGCGAATTGGGGGCCTCCTATCACCTCTCGGTCGTGCTCGACGATGCCGATCAGCAGATCACCCATGTGATCCGCGGCCAGGACCTGCAAGACGCCACGCAGATCCACGTCCTGCTGCAACGCCTGCTCGGCCTGCCAACCCCGGCCTATCACCATCACCGGCTGATCCGTGACGACCACGGCAAGCGCCTTGCCAAACGCGACGACGCCCGCGCCATCGCCACGTACCGCGCCGAGGGGGCCAGCCCGCAGGACATCCGCAAATTGGTCGGACTATAGCAACTTCATCTTTCCAGAAATACTCACTCCGACGCCGCCATCGGTGCCATGATCTCGATCTCCGCACCCTCGCGCACCGCCCGATAGAAACATGATCGCCTATTCGTATGACAGGCAGGCCCGGTCTGGCGGATCAGCAGCAGCAGGCAATCGCTGTCGCAATCGACCCGCATCTCGACCAGATCCTGCACATGGCCCGAGGTTTCGCCCTTGATCCAGAACGCCTGCCGCGAGCGGCTCCAATAGGTCACGCGACCGGTCTCAAGCGTGCGCGAGACGGCCTCGGCGTTCATCCAAGCCATCATCAGCACCTCGCCGGTCTCCGCCTCCTGCGCGATCGCCGGGATCAGCCCGTTGGCATCATACTTTAGTCGGTTCGGGTCGAATTCCATGACGGATTTCCTTTTGCATCTGGCGCTTGCGGGCCTATTTATGTGGAACGATACGAAAGGGAAAGCCATGTCCGGCGAAACCGACCTGATCAAGCTCTACTCTGCGCGCATCCTCGAACTCGCCGCCGACATTCCGCATCATGGGCGGCTCGACGCGCCGCAGGCCAGCGTCAAGCGCCGCGCGCCGCTTTGCGGCTCGACCGTCACGGTCGACATCGTATGCGAAGAGGGTCGAATTTCCGACTATGCCGCCGAGGTCAAGGCCTGCGCGCTCGGTCAGGCGTCGGCCAGCGTCGTGGGTGCGAATATCATCGGCTGCGACGTCGAGAAGGTCACGGCGGCGCGCGACGCGCTGAAAGAGATGCTCAAATCCGACGGCCCGACGCCGCCCACGCCCTTCGACGGGCTCGAGGTGCTGCGCCCGGCGCGCGACTACAAGAACCGTCACGCGTCGATCCTGCTCACGCTCGAAGCGGCGGTCGAGGCCATGGAAGAGGTTCAGGCCCAGACCTCCTGCGCCTGACATCTGACAGCCCCGTCGCGCCAAAGCGACTACCGTGAGCCCCTGCCCCCTATCCATCGCGACAAAACGCCCTACCTTGCGTGCATGAACCGCAGGGACAGCGCTCATGGCACGCCAGAAACTCGACCAGAACAGCCCCCTGATCGGACGTTTCGATCAGTCCTTTCTCATCCACATGATCCGCGATTTCTTCGTGATCCTCGTCGCGGTCACCGTGCTGGAATTCACCCTCAAGGCGGCGCTCGTCTATTACAAGTTCCGCGTCTCGGGACCGGAGCGCACGCAGGAGGTGGCCGAGGGCATCGCCGACAATGTCCGCTCGATCATGCGCAACGAGGGCGGGCCGGTGGCCGCACGCACCGTCTATCCTATCCTGAGGCGCAACTGGGACAATCTGGGGTACCGCATCGCCATTACTCCCGCCCCCGTCACCATCCGCTCGATCGAGGAGGGGTTCGACTTTACCCCCGAGGGCATCCCGCAAGGTGACTGGCCCGACGCCACCCACAATCTCGGTCATGTGGCCATCACTGCGGAGCAGTTTTGCCTTGCCTGTCATTCAGAAGCCGATGTCGGCGACGTGTTGGGCGAGGTCATGGTGCGCCGCGATCTGAGCACCGATTTCACCCAATGGGCCGAGGACATGCGCCTGACCGGCCTGCTGTCGCTTGGCAAGATCGTGCTACACTCCTTCCTGCTGTTCCTGATCCTGCGCGCCCGGCTGGAGCCGCTTCTGGGTCTGCGCGCCGTGGTCAGCAACCTCGCGCGCGCCTATGGCGGGCTCACCCACCGCGCCGAAATCCGCACCGCAGACGAATTCGGCGTGCTGGCGCGCGACCTCAACCTCTTTCTCGACCGGGTCTGTCGGTTGATGGAAGAACTCGATGAGGTGCTGGCGCGCGTCGTCGCGGTCAATGCCGATATCGTCAAGATCCAGAGCGATCTGCGCGACCGGATCGACAGCCTGACCGGGCGCATAAGGCGGCTGGAACGCTCGGCCATGCTGAGCGCGAAGGCCGAACCGCGCCTGTCGCAGGCCTGGTTCGACGCGGCCCGCCGAGCCGTTTCTGATCTTGACACCAGCCGCAAGGGGCCTGCTGAAACGGATATCGGCAGCGTCGTCGAAGACCTGCGCGCCGTCGTGACCAATGCCGAGGCGCAGATCGAAACCAGCGAGAGGGTGTTCGCCGACCTGGGTGAGTTGGGCGACGAAAGCGAAAAACTCAAGCGTGCCATGGCCGAGATGATCCGTTTGGAGGAACGCATGGAAGGCATTGTCGAGACCGGCAGCGTGCTGGTGCAGCGTATTCGCCCGGCGGACAGCGCGGAGTAACACGCGGCTTGCGCCTTGAAACACGGCCGGGGACCGCCGAAGCGGCGATATCGCACACACCACAACAGGCCATGCCACCCTCGTCGCTCCCAGATAAAAAAATCGCCGCTCACCCGGCAGGGGTGGCGGCGATAAGGTGTGGCGGGTCCTCATCCTCTGGCGACATTCGGGGGAATGAGGCAAACCCCGAAAACCGGTTGGGACAGGCAATGCGCAACACCTCCCCCAATTTGGGACAGTGGGGAGGCACGCGAAGGGCCAGAGGTGGACCCGCCAGGCAGAAACCTGAAAACTCCGTCAGAACATCCCGGGCAGGTAGAGCGCGCCAACCAGCGTCACCATCAGTGCGGCGGCGCCGATGGCATCGCCGACAATCGTATCCTGCGCGCGGATCGCGGCGGTCTTGATCTGGTGCAACATGGGGCGGCTCCTTCTGAACTCCATTATGTTGCTTATTTGTTCTCATTTTTTGAGGGCCATGTAAAGAACTTTATAAGAACATTTGTGAACTATCTGGAACCTTTCGTCTAACCGACTGAAATCAAACGGATCGCCTGATCCTGCTCCATCAACCACAAGAGAACACGCGCCGCCTGCCCGCGTGCGCCCTCCAGGTCCGGGTCGTCATGCAAGAGCTTGCGCGCATCCGATTGCGCCACCGCCATCAAGGCCGCCTGCGCCTCGAGATCTGCCACGCGAAATTTCGGCAGGCCCGATTGTGCCGTGCCGATCAGGTCGCCCGCCCCGCGCATCTCCAGATCGACCTCGGCAATGCGAAACCCGTCCTCGGTGTCGCGCATCGTCTCCAGCCGCTTTGCACCGCTCTCGCTCAGGGGGGCCTGATACATCAAGAGGCAGGTCGAGGCCGCCTCGCCCCGTCCAACGCGACCCCGCAACTGATGCAGCTGCGCAAGACCGAAACTCTCGGCGCGCTCGATCACCATGATCGAGGCATTTGGCACATCAACCCCAACCTCGATCACCGTGGTCGAGACCAGCACGCTGGTCTCACCGCGCTGAAAGGCGGCCATCGCGGCGTCCTTGTCCTCCGGCGGCATCTGGCCATGCACCAGCCCGACCACCCCCTCGTCAAACCCCGCGCGCAATCGGCGAAAGCGCTCCTCGGCGCTGCTGAGGTCCACCACCTCGCTCTCGTCCACCAGCGGGCAGACCCAATAGGCCTGCCGCCCATCGGCAATGGCGCGGCGCAGGTGATCGACCACTTCGTCGATCCGCCCCATATTGACCAGCGCGGTCTTGATCGGCTTGCGCCCGGGCGGCTTTTCATCCAGCACGCTGACATCCATGTCGCCATATTGCGCGAGGGCGAGGCTGCGCGGGATCGGCGTCGCCGTCATCACCAGCACATCCGCCTGCGCGCCCTTCTTGCCCAGTTCCAGCCGCTGCCGCACGCCAAAGCGGTGTTGCTCATCGACGATGGCCAGCCGCAGATCGGCAAATTCCACGTCTTTTTGAAAGACCGCATGGGTGCCCACCAAAATCTGGATATCGCCCCGCTGCAGCGCCGCCAGCTTGGCGCGCCGCTCTGCCCCCTTGTCGCGGCCCGTGAGGATCTCCAGCACCACGCCCGCGCTCTCGGCCAGCGGCCGCAAACCTTGCAAATGCTGCCGCGCGAGGATCTCTGTGGGGGCCATCATCACCCCCTGCCCGCCCGCCTCAACCGCGATCAGCAGCGCCTTGAATGCCACCAGCGTCTTGCCCGCGCCGACATCGCCCTGAAGCAATCGATTCATTCGCATGTCACACGCCATATCGCCCGCGATCTCGGCAATCGCACGGGTCTGCGCGCCCGTTAGCGCATAGGGCAACGCCTCCAGAACCCTGGCCTGCAACGCGCCCGTGCCGAGTGTCGCGCGCCCCTTGGCCCGGCGCAGCTTGGCCCGTGCCAGCGCCAGCGTCAGTTGATGCGCCATCAACTCGTCATAGGCCAGACGTTCGCGCGCCGGGTGTGCAGGCGACAGATCCTGCACCCGCTCCGGCGCATGCGCGGCGCGCACCGCCGCCGCCCAATCGGGCCAGCCCGCCTGTGCCTTCTGCACCGGGTCGATCCATTCCCCGAGGTCCGGCACACGGGTCAGCGCCGACTGCGCCGCCTTGGCCATCACCCGCTGTGTCACCCCGGCGGTCAGCGGATAGACCGGCTCGAAATCGGGAATCTCGCCCGCCTCATCGAGCGGCAATACGTGATCCGGGTGCACCATCTGCGCCACACCGTCGAACAGCTCCACCTTGCCCGACACCACGCGCCGCGCGCCGGTGGGCAGCAACCGTTGCAGGTAATCGCCACGCGCGTGGAAAAACACCAGCTGAAAGCTGGTGGCGGCATCCTCGACCACGACGCGGTAAGGCCCGCCCTTGCGCGTGTTGGCCCGGTGCTGGCCCACCGTCACCTCGACCGTCACGACGCCGGGTACCTCCGCCCCCTGCACGGTGGCGCGACGGGACCGGTCGACGCCGGAATGCGGCAGGGTAAAGATCAGATCACGTGGCCGGGTGATCTCCAACGCAGCAAGTGTCTGCGCGGTCTTCGGGCCAACCCCTTCCAGCGTATCAAGTCCCGCGAACAGCGGAAACAGAACCTCGGGCCGCCCGCTCATGCGTCCCCGATGAGGGCGAGCCACTCGTCCTCGTCCATCGTCTCGATGCCCAACTCAGTGGCCTTCTTGGCTTTCGATCCCGCCCCCGGCCCCGCCACCAGAAGATCGGTGCGCGCGCTGACGCTGCCCGAGACCTTGGCCCCCAATGCCTCGGCCCGCGCCTTGGCTTCGGCGCGTGTCATCTTCTCGAGGCTGCCGGTGAACACCACCGTCTTGCCGGCGACCAGGCTGCCGGATGTGTCGGGGGCGGCGGCGGCCTCCACCTCCAGATGCGCCACCAGGCGGTCGATGCTCTCGCGCTCGTTGGGCTCGGCGAAGGCCCCGACAAGGCTGCGCGCCAGCACCTCCCCCACACCGTCGATGCCCAGCAGACGCTCCCATTCGGGCCCGTCAAAACCTGCCGCGCCATCCATCGCCGCCGTGAACTCTTCCCACCGGCCGTAGTTGCGCGCGATGAGGTTGCTGGCCTGCTCACCCACATGTCGGATACCAAGCGCAAAGAGCAGCCGCCCGAAGGGAATTTTCCGTTTCTCTTCAATTGCGTCAAAGAGGTTATTCGCGCTCTTCTCACCCCAGCCCTCGCGGTTTTTCAACTGCTGCATGCCGCTTCCATAGCGCTCTTTCAGCGTGAAGATAGCCGCAGGCTCCGCGATCCAGCCATCACGGTAGAATTGCTCGACCTGTTTCGCGCCCAGCCCCTCGATGTCGAAGGCCGCGCGGCTGACGAAATGCTTGAGCTTTTCCACCGCCTGCGCGGGGCAGACAAGACCGCCCATGCAGCGACGGACCGCGTCGCCCTCCTCGCGCACCGCATCCGATCCGCATTCGGGGCAGGTGGTGGGGAAGACATAAGGCTCGGCATCCCCGGGCCGTTTCGACAGGTCTACATCTGCCACTTTCGGGATCACGTCGCCCGCGCGGTAAACCTGTACCCAGTCGCCCACGCGAATATCCTTGCCGTCCCGAATGACCTCGCCTTTGCTGTCACGCCCGGCGATGTAATCCTCGTTGTGCAGCGTGGCGTTGCTGACCACCACGCCCCCAACCGTCACCGGGGCAAGCCGCGCTACGGGCGACAGCGCACCGGTGCGCCCGACCTGAATGTCGATCGCCTCCAGCCGTGTCCAGGCAAGTTCGGCGGGGAATTTATGCGCAATCGCCCAGCGCGGCGTGGTCGACCGAAACCCGAGCCGCGCCTGAAGCGCCAGATCATCGACCTTATAGACCACCCCGTCGATGTCATAGCCAAGCGTGGCGCGCGCCTGCTCAATCTCGGCATAATGGGCGAGCAGCGCGGCGGGGCCGTCGCAGAGCGTGGTCAGCGGATTGGTGGAAAACCCCAGACCTGCCAGCCGATCAATCGCGCCCATCTGCGTGTCGGAGAGCGGTGCCGACACCTCGCCCCAACCATAGGCGAAGAACCGCAGCGGGCGCGCAGCGGTGATGCTGGAATCGAGCTGCCGCAGCGACCCGGCGGCGGCATTACGCGGATTGGCAAATGTCTTGGCCCCCCGCTCGGCCTGGCGCGTGTTCAGCGATTCAAAGTCGGCATGGCTCATATAGACCTCGCCGCGCACCTCAAGCACCTCGGGGGCGCCCTCCAGCCGATCGGGAATATCCGCGATGGTGCGGGCATTGGCGGTGACGTTCTCGCCCACCTCGCCATCGCCGCGCGTCGCGGCCTGCACCAGTTGGCCGTTTTCATAGCGCAGGCTCAGGCTCAGCCCGTCAATCTTGGGCTCCGAAGTATAGCCAAGGGGCGCATCCTCGGCCAACCCCAGATAGCGCCGGATACGGGTGTCGAACTCGGTGATATCGGCGTCCTCGAACGCATTGCCGAGGCTGAGCATACGGATGCTGTGCCGGACCTTGACAAAACCATCCGCCGGAGCCGCGCCCACCTGATCCGAGGGGCTGTCGGCGCGCTTGAGGCCGGGGAACCGCGCCTCAATGGCGGCATTGCGCGCCTTGAGCGCGTCATACTCCGCATCATTGATCTCGGGCGCGTCATGCGTGTGATAGGCGATGTTGGCCTGCTCCAGGACCCGCGCCAGCCGCGCCAGTTCGGCGCGCGCCTGCGCCTCGGTCAGATCACTGACGCCAAGATCCGCGCCCTCTGTCGTCTTGGTCATCGGCCCCTCATCGCGCTGACGGTTGCGGGGCCGCATGCCCCGCCCTGTCAGAGTGATAGGGCCAGCGGGATCGGAGGTCCAGAGATCAGGCGCCGCTCAGGCGCCGATGGCCAGCGGCGTGCCCGCCATCTCGTCCGGTTCCGGATCACGCAGCATATAGCCCCGCCCCCAGACCGTCTCGATGTAATTTTCGCCGCCGGTCGCCTCGGTCAGCTTCTTTCGCAGCTTGCAGATGAACACGTCGATGATCTTCAATTCCGGCTCGTCCATGCCGCCGTAAAGGTGGTTGAGAAACATCTCCTTGGTCAGCGTGGTGCCCTTGCGTAGACTCAGAAGTTCCAGCATCTGGTATTCATTGCCGGTCAGGTGCACCGCTTGCGCCGCAACATCCACGGTCTTGGCATCGAGATTAACGTTGATCTTGCCGGTGCGGATCACCGATTGCGAGTGACCCTTGGATCGGCGAATGATCGCGTGGATGCGCGCCACCAGTTCCTCGCGGTGAAACGGCTTGGTCAGATAATCATCTGCCCCAAACCCGAAACCCCTGATCTTGCTCTCGGCGTCATCGGCCCCCGACAGGATCAGGATCGGTGTCTCGATCCGCGACAGGCGCAGCTGGCGCAGCACCTCATGCCCGTTCATGTCCGGCAACCCCAGATCGAGCAGAATCAAATCGTAGTCATAAAGCTTCGCCAGATCGATCCCCTCCTCCCCCAGGTCCGTCGTGTAGACGTTGAGGTCGGCATGGGTCAGCATCATCTCGATGCTTTTCGAGGTGGTGGGGTCGTCCTCGACCAGAAGTACACGCATAAGGCTTCTCCATTCATCACGCAGGCTCCCCCACAAGATTGAGCAAAAATGGTTAACCTAGCGTTACCGTCACCAGAACATTTTTAACCCACACCTCAAAGTTGTCTATATCCCTTGAGTAACGTTACCTTGAGCGCCTCCTCTCCATGGCTTTCAACCGCAGACAACCAACCGAGGAATTCTTCTTCGCTCAACCCGTAGATGCGCAACGCTTCAGACTGCGAAATCAACCCATAGGCGACCCCTCGCACCACAGCGAGCTTGCGCGACGCGACCCATCGCTGCGTGTCTGGCGGCGGCAAGTCAGCGCGACTGAACACCGTGCCATCCGGCAGCGTCACTGCCCTTGGCCCTCCGACTTTCTTGAGATACATCGCATTCACCCCTTCTTTCCACTGACGGCAAAACTGCCGCCATCTCCCTTAACGACCGATGAAACCGGGGCTTGAGAGTGATTAGGATTTACCTATATTCTGCGAGACCCGGACGGAGACCCCGATGGCACTGGACAGCGACACCCCCCTGAACTCTCTGGGCTTTGCCAAAAGCCCGGCCGAGACGCGCGTTGTCGTGGCGATGTCAGGCGGCGTCGACAGTTCCGTCGTGGCCGCGCACCTCGCCGCCGAGGGCTATGACGTGGTGGGCGTGACGCTGCAGCTTTATGACCACGGCGCGGCACTGGCCAAGAAGGGCGCCTGCTGCGCTGGTGTCGATATCCACGACGCCCGCCGCGTGGCCGAGGATCTGGGCTTTCCGCATTATGTGCTCGATTACGAGAACATCTTTCGTGACGCGGTGATCGACGAGTTCGCCGACAGCTACCTTGCCGGGGCCACCCCGGTGCCCTGCATCCGCTGCAACGAGCGGGTGAAGTTCAAGGACCTTCTGGAAACCGCCCGTGATCTTGACGCCGATTGCATGGCGACGGGGCATTACATCCAGCGCAAGATGGGCGCTCAGGGCCCCGAACTCCACAGCGCCACCGACGCCGCGCGCGACCAGTCCTATTTCCTGTTCTCCACCACGCCGGAGCAGCTTGACTACCTGCGCTTTCCGCTGGGCCACCTGCCATCGAAGCAGGCCACCCGTGACCTCGCGGCGCAATACGGTCTGCAAGTGGCCGACAAGCCCGACAGTCAGGACATCTGCTTTGTCCCCGATGGCAACTATGCCAGCGTGATCGAGAAACTGCGCCCCGGCGCGGCAGAGCCGGGCGAGATCGTGCATGCCGACGGGCGTGTCCTCGGACGCCATGAGGGTGTCATCCACTACACGATCGGCCAGCGCCGCGGCCTCGGCATCGGCGGGCTGGAAGAGCCACTCTACGTGGTTCGCCTGGATGTCGACAATCACCGCGTGATCGTCGGCCCCAAAGAGATGCTGGCCACCCGCCGCGTTCCCCTGCGCGAGATCAACTGGCTTGGCGACGAGCCGCTCACCTCGCGCGCCGAATGGGCAGTGTCGGTCAAGGTCCGCTCAACCCGGCCGCCGCGCGACGCGGTGCTGCGTCCGATCTCCGAGACCGAGGCCGAGGTCGAATTGCTCACCGCCGAGGAAGGCGTCTCGCCCGGTCAGGCCTGCGTGTTCTACGCACCCGAGGGCAGCCGGGTTCTGGGCGGCGGCTGGATCTGGCGCGGATACTGACGCGCCTTCACGTTTTGCGGAGCACCGTGGCGCGGCCCGCCCGGCTATGGCAGGCTCAGACCATGCCATGAAAGGACGCCGCCATGCTCCGTCGCCTGCTTCTCGCCTGCCTGGTTCTCCTGCCGCTCGATCTTGCGGCACAGGAACCGGTCCCGACCCCGCAAGACACCCCCGAGGCCGAGGCGCCAGAGCCGCCGATGACCCTTGACCGGCTCGATACGATCCTGCGCGCTCTCGATCCCGATCTGCAATCCAACGGGACGATGTGGCAGCTGACCATCAACGAGGTGCAGGTGCTCATCGTCACCGACGAGACCGCTGACCGAATGCGCGCCATTACCCCCGTGGTCAAGAGCGACGAGGTCTCGAGCGAGGAGATGCAGCGCATCCTGCAGGCCAATTTCGATACCGCCCTCGATGCGCGCTACGCCCTCGCCAAGGATATCCTGTGGTCGGCCTTCATTCACCCGCTGACACCGCTCGAAAAGGATCAGCTGATTTCCGGCCTTGGGCAGGTCGTGAACCTCGCTCAGAGCTACGGCACGCTCTACTCCGGCGGCGCGCTGCAATACGGCGGCGGCGACAGCGGCGCGCTGCAGCGCGCGCTCATCGACGATCTGCTGAAGAAAGGCGAAGAAATTTAACCCCCAGGGCCACCCTCTGCGGTCCTTACGCTCCCTTGCGCTCGGGCCTGTCGCGCTCTAGATCAAGGGCAGACCGTGACAAGGAGATGCCCATGGCCATGCTCGCCTCCGACCTCGAAGCGTTGATCCGCGACGCCCTGCCCAATGCCCGAATTCGGGTCGAGGGCGATGATGGCGTTCACTTCTCCGCCGAAGTCATCGACGAGAGCTTTCGCGGGATGAACCGCGTGCAGCAACAACGCGCAGTCTATGCCGCGCTGAAGGGCAAGATGGACGGGCCGAACGGCGCGGTCCATGCGCTCGCCCTGACCACAAAGGCCCCGGAGTAACCCGTTTTGGATGCACGCCTGCTTGTCGTTGCCCTGCTGTTGCCCTTCGTGGCGGTGTTCGTCTACGCCACATGGTCTGAATACAGCCGCTTCAAACGCGAGGGGCGTGCCGAATACGGGCTCACCTATGACCCTGAAACCAACACCACCCATGTAGGTGCCATCGCCGAGGATGAGGAAAGCTACGACCCCGAGGACTACACCCCCGGCGAAGGCGACGAAGATGACGAAGACACCGCCGACACCCAACCAGATCCCGCAGACCCCAACGAACAGGATAACCGCACATGACCGACGCAAAATCCCGCATTGAAGACACAGTGAAATCCTCCGACGTCGTGCTTTACATGAAGGGCACCAAGGACATGCCGCAATGTGGTTTTTCCAGCCGCGTGGCCGGCGTGCTCAACTACATGGGCGTGGAATTCGCAGATGTGAACGTGCTGGCCGATGAAGACATCCGACAGGGCATCAAGGATTACTCCGATTGGCCGACAATCCCCCAGCTTTACGTCAAGGGCGAATTCGTCGGCGGCTGCGATATCATCACCGAGATGACCCTCTCTGGCGAACTTGATCAGCTCTTCGAGCAGAACGGCGTCACCTACGACAAGGCCGCCGCCGAGAAAATCCGCGAAGCCAACGCCTGAGCAAATGCATCGTCCTTCTGGGGTAGCTACCAGTCATCCTCGGGCTTGACCCGAGGATCTCCCGGCCGCGGGATCGTCCTGTCAATCCGGGCGATCACACAGGACGGGCGGCCCACCTCATCGCCGCGTCCAGCCCCAAAGGCAGAGCATCTCCATCGCCACATGCGCCCCGGCAATCGCCGTGGCACCGGTTGTATCAAAGGGCGGCGACACTTCCACAACGTCGCCGCCCAACATATTGATCCCGGCCAGATCGCGCAGCATGATCGCCGCCTGCGCCGAGGTCAGCCCGCCCCAGACCGGCGTGCCCGTGCCGGGGGCAAAGGCCGGGTCCAGCGCATCGATATCAAAGCTCATATACGCCGGAGCATCACCGACGATCTCTTTGATTTTAATTGCCGTTTTAACCGGCCCCTCCAGATGCACCTCACGCGCGTCGATGGTCGTGATGCCCAACGTGTCGGGATTCTCCGTCCGGATACCCACCTGCACCGAGTGTTCCACGTCGATCAGCCCCAGCTGCACCGCCTTGTAGAACATCGTGCCATGATCGATCCGGCTCATGTCATCATCGACCCAGGTATCGGAATGTGCATCGAACTGCACAAGCGCCACGGGCCCGAACTTCTCGGCGTAAGCCTTTAGAATCGGTAGAGAAATGTAGTGATCGCCACCAAGGGTTATGGTCGCCGCCCCACTCTCGAGAATCCCCCGGATATGCGCCGTCAGCGCCTCGGGAAACTCCGCGACCTTTGCATAATCAAACGCCAGATCACCATAGTCCACTATGCTGAGGCTCGTGAGCGGATCATACCCGTCCCAACCATAAGGCGGATCGAACACCTGCAGCGCACTCGCTTCGCGAATGGCGCGCGGTCCCAACCGCGTGCCGGGCCTGTTGGTGACCGACTGATCGAACGGCACCCCGGTGATCGCCACATCGACGCCCGCGAGATTCTTGGTATAGCGCCTGCGAGCAAAGGACAGCGCGCCGCCAAAGGTGTTCTCATAGCTCAAACCACGCGAGGTTTCTCGCGCAAAGGCTTGATCCACTTGTGTTTTTGCATCTTCTAGCGCCATCTTAATTCGCTCCGCTCACCGGCTGTGCCCGCTCGACGAGACGCGCGAAGAACGACGCACCCACTGGGGCCACCGCATCGTTGAAATTGAACCCCGGATGATGCAACCCCGGCCCGTCGCCTTGACCCAAGAACAGGTAACAGCCCGGCAGTTCTTGCAACATATAGGAAAAATCCTCTGCACCCATCTCGCGGGTGCGATCCGCAATCACCGCGTCTGCCCCAACAACCTCACGCGCCACATCCGCAGCAAAGCTGGTTTTTTCCCCATCATTCAGCGTCGCCGGATAACCCACGTCGATCCGTACCTCCGCCCGCACGCCATGCGCTGCCGCCGTGCCTTCGGCCACCTCGCGCAACCGCCGATGCACCATCGCCTGCACCTCGGGGCTGAACGTCCGGATTGTCGCGTTGAGATAGGCGCTCTCGGGGATGATGTTGTCCGCACTGCCGGTATGAATCTGCGTCACAGAAATAACCAGATCGTCCAACGGGTTACGGTTCCTTGTGACAATCGTCTGGATGGCCTGCACGATCGCTACGGCGGCGATCACGGGGTCGCGCGTCTCATGCGGAAAGGCACCGTGCCCGCCTTGCCCAATCACGTCCACATGCAAGCTGTCCACCGCCGCCATGATCGGCCCCGGCGTGGTCTCGAACGTGCCTTCCGGCGCGCCCGGCAAGGTGTGCAACGCATAGACCTGATCCACGGCATGACGGCTCAGAACGCCCTCCTCTACCATCACGCGCCCGCCGCCCGGGCCCTCTTCGGCCGGCTGAAAAATCAGCACCACCTTGCCCGCGAAATTCCGCGTCTCCGCAAGATACTTGGCCGCGGCCAAGAGCATCGTCGTATGCCCGTCATGGCCGCACGCATGCATCTTTCCAGGCGTTTTGCTGGCATAGTCCAGCCCGGTGACCTCCTCCATCGGTAGCGCATCCATATCGGCACGCAAACCGATGCAGGGGCCATCTCCCTGCCCTTCGATCACCGCCACGACGCCGCACTCGGCTATACCCGTCTCGATCTGATCGATCCCGAACTCCTGCAATCGCTCCACCACGAAGGCAGCCGTCTCATGACAGTCGAACCCAATCTCGGGATGGGCATGCAGATGCCTGCGCCACGCGGTCATCTCATCGGCAAAACCCGCTATGCGGTTGATCACGGCCATCTCTGGACATCCTTTCCATCTCGCGTCAGGGTCCACTCAACCCCAAAGCAGAGGCCGCCGCAATGCCTGACGACACGCTCATTCACGATCCTAAAGGCGGCTTGCTCCGGCTGATCACCATCATGGCGCGACTGCGCGACCCGGATACGGGATGCCCTTGGGATATCGAGCAAGATTTTGCGAGCATCGCCCCCTATACCATTGAAGAGGCTTACGAAGTCGCCGATGCCATCGAGCAGGAAAACTGGCCCGAATTGCGCGGTGAACTGGGCGATCTGCTGCTGCAGGTGATCTTTCATTCACAGATCGCCCAGGATTGCGGGCTGTTCGATGTCGAGGACGTGGCCAATGCGATTTCCGACAAGATGGTCGCGCGCCATCCACATGTCTTTGGTGCCGAGAGCCGCGACAAGAGCGCCGAACAACAGACCCACGACTGGGAGGCGATCAAGGCCGCAGAGCGCGCGGCAGACGCCAAATCCGGCACACTTGACGGTGTGGCGCTAGGTCTACCCTCGCTCCTGCGCGCAGTGAAATTGCAAAAACGCGCCGCACGTGTCGGCTTTGACTGGCCCGAGACCTCACATGTTCTCGACAAGATACAGGAAGAAGTCGAAGAGCTTCACGAGGCTGCGGAGCATCTGACCCAAGACAAGGTCGAGGAAGAATTCGGCGATCTCCTGTTCGTCATGGCCAATCTCGCTCGGCACATGAAGCTCTGCCCGGAAACCGCCCTGCGCCGCGCCAACGCCAAATTCACCCGTCGGTTCGAGCGCATCGAGGCATTGTTATCCGAGGCGGGCAAGACGCCCGACCAATCTGATCTCGCGGAAATGGACGCGCTCTGGGACCGCGCCAAAGCCGAAGAACGCGGCGAGGCCTGAGCCCCGCCCACGTCTTCTTTTTGGCAAAAATACTAACAATTCGTACAGTTACGCTTGGATCTTCATCTCGGACAATGCGGCATCGCAGCGTTTGCAGGTGCCGACATGAGCATGGTTTCCTACATCCGGAAGGATCTTCCAGCAGCGCTGACATTTCTGCCCCTCAGCCTTGGCAAAGACCACGCCGACCGTCTCCACCTCGGGCAGGCGGAACGCCTCATCGGGGCGCGGGGTGTCGGTGAGGGTGACATCCGAGGTGATGCAGATATCTTCGAAATTTACTGATTTAAGCGCGGCCAACATCTCGGCATCGCGAACATGCACGATGGGCGCGGCCTCCAGCGATGCCCCAATCACCTTATCGGTGCGCTGCACCTCCAGCGCCGCCGTCACCACGCGCCGCGCTTGACGCACCTGCGCCCATTTCGCCGCCAGCGGCTCATCCAGCCAATCGGCAGGGGTCGCGGGGATATCGGTCAGATGCACGGACGTGCCCGCACCAGGGAATCGCTCCAGCCAGACTTCTTCCATGGTAAAGACCAGCACCGGCGCGAGCCACGTGGTCAGCCGGTGGAACAGCAGATCAAGCACGGTGCGCGCCGCGCGGCGGCGCGCCGTGTCACCGTCGCAATAGAGCGCGTCCTTGCGGATATCGAAATAGAACGCCGACAGATCAATCGTGGCGAAGTTGAAGATCTGCTGAAAAACGCCTTGAAAGTCATAGGCTTCATAGCCTTTCTTGACCTTGTGATCGAGTTCGGCCAGCCGATGCAGCACCCACCGTTCCAACTCCGGCATTGCCGAAGGCTCGACCCGGTCCGCCTCGCTGAAATGGCTCAACCCGCCCAGCATGAAACGCATCGTATTGCGCAATCGGCGATAGCTGTCGGCCACACCCTTGAGAATCTCCGGCCCGATCCGCAAATCGGCGGTGTAATCCGCCTGTGCCACCCAGAGGCGCAGGATGTCGGCCCCGTATTGCTTGACCACCTCCTCGGGGGCCACGGTATTGCCGAGCGATTTGGACATCTTGTTGCCCTTCTCGTCCAGCGTAAAACCATGCGTCAGCACCCCACGATAAGGTGCATGCCCGATGGTGCCGCAGGCCTGCAGCATCGAGGAATGGAACCAGCCGCGATGCTGATCGGTGCCTTCGAGATAGAGATCTGCCATGCCGTCCGCTGACCCGTCCTCGCGATCACGCAGCACGAAGGCATGGGTGGAGCCGGAATCGAACCACACGTCGAGAATGTCATCGACCTTCTCCCACTCTGCGGGGGCGACGATCCCGTCGAGGAACCGTTCTTTCGCGCCGTCCTTGTACCAGGCATCCGCGCCTTCGGCCTCGAACGCCTCAAGGATGCGGGCATTCACCTCCTCGTTGCGCAAAAGGTAATCGGGATCCGTCGGTTGCGCGCCTTTCTTCACAAAGCACGTGAGCGGTACGCCCCAGGCGCGCTGACGCGACAGCACCCAGTCGGGCCGCGCCTCGATCATCGAATAGAGACGATTCCGGCCGGTCTTGGGTGTCCATGCCACCAGCTCGTCGATAGAGCGCAACGCGCGCTCGCGGATGGTGGTGCCGTATTGGTCCTGCCCGTCGCCCACCGCGCGGTCGATGGCGGCAAACCATTGCGGCGTGTTTCGGTAGATCACCGGCGCCTTTGAGCGCCAGCTATGCGGATAGCTGTGCTTGATCTTGCCTCGCGCCAGCAGCCCGCCCACCTCGACCAGCTTGTCGATGACGGATTTATTGGCATTGCCCTCCTTGCCCTTGCGGTCAAGGATGAACGTGCCGCCAAAAAAGGGCAGATCGGGGCGGAAGGAGCCATCGTCGAGCACGTTATAGGTGATGACCTGATCCAGCATCCCTAGACCGCGATAGAGCTCGTATTCCTCCATCCCGTGGCTCGGCGCACAATGCACGAAGCCGGTGCCCTCCTCGTCGGTGACGAAATCGGCAGCGCGGAAGTCTCGCAGGTCGTCCCATTCGCCGTTGGAGCCTTCGGCATGGGCGAGCGGGTGTTGCAACGAGAGGCCCGCCAGTTCCTCGGCGGTGACGTCGCGCAGGCGGGTATACATTCCCTCCTCCAGCCGCGCGCGGGTCATTACGTCCCCCGCCAGCTTGTCGGCGAGGATGAACTTATCGCCCACATCCGCCCAGCACTGCTCGGGCGTGCCGGCCACCTCGTAGAGGCCATAGGAAACGTCCGCGCCATACACCACGGCCTTGTTGGACGGGATCGTCCAGGGCGTGGTGGTCCAGATGACGACGTGCGCGCCCAGTAGTTCGTTAACCATCTCCGGAGTTCCAGATCCGGCAGCAACAACCTCGAACTTCACCCAGACCGTGAAGCTTTCCTTGTCGTGATACTCCACCTCCGCCTCGGCGAGCGCGGTCTTTTCGATGGGCGACCACATCACCGGCTTGGAGCCCTGATAGAGCACGCCGGACATCAGGAATTTCTGGAATTCCTCCGCGATGATCCGCTCGGCGCGGAAATCCATCGTCAGATACGGCTTGTCCCACTTGCCGGTGATCCCAAGGCGCTTGAACTCGTCGCGCTGGATGTCGATCCAGCCTTCGGCGAACTTGCGGCATTCCTGACGGAAATCAACGACATCGACCTTGTCCTTGTCGAGACCCTTGGCGCGATACTGTTCCTCGATCTTCCACTCGATGGGCAGGCCGTGGCAATCCCAGCCGGGGATATAGCGCGCGTCACGCCCCATCATCTGCTGCGAGCGCACCACCATATCCTTGAGGATCTTGTTGAGCGCGTGGCCGATATGCAGGTGACCGTTGGCATAGGGCGGGCCATCATGCAGGGTAAAGGGCTCACGGCCCTCATTTCGCTCGCGCAGCCGGTCGTAGATGCCGATCTCTTCCCACCGGGCAAGCCATTCGGGCTCGCGCTTGGGCAGGCCCGCCCGCATCGGGAACTCGGTCTGCGGCAGGTTCAGTGTGTCTTTGTACTCGGGCGTGTCAGAACACATGGGTGACGTCCTTTGTCACTGGGTTTTGAAAATATGGGGTTCTGGGGCGGCGCGATGGCTCAAACGCCTGTAATCCCGGCGGCTCGATGGGGTCAGAGCGCCGGGCATGTAATTCGATTAATGATCGCTATGCGTCTGATCATGCCCCGCCTTATAGGCGCGCACCCGGGACGCGTCCAGAGGGGGAGCCCCCGCTTTCTTGAAAAGAAAGCGTTCCGAAATCTTTTGAAGATTTCGCCCCGACCCAGTCACAAGGGGGGATTGCCTCGGCCCGCGTCACGCGCCACATAAAGGCCATGAGTATCGCCCTGCCCCCGCGTTTCGACATCACCCGCCCGGAGATCGAGCGGGTCGTCGCCGCCTTCTACGAGGCGGTCCGCGCGCATCCCACGCTCGGCCCGGTCTTTGCCGTGCATGTCGATGACTGGCCCGCGCATGAGGCCAAGGTCGCCGATTTCTGGGCCAACTCGATCCTGCATGAGCGGGTCTATGACGGCTCACCCATGGCCGCGCATGTGAAAGCAAAAAACGTGCGCCCGGGCATGTTCTCCACCTGGCTCGATCTGTTCGACAACGTGCTGCGCGCGGAACTGCGCCCCGATCAGGCTGCCGCGTGGTCGGCCTTGGCGCATCGCATCGGGCGGTCCTTGCGTGCGGGCGTGGTAGAGCGTGACACCCTGCCAGGAGGCGTGCCGAAGCTGCGCTAGCTGCCGCCCGTTGCGCGATCCCATTGCGCTGACATCTTGCGATTGAGCCACACCAGCCCCGCCAGTCCGAGACCAAGACCCATGAAGGACATCACCCGGATCAGCCCCGACAGGCCGGAGGTATCGATCACGAAAACCTTGGCCACGGTCAGCGCAACCCCCAACATCGCCAACTTTCGCAGCACGACCGAGCGGCGAGCAAAGGCAAAGAGCAAAAGAGCCACCGACACGGCGAGCATGGCGACGGTATAGGAGTATAGCTCTGGCTGTGTCACGCCGGGCACCGAAAGGTCGGGCCCACGCCACAGCCTGCGTATCTCGAGCGTCGCATACGCAGCCGCATAGCCCGCGGTCAGAGCGACACAACCCATCCGCAAGAGGCGCGACAGATGCGCAAGCCGCCAAGCCGCAACGCCGAACGCCACGGCAAGAGGCAGATAGGCCACCGCAAGGCTGTCGAGGAGTGGCGGGCCAAGCACACGCTCATTGCTTAAGAGATCAAAGACCGGGTTGAAAAGCGTCGCCTGCAAAAGCATCACGCCCGCGCCCGTCAGCCCAAAGACGCAGGCCAGACCGATCCGCACCGCGCGGATGAGGCCCCCACCTGCCTTCATCCGGTAGAGCTGGTTGACCGCCGAGGCGACCCAGATCGTCGCCAAAAGGCCAAGTCCCCAATGGCTGAACAGACGGTCCTCACCCATCATGCGGAAGAGCAGCACGCAGGCAAAGACCGCTGAGAGAGTCCAGACCGCACTTTCCAGCACCACCCGTGCCGCGGATTGCGGGCGATGTGCCATGAGCCACCACGATGCGCCCAGCAGGGCCGTCGCGCCGCCATAGGCCAGCCAAACCTGCACGGTCGCGGCGTCGATGCCCCAGAAGACGCCGGGATCGACGATCAGCCGATACCCGATGATCACCGCGCCGACCTGCACCACCCAACCGAGGAGCGGTAGATCGTGACGCCGGTCGATCACCACCGTCCCCAGTACCATCACGCCAAGCGCCACCGTCAACGCCGCGTCGGCCAGCATGAGGAACAGCGCAAGCGCAATCAGGGTCAGCGCCGCAACGGCGAAGATGGCGGCCCGCAAGGCTGGCTCGACCGGCCCCGCAGCTTTGTGACAACGCGTGGCCAGCCCCGTCATCAACGCCGCGAGGGCAAGCGCGTGCAGCGCCCAGACGTAAGCCCCGAGAACCACCACCGGTTGCCAAAGAAACTCGAACATCAAGAGCATCCCCGGCGCGAACATGGCGGCGCCGATCGCCCAGAGGATCGCCGGGCCTGGCGCTGAGACCTCCGCCGCGCGCTGCATCCGTCCGTAGGTCAACAGGCTGGCAAGAGCGGCCAACCCAAGGATCACCGTGACCGTCAGCGGCATACCCGACTCAGGCACGCGCGGGGCGCGGAAAGCACTCAGGAGCGGCCCAGAGGGATAGGCCGCCTGTTCCGCCAGGACCAAGGCCACGGCAATCGCGGGGGCCAGGGCGATGTCCTGCAAGCCCTCAGCCCCACGCAACCACCAAAGCGCGCCACCAAGCATCAGCGCCACCAGGCCAAGCGCAAGCCAGACCAGCACGACAGTCTCCGCATCCGCAGCGACGACGACCGCCCCGATACTGGCCGCGATGACCATCCCGCCACCAAGTCGGGTCGGAAATTCCGGCCAGGGGCGTTGCCCCAGAACCATGCCAAGGATCGAAGTTCCCGCATGGCGCGGCATCAACCGCCGTTCGGGAATGACCAGCGCCATGGCACTGAGCAAAGCCAGAAACACGAGGAAATGCACGGCCTCCACGTCCATGACGTAAAGACCAGATGCCACCAGCATCGTCACCACAAGCACCAGCGCTGACACCCAGGCCCATCTCTTGACCGTATCCACGGCAAGCCCGGCGAGGGCGATCAGCGCAAAATAGTAGTAGAACAGCCAAGGTGCCTCGGAGGAGCCGCCCAGAAGAAACGGCGCGACGGTTGCGCCGATGATGCCACCGGCGGCAAGCACCGGCCCGTAAAACCAGCCCAACACAATGGCCACAGCGGCGACCGCCACCAACCCAAGCAGCGCCGTTCCTGCGGGAACGAGGGCGTAAAGCGCATGTGCGGCCAGCACCCCCGCAAAGAGCGAGACAAGCCCTGCCCCGGACAGCACCGAGGGAAGCGATTGCGTCGCACCTTGTGTTTCGTCGCCATGCCGCCGCCGGATCACCTCGCCCACAGCGATCAGGGCAGCCCCTAGGATCAGCGCGCCAGTGACCCGCCAAACCGGCGTCAGCAACCCCTGCTCGACCCCGTATTGCACCATGAACACCCCGGCGAGCGCCATCGACAGCCCCGCCACCGCCAGCGCCCAGTTGTCGCGCAACCACCGTCCGAGGGTGGCAATCCTGTCAGCGCGAAACACGAAGGCACGCGGAACCTGACTTCGCGACGCAGATGGTGACGCCGCGGCGTCCGGCTCTGACATTTCTGCACGCGCCTGTTTGACGCTGGCCGCCGTTGGGCCCGGCTGTGGGGCTGGTGCGGCCTCGGGTATCGGAGGTGCGGCGTCATCAATGCGCTGCGAAGCCGAATCTGCGCGCAGGTCCGACATTGCCTCTTCCAGGGCGCGTAGCCTGCGCCGCAGCCCGACCTGCGTAATAAGCAGATAGGGCACGGCCAAAACCAGAAGGACCGACCCCAGACCGAGAAACCCGAAAATAATATCCACGCCACGCACCCGCCTTCACCGTTACAGTCCGCTGACGCTAGCGCGTCGGAAAGAGCCCAACAAGCGCGCGTTTGACCAGACCCGAGACCGACGGGCGACGCACTCGAAGGAAGGGCAGCGGGCGGCAGACCTCCATCGTCGCGACCCCCACACGCGCGGTCAGCGCGCCGTTGACCACGCCTTCTCCAAAGCGGCGCGACAGTTTCGAGAGCATGCTGCCGCCTGCGACGCTGCTGATCATGTCGTCTCCCACGGCCACCGCGCCGGTCGCCACCAAATGCGCCATGACCGCCCGCGTCAGCCGCCAGCCACCCAGCACACCCGCGCGCCCGCCATAGATCTCGGCGATGCGTCGGATCATCCGCAGATTGGCAATCAGCGCGCCTGCCACATCTGCAAGCGCCAACGGCACCAACGCGGTGACCGTCGCCACCTGCCGCGACGCCAGTTCGATCTCTTGCACGGCCTGCGCATCGAGCGGGGCCAGCAACTCGGCCTCCGCCAGCCCGAGAAGCGCTTCGGCGTCGAATTGATCCGCCTCGCGCTCTTTCAGCCGGGCCTGCCCCCATTGCAGCACATCGCGCCCAGCATAAAGTGCCGAGAGCCGCGTCACCGTGGCGCGCGCACCACAGAGGTCCTCCTCTGCCAGCGCCGCGCTTGCCGCGCTGCGCAGACTGTCGAGCCGCCCCAGACGGGCAAAGGCCGCAATCTCGCGCAGGGCGATGAGCACAATCACGATGAGCAGCGCCACGCCCATCCCCGCCACCGCATAACCCAAAAGCGGAGCCCGCTCGATCAACCCGGTCGCGAAATCCCAGGCCGCGACCGAAATCGCCGCGCCAATGAGGCCGAGCGCCAGCGCCCAGAACGCCCGGGCCAGCCGCGAGGGCGGCCGCGCCGCCCGCGCCATGGCCGCCTGCATCGCACGGCCCTCGGGGCGGGGCTGGTCATCGGGAACCGGCGGCGCGCGATCAGGCTCCGCCTCCGTGCCCTCGTCAAGATCGATCAGAACCGGGCCGTTACTCATGCCACCTCTTCCCCCTCGCTCCAGATCATCAGGATATCGGGCAGGCCCTCGTCATTGCCCGCCCCCTGCCCGCGCGCCGCCTCGCGAAAGCCCTGCGCCGCGTAAAAGCCGCGCGCACCCGCGTTCTGTTCCAGCACCCACAGGTCGAGCGCGCCGGTATCGGCCTTGGCCTCGGCCAGCAGCGCGCCGCCATGGCCCTGCCCGCGCCGCGCAGGCGCGACGTAAAGCGCATGCACCCGCGAGCCGTCGCGCACGATGAAGGCGGCGATGCCCGACCTGTCGCGCACAATCCTGACCCAGCCCCGCCGCGTCACCCAAGCGAGCGCGCGCAGATCGTCGCGCGGGCTGCGCACTCGCGGCAACCAAGGGGTCGCACGCGTGAACGCCCACAGGATGCGCGCCAGATGTGGCAGATGCCAGAGCCGGGCGCGCGCGATACTCATAGCCGATCCCCGATCAGGAACTGCGCTGCACGATCCAGCCGGATATGCGGCGGCCCCTCGCCGGGGCGCAGGTTGAGGACCGAAGGCGCAAAGCGCATCGCCCGATACTCGCCATCGGGCCATGCCTCCGCCCCGCCCCGCGCCGCCGCCAATAGCCGCGCGGGGTCCTCGGGCAGCTCACCCGGATGAAACGCCGCCTGCCGCCCGGTGTCGAGCAACCGACCACGCACGCAATCGAGATCGCGGCCCTCATGGTTCATCCGGTCCTCGACCGTGGCGCGCAGCGCGGCGATGGCCATGGCGCGGGTCTCGGCCCCGGCGAAATCGGCCCGGTCGCGTGCCGCGCGCAACAGCGCCTCCATGATTGCGGTCAGGCGTCCATGCTGCGTATGATGCAGATGATCGGCCTTGGTCGCGGCGAAGAGGATCTTCTCCACCCGCCGCCCCATCAGAAGCTGCGTGAGAAAAGCGTTCCGCCCGGGCCGAAACGCCCCGAGGATATCGGCCATCGCACCACGCATGTCCTCGACCGCACGCGGTCCCTTGTGGATCGCGTCGAGCGCATCCACCAGCACCACCTGCCGGTCGATCCGCGCGAAATGATCGCGGAAAAAGGGCCGCACCACCTCGCGTTTATAGGCCTCATAGCGCCGCGCCATCTCGGCGCGCAGGCTTTTGCGCGGGGGCGCGCCGTCGGCGGGTAGCGGCGCGAAAGTCACCACCGGCGAGCCCGCCAGATCACCGGGCAACAGAAACCGCCCCGGCGTGCAATCATAGAACCCGGCATCGCGCGCGGCGTTGAGATAGGTGGTAAAGCCCTGCGCCAGACGCTGTGCCACTGCCTCCTCCAAAGGTGCCGCGGCATCGGTGGCGCGCGCGGCCTCCAGATAGGCGGCGTCCTGCGGGCGTGCCTGGATGCGGGCCAACACCTCCTCGCACCACTGATCATAGCTCTTGTCCAGCAGCGCCAGATCGAGCAGCCATTCGCCGGGATAATCCACGATATCGAGATGCACCACACGCGGGCCGGTCATACCTGACAGAAAGCCACCCGGCCGCACCCGCAGCGACAGGCGCAGTTCCGAAACGGCGCGGGTGCTCTCGGGCCAATGCGGGTTGGGGCCAGTGAGTGCCGCCAGATGCGTCTCATAGTCGAAACGCGGCAGGGTCACGTCGGGCTGCGGTTGCAGATAGGCGGCAAGAATGCGCCCTTCGCCCTCGGCCAGAAGGCCCGGCATGCGCGCGCGGTCGAGCAGATTGGCGATCAGCGAGGTGATGAATACCGTCTTGCCGGCGCGGGCAAGGCCCGTGACCCCCAATCGCACCACCGGCTCGAAAAACGCGCCCGAAACGCGATCCCCGAATTCCTCAATGCCGCGCGTCAGCCCGTCCGCCAGCCCTGCAATCGCCAAACCTGCCCCTTTCCTCTTTGCCCCCAAGATAGAGGCGCACACAGGGGCTTGCTAGGGGCCAATTTCGCCCGTCCTTCCCCAACCCGATTGCGCGCGCGCCGCATCCGGCGGAAATGAGTATTTTTGCCAAGAAGAAGCTGCATGCCAGCGATGGTCAAAGCCGCGTTTCTTGGCTAAGACGGGCGAAATTGCCAAGGAGCGCCCAGATGGACGAGATCGAGCAGCCGCAAATCTATCTCATCACTCCGCCAGAGTTCGAGCTGGAGATATTCCCCGACCGTCTGGCGCATGTGCTTGACGCGCATGAGGTGGCCTGCCTTCGGCTCAGCCTTGCCACCCGCGACGAGGACCGCATCGCGCGCGCCGCCGATGCCTGCCGCGAGGTGACCCATGCGCGCGATATCGCCCTGGTGATCGACAGCCATGTCCTGATGGTGGAACGGTTGGGGCTCGACGGGGTGCATCTACTGGATGGCTCGCGCGGGGTGCGCGCCGCCCGCAAGGAACTGGGCGAAGAGGCCATCGTCGGGGCCTTCTGCGGCACCTCGCGCCATGACGGGATGAGCGCGGGCGAAGCCGGTGCCGATTACGTGAGCTTCGGCCCCATCGGCTCCACCGGTCTTGGCGATGGTAGCCATGCGGACCGCGAGATTTTCGAATGGTGGTCAGAGGTGATCGAAGTGCCGATCGTGGCGGAAGGCGCGCTTGGCGTGGCGGAAGTGGCCTCCTTCGCCCCTGTCAGCGATTTTCTGGCCTTCGGCGAGGAGATCTGGCGCGAAGACGATGCAGCCGCGGCGCTCAGCCGCCTGATCGCCGCTATGGGCTGACGGCTAGCCGCCCTTCAAACGCTTGAGCAACACCACCTCGCTATCAGGGGCAATCGGCTGAAACCAGCTGTCGTTATAGACCCGCCCGTCGATCGACACCGAAACGCCGCGCTCCAGTTCCGGGCGCAGGCCGGGGAATTTCTCCCCCAGACCGTCGAGCAATTCGCGCAAGGTGGCGGCCTCGACCTCGACCTTGCGCGCGCCCTCCGCCTGATCGGCGAGCGAGCCCCAGAGCAGCACTTCGACCATCAGCTCTCCGCTTTGGCCTGCAGGGCCGCCAGCACACGCGGCGGCGACATCGGCAATTGCGTCATCCGCACGCCTGCCGCCTCCGAGACCGCATTGGCGATGGCCGCCAGGGGCGGCACAATCGAGGTCTCGCCCACGCCGCGCACGCCGTAGGGGTGGCCGGGATTTGGGATTTCCAGAATGACAGTGTCGATCATCGGCAGGTCCGACGCCACGGGAATGCGGTAATCGAGGAACCCGGCGTTCTGCAGGATGCCATCGTCGCCATAGATATACTCCTCGTTCAGCGCCCAGCCGATGCCCTGCACTGCCCCACCCTGAAACTGGCCTTCGACATAGGAGGGATGCACCGCCTTGCCCGCGTCCTGGAACACCGTGTAGCGCAGGATCTTCGTCGATCCGGTGTCGCGGTCAAGCTCCACATCCACCATATGGGTGGCGAAACTCACGCCTGCGCCTTCGGCATTCACCTCGTGATGCCCGGCAATCGGCCCGCCGGTATTAGAGGCAATGGCGGCGATCTCCTTGAGCGTCATGGGCGGGAACTTGCCCGCATTTGGCCCCGCAGGACGAGCGGCGCCGTCTTCCCATTCCACGGCCTCCTCGTCGATGCCCCAGACCAGTGCTGCCCGGCGGCACATCTCCTTTTTCGCAGCCTCGGCGGCCTTGATCGTGGCCAACCCCACGGCAAAGGTCACGCGGGAGCCGTCGGTCACCTCGTTCTGCCCCAATGATCCGGTGTCGGCGATGATCGTACGGACCTGATCGTAGGGGATGCCCAATTCCTCGGCCGCCATCATCGTCATCGAGGCGCGCGAGCCGCCGATATCGGGGTTGCCCTCCGAGACCGTCACGGTGCCGTCCGGCGTGATATTCAGGCTCACGCAGGTATCGCCGCCGAAATTGAACCAGAACCCGCAGGCGACGCCCCGGCCCTGATTTTCACCCAAAGGGGCGGACCAATGCGGATGCAATTTCGCCGCCTCCAGCGTCGCCTTGAGGCCGATGGCGGGATAGGTCGGGCCATAAGACGCCTTGGTCCCCTCATCCGCACCGTTCATCAACCGCACCTCCAGCGGGTCGAGGCCAAAGCCCTTGGCCGCCTCGTCAATCGCGCTCTCGATGGCAAAGGCCGCCATCGGCGCGCCGGGGGCGCGATAGGCGGCGGCCTTGGGGCGGTTGGTCACGACGTCCCAGCCCAAGGTCTTGACGTTTTCCAGATCGTAAGGCGCAAAGCCCGACATCGCGCCCATATCGACGGGCGATCCCGGATAGGCCCCGCCCTGATAGCGCAACTCGGCGAAACCGGCGGTGATCTTGCCGTCCTTGGTCATACCGATTTTCACGTCAATCGAGGTCGAGGAAGTTGGCCCGGTGGCGCGCAGCACCTCGGAGCGGCTCATCACCATCTTGACCGGGCGGCCCGCCTTCTTGGCCAGCATCAGCGCGACGGGTTCCAAAAACACCACCGTCTTGCCGCCGAACCCGCCGCCGATTTCGGAGGCGGTGACGCGAAGTTGACCCTGCTCCATCCCCAGAATGGCGGCACAGGTGTTGCGCACCATGTAATGCCCTTGGGTGCAGACCCAAAGATCGGCGCGGCCATCCGAGCCCATCGTGGCAAGGCAGGCATGCGGCTCGATATAGCCCTGATGGGTGGCCGCGGTGCGATAGGTGCGCTCGACCACACGGTCGGCCTGCTTGAGCCCGGCCTCGATATCGCCATGCCCGAATTCAGAGCGCGCGATAACGTTCTGAGACATGCCCTCGGGCACCGTCTCCTGTTGGCGGCCCTCATGCAGCACCGGCGCGTCGGGCTTTATCGCCTCGTCCACATCCGTAACGTGCGGCAGAACCTCGTATTCGACCTCGATCAGCTTGAGCGCCTTGCGCGCCACCGCCGGGCTGCTTGCGGCCACAGCGGCCACCGCGTGACCATCATAAAGCACCTTGTCGCCCGCCATGCAATTGTCGAGCACATCGGCCACATCCTCGGGCACCTCGCCGAAATCGGCGCGGGTGACCACGGCCTTGACGCCCGAAAGCGCCTTGGCCTTCGACGCGTCGATCCTGACGATCCGCGCATGGGCATGGGGCGAGCGTAGGATGCGCCCGGTCAGCATGCCCGGCGCGACCATGTCGGCGCCGAAGCGCGCGCGCCCCGTCACCTTGTCGATGCCGTCGGGCCGGTCGGGGCGCGTGCCTACGACCTTGAATTCGCGCGTTTTCTTGGTGTCATCCAATGCCATTACGATGCCCTCCGCATATCCGCCGCCGTTTCCATCACGGCGCGGATGATCTTGTCATAGCCGGTACAGCGGCAGAGATTTCCCGCCAGCCAATAGCGCACCTCCTCCTCGCTCGGATCGGGGTTGCGCTCCAGCAGCGACTGCGCCGCGACCAGAATGCCCGGCGTGCAGATGCCGCATTGCAGGGCGGCCATCTCGATGAATTTCTGTTGCAGCGGGTGCAGCTGATCGCCCGTCGCCATGCCCTCGATGGTGGCGATGTCGCGGCCCTCGGCCTCGGCGCCCAGCATCAGGCAGGAACAGACAAGACGGCCATCCACGGCCACCGAACAGGCCCCGCAATCGCCGGTGCCGCAACCTTCCTTGGTGCCGGTCAGGCCCAGCCGGTCGCGCAGCACGTCGAGCAGCGTGTCCTCGGCCTCACAGAGAAATTCGGTCTCATCGCCGTTGATCTTGGTGGTTACGTGTAGCTGGCTCATGCCGTCTCTCCTTTCGCGCGTTTGGCCGCGATCACCGCCGCGCGGCGGGCCAGAACGCCCGCCACATGCTTGCGGAAATCAATCGTGCCGCGCTTGTCGTCAATCGGTGTGGCCGCCGCCGAGCAGGCCGCCGCCAGATCGCTCAGCGCCGCCTCGTCGAGAACGCGCCGCGTTATCGCCTCTGCCGCCTCCTCGACCAACATCACCTTGGGGCCGACCGCGCCAAGCGACACCCGCGCCGCCGTCACCCGGTCGCCATCGTCAAGGCTCAGCGAGATGCCACAGCCGACAACGGCGATATCCATCTCGGTGCGCGGGATGAAGCGCAGATAGGCATCGCTAGAGTGTTCGCCACGGGCAGGCAGCCAGACAAAGGCGATGAATTCGCCACGCTCCAGCGCCGTCTTGCCGGGGCCTTGGGGCACGTCGATCACATCCATGTCGCGCATGCCGTTCGGTCCGGCGATCCGCACCCTGGCCCCCGCCGCAACCATCGCCGGGACGCTGTCCGCCGCCGGTGAGGCGTTGCAGAGGTTCCCCGCCAGCGTGGCGCGGCCCTGGATCTGCGTCGAGCCAATGAGCCCCGCCGCCTCGACCACACCGGGCCAATCGGCGACCAGCCCCGCATGCTCGCCCATCTCGGCGCCCGAGACTGCCGCCCCGATGCGCCAGCCGCCGTCCTCGGCGGCAATCTCGCGCATGCCCTCGATGCGCTTGATATCGACGATCATCTCCGGCTCGATCATCTCCGAGCGCAGCTTGACGAGCAGGTCGGTGCCCCCCGCCAGCACATGCGCACCATCCTGCCCGGCCAGCAGGCTCACGGCATCTTCCAACCGTCTTGGTGCCTCGTATCGCATATGGATTGTCCTTTCCTCTTGATCGCCCGTGCAGGGCACAGCCTGACTCGGGCGCTATTTGGCACGACTATCCCGCATGTGAGGACGAGACGCAAACACCCCGCCGACATCCGCAGGATCACGCGCGGCATCACGTTATTCACACCGCAAAACCTGCCAAACGTCACATCGCCGCTTCTTTCGCGCGCCAAAAGCGCCTTAATCCTCCGTCAATCTTCAATGGCTATTCAGACGAGACCGATTTCGACGAGTGACCCGATGACCTATGCCCGCCAAGCTGACGGATACACCGAAAAGAGCCCGCGCCATGCGTTGCTCTTCGAACTCATTCGGCAACGTAGCATGGCGCAGCATGTAAGCCAGCGCATCGCGCAAACACCCCCACCCAATCCCGCCGAGGTTCTGCTTTTCGCCGATGATGCGCGCAGGTCCCTCGTCATGCAAGAGCACCCGCGCGTCACCTCATAGCCTGACCGCTACATCGCCGCTTGGAAGAGCACCGCCAGGTTTTCTTCGGTCAGTTCAATGGGATTGCCGCCGCAGGACGGATCCTTGATCGCGCCCTTGACAAGTGTCGGGATGGCATCCTCGGTCACGCCGAGCGCAGCCAGCCCCTTGGGCACGGCGAAACTGTCGTTGAAGCGGTCCACGAAGGCGCGAAAGCCGTCATAGCCGCCCTCAATGCCCAAATAACCCGCCGCACGGTCGAAGCGGTCGGAGATCATGGGCGCGTTCAGGTCCAGAACGGCGGGCATGCAAACCGCATTGGTGGTGCCGTGATGGGTGTTGAAATGCGCGCCCACCGGATGGCTCATCGCGTGGATCGCGCCCAGACCCTTTTGAAAGGCCGTCGCGCCCATGGCCGCAGCGCTCATCATATGGGCGCGCGCCTCGATATCGTCAGGCGTCTCATAGGCGCGCGGCAGGTTCTCGATCACCAGCCGCATGCCTTCCAGCGCGATGCCCTGGGACATCGGGTGGTAATGCGGCGAGGAGAACGCCTCGACGCAATGCGCGAAGGCGTCGAGCCCGGTGCCCGCGGTGATCGCCTTCGGCATTCCGACGGTCAGTTCGGGATCACAGATCACCGTAACGGGCAGCATCTTGGGGTGAAAGATGATCTTTTTCTCGTGGCTTACCGAATTGGTCAGTACGCCTGCGCGCCCAACCTCCGAGCCGGTCCCTGCCGTGGTGGGCACGGCGATGATCGGGGCGATGGCATCGGCATCGGCGCGCGTCCACCAATCACCGATGTCCTCGAAATCCCAGATCGGGCGCGTCTGCCCCGCCATGAAGGCCACGCATTTGCCAAGGTCGAGCCCCGAGCCGCCGCCGAACGCGATCACCCCGTCATGGCCCCCGGCCTTGTAGGCCTCGACCCCAGCGGCAAGGTTGATCTCGTTTGGGTTGGGATCGACCTCGGAAAACACGGCGGCCTCCAGCCCCGCCTTGCGCAGGATCTCCATTGCCTGCGCGGTGATCGGCAGCGGCGCCAGCCCCTTGTCGGTCACGAGCAGCGGGCGGGTGATGCCGGCCTGTGTGCAAGCCTCGGCCAGTTCCGCGATGCGGCCCGCCCCGAAACGGATGGCGGTGGGATAGGACCAGTTTGCGGTGAATGTCATGTCGTAGCCTTCTTGAGATGATAGGATTTCGGACGGGTCAGGTTGTGATAGCCGATGACCGAGAGCGCGCCACCGCGTCCGGTGCTCTTGCAGCCGGTCCAGCACAGCGCGGGATCAAGGTAATCGGCGCGGTTCATGAAGACGGTGCCGGTCTCGATGGCATCGCCCACCCGCGCGGCACGCGCCGCGTCGCAGGTCCAGAGCGATGCGGTGAGCCCGAAGGGGCTGTCATTCATCAGGGCGATCGCGTGCGTATCGTCCCTGACCGGCATGATGCCGACCACGGGGCCAAAGCTCTCGTCGCGCATGACGCGCATGTCATGGGTGACATTGGTCAGGATCTGCGGCGTCAGGTAGCAGCCGCCATCGTCCTGCGGCATGGTCGCGATATGCGCCACAGCCCCCGCCGCCACGGCCTCGTCGATCTGCGCGCGCACCTCGTCGGCAAATCGTGTGTTGGCCATTGGCCCGATCGTGGTCTCGGGGTCCAGCGGATCGCCAAGATGGTAGCCGTTCACGATCTCCACCGCCTTTGCCACGAACGCTTCAAACAGGCTTTCGTGCACGTAAATCCGCTCTATCCCGCAACAGCACTGGCCGGAATTGAACATCGCGGCGTCGATCAGCCCCTCGGCTGCCGTCACCGGGTCGGCGTCGTCCATCACGTAGCCCGGATCCTTTCCGCCCAGTTCCAACCCAAGGCCCGTAAAGGTACCTGCGGCGGCACGTTCCATCGCCTGACCGCCACCGACCGACCCGGTGAAATTGACGAAATCGAACTGCCGGTCGGAGATCAGCGTCGATGTGGTGCCGTGATCCAGAAACACGTTGCGGAACACGGCCTCGGGCACGCCCGCCTCATGGAAGGCCCGCGCCATGCGCTCGCCCACAAGCAGGGTCTGCGTCGCGTGTTTCAGCACAACCGCGTTCCCGGCTATGAGCGCCGGGGCCACGGTGTTGATCGCCGTCATGTAGGGGTAATTCCACGGCGCCACGACGAACACCACACCATGCGGCACCCGGCGGATATAGCGGTGGAACGCGCCATCCTCCGACACCTCGATATCGGCCAGCCCCTGCTCGGCGATCTCCGCCATATAGGAGGCACGCTCGTTGAAACCGCCGAACTCGCCGCCATAGCGCACAGGGCGGCCCATCATGCGCGCCAGTTCCGGCACGATCTCATCGTTCATCTCACCGACAGCGGCGACGCCCGCCATCACGTGGTCTATCCGCTCCTGCAAGGGCCGCGCGGCCCAGTCCGCCTGTGCCGCGCGGGTCTCGGCGATTGCCGCGCGCACGGCCTCGGCGCTCAGCGTCTCACGTGTGGCAAAGACCGATCCGTCGATCGGAGATATACAGGTCAGTTCCGGCATTTTCACACCTCTTTCGGCGGGCGCATGTCCCGCCCTTTCATCGTTCCCAAAATACTCAACTCCAGCGTTGCCGCCCTCACGCCCGTTCGAATCCGCGCTGCACTTCGTAATCGGTCACCGCGCGGTCGAAATCCTCTTGCTCGACCTCCGCCGCGCGGGTGTAGTGATCGACCACCGCATCGCCGAAGGCATGCCGCAGCATCGCCGAGTTGCGGAAGGTCTCGGTCGCCATGCTCAGTTTGTGCGGCACCTCGGCCACGTCCGCCATGCTGTAGAGATCGCCCTGCGCCGGATCGGGCAAGTCCAGCCCCTCCTCGATCCCCGCAAGCCCCGCCGCCAGTTGCCCGGCACAGGCGAGATAGGGGTTCATGTCCGACCCCGGAATGCGGCATTCGATGCGCACGCCCTTGGTGCCCTCGCCCACAAGGCGGAACCCGGCGGTGCGGTTGTCGATCGACCAGGCGGTCTTGGTGGGGGCAAAGGTGCCCGGCACAAAGCGCTTGTAGCTGTTGATATAGGGGGCCATGAGCAGCATGCAGTCGGGCGCGTATTTCAACAGCCCGGCCACGTATTGACGCATCACCTGCGACATCGAATGCGGCGCACCCGCATCAAAAAATACATTGCCCTCGGCGTTGAACAGCGACTGGTGGATATGCGCGGCACTGCCCACCTTGTCAGCGCGCCATTTCGGCAGGAAGGTCGCGGAATGACCATGCTGGGCGGCGATCTCCTTGACCGCGTGCTTGGCCAGCGTGTGCCGGTCGCACGCCTCGAGCGCGTCACCATAGCGGATGTTGAGCTCTTCCTGCCCGATCTCGGCCTCGCCCTTGGTGTTCTCGACCGGAATGCCCATGGCGTATAGCGCGTTGCGCACCGGGCGCATGACATGCTCATCGCGGGTGGTGAACTGGATCGAGTAATCTTGATTGTATTTCACCAGCGTCGTCAGGTCACGGTAACCGCTGGCGCGGATCTCGTCGTAGGAGCGCTCGAACAGGAAGAACTCCAACTCGGTCGCCATCATCGGCGTCAGGCCCATGGCGGCTGCGCGCTCCATCTGCGCCTTGAGAATCTGGCGCGGGGAATGCGGCACCGGACCATGGGAATGGTGATCGAGAAAATCGCAGAGCACCAGCGCGGTGCCCTCGAGCCAAGGCACCGGGCAGAGCGTGGCAAGGTCCGGCTTCATCGTGTAATCGCCATAGCCCATTGCCCAGCTTGTCGCGGCATAGCCGTCGGGCGTTTCCATCTCCAGATCGGTGGCCAGCAGGTAGTTGCAGCAATGCGTTTCCTCAAAGCCCGCCTCAATAAAGTTCGACACGTGGAACCGCTTGCCCACAAGGCGGCCCTGCATATCCACGGCGCAGGCCAGCACGGTGTCGATATCGCCGCTCGCGGCCTTTGTTTTCAGCGCATCCAGTGTCAGGGCAGTCATGGTCTTTCGCTCCATTCAGGCTTGGGAAAGGGGGCCCGGCACGGGCCCCCTTCTGGTATCGGCAAAGGCCCCGCTCAGGTATAGCGGTATGGGCGTCCGGCCTTTTCCATATCGGCGTTGTACTGCTTGAAGATCTCCACGACCTTGGCCTTGGTCTCGGATTGCGCCGCGATCTCGTCCCAGAATTCGCGCGCGGCCGTCTCCACCGTGGCCCATTCCGCATCCGGGATCGTCGTCAGCTGCATCTTTTCACCATGCACGCGCAGACGCGCCTCACCGCCCCAATACCACCATTGGCGATAGTAGTGCGACTGTTCCATGCAGGTGGCGAGCAGAAGTTTCAGATCCTCCGGCAGTTCCTCCCAACGGCCCATATTGGCAAAGAAATGGCCAACCCACGCGCCCGAGATGTTGTTGGTCAGGAAGTAGTTGGTCACATCGGCCCAACCCACCGTGTAATCCTCGGTGATGCCCGACCATGCGATGCCGTCAAGCTCGCCGGTCTGCACCGCAACCTCGATATCCTCCCATGGCAGGGTCACTGGGACCACGCCGAATTGCGACAGGAACCGGCCCGCCGTCGGGAAGGTAAAGACGCGCTTGCCCTTGAGATCCTCAAGGCTGTGGATCGGGTCCTTGGTGGCGAAATGGCACGGGTCCCACGACCCGGCGCTGATGTGTTTGACGCCGACGCGTGCGTATTCCTCTTCCCAAATCTCCTTGAGGCCGTACTGGTTAAACAGGACCGGAACATCGAGGCTATAGCGCGAGCCAAACGGGAAATAGCCGCCAAAGACGGTCACTTCGGTCGGGCTCGCCATGCTGTCATCGTCGGACTGCACGGCGTCGATGGTGCCCTGCTGCATGGAGCGGAAAAGCTCGCCGGTGGGCACCAGCTGATCGGCATAAAAGAGCTCGATCTGCATGCGATCGCCCGCGATCTTGTTGAACGTGTCGATGGCCGGTTTCACCACATGCTCGGCCAAAGCAGCACCGGCATAGGTCTGCATCCGCCAGGTGATCGTCGATTGCGCGAGCGCGGGGGCGGCGAGCGGGGCGGCCACTGCACCGGCACCGGCGGATTTCAGGAACTTGCGTCTTGTCGTCGTCATCGTTCTTCTCCTTGTTGCAATGATGGCCCCTTCGTCAGGGCTCTTCTGGGGTTATTTTCCGTATACGTATTCCGGCAGCCACAGCGCGATCTGCGGAAAGATCATCACCAGCGACAGCGCCACCACCATCACGCCCACGAATGGCACGATGGAGCGGTAGATGTCGCGCAGGCCGATCTCGGGCGGGGCCATGGCGCGCATCAGAAAGAGGTTATAGCCGAAGGGCGGTGTCATGTAGGCGATCTGCGTTGTGATCGTGTATAGCACACCATACCAGATCAGATCGAAGCCAAGTGCGCCCACCAGCGGCACGTAGAGCGGCGCCACGATCACGAGCATCGCGGTGTCGTCCAGAAACGTGCCCATGATGATGAAACTGAGCTGCATCAGGATGAGGATCATCCACGGGCTGAGATTGAGCGTTTCGGTGAACAGCCCCTCGATGGCGTTCACCGCCCCCAGCCCGTCAAAGATCGCGCCAAAGCCCAAGGCGGCCAGAATGATCCACATGAACATGCACGAAATCGCCAGCGTGTTGCGCACCGTTGTCTCGAACACCACCCGCGTCATCCGCCCCTTGAGGACGGCGGCAAGGAAAGCGGCAAGCGCGCCGATGGCAGAGCTTTCCACAAGGCTCGTCCAGCCTTTGACGAAGGGCACCATCATCACCGCGAAGATCACCAGCGGCAACAGCCCCGCACGCAGCAGGCGCAGCTTTTCGGACAGCGACACGTTGCGCTCGTCTTCGGGCAACACCGGGCCGAGATGCGGCTGAATGCGGCAGCGGATACAGATATAAAGGATAAAGAGCGAGGCCATGAGCAGGCCTGGGATGACCCCAGCCAGCCATAATTGCCCCACCGGCTGGCGCGCGATCATCGCGTAGAGCACCAGCACCACCGAGGGCGGCACAAGGATGCCGAGGCTTGACCCCGCCTGCACCACCCCCGTCACCATGATCTTGTCATAGCCACGGCGCAGCAACTCGGGCAGCGCGATGGTGGCCCCGATGGCCATGCCCGCGACGCTCAGCCCGTTCATCGCCGAAATCAGCACCATGAGGCCGATCGTGCCGATCGCCAGCCCGCCCCGCACCGGCCCCATCCAGACATGGAACATCTTGTAAAGGTCGTCGGCAATGCGGCTCTCGCTCAGCACATAGCCCATGAAGATGAACATCGGCAGGGTCAGCAGCGGATACCATTTCATCAGCTTCATAGCCGCCGAGAACGGGATTTCAACGCCACCCGTCCCCCAGAGCAGCACGCCCGCCAATGCCCCGACAAAACCGATGGCCCCAAACACCCGCTGCCCGGTCATCAGCATCAGCATCATGCCCGCGAACATGACGATGGCGATCATCTCATGCGGCATCGATGTCTCCCTCGCGCAGGTAGTCGATATCGCGGAAGAATTCGGCAAGCGCCTGAAGGATCATCAGAAAGACCCCGAGACAGAGAACGATCTTGATCGGCCAGAGCGGCGGACGCCACGCGGTCGGGCTGCGCTCGAGAAAGCCGAGTTTCTCTTGCGCGGCACTCGGCCCCTCGGTGATCAGGGTCAGGAACAGATCCCCGAAAAAGGCAAACGGCTCCATCCCGAAATATCCAAGCGCGTAGGCGGTGGAGCTGACCGCGCCCATGAAGAGGACGACAAGGTAGAACAGCAGAAAGAACACGGTGAATCCGTCCACCATCGCCTTGGTGCGCGGTGACCAATCCCCATAGAACAGATCCATCCGCACGTTCGAACCCAATTGGATCGAATAAGGCCCGCCCAGAACGTAGTAGGCGACCATCACGAATTGCGCGGTCTCCAACGTCCACAGCGACGGGGTCGAGGCTGCCTTGGATACAGACGACCAGAGCAGTACCCCCATGAGCACAAAGACCAGATACATGGCGATACGCCCGATAAAGCGGTTCATCCGGTCAATCGCGCGGATATAGCCTCGCATCGCGCTACGCATCATGGGCCTCCATCAGCTTGAGCCGCGCCAGCGCCGGACGCAGCAGCCGCAGCAATTCGGCGGCGATGCGGTCCTGCTGCGCGGCAGTCGCGATGAGGTCGTTGCGAACCTCCAGCATCACATTCGGCAGATCATTGGCGATCCCGTGCAGGCGCAGGCTATGCGTCACACCGTCAGCGGGGCCATAGGGCGCGTTGCGCTCGACCTGCCTGCCCGGCACCTCCTGCGCCAGCATCGCATCGGCAAGCCGCGCATCGCTGTCATGCAGGATGCCGATCTCCACCGCGCGCGGATGTCCCATCCATTGGGGCGTGAAACTGTGCATGGTGATCAGCGCAAAGGGCGTGCCCACCCTGCCCCGCCGCGCGATCAGATCGGATGTGGCGCGCTTGAACGGCGCATAGATCCGCGCCGCACGCGCCGCACGCGCAGCCGCACTCAGCCCGACATTGCCGGGCACCGCGATTCTTTCGCTGCGCTCGGGCATCGCACTCGGGGCTTCGGGCGGGCGATTACAATCATAGACCAGCCGCGAGACGCGCCCGGCGATCATCGGCGCGTCCAGCGCCTCCGACAGGCGCCGCGCCACATCCTCCGCCCCCGGGTCCCAGGCCGCGTGACTGTCGCGCGCCGAAGGCTCCAGACCAAGGCCGTCATACTCTGCGGGGATGTGATTCGAGGCATGTTCGCAGACGATCACGGCCGGTCCGACCCCGTCCGCGTTGATGATTTCATAGGCCTCGGCGCGTTTTGCGAGCATGTTTCCCCCTGTCGCTGGAAAAAGCTTTCCATGAGAGAAGTTTTTCGTCAATATTTTTCCAGAACCCTCCGGAGAAGATTTCCGTTGACCTGCCCCGCACCGCCCCTTTGCTCAGAATGTCACCGCGAAAGGCCCGCCTGTGACCGATGATCCGCCCATCGATCCCGCGCTGCCGATGACATCGGCCACGCCGACGGTGCGGCAACTGATCCGCAGTCAGTATCAGGACCTGACCCAATCCGAGCGCAAGTTCGCCAACACCCTGATGGAAAACTACCCCAATGCGGGCCTCGCCTCGATCACCACCGCCGCCGAGGGTGCGGGGGTCTCGGCCCCGGTGGTGGCGCGGATGGTGCAGAAACTGGGCTTCAAGGGCTACCCGCAGTTCCATCAGGCGCTGTTGCAGGAATTGCAGGCCAAGGTCTCGGGCCCGACCGAGCGCCGCGCGGTCTGGACCGTCGAGGCCCCCGAATCGCATATGCTCAACCGGTTTGCCGGGGCGGTGACGCAGAACCTCGCGCAGACCTTCGCCAATATCGACACCGCGCAATTCGACGCCGCCGCGCGTCTGCTGGCCAGCGAAAACGGGCTCTATATCGTCGGCGGGCGCATCACGCGGTCGCTGGCCGAATATGCCTTCACCCATTTTCAGGCGATCCGCGAGCGGGTCACGCATCTCACCTCCTCGCCCGCCACATGGCCGCATTACGTGCTCGACATGGTCGAGGGCGACACGCTGCTGATCTTCGATATTCGCCGCTACGAGGAAAACCTTCTGCGGCTGGCCGAGATCGCCTCGGCACGCGGCGTGCGGGTGATCCTGATCACCGATCAATGGGCCAGCCCCGTCGCGGGACTGGCCGAAGCGACATTTCATTGCTGGGGCGAAATCCCGTCGGCGTGGGATTCCAACATCGCCACGCTATCGCTCACCGAGGCACTGATCGCGGCGACGCAAGAGGAACGCTGGCCCGAGGCGCGCGACCGCTTCGAGCGGCTCGACAGTCTGTTCGAGATGACGCGGCTCTTTCGCAAACCCTGAACGGGGCCACCGCGCGGCCCCGGGAAAGGAGATCACGGGCGCGGATCACAGCCGATGCAGGCAAGAACGGTTTTCATGGAAACGTCACCGAACCTGCGCTAACACTCAGAAACGAACAATTACGATCACGTTGTTCAAGACAGGGAAAACACATGAAACTCACATCCACGCATATGACCCTGGCCGCCGTTCTGACCGGAACGCTGGCCTTCGCACATCCCGCCGCTGCGGATACGCTGCGGCTGCTGACATGGGGCGGATACGCCCCCGAGGACGTCATCGCCAAATTCGAGGAAGAGACCGGCCACACCGTCGAGGTCACGCTCTCCAACAACGAGGAAATGATCGCCAAGCTGCGCGCCACCGGCGGCGGCGGCTTCGACCTTGCCCAGCCCAGCCAGGACCGCATCGCCGGTCCGCAGGCCGAGTTCGGCATCTACAAGCCCATGGACATCTCCAAGATCGACGAGTCGCTCTTCATTCCGTCGATGCTCAAGGCGACCAAGGCCAACACCACCGTGGGTGGCGAAGTCTTCGGCGTGCCGCATGTCTGGGGCACCTCGGGCCTCGTGCTCGACACCTCCAAGGCAGACATGGTCAAGGATTACACCGACTTGTGCTCTGACGCAGTGGCCGGTGACGTCTCATATCGCCTCAAGCGCCCGACGCTGATCGGCTTTGCCTTCGCCATGGGAATGGACCCCTTCGCCGCCTATGGCGACGAGGCCGCCTATACCGAGATCATGGAAAAGGTCGAGGCCAAGCTTGTCGACTGCAAACCCAATGTCAAAGCCTATTGGGGCGGCGGTGACGAGCTGATGAACCTGATGCGCTCGGGTGAGATCGTGGCGGCGATGGCCTGGGATACCGGCGGCTGGAAGCTGAATGAGGACAATTCCGACATCACATTCGTCGCCCCTGCCTCGGGTGCGCTTGGCTGGATCGACACCTTCGTGCTGCCCGCCAAGGGCCGCGCCGATGACGCCGCCTACGACTGGATCAACTTCGTGATGCAGCCCGAGGTGTCAGCGATGATCACCGCATCAGCAGGCAACTTCACCGCCTCGCAGGGCGCGGACGAATTCGCCTCCGACGCGCTTAAGGCCAAGTATCAGGCCAGCTTCCCGCCCGAAGCGGTGGACAACATCAAGTGGTATCCGCCGGTGCCCGCAGGGCTTGAGGTGATCGAAGGCGGTGTGCTCGACCGCGTCAAAGCCGCGAACTGAAGCTGCGCAATATCTCCGAGGCTCCCGCCGCACTGGCGGGGGCTTCTTGCATTGAAGGACCCCGACATGACGCAGCCCGATCTTGCCTGCACCCATCTCACCAAGCGGTTCGGCGACACGACCGCCGTCGACGATGTCAGCTTCGAGGTGCCGCCGGGCTCGTTCTTTTCGATCCTCGGGCCGTCAGGCTGCGGAAAGACGACGATCATGCGGATGATCGCGGGCTTTCTCGCGCCTTCCGATGGCGACATCCGGATCAAGGGCCACTCGGTACTCGACGTGCCCCCCAACAAGCGCCCGGTGAACATGGTGTTCCAGCATCTCGCACTTTTTCCGATGATGAATATCGCCGACAACATCGGCTACGGGCTGCGCCGCAAGGGTCTGCCCAAGCCCGAAATCACAGCCAAGGTGGGTGAGGTGCTGGAGCGGATCGGCTTGCCCGATATCGGCACGCGCCGGGTCGAGGAACTCTCGGGCGGGCAGAAACAGCGCGTGGCGATCGCCCGCTGCATGGTGCTGGAACCCGATGTGCTACTTTTGGATGAGCCGCTTGGCGCGCTCGACCTCAAGCTGCGCGAACATATGAAGATCGAGCTGAAGGCATTGCAGGCGGCCTTTGACACCACCTTTGTCTATATCACCCATGACCAGAGCGAGGCGCTGGTCATGTCCGACACTGTCGCGGTGATGAATGCCGGGCGGTTCGAGCAGATGGGTGCCGCGCGCGACCTCTATTACCGGCCCGAAACCGCCTTTGTCGCGGGCTTTGTCGGGGACAGCAACCGCTGGCGTGGCCGCGTCGAAAGCGTGGATGGCGACGCCCTGCGCCTGCGCAGCGACAGCGGGTTGGCGCTCTTGGGCAGCCGCCACGGGCGCGCCCTGTCCGACGGGACCACGGCGGATATCTATGTCCGTCCCGAGGCGATCCGCCTTGGTCACACGCCCGGTGACGTGGCGCATTTCGACAATCGCCTGTCGGGCACCGTGACCAGCCTGCTCTTCAACGGCGCGGCCAGCCGCATCCTGATGCGCCCCATTGAGGGCAGCGAGGAAATCGAGGTGGCGCTGCCCCAATCCGGCGAGTTCGCCCATCTCGAGCGCGGATCAGCGGTGCATGTCGGCTGGTCCAGCGATCAGGGCAATTGCTTTGCGGCGGGGTCAGTCTGATGCAGGCCGCACAAAGGCTCGGGTTTCTGCTGCTGGTGACACCGCTCCTGCTATGGCTGGGTCTGCTGATCATCATCCCGCATGTCGACATGTTCCTCGTCTCGCTGCGCGAGCGGGTGGGGGTCGGAGAATACGCGACGAGCCTCGCCAATTACCGCAGCTTCATCGACGAACCGCTTTACCTCATGACCTTCGCGCGCACCGCCGTGATGTCGGTGATGGCGACGGCGCTCACCCTTCTGATCGGCTTTCCGGTGGCCTATTACATCGCCAAGATGGCGCGCGGGCGGGTCCGTTCGGCGCTCTTTCTGTTGTGCCTCGTGCCGTTCTGGGTGTCGGAACTGGTGCGCACCTTCGGCTGGATGATCCTGCTGCGCGAAACCGGCCTGTTCTCGTCGGTCCTGCAATGGGCAGGGCTGGCCGATGCGCCGGTCGAGATGCTCTATAATGACGCCGCGATCATGGTCGGGCTGGTCTATACCTCGATGCTGTTCATGGTGGTACCGCTGATCACCACGCTCGACAGTCTCGACGACGCGGTGATCGAGGCGGGCTATGATCTCGGCGGCTCGGGCCCGTCGATCCTGCGCGAGATCGTCATTCCCCATGCCATGCCCGGCATCGTCTCGGGCTCCATCGTCGTCTTCATGCTGTCGCTCGGCAATTACCTCACCCCGATCATGCTGGGCGGCAAGGACAGCCTGTGGTTCACCGAACTGATCTATTCGCAGTTCATCGTGCGCTTCAACTGGGAACTTGGCGCGGCTTTCGGCTTCATGCTGCTGATCCTGTCATCGGTAATCGTCTGGGGCACGCTGCGCGTGACCGGCCAGACCCTTGAAAAAACCATGGGATGAGAGACACGCCATGATCCCCACCATCCCCCAGAGCCGCTTGATCAAGGTGACCTACACCGCCTATGTGGTGCTCTTTTTCACCTATCTAGCGCTGCCGCTCACGGTGGTCGCGGTCTTTGCCTTCAACGACAGCCAGTTCCCCTCGCTGCCCTGGGAAGGGTTCACCTGGGACTGGTTCTTCGGCGAGGAGCAACCCAAGATCGGCGTCTTTCACGAACGCCCGATCTTGCGCGCGATCGGCACCTCGGCGCTTGTCGGGCTTTGCGTCTCGGCGCTCTCGGTCGCTGTGGGCACCACCAATGCGTTTCTCTTCAACCGCTACCAGTTTCGCGGCCGTGGGCTGCTCTACGTACTGATGCTGACGCCGCTGGTCATTCCGGGGATCGTGCTGGGTATCTCTATTCTTGTCTTTTCCTCGACCGTCGCCAATGCGGCCTGGGACGCGGTGGAATGGGATATAACGGCGCTGCGCCCCGGCCTTGTGCTGGTGATCCTCGGGCAGTTCTCCTTCATCACCACCATCGCCACGCTGGTCATCGCCGCCCGGTTGCAGAAATTCGACCGCACGCTGGAGGAGGCCGCCCTCAACCTCGGGGCGGGTCACCTGACGGCGGTGCGCACGATCACCATCCCCTACCTCATGCCCGCCCTGATCGGGGCCTTTGTCGTCGCCTTCCTGATGAGCTTCGAGAATTTCAACACCACGCTGATGCTGGTAGGATCAGACGCGCCGCTGACCATCGCGATGTTCGACCGGCTCAAGGAAGGCTCCACGCCGCTGCTCAACGCGGTGTCGCTGCTGTTAATGGTCGGGTCGAGCCTGCTGGCGCTGGTCATGATCGCGTTTCAGCGCAGGTAGATTGCTCAGGCGGTCGTGAGCGTCATCGCCACATCGCCGAGACCAGCGATGTGGCCTTGAGCAGTCGTCGGCGGTGTGATCCACGGCAAGCCGTTGAGCGAGCCGGTGATCACCACCTGCCCCACCTGCAAGCCGCCGCAATGATCGCCAAGCGCGCGCACCAGCGCACAGAGCGTGGCAAAGGCATCGCCGCCCGGTACGCGCGCCACACCGTCAAGCAGGGTCTCGCCGCCAAGCAGCAGCCGCGCCTCGGCGCGTGTTACGTCAAGGCTGTGCCAGTCGCGACGCGCCTCGCCCAGAACCACCGCACCGTTGAGTTGGTTGTCCAACATCTTGAGCGCCGCTCCTGCGCCCTTCGGGTCGGCCAGACGGCTTTGAACCAACTCGAACGCAGGCAGCAATTCCACCGACGCGCGCAATCGTGGCTCGAAATCGGGGGCGTCCCGGTCCGGCGGGCTCGCGATCAGGCGAAAGGCGTATTCCAGTTCGATGCCCACCTCTTCGCCTGCCGGAACGGTGATCTCGGCGGGAGTTTGGTAGGTATCGCGCGCCATGATCGGCGCGATCACGATGGGGGCATCCGGCGGACACGCCACCTTGAAGCCTCCCACCGGACCCAGTCGCGCCGCAACCGCGTGCTGCACCTCGAAGATACGCGCACGGGACAGACCTTCGACTACTTTGGCAGGGAGTTTCGCCCCACCCTCCCGCGCCGCCAGCAACTGCGCCACGAGGGGGTCGTTCATGCCGCAATCACCGCACCCGAGGCGACCATTGCCTCGATTTCCGCCGCGTCATAACCTGCCTCCTGCAACACCTCGCGGCTGTGCTGGCCCAGAACCGGCGCGGCGCGGCGCAGGCTGGCGGGGGTCTCGCTGAATTTGACGGGATGGCCCAGGGTCTTGACGGGGCCCGCCACCGGATGATCCACCTCGACGATCATCTCGCGGGCACGCGCTTGCGGATCGGCCTGCATTTCGAGAATGTCCAGCACTGGCCCGGCGGGCAGCCCCGCCTGCTCCATCCGCTCCAGCCAGACCGCCGAGGTCTTGTGGCGCAGATAGCTGTTGAGGATTTCTTCCAACTCTCCCAGATGCTGCATCCGGTCGTGGTTCGAGGCAAAGCGCGCGTCGTCGTTCAACTCCGGCGCGCCGATCACGTCGAGAAACCGTAGCCAGTTGCGCTGATTGGCAGCACCCACGTTGATCCAGCCATCCGCCGTCTCGAACGCCTGATAGGGGCCGTTGAGCGGATGCGCCGACCCCATCGGGCCGGGGGCCACGCCGGTGGCGAAGGCAATCGCCGATTGCCAATAGGTCTGGGTGATCGCCGCTTCAAAAAGCGAGGTATCGACCTTTTGGCCCTCGCCGGTCTGCAACATCCGCGCATAGGCGGCCGACACCCCCATGGCCGCGACGATCCCCGCCGTGATGTCCGACACCGGCGCGCCGGTCTTGACCGGGGGGCGCCCCGGCCCCTCGCCAGTGATAGACATCAGGCCCGACATGCCCTGTGCAATGAGATCGAACCCGCCGCGCTGCGCATAGGGGCCGGTGCGGCCAAAGCCGGAGATTTCGCAATAGATCAGCCGCGGATTGATCGCGCGCAGATCCTCGTAGCCCAGACCCAGCCGTTCCATTGTGCCCATGCGGTAATTCTCGATCACCACATCGGCCTCTTCCAGAAGGCGGTGTAGCGCCGCGACGCCCTGCGCATCCTTGAGGTTCAGCGCCACGCCCCGTTTGTTGCGGTTCATCATCATGTAGGCGGCGGATTCGCCTTGGATCGCGGGCGGAACGAAGCGGCGGCTATCATCACCGTCGGGCTTTTCCACCTTGATCACATCGGCACCCATATCGGCCAGCATCAGGCCACAGACCGGCCCGGCCATGATATGCGCAAGCTCGATCACCTTCATCCCCGCAAGGGGGCCTGTCTGCGTCATGTCCCGCTCCATTCGGGTTTCTCCTTGGCCAGAAACGCCTCCAACCCGTGGCGGAAATCCCGGCTCATGTAGCACATCTCGATCAGGTCGGCGTCCTCGACCCGAGTAGCGGCGCTGACCCGGCGCATCGCCTCCTTGGTGGCGCGCAGCGTCAGCGGGGCCATCTGCGCCAGCGTGTCGGCCAGTTCCCCGGCGCGGGTCATCAAAGCATCTTCGTCGTGCAGAACCTCGGTGACCAGACCGCAGCCCCGCGCCTCTTCGGCACCGATCAGGCGGGCGGTGAAGATCATCTCGCGCACCCGCCCCGCGCCCATCAAAGAGGCCAGCCGTGCAAGATTGGCGGCGGCCAGGCAATTCCCAAGCGTGCGTGCGATGGGAAAGCCGAACTTGAGATTGGCAGTCGCGATGCGGATATCGCAGGCCCCGGAAATCGCGGCTCCACCGCCAGTGCAGGCCCCGTTGATCGCGGCCACCGTGGGCAGCGGACACCGCTCCACCGCCTCCAGCACGCTTTCGATCCGGGCCTCATAATCAAGCGCATCCTGCGCTTTGTCGAAGGCGCGAAATTGCGTCATGTCGGTGCCCGCCGCGAACGCTTTGCCCCCCGCGCCGTGAATGACCACCGCGCGAACGCTACCATCGGTCGGCACCTCACGGCACAGGGTCGCCAGCCCCTCATACATCTCGAAGGTCAAAGCATTGCGCGCCTGCGGGCGGTTGAAGGTAATCCAGAGCGTGTGGTCCCGGACCTGTGACAGAATCTCGCTCATGGCAGCCCCCTAGCGATAGAAATATTCAACGAGGAACAGCGGCACCGACGGCACATAAGTACACAGCATCAGCACGGCCAATAGTACCAGCACGAACCAGATATTGACCTTGGACACTTCCCAGATATTGGCCCGTGCAACCGCACAAGAGGTGATCAGCACCGAGGCCACGGGTGGTGTTTGTTGCCCGATGGCAAGGTTCAGCGTCACCACCAGCCCGAAATGCACCGGGTCGATGCCCGCCGCCGTGATCAGCGGAATGACAATCGGAACCACGAGGATGATCGCCGCCGCCGAATGCAGGAAGAACCCGATAACGAGGAAGAAGAAGTTGAGGATCAGAAGGATCATCCATTGCTGATCGGTGATGTTCAGAATGCCCTGCGCCAGTTGCTGCGGGATCTGCGCGCGGGTCAGGAACCCGCCCATCAGCACCGAGGCCGCGACCAGCAGCATCACGACGGCGGTCTGCATGCCGCCATCCAGCATGGCGCGGCGCAGATGCGCGATGTCGATCTGCCGGTACCAGACCGACACCACAATAGCCGCGATCACAGCCAGACCAGCCGCCTCGGTCGCGGTGACGAACCCGCCGAAGATGCCGCCAAGGATGATCACCGGCAGCGTAAAGGCGGGCAGCGCCTCCATGAAGGTTTCGCGCAGGCGCGGGATGTTGAACGCCTCTTCGGTCGGCAGATTGTAGCGGCGGGCGAAAATGTAGGCGACCATCATCAGCCCGAACGCCCCCAGAAGGCCCGGCACCACACCCGCGACGAAAAGCTGCTCGACCGAGGTATTGGCCGACGCCGCATAAAGGATCATCGGGATCGACGGCGGAATGATGATCGCCAGCGAGGCCGAGGACGATGTGACGGCGGCCGAAAGCTCCTTGGAATAGCCGCGTTTCTTCATCTGCGGAATGAGGATCGACCCCATCGCCGCCACATCCGCCACGGCGGAGCCCGAGATTTCGGCGAAAAACAACGATACGCCGATATTGACCATGGCGAGGCCACCGCGCACGAAGCCGATGATCGCCGAGACGAAGTTGATCAGCCGGTCGGTGATGCCGCCCGCGTTCATGATCGCCCCCGCCAGAACGAACATCGGAATTGCGATCAGCGAGAACTTGGTCGAGCCGTCATACATGTCGAGCGCGATGGTTACGAGGCTGCCCGCACCTTCGGTGACCAGAAGGCCCATGACCCCCGCAAGGGCCAGCCCGATTGCGATCGGCACGTTGATGCAGATCATCGCCACGAGGGCTATGAAAATCGCCAGCATCAGCATCAGCCGCGCTCCTTGTTCTTTTCCATTTCGCTTTCGACCTCTTCCTCGATTTCGGCATGCTCAAGCGATATGCCTTGCGCGGTCTTGGCCCAGTAATGCGGCAGGCTCAGCAATTGACAGATGATGAAGAGAACGGCACCGATGGGGATGACCGATTGGGTCAGTTGCACCGGCACCCAGGGCAGCGAGGTGAGGCTGTCGCCCTCGAGCACCTCAAGCACTTGAAATCCGGCCCGCGCCATGAGCACGAAGAAGGTCAGCACCAACGCCTCGCCCGCCAGCACCGCCACCATACGTGCGCGCGGCGGTATGGCCAGCAAAACCGAGTCGAACCCGATATGCCGTCGGTGCAGCGCAGCGAGCGCCGAGCCGTAATAGGTGATCCAGGCGAGCATGATCGCCGCCACCTCGTCATACCAGGAAAAGCTGTGCCCCATCAGGCGGGCCAGCACGGCGACGATCACGATGGCCGTCAACGCGACCATCAACATAACCGTGATCCACTCCAGCAGGCGGCTTGCAATCCGGTTCGTTCGGTGAAGAAGAGCGTTCATTCGGGCCTGTCTTGCGCTGCATCGGCACCGCCCGGCGCGCAAACGCACCAGGATCGGGCCGTCATGGGTGTATCAGGGGTCATCCGGCGGCCCCGCTCAGGGCCACCGGAAAAGGCATTCAGCTTGCGTTGCCGAGCGCGAGCACCTTGTCGATCATCTCCTGCCCGCCCTCGACCTCGGCGGCAAAGGCCTCGTAGATCGGCTTGGAGGCGCTGATGAAGGCGTCCTTGTCGGCCTCGTTCACCTCAACGCCCGCATCCTTGATCACGCCGAGCAACTCGGTCTCGAGCTCCGCCGCCTTCTCATAGGTGAAGGTCTGCGTCTCTGCCGCGCAATCGCTCAGCATCGCCTGCACCTCTTCGGAATGCTTGCCGAAATGCTTTTCCGAGGCGAGGATATAGGCAGGTGTGTAGACATGCCCGGTGATCGACAGATACTTCTGCACCTCCTGGAACTTGGCCGAGGCGATCTGCGCATAGGGGTTTTCCTGCCCGTCGATCACGCCGGTCTGCAAGGCGGTGAACACGTCAGAAAAGGCCATCGGCGTCGGGTTCGCGCCATACTGCTTGAACATCTTCACACGCCATTCGCCGTTCGGCGTGCGCAGCTTGACGCCTTGCAGGTCTTCGGGCGTGTTGATCGGGCGGATGTTGTTGGTGATGTTGCGAAAGCCGTTCTCGGCCAAGCCCACGATGTGATAGCCATTATCGTTGGCCGCACCCTGGAACGTGTCCATCATCGCATCCTGCACGCGGCGCATATGGTCGCGATCCTTGATGATATACGGCATCTCGAAAATGCCGAACACGCTGTCGACCGAGGACATCACCGACGAGGGCAGCGCAAAATCGACCTGCCCCAGCTTGAGCTTCTGCAACAGCTCCTTGTCCTTGCCGAGCTGCGACGAGCCAAAAGTCTGCACCTCGACCGAGCCGCCGGATTTATCACCCACGCAGGCGGCGTAATGGTTCACCGTCGCTTCGAAGAGCGAGCCAGGCGCGCCGACATGGCCGAATTTCAACGTCGTGTCCGCCGCCGTGGCGGGCACTGCGGCGAACGAGGCCACAACGGCTGCAATCAGTGTCTTTTTCATTATCTTTCCTCCCTTGGTTTCAGTGTCCCGCACGGCTCCTTCCGCGCGGTGGTCTTTGCGTTGCCCGAACGTCTCGGGTGCGTCCCGCGCAGGCTCCTCCTCCCGCGCGGAACATCCGCCATCAGGCGGCGGCGCGATTGGCCGGGGCGGTCTCGCCCAGCATCTCCATCGCAGCCTGCACGCCGCCCGCGCGGAAGGGCACGCCTGCATCACGCAGGCCCATTTCCACACCGGCCAGCGTGCCGATCAGCATCAGATCGTTGAAATCGCCCAGATGCCCGATCCGGAACACCCGATCCGCGACCTTCGAAAGCCCATTGCCAAGCGACATGTCGTAGTTGCGCAAGGTGACCGCGCGGAAATTGTCGGCCGAATGCCCCTCGGGCACCATCACCGCCGTCAGCACCGGCGAGCGGTCGGAGGGCGTGTTGCACAGCACCTCGAGCCCCCAGGCCTCGACCGCTGCGCGCGCCGCAGCACCATGCCGCCGATGCCGGGCAAAGACGTTTTCCAGCCCTTCCTCGTGCAGCATGTCGATCGCCTCGTTGAGACCGTAAAGCAGGTTGGTCGCGGGCGTGTAGGGGAAATAGCCGGTGTCGTTCGGTCCTGCCATCTCAGCCCAGCTCCAATAGGAGCGGATCAAACCGGCGCTCTCGGACGCGGTCATTGCCTTGTCGCTGACGGCATTGAAGGACAGGCCTGGCGGCAGCATCAGACCCTTTTGCGAGCCCGAGACCGTCACATCGACGCCCCACTCGTCATGCCGGTAATCGACCGAGGCCAGCGAGGAAATCGTATCGACCATCAAGAGCGCCGAATGGCCCGCCGCGTCGATGGCACGGCGCACGGCGGCCACATCGGTGACAGAGCCGGTCGAGGTCTCGTTATGCACGACGCAAACCGCCTTGATGTCTTGGCCTTTGTCGCCGCGCAGATGCTCCTCGATGGCCGCGGCATCTGCCCCGCCGCGCCAATCGCCCTCAATGAAGACGGGGTTGAGGCCCAGCTTCTCGGCAAGCTTCTTCCACAGCATCGCGAAATGGCCAGTCTCGTACATCAGCACCGTGTCGCCGGGCGACAGCGTGTTGACCATTGCGGCCTCCCACGCGCCGGTGCCCGAGGACGGGTAGATCACCACGCGGCCCTCGGTCTTGAAGATGCTCTTCATACCTTCCAGCGCCTTGCGCCCAACATCGGCAAAGGCCGGGCCACGGTGATCCATCGTCGGATAGTCCATCGCCCGCAGGATGCGGTCGGGCACGTTCGACGGACCCGGAATTTGCAAAAAATGGCGGCCAGCAGGCATGTCGTTCCTCCCCAAAATGACGGCACCTGCGCCCGCGACGGGCCGAGTAGCGAAGACTCGGATGCAGGTGAATTTTGTTGAATTGAATTCTGAATTCAATATTCTGTCAAGACATTATCTCAAACCACCACCGGATCGGGGGACCATGCTGGACAGCGCCATTCAAGACCGCCTCAGCCGCGAGGTGCGGGGCGAAACCCGCTTCGATACCTTTTCGCGCGGGCGCTATGCGACCGATGCCTCGATCTACCAGATCATGCCCGCAGGCGTGATCGTACCACGCGGACCCGAGGATATCGCCGCCGCCATCGAGGCCGCCCGCACCGCTGAAATACCGCTCACAATGCGCGGCGGCGGCACCTCGCAATGCGGTCAGACGGTGAATTCCGGGCTGATCGTCGATTGCTCGAAACATCTCAACCGCATCCTCGAGCTGGACGTCGAGGGACGGCGCGCGGTGGTCGAGCCGGGGATCGTTCTGGATGATCTCAACCGGGTGCTCAAACCACATGGCCTGTGGTTTCCGGTCGATGTCTCCACCGCGTCGCGCGCCACCATCGGCGGCATGGTCGGCAACAACTCCTGCGGCTCGCGCTCGCTGCGCTATGGCACGACGCGGGACAATGTCACCCGAATCGAGGGGTTTCTCGCCGATGGCACCCCCTTCGATTTCGGCCCCGGGTCGGGCAACCGCGTGCCCGAATCCCTGCTTCGGCAGATGCTCGATCTGGGCACCCGCGAAGCCGATGAGATCGCCGCCCGCTTTCCGCAGGTGCAGCGCCGGGTCGGCGGCTACAACATCGACGCGCTTGTGCCCGGCGCCACGCCCATAAACCTCGCCCATCTACTGATCGGCTCGGAGGGGACGCTCGCCACCTCCACCGCCATCGAGATCAAGCTCTCTCCCCTGCCGTCCAAAACCCGTGTCTTGGGTGTCTGCCATTTTCCCACCTTCCGCGCCGCGATGGAGGCCGCGAAATCGCTGGTCGCCCTTGGCCCCACCTCGGTCGAACTGGTCGACAGCACCATGATCGACCTCGCCCGCGCGATCCCGCTCTACGCCAAAACGCTGGAGCAATTCGTGCGCGGCAAACCGGCGGCGATGCTGCTGGTGGAATTCGCCGACAGCCCACCCGAGAACAAAGAGAACATGCGCCGCCTGGCAGACACGATATCAGATCTGGGCTATGGCTTCGGCAAGGGCGACAGCCACGAAGGCGGCGTGGTCGAGGTCTGGGACATGGCCCTTGCCGCCGAGATCGGAGAGCTGCGCAAGGCGGGGCTCAACATCATGATGTCGATGAAGGATGAGGGAAAGCCCGTGTCCTTTGTCGAGGATTGCGCCGTGCCGCTCGATCATCTGGCGGATTACACCGACAGGCTGACAGAGGTCTTTCACCAGCACGGCACCACCGGCACATGGTATGCCCATGCGTCTGAGGGTTGCCTGCATGTGCGCCCGGCGCTCAACCTCAAGCTGGAACAGGACGTGCGCAAGATGCGCGAGATCGCCGAAGCCGCGTTCGAGATGGTGCGCGACTACAAGGGCTCGCATTCCGGCGAGCATGGCGACGGTATCGTGCGCTCGGAATTTCACGGCGCGATGTTCGGCCCCCGCATCCTGCGCGCCTTCGAGGAGGTCAAGGCGGCGTTCGATCCGGACACCCGCCTCAACCCCGGCAAGATCGTCCATGCGCCGAAGATGGATGACCGCAGCCTGATGCGCTATCCGCCGGGCTATGATTTCGCCAATCTGAAAACAGGCCATGACTGGTCTGCCTGGCCCGGCAAGGGCGGCGGCTTTCAGGGCGCGGTCGAGATGTGCAACAACAACGGCGCCTGCCGCAAGCTGGCGGGCGGCGCGATGTGTCCCAGCTACCGGGTCACCCGCGACGAGCGCGACGTGACGCGGGGCCGTGCCAACACGCTGCGCCTCGCGCTGTCGGGACGTTTGGGCAAGGACGCGCTCTTTTCTGACGAGATGGCCGACACGATGAAGCTTTGCGTCGGCTGCAAGGCCTGCAAGCGTGAATGCCCCACCGGCGTGGACATGGCCAAGATGAAGACCGAGGTGCTCTATCAGCGCGGGCAAAAGCTCGGTTTCGGCCTGCGCGCCCGGTTGATTGCCGAGATGCCGCGCTACGCGCGGATCGCCGTGGCGCTGCGCAGTCTCATCGCATTACGCAACCGAGTGCCGTTTCTGGCCGCCTTGGGCGAACGCATCACCGGGCTGGCACGCGCACGTTCCCTGCCAATGTTTCGCGGCGATTATTTCCGCGATGCCGAGGTAAAGCGCGCCCGCGCCTCGACCAAGGCAGGCAAGGTTATTCTCTTCACCGACACGTTCAACCGCTGGATGGAGCCGGATATTCCTCGCGCTGCGCTGCGCGTACTTTCCCGTGCGGGCTATGAGGTGATCACCGCCCAGGCCGCCGGTCGCCCGCTCTGCTGTGGCCGCACCTATCTGGCGGCGGGGATGATCGACAAGGCGCGTGCCGAAGCGCGGCGCACGCTTGAAGCGCTCCTGCCTCACACCCGCGCGGGCGTGCCTGTGGTCGGGTTGGAGCCATCCTGCCTTCTGACCCTGCGGGATGAGTTCCTGACGCTCCTGCCCGGCGAGGATGCACGGCTCTTGTCGGAGAATGCCTTTCTCTTCGAGGAATTCATCGCCAGAGAATCCCGCGCTGGCAAGCTCAACCTGCCGCTGTCCAAACTGGGGAACACCGCCCATGTGCACGGCCATTGCCACCAAAAGGCGGCGGGCGTGATGGGCGACATGGGCCACGCCCTCGCCCTCATCCCCGGGCTCGATCCGCAGACAATCGAGAGCAGTTGCTGCGGCATGGCAGGCGCATTCGGCTATCAGGCGGAAACCATCGAGGTGTCGCAGAAAATGGGCGAATTGTCCCTGCTGCCCGCCGTGCGCGCCGCCGCGCCTGATGACATTCTGATCGCCAACGGCACCTCCTGCCGCCACCAGATCGTCGACGGCACCGACCGCCGCGCGCTGCATATTGCGGAAGTTTTCGACAAGGCGTCGGAAAATGCTGTAAAGGAGGGCCGCAGCAATGGATGACCAAAGCCACGAGGCCCCGATGACCGCCCTCAAACCCGATCCCATCGGTCGCACGGCATTGGCCGTGGAGATCACCAACCGCCTGCGCCAGATGATTCTGGAAGGCCAGTTGGACCCCGGCGAGAAGATCAACGAGAAGCGTCTGACCGAACAATTCGGTGTCTCACGCACGCCGCTGCGCGAGGCGCTCAAGGTGCTAGCCTCTGAAGGGCTCTTGAATCTCATCCCGCATCGCGGCGCGGTCATCACCCGCCAGAGCGAAGCCGAGCTGGACGAGGTGTTCCGCGTTCTGGCCGCGCTCGAAGGGCTGGCGGGAGAACTGGCAGCGGAACAAGCCGAGGACCGCACGCTGCAAGAGATCGTGCGCCTGACGCAGGACCTGCGCCGGTCGTTCGAGCAGTCGGACCGTCCGACCTATTTTCGGATCAATCAGGCCATCCACAACGCGATCCTCGCGGCGACGAGGAATGAGACGCTCATGCGCTCGCATGAATTGCTGGCTTTCAGGGTGCAGCGCGCGCGCTATCAGGCCAACCTCACCCCCGACCGCTGGCGCGCGGCCGTCGAGGAACACGAAGCCATTGCCGAGGCACTCCTGGCCCGCGATGCGGCGCGCTGCTCAAGGCTCATGCGCGATCACCTGTTGCAGAAATTTGCCTCAATCAAGGCCAAGACGCGCGACTGAGCGCCACCGCCTGCCCGTCAGAAGCAGACGATTTCGGCCTCTGCCTGCGCCCGGCGCAGATCTGCGACCATCGCCTGAGACGGCGCGGCGCTCTGGAAATAGGCCATGCGCTCGCCACCCACCCGTCGCATCGACAGCACGGTCTCGGCTTCGAGGTATTTCTCATAAGGCAGGATCGCAGCGATCTCGTCGATGGAACACGAACAGCGCCGCAGCATGTCGCGGTTCTGCCCATTGGTCGCCATGCAGGCAAAGACATAATCGGCGCGCGCCTCGGTCGGGTAATCGTTGAAGCGTTCGGCCACGTCCTGCGCCGCAACCGTGCCACTTGCAATTGCCACAGCCAACGCCAAACCCAATCCCCGGATCATTGCAGCACCTCCTCTGCGTCGAATTGCAGGCTGGAGCGATACATAAGCCCCGCACCATCGGGGGCCGGGGCCTCTGCCACCAGCGACAGATACCAGCCCGGCACGGCCTCGGACATGGTCACGCTCAGTTCCAGCGCACCAAACCCCATCATCCGGTCAACATTGGGGTCACCCTCGAAGGGCCGCATCCGGATCGTCCTCGTGGCCACTTCTTCGCCGTTCACCATCGCCGTGCCCGGCACCACCTCCGAGGGCTGCACCAGTGCGTCCTTGACGCGGTTGCGGATATAGAACGGGCTGCCACCCGCCGTTTCCGCCATGTCGCGGACGACCGATTCGTAGAACACCATGATCATCGGATTGCCAACGCTCGCCGGAAACGAGCCCATGCCGCGATGCTTGCCGTCACGGCGAAACTCCAGCCGGACCATCTCCATATCCTCGGCCTGTTCAATGCGCAGGCCGATCTCGCCGCTGTCGCGCGCCGCCGCATCGGGGTTGAGCGTATTCGTCACCTCGCGCTGATAAACGATCGTATGGTCGCGGCTTACCGGATCGAGCGTGCCATCACGAAACAACAGGTCATACGTCGCCTCACCATCCACCGACGTGGCAAGTCCCGGCCCTGCCGTCATCGTCAGGGCGAGGCCCAGTACCAAGGCTACGCGTTTCATCATGCTCAAATCCTCCCATCCGGCAGCCTATGCGTTCCGCACGCCCTGTCATGGCCGACTTTTGTCGGTATCGCGTGCAGTTCAGCCAAACGGTGCCCCGCCGGTGTTCCAGTGAATCGCCCAGTCGATCAGCGGGCGCAGCCGCGACAGCTTGACCGGCTTGGGCATGACCGAGATATCGTCGCGTGCCGCCTTGCGGCGCAGTATCTCGGAGCGGTCGGCGGTGATCAGGATCGCGGGCAGATGATGCCCGGACCAGTCGCGCAAGGCGGCCACGGCGTCCAGCCCGGTCTCGCCATCGTCGAGATGATAATCGGCCAGCACGATATCGGGCACCGCCCCGGTTTCTTCCAGCAGAACAAGCGCGGCATTGGTTGATTGCACCCCCAGCACCCGGGCGCCCCAGCGTTCCAGACGCTGCGTGGTGGCAAAGAGCACGTCCGCGTCGTTCTCGATCACCAGCACGTGGTAATCGAAGGGCACGTCGCCCTTGGCCTGAATGAGCGCCGCCGGATCATCCTGCGCCACGCGACCCTCGATCACCTCCATCTCGATGCTGAACACCGATCCGCGCCCGGGGGCCGAACGCACACGCAGCGCATGCCCAAGGTGACGGCAGGCGCGATCCACGACCGACAGCCCAAGCCCCATGCCGGTGCCGAAAGCGGCATTCTCGGCGCGGGCGAACTCCTCGAAAATGCGCTTCTGATCGGTGCGCTGAATGCCGATGCCGGTATCCCAGACCTCCAGCACCACCTGACCGCCGCGCCGCCGCGCGCCCAGCAACACGCGCCCGCCCGGCTCGGTATACTGGATCGCGTTGACCACGAGGTTCTGGATCGAGCGTTGCAGATAGACCGGATCGGACCACACGAAGAGATGACAGGGCACCACGTCAAGGCGCACGTTCTTTGATTCCGAGAGCGGCAGTTGATCGGCAAAGACCCCCTCCATCAGCGGACCGAGACTGACATCGGTGGGCGTGACCGCGTCCGGGTCGGCACTGTCGAGCCGCGAGATATCCAGCAGCGCGTGCAACAGCTGCTCGGTCGAGCTGAAGGCGCGGTGCAGCCGGTCGACCATCGGCGACAGATGCGATTCCTGTGCGGCCTCCTGCAGGGTCGAAATGAGCAGCTTGGCGGCGTTGATCGGTTGCAAGAGGTCATGGCTCGCCGCCGCCAGAAACCGCGTCTTCGACGACACCGCCGCCTCGGCACGTTCCTTGGCAAGGCGCAACTCCTCCTCGACGCGGGCCATTTCCTCGAATTGTTCGGTCAGGCGTTCGTTGGCACGGGTGAGTTCCGCCGTGCGCTCCAGCACCCGGTTCTCAAGCATTTCCGTGGCACGGCTCTCCAGCGTGACATCTTTCAACTCCACCAGAAACCCGCCATCGGGCAGCCCGTTGGCCTGCACATCCAGAACCCGGCCCTTGCCATGCCGCACCCGCCGCCGCAGCCAGCCGTTTTTCTTCAACTGCTCCTGCCAGTTGGCAATTTCCAGAAAGGCATCGTCGCGCACCAGATCATTGGCCTGCATGAAGGCCAGCAGCCGCTCCAGCGTGGTGCCGCGCTGCAATTCGGTATAGGGCACGCCGAGGATCTGGCGAAACTGCCGGTTCTGCATCATCACCGTGCCCTCGGCGGAAAAGGTGCAGACGCCCGACGTCATGTTCTCGAACACGGCCTGCAGATAATCCGCCTGCTGGTCGATCAGCGTCTTTTTCTCGGACCGGTTCTGCCGCACGATCGGCGTGATATCCGTCAGCAGCAACACGACATTGTCGGACGAGGTGCGCTGAAGACCAAGCTGATACCAGATATCGCCCGTCACCTCGATCAGCAGCGACATGGCCATCGCGCCGTCATCCGCCTTTTTCAACTGCGCGGCGGGGTGATGGATCTTTCGATCCGTCGAGACAAGGTGGCGGCTGCGCACCATCAGGTCGAAATAGGCATCAAGCGTGATCCCCGAGTCGATCTCGACCGCCACGTCCGGCAACACGTTGCGAAACAACTCGTTGCACACGTCGAGCCGCCCGTCGATGAACAGCGCGAACCCCTCATGCATCGCCGAGAGCGCGTCATGCAGGTTGCGACGGGTACGTTCACGATCACCGCGAACCGATTCCAGTTCAGTCGCGGCGCGTTCCAGATCACGGGTCTTGGCGGCGACCTGCGCCTGCAACTCGATGGCCGACTGAAAGGCGCTATAGGCCGAGACGTTCAACTCGTTCTGCCGGTCCGCGCGCCGCATCAGCGCGGCAATGATCCGCGACTGCCGCTCGATCTGGATATCGGGCGGCTGGTTCGGATCGATCAGGTTCACAACACCCCCGGGCCGTCAGGGCAGAAAAAGGCGACGCCCACAAAGGTCTGGTTCATGTGCACGCCGCAATGTTGCTCGCCATAGGTGTTGAAGCCCAGCACCCGCGCCTCACGAAAGATCTCCGACACCTCGCGGCTCAACTGCCTTTGCTCCACCTCGAGACGCCGCAGCACGCAATCGAAGCCCAGGATGAAATCGGGCCGCTCACGCTTGGTGCTCTCGAGATCGAGCCCCGTGCGCAGGGTTTCGATCATTTCCTTGCCGCGCCCCAGCGTCATGATAACCCCGTCATCGATCGCCGCCATGAAGGAGAGCGCGTCATCCTCGGTGGCGTCACTGATCGCGCGCACAAAATAACGGCCCTTGTGGTGCACTAGAATGGGATTCTCGGCGAATATCCGGGGCGAGAGGGCATCGCGGGCACAGCCGACCAGCCGGGCATATTCCTGCGCCGCCGGCGCGCCGTTGATCTCGAACACCAAACGATCCTCGGGGTCGGCGCCGGTGATGACAAGCTGTTCGTCGGTGGGCTGGAAATGATCGAAGCTGAATCCCTTGAAGCCGAGCGATGTCTCGATGATCAGCAACAGCGCAGCATCTTTATAGAACCGCCCGCCCTGCAAAACGAAAGTCTCGTCGAAATCGAGCCCGTCCCCGGCAGAGCCGCCAAAGACGGGAATGTCCGGCAGCACCGTCTCCAGCGTCGAAACCAGGAGATCTTCCTGCTTCGACAGCCCGTCGGTGAACAGCAACGCCAGCCGGTTCCATCCTGCGGTATGCTGAAACTGCACCTCCTGCCGTTCCGCCGCCGCCGCAATGGCGGAAAAGGAGAACGGGCGCAACTGCTCGATCAGCACCGAGGCACAGCGGAAATAGGCCTTGGGAAAGGCCAGCAGCAACAGCGCGTCTGAACTGTAGCCATCCGGCGTGATCTGCCCCGCCGAGGTGCAGCCGAAAACAGGCAAACCGCCAAGCCGCGCCTGCAGCGCACCGCCGACCTCGTCGAGGCAAAGCCCCTTGGGCACGAAGGCAAGGACGAAACAGGTCTCGCGCAGATTTAAGCCCGCCGCAGCCTCGTCCACGGCGCGGGCCGCCTCCGCGGCACTTGATTGCCCCACCCAGACATGACGCGGGCCGGTGACACCGTCGCGCATGACGTCAGCCGCTCAGAAAGGCGCGCGCCTCGGGATCGCCCGTCTCGCCGCCCATCGTGCTCTTGACCAGCACCGCGGCCTGTGTCCGGTTCTTGACACCCAACCGGTTCAGCAACCCGGTGATATGCGCCTTGACCGTGGCCTCGGCCAGCGACAGTTCATAGGCGATCTGCTTGTTGGCCTTACCCGCGCAGATCAGCTTCATGATCTTTTGCTGCTGCGGGGTCAGCGCAGACAGCGTGGGATGCTCGGGCTCGGCACGCCCGCCGCCCTCGTCGCGCGCGATGCGCTCGGCATAGGCCTTGGGCAGGTATTTACCGCCCGCACCCACCCGCGCGATGACACGGCGCAATTCCTGCGCAGACGTCTCCTTGGGCAGGAACCCGGCGGCCCCTTCCGCCATCAGCGTGCGCACCAGCTCAGACGAGGACAGCGCCGAAATCACGAGGATCGGCACAGTCTTCAACCTGTCGCGCATGGTGATGAAGCCAGAGATTCCCGAGACATCCGGCAGCTTGAGGTCGAACATCACAAGATCGGGCCGAAAGCCCGTTTCGAGGCGCTTGAGCGCATCCTTCAGACTTGCGGTCTGTTCGACGACACAATTGGGAAAGACCACGGGGATCGCAGCAGCCAGGGCATCGCAATAAAGCGGGTGATCGTCCACGATCAGAACTGAACTCACCTGACCGCGCGGCCGCAATTCGGCTCTCACGTTCATGACATTTCCTCCCTGACCGAACTTTACCCCCTCTTTCATCTTTTGCAAGACAGCAGTGACACGCCCCCGTTCACCCGGCGGTTGATCGCGCGGACGTGAACGCGCGCGCCATGTCCGGCAGGTCCAGTGTCATCGGCGCGGCAGCAAAGATGGCACGGTCCAGCCGCCCAAGCAGCGCAAGACGCGCAGGATGCGGACCGTCGCGCGCGAGCATCAAGGCGGCGGCACGGCGCAGTGCCCGCGCATCTCCCGCCCGCGCCGCCCGCCGCATTTGCCGTGCCAGCGGATCGAGCGGTGCAAATCTTTGCAGCCGGTTCAGCCCCTCGATCCGCCAACCGCGCACCGCAAGCCACAGGCCCAGCAGAAAAACAGCGCCCCCCAAAACCGCCTGCGATGGGCCCGGCAGGCGCGTTTCCCGCAATGGCGCGACCTTGGAAGACGTCGGCAAAACCGTGCCATAGGCCACCCGCTGCGCCGAAATCGTCACTTCATGCGGCACGCGCCCCACCGTATCGAAATACCTCAGGCGGATTGGCTCTACGATGGCCGAGGTGTCATTGCCGGGCCGGATCGTCCAGCGCCAGAACGCATAGGTCATCGGACCCTCCGGCGTCAGTTCGACCAGGCGTTTCTCGGGATGCGCAAAGATCAGCCCCGAGGGCGAGTGCAGATCCGGCATCGGCGGGATCATGCCCGGCACGGCGCCCAGGGCCTCGATCCGCAGCACCCGCAGCACGCCCTCGCCGGGGGCCAGTTGATCAGGCGCGTTCGACCAATCGTCGCTGATCCGCAGACGCCGCACAGGAAACCACTCCGACGCAGGTGCAGGCGCGGGGGCCACGCTGATCTCCACCGGCTCGGAGTGCACGGAATGCTCGAACCACTCATCGCCCTCATCTGTCAGGGTCAGGTGATGGGTAAAGGCCCCGATGGTCAACTCGCCCGCCCGCTCGGGGTAAAGCGCCATGCGCCGCTCGAAGATCTTTACCGGACGACCGTTAATCCGCTCTTCGTACCAGCGGTCGGGACCAAGCTGCGACCAGCTGAACCCATCGAGCGGCGGTTGCTCCACCCGTTCGCGGGTGATGTGCCGCCGATAACTGCCACGAATGGTCACCAGGATCATCTCGCCGCGATACGGCTGATGCCCGGTCTGTTCGACCTCGACCGAAAGCTGCAACTGCTCCGGCAGAACCTCGCGGCTTTGTCCCCAGCCGATCAGCGGCCAGACGGCCAGCAGCGCCGCGATCATCCAGCCTCTCATCGCCGCCCCTCCAGCGCCGCGCGGCGCTTGCGCTCATGAGCGATGCGAGCGGCCAGAAATTCTCCGGGCACATCTGAAAGCTGCGTCAGCCAGCGTTCATCAGCCAGCACGAAACTGTCGTCAAAAACCTGCCGCACCCCGAGCCGCCCCCGGCTTTCAAGCTCCACCAAACCCGGCAGCGGGTCCGAATTCGTTACCTCGTCGCCGGTGCCAGAGGCTCGTGCATCGCCCCGTGCCACGAAGGACGCGGCCTCAGGCCCCTCTTCGCGCTCGGGAAACCGGCCAATGCTCGCGGGGTCGATGGCGCTTCCGGCATAGAGCGCCATGACCACATCGAAATTGGCCTGCGCCGCCGCGTCGCCCGTGGCACGCGCACGGTCATAAGCTTCAAGGGCGGCGGCATAGCGGCCCTGCCGCGCCTCGGCATTGCCAAGGTTGAACGCGGCCCCTGCCACTGCGAAGTCTCGCGCGGCCCCGGACATGTCCCCGGCCCGGTAGCGCGCCACGCCACGCCAGCCCGGATCAGAGAAAAACGGCACCGCCACCCCCGGCAGGTGCAGTGCGAGGGCAATCCGCCCGAACGGGGCCGCTCCGCCAAGCGCAACCGCCAGCAGCGCCGCCAGCAGGCCAAGGATCGCCAGCCCCCTCATGCCGCGCCTCGCCTGAACAGCCACAACAGGGGCAACAGGCCAAACGCCAGCAGATACCGCCCCAGATCATGCCAGAACAGAAGCGGATAGCCCTGCCGTTCCAGCCGGGGCCGCGCGCTCTGGGCCAGCCAGTCGGTCAGTGCGTTCACCTCATCCGCGCCGAAGACCTGCCCGCCGGTCAGGGCGGCATGGCTCTGCATCTGCGGGCTGACATCGCGCAGCGCAACAAAGGACAGCCGCGCCCCCGCGGCCTTCAATTCCGTCGCCGCGCGCAGCGTCTCGGGGCCAAGCCCGGAGCCATCGGTAAAAACCAGCACGTCGCCAGCGATCACCTCGGCCCCGCGCAGCACATGCGCCGCAAGCATCAGCGCCCGATCCGGCCGCGCGCCGGGATCAGGCACGGTGCCCGCCTCCAGCAGCGACAGCGTCTGTCCCAGTTCGCGCAAGTCGCCGGTCATGTCCACCACCTCATAGGCATCGCCCGCATAGACGATGAGCCCGCCAGGCCGCGAGCCAAGCGCCCCAAGCGCGAACCGCGCCGTCATCTGCAGATCCGGCCAATCTTCCGAACCGGTGACCCCCTCCGATACGTCCACCACGAACAGCACCCCGTCGAGATTGCGAAACGCAGGCGCATCGCGCCGCTCCACCGCCGGACCGGCGAGCGCGATCACGATGATCACCGGCAGCGACAGCGCCACCCATAGCGGCATGCGCCCGGCCGCCGGCGTCACCCGGCCCAGCGCGGTCATCGCCACCAGCAATTCGGGACGCGCCGCGCGCTGCCACGCCGCCGCCCCAGCCCCGCACCGCCAAAGCCAGAGCGCAAGCAGCGCGATCCCGGGGAGCACCAGCAGCCAAAAGGGGCGCAGCAGGGTCACATCACCGACCATCACCGCGCCTCCCGCCAGGCCAAAAGCAGCGCCAGCAGGCCCGCGACAGCGGCGGGCCAGATCCAGAATTCCCGATAGATCTCGGCGGCCAAGCCGTCGCTCGCGGTGGTCTCCAACCGGTCGAGCGCACGGCCCACCTCGACCAGATCCTCCGTATTGCGGACGCGAAAACTCTCACCCCCCGAAATCTCGGAAATCACCCGCAAGGTGGCGGCATCGACAACACCGCGCTCGCCCGGGGCGGCGCTCTCCTTGTCCTTGGGGCCAAGTGCGATGGTGTGTACCCGCACCCCCTTCCGCGCCGCCAGCCCGGCCACATCGCGTGGCGTCGTCATGCCAGCGTTGTTCGACCCGTCCGACAGCAGGATCACCACCTTGCTGCGCGCCTCGGAGCGCTGCAACCGCTTGAGCGCGAGGCCCAGACCGTCCGAGATATTCGTCGCGCGCCCCGAGATGCCGATCGTGGCGGCCTCAATCCGCCGCGCCACCGAACTCACATCAAAGGTGAATGGCGCGGCGTAGTACGCCTCTGATCCGAACAGGATCAACGCCACCCGATCACCGCCGCGCCGCCGCGCAAAATCCGCGCCCACGGATTTGACCGCCGCGAGCCGAGTGACCGGTGCGCCATTCAAGTGAAAATCGTCCCGCACCATCGAGCCTGACAGGTCGAGCACGATGGCCAGATCGCGCCCGCTGACCTTGAGCGCGCGCGCCGGGGCCAGATCGCGTGGCCCGCTCAGCGCCAACAGCAGCAGACCCCAGATCAGCCATGACAGGACCAGGCGCGCGTCGGCACGCCGCCCCGCCCGATCGGCGCGCCCCGCCGCCAGCAATGCGCCACCGATCCGGTCCGGCACGATGAGATGGGCACTCCCGGCGACACGCGGCGGCAACAGGCGGCGCACCAGCACGGGCAGCGGCGCGAGCAGGATCAACCAGGGTTGCGCCAGTTCAAACACGGCCGCGCACCTCTGCCTCCAGCACCGCCAGGTCGAGCGCCCCATCGCGCCGGTAAAGGCGTTGGCGCAAACAGGCATAGCGATCAGGATCGCGCGCCCGTATCAGATGCAGCAGCGCAACGCGCCGGTCGTCCCCCGAAAACGCCGACAAGGCATCGAGCGGATTGGCCTCAGGCGCAGGCGGCACGTGGCCTGCGCGGCGCCCGATCAGACGTGCCCCCCCCGCGACAACCACGGCAGCAGCCGCGCCAAGAGCCACCGCCGCCGCGAGTTCGGCCACGGCACCCCCTGCGGCCTCGACAGGCAGGCGAATGTCGCGCAGCCCGGCCAGCAGCGTCTGCGCGCGCTCGACATCATCCGACATGGCGGAGCCCTTCCGCCGCGATACGTCGCGCGATATGGGCAGGGTCCCGGCCTGCATCGATCACGAGCGCCGCGCGCCCGGCAACCCGTGCAGCCTCATCCTCGCTCGCCTCCGGCCGCGCAGCACTCAACCGCACCGTGGCGCGGCGCCCGTTGCGCTGTCGGATCGGATAGCGCCCGGCGGGCAGGTGCCGCTCCAGTTCCTCGGTCACCAGCAACAACCGCAGCGCACGCCGTCGCGCAAGCGCATCGAGCCGGTCCGCCAACTCCGCGCCCGGCACATCAAAACCCGAGGCCAGCACGACCTCCGCCCCCGGCGGCACCAGCCGCGCCGCGCGGGGCAACAGCCAGTCAAGTGGCGGATCACCCTGTCCGTCCATCGCGAGGGCCAATCCCATCTCATGCGCCCGCACCATGCCGCCGATCACGTCGAGCATACCGCGTGCCCGGGCACGGGTAGGCACGATCACCGCATCCGCAGCGGTCAGCGCCATCAGCCCCACGCGCCCGCCCTCCTCGGCCAGCCGCCAGCCAATCATGCAGAGCGCCTCGGCCGCCGCCACCGACAGAAACCGCCGCCCGACGCCCCAGTGCATCACCGGCCTGAAATCGGCCACAAGCAGGGTCACGCGGTCGCGCTCTTCGCGGTATTCGCGCAAATGCAGCCGGCCGGTGCGCGCCGTGGTGCCCCGGTCAAGCCGCCGCAGATCATCGCCCGGTACATAATCGCGGGTGTCGGCGGGCTCCAGCCCTGCGCCCTTGCGCCGTGTCGGATGCCCGCCGGGCAACTGCGCAAGCGCCGGTGCGCCCCGCGCGGCAAGGGCCACGTGCCGCAGCGCGATCAGCGCCTCGGCCCGCAGGGCCACGCCTTCGCCCTGCAGGGCCGGCGTCACAGCGGTGCCACCCGGCTCAGAACGTCAGCCACGATATCGCGCGCCCGCCGCCCCTCGGCCACCGCCGCCCAACTCAGCACCATGCGATGCGCCAGCACATCCGCTGCAAGTGCCGCCACATCCTCGGGCAGCGCATGATCGCGCCCGTCCAGATACGCCCGCGCCCGCGCGGTCGCGGCCAGCGCCAGCGTACCGCGCGGCGATACCGCATGCTCCACCTCGGCGCGCAGACCCGGATCGCGCGTCGCCATCACCAGACGCACGATATAGTCGCGCAATTCTGGCGCCAGATATACGTCCCTGACCGCCTTTTGCGCCTCTTTCAGCTGCACCAAGGTCATTGGACATGCGCGCGAAGCAGTCTCTTTCGCCTGCCCTTCGGCCTCGACCAGATCGAGAATGCGCCGCTCGATCTCGATGCCCGGAAGATCGAGCACCACATGCATCAGGAACCGATCCAGCTGCGCCTCGGGCAAGGGAAAGGTGCCGTCATGCTCGATCGGGTTCTGCGTCGCCACCACGAAAAACGGATCGGGCAGCGTGTGTGTGGTGTTGCCGGCGGTCACCTGATGCTCCGCCATCGCCTCGAGCAGCGCCGACTGAACCTTGGGCGGCGCGCGGTTGATCTCGTCGACCAGCACGAGGTTGTTGAAAACCGGCCCCGGCATGAATTCGAATGTGCCATCCTTCGGGTGATAAACCGGCGTGCCGGTCAGGTCCGAGGGCATCAGATCCGGCGTGCATTGGATGCGCGCGAACCGCGCCGCGATCCCCGCCGCCAGCGCCTTGACCGCGCGGGTCTTGGCCACACCGGGCGGCCCTTCGACCAGCAGATGCCCCCCGGCCAGTAGCGTGATCAGCAACCGCCTTATCAACAGTCCGTGCCCCGCCAGTTCCGCCTCCAGCGTCTGCGCGAGTGCAGCCACGCCCTGCGGCACCTCCTCGGCTCTCTTGTCCATGGCCCCTCCCGGCTGATCCCGGGATCAGACTAGCCGCAAAGCATCGCCCCACAAAGATAGCCTATTGTCTTAGCTTCGCGGCCTCCCGCGGGGCGCATGCAGGATCGAGCACGGGAGCAAAGCGCGGCTCGCCCATTGTCGCCTCGGTCAGTGCCTGCAAAGGTGCGAATTCTGCGTCGATATAGGTCAGAAAGTCGGGGGTCGTGGTCTCATCCACCGGCGCACGCGCCACGGCATGCAGCATGAAGATGTCAAAGGCACAAAGCGCAGGCGGGTTCGACGACAACATCGCCGATTTGAACCCGCTCGACCCCCAGGCCGCATGACGCAGACGCAAGGGGTTCTCTTCCAGCTTGGAAAGGAACGGCACCTGCGCATCGAGATGCAGGATATCCATGCCAAAGGTGAAGTTCTGAAACAACTCCTCCACCAGGAGCGACCGGAAATATTCCTGATCCAGCGGACCAGCCGCGCCGGGTGCCGCCTGCTGCACCATCACATGCGTGCCAGAGCCTTTGCGCCCGAAGAAGGTCTGCGCCATCGCCGGTGAAGAGGCCGCCCAGACATGACGAGACGGCAACCCCAATTCGTAGACCCGGTCCATCCACGCCAGATCGCGGCCCAGCGCCCGATTGGGCGGCGGTCCGGAATAGAGCCGCAGGATCACGTTGCGGCCCGACCCGCAAGCACTGATATCCGCGCCCGCCTCGTGCAGCGGCACAGGCACACCGTGGACATGCTCCAGCAATGTACGAAACGCATCCAGCACCGCGCGGCTGCCCTCGGTCGGCGGCTCGCCTACCAGACAGATCTGCGCGCCCTTGAGGTCGCGGCCATTGATATGCACCGGGATCGACATGTCGCGCCCGACCATGGTCGAGCGCAGCTCATAGCTCCAGCCGCGCCGCGCCATGTCGAGATATTGCGCCTTGTCAGCAAGAGCCGGCCCGATGGCGAGCCCGAGAAGCGCGGTCAACAAACCCGCTATATGACGACAGATACGGCGCATGACCGGATATTAGGCCAAGCGCCGCGGCTGTCCACAGCGCTTTGCGACGTCCACGATCGGCCAGCCCTTGCCGAAACGCCACATCCGGCCCGGCGAACCGCCGCCGACGGCCAAAATCCGCCCCGCGCAGGCGCAGAAAACGGCAGACCACCGCCTGAATATCACTCGGCTCTGGCGCAGGACCGACAGCGGCCTCACCTCGATTATACTGAGATCCCAGATAAAGGAGACTGCCATGTATACGCCCGATGACGACATCCACCGACAGGTCAACCGCGACCGCAACCGCTATGCGGCCCCCGGATACGAAAGCAGCGCTGCGTCAAACGGCGGGCTGCTTGCATTGCTGGTCGTCGTGGCCCTGCTTGGCGGGTTGATCACCCTCAGCATGCTCGGGCCCTCGACATCCGATGGTGGCACCGCCCCCGAGGCAACGGCCCCCGAAAGCATCTCGGGCGGACAGGCCACGACACCCGCCGACTAGGCCCTCGGTTCAGGCCAGCGAGGTGACCCACAGGATCGTCGCATCCTCGGCGCTGACCGAGATTACGTTATGCCCCATCGTGGCATCGTAATACGCAGTGTCGCCCCGGCGCATCTCGATGGGTTCGTAGAACTCGGTATAAAGCCGGATCACGCCGGTCAGCACATAGAGAAATTCCTCGCCGTCGTGACGGACCCAACCGCCGAATTCCTCGATGCTGCGCGCCCGGATGCGCGCGCGGTAGGGCAGCATCCGCTTCTGGCTCAGTTGCTCGGCCAGCAGTTCATGTTCGTAGGTCGAGGTGGCCTTGGGCGCGCCCTCGCCCGACTTGGTCAGCGCCATGCGACCATTGATCCGCTCGCGCAATGGCGGGGTAAAAAGCTGCGGCACGGAAATCTCAAGCCCCAGCGCGAGCTTTTTCAACGCGTCATAGGTCGGCGACATCTGGCCGTTCTCGATCTTCGACAAGGTGGAACGCGCCAACCCCGCCTGCTTTGCAGCCTGCTCCAGCGTCCATCCACGCGCCTTGCGCAACTCGCGCACCCGCGCGCCCAGATCAAGCGGCTCGGGCGTGCCACTCTCGCCTGTGTCACGCGCGACACGGATCAGGGGGTGCGAGGCTTGATCGGACATAGCACAGTCCTATAGGCAGGCTCGGACCCACTTGCAACTGGCGCGCGTCCTGCCTAAGCCGAAGGTATGCATGCCGTTTTCGACGCGGGCCCAAGCGCCCCCTGCCCCTCGCCTTTCAACCTCGCCGCCCATGTGATGGGCCGCGCCGAGGCACAGCCCGACAAGATCGCCCTCGCGATCCTGCGCCTGTCCGGTGCCGAACGCTGGAGTTATGCGCGCCTGCACGCCGCCATTCGCGGCACCGGGACGGGGCTGTTGCGCGCAGGCTTGCAGCCCGGTGACCGGGTGCTGATGCGGCTTGGCAACACGGTAGAGTTTCCCATCGCCTATCTCGGAGCCATCGCGGTGGGCCTGGTGCCCATCCCGACCTCCAGCCAGCTGACCGCACCCGAGGTGGCCGGGATCATCGCCACCACGCAGCCCCGCCTGATCCTGCGCGCAGGCGACATCGCCTGCCCCGAGACGGAAATCCCCATTCAGGACGAACTCGCGCTCGAGGCGATGCGCGACTTGCCCCCCGCCGAGTATGACATGGGCGATCCCGACCGGCTGGCCTATATCATCTACACCTCCGGCACCTCCGGCACACCGCGCGCGGTATGCCACGCGCATCGCGCGATCTGGGCACGGCGGATGATGTATGACGGCTGGTATGGGTTGCGCGGCGACGACAGGCTCTGCCATGCCGGGGCCTTCAACTGGACCTTCACCCTCGGCACCGGGTTGATGGATCCGTGGACCATGGGCGCAACCGCGCTGATTCCGGCACCCGAGGTCACACCGGATCAACTGCCGCTTCTACTCAATCGTCATGATGCAACGGTTTTCGCTGCAGCCCCAGGCGTTTACCGCAAGATGCTCAGACAGGACATGAAGTTCAGCCTGCCCCGCCTGCGCCACGGTCTTGCCGCGGGCGAAAAGCTCTCGGACACGATCCGCCAGCACTGGCAGGACGCCACCGGCACGCCCGTCTTTGAAGCATACGGCATGTCCGAATGCTCCACCTTCATCTCCGGCAGCCCCAATCACCCGGCCGCCCCCGGCACACTCGGCCGCCCGCAACAAGGGCGGCGCGTGGCGATCCTCGGGCCGGAGGGTCCCGTCGAGACCAATGAGGAGGGCACCATCGCTATTCACAAATCCGATCTCGGCCTGATGCTCGGCTATCTCGGCGCGCCCGAGGCAACGGCGGCGAAGTTCAGCGGCGACTGGTTTTTGACCGGCGATCAGGGCGCGATGGACGAAGGTGGCCAGATCACCTATATGGGCCGCGCAGACGACATGATGAACGCGGGCGGTTTTCGTGTCTCGCCTATGGAGGTCGAGGCCGCTCTCACCCTGCATCCCGGCATCACGCAGGTCGCCGTCACTGACATTGAGGTGAAAGAGGATGCACGCGTCATAATGGCCTTCTATACTGGCCCCGACCCGCTCGACCCCGCAACGCTCGACGCATTCGCGCGCGAACGCCTCGCGGGTTACAAAGCCCCGCGTGGCTATATTCACGTCACGGCCCTGCCCACAGGGGCCAATGGCAAACTCCTGCGCCGCGCCTTGCGGCCGATTTACGAGGACCTTCATGGTCAAGCTTGACATCATTTCCGACCCGATCTGCCCTTGGTGCTATATCGGCAAAACCCTTTTTGATCAGGCGCTTGCCCAGCGTCCCGACCATCCGTTCCAGATCGAATGGCACCCTTTCCAGCTCAACCCCGACATGCCCGCCGAAGGTATGGACCGGGCCGAGTATCTTGAGACGAAGTTCGGTGGCAAGGACGGCGCTATCAAGGCGTACGCCCCGGTGCTCGACCGCGCAGAGGCTGCCGGGCTCTCCATCGACTTTGCCGCGATCAAGCGCACGCCCAACACGCTCGACGCGCACCGCCTTCTGCATTGGGCGGGGATCGAGGAATGCCAGGACCGGATGGCGATGGCGCTCTTTCACGCCTATTTCGAAGAGGGCCGGGATATCAGCGATCACGAAACCCTCGCCGATATCGCCGACAGTCTCAGCATGGATGGCGCGATGATCCTTCGCCTTCTGGGGTCCGACTCGGACCGCGAGGACATCAAGGCGCGCGACGCGCAGTTCCGCGAGATGGGGATCTCCGGCGTGCCCACCTTCATCGTCGCCGGTCAGCATGCCGTGCCCGGCTGCCAGCCGTCCGAGATGTGGCTCAAGGTGATCGACGAGATCCGCGAGACCGCCGAAGGCTAGACCGTGCTCAACCTGCGCACCCGTTTGTTACTGGCTCTGCTGGCGTCGATCATCGCCAGTGGAACGGTCTTTTTTCGATTTGTCGAAGGCTGGTCTTGGCTGGACAGCTATTTCTTCACTGTAGTGACGCTCTCGACGGTGGGTTATGGCAATCTCGTGCCTGCGACGGTCCTAGGCAAGATCGGCACCACCGTGTTCATCATCACGGGTCTCGGTATATTCGCAGCGGCGATCCAGCATTTTGCCGTGATCACAATCAAGAAGCGCGAGCATCACGGCAGGCACCTGATGAACGAAGACCAGCCCGAACAGGCCGAGACGGACACAACCGAGTCAGACCACTTGCGCGACTGATGGCTCAGCCCATCGGCGGCCACATCCCATAACGCGCTGTGATCTCGTCAAGGCAGGCGCGGTTTGCGGCTGCCCGGTTCCGCCCGTCGATCATCGCATCCTGCAAACCATGCGTATCGGTGAAAGCAGGGCAAATCCCCTCGCGTGCCTCGGGTGCCAGCCGGATAGCAACCCCCTGCCGCGACAGTTGCGCCGACAGCCAGATGTCATCGACCGGCCATGCCAGAGACGGCGGCGCGCACTCCGCCGCCACCAGCCACTCAGGCCGCACCGCCACCCCGGCAAAGCCCTGCGCGATGTCGGCATACCCCGCGCGCGGCGCCGCATGGCCCTTTCGCCTGAGCCGCCGCAGATCGAACCCAGAGCCAGCCACCGCCTCACTCTCGTCCCCAGCCAAGAGCCGCGCCGCCCAGCCCTGCGGCATGGTCCAGTCATCGTCGCAGTAAATCAGCCGCCCGCCCTGCCCCGCCAGCAGGCGCGCGGCCGGCAGGACCTTGCTCGCCGGTCCGATGTCCTCGGCCAAGGGCAAGACCTCTACCCCATCGGGCACCTTCGGCCAGGGCGCGGTCGCGAACCGCATGGGCCGGTGCGGGAGGCACAGCAACACCCGGTCAGGCGCGGGCCGCTGCGCCAGAAGGCTCTCCAGCACCGGGCCAAGCTGCGCGTATCGCGGTGGAATCGAAGTCAGCGAAATCGCATACATTCCCTCGCTCAAACGAAAACGGGCCGCCCCGTCAAGAGCGGCCCGTATAGGACACGGTCAGGCGCGCGCGATCAGCCTGCGATCAGGCCCATCGACTCGAGCTTCAGGATGACCTGGTGTGCGCAGTTGTCGACATCGACATTCTCGGTCTCGACACGCAGTTCGGGGTCGGCAGGCACGTCATAGGGGTCGGAAATTCCGGTGAACTCCTTGATCTTGCCCTCGCGCGCCAGCTTGTAGAGACCCTTGCGGTCACGGCGCTCGCATTCCTCGATACTGGTCGCGACATGCACCTCGATAAAGGCACCGAACTCCTCGATATCCTCGCGCACCGCACGGCGGGTGGCGGCATAGGGGGCGATCGGCGCACAGATCGCAATGCCGCCATTCTTGGTGATCTCGCTCGCCACATAGCCGATCCGGCGAATGTTCAGGTCGCGATGCTCCTTCGAGAACCCCAACTCGGAGCTGAGGTTCTTGCGCACGATATCGCCATCCAGAAGCGTCACCGGACGCCCACCCATCTCCATCAGCTTGACCATCAGGGCGTTTGCAATCGTGGATTTGCCAGAGCCGGAAAAGCCGGTGAAGAACACGGTAAAACCCTGCTGCGAACGCGGCGGGCGGGTGCGGCGCAACTCCGTCACCACCTCGGGGAACGAGAACCAGTCCGGGATCTCCAGCCCTTCCTGAAGGCGGCGGCGCAACTCGGTGCCCGAGATGTTGAGGATGGTCACATCATCCTTGTCCTCGATCTCGTCGATCGCCTCGTATTGGGCGCGCTCCTGAACAAAGACCATATGTTTGAAATCGACCATCTCGATGCCGATCTCGTCCTGATGCTCACGGAACAGATCCTGCGCATCGTAAGGCCCGTAGAAATCCTCACCGGCGGAGTTCTTTCCGGGGCCCGCGTGGTCGCGCCCGACGATGAAATGCGTACAGCCGTGGTTCTTGCGGATCAGGCCATGCCAGACCGCCTCACGCGGGCCGGCCATGCGCATCGCAAGGTTCAGCAGGCTCATCGTGGTGGTGGCACCGGGGTATTTGTCCAGCACCGCCTCGTAGCAGCGCACGCGGGTGAAGTGATCGACATCACCCGGCTTGGTCATGCCGACAACGGGATGAATGAGCAGGTTGGCCTGCGCCTCCTTGGCGGCACGGAAGGTCAGTTCCTGATGCGCGCGGTGCAGCGGGTTGCGCGTCTGGAACGCCACGACGCGGCGCCAGCCCAGTTTGCGAAAGAGCGCGCGCAATTCGTTGGGGGTGTCGCGACGGCCGCGGAAATCATAATGTACTGGCTGCTGAATGCCGGTCACCGGGCCGCCCAGATAGACCTTACCCGCCGTGTGATGCAGATAGTTCACCGCCGGATGCGCGCTGTCATCGGCCCCGAACACATGCGCCGCCTCACGCGCCTTGTCCGGCGTCCAGCGGTCGGTCACGGTCATCGTCCCGAGGATCACACCCTCCTGATCGCGCAGCGCGATATCCTGCCCGATCTCGATGCTGTCAGCGAACTTTTCGTTGACGTCCAGCGTGATCGGCATCGGCCAGAGCGTGCCGTCGGCAAGGCGCATGGTCTCCACGACGCTGTAGTAATCGGCCTCGCTCATGAATCCCTTGAGGGGGTTGAACCCGCCGTTCATCAGGAGTTCCAGATCGCAGATCTGGCGCGGGCTCAGGTCCCAGCTTGTCAGATCGGCGGCCTCGATCTTCAATTTCTGCGCGCTCTCGTAAGAGACATAGAGTTCGGGAACGGGGGCAAGGTTGGGCAGTTGCATCGTGAGCCTCGGGCAATTCGCGGATTTTAATTATGTTGCAGCGCAACGGGGTTGGCCGGGGATTAGCCCCGCTTGGGACATAAGTTCAAGGTATAGCCGGTTTGTTTGGTGAATTGAGACAAAAATGACGCGAGAAACCGCCGGTTTGGAACAACAACCGCCATTCCCGCAAGATCGCCACTGATCGGTTCCAGACCCGGGTGGTCTTGAGACAGATCAAATCCGCCTCTCTCAGAAACGTTTAGAATGATTCTAAGCGCGCGAATCCACGCAATCCAAGGAGAAATTCGGTGACACGTCCCCTCAAACTCATTCTCGGCACGGTTTCCGCGCTGGCTCTCGCTCAGGGAGCCGCCGCATCGGAACTACGCGAGCGCGCGCAAGACATGTTCGCGCCGCTGCCCTCGACCATTCCCGCCCTCAACGACAACATCCTCACCGAAGAAAAGGTCGATCTCGGCACGGCGCTGTTCTTTGATCCGCGCATGTCCGCATCGGGCGTATTTTCCTGCAACTCGTGCCACAACCTCGCCACCGGCGGCGATGACAACATGGAAACCTCGATCGGCCATGCCTGGCAAAAAGGCCCGCGCAACTCGCCCACCGTGCTCAATGCCGTGTTCAACGATGCGCAGTTCTGGGATGGCCGCGCCGCCGACCTTGCCGAACAGGCCAAGGGCCCGGTGCAGGCCGGTGTCGAGATGGCCAATACGCCAGATAACGTGGTCGCCACGCTCAATTCCATGCCGCAATACGTGGAGTGGTTCGAGGCCTCATTCCCCGACGTGGCCGCCCCTGTCAGCTTCGACAACTTCGCCAAGGCAATCGAGGCCTACGAGGCCACGCTGATCACGCCAGCACCGTTCGATGCATGGCTAAACGGGGACGATGGCGCGCTCTCGGACGCGCAGGTGGCCGGGCTGGAACTGTTCATCGACAAGGGGTGCTCGGCTTGCCACAACGGCGTCAACCTTGGAGGCAATGGCTATTATCCCTTCGGCCTGATCGAGAAACCGGGGGCCGATGTGCTGCCACCCGATGACCGGGGTCGTTTTGCAGTGACCGAGACGGCGGACGACTCTTACGTGTTCCGCGCCGCGCCCTTGCGCAATATCGACCAGACTGCGCCCTATTTCCACTCTGGCAAGGTCTGGGATCTCAAGGTCGCGGTGCAGATCATGGGCACCTCGCAATTGGGCACCGAAATCAATGACGCGGAGGCCGATCAGATCGTCGCCTTCCTTGGGGCGCTCACCGGCAAGATGCCCGAAGTGGTCTATCCGGTGCTGCCCGCTGAGACGCTGAAAACACCCCGCCCCACCGGCGAGGTCCAGTAAGGCCCGATCCCTCGCGACAATTTCCAAGGGCGCGGGCCTCTCCCGCGCCCTTTTTTCATATCGTTCAGAACGCCGGGAGCCCTTCGGAAAGCTCATAGGATTTGACCGCCTGCAAAGGCTGGTCCCCCTCCAGACCGAACACGAAGACATGCGCGCGCTCATCGGCCAGCGTCATCCGGCAAAACTGCGTGTCGGGATCAAACTCGGGCGGGCACCCCGCCAGATCGGCATGCTCGACCGTGTGCTCGAAGAGTTCATAGGTCATGCGGCCATCCATGGCCTCGTCCGCCTTGACCGCAACCGCACCGACCGAGATCAACGCTGCAAGGCTGAGAGAGTGAAATACTGTGAGCTTCATTATCCGATTCCTTTAGTCAGGTATTTGCACCCCAATCCCTACTTTTATTGTCACCTACTGACAAGGCTGATCTGGTCACATAGCGTCCTCCATGCTAAGCCCGCTTCATAACGCCGAAAAGGACACTGCATGACCGGCCCGATCGCCCCTGCCCGCGCGCTCAAGCGGCCGGAATTCATCGCGCTCATGGCGATGATGGCGGCCACCGTGGCCTTTTCCATCGACGCCATGCTGCCGGGCCTGCCGCATATCGCGCAATCGCTCACCCCAGAGGCGCCGAACCGCGCGCAGCTGATCATCACCGCCTTTCTGCTCGGTCTGGGGCTGGGCACCTTCGTGTCGGGTCCGCTCTCGGACAGCTTCGGGCGCAAGCGGGTGATCCTCGGCGGGGCCGCGATCTATATCACCGGGGCAGCGCTCGCGATGATCGCGCCCAGCCTTGAGACCCTGCTGGCCGCCCGTGCAATCCAGGGGATTGGCGCTGCGGCGTTCCGCATCGTCTCTATCGCGATCATCCGCGATCTTTATGCCGGGCGTGACATGGCGCGGCTGATGTCCTTCGTGATGATGGTCTTTGCCCTCACCCCCGCCATGGCCCCGCTTCTGGGTGCAGGCGTGATCGCCGTCGCGGGGTGGCGCGGGGTGTTTGGCGCGTTCATTCTTTTTGCCACGTTGCTATCGCTCTGGATGGCGTTGCGCCTGCCCGAACCGCTGCCGCGCGAGGCCCGCCGCCCGTTCCGTGCCGCCCCTCTCCGCGCCGCCCTTCGCGAGGTGCTGGCCCACCCCGTCACGCGCACCGCCATCGCGGTGCAAATGCTGTGCATGACCACGCTCTTCACCTCGCTCAGCATGGTGCAACCGATGTTCGACGAGGTGTTCCACCGCGCCGACAGCTTCCCCTATTGGTTCTTCCTGATGGCCCTGATCGCGGGCAGCGGCAGTTTTCTAAACTCGCGCCTTGTCATGCGTCTCGGGATGGAGCGGATGGTGCGCGCCGCCCTCACGGCACAGATCGCGCTCTCGCTCGCCGCTATCGCGCTCTGGCAGATCGGCCTGCCGCCAGACGCGCAATTCGGCGTGTTCGTGATCTGGCAGACATCGGTGTTCTTTCAGGCCGGCCTCACGCTCGGCAATCTCAACGCGCTCGCCATGGCCCCGATGGGCGCCATCGCGGGCATGGCCGCCAGCGTCACCGGTGCCATCGCCACGGTGGGCAGCGTGGTGATCGCCATTCCCATCGGTCTGCAATTCAATGGCACGCCGATGCCCGCGCATCTGGGCGTGTTGGGTGCAGTTCTCGCAGGCTATGCACTGATGCATCGGCTCAAGACGCGGATGATCGAGACTGTCTGACGCAGATTTATTTTGTATACCGTCGCATACTATCTTTTACAAAGCCGGTTTTTCCGCTAAGACAGCGGCAATTCCAGCGAGTCGCGTGACTTGAACACCGCACGCGACACCGTGCAAATCCAGATCGGAAAGGACACCCGATGGCCAATACCTCCACTCCCGATATCGTCTACACCAAGGTCGACGAGGCCCCGGAACTCGCCTCCGCCTCGCTTTTGCCGATCATCCGCCGCTTTGCCTCCGCCGCAGGTGTCTCGGTCGATACGCGCGACATCTCGCTCGCCGGTCGTATCCTCGCCGCCTTTCCCGATCACCTGACCGAAGATCAGCGCGTCAGCGACGATCTGGCCGAACTGGGCGAACTCGTCAAAACCCCCGGCGCGAACGTGATCAAGCTGCCCAACATCTCCGCCTCCGAGCCGCAGCTGGTCGCTGCGATCAAGGAATTGCAGGGGCAAGGCTACGCCCTGCCCGATTACGCCTATGACCCCAAGACCGAAGACGAGAAAGCCGCCCGCGCGCGCTATGACACGCTAAAGGGCTCTGCCGTGAACCCGGTCCTGCGCGAGGGCAATTCCGATCGTCGCGCCGCCGCCGCCGTCAAGACATTCGCGCAAAACAACCCGCACCGCATGGGCGAGTGGTCCGCTGACAGCAATACGCGCGTCGCCACCATGGGCGCGGGAGACTTCTTCGCCAACGAGAAATCCGCCACCCTGCCCAAGGACAGCGGCGCGAAAATCGTCCTGGAAGCCGCCGGTGGCGAGACCGTGCTCAAGGACGGGCTCAGCTACCCGGCGGGCACCGTGGTCGATGCCACCTACATGAGCGCGAGCGCCCTCGACGCCTTCCTCGCCGAGGAAATCGAAAAGACCAAATCCGAAGGAATCCTCTTTTCGCTGCACATGAAGGCCACGATGATGAAGGTCTCCGACCCGATCATCTTCGGCCACGCGGTGCAGCAGTTCCTCGCCCCCGTCTTCGAGCAATATGGCGATGAGATGAAAGCGCTCGGCGTGTCGCCCAATGCAGGCCTCGGCGACCTGTTGGAGCGCGTCAAGGACAAGCCCGAAATCCTCAAGGCCATCGACGCCTGCATGGCCGACCGCCCGGCGATGTACATGGTGAACTCTGACAAGGGCATCACCAACCTGCATGTGCCCTCGGACGTCATCATCGACGCCTCGATGCCCGCGCTCATCCGGGGCGGCGGCAAGGGCTGGGGCCCAGACAACAAGGAACATGATGCCGTCTGCGTCATCCCCGACAGCAGCTATGCCACCGTCTATGACGAGGCGATCAATTTCTTCAAGGCGAACGGCAAGCTCAACCCCGCCACCGCAGGCACGGTGCAGAATATCGGCCTGATGGCGCAGAAGGCCGAGGAATACGGCAGCCACCCCACCACCTTCGAGATCACTCAAACCGGCACCGTCAAGATGATCCTCGACGACGGCACCGTGCTGCACGAGCATTCCGTCGCAGGGGGTGACATCTGGCGCTCGGCCTCGGCGCGCAAGGCCCCGATCGAGGATTGGGTCAACCTCGCCATCGAAAGGCAGAAGGCAACGGGATATCGCGCGATCTTCTGGCTCGATGCCACCCGCGCCCATGACGCGGAACTGATCTCTCACGTGAAGCCCATCTTGGAAGCCGCTGGCGTGGCTGACAAATTCGAAATCATGGCCCCACGCGAGGCGACCCGCGCAAGCCTCGAGACGATCACCAAGGGCGAGAACACCATCGCGATTACCGGCAACGTGCTGCGCGACTACCTGACCGACCTGTTCCCGATCCTCGAACTGGCCACCTCGGCCAAGATGCTCTCCATCGTCAAGTTGATGAATGGCGGCGGGTTGTTCGAGACCGGCGCGGGCGGCTCTGCCCCCAAGCACGTGCAGCAGTTGCAGGAGCAAAACCACCTGCGGTGGGACAGCTTGGGCGAATTCTGCGCGCTTGGCGAAAGCCTTAAGTTCCTTGCCGAAACCCACGACAACGCCCGCGCCCGCGTGTTGGGCGAGGCGGTCGAGGCCGCGACGCAGGGCGTGCTCGATCACGGCCGTTCGCCAAGCCGCAAGGTTGGCGAGCCCGACAACCGCGACAGCCATTATTGGTTCGCCCGCTACTGGGCCGAGGCCCTAGGGGCACAATCCGATGATGCTGCACTTGCCGAGGAATTCGGCCCGGTCGCCAAAGCGCTTGCGGAAAACGAGGCCAAGATCGTGGGCGAACTCGCAGCGGCACAGGGCAGCGCGGCGGATACCGGAGGCTATTACCACCCCGACCTCGAGAAACTCGCCTCCGTGATGCGGCCCTCGGCGACGCTCAACGAGATCATCGGCTAGGAATGAAACCCGCGGGTCATGTCCGCGCCGCTTGAGACGTCACGCGACCGGGGCCTTGCTTGAGGCTCCGGTCGTTGCACGTTCAGTCACTGACCCCGGTTATGGGTCTGTGCATGCATCGTCGCGATCATCCGGCTCGCGGTCTTTTCGAACAGGCACGGGATCACCGCGTGAATCAACGCGGCACAGGCCGCCCCAAAGAGCCGCAGCGCGAACCGCCCCGCGAATACTGCATGCTCGAGATAACTTTCCTCCACCTTGCGGGGATGGTCCAGAAACAGCCTCGAAATCATCTGTTGGTCCTCCTGTTGGTTGGCTGGCGCCAAGCTATGCGAGTCTCTGCGTGACATTATCCCAAATTTCTCGCAATACTTCTGGATATTGGGACAATTTCCACAAAAGGCGTGACTTCATGACGGAACTGGACGAGCTCGACCGCAAGATCCTGACGGAACTGCAACGCCATGCCGACACCCCGCTGGATGCGCTCGGGCAGGTCGTGGGGCTGTCGCGCAATGCCTGCTGGCGGCGGATCAAGGCAATGGAGGCGGCCGGCGTCATCCGCGCCCGGGTGGCGCTGCTCGATGCCGCAAAAGTCGGCCTGCCGCTCACCGTGTTCATGCAAATTCGCGCCGCAGCCCATGATGCCGACTGGTTGGCGAAATTCGCCCGCGCGACCCGCGCCATGCCGCAAATTCAGGGGGTTTACCGCATGACCGGCGATCTCGACTACCTGATCTGCGCGCGGGTCGCGGACATGGCCGATTACGACCGGCTCTACCAGACGCTGATCGCGCGGGTGCCGATGGGCGATGTCTCGGCCAGCTTCGTGATGGAGGAGATCAAGCACAGCACGAAATTGCCGTTGTTTGAGGGGTAATGGGGCGGGGGTGTTGGGCATTGAGCTGCCGTTGCCGGTTTCAGAGACAAGCCGCGCGGTGCCTGACCGCCGGGTGGGCGCAGTAACCTATGTGGATCGCACTTTATGCCAGCCAAGCACTCCCGCGTTTTTAATGGCTTGAGACGTTGCAAAAGCGCCCGCCCGAGGGGGCGGTCGGGCGCTGCGCGGCGGTGCCTGCGGCACCTTGATTCCGCGCATTAGTGCTGAATTCCAACGCCCACTCGAGGCCAACTCCGTTGTGTCTTTCCCGGTAGACCCGCCCCCACCCCTCGCGTATTCCGGTCACCAAACCCACCCCGAACCGAGAGCGCGCCATGATCCCCACGGTTTATTTCATCCTCTTTCTCGCCATCCTCGCCGAAACCGCAGGCACCACGGCGCTTCAGGCCAGCCAGCAATTCACCCGCCCGCTGCCCTCGGTCGTCGTTGTTATAGCCTACGGGATCAGCTTCTACCTCCTGGCGCTCACGCTGCGCACCATGCCCGTAGGGGTGGTCTACGCGATCTGGTCCGGGCTCGGCATCGTCTTCATCGCCGCCATCGGCTACGTGGTTTTCGGCCAGAAACTCGACCTGCCCGCGATCCTCGGAACCGGGCTGATCCTTGCCGGAATCGTCGTGATCCAGTTATTCTCGCGGACAGCCCCGCACTAGACCACCACCAAAGGGGCAAAAAGGGTGGAAACACCGTCCGCTTGCCGCTATTGCAGCGACCGAAGACCACATGAGGCCGCCCATGCGCGACACCATCACCGAACGCTGCGAGGCCAAGGGCCTGCGCATGACCGATCAGCGGCGCACCATTGCCACGGTGCTGGAGGCCTCCGACGATCACCCGGACGTCGAAGAGCTTTACGGCCGCGCCTCGGGCGTCGACCCGCGCATCTCGATCGCCACGGTCTACCGCACCGTCAAGCTGTTCGAGGAGGCGGGCATCATCGACAAGCTGGAGTTCGGCGACGGGCGCGCGCGCTACGAGGATGCCGAGCGCGACCACCACGACCACCTCATCGACATGAATTCCGGCGAGGTGATCGAATTCGTGGATCCCGAGATCGAGGCGCTGCAGGAGAAGATCGCCGAGAAGCTGGGCTATCGCCTGATCGGTCACCGGCTGGAGCTTTACGGCGTGCCGCTGAAATCCGGCAAGTAGGCGCGGACATGGTCACACACCCTGCCAGACGGATCATGCGGATTGCCATCGGCAGCGTGATCGTGGGCCTTGCCGTGCTGGCGCTCAAGGCCGTGGCCTGGCAGCTCACCGGCTCGCTCGCGCTGATGTCGGATGCGCTCGAAAGCCTGGTGAACGTGGCGACGGCGCTGGCCGTCATCGTGGCGCTGCGGGTGGCGCGGCGGCCAGCGGATGACAATCACCCCTACGGACATCACAAGGCCGAGTTCTTTTCGGCGGTGCTCGAAGGCGTGCTGATCGTCATTGCCGCGCTTTTCATTCTGCGCGAGGCCTATGCCGGGTTCCTTAGCCCGCGCGCCCTTGATGCGCCGCTGATGGGGCTGGCGATCAATGCCGGGGCCGGCCTGATCAACGGGGTCTGGGCGGTGATCCTGATCCGCAACGGGCGCCGCCACCGCTCGCCCGCGCTGGTGGCTGACGGGCGACACCTGATGACCGATGTGGTCTCATCGGTGGGGGTGCTGATCGGCGTTGCGCTCGCGTTTGCCACCGGCTGGTGGTGGCTCGATCCCGCGATGGCGGTATTGGTCGCGCTCAACATCCTGTGGTCGGGCTGGGTTGTGATCAAGGGATCGCTGAGCGGGTTGATGGACGAGGCCGTCTCGGACGAGGAGATGGACACGATCCGCCGCGTGATCGCGCAGGCCGCGAGCGATGACGCCGCCCTTGAGGCGCACGACCTGCGCACCCGCCACGCGGGTCAGGTCACCTTCATCGACTTTCACCTCGTCATGCCCGGCGAGACCACGGTCGAGGCCGCCCATGACCTCTGCGACCGGATCGAGGCGGCGCTGATGGAGGCGCTGCCCGACGCGCGCGTCACCATCCATGTGGAGCCCGAACACAAAGCCAAGCATAGCGGCATTGTCGTGCTGTCATAGCTCTGCTGCTTTCTTGTGCAGTTGTCCTGCGCTAACAGGGTCAGGCACCCTGACACGAAAGCCTCTGAAATGGAAAACCTGCGCGGCAGTATCCTGATGGTCCTCGCGATGGCCGGCTTCGCGCTGGAGGACATGTTCATCAAGCGGCTGGCGGATGCGCTGCCGGTGGGACAAATCATCATCTTTCTGGGCCTCGGCGGCGCTCTCATTTTCGGGGCGATCACGTTCGCCCAAGGCCGCAGACTCTGGTCGCGCGACTTGCTGTCGCGCCCGGTTCTGCTACGCAATTTCGGCGAGATTGTCGGCACCCTGGGCTTTGTCACCGCCATTGCGCTCACGCCCTTGTCCTCGGCCTCGGCGATCCTTCAGGCCACGCCGCTCGCGGTCACGCTCGGCGCGGCGCTGTTTCTCGGCGAGGCCGTGGGCTGGCGGCGGTGGAGCGCCATTCTGGTGGGTTTCATGGGCGTGCTGATGGTGATCCGCCCGGGGCTGGAAGGGTTCGAGCCTGCCTCGCTTTTCGCCGTACAGGGCGTGATCGGTCTGGCGATCCGTGATCTGGCGACCCGCGCGGTGCCGCGCAGCATCTCCTCGATGCAGCTTTCGACCTATGCCTTTGCCACGCTGGTGCCCACCGGGCTGATCCTCTTGGCGTTCAGCGGCACGCCTGCCCTGCCCTCGGGCCTCAACTGGCGCGATCTGGTGCTGGCGCTCATTTGCGGGGTGGCGGCCTATTACGCCATCGTGGCGGCGATGCGACTGGGCGATGTGGCGGTGATCACGCCGTTCCGCTATTCGCGGCTGATCTTTGCGCTGATCATCGGCGTGACGCTCTTTGACGAACGCCCGGATGTCTGGACCCTGACCGGGGCCGCGATCATCATCGCTTCGGGCATCTACACCTTCTGGCGCGAGCGGCGGCTGGCGCGGCGCGGCGCCACCCCCTCGGCTCCGATCTCGCCACGCGGCTAGCTATCGCTTGCCAGCCATGGTCCGTCGCCCCATATTCACGTCATGCTCAAGTTCACGCCGATCCTGCTCGCCATCCTCTACGCGCTCGCCATGTACCGCTTCTCGGTCTGGCGCACCACACGCGAGCTTGACACCCAATCGACCGAACTGGCCGATCCGGTGCTCAAACGCATGACCGACAGGCTCGCCTCAGCACTCGACCTGCCGCGCGTGCGCGTGCATATCTACGAGATCGACCCGGTGAACGGGTTGGCCGCCCCCGATGGCCGCATCTTCATCACCCGCGGGTTCTATCGCAAATTCAAGACCGGTGAGGTCTCGGCAGAGGAAATGGCCTCGGTCATCGCGCATGAGCTGGGACACGTCGCATTGGGGCATTCGCGTCGCCGGATGATCGACTTTTCGGGCCAGAACGCGCTGCGCACGGCGCTTGCCATGCTGCTGTCGCGGTTTCTGCCCGGGATCGGTGTCTGGATCGCCAATGGTCTGACCACACTTCTGGCCGCGCGCCTGTCGCGCGGTGACGAGTATGAGGCCGACGCCTATGCCGCCGCGCTGCTGACCAAGGCCGGGATCGGCACCGCGCCGCAAAAATCCCTGTTCAAGAAACTCGAGGCGCTGACCTCGGGCGCGGGTGGCGCGATGCCCGCATGGCTGCTCAGCCACCCCAAGACCGACGAACGCATCGCCGCGATCGAAACCCTTGAAACCCGCTGGCAGCAGAGCCTGAGTTGACCCGCGCGCCGCGTCATCCTCGGGCCTGACCCGAGGACCTTGCGGCCAAGAGATCGTCCGGTCGAGCCGGACGATGACGGTGAGAAAGACACGTGCCGCGCACAGCTCGAAATTTTTTGATCAAATTATCTTGGCAAAGCCCCTGCAGCCGGGATAGGTTGCGGCAAATCTCTATCAGGACGCCTCTCAATGGACCTCACACAGTTCCAGACCTTCCGCGTGGCCGCCTGCGATCTCAACGGTCGCATGCGCGGCAAGCGCCTGCCTGCAAGCCACGGCGACAAACTCGGCGGCGGCACCCTGCGCATGCCGCTCAGCTCGCTCAACCTCGATGTTTTTGGCGCCGATATCGAAAACTCTCCGCTGGTGTTCGAGACCGGCGATATCGACGGCTGCCTCTTTCCGACCGAGCGCGGCGCAGTCCCCCTGCCCTGGCTCGACGTGCCGCAGGCGCTGGTGCCGATGGTCATGCATACCGAGGACGGCGCGCCCTTCGCGGGTGACCCGCGCCACGCGCTAGCCGCCGTCCTCGACCGATACGCCGCGCGCGGGTGGGAAGTCTTTGCCGCGACAGAGCTGGAATTTACCCTCGTCGATCCGTCCGGCAAATCCTTGAAAACCGTGCGCGATCCGCGTTCTGGCCGGCGCATGAAGGCCCCCGGCATTCTCAGTCTCGGGCAAATGGATGCCTTCGACGCGTTCCTGTCTGACCTCTATTCCGCCGGGGCCGAAATGGAAATCCCCGTCGAAACCGCGATCAGCGAGGCAGGGATCGGGCAGTTCGAGCTGACCCTGCATCACCAATCCGCAATGCGCGCCGCCGACGACACCTGGCTCTTCAAGACCATGATCAAGGGGCTCGCGCGTCAACACGGATATGTCGCCACCTTCATGGCCAAACCCTTTGGCGACGATACTGGCAACGGCATGCACATGCATTTCTCAGTGCTGGACGGCGACGGTCGCAACGTGTTTGACGATGGTACGGATCAGGGCACCGACATCCTGCGCAGCGCGGTCGCGGGCTGCCTTGCCGCGATGCCGCCCTCGACGCTGATTTTCGCGCCCCACGCCAACAGTTACGCTCGTCTCGTGCCCGGCGCACACGCGCCGACCGGCGCGGGCTGGGGCTATGAGAACCGCACCGCCGCAGTGCGCATTCCCGGCGGGCCCAATGCCGCGCGCCGGATCGAGCACCGTGTCGCGGGCGGTGACATCAACCCCTATCTAAGCTTTGCCGCCATCCTTGGTGCTGCGATCACCGGCATCGAGGACGGCATGACACCCCCTGCCCCGATCACCGGCAATGCGTATGAGGCTGACCTGCCGCAACTCGCCGCCGATTGGGGCGCGGCCATCGACCTTTTCGAGGCCGATCCGCTGATCGCGCGCATCTTTCCGGCGGAGCTGATCCGCAATCTTGTGATGACCAAGCGACAGGAACATGCGCATATCTCGAAGATCGACGCAGAGGACCACTGGAAGACTTATCTCGAAACGGTGTAGCCTCTGTGCAGCAGCACCACGTCAGAATTTGATCAAATAACGAGCCAATGATGAAAATAGGCATCCTCCAAACCGGCCACGCCCCCGACATGCTCCTGCCGGACACGGGCGATTACGACGCAATGATGGCGCGCATGCTGGACGGCCAAGGATTTGAATTCGAGACCTACGCGGTCGTCGATCAAGAGTTCCCAAAAGGCCCGCACGCTGCCGATGGCTGGCTCATTACCGGATCGAAGCACGGCGCTTACGAGGATCACCCATGGATTCCGCCGCTTGAAGAGCTGATCCGCGCCATTCACACCGCAAACCTGCCGATGGTCGGCATCTGCTTTGGCCATCAGATCATCGCGCAGGCGCTTGGCGGCAAGGTGGTGAAACACCCTGATGGCTGGCGCGTGGGGGCCACGCAATACGATATCGAGGGCACCCCCCTCACCCTCAACGCGTGGCACCAAGACCAGGTGATCGAGGCCCCCGACGGTGCCGAAATCATAGGCCGCGCCGAGGGCTGTGACATCGCCGCAATGCGCATTGGCGAGCGGATATACACGGTCCAGCCGCATCCCGAATACGGGGCCACCTTCATGCAGGGCTTGCTGGACCATCGCGCGCCCGGCGTCGTGCCCGACCCGCTGAGCGACCATGCACGCGGGCTGCTCTCCACGCACACCGACAACGCCGCCATGGCCACGCGCATCGCGGATGTCTTCAGGAAAGGGGCCTGACATGGCCGATCTACGCGACTTTACCAAGACGCTGCCACAGGCGGCCCAGACCTATCTGGAGAACCGCAGGCTGGACGAGGTGGAATGCATCATCTCGGACCTGCCCGGCATCGCGCGGGGCAAGGCCGTCCCGGCCTCGAAATTCGCTCGTCAGCAATATTTCCACCTGCCGGACTCGATCTTTTACCAGACCATCACCGGCGACTGGGGCGAGGCCGCGGACGAAGACGGGTTCATCGAGAAGGACATGATCCTGCGACCCGACATGTCGACCACCTCCGCCGCGCCCTGGACGGCGGATTGGACGCTTCAGGTGATCCATGACGCGTTCGACCGCGACGGCGCGCCGATCCCGTTCTCGCCCCGCAACGTGCTGCGCCGGGTGGTCGAAATGTATCACAAGCGCGGCATGAAACCGGTCGTCGCCCCGGAAATGGAATTCTTCCTCGTGGCGCGCAATCTCGATCCGGCGCATGCGATCAAGCCGATGATGGGCCGATCGGGCCGCCCTGCCGCCGCGCGGCAGGCCTATTCGATGACCGCCGTCGATGAATTCGGCCCCGTCATCGACGACATCTACGATTTCGCCGAGGCGCAGGGCTTCGAGATCGACGGCATCACGCAGGAAGGCGGCGCCGGGCAGCTGGAAATCAACCTGCGCCACGGCGACCCGATCAAGCTGGCCGACGAGGTGTTCTACTTCAAGCGCCTCATTCGCGAGGCGGCGCTGCGCCACGATTGTTTCGCCACCTTCATGGCCAAGCCCATCGAGGACGAGCCGGGCAGCGCCATGCATATCCACCACTCGATCCTCGACATCGAAACCGGGCGCAACCTGTTCTCGGGGCCGCAGGGCGGCGAGACGGATGCGTTTTTCCACTTCATCGGCGGCTTGCAGAAACACCTGCCCTCGGCGATCGCGGTGCTCGCCCCATACGTCAATTCCTATCGCCGCTACGTCAAAGACCACGCCGCGCCGATCAACCTCGCCTGGGGCCGGGACAACCGCACCACCGGCATACGCGTGCCGCTCTCGGGGCCGGAATCGCGCCGCGTGGAAAACCGCATGGCCGGGATGGACTGCAATCCCTATCTCGGCATCGCGGCAAGCCTCGCCTGCGGTCTGTTGGGCATCATCAAGGAAGACTGGCCCGACAAGCAGTTCAAGGGCGACGCCTATGCCGGAGAGCCGGATATCCCCAACGTCATGGGCGAGGCGCTCAACGTGTTCGAGGAGGCGAGCGATCTGCACGAAATCCTCGGATCGGAATTCTGCCGCGTCTACAACATCGTGAAACGTACCGAATACGAGGAATTCCTGCAGGTGATCAGCCCGTGGGAACGTGAGCACCTGCTGCTCAACGTCTGATCCGGTCCAAGCGGTCGGATTTTGAGTATTTTGACCAAGAAGACGCCATGAACCTGCTCTATGCCAATGACCGGCGCGGCGAGTACCCGCCAAGCTGGTATGCCGCGACCACCGCACCGCTGGCCCCCTTTGCGCCCCTGCGCGGCGAGGTGCGGGCGGATGTCTGTGTGGTTGGAGCGGGCTATACGGGCCTCTCGGCGGCGCTGCATCTGGCCGAGGCGGGGCTCGACGTGGTGCTGCTCGAGGCGCAGCGCGTGGGCTTTGGTGCCTCGGGGCGCAATGGCGGCCAACTCGGCAGCGGGCAGCGGATGGAGCAGACGGGCCTCGAGCGGTTGGTCGGGCAAGAGGATGCGTCGAAACTCTGGGATTTGGCCGAGGATGCCAAGGCGCTGGTCAAGTCGCTGGTGGCGCGACACGGCATCGACTGTCACCTGAAACCCGGCGTGGCGCATGCCTGTTTCTCGGCTCGCGAAACGGCTCACGAGCATGCCTATGCCGATCATCTGGCCGAGAGATATGGCTACAATCAGCTTGAGAAGCTCGATGAAGGCGCCATGCAGACGCTGTGCCCCTCGCCCGCCTACAGCGGCGGAACCCTCGATATTGGCGCGGGCCATCTGCACCCGTTGGCCTATGTGCTCGGCCTCGCCCGCGCCGCGCAGGCGGCGGGCGTGCGTATCTTCGAGGGGTCGGCAGTGCATCACGTCACGCGCGGCATCCCGGCGCGCGTCGCCACCGATGCAGGCGCGGTCAAGGCCGATCACGTGATCCTCGCCTGCAACGGTTATCTCGGCGGGCTCGACCGCAAGGTTGCCGCCCGCGTCATGCCAATCAACAATTTCATCGCTGCAACCGAACCCCTGGGCAATGAGGCCGCGCGCGTGCTGGCCCGCGACGTGGCCGTGGCCGATAGCAAATTCGTGGTGAACTACTTTCGCCTCAGCCATGACAAGCGCCTGCTTTTCGGCGGCGGCGAGAGCTATGGCTACCGCTTTCCGCGCGACATCGCGGCACTGGTGCGCAAGCCGATGCTGGAGATCTTTCCGCATCTGCGCGACGCGCGCATCGACTATGCCTGGGGCGGCACGCTGGCGATCACCATGAAACGCATGCCCTATCTTGCGCGGCTTGCGCCCAACATGCTCTCGGCCTCGGGCTATTCGGGGCATGGCGTGGGCACCGCGACCCATGCGGGCAAGCTCATGGCCGATGCGGTGCGCGGCGAAGCAGCAGGGTTCGAGACGCTGTCGCGCGTGCCTGCCCCAAACTTCCCCGGTGGAACCGCGCTGCGCACGCCGCTTCTGGTGCTGGCGATGACCTGGTTTTCGATGCGCGATCGGCTTGGCATCTGATTACGGTACCGCTTCGGCTGAAAAACGCACCCCTCACGGGTGAGGCGGGGTTTTCTTTGACAAACTGTCACAATTGCGGCCTATATGTTCCGGAAAACCGAAAGCTACATTCAGGAAACCTGAAAACATGGCAGCCACACCCAATGTCTATGACGCGGAACCCATCCCCGAAGCCGCTCGCGCGGAAATCGACCGGATGCTGCAATCGGGCGACCTCTTTCGCTACACCGCGCCCGAGAATGCGCCGGTCACGTTACTGGAGCAGGAATTCGCAGAGCTTTTGGGCTCGAAATACGCGCTCGCCGTCTCGTCCTGCTCGGCGGCGCTCTTTCTCTCGCTCAAGGCCCTTGGCCTGCCGCGCGATTCGCGCGTGCTGATCCCCGGCTTTACCTTCGCCGCCGTGCCCTCTTCGGTGGTGCATGCCGATTGCGTGCCGGTGCTCTGCGAAGTGGGCGAGAATTACCGCATCGACATTGCGGATTTCGAGGCGCGGCTGGACAATGTGCAGGCCGTCATCATCAGCCATATGCGCGGCCACACCTCGGATATGGACCGGATCATGGCGCTCTGCGACGCGCGCGGCGTGCCGGTGATCGAGGATGCGGCGCATTCGCTCGGCACCACGTGGGGCGGACGCAATATCGGCACCATCGGGCGCGTCGGCTGTTTCAGCTTTCAGTCCTACAAGCTGGTGAATGCGGGCGAAGGCGGGATCATGGTAAGCGACGATGCCGATCTGATTGCCCGTGCCGTCATCATGTCAGGGGCCTATGAGCATAACTGGGCCAAGCATCTGGCCACGCCCGACCCGGAGATCGAGGCCGCGTTCGCCCGTTGGCAGAACCACCTGCCACTCTACAATCTTCGCCTCAACAACCTGTCGGCCGCGATCATCCGCCCGCAACTGCCCGATGTGGCGCGACGGGTGCGCGACGGGCGCGCCAATCACGACTATGTCGCTGACCGGTTCAATACCTCGACCTGGCTGTCGGTTCCGGCAAAACTGCCACCAGAAGAGCGCGCCCCGGACTCCATCCAGTTCAACCTTGTGGGTCTGAGCGACGACGAGACCCGCGCCTTTGCCGAGGCGGCGGCGGCGCGCGGGGTCAAGGTGCAGATTTTTGGCCTCAGCACTGACAATGCCCGTGCCTTCTGGAACTGGCAATTCCTGCCGGGAGAGATGCCCGATCTGCCGCAAACCCGCGCCATGCTGATGCGCGCCTGCGATGCTCGCCTGCCCGCCCGCCTGACGCGGCCTGAATTGGATATGATCGTCGCGGCAGTTTTGGCAGCTGCAGACGATATCATGGCCCCGGACCGCGCCTACGGCACCTGAAAAGCACGATGAAAAAAAGGCCGTTCGCATCCCCGCGAACGGCCCCGCTTTTCCGTGAGTGGAGCAGCGGTTTTATTCGCCCTTGCCAGCCTCGATCGAGATTTTCACCTCGACCTCGTCGCTGACATAGGGGGCGAACTTGTCGACCCCAAAATCCGAACGCAATAGCGTAGTGCTGGCGTCAAAGCCCAGCCACGGCTTGTTGTTCATCGGATGCGCGTCGGCCTTCTGATTGAGCGTGGTGTCGAGCACGACCGATTTGGTGACACCGTTCATCGTCAGATCGCCGGTGATGTTGGCGGTGTTGTCGCCGGTCACTTCAATGCCCGTCGAGGTAAAGGTGACCATGTCACCCTCGCTCGCGCCGAAGAAATCATCGGACATGAAGTGCTCTTCGCGCTTTTCCCAGCCTGTGAACATCGACATCACCGGCATCGAGACATTGACAGAAGAGGCCGCCGGGTCTTCGGCGTCGAACATGATCTCGCCTTCAAAGCCCGAGAACATGCCATAGGTGGTCGAGAACCCGAGGTGATTATAGGAAAACACGACCTGACTGTGGCTCGGGTCAAGCGTATAGGCCTCGGGTGCGGCGAATGCGCCGGTTGCCCCAAAGGCAAGCGCGGCGGCGATCAATGTCTGTCTCATCACGGAAACCTCCAAACAGATTATGTCGAATTGACATGATCGAAATTGGCATGGTTGCCGCGAAGCACAATACTACAGTTTCAAACAGACCCTGTGGATTGGCGAACAATCGCCGGTAGAGCGCCGTCAGGCAACCAGGCTCAGCGCACGGCGCAAGGTCTGCTCGGTGCGCGCATCGTGCAATTCCAGCGTCACGATCTGGCGTCCATCACGGTCCCGCGCGGTCAGCATCCGGTCGCACAGCGACAATTCCGTCAGGTCGTCGAGGTCATGCACCATTACGCGCGCCGTGCGCCCGCCGGGCTGAGGGTAGAGCACGCGCAACTGCCGGGCGTGGGTATCAAGCGCAATCTCGGGAAGATCGCTGTCGCGATCCGACCGGAACAGGCACAACATTCCCGCCCAGAAAAGAGACAGCGAGAACAAGAGTTTGATCAGCATCATCGCCGGATCACCGGCGCCGGTCGGCACGATCCAGACACCGAATGTCGATGCCATCAGTGCCGTGCCACACAATCCGCGCAGCACCCGGGACGCCTCGATCCGGATCATTCGTTGCTCGGGCAGGTGCGCAGGCTCCTGAAAGCTGTGCGGGGCCTCGGTGAATTCACGTTCGAAATCGGGCAATGCAACCATGGTCTTGTCCTTCTGCTTGTACTCTTCAAAAAGTGCCCTCGAAAAGCGCCGGAAATGGGGCGCCGACACGGCAATCCGTGGGCTTGCGACGGACCTTGAAATCGGCTTGCGCCATTCCATGCGGCCATGTATGAGCTAACGACCTTTCGCATTCGTTATTTACCGCGCAGTCTCTCGTGGGTGGGCCGCGAAAGGGAAAATGCCCGTCCTATGAAATGCGCCTTGATAGAAATGGAGCTGACATGCCGCTATATGAGCATGTGATGATCGCGCGTCAGGACCTGTCCAACGCGCAAGCCGAAGGCCTTGTCGAACATTTTGGCGCCGTGCTGACCGACAATGGCGGCACACTCGTGGATAGCGAGTATTGGGGCGTCAAGACGATGGCCTACAAGATCAACAAGAACCGCAAGGGCCATTATGCCTTTCTGCGCACCGACGCACCCGCCTCGGCCGTGCAGGAGATGGAACGCCTGATGCGCCTGCATGACGACGTGATGCGCGTCCTGACCATCAAGGTCGACGAGCACGCCGAGGGCCCCTCGGTCCAGATGCAGAAGCGCGAAGAGCGTGGCGAGCGCCGCGAGCGCCGCTGAACCATCACCTGAAGAAAGGAACATAAACCATGGCTACAAAACCGTTTTTCCGTCGCCGCAAGGTCTGCCCCTTCTCGGGTGATAACGCACCCAAGATCGACTACAAGGACACGCGCCTGCTGCAACGCTATATCTCCGAACGCGGTAAGATCGTGCCGTCGCGCATCACCGCCGTATCCGCCAAGAAGCAGCGTGAGCTGGCCCGCGCTATCAAGCGCGCCCGCTTTCTCGCCCTGCTGCCCTACGCTGTGAAATAAGGAGAAATCAGATGCAAGTGATCCTTCTTGAACGCGTGGCAAAACTCGGCCAGATGGGCGAAGTCGTCGAAGTGAAGCCCGGCTTTGCGCGCAACTACCTGCTGCCTCAGGGCAAAGCACTGTCGGCCTCGGCGCAGAACATCGCCGATTTCGAAGCCCGCAAGGCGCAGTACGAGGCCCAGAACCTCGAAACCCGCAAAGAAGCCGAAGCGATGGCCGACAAACTGAACGGCCAGCAGTTCATCGTGATTCGCCAGGCCTCCGACAGCGGCGCGCTCTATGGCTCGGTCAGCACCCGTGACGCGTCCGACGCCGCCACCGAAAACGGCTTCAGCCTTGAACGCAAGCAGGTCGCGCTGACCCGCCCGATCAAGGAACTGGGCCTGCATGACGTGATCGTCACGCTTCACCCCGAGGTGGAGGCGACGATCCAGCTGAACGTCGCGCGCTCCAACGAAGAGGCCGCATTGCAGGCTTCCGGCAAGTCCATCCAGGACGCCGCCGCCGAAGCCGACGAGGCCGCCGATTACGAGATCGCGGAACTGTTCGAGGATATCGGTGCCGCCGCTTCGGACGATGACGATCTCGCTGAAGTGGCCGAGTCCGTCGAGCGTGACGATAGCGCGAACTGAGCCAGACGCGCCACCTAAACCGAACGCCGCGCGGGCACTCGCGCGGCGTTGCCTGTTATCAAGGGCGGTTTCCACCTGAACCGGTTCGTGGTCTTCGCCCCTCGCAATTCGGGCAATAATCGCTAATGTTGTAAAATCTGCGTGACAGCAACTATACTGCACCGTAGGCAACGCAGCGAGGATAAGAGCATGAAGCTCATCGACCTCAGCAAGATCCCCCATTCTGATGACCGGTTTGCCCGGTTTCTCGATGACGTTTGTCAGTCTCTCGAATTCGACCACGCCTCCTACGCCACCTTCAACCCGATTTCGGGTGCCATTCAAGGCTTTGCGAATTATCGCACTGACTGGATCATGCATTACACCCGCAAGGGACTGCACCGCATAGATCCGACGATCCATATCGGGCGGAAATCAATCGCCCCGGTTGACTGGAACAGGCTGGAGCGCACGCCGCATTTCCAAAGCGTCTTCAATGATGCACCGGCCTTTGGTGTGGCCGCCAGGGGCCTCACCGTGCCTGTTCGCGGCCCCTATGGAGATGTTGGCCTGATGAGTGTGACCCGCGACTGCAGCGATCAAGAGTGGCATCTTCTCAAGAAGAAAGTCATTGGGAACCTGCAAGTTGCCGCTGTGCACATGCACGACAACGTCATGAGTTCAGACCTGCCGATGGCCGCGTTGAACCTTCCGGTGCTATCGACGCGTGAACGCGAAATCCTGCAATGGGTGGCCGAAGGAAAGACCCAGCAGGACATCGGCGACATCCTCGCTATCTCGCACCGCACCGTCGAGGTGCATCTGCGTTCCGCACGCACCAAGCTGGGTGCTCTCAGTACGCCTCAAGCCATTGGTCGCGCGGTGGGGCTTGGCATGATAAAACCGGGCTGACGCGTGTTGGCTCGGCCCGGATGTCGATCACGGTGGCGTGTATCACATACGGGAAACCCCTAATGGCATCTGCGCGCCTGATGCGCGAAACTTCCCCTAGAACAATCATATTGGGGAAGAAACATGATCATCGTCATAGATGCGCTGAATCGAGATCGCTTCAGTGATCTCGTCAAGGAAATGTTCCGGCTGCGGGCACGCGTATTCCGTGACCGGCTGGGATGGGACGTCACGATCACCGACGAAATGGAAATGGATATCTACGATTCGCTTGATCCGGCCTATGTCGTGTCGCTGGACCAGGATGGCCATGTCGTAGGATGCATGCGCCTGTTGCAGACGACGGGCCCGCATATGCTAGCGGATGTTTTCGCGGACATTCTGGAAGGCGAACCGCCGCTGCGCAGCTCGCAGATCTGGGAAGCAACAAGATTTTGCGTTGACACCGAGCGCCTGTCGCGCGGCAGTCGCGCCACCAACTCGATCTCATACGTGACATCAGAGGTGATGGTCGGTGCCTTCGAATACGGACGCGATGCCGGCGTGCTTGACGCCGTTGCGGTGATTGATCCTGTGATGAACCGTGTGATGATCCGCTCTGGTAATGCGCCATATGACTACATCGGCAAGACCGTGGACATGGGCAAAGCGCACGCGCTCGCGGCGCTGCTGGACTGTTCGAATGAACGCATTGATCGCATCCGGACACATGCCGGTATCGACGGCGATGTATTCCTGTCCGACGCGGAGGCTCTTTCGCTGAGCGAACGCGGAAAGGCGCTGCGGACTGAATCGGTCAAATCCGACCTCGAAATCTACTGCGATGAGCAGATCGCGAATGCCACAACCGCAAAAGAAAGGGTGGACGCGCTGCGCCTCAAGGCCACGCTCGTAGAAAAGATTCGTTCGCGCACGGACGTCGACGCCTGACCCCCAAAGGGGCCGATATCGCGCGGATGCTAGGCATGGACGTCCGCGTACACTCACGCACGAACGAAAAGGGCCGCCCCACTTCTCCTCGGGGCGGCCCTTCATTCATAAGACCTCGGCCGGTCGCCTACTCTTCGTCGTTCATCGCCTCGATGGCTTTTTCGAGCTCATCCTTGGACACCTCCTTGTCGGTGACATCGGCCAGCTCGACCACGTAGTCGATCACCTTGTCCTCGAAGATCGGCGCGCGCAGCTGCTGGCGCATCTGCGGGTTCTTTTGGACGAATTCGAAGAATTCACGCTCTTGCCCGGGATATTGCCGCGCCTGGTTCATCACCGCCTGGGTCATCTCGGCATCAGTCACCTCGACTTCGGCCTTCTGGCCCAGATCGGCCAGCAACAGCCCCAGACGCACGCGGCGTTCGGCCAGCTTGGTGTGCTCTTCGGTAGGCTCGACCTCGGGGTGATCATGGCCCTGCACATCAGGGTTCTCGTCATGCCAGATCTGATGCGCGATCTGCTTGGCCTCGGTCTCGACCATGGTGGGCGGCAGGTCAAAGCTGACCTTTTCGTCCAGCGCATCGAGCACATGCCGCTTGAGGATCGCACGCGCGGCCCCGGCATATTCCTGCTCCAGCCGCTCGCGGATCTGCTCTTTCAGCGCGTCCAGATCCTCGGCGCCGTATTTCTGCGACAGTTCATCGTTGAGCTCGGCCGCGACCGGCTCCTTGACGGCCTTGACGGTGCAGTCAAAGACCGCTTCCTTGCCCGCCAGATGCGCGGCCTGATACTCCTCGGGGAAATTGACCGTCACGGCCTTTTCCTCATCGACCTTCACGCCGACAAGTTGCTCCTCAAAGCCCGGGATGAAGCTGCCTGAGCCAAGAGTCAGAGGGTAATCCTCGGCAGTGCCGCCTTCGAAGGCCTCGCCATCGACCTTGCCGACGAAATCGATCACCACCTGATCGCCGTCCTTGGCCTTGCTGCCCTTCTTGCGATCCTTGAAATCCTGCGCACTCTCCGCGAGGTTCTGCAGTGCCTCGTCGACCGAAGCCTCATCCGCCTTGGTCACCATCCGCTCCAGCTTGAGCGACCCCAGCTCGACCTCGGGGATATCGGGCAGTGCCTCGTAGGTCATCTCGATCTCGACGTCGTCGCCCTCTTTCCATTCCTGGTTGGCCATCTTCACGTCGGGCTCGAACGCGGGGCGCTCGCCCTTTTCCTCGAAATGCGCCTTCATCGCGTCATCGACGCTTTCCTGCATCGCTTCACCCAGCACACGCTGACCGAACTGTTTCTTCAGCAGCGGCAGCGGCACCTTGCCCTTGCGAAAGCCCTTGAGCTCGACATCCGGCTGGGCCTCTTTCAGCTTTTCATTGACCTTGTCGTCCAGCGCCTGAGCCGACAGGATCATCTTGTATCCCCGCTTCAGACCTTCGTTGAGTGTCTCGGTGACCTGCATGTTCGTCCTTCCATATGCATCGGGCCGCGGAGGCGTCCGCGGCGGTCAAAATCACGGCTCTTCTATTGAGGCGATTTCATGCGTGCAAGGGAAAACCGGTGCCACGCGGGTCAGCCGGTTCCGTGGTGCGGGTGGAGGGACTTGAACCCCCACGCCTTGCGGCGCCAGAACCTAAATCTGGTGCGTCTACCAATTTCGCCACACCCGCACGGGATCGCGGACCGCAAAAGGGCACCGCTGGCGTGTTCTCTAGCAAAGCGCGCCACCGGATGCGAGGGGAAATCACGCCCCGCACGCCCGGTCAGCACCGAAAAAAAGGCGCGACATTAACCCAATCTTGCCATAATGTGGTGGAAAACTGAGGCAGTCATAAAGCGAGAAACGCCATGAAACCGAATACGGTCAGGCGGACGGGCGGCGATTTGGCCGTGATGCCCGCAATGGAAGCAAGCGGCCTGTGCGCCGACAGCATCATCCTTACTCTCGACGGCGAAACGCGCGTGCGCGATCTACGGCCCGGCGCGCGCGTTATCACCCGTGATAGCGGCACCGCTACGCTGCGCGCCGTGGACCGGCGGCGCAGCGCTTGCCGGGCGGTTCATATCCGCGCCGGATCGCTTGGCCATACCCGGCCCGAACATGACGTCACCCTGCCCGCCACCCAGCCGATCCTGGTGCGGGACTGGCGTGCTCATGCGCTCTTTGGTGCAGGCCGCGCGATGGTCCCCGCAGAACGGCTCGTCGACGGCGAATTCGTCACGCTGCGGCCCACACAGGTGTTCGACCTCTATCACCTGATCTTTGATCAGCCGCATATCCTCTATGTGGACGGTCTGGAACTGGCCAGCATGGCGCAAGACGCGGACTGACCGCCCTCGTTACCCGGCCTCTTCCGGGTTGAGCCGCAGCACCGAGGCGTTCAGCGCCCCGGCCACGCTGACCCATGCCAGATAGGGTAGGAACAGCAGCCCCGCGATCATATCGACCTGCCACAGCGCCACCACCGAGGCCGCGACAGACACCCACAGCCCGCTCAGCACTATCAGCCCCAGCCGCATTTTCTTCAGCCCGAAGAACACCGGTGTCCACAAACCGTTGAGTGCGATCTGCAACGCCCAGAAGGCCATGGCAATCCCGTTATCCGGGCTGACCGCCACCCGCGCACCCGCCGCCGCCATGCAGACGTAAAGCAGCGTCCACGCCACCGGGAACAGCCAGTTGGGCGGCGTCCACCACGGCTTTTTCAAGCGGTCATACCACTCCCCGGGTGAAAACAGCCCCCCGGTGGAGCCTGCGGCGAAACAGGCGGCCAGAAAAATCGCAAAGCAGATCCAGATCATGCGCGATATCTATCGCCCGCATCTCCATCAATCAAGACAAAGCCCCGGCTTGCATCCCGCGCCTTGAGCTGCGCCATTGTCGCATAGAGCGTGTCGCTCCAATCCCCGCGCTGCGGTGCACTTTCCGCCGCTGCTTCGACCAGAAACGTGCATTCCGGCAGGGGCCGCGCATAGATCATCGCCGAGCGCGGCATCACATATGTCGCCCCGGCCCGCAGCATCGCAAGGCTGAGCCAGCCCAGTTTCTGCCGCGTGTTGGTCATCGCCCGACGCGTCACCGAGTCGTAACCCGCCCGGCGCACCTGATGCCCGATCCCGGCATAGACATGGCGCGCGGCAAAAATCCCCGGACGGCAGGCACGCGGCAGCGCCGCAACCCCGGACTCGGAGCGCAGATAGAGATCATCCGCCTCACGCAACAGCCGGTGCAGCATCCCCGCCATCTGCGTCGAGGGGTGCGGTGCCGCCAGAAAATCCTCCGGCTCCAGCCCGGCCTCGTCGAACCACTCCAGCGGCAGGTAAAGCCGCCCCTCGCGCGCATCCTCGCCCACGTCGCGGGCAATATTCGTGAGTTGCATCGCGACGCCCAGATCACAGGCCCGGGCCAAGGCATCGCCATCCCGTACTCGCATCAGAACGCACATCATAGCGCCGACAGCAGAGGCCACCCGCGCCGAATAGGCGCGCAGGTCCGACAGCGTCGAATACCTCCGCCCCATCGCATCCCAGGCCAGTCCCTCCAACAACGCCTCGGGCAACGCGCGGGGCATTTCGAAATCGGCGATGATCGCGGCAAAGGCGCGGTCCGCAGGCGCATTCTGCGGTCGTCCGGCATAGGCCAGATCCAGCCGCTCCTGCAGCCGCAGCACAGCCTCGGATTTGTTCGGTTGCAGATCGACCGCGTCATCGGCCAGTCGGCAAAAGGCATATAGCGCCAGGGCCGGATCGCGCAGGCTTCGCGGCAAAAGCTTGGAGGCGGCATGAAACGAGCGTGAGCCGTGGCGGATCGCCGCCACGCAGTGCTCCATATCGCGCGGGTCAATCATCGGCCGCGCACCGTCTCGGCGTCGGGCACCAGCTTATCCAGCACCTCCGCGCTTGAGATCACCCCCGGCAGGCCCGCGCCGGGATGCGTGCCCGCACCGACCAGATACAGCCCCTGCGCCTCTTCGCTGACATTATGCGGCCGAAACCACGCGCTTTGCAGGATGCGCGGCTCGATCGAGAACCCGGTGCCATGCGGGCTAAGATAGCGGTCGCGGAACGTCTCGGGCGTGAACACCTCCGAGGCGGTCAGATGATCGCCCAGACCGGGCAAAAGCTGCTCCTCCAAGACCTTCTGCACCTTCTGGCGGTAAGGTTCGGCCTCGGCCTGCCAATCCACCGGACTTGCATGGCCCAGATGCGGCACCGGACTTAGCGCATAGAACGTGTCATCGCCCTCGGGTGCCACGGTCGGATCGGTGACAGAGGGGCGATGCACATAAAGGCTCATGTCCTGCGCCAGTTTCCCGGTGCGGAAAATATCCCGCACGAGGCCCTTGTAGCGCGGCCCGTTGAGGATGGTGTGATGCCCCGCATCGCGCCACATCTCCGCCGTGCCCTTGGTGCCGAAGTACCACACGAACAGACCCATCGACCACCGCGCGCGCCGCAGTCGGGCGGGCGTCCAGCGCCGCTTTTTGTGGTTACGCAGCAGATGGTCATAGGTATGGCCCGCATCGGCGTTCGATACCACGATATCGGCGGTCACGATCTCTCCTGAACTCAGCCGCACGCCTCGCGCGCGATCTTCTTTGAGCAGGATCTCATCCACTTCCGCCCCTTGCCGGATCATACCACCCTGATCCTCGACCACCCGCCCCATGGCCCGCGCGATGGCATCGACGCCGCCGATGGCGTAATGCACGCCGAATTCCTTTTCGAGATGACTGACCAGCGTATACATTGAGGTCACGTTGAACGGATCACCGCCAATGAATAGCGGATGAAACGACAGCGCCATGCGCAGGCGCTCGTCCTTGACCCGCCGTGCGGCATGGGCATAGACCGACCGGTCGGCGCGCAGCCAGGCGAATTTCGGCAGCACCTTGATCAGATCCACCAACCGGTGCATCGACCGCCGCCCCAGATCCTCGAACCCGAACCAATAGCGCGCCTCGCTGTCGCGCACGAAGGCGTCATAGCCCTTCAGATCACCGGGCGAGAGCCGCGACACCTCGGCGCGCATCGCGTCACCATCCTGCCGCGCGGTGAAGGTCGAGCCATCCGGCCAGCGAATCTCGTAGAACGGATCGAGCGCGCGCAGATCGACATCGGCGTCAAAATCGCGCCCGCAGGCGGCCCATAACTCACGAAAGATCTGCGGCACGGTCACGATGGTCGGCCCCAGATCGAAGCGGTATCCGTCACGCGTCAGACTCGATCCGCGCCCACCGGGGCTGTCGAGCCGGTCCATCACACTTACCCGGTAGCCCCGCGCGCCAAGCCGCATCGCCGAGGCGAGACCGCCCAGACCGGCCCCGATTACAACGGCATGCGGGGCGCTCGCCCGGGCCGCCTCTTCACTCATTTCCGGATCTAGACGTGTCAACATAACAACATGCTACATGTGTCTAGTTAAATTGACAATCTCGGAATGTACCCTTTTCTATGCCTTGAAACCATGTCACTATTTCTGCACAGATCGTCACAGGGAGCGGCCCGATACAAACCGTCAGCCTCAGTTTCCATCGCTTCGACACCGGTGTCAGTCGGCTCTGGGCCTTTGCCATGATGGGCGCGGCGCGGCTGATGCTGCCGCGCGTGCCCGAAATCGATTTCTGGAAGCTCTGCGGCTCGGGCACCGGCGAAGGCTTTACCCCCGTGCCCAATACCGGCGTCTACGCGATCCTCGCCACATGGCCAGACCACGCCACAGCAGAACGCCAGACCGTGCAGGCCGATGTCTTTCGCCGCTACGCCCGCCACGCGGCAGAGGTCTGGACGGTGTTCCTGACCCCGGTCTCGGCGCGAGGCGCATGGGCGGGCGAAAATCCCTTCCGCCCCGCCGACGATCCCGGAACCGGCCCGCTCGCGGCGCTCACCCGCGCCACCGTGCGCCCGGCCCGCGCGCTGCGCTTCTGGCGGCGCGTGCCCGACATCAGTGCCGTCATCGGCCAGGACCCGAACGTCTCCTTCAAGATCGGCATCGGCGAAGTGCCGCTTTTGCATCAGGTGACCTTCTCGATCTGGCCCGACGCCGAGAGCATGGCCCTATTCGCCCGCGCCGACGGGCCACATGCCCGCGCCATCCGTGCCGTGCGCGAGGGCAACTGGTTTCGCGAAGAGCTTTACGCCCGCTTCCGCGTCACCGCGACGCGCGGAACCTGGCACGGCACCCAACCGATCACCATGAAAGAGCCCGCATGACAGCCCCCTACCCGTTTTCCGCCATCGTCGGTCAGGACCAGATGAAACGCGCGATGATCCTCACCGCGATCGAGCCGGGGCTTGGTGGCGTGCTTGTCTTTGGTGACCGCGGCACGGGCAAATCCACCGCCGTGCGCGCGCTCGCGGCCCTTTTGCCCCCCATCCGCATGATCGAGGGCAGCCCCACCAATGCCGAACGCGCCGAGGACAGCCCCGACTGGGCCCCGCCCCCCGACGGCGCCATCGTCGAGCGCCCCACCCCCGTGGTCGATCTGCCGCTCGGCGTGACCGAGGACCGGGTGACCGGCGCGCTCGACATCGAGCGGGCGCTCACGCGCGGCGAAAAAACATTCGAGCCGGGCCTGCTGGCGCGCGCCAATCGCGGCTATCTCTATATCGACGAGGTCAACCTGCTGGAGGATCACATCGTCGACCTGCTGCTCGACGTGGCCCAATCCGGCGAAAACGTGGTCGAGCGCGAGGGGCTTTCGATCCGCCATCCGGCGCGCTTTGTGCTGGTCGGCTCAGGCAACCCCGAAGAGGGCGAATTGCGCCCGCAGCTGCTCGACCGGTTCGGCCTCTCGGTCGAGGTGCGCTCGCCCACCGATATCGAGGAGCGGATCGAGATCATCCGCCGCCGCGACGCCTATGAGACCGACAATGCCGCCTTTCTCGCCCATTGGCGGGCCGAGGATGCAGCGATCCGCGACGCGATCCTTGCCGCCCGCGCGGCCAAGCCCGATGTGACCACGCCCGACGATATCCTGCGCGATTGCGCAACCCTTTGCACCGCGCTTGGCGCGGACGGGCTGCGCGGCGAGCTGACACTGATGCGCAGCGCCCGCGCGCTTGCCGCCTATGAAGGCGCCGCCGCCATCACCCGCGATCACCTGCGCCGCGTCGCCCCGATCGCGCTCAGCCACCGGCTGCGCCGCGACCCATTGGACGAGGCCGGATCGGTCACCCGCGTCATCCGCCTGACCGAGGACGTGCTGGGATGAGCGGCGCCGCCGCATGGGCTCGCGCGCTGCGCGCGCTCAGCCTTCTGGCGATCGACCCAGAGGGCCTGCGCGGGCTGCATCTGCGCGCGCGCGCGGGCCCGGTCCGGCAACGCTTCGAGACGCTGCTTTTCACACTGCCCGGTCCCGCAAGGCGCATTCATCCCGACCTCAGCGATACCGCGCTTTTCGGCGGCGCGGATGTCGCTGCCACGCTGGCCCAAGGGCGGCTGGTCTGGCAAGAGGGACTGGCCACGCAGCCTGCCCGCCTGATTCTGCCGATGGCCGAGCGCACGCCACCGCATCTCGCCGCGCGGCTGGCACAACTGCTCGATCGCGAGGCGGGGCACGGGCTGATCTTGCTCGACGAGAGCGCGGAGGAGACCGAGCGCGCGCCCGACGCGCTGATCGAGAGGCTGGCTTTTGGCCTCGACCTGAACGAGACCGGCTGGCAGCAGGCGCAGGCGACACTGCCCGCCCCCGCTGATCTCGACGCCGCTCGCGCGCACCTGCCCGAGATCAGGCTACACCCCGACCATATCGCCACGCTCACCGCCCTTGCCGCGCGTTTCGGCATCGACAGCCTGCGCGCGCCCCTGCTGGCGCTGCGCGCTGCCCGCGCTCTGGCCGCCCTGAACATGCGCGACACACCCAATGACGACGACCTGCGCGAGGCGGCGGAACTGGTCTTTGCGCATCGCGCCACGCAGATCCCGCAAGAGGAAGACGAGGCGGAGCCGCAGGACGACACACCGCCCCCCGACCCCGAAACCGACAGCGCCGATACCGACGAAACTCAAGGAGACATCCCCGACGACATGCTGATCGACGCGGTTGCGGCGCTTATCCCCCCGGGGCTGATGGAGCGGCTGCAAAACGCGCGCGGTGTGCGCGGCATGCGCGGTGCCGGGGCCGGCGCGCGGCGCAAGGGCAACCGGCGCGGGCGTCCCCTGCCGTCACGCCCCGGCAAACCCGACGGGCGCGCGCGCATCGACATCGTCGCCACGCTGCGCAACGCCGCCCCGTGGCAACCGCTGCGACGGCAGGGCGAGAGCGGCGCGCGCGTGATCATTCACCCCTCCGACATTCGTCTGCGCAGGTTTGAGACCCGCTCCGACCGGCTGCTGATCTTCGCCGTCGATGCCTCGGGCTCGGCGGCGATGGCGCGGCTCGCCGAGGCCAAGGGCGCGGTGGAACTGCTGCTGGCACAGGCCTATGCGCGGCGCGATCACGTGGCACTCATCGCCTTTCGTGGGAGTGGGGCGGAATTGCTCCTGCCTCCCACCCGCTCGTTGGTGCAGGCCAAGCGGCGGCTGGCGGGCTTGCCCGGCGGCGGCGGCACACCGCTCGCGGCGGGGCTTCTGGCCGGGGCCACGCTGGCGGCACAGGCGCGTGGCCGCGGTCTCGACCCTGCCCTTGCGCTGCTGACCGACGGGCGCGCCAATGTCGCGCTCGATGGCAGCGGCGGACGAGCGGCGGCCATGCAGGAGGCATATGAGGTGGCAGGGTACCTGCGCGCCCTCAGCCTGCCCGCGATCCTTATCGACACCTCGGCGCGCAGCGCCCCCGAGACCGCGCAGCTTGCCCATGGCCTTGGCGCGCAGTACCTCGCCCTGCCCCGTGCCGATGCAAACCGCATCAGCACCGCCGTCTCCACGACGCTCGACGCGACAGCCCGATGAGCGGCGGGGCCGACATCCCGCACGACTGGCCCAACCGCGCCTGCTCGCGTCGTATCCGCCACCGCCCGCATGACTGGCATGTGCAGGAAATGGGAAGCGGCGAGACGCTGCTCTTGCTGCACGGTGCCGGGGCCTCGACCCATAGCTGGCGCGATGTGCTGCCACGGCTGGCGCAGCAATACCATGTCGTGGCGCTCGACCTGCCCGCGCAGGGTTTCACCCGCGCGGGCGACCGCCGGCGCTGCGGGCTGGTCGCGATGTCCACCGATATCGCGACACTGTGCGATACCCAAGGCTGGCATCCCCGCGCCATCATGGGCCATTCCGCCGGGGCAGCCATCGCGCTCGATCTCAGCACGCGGCTTACCGCGCCGGACGGCATGCCTCCGATGGTGATCGGCCTCAACGCGGCCCTTGACCGGTTTGAAGGCATCGCGGGCTGGCTCTTTCCGGTGCTGGCGCGGGTGCTGGCGCTCAACCCGTTGACCGCAACGATCTTCACCATGGGCGGCAACCCGGTCAATCGCGCAAGACGCCTGATCGAGGGGACGGGATCGACGCTCGACCCGGCGGGTCTGGCACTCTACGCCCGGCTCATCTCGGATCGCGGCCATGTTGACGGCACCCTGCGGATGATGTCGCAATGGGAGATTGACGGCCTGCTCGAGCGGCTGGAACGCGTGACCGCCCCCTGCCACCTGATCACCGGCGAAAACGATCTTGCAGTGCCGCCCAAGGTCTCCGACCGCACCGCTGAGCGCCTGCCCAATTGCACGGTCTCGCATCTACCCGGCCTGGGGCACCTTGCGCATGAGGAAGACCCGGAGAGGGTCTGCGATCTGGTGGAGCTGATATTGAGCGAGCCCGCGCCCCGAATACCTTGAGAGGAGGGCGCGGTTGGCCTGTTGCTGCCGTTGAAGTGAGCCGCGCATCGACGGGCCGTGGTACGGCGATCCAACATCAGCTTTATAGCGCTTTATATCAGCCAAGCCCGAAAAACATCCGAGCGCATAGCAGGTTGCAGCCAAATCGCCGTGCCGGGGGACGGCCCGGCGATGCACGGCGGTCTACGACCGCGTATCGCGCGGGTACCTCAATCCAATGGCAGCTCAAGGCCAATCCATGCCACAACAAAAAAGGCCGCCCCCTTCCCAGAGGGCGGCCCACTCTTATCACGCAAACCGCCTCAGCCCGCCGCCGCCACAGCCCGGCGGGTCAGAACGCCCACCAGATGCGCGCGGTAATCGCCCGAGCCATGCATGTCGGAAATCATCCCGTCCCCCGACAGGCTCAGCCCCTCCACCGCACCCGCGGAGAAATCAGACGACAACGCCGCCTCCGCCTCGGACCAGCGAAACACGCCGTCCTCCGACGCGCCAGTGACGGCCACGCGCACACCATCGGCATATTTCGCCACGAACACGCCGACCAGCGCAAACCGCGAGGCGGGCTGCTCGAACTTCTGGTAATTCGCCTTTTCCGGCACCGGAAAACGCACCTCGGTGATGATCTCACCTTCCTCCAGCGATGTGGTGAACATGCCTTCAAAGAAATCATCCGCGGCGATCTTGCGGTTGGTGGTCACCACCGTGGCCCCCGACCCCAGAACCGCCGCCGGATAACAGGAGGACGGGTCGTTATTGGCAAGGCTGCCGCCGATGGTACCGCGATTGCGCACCGCCGGGTCACCGATATTGGCCGCGAGACTTGCCAGCGCGGGATAGGCCCCCGCCCCAGCCGCCACATCGGCATGACAGGTGCCCCCACCGATGCAGAGCGCGCCGTCATCGGCGGTGCAGATACCCTTGATCTCGTCAACGGCAGACAAGCAAACCAGACGCTCCGGCGCTGCAAGCCGCGCCTTAAGCGCCGGAATCAGCGTCTGACCACCGCCAAGGGGCTGGCTGTCGGTCGCATCGCTCAGCAGTTTCACCGCATCGGTCAACCGCGTAGGTCTTTCGATATCGAATGCATACATGATCGCTCTCCTTACCCTTGCATCGCTTGCCAGACGCGCGACGGCGACAGCGGCATGTCGATATGGGTGACGTTTTTGCCTCCCGATTGCAGCGCGTCTATGACGGCGTTCACCACCGAGGGCGGGCTGCCAATGGCTCCCGCCTCGCCACAGCCCTTTACCCCGAGCGGGTTATGCGTGCAGGGCGTCTGGCAGGAATGATCCACCTGATAGAACGGCACGTCATCGGCGCGCGGCATCGCGTAATCCATGTAGCTGCCACTCTGCAGCTGCCCGTTCTCGTCATAGACGCAGGCCTCCAGCAGCGCCTGACCGATGCCCTGACCAATCCCGCCATGCACCTGCCCCGAAACGATCATCGGGTTGATGATATTGCCGAAATCGTCAGCGGCGGCAAACCGCTCGATGGTGACCTTACCGGTGTCTGGATCCACTTCCACCTCGCAGGCATAGGCCCCGGACGGGTAGGTGAAATTCGACGGATCGTAAAACGCCGTCTCCTCCAGCCCTGGCTCGATATCCTCGAGCGGATAGTTATGCGGCACGTAAGCGGCCAGCGTGACATCGCCCCAGGCCACCGACTTGTCGGTGCCCGCGACGCTGAACTGCCCGTCCTTGAGCTCGATATCGGCCTCGCTGGCCTCCATCAGATGGGCCGCGATCTTCTTGGCCTTGTTGATGATCTTCTCGGTCGCCCGCACCATGGCAGAGCCTCCGACCGCAATCGAGCGCGAGCCATAGGTGCCCATGCCCATCGGGGTATTGGCGGTGTCGCCATGCACGATCTCGACCTGATCGGCGTCGATTCCGATCATCTCGGCCACCACCTGCGCAAAGGATGTCTCATGCCCCTGCCCGTGCGAATGCGAACCGGTCATCACCACAAGACCGCCGGTGGCATTCACCCGCACCGTGGCACTCTCATAGAGCCCCGCGCGCGCGCCCAACTGGCCGACAAGGTTCGACGGCGCGATGCCGCAAGCCTCAATGTAGCAGTTGATCCCAAGACCGCGCAGGCGACCCTTGGCTTCACTCTCCTTGCGCCGCGCGTCAAAGCCCTTGAAATCAGCGATCTCTTCCAGCTTGTCCATCGTGGCGTGATAATCGCCGGTGTCATATTCCACCGCCACCGGCGTGGCATAGGGAAACTCGGTGATGAAGTTCTGCCGACGCAGAGCTATTGGATCGACCCCCAATTCACGCGCCGCTTTGTCGATCACGCGCTCCAATTGATAGGTCGCCTCGGGCCGCCCCGCGCCACGATAGGCATCGACCGGCACGGTATTGGTAAAGACCGCCTTGACGTTCACATAGATCAGCGGCGTCTTGTAGTTCCCGGCCATCAGCGTGCCATGCAGCCAGGTCGGCACCGAGGGCGCAAAGGTGCTCAGATACGCGCCCATATTGGCATGGGTGTCGGTGCGCAGCGCGGTGAAGTTGTTGTCGGCATCCAGCGCCAGTTCGACCTTGGTCACATGATCGCGGCCATGGGCGTCGGTCATAAACGCCTCTGAGCGCGAGCAAGTCCATTTCACCGGGCGATTGAGCGCCTTGGCGGCGAAGGTGCAGAACGCCTCTTCCGCATAGTGAAAGATCTTGGAGCCGAAGCCGCCGCCCACATCCGGGGCCACCACGCGCAACTTGTGCTCGGGGATGCCCAGCACGAAGGCCCCCATCAAGAGCCGGATCACATGCGGGTTCTGGCTGGTGGTATAAAGCGTGTGATCCCCGGTCGAGCGATTGAAATCGCCCACGGCCACGCGCGGCTCCATCGGGTTGGCGACCAGCCGGTTATTGACCAGTTCCAGAGTGGTCACATGCGCGGCGGACTTGAATGCCTCGTCAACGGCGGGTTTGTTCTCCTCAACGAAGCCCCAATCATAGCAGAGGTTCGAGGTCAGGTCGTCATGCACCTTCGGCGCGCCATCCTTGAGCGCCGCCTTCATATCCACGACCGCCGACAATTCCTCGATATCAAGCTCGATCGCCTCGGCGGCATCGCGCGCCTGTTCGCGGGTCTCGGCCACCACGGCAGCGATCGGATCACCGACATGGCGTACCTTGCCTTGCGCCAGCACCGGATGGCCCGGCTCCTGCATCACCTCGCCGTGCCGGTCGGTCACCTGCCAGCCGCAGGGCAGCCCGCCAATGCCTTCGAAATCCGCCCCGGTAAAGATGCGGATCACACCGGGCATCCCCTCGGCGGCGCTTGTGTCGACGGTGTTAAGCCGCCCATGCGCCATGTCCGAGCGCAGGAAATGCACATAGGCCTGCCCGCGCAGATTGATGTCATCGGTGTAGTTTCCCGTGCCGGTCAGAAACCGCACGTCCTCGCGCCGCTTGGTGCTGGCGCCGATGCCTCCGTCCTTTGGCATGTCTTGACCTCCCTGAATGGTCCGGGGTCACCCCCATCAAACCCGCAGCATTTTCATCTTGCCCGAAATATTCCGGGGGAGCGCCGCAGGCGCGGGGGCAGCGCCCCCTCTTGTCCGCTTATTCCGCCGCGATCTTGCTCACATCCTGGCCGGATGCCGCGAGGATCGCCTTGACGATATTGTGATAGCCCGTGCAACGGCACAGGTTCCCTTCGAGGTAGTCGCGCACCTCGGCCTCGGTGGGCGTGGGGTTGTCCTTAAGCAGTGCCGCCGCCGACATCACCATGCCCGGCGTGCAGAACCCGCATTGCAGCCCGTGATGGTCCTGGAACGCGGCCTGAATGGGATGCAGCGTGCCGTCGGGCTCGGCCATCGCCTCGATGGTTTTTACCTCCATGCCCTCGGCCTCGGCGGCGAACATGGTGCAGGCCTTGACGGCGCGGCCCTCCACATGCACCACGCAGGCCCCGCATTGGCTGGTGTCACAGCCGACGTGCGTGCCCGTCAGGCCCAGGTTCTCTCTCAGGAAATCGACAAGAAGCGTGCGGCCTTCGATCTGGCCCGACGCTGGCTTGCCGTTCACGGTCATCTTGACCTCTGGCATTGGCTCCTCCCGGTTCGATTGTATCTTTCTCCCAATCAGACCTTAGTCACTTCTGTCTGACTGTCCAATGCGACTAAAGCATGCCTCCCGCCACTTGAGAACCCGGTTTCTTTTGTCTCAGCCGCGCGGGCCGCGCCGAGGCTGCGGACGCGTCGGGATTTCCTTGAGCAGGCCACCCACCCCCATCGCGGCGATCTCCGCCGCGCCACAGGCCAGGCCGCAGGCGACCCGCGCCAGCACCCAATCGGCCCCGTGCAACACCGGGCTTCGCGCCGAGCCGGGCAGGCCGATCACCGGCTTGCCCATTATATCACCCAGAAACAGCAGGTTGCCGGGATCGACCGGCATGCCGAACCGCTCTACCTGCCCGCGCGCAAGGCGCAGCGCCTGCGGCGCGGTATCATAGGGGTCCGACGTGGCAGAGGCGGTGAGGATCAGCACGATTTCGCCCTTGGCCGCGCGTATGGCCCGCGCCAGCGCGCCTTCCTCATGGGCACATGTCACCACTTCCGCCATCTCCATGCCGAGGCCCGTGACCCGTGCATCGATCGCCTCCACGCCCTTGGTCCCCGGACCGCCCGGCACGTCCGTGACGATCAGGCTCACCGTTGTGTAGCGCGCCGTGGCCAGCCGCACCGCCCCGCGCGCGGCCTCTGCTGCGGCCTCCACCGCCACGCCCGGCACGCCATAGGCGATGATCTTGACCGTCGCGATCATGCCGCCCGCGCGGATCTGATGATGGTCGGGCACGGTGGCCACGGTGATCATCGGATGCACCGCATTGGCGGCATTGATCGCGCCCACGTCGAGGCAGACCACGCCGGGCCGCTCCGCCGTCAGGTTCACCCGTCCCGTGAAGGGGTGCCCGCACGCGATCCCGGCAGCCCCCGCATGCAACGCATCCGCCAAGGTTTGCGCCGCCGCATCCTCATGCAGATCCCCAGCCTCAAGCCGAGCGACTGTGACAGTGTCATAGCCCGCCTCCGCCAGCGCCGCGATCTCACCTGCGCCCAGCACCGCGCCCTTGCGCAGCCGTCCCGCCGCCACCTGCTCTGAATGCGCCAGGATCGCACCCTCCGCCTCGTTGAGCGGCACGGGGCCGAACTTCATGCGCCTTTCCTCAGAACCCACGTCATCTCGGCCAGAACGCTCACCGCGATCTCCGACGGCCCTGCCGCCCCAATGTCGAGACCGATGGGCCCATGAATCCGCCCGATCTCGGCCTCGGAGAACCCGGCCCCGGCCAGCCGTTCCACGCGCTTCGCATGCGTCCGGGTAGACCCGAGCGCACCGATGTAGAACACGTCAGAGCGCAGCGCCTCGATCAGCGCGGGATCATCGAGCTTGGGATCATGGGTCAGCAGCACCAGCGCGGTGCGCAGATCCAGGCCCAGGGCCCTCAGCCCCTCGTCGGGCCAGTCGTGCAGCACCGTCTCGCCGGGAAACCGCGCCTCGCTGGCAAAGCTTTCGCGCGGGTCGATCAGGATCGGATCATAGCCCGCTATGCGCGCCATCGGCACTAGGGCTTGCGCGATATGCACCGCCCCCACCACGATTATGCGCAGCGGCGGGTTGTGGATGCCAACGAACGTCTCGCCATCCTCCTCGAACCCCGAACGGTCCATCCGAAAGCGGCCCTCATGCCCCTCGCGCTCCAGCCTGCGCCCCCCCGGCCCGGTCACATAGGCCACCGGCACGCGCGCTTCCCGCGCCAGCACCAGATCCGCCAGCAGATCCTCTGGCATGACCGAGCCCACCGGCTCCACCAACACCCGGATCGTGCCGCCGCACGCCAGCCCCACGGCAAAGGCATCGCCATCGCTGACACCGTATTCCAGCATGACCGACCGGCCCTCCTCGATGGCATCGAGCGCCTCGGCGACCACAGCCCCCTCGACACAGCCACCCGAGACCGAGCCCTCAATCTCAGCCTCGCCGCTGATCGCCAGTTGACTGCCCACCCGGCGCGGCGCGCTGCCCCAAGTCTCAACCACCGTGGCCAACGCCGCCCCCTTGCCTGCCCGGTGCCATTCGAGCGCGGTCTTTGGAATATCGTCGAACAGATCCATTCCCTCATCCCTCCTGCAACGCCGCCATCAGCCGCGCCTTTTCGCCATCGTCATCCCGACGCGAAATCGCCTCGGCCAGATCCTCCAGCGTGGCGATGGAATGGCCCGCGCGGAAGGCGTCCACATGCGGCAGCATCGCGCGGATGCCTTGCGCCTTGGGCGCAAACCCCTCCCACCTCAGCAGCGGGTTGAGCCATATGAGCCGTCGCGACGACAGGTGCACGCGTTCCATCTCGTGGCTCAGCGCCTCGGGCGCGTCGCGGTCGAGACCGTCGGTGATCAACAGCACCACCGCGCCCTGCCCCATCACCCGGCGCGACCAATCGCGATTGAACGCGTGCAGCGACGCCCCGATGCGCGTGCCGCCCTCCCAATCCTGCGCCTGTTTCCCGGCGGCGGCAAGGGCCGCATCCACATCCCGCGTCGCCAACTGGCGGGTGATATTGGTCAATTGCGTGCCAAACGTGAAGGCATGCACGCGCGCCCAGCCCGCCCCCTTCTGATTGGCGACTGCGTGGAGAAAGTGCAAGACCATGCGGCTATATTGGCTCATAGAGCCGGAAATATCGCACAAAACGACAAGATTGGGCCACCGCTCGCGCGGCTTTTTGCGGTGAATGCGGCGCATTTCACCGCCGTGGCGCAGCGCCCCGCGCATGCTGCGGCGCATGTCGAGCCGCGCGCCCTGCGGGTTCGCCACGCCCCGGCGCGAGGCAAAGGGTTTGACCGGCAAAGTCAGCCGCGCCAGCATGCGCTTGGCCTGCGCCACCTCGGCATTGCTCATCTGCTCAAAATCAAGTTTCCGAAGCCGCTCCTCGCCCGACATCGTGGCGGAGGCGTCGATGTCGATATGCACCTCGTCGCTGTCATGCTCCTCGATCTCGGGCGCGTCGCGCGCCACACCGTCAAGCAGCGCCTCCGCCGCGCGCTTCTCGGCGGCCTGCGCACTGCGATCCTCCTGCACACCCCGGATGGCGGGCAGCATCATCGCCATCATGTGCTCCATATAGCGCGGATCGCGCCAATAGAGGCGAAAGACCTGCGCGAAAACCGTCAGATGTTCCGGCCGCGTCACAAGGCACGCGCGCAGCGTGTAAAAATAATCCTCCCGACTCGTGAACCCGGCGGCGGCCACCGCGCGCACCGCGTCGATCACCCGCCCCGGCCCGATTGGCAACCCCGCCGCCCGCAGCGCGCGGGCGAAATGGGTGATGTTGTGCGTCAGCTTGGGATCGTCGGGCAACTCCAGCGGGGCATAGTCTGTCATGGCATCGCGTGGGGGCGCCGCCCCCACACCCCCGGAGTATTTCGACCAAAAAGAAACATCAGGCGGGTGCCAGCGTGCTGCGCACCTCGTCGAGGATACGCTTGGCCTCGGAGCCCTGCATCCGGGCGATATCGTCCTGATATTTCAGGATCGCGCCGAGCGTATCGGCGATCACCTCGGGGCTAAGGCTGATCACGTCGAGCGCCAGCAGGCATTTGGCCCAGTCGATGGTCTCGGCCACGCCCGGTTTCTTGAACAGATCCTCGGTGCGCAGCGCCTGCACGAAAGCCACCACCTCGCGGCTCAACTGCTCGGCCGCCTCGGGCGCGCGGGCCTGCAATATCTCGATCTCGCGGTCGAAAGTCGGATACTCCACCCAATGATAAAGACAGCGGCGTTTCAGGGCATCATGCACCTCGCGGGTGCGGTTCGATGTTAGGATCACGATCGGCGGCTCGGGCGCGTGGATCGTGCCAAGCTCCGGAATCGTAACCTGAAAATCCGAAAGCGCCTCCAGCAAGAACGCCTCGAAGGGCTCGTCGGTGCGGTCGATCTCGTCGATCAGCAACACCGGCGCGCCGCCCGCTTGCGGCCGCATCGCCTGCAGGAGCGGGCGCTCGACCAGATAATCCTCGGTGAAAAGCTCATCCTTCAGATGTCCGCGATCCACGCCCCCTGCGGCCTCGGCGGTTCGGATGGCGATCATCTGTTCGGCGAAATTCCATTCATAGACGGCGCTTGCCGCATCCAACCCCTCGTAACATTGCAACCGGATCAAACGCCGCCCCAGACCTGCCGCGATGGCCTTGGCGATCTCGGTCTTGCCGGTGCCCGCCTCACCCTCGAGGAACAGCGGCCGCCCGAGGGTCAGCGCGAGATAGGTCACCGTGCCCAAGGCGCGCCCACAGACATAATCCTGTCCCGCCAGCATGTCCTGAACTGCACCGATGGATGTGGGGTTTTGCACGCTCTCGCCTCCGCTGCACCTTGCCTGCGCTCATCAAGTGCATCGCAACTGCCCATCGGTCAAGGGCGCAGACCTCACACAAAGGTCGCAAATCCGCGCGGAAAGCTCTTGGATTCTCCCAAGTTTTGCCCCAATGCGAGGCCATGTTTAACCATATTAATGGACGGCGCAGACCGACCACGCGTGACCGAGGGTTCAAGCAGTGATGCAAGACAGCGCCGATATATCCAAGGCCGATCTTTCCGGGCTGACCTGGGAGGCTTGGATCGAGCAGGTCGACACGCTGGCAGGCGATGACGGCTATTGCCAGCCACTGGGCGACAGGCACGCTGCCCTGCTGATCGAGCGCAAGCCGGTTCTGCTGGTGACCTTCGAGAGTTTCAATCGCCTGCCCGACAGTTCCGCCACCGCACAGCCCTTTGGCTGGTCGATGATCGAGCGCTTTGGCTGGTCACATCTGTGCCTGCTCAGCCACGGCGACACATGGTTTCGCGACACCCGTGTCTATGGCTATTTCGACAGGCTGATCGACGACGGCTTTTTCGATGAATTCGATCAAGTGATTTTCTACGGCGCGGGGCCCTGCGGCTATGCAGCGGCGGCCTTTTCGGTCGCCGCCCCCGGCGCGCGGGTGGCGATGCTCAGCCCGCAGGCGACACTCGATCCGCGCGTCGCGGAATGGGACGACCGGTATCTGCACATGCGCCGCACTGCGTTCACCGACCGCTACGGCTATGCCCCCGACATGCTCGATGCCGCCGACGCAGCCGTCCTGCTCTATGATCCGGAGGTGGAGCTTGATGCGATGCATGCCGCGCTCTTCACCCGCGCCAATGTGGTCAAGTTTCGCACCCGGTTCCTCGGCTACCAGATCGCGCAGACCCTGCAACGCATGGGGCTTATCGCGCAGCTGCTGGCCGCGCTCAGCGAGGCCCCCCTCACACCGCTCGACATCGCGCGGATGTGGCGCGCCCGCCGCGAGGAGACCCCCTATCTCGCCAACGTGATGCGCCGTCTCATTGCGGATGAGCGCTATCACCTCACGGTGCTGCATTGCCGCAACGCCATCGCCCGCAAGGTCGGCGGCCCGCGCTTTCGCAAGGCGCTCGGCATGGCCGAGGCGCGACTTGCGAGCACCACCGATAGCACCGCCTGACCCTCTGGTCTTGGCGCGCGCGATTGTGTATGCGCATGGGCCATGACACAGACCCTGACCCTCCGCCATCCCGACGACTGGCACCTGCACCTGCGCGATGGCGCGATGCTGCGCGCCGTCCTGCCCGAAAGCGCCCGCCATTTCGCCCGCGCCATCATCATGCCCAATCTCGTGCCGCCGGTGGTCACGTCCCATGACGCCCATGCCTATCGCGACCGGATCATGGCGGCGCTGCCTGATGGCGCGGATTTCACCCCCCTGATGACGCTCTACCTCACAGAGCAGACCGACCCCGATGACGTCGCCGCCGCCCACGCGAGCGGCCTCATATCGGCGGTCAAACTCTACCCCGCAGGGGCCACCACCAACTCCGCCTCGGGCGTGCGCGACTTTGACAAGGTGCGGCCGGTGTTCGAAAAAATGGCCGAGATCGGCCTGCCGCTCTGCGTGCATGGCGAGGTGACCGATGCGGATATCGACATCTTCGACCGCGAAGCGGTGTTCATCGACCGTGTGCTCGATCCGGTCCGCCGGGCCACGCCGGGGCTGCGCGTGGTCATGGAACATATCACGACGCGGGACGGTGTAGACTATGTCAAGGCGAACGACCGCGATCTCGCTGCCACCATCACCACCCATCACCTGGTGATCAACCGCAACCACATCCTCGTGGGCGGGATCAAGCCGCATTACTACTGCCTGCCTGTGGCCAAGCGCGAGGAACACCGCCTCGCCCTGCGCGCCGCCGCCACGTCGGGCGACGGGCAGTTTTTCCTCGGCACCGACAGCGCGCCGCATACCGACCCCCTGAAGGAAAGCGCCTGCGGTTGCGCAGGCTGCTTCACCGCCTCCAACACCATGTCGATCCTCGCCCATGTGTTCGAGGAAGAACGCGCACTTGACCGGCTCGAAAGCTTCACGTCGCTCAACGGCCCTGCCTTCTATGGCCTGCCTGCGAACGATGCGCAGATCACCCTCACCAAGGGCGACGCGGTCATCTATCCTGACAAGATCGAAACAGAGGACGGCCCCGTCACCGTATTCGACCCCGGCTTTGCGCTGCACTGGCAGGTGAGCTGATCTTCATCTTGCCCAAAATATTCCCGCCGGAGGCATCAAATCTCTTCGGCGCACCGCCCAACCCAAGGACCACGCCATGATCCCCGCCACCTACCCGCCCAAAGCCGAAATCGCCCGCCTCACCGCCCGCATGCTGCTCGAAATCGGCGCGGTGCATTTCAATGCGGACGAGCCCTTCACGCTGGCCTCGGGCCTGCCCTCGCCCACCTATATCGACTGCCGCAGGCTGATCTCCTACCCGCGCATCCGCAGCACCTTGATGGATTTTCTCACCGTCACCGTGATGCGCGAGGCAGGCTTCGAAGCGTTCGACAACATCGCGGGCGGCGAAACAGCGGGCATTCCCTTTGCCGCATTGGTGGCCGAACGCATGGCCCTGCCGATGACCTATGTGCGCAAGAAGCCCAAGGGTTACGGTCGCAACGCCCGCATCGAAGGCGCGATGAGCGAGGGACAACGGGTGCTTCTGGTGGAGGACCTCACCACAGATGGCGGCTCGAAGCTCAGCTTTGTCGATGCCATCCGCGAAACCGGGGCGAGTTGCGGGCACACCGCCGTGATCTTCTATTACGGCATCTTCCCCGAGACCGAGAAAACCCTCGGCGATCACGGTGTCGCCCTGCATCATCTGTGCACCTGGTGGGACGTGCTGGCAGAGGCCCGCGATCAGGGATCAATCAACGCCGACACCCTCGATCAGGTCGAGGAATTTCTGCGTGATCCCCGTAAGTGGCAGGAAGCAAACAAGAAATAAAATCCTGTTCCGACGCGGTGGATAACCTGCATCGCGAATCGAAATCGCCCTCCAGATATGGTAGTATAACAGGCGCGCACCACAGAATGCGGGGCGCGAACAGGCAGGGGCGGCTTATTCAGAGGGTTATCCCGGCAACCATCCACAGGCTTATACATGTGGCATGCGCGCGGGCTTTGGCTTAGAACACCCGAACGCCAAAAAGACAAAGACGACAGGGACAGCAGGCATGAACGAGGTCAGCGTATTCAATCCAACCGGCACCGAGATTCAGGCCGCCGAGACGATGCCGCATTCGATCGAGGCAGAGCAACAGATCCTCGGCGCGATCCTGACCAATAACGATGTCTATGACCGCATCGCTGCCATCATCGGCCCGCAACATTTCTACGACCCCGTCCATGCCCGCATCTACGAGACCGCCGCCGCGCGCATCGCCAAGAATAATCTTGCCTCGCCAGTCACCCTGCGCGCCTTTCTCGAAGAAGATGAGGGGCTGCAGGAACTCGGCGGCGCGAATTATCTTGTGAAACTCGCCGGTGCCGCGATCTCGACCTATGCCGCGCGTGACTATGCGCAGATGATCTATGATCTCGCGATCCGGCGCGAACTGATCGCGCTCGGCCATGACATCGCAGGCAAGGCCGCCCGCGTCCATGTCGACAGCGAGCCCAAGGACCAGATCGTAGAGGCAGAACAAAAGCTCTACCAATTGGCCGAGCAGGGACAATCCGAATCCGGTTTTCAAAGCTTTCTCAAGGCCGTAACCGACGCAGTGAATGTCGCCAACGCGGCCTATCAGCGCGAAGGCGGGCTCGCGGGCGTCTCCACCGGCCTGCTCGACATGGATGGCAAGCTGGGCGGGTTGCACAAGTCCGACCTGCTGATCCTCGCCGGGCGTCCCTCGATGGGCAAGACCTCGCTCGCCACCAACATCGCCTTCAACGTCGCCCGCGCCTACAAGAAAGGCACCCGGCCCGACGGCACGCAGGGCGCCGTGGATGGCGGCGTCGTCGGATTTTTCTCACTGGAAATGAGCGCCGAACAATTGGCAGGCCGGATTCTGGCCGAAGCGTCCGAGATTTCCTCGCACAAAATCCGTCAGGGCGACATGGACGAGGAAGAATTCCGCCGCTTCGTCGAGGCCGCCAAATCGCTCGAATCCTGCCCCCTCTTCATCGACGACACTGCGGCGATCCCGATCTCGCAACTCGCCGCCCGCGCCCGCCGCCTCAAGCGCACCCACGGGCTCGACCTGCTGATCGTCGACTACCTTCAACTGGTGCGCGGCACCTCCGAGAACCGCGTGCAGGAAATCGGCGAAATTTCCATGGGTCTCAAGGCGATCGCCAAGGAACTCGACATTCCGGTACTGGCCCTGTCGCAGCTCTCCCGCCAGGTCGAAAGCCGCGAGGACAAGCGCCCGCAACTGTCGGACCTGCGCGAATCCGGCTCGATCGAACAGGACGCCGACGTGGTGATGTTCGTGTTCCGAGAAGAGTATTATAAGGAGCGCGAAAAGCCCGGTGATCACGAGATGGAAAAGATGGCCGAATGGCAGGAAGCCATGTCGCGTCTGCACGGCAAGGCCGAGGTGATCATCGGCAAGCAGCGGCACGGTCCCATCGGCACGGTCGAGCTCAGCTTCGAGTCGCAATTCACCCGGTTCGGCAATCTCGTGAAACCATGGCAACAGGGCGGCGGCGCGGAATTCTGAGGCCTCAACGGACCATCGTCATGCCGTCACCCGCGCGGCCGCCTCGATGTCCGACAGCGCGCGTTCCACCAGTTCCGGCCCCGCATCGGGCCGCGTCGCCCCTTCCGACAACGTCCTGCGCCAGCCCCGTGCCCCGGGCCGCCCAGCAAACAGCCCCAACATGTGCCGCGTGACCTGGTTCAGCCTGCCACCGTTGGACAGATGCGACTCGATATAGGGGAGCATGGCGCGCACCGCCCCTTCCGCAGTGCTGTCAGGTCCCTTTGCGCCAAAGATCCGCCGGTCCGCCGAACAGAGGATATCGACGGGTTGATGATAGGCCGCGCGCCCCACCATGACCCCGTCAAGACCTGCGTCCAACAGGTCAACCGCCTGATCCAGATTGGTAATTCCGCCGTTGATCGAGATATGCAAGTTCGGGAAAAGCATCTTCATCCGCTGCACCAGATCGTAATCGAGCGGCGGAATATCGCGGTTCTCCTTGGGGCTGAGCCCCTGCAGCCATGCCTTGCGCGCATGGATTTGCACCCGCTCACAACCCGCCGCCACGATCCGCGACAGGAATTCCGGCAGCACCGCCTCGGGGTTCTGATCATCGACCCCGATCCGGCATTTCACGGTCACATCCACATCGACCACATCCCGCATCGCCGCCACGCATTGCGCCACAAGCCCCGGATCCTGCATGAGAATCGCGCCAAACGTGCCCGATTGCACCCGGTCCGACGGACAGCCGCAATTAAGGTTGATCTCGGCATAACCCGCCTGCGCCCCAAACCGCGCCGCCCGCGCCAACTCCGCTGGGTCAGAGCCCCCAAGCTGCAAAGCCACGGGATGCTCCTCCGCGCTGTGCTCAAGCAGATGCAACGCACCGCCACGCACCAGCGCGGGCGCAGTCACCATCTCGGTGTAGAGCAACACATGCCGACTGAGCAGCCGGTGCAAGTACCGACAATGCCTGTCGGTCCAATCCATCATAGGGGCACAGGACAGGCGCGCGGCCGCGGTGGCTGCGTTGTTGGGCATTAAAGATCTCCTCGGGACCGCGCGTATTTGAAACAGACCCACTGTGCACATCATACGCACACGGCACCTGCCCTTCCACCCCACCCCGCAGAAAGACAGGAAGACGGTGGCGTTCGGGCAATCGGACGCTAGCTTGAAGACGACATTGCCATTGGTGCAAACGCGCCCCTCGCCCGCTCAGATGTCCAGCGTGTTGTCCTTTTCCCATTGGGTGAAATGCGACACATAGGCGTTCCATTCCTGCATCTTTAGGGTCAGGAACGCAGAAGCAAACGCCTCACCCATCGCCGCCTTCAATGCCTTGTCCTTGTCATAGGCGCGCAGCGCGTCGAGCATGTTGAGCGGCAGGCTGGGCGCGCCGCGCACCTTGTGGCCTTCGGCATACATGTCGATGTCATGGCGCTTGCCCGGGTCCGCCTGCGTCCGCAACCCCGACAGCCCCGCCGCGATGATCACCGCCTGCAGCAGATACGGGTTGGCCGCGCCATCGGCCAGGCGCAACTCGAACCGGCCGGGGCCGGGAACGCGCACCATGTGGGTGCGGTTGTTGCCGGTCCAGGTGACGCTGTTGGGGGCCCAAGTTGCCCCGGACGAGGTGCGCGGCGCATTGATGCGCTTGTAGCTGTTGACTGTCGGGTTGGTGATCGCCGCCAGAGCGCTGGCGTGTTTCATGATCCCGCCGAGGAAATGCTTGCCGCGCTCCGACAGGCCGACCTCGCCCGTCGGGCCGTCACCGTCACCGGCAAAGACATTGGTCGCCGCCGCGTCTCCGGGCGCGTCCCAGACCGAGACATGGACATGGCAGCCATTGCCGGTCAGCCCTTCGACGGGCTTGGGCATGAAGGTGGCGCGAAAGCCATGGCTCTCGGCCACCGACTTGACCATGAACTTGAAGAAGGAATGCTTGTCGGCGGTCTTGAGCGCGTCGTCGAATTCCCAGTTCATCTCGAACTGGCCGTTCGCATCCTCGTGGTCGGTCTGGTACGGGCCCCAGCCGAGATCAAGCATGTAGTCGCAGATCTCTCGTACCACGTCATAGCGGCGCATCACCGCCTGCTGGTCGTAGCACGGCTTTTCGGCGGTATCGAACGGGTCGCTGATCCGGTCACCCTCGGGTGTCAGCAGGAAAAACTCGGCCTCGACCCCGGTCTTGACGTACAGGCCCTCGTGGGCGGCCTCGTCAATCAGCCGCCGCAACACGTTGCGCGGGGCCTGCGCCACGTCCTCGCCCTCCATCACGCAATTCGCGGCGACCCATGCCACCTCCGGCTTCCACGGCAACTGGATGACCGTGGACGGGTCTGGAAGGGCCAGCATGTCAGGATGCGCCGGTGTCATGTCGAGCCAAGTGGCGAACCCGGCAAACCCGGCACCGTCTTCCTGCATGTCCGCGATGGCCTGCGCCGGGACCATCTTGGCGCGTTGGCCGCCGAAGAGATCGGTGAAGGAAATCATGAAATACTTGACGCCCGTGTCGGTGGCGAATTTGGCGAGATCCATGGTCATGCGCTCTGTTCCCTGTTGTCTGTCATCGAATTGAAAAAGGCGCAGCATCGGTGCCGCGCCTTCGGAGGTCTCCTAGAATGCCGGGCCGGGCTTGCCGGGCCACCAATCGGTTCCGGCCAACGGCACCTTTGCCATCGCCGCCGCTTCCATCGTGAGCGCGCAGAGGTCCTCGGGCTCGAGGTTCTGCAGCCTGTTCTTGCCGCAGGCGCGCGCGATGGTCTGGGCCTCGAGGGTCATCACCTTGAGGTAGTTGCGCAACCGCCGCCCGCCCTCGACCGGATCGAGCCGCGCGGCAAGCTCCGGGTTCTGCGTGCTGATGCCCGCCGGGTCATTGCCTTCGTGCCAGTCGTCATAGGCCCCGGCGGTGGTGCCGAGTTCGCGGTACTCGTCTTCCCATTTGGGATCGTTGTCGCCGAGCGCGATCAGCGCCGCCGTGCCGATCGAGACCGCATCCGCCCCAAGCGCCATGCACTTGGCGACATCCGCCCCGCTGCGGACACCGCCCGAGACGATCAACTGGACCTCACGGTGCATGCCAAGATCTTCCAACGCGCGGACGGCCTCGCGGATACAGGCGAGTGTCGGCATGCCGACATGTTCGATGAACACGTCCTGCGTGGCCGCCGTGCCGCCCTGCATCCCGTCGAGAACGACCACATCTGCGCCCGCCTTGACCGCCAGCGTGGTGTCGAAATAGGGCCGCGCACCCCCGATCTTGATGTAGATCGGAACACGCCAGCCGGTAATCTCGCGCAACTCCAGGATCTTGATCTCAAGGTCGTCCGGCCCCGTCCAGTCGGGGTGGCGGCAGGCCGAACGCTGGTCGATGCCCTTGGGCAGATTGCGCATCTCTGCGACGCGGTCGGTGATCTTCTGCCCCAGCAGCATGCCCCCGCCGCCGGGTTTCGCGCCCTGCCCGACCACGACCTCGATGGCATCCGCCTTGCGCAGGTCATCGGGGTTCATGCCGTAGCGCGACGGCAGGTACTGGTAGACCAGCGTCTTTGAGTGGCCCCGTTCCTCTGGCGTCATGCCGCCGTCGCCTGTGGTGGTCGAGGTGCCCGCAAGCGTGGCCCCCCGGCCAAGCGCCTCTTTCGCGGCACCCGAAAGCGCGCCGAATGACATGCCTGCGATGGTGATGGGAATGTCGAGTTCTACTGGGTTGCGGGCATGGCGCGTGCCAAGCGTCACCGAGGTGTCGCAGGCCTCGCGGTAGCCTTCGAGCGGATAGCGAGAGATCGACGCCCCAAGAAAAAGCAGGTCGTCGAAATGCGGCACCTTGCGTTTCGCACCGCCACCGCGAATGTCGTAGATACCGGTGGCCGCCGCGCGGCGTATCTCGGCGTTCACGCTCTGGCTGAACGTGGCTGATTGAATGGGCGGGGTGCGCGGGGCGCCGCTGTGATCGTCTTTCATGGCAGCCACCTCAATACGCGTTGTCGATGTTGAAATTGTAGAGTTGCCGGGCCGACCCGTAGCGCCTGAACTCCTCGGGTCTGGCATCGCACCCGCCGCGTTCGAGAAGATCAGCCAACAGCGCGACATGCTCCGGGCGCATGTCCTTCTCGACACAGTCGGCTCCCAGCGACTTGACGGATCCGCGCACGAAGAGCCGCGCCTCATAGATCGAGTCGCCCAGCGCATCACCCGCATCGCCGCAGACGACAAGATTGCCCGATTGCGCCATGAAGGCCGACATATGCCCGACATTGCCATGCACTATGATGTCGATGCCCTTCATCGAGATGCCACAGCGCGACGACGCATTGCCTTTGATCACCAGCGTGCCGCCATGGCCGGTGGCCCCGGCATATTGCGAGGCGTCGCCGTCGATCACGACCGTGCCCGACATCATGTTCTCGGCCACCCCCGGCCCGACAGAGCCCCGGACATTGACCGTCGCCTGCTTGTTCATCCCCGCGCAGTAATAGCCGGTGGAGCCTTTGACGGTGACCTCGATGGGTGCGTCGAGACCGACGGCAATCGCGTGGCTGCCGCGCGGGTTCTCGATATCCCAGGCAGTGCCGTTGGTCGCCCCGGCCTGCGCCTGAAGCGTGGCGTTCAAATCACGCAGCGGCGTGACTGCCATGTCGATGATCTGCATCTTACGCGGCCTTTTCCGTTGGGGTGGAGGTGTCACCGTGGCTCCAGAAATAGACGGTCGCGGGTTCCGGTTCCCACACGCGCGCCTGCTCGATGCCCGGCAGGTTCACCAATGCGCGGTATTCGGAGCCGAAGGCCACATATTGATCGGTTTCCGCCATCACGGCGGGTTTGCAGGCAATCGGGTCGCGCACCACGCCGAACCCGTCCTTGGTGCCGAAAACAAAGGTGAAGAAACCGTCGAGATCGATCAGCGAGCCTTCCAGCGCCTCGCCCAGCGTCGCCCCGTTCTGCATGCGCCATGTCAGGTAGGCCGCGCCGACCTCGGTATCGTTCTCGGTCTCGATATGCATGCCCTCGCGCCGCAGCTTGCGGCGCAGGCGGTTGTGGTTGGACAGCGACCCGTTATGCACGAGGCATTGATCTGGCCCGGTGTTGAACGGATGCGCGCCCATGGTCGTGACCAGCGACTCGGTCGCCATGCGGGTATGGCCGATGCCGTGCGTGCCGGACATGGCGCGCAGGTCGAACCGCTCGGCGACCTCGGTGGGCAGACCGACCTCCTTGTAGATCTCGACCGTATCGCCCGACGACATCACCCGGATATCGGGGTTTATCCCGGCGAGCGCGGCAGCAGCTTCGGCAAGTTGCCCGCGCGGGAGTTCGAGAACCGCATGAGTGTCCTTGCGACGCAGCCGCACATCGAGCCCGAGCGCGGCCCCAAGATCCGCCTCCAGCGTGGCGAAGGCCTGATCGGGCGTGTCCGACTGGACCGTCAGCTTTGACACCGCCGGATTGTCGGCACCGTATATGGCGATGCCGGCGCTGTCGGGGCCACGATCCGTCATGGTGATCAGCATGTCCGTCAACATCGATCCAAGCCGCGGTTCAAGCGCCTCGTCCTTCAGAAAAAGCCCGACAATTCCGCACATTCGCGTCTGCTCCATGTCATGATTCCGCCCCTTGGGGTATCTCTCGAAAAAGCTAGCATCACGACACGTGACACGCAACAAAAGTGAAAAAAGTTTCCCTTAAGGCAATATCTCTCGCGTCATTCCTTGGCGCGTCCGCCTAAAAAAGCGGCACCGCTCCGGATCACTTGCGCTGCGGATAGCTGATGATCGACAGATACCGGATCGGGAACTTGATCAACTCCTCGGGACCATGCGGCGCGTCGGCGTCAAAGAACAGCGTGTCCCCCGGCTCCAGACGATAGGCATCGCTGCCATGGCGATACCCGACAATGCCGTCGAGCATGTAGATCATCTCGATCCCATCATGCTGGAAGGTCTTGAACGTGTCGGACTCGTCGTTCAGCACGATCAGGTAGGGCTCGACGATCACGCCACTGTTGTTCGATCCGATATGGCCGAGCAGCTTGTACTGGTGCCCAGCCCGCGTGCCCGCCCGTTCGGTCTCAACCCCCTCCCCCGCTTTCGTGTGCACCGCCTCGCGCCGCTCCTCGTACTGCTTGAAGAACGCGGTCAGCGGAACCGACAGGGCATTCGCCAGCGCCTGAAGCGTCGTCAGCGACGGTGAGGTGTTGCCGTTCTCGATTTTCGAGAGCATGCCGATGGACAGGTTCGTCAGCGCGGACAGTTCCGCCACCGTGATGTTCTGCTTCTTGCGAAACGCCCGGACCTCGCGCCCGATCGCAACTTCGAGAACCTTTTCCTTTTCCTCCAATCCCTTATGGGGATCCTGTGTCAGCTTGGCCAAGTTTTCCGCCTTTTGGATGTTCATGATCACGATGCTGTCGCGACTATAGGGACATTCCGGCGACAATCCCACGGTTTGATTGCCGCTCAGGGATTGCCCCAAAACCGCGTCACACAGGAAAAATCCATGCAATCATTCACGTCATCAACATCTATTGCGGCGTGCCGCAGACGCAGGAATGGATAACGCGCCAAGGCAATCAAACGCGCGGATGGACCCTCAGGCCATGAAATGCCCCGGCCATCCATAGGACAACCGGGGCATTGGATCAGGCGACCAAGAAATCCGCCTGCGTGTCGAGCCCGACAATCAGCGGATCGTGGTCGGAGGAGGCGACCACGTCCTCGCTGAAGGAGCCGGCATCGTTGAAGCGGCTGTTGTAGTTCAGCAGATCAGGCTCTTGTGCGTTGATGTGCCACTCGGTCACGCCGGTGACGAGCCCGGCGATATCGTCCGAGGCGAGCGCCTGATCGAGCGAGCCCTGCTGGCCGTCGAAGATGAAGCTGAACGCGTCTTCCTGACCGATGAAGCTGTCGATCAGATCGAAATAATCCGGGTCCTCGGCGATGGTCTGGACCGGGTCTTCCTTGGCATAGGCGTTGAAATCACCCAGAAACAGGGCGTTTTCCGTGCCGGTGCCGTAAGGTCAACGTATAGAAATTGTGTCAAACACGGCGATTGGGCGATCCCGCTCCGAGTGGCTTGCGGCACCATCGAATCTGACCGCTCGACATCGCCGCAGACCGCGTAGTCTCAGACTGTGGGGCAAGTGGTGGACCCATCAGGATTCGAACCTGAGGCCTCTGCCTTCGGAGGGCAGCGCTCTATCCAGCTGAGCTATGGGTCCACTTGGAGCACCGTATAGCGGGGCCATTGCGACCCCGCAATCGTAAATTCAGCCGAAAAGCTCGTGGGCCAGTTCAAGAGCGTCGATCAGCGCATCGACCTCGGCACGGGTGTTGTACATCGCGAAAGACGCACGACAGGTGGCCGTGACGCCCAGGTGATCCATCAGCGGCCCGGCACAGTGATGGCCCGCGCGCACCGCTACCCCCTTCTTGTCGAGGATGGTGGAAATGTCATGCGCATGCGCCGCCCCGTCCATGGTAAACGAAAAGATCGCCGCCTTGTCGGGCGTGGTGCCCTGCACGCTCAGCCAGTTGAGGCCCGCGAGACGTTCCTGCGCGTAGTGACACAGATCGTCCTCGTGGCGCGCGATATCCGCCATGCCGACGCCCATCATGTACTCCAGCGCGACCCCAAGCCCGATGGTCTGAACGATGCCCGGCGTGCCTGCCTCGAATTTCATCGGCGGGTCGTTATAGCTCACGGCGTCCTTGCTGACCTCGCGGATCATGTCACCGCCACCCATGAAGGGGCGCATTTCCCTGAGCCGCTCGGTCTTCACGAAGATCGCGCCAGAGCCCGAGGGACCATAGAGCTTGTGCCCGGTGATGGCGTAGAAATCGCATCCCAGATCGTCGACATTCACCGGCATATGCACCGCCGACTGAGAGCCGTCCACGAGTACCGGCACGCCCTTCTCGCGCGCTGCATCACAGATCGCCTTCACATCAACCTTGGTGCCCAACACATTGGAAAGATGCGTGATTGCGATCAGCTTGGTCTTGGGCGTGATGGCGTCGATGATCTTCTGCGGGTCGAGATAACCGCGCGAATCCACGTCCACCCATTTCAGGGCGACGCCCTGCCGCTCGCGCAGGAAATGCCAGGGCACGATATTGGCGTGATGCTCCATCACCGACAGCAGGATCTCGTCGCCCGCTTCCATCCGCGGCATGGCCCAGCCATAGGCGACCATGTTGATCCCCTCGGTGGTGCCGGAATTGAGCACGATCTGCTCCTCATCCGCCACGCCGAGAAACCGCGCGATGATGCCGCGCACACCCTCGTATTTCTCGGTGGCGAGGTTGCTGAGGTAATGCAGTCCGCGATGCACGTTGGCATATTCATGAGCATAGGCCGTGGTGATCGCGTCGATCACCACCTGCGGCTTCTGCGCCGAAGCCCCGTTATCGAGATAAACCAATGGCTTGCCGTTCACGTCTCGTGCGAGAATCGGGAAATCGGCGCGGATCTTTTCTATATCGAGCATCTCAGCCCCCTCCCATCACGACAACACCGACAAGGCTCAGGAACGCGCTCAGCCCGACCGCCATCGCCACGAGCGACAGAAGGATCACCCCTGCCGCCTTGAACATGTTGCCGAACCGGTGCGCGGCATCGACAAAGCTTATCAGTATGTAGATCCCCCACACCGCGGCGACGATCACGGCAAGCGCCCCCAGCACGGGCGCGACAAGAACCAGAACCAGCACGCCCACCTGCACCAGCAGCCGCAACACTTGCAACCATGTCAGCAGGACCAGGATGTCGTCCATCGATCCGGGCGCCCCCCCCAGACCCTGCCCCACGTAATGGAGCGCGATCACAGTGATTGCCAAGGCCCCGAACAGGAAAACTGCGAACAGGATCGGCGAATGAAACGCGGGCGGCATCAGGGACGCCGAGGGATCGGTCGGCGGGCTGAGTTGCAGCGACAGCGAGTAGACGATCGAATTCAGGATCGACAAAAGCGCAAGCGCCATCCACAGCCCCTGCCTTGGCAGCCGCATCTCGATCAGCGCACGCGCCGCCTCCTGCGGCTGAAACAGGGTCTGCCGCACCAGGTCCTTGAATTGATCGGGTATCATGCGCTGCTCCATTCCGCCTCTCGCAGACCGGATAGCCAGAACCAGCCGAAAACACCACACCAGATCAGCCCGACGCCCTGCAATCCCGGCCCGGGGCCGACAAAGCCGGCCACCAGCCCGTGCAACAGGATCAGCGGGCTTGCCGCCAGGAACGCCCAGAACAGCGCCAGCCGCGCGCCATAGGCGGTGCCACGCCCACCGCTCAGCCGCGCGATCCCGTGGCTGATCAGCGCAATCGCATAGAGCAGGAGCGGCGCGATAAAGAGCCACGCCATCAGCGCACCGCCCAGAAGCGGGTTGAGGTCCCGTTCGGCCAGATGCGCCTCTCGTGCGAGGCGCGGCCATTGCGCGACGAAGACCACGACGCAGGCGCCTACCAGCATCACCAGCGCGCGATCCTCGCGCTCGCCCATATCCAGCAGTCGCCGCACCACCCGGCGCGGCCCGCGATAGGTGGCGACGATGTCGCGGGTGACCGGCATCAGCCCTTGCGCCAGTCCAGCCAGGTCGCCAGCTGCCCGTTGATCTCTTCGCGCAGGGCGTCGTCCTCGATCTCCTCGACCGCCTCGGCGACAAAGGCGAGGGTCAGCAGGTCCGTGGCGATATCCTTCGGAAGCCCCCGTGCGCGCAGGTAGTAGAGCGCATCCTCGTCGATCGCACCCGAGGTGGAGCCATGCGAACAGGCCACGTCATCGGCATAGATTTCCAGTTCCGGCTTGACCAGGAACTCACTGTCGCCATCCAGCAGCATCGACTGGCTGATCTGATAGCCATCGGTCTTCTGCGCGCCGGGCTTGACCAGGATCTTGCCCTGGAACACGCCGACAGCACCGTTGCTCAGCACCTTCTTGAAGACCTGACGGCTCTCGCAGCGCTCGGCGTCATGGGTGATGAACACCGTGTCATCCTGATGGAAATCGCCATCGCCCATCGCAGCACCGGCCACATGCGCCACCGCATCATCCCCGGTCAGCGTCACCACGCATTCATTGCGCGTCAGCACACCGTTGGCGGTCAGGGTAAAGCATTTGAACACGCTTTCGCGGCCCAGCCGGGCAAAGAGATTGGTGACCGCGCGCCGCTCGTGGTCGCGGCCCTGCGCACGCACCACGTGCAGAGTGCCGCCATCGGCCACGTCGACCTCCATGCAATTGTTGAACCGCGCCGCCGCCGGCCCGTTCTCGAGGATCGTCGCACAGGCCCCCTCCTCGACCCGCACCACGTGATGCAGGAACACGTCCGACGCGGTCGCCTCATGGGTATAGATCAGGTTGATCGGCTTGCTCGGGCGTCCGGTCACCCGAATGGTCACGCCGTCGCCCGCATAGGCGGTGTTGAGCGCCGCCAGTGGCCGGTCCACTGGCACCTGACCGGCCGCTTCCAGCGTGCCGTAGAAATCCTCGGCCCAGTGCTCAGTGCTGCAACAGACATCTTCCAACCGGTCGATCACGACCCCTTCCAGCGTCAGGTCATCCGACAGTTCGGGATCGAACATCCCGTCCACGAAGACAATCTTGAGCCGGTCAAAACTGTCGAACACCGGCGCTTCGCCATCGTCGAACAGCGCCGCCTGCGGCGGCTCGGGCTGCACCAGAGTGTCGGGCCGGGTGAATTTCCAGTATTCATCGCGCCGATGAGGCAGGCCCATACTGCGCAACCGCGCCAGCGCCTCTTGCCGCGCCTCGGAGGTGCAGCCGACATCGGGCACGACCATCGACGCCAGCCGCGCCTCGGTGGCCGAATGCTTGGTATCGTCCAACGCCATCACGCCACCTCTGCCTTCAGGTTTTCATAGCCGTTCTTCTCAACCTCGAGCGCCAGTTCCGGCCCGCCGCTCTTGATGATCCGGCCTTCGGACATGATGTGCACCACGTCCGGCCTGATGTGATCCAGCAGGCGCTGATAGTGGGTGATCACCAGAAACCCGCGCCCCTCATCGCGCAGCGCGTTCACACCCTCGGCCACCAGCTTCATCGCATCCACATCGAGGCCCGAGTCGGTCTCGTCGAGAATGCACATCTTGGGCGCCAGCATCGCCATCTGCAGGATTTCGTTGCGCTTCTTCTCACCGCCCGAAAAGCCCACATTCACCGGCCGCTTGAGCATGTCGGCGTCGATCTTGAGGGTCTTGGCCTTCTCGCGCACCTCCTTGAGGAAATCGGCGGCGCTCATCTCGTCCTGCCCGCGCGCCTTGCGCTGAGCATTTACGGCGGTGCGCAGAAAGGTCATGTTGCCCACGCCGGGGATCTCGACCGGATATTGAAACGCCAGAAAGAGACCCTCGGCGGCGCGCTCTTCGGGCTCCAGCGCCAGCAGATCGACCCCGTCGAGCGTGGCCGAGCCTTGCGTGACCTCATAGCCATCGCGCCCCGACAGAACATAGCTCAGCGTCGATTTGCCAGACCCGTTCGGGCCCATGATCGCATGCACCTTGCCCGCCTCGACGGTCAGGTCCACACCCTTGAGAATGCTCTTTTCCTCGTCTTCAAGATCGACGTGCAGGTTTTTGATTTCCAACATTTTATTATGTCCTTCCTATTGTCTTCGCGGCGTCAGGGCCGCTGCATCATCTCTATCGTCGTCAAGAGCATCTCCGGCCGCAGCGGCAGCGGGGCCACCTCGAATTCGGCCATCCGCCCGATCACCCGGCGCGGCGCGCCGATGAATTGCTCGATCCGGTGATACTGCTTGCGCGGCACGTAATCGTCGAAGAGCAGCGTCACGGGCCGCGTCGTGTGCAGCGCCACGGCCATCGCACAGCCCACCCGGAACCGCCCGTCGACCAGCACCACGTCGGGCTGCCCGACCGTATCCAGATCCCAGACCGCCAGCGGATACCGCGCATAGCGCGACCAGCCGCTTTGGTCCTTGGGAAAGCCCCATGCCTTGGTCGGCCCGATATCGGACCAGATCACCTCGACCGTCGTGCCTTCGGCGGGCGCGGTCATCGCGAACCAGTCGCGCATCATCTGCGCCCAGTCCGTGTCGCTCTCGACCGAGATCACCGTCTTGCCCGGCATCTCGGCGGCCATCACGGTCGATCCGCCAGAGCCATATTCGAGGATCACCGCCGCCTGCTCATAGGCATCCCGCAGATGCGCCGCCTCCGCCTCGGGCAGCGTCAACTCGGGCCGCTCTATGCTCACCGCGTCCTGCATGTCAGCCAGGCTCACCGGCGCGCGCCCGGTCGATCAGGCGCACCATTGCGATAGTCAGCACGCTCCAGCACAGGAACAGGCCCAGTCCGATGATCAGTTCGACCATCTCGGCCCGCTGCGCGGCGATCATCCCGTTTTCCACGCATTCCGCGACAATCTCATCATGCCCGAGCGCCAGCAGGAAGATCGTGAAATGCCCGAGGATCAACAGGCCAAGCCGCCGCCCCTCCTGCCGCAAACGCGGCGGAAACCGCGTCAGCCACGCAATCGCAAGCCGCTGCGGGCCGTTGATGGTGCCCTGCCCTGTCATCAGCCAACAGACCCTTCCAGCGAAATCGCCACCAGTTGCTGCGCCTCCATGGCGAACTCCATCGGCAGCGCCTGCAACACGTCGCGGCAGAAGCCGTTGACCACGAGCGCTACCGCCTCTTCCTCGTCCATCCCGCGCGAGCGGCAATAGAACATCTGGTCGTCATCGACCTTGGAGGTGGTCGCCTCATGCTCCACGCGGGAGGAGTTGTTCTTGACCTCGATATAAGGCACCGTATGCGCCCCGCATTTATCGCCGATCAGCAGGCTGTCGCATTGCGTGTAGTTGCGGCTGTTCTTGGCCTTGGGATGCATCGACACCAGCCCGCGATAGGTGTTCTGCGCCACCCCGGCGCTGATCCCCTTGGAGACGATGCGCGAGCGGGTGTTCTTGCCCAGATGGATCATCTTGGTGCCGGTATCGGCCTGCTGATGGTTGTTCGCGATGGCGATGGAGTAGAACTCGCCCTGGCTCTCGTCGCCGCGCAGGATGCAGCTGGGATATTTCCACGTCACGGCAGAGCCGGTCTCGACCTGCGTCCACATCACCTTGGCCCGGTCGCCCCGGCAATCGGCACGCTTGGTGACGAAATTGTAGATCCCGCCCTTGCCGTTCTCATCGCCCGGATACCAGTTCTGCACCGTGGAATATTTCACCTCGGCATCTTCCTCGACGATGATCTCCACCACCGCGGCATGCAATTGGCTCTCGTCGCGCTGCGGTGCGGTGCAGCCCTCGAGATAGCTCACGAACGATCCCTTGTCGGCGATGATCAGCGTCCGCTCGAACTGCCCTGTATTCTCGGCATTGATCCGGAAATAGGTGCTGAGTTCCATCGGGCAGCGCACGCCCGGCGGAATGTAGACGAACGAGCCATCCGAAAAGACCGCCGAATTCAGCGTCGCATAGAAATTGTCCGACACCGGCACGACCGACCCGAGATACTTCTTCACCAGTTCCGGGTGTTCCTTGATCGCCTCGGAGATCGAGCAGAAGATCACCCCGGCCTTGCGCAACTCGGCCTGAAACGTGGTGCCGACGCTGACACTGTCAAACACCGCATCGACCGCCACCTTGCGGCCCTCGGCGGGCGCATCCTCGGCCCCTTCGACCCCGGCAAGGATCATCTGTTCCTTCAGCGGAATGCCCAGCTTGGCATAGGTTTCCAGCAGCTTGGGATCGACATCATCCAGCGATTTCGGCTTCTCGGCCATGCTCTTGGGGCGCGCATAGTAATACTGCGCCTGAAAATCGATCGTGGGATAATCGACCATCGCCCAGTTGGGCTCTTTTTTCTCCAGCCAACGCCGATAGGCCGCCAGACGCCAATCGGTCATCCACTCCGGCTCTTCGTTCTTCGACGAGATCAGCCGCACGATGTCCTCGTCGAGGCCCATCGGTGCGTAATCCATCTCGATATCGGTGTTCCAGCCGTGCTTGTAGGCACCGCCCACCTGCCGCACCGCATCGACCGTCTCCTGATCAACGCCTTCCTTGACTTGGGTCTCGTCCAAAGCAACCATCGGCTATCTCCCTTCTTCTCAGGCCTTGCGCGCCTGATGTTTTGTGCAGCGCGTCAGCCAGCTTTCGGCAAAGCGCATGATCTCGTCTTCCGTCACATCCGGCCCCAGCGAGACGCGGATCGCGCAACTGGCATGGGCCTCGTCATAGCCCATCGCGCGCAACACCCGGCTCGCTCTGACCTTGCCACTCGAACAGGCGCTCCCCGCCGAAATCGCAAAGCCTGCAAGGTCCATTGCCATGACCTGCGTCTCGCCCTTCCAACCCGGCGTTATGAAGCAGCTTGTGTTGGGCAAACGCACCGAGTCTTTCCCGACAAAAATAGTCCCGTTCCCAGTCTCTGCAATAGTTGATTCTAGAATCTTTCTAAGTTTTTCGACCCGATCCCAGACCCCCGCCGCCAGATCGCGCGCCGCCGCCTCTGCGGCCGCGCCGAATCCGGCAATGCCGATCACGTTCTCGGTGCCCGCGCGGCGGCCCATTTCCTGCCCGCCGCCCCGGATCTGCGCCGCAAGATCGGTGCCACGCCGGATCACCAGCGCGCCCACGCCCTTGGGTCCGCCCAGCTTGTGCGCCGACACCAGCGCCATCTGCGCCCCCGACCAGTTGAACGCCACTGGCAGCTTGCCAAAGCCCTGCGTCATGTCGCTCACCGCCAGCCCTTCGGGCAACTCCTGCACCACGCCGGTCTCGGAATTGGCCAGTTGCAGCGCCGACTGCGCGGGATCCACCACCGTCACCCCACCAGCGCCGTCCACCGCCAGGTTCTCAGCGATCCAGGCCCCGACCGCATCATGCTCGATCGCGGCCCCGCTCAGGCCGCGCCCGGCACAGGCCAATGCGGCGCCTTCCGTGGCCCCCGAGGTAAAGATCACATCCGCCCCTTCAGCCCCAAATGCCGCGGCCACCTGCGCCCGCGCCCGCTCCACCAGCCCCTTGGCGGCGCGCCCCTCGGCATGCACGCTCGACGGGTTGCCCATCAGGTCCATGGCCTGGATCATCGCGGCCCGCGCCTCCGCGCGCAGCGGGGCCGTCGCATTGTAATCGAGGTAAACCCTGTCCATGCCTGCCGTTTCTTTATGGTTGCAATACTCCGGGGGCGTGGGGGCTGCCCCCCACCCGTCCCAAGGGTTTAGTCCTCGTCCACCACCGAAAAGAGATGCGGCACCGCCGGGCACGGAGCCAGCGAATTGCCCGCCACGTCACTCAGCCTTGTCTGATGCAGGAATACATAGACCTGCGCGCTCAGCCCTTCCCACAGCCGGTTCGCCATAGATTGCGCGCGCGACCCGCTCGCCCCACCCGAGGCGCCCGCGCCCTTGTGCAGCGCATCCACCGTCTCGTCGACCGCCGCGAGCACATCGGCCACCCGGATTTCGGTCGCGGGCCGCGCCAGCCGGTAGCCACCGCCGGGCCCGCGCACCGAGGTCACAAGTTCCGCCCGCCGCAGCTTGACGAAGAGCTGTTCGAGATAGGGCAGAGAGATGTCCTGCCGTCGCGACACCTCGCCCAAGGTGACCACCTCGCCATCGGGTTGCAGCGCGATATCGACCAGCGCCACCATTGCGTAACGCCCCTTGGTGCTGAGTTTCATGGGCCTCTCCCCTCGCGAACAGATTGACCTTGCGCGACGCAGGGCTTATCTCGCTCTGAGCCAGTCCGGCACTGACCGTAATTTAGAAATGTTCTAAGGTGGTCGAGCGAATTCGTCAAGATTCTCTCCAGCCCCCGAAACAAGGACAAAAGGGACCCTATGCCCGAGGTAATCTTTCCCGGCCCCGAAGGCCGTCTCGAAGGCCGCTACCATCCGCAAGCCGACAAGGACGCACCGATCGCCATCGTGCTGCACCCGCATCCGCAATTCGGCGGCACGATGAACAACAAGGTCGTCTACAACCTGCATTACGCCTTCTACAACATGGGCTTCACCGTGCTGCGCTTCAACTTTCGCGGTGTCGGGCGGTCTCAGGGTGAATACGATCAGGGCGTGGGCGAGTTGTCGGATGCGGCCTCGGCGCTTGATTACCTGCAATCCATGAACAACAACTCCAAGCATTGCTGGGTCGCGGGCTTTTCGTTCGGCGCGTGGATCGGCATGCAGCTTTTGATGCGCCGCCCCGAGATCACCGGCTTCATCTCGGTCTCGCCGCCGGCCAACATGTATGATTTCAGCTTTCTCGCGCCCTGCCCCGCCTCGGGCCTGATCATCAACGGCAGCCATGACCGCGTCGCCCCCCCGGCGGACACCACCGCGCTGGTCGGCAAACTGCACGAACAGCAAGGCATCACCATCACCCATGAAGAGGTCGAGGGCGCCGACCATTTCTTCCGCGACCCCTATATGGACGGCATGATCGACACGGTCTCGACCTATGTCAAACGTCGCCTGACCGAGAGCACGCGCTAGGGGGCCGTCCGATGGGTATCACCGAGGATCTTGCAGACGAGTTGGCCCGCGACGTCATCAAGGCGATCGACGCCACCGGTGACGAGGATCTCGTGTCCGATATGCAGAAGGTGCTCGGGGCCACCTCGCAGACCGCCGAAGAGGCGTTTCTCACCGCCCTTCGCGTGCGCCGCGCCAATATCAAGGCGCGGGCGCTGCTGATGGACAAGCTCAAGAAATTCAAGGCCGCGAAAGAGTCTGGCAAGGGCGACGGCTGAACGGTCGGGCGCAATCTTTGCGGTTTTGGGCCTGGAGCGGACATTGGAGCTCAGCACTAATGCGCGGAATCAAGGTGCCGCAGGCACCGCCGCGCAGCGCCCGACCGCCGGGCGGGCGCTTTTGCAACGTATCAAGCCATTGAAAACGCGGGAGTGTTGGCGGGCATAAAGTGCGGTCCACCGAGGTTGCTGCGCCCACCCGGCGGTCGGGCACCGCGCGGCTAGTCTCTGAAACCGCCAACGGCAGTAGCAGGCGCGTCCCAGCCCCGTCACACCCCTCACGCCCTGAGCCGCACCCCCTCCGGATCGAACGGCGGCTCGTGCAGGACGTGCGCGCGGTGCGGTTGGCCCAGCACCATCACCTCAACCGCATCACCCGGACCGGCATCGCCCTTCACATAGCCAAGCGCCAGGCTCATCCCCACCGCATAGCCGTAAGCCCCCGAGGTCACACGCCCCACGCCCACGCCATCCTTGAAAATTGGCTCACCGCCCGTCGCATCGGCATTCGAGGCAGTCACCTCCGCCTCCTCCAGCGCCAGCAACACCAGTCGCTCGCGCGGGGCCTCCCCGATCACCGCCTCCAGCGCCGCCTTGTTCAAAAAATCCTTGTCCATCTTACACAGCCCCGCCAGCCCGGCCTCCTGCGGCCAGTATTCGGGGCTGTATTCGCGGGACCAAGACCCATAGCCCTTCTCGATCCGCAGACTCATCAACGCGCGGCTGCCCACCGGCCCCGCGCCCATCTCGCGCCCCGCCTCGATCAGCGCCGCATAGAGCCGCGCCTGATCCTCGGTCGCACAATGCAACTCCCAGCCCAGATCGCCGGTGAAACTCACCCGGAGCGCCACGCAAGGAACCCCCGCGATCTCGATCTTCGCCGAGCGCATGAACGCAAAATCCTCGGTGCTGAGCGACGCATTGGTCAACCGCTGCAACATCTCGCGCGACCGTGGCCCCGCCACGTTAAAGCCGCAGACCGCCTCGGTCAGGCTCTCGAACACGGTCCCCTCCGGCAGCGGCACCGCATCGAAAAACCGCTTGTGATAGCGCTCCGCCATGCCCGAGGAGATCACCCAGAATTCCTCTTCGCCCAACCGCGTCACCGTCGCATCCCCGGCAATCCCGCCACGCACCCCGATCAGCGGCGTGAGACACGACCGGCCCACAGCCTTCGGCATCCGGTTGGCGAAGACGGCGTTGAGCCAGTCCTCCGCCCCCGGCCCCTTGACCCGGTACTTGGCGAAATTCGAAATGTCGATGATGCCTGCCCGCTCGCGCAGCATCCGGGCCTCCTCACCCACCGGCCCCCACCAGTTCTGCCGGGTGAAGCCGTTGGTATCGACGGTGCCAGGCACCTCAGAGAACCACAGCGGATGCTCCCAGCCATAGTTCAGACCAAAGACCGCGCCCATGTCCTTCTGCATCTCATAGGCGGGCCGCACCCGCAGCGGCCGCCCCGCCGCGCGCTCCTCATTGGGATAATGAATCGCAAAGCGATGCGCGTACTGATCCTTGACCTTCGCCTTCACAAACTCCCGGTCATTGGCCCATAGGCCAAACCGCGCGATATCCCAAGCGAACATGTCGTATTTCATCTCGCCATGCACTAGCCATTCGGCCACCATCCAGCCCATGCCCGCCGATTGGCTGAACCCCGGAATGATCCCGTTACAGCAGAAATAGCCTTTCAACTCAGGCACCGGCCCAAGGATCACATTGGCATCGGGCGACCAGATCATCGGGCCGTTGATCACCCGCTTGATCCCGGCCTCACCCACCACCGGCACGCGGTCGATGGCGCGCATCATGTTGTCCTCGATCCGCTCCAGATCGTCGGGGAAAAGATCATGCGCAAAATCCAAGGGCGTGCCCTCTTCCGCCCAGAACCGCATATCGCGCTCATAGGCGCCGATCAGCAGGCCCTTGCCCTCTTGTCGCAGGTAATACTCTCCGTCCCGGTCCGCGACCGACGGCAGGCGCCGGTCCATACCGGCGATCTCGGCAATCGTCTCGGTCACGAAATACTGGTGTTCGGTGGGCTGCAACGGCAGTTCGATCCCCGCCAGTTTCGCCACCTCGCGGCCCCACAGACCGGCGGCGTTGATGACCCAGGGCGTGTGGATATTGCCCTTGGGCGTCTCGACGATCCATGTCCCGTCCGCCTGTGGCACCGTCGCCATCACCGGCGTAAAGCGATGGATCTCCGCGCCCCGCTGCCGCGCGCCCACCGCATAGGCATTGGTCACGCCCGAGGGGTCGACATTGCCGCCATCGGGCTCATACATGATGCAGCGGATGCTGTCGAAATTCACCAAAGGGTGCAGCCGCTCTGCCTCGTCCCGCGAAATCTCGTGGAAATTCATCCCGTAAAGCTTGGCCTTGGCGGCCTGAAGCCGCAGCTGATGCGCCCGGTTCTCGGTCTGCGCCAGATAGAGTGAGCCGGGCTGAAACACCCCGCAGCTTTGCCCGGTCTCCTCCTCCAGCGCATTATAGAGATTCATCGTGTAATGCTGCAAACGGCTGATATTGGCGCTGTCATGCAGCCCATGAATATTGGCCGCGGCATGCCATGTGCTGCCGCTCGTCAACTCGTCACGCTCGAGCAGGACGGCATCGCTCCAGCCCAGCTTGGCCAGATGATAGAGGATCGAGCATCCGATAACGCCGCCGCCGATCACGACAGCCTGTGCATGGGTCTTCATGGGTATCCCTCGGGTTTTTCTCGCCCTTCACCCTGAAGCGCACACCGCTCCTGCGATTGCCGATTTCCGACATATCCTGTCGCGGTGATGCAAGGCACCGACAAACATGAAAAGGATCGGCCTGCCACCGAAGGGGCAGGCCGCAGGACAGGATTGAACGGTCAGGTCAGTGGGGGCTGACCCGGTTCAGCATGCACCGAAGGTTTGGCTGAACACCGTACTTCCTGCCACCACCACCGACACCTTGACACCGGTCGGGATGCCGAAATGCGTGCAGATCGTCAGACAGGCCTGTGCCGCCGTCCCGTTGGGGATATGCACCGGCAGGTGAAGGCAATGCTTGCCCAGCCCCAAAGGCAGCGTCAGACACACCTGATTGTTCGAGATGGTCACCGCAATGCATTGCGCCGCCACCGCGATATGCGCCCCAACCATGGGCAGGCCCGACTGCGCGGTCAGGTTCTGAAGCTTCTCATTTCCCGAATGGGTGCGCCGTGCAGCATCGAGAGCGGCATCAACGGCTTCACTGTCAAACTCATAAAAATCTTGTGCCATTTCAAAGGCCTCCTTGGAAAAATTAAAGTCCCCGCTAATTACTGCGGGTAATACTATTATATATTAAGCTGAGTTTATTTTCAATGATTCGTCTTAAGGTTGTTTTTCTGCAAACTTCTTTTCAGGACAGCACTCCCCTCGCCGAAATCGCCGCACCATGCCCCGATCCAAATACGGCAGCATTTGTCGCAGACAGACATGATCTTTCCGGCACGGCAGGCAGGCTCGACCAAAACATCAGGGAGGCGTGACATGAAAACCAGCACCCGAGTGGTCGTGATCGGCGGCGGTGTCGTCGGCTGTTCCGTGCTCTATCACCTGACCAAACTGGGCTGGTCAGATGTCATGCTGCTGGAACGCTCGGAGCTCACCTCCGGCTCCACCTGGCACGCGGCGGGCGGCTTTCACACGCTCAACGGCGACACCAACATGGCCGCCCTTCAGGGCTACACCATCCGGCTCTACAAGGAACTCGAAGAGCTGACCGGCATGTCCTGCGGGCTGCATCACGTCGGCGGCGTGACGCTCGCCGACAACCGCGACCGCTTCGACATGATGCTCGCCGAGCGCGCCAAGCATCGCTACATGGGCCTCGACACCCATATCGTCACCCCCGAGGAAATCCGCGAGATTGCCCCCGTCACCAATATCGAGGGCATCATCGGCGGGCTTTATGACCCATTGGACGGCCATCTCGACCCGTCGGGCACCACCCACGCCTATGCCAAGGCCGCGCGCATGGGCGGCGCGCAGATCGAAACCCATTGCATGGTGCAAGAAACCAACCAGCGCCCCGACGGCACATGGGACGTGGTGACGACCAAGGGCACCATCCACACCGACCACGTGGTCAACGCAGGCGGCCTCTGGGCGCGTGAGGTCGGCGCGATGGCGGGCGTCTACCTGCCGCTCCACCCGATGGAGCATCAGTATATCGTTACCGACGAGACGCCCGAGATCTATGAGCGCGACAGCGAGCACCCCCATGTCATGGACCCGGCCGGCGAAAGCTATCTGCGGCAAGAAGGGCGCGGCCTGTGCATCGGCTTCTATGAACAACCCTGCAAACCCTGGGCGGTGGACGGCACGCCCTGGGATTTCGGCCATGAACTGCTGCCCGACGACCTCGACAAGATCGAGGCCAGCATCGAATTTGCCTATCGCCGCTTTCCCGTGCTGGAGCGCGCGGGCGTCAAATCGGTCATTCACGGCCCCTTCACCTTCGCCCCCGACGGCAACCCGCTGGTCGGCCCCATCCCCGGCCTGCGCGGCTACTGGTCGGCCTGCGGCGTGATGGCGGGCTTTTCCCAAGGTGGCGGCGTCGGCCTGATGCTGGCGCAATGGATGACCGAAGGCGAATGCGAGCGCGACGTCACCGCCATGGACGTGGCCCGCTTCGGCGACTGGATCAGCCCGGGCTATACCCGCCCGAAAGTCATTGAAAACTATCAAAAACGCTTCTCCGTCTCCTACCCGAACGAGGAACTGCCCGCCGCCCGCCCCTTCCGTCAAACCCCGATGTATGACGTGTTCGACCGGATGGGCGCCGTCTGGGGCGCGCAATACGGGCTGGAGGTGGTCAACTACTTCGCCGAAGATAACGAGCCGCGCCTAGAGACCCCCTCCTTCCGCCGCTCCAACGCGTGGGAGGCGACGGCCCGCGAGGTCCGCGCCGTGCGCGAGAGTGTCGGCATCAACGAGGTGCACAATTTCGGAAAATACCTCGTCAGCGGCAGAGGTGCCCGCGACTGGCTCGACCGGATCATGGCCGGGCGCATTCCCAAACCGGGGCGGCTCTCGCTCACCCCGATGCTCTCGCCCAAAGGACGGCTATGGGGCGATTTCACCGTGTCCTGCCTCAACGATGAGACCTTCCAACTCACCGCCTCCTACGGCGCGCAGGCGTTCCACATGCGCTGGTTCGCCCAAAACGAGGCGGCGGGCGTGCGGGTCGAGAACATCTCGGATCGCCTCAACGGCTTCCAGATCGCGGGACCAAAGGTGCGCGACGTGCTCATCGCCTGCACTCGCGACAGGCTCGCGGACATGAAATTCATGGATATCCGCCCTGCCGTCCTCGGCATGGTCGATTGCCTCATTCAGCGCGTCAGCTACACCGGCGATCTCGGATACGAAATCTATTGCGACCCGATGGCGCAACGCGCGCTCTGGGACGTGCTGTGGAGCGAAGGGCAGAACCACGGCATGAAACCCTTCGGCATGCGCGCGATGATGTCGCTGCGGCTCGACCGGTTCTTCGGCGCGTGGCTGCGCGAGTTCTCGCCCGACTATACCGCTGCAGAGACCGGCATGGACCGCTTCATCGCGTGGCAGAAAAACACCGATTTCATCGGCCGCGCGGCGGCAGAGGCCGAGCGCGCCCAAGGAGCTGCGCGCACGCTCGTCGCCTTCGAGGTCGAGGCCGAGGATGCCGATGTGAACGGCTACGAACCGGTCTGGATCGAGGGCGAAGTGCACGGTTTCTGCACCTCGGGGGGGTACTCGCACCACGCAGGAAAATCCATCGCCCTCGCCCTCATTCCGACCGAACGCGCGCGCGACGGGCTGACGGCCGAGATCGAAATCCTCGGCCACCGCCGCGCCGCCCGGCTGATCACCAAGCCACTCTTTGACGCCGACGGCGCGCGGATGCGGGGCTGATCGCAAAACCCCGGCGCAGGTCATGACTTGCACCGGGGTTTAGTCGAGTATTTTCAGAAAGGTGAAAGCCGCAGTTAATCCCGGCGTTCATCCGGGTCGGATTGACCGACGCCAAGAAACAGCCGCTTGAGCGGGATGATCCAGATGAAGCCCAGCCCCACATACACCAGCAGTTCAACCCAGAACGACGGTCGGTCGATCCAGTTCACAAGGCTCACGGCAGCCACGATATAGGCGGGCAGCCCCACCAGAAGCACTACCAGAGACCAGCGTTTCCGGGCCTTGTAGCTGAGCATTCCGCCTCCTCAATCCGCGAACGGGTCGGTCACGAGGATGGTGTCCTCGCGCTCCGGTGAGGTGGAGAGTAGCGCAACCGGACAGTCGATCAACTCTTCGACGCGGCGCACGTATTTGATCGCGTTGGCAGGCAGATCGGCCCAGCTACGCGCGCCCTCGGTCGATTCGGACCAGCCCGGCAGTTCCTCGTAGACGGGCGTGCAGCGGGCCTGCTCCTCGGCGGCAATCGGCAGGTAATCCAGCCGCTTGCCGTCGAGATCATAGGCCACGCAGATCTTGAGCGTCTCGAATCCGTCAAGCACGTCGAGCTTGGTGAAGGAAATGCCGTTCACGCCGCTCGTGACACAGGTCTGCCGCACGAGGCAGGCGTCGAACCAGCCGCAGCGCCTCTGCCGCCCGGTCACGGTGCCGAATTCATGGCCCCGCTCACCCAATCGCTGGCCATCTGCGTCCTGCAATTCGGTCGGGAACGGCCCCTCGCCCACGCGGGTGGTGTAGGCCTTGACGATGCCCAGCACGTAATCGATCGAGCCCGGCCCGATCCCGACACCCGTCGCCGCTTGGCCTGCGATCACATTCGACGAGGTGACAAAGGGATAAGTGCCGAAATCAATGTCCAGCAGCGCACCCTGCGCGCCCTCAAAAAGGATCCGCTTGCCCGCCCGGCGCTGCTCGTTGAGCACCTTCCAGACCGGGGCGGCATAGGGCAGGATCTGCGGCGCGATCTCCATCAGCTGCGCGATCAGCGCCTCGCGGTCCACCGCCTCGATCCCCAGCCCCCGACGCAGCGGGTCGTGATGCTGAAGCGCCCGGTCCACCCGCGCGATCAGCGTCTCTTCATCGGCCAGATCGGCCACCCGCACCGCGCGACGTCCCACCTTGTCCTCATAGGCGGGGCCGATGCCGCGCCCGGTGGTGCCGATCTTGGTACCCTTGCTCGCGGCCTCTTCGCGGGCGCGATCAAGCTCACCGTGAATCGGCAGGATCAGCGGGGTGTTCTCGGCGATCATCAGCGTCTCAGGCGTGATCGACACCCCCTGCTCGGTGATCTGCGCGATCTCCTTCACCAGATGCCACGGGTCGAGCACCACGCCATTGCCGATCACGCTCAGCTTGCCACCCCGCACCACGCCCGAGGGCAGCGCGTTCAATTTGTAGACCTTGCCGTCGATCACGAGGGTATGGCCCGCGTTGTGGCCACCCTGAAACCGCGCGATCACGTCGGCGCGCTCGCTCAGCCAGTCCACGATCTTGCCTTTTCCCTCGTCCCCCCACTGGGCCCCGACGACGACGACATTTGCCATGATTTACCCCTCGGCATTTGGTCCAAACCGCGCGCCGGTATAACGGGGGCCGCACGCGGGCGAAACAGCTAAATCACCGCGCCCCACTGGACAGCGCGTCCGCCCTGCGGCACATCGGGGCCGTGCAGTGCAAAAGCGAGGGTGACATGGGATTTCTGGCAAGATGGGCGGTGGCCTTCGTGCTGCTGGCGCTGACCTTCAACCCGACCCAGTGGAATTTCATCACCTGGGCACGGGGTAATTTCAGCGCGCAGATGCCGCTGACGGTTCTTCTGGGGCTGATCCTGCTGGTCGGCTACATCATCTACCTGCGCGCCACGCTGCGCTCCATCGGCGGCTTCGGCATGGGGCTGGTGCTGGCGATCGCGGCGGCACTGGTCTGGGTGCTGCATGATTTCGGGTGGATCAGCTTCGACAATCCCACGCTGAATGTCTGGCTGGCGCTGGTCGCGCTGTCGCTGGTGCTCGGCATCGGGCTCAGCTGGTCCCACGTCCGCCGCAAGCTCTCGGGGCAGGCGGATATGGATGATGTGGACGAGTAGCGCGGATGGCCGAGAGGCCGTAGTCTTTGCGGTTGTGCCGTGGAATGCGTGTCCCGAAAACAGACGGCGCGAATGGGCTGGAGCGGACCTTGGCAGTGAGCCGCGCATCGCCGGGCCGCGGTGCGGCGATCCAACGTTGGTTTGGCAAGATTTTATATCAGCCAAGACCGAAAAACATGCGAGCGCAGAGCTGGTTGCAGCCAAATCGCCGTGCCGGGGGGGCGGCCCGGCGATGCGCGGCGGCCTTCGGCCTTGTTCCGCGCAGGGTGCTTCAATCAGATGACCGCTCCAGGCCAATCCCGACCAATGCATCCGACGCATGCACCTCATCGACAGCCAGGCGCCAATGAAAGCTCCGGCTTCCCCCGCCCCGGCTGAGTTTCTTCCGACCCGCACCAGAAGACCCCTCTGCCAAAGCCTCCCACATTGCCGGGTTGCGGGCGGCAGCGGAATTGCATAGATACCGCGCAGACCGCGATCAAGTGATAGGCCCTGTGACCCATGGAAAACGTCGTCCTGACCATCCACCTGCTTCTGGCGCTCGCGCTGATCGGCGTGGTGCTGCTGCAACGCTCCGAAGGCGGCGGGCTTGGAATGGGCGGCGGTGGCGGCGGCGCCATGACGGGCCGGGCCGCGGCCACGGCCCTGGGCAAGGTCACATGGATCCTCGCGGCGGCGTTCATCGTGACCTCGATCACGCTGACCATCATCGCAGCGCAGCAATCGGCGGGCAGTTCGGTGCTCGACCGTCTTGGCGACCAACCCGCCCCGGTGGAGCAAAGCGTGCCCGGCCTGCCCGACGACGGCTCGCTCCTGCCGCCGTCCTCGGGCGACACAGCCCCGCTGACGCCCACCGCCGACTGACCACAAACGATTGAGGGCCGCGCCAAAACCGCAACATGATCTTGCGGTCTGCTTGCGCATCCCTCCCGAATCCTCTATTGGTTAAATCCCGTGATGGATGGCCTTTTCAGGGCCAATCCGGGCTTTTGATCAAGCATCACAAACGCAGTATCACGGGGGGCTTTGCGCGCGCATGGCACGTTACATTTTCATCACCGGCGGCGTCGTATCCTCGCTTGGCAAGGGGCTGGCCTCGGCCGCTCTCGGTGCGCTTTTGCAGGCGCGCGGCTTCTCGGTCCGCCTGCGCAAACTCGACCCCTATCTCAACGTCGATCCGGGCACCATGTCACCGTTCGAGCATGGCGAGGTCTTCGTCACCGATGACGGGGCCGAAACCGATCTCGATCTCGGCCACTATGAACGCTTCACCGGCGTGCCCGCCCGGCTAACCGATTCCGTCTCCTCGGGCCGGATCTATTCCAATGTGCTCGAACGCGAACGCCGTGGCGATTACCTCGGCAAGACCATTCAGGTCGTCCCCCACGTCACCAATGAAATCAAGGACTTCCTCGCCATCGGCGAGACGGAAGTCGATTTCATGCTGTGCGAGATCGGCGGCACCGTCGGGGATATCGAAGGTCTGCCCTTCTTCGAGGCGATCCGCCAGTTCAGCCATGACCGGGCGCGCGGGCAATGCATTTTCATGCACCTCACGCTGCTGCCCTATCTCGCCGCCTCTGGCGAACTCAAGACCAAGCCGACCCAGCACTCGGTCAAGGAATTGCAGAGCATCGGCATCGCCCCCGATATCCTCGTCTGCCGCTCGGAACAGCCGATTCCCGACAAGGAACGCGAAAAGATCGCGCTCTTCTGCAACGTCCGCAAGGAGCACGTCGTCGCCGCCTATGACCTCAAGTCGATCTACGAGGCGCCGCTGGCCTATCACCACGAAGGGCTCGATCAGGCCGTGCTTGACGCCTTCCAGATCAGCCCCGCGCCGCGCCCCGACCTCAACGTGTGGCAGGACGTGGTCGACCGCATCCAAAACACCGACGGCGCGGTCAATATCGCCATTGTCGGCAAATACGTGCAACTGGAAGACGCCTACAAGTCGATCAAGGAGGCGCTCATTCATGGCGGCATGGCCAACCGGGTCAAGGTCAACGTCGAATGGGTCGATGCCGAGATTTTCGAGCGCGAAGACCCTGCGCCGCATCTCGAAGGCTTCCACGCCATTCTGGTTCCGGGCGGTTTCGGCGAGCGCGGCACCGAAGGAAAGATCAAGGCCGCCGAATTTGCCCGCACCCGCAAGATCCCCTATCTCGGCATCTGTCTGGGCATGCAAATGGCGGTGATCGAGGCGGCGCGCAACGTCGCCGGGCTCAAACATGCGGGCTCCGAGGAATTCGATCACGAGGCCGGTAAAAAACGCTTCGAGCCGGTGGTCTACCACCTCAAGGAATGGGTGCAGGGCAACGAAAAGGTCAGCCGCAATGTCAGCGACGACAAGGGCGGCACCATGCGCCTCGGCGCCTATGACGCGGTGCTCAAGGAGGGCTCTCGCGTGGCGCAGATCTATGGCACGACCCAGATCGACGAACGCCACCGCCACCGCTACGAGGTGGACACAAAGTATCGCGAGAAACTTGAAGACTGCGGCCTGACCTTTTCGGGCATGTCCCCCGATGGCCGCCTACCCGAAATCGTCGAATGGTCGGATCACCCGTGGTTCATCGGCGTGCAATATCACCCGGAACTGAAATCCAAACCCTTCGCGCCGCACCCGCTTTTCGCGGATTTCCTGCGCGCGGCGGTGGAAACCTCGCGGCTGGTCTGACGCCTCAGCCGCGCGGCTCCTTGTATTTCAGGATATCGCGATCCACCCCCAGCCCGATCAGTGGGGCCAGCAGCGCGCGCCAAAAGCTCGGGCGCGCGTTCCGCCAGGCGGTCTGCTCCGGCGGCGCGCTCAATTCATCATTCAGCATCGGCGCAAGAATCGCCTCGTCGAGGATCCAGCGCCCGCGCCGCCCTTCGCGCCGGTCTGCCGCCTGATACTCGAGCCATCGCCGCAGAGATCTGTCGCTCGACGGCTTGCTGCCGGGCTGCACCAGATAGAACCCGCTATTGATCCGTAGGCAGATATTGTCGAGCACCCGCGCCGTGCCGCGCAGCGGGGCGGGCACGTGACCCTTGGGCATGTAATTGAAGCGCTCCGGTGCGCCGTTGAAAAACACGCAAACGGCCACGCGCAGATCGATTCCCTTTTGCGCCATGGCCCAGCCCAGCACCGACTCGGGATGCTGTGACCAGTCATAATTGGTGGCAAGATCGGCCATCTCCCGGACTGGCAGGCTGCGAAGCTGTGCCAATTGCGCCTCTGCCGACATCCCGGCCCACGCGTCAGCCTCGCTCATATCAAACTCCGTATTTCAACTAGCAGCATGCCTTTCTTTCGGCCCACAAAATGGGATTTCTTGGGAGCAATTGTGTCACCGTTGCGGCGCTGCACATTTTCGCGCGCCTCGCATGCGATCAGCGAGAATTCGCTTGGGTGCGCGGCCCGCGCGGATTACGATTTATGCATGCTGTCCCGTATCCTGCACGCCTTTCAGGCGCCCAAGCCCGGCCCCCTGCCCGAACCCGACGAGAAACTCGCACTCGGGGCACTGATGGTGCGTGTCGCCAAGTCCGACCGCCATTACGACCTCGCGGAAATCAAGCGTATCGACCGCCTCCTCACCCGGCTTTACGGGCTGAAACCGATCGAGGCGGCCAAGATGCGCGCCACCTGCGAGAAACTCGAACATGCCGCCCCCGATACCGACCGATTCGGCCTCCTGATCCGCGAAACCGTCCGCCTCGAGGCCCGCGTCGCCGCACTCGAGGCGCTTTGGGAAGTGGTCCTTTCGGATGGCGACAGCCAACCTCAGGAGCTGCAGGTGCTCGACGCCGCCCGCGAGGCGATGGGGCTCAGCCATGCCGACAGCGACACCGCCCGCGCGCAGGCCGAGGCGCAGTAACCGCGCGCAATTCTCCATTGGCCCGCGCGCCGCATCGCCCTATACCTGTGCCCATGTTCGCAGATTTCCTCAACCGGCTCATCCAGCCCGAACCTGATCCGCTCGACGATGGCGATGCCCGTCTGGCGCTCACCGCCCTGCTTGTCCGTGTCGCCCGCAGCGATGGCGATTACGCGGCCGCCGAAATCATTCGAATCACCCGCATCGTCGAGGCACGGTACAACCTCTCGCATGACGCGGCAGAGGCCCTGCGCATGGATGCCGAAACCCTCGAATCCGAGGCCCCCGACACCGTCCGCTTCACCCGCGCGATCAAGGATGCCGTGCCCTACGAAGAGCGTGTCGCGGTGATCGAGGCACTGTGGCAGGTGGCCCTCGCCGATGGCGAACGCGAGAGCCACGAGGATTCGCTGCTGCGACTGGTCTCGAACTTTCTGGGCATCTCCGACCGCGACAGCGCGCTCGCCCGCCAACGGGTCACATCCACCGGATGATCGCCGCCCTGCCGATGTATGACCGCCCCGAGACGGTGGCGGCCAATGACCGGCTCTGGCAAGGCCTGCGCGCGGCTTTGGGATACGGCCCCGAGACGCTCACCCGCGACGGCGATCTCTGGAACATCTGGCAAAGCCCCGATCTGCTCATCGCGCAGACCTGCGGCTACCCGTTCCGCGCCCGGCTGCACCCTCATGTGCAGCTCATCGGCACGCCCGTGCTCGCCCTGCCCGACTGTCCGCCGGGGCACTATTGCAGCGCCCTTGTGATCCGCGCCGACGATCCGCGCGACACACCCGAGGCCTTCGCCGCCACTCCCTTCGCCTATAACGAGGCGCTCTCGCAATCCGGCTGGGCGGCGCCGCAGACATGGGCCGCCGCGCGCGGCTTCCACTTCTCGAACCCGGTCCAGACCGGCGCGCATCGCGCTTCGGCCATGGCCGTCTCAGAGGGCCGCGCAGATATCGCCGCCATCGACGCCCTCACATGGGAAATCCTTCACGCCCATGACCGATTCACCGACGGTTTGCGCGTTCTCGCCCGCACCGACCCAACCCCGGCCCTGCCCTATATCACCGCCCGAGACCGCGACCCCGCGCCGCTCTTCAACGCGCTGCAAACCGCCATCGCCGGGCTGTCGCAACCCGACCGCACAACCCTCGGGATCACCGGCCTGATCCGTCTGCCCGCAACGGATTATCTCGCCGTGCCCAATCCCCCGCCACCGCCTCCGAATTGAGCTGACGATACGTCAATTCGGACGCCAGCCCCGCCATTCGCCCGCATTGCAAGTTGCATTGCACCATTTTTTCAGCCCTATTGTCATGAAAACGATAAACGACCAGCCAACAGGGTGACGCGCTTGACCACGACTCCGGTCCTCGAAATCCGTAATCTGCACAAGGCCTACGGCGCGCTCGAGGTAATCAAGGGCGTCGATATCACCGCGCCCAAGGGGCATGTGATCTCGCTCATCGGCTCGTCCGGGTCGGGCAAATCCACCATTCTGCGCTGCGCCAACCTGCTCGAAGACAGCCAGCAGGGCGATATCCTCTTCAAGGGGGAGCCGGTGACATGGCGCGGCGAGGGACTGAACCGTCACCCGGCGGACGCGGGTCAGGTCCTGCGCATCCGCACCAACCTTTCCATGGTGTTTCAGCAATTCAACCTCTGGGCCCACATGACCATCCTGCAAAACGTGATGGAGGCCCCCGTCACCGTTCTGGGCCGTGACCGCGCCGAGGCCGAGCACGCCGCGCGCGGCTATCTCGACAAGGTGGGCATCGGCGACAAATGCGACGTCTACCCGGCGCAGCTTTCGGGCGGCCAGCAACAGCGCGCCGCCATCGCCCGCGCCCTCTGCATGGAGCCCGAGGCACTACTCTTCGACGAGCCGACCTCGGCCCTCGACCCGGAACTTGAACAAGAGGTGATCCGCGTGATCAAGGATCTGGCCAATGAGGGCCGCACCATGATGATCGTCACCCACGACATGAGCATGGCCCGCGATGTCAGCGACCACGTGGTCTTTCTGCATCAGGGCCTGATCGAAGAAGAAGGTGCGCCCGACGCGCTCTTCGGCGCACCGAAATCCGAGCGGCTACAGGGCTTTCTCAGCTCCACCATGGCCGCCTGAGACCAACCAACCAAAGGGAGAAAACCACTCATGAAAAAACTCATGCTTTCCACCGCCGCCTTCGCCATGATGGCGGGTATGGCCATGGCACAGGACGTCGTCCGCCTCGGGACTGAGGGCGCCTACCCCCCGTGGAACTTCATCAATGACGCGGGAGAGGTCGACGGCTTCGAGCGCGAACTTGGCGACGAGCTGTGCACCCGCGCAGAACTCAACTGCGAATGGGTGACGAACGATTGGGACAGCATCATCCCCAACCTCGTTTCGGGCAACTATGACGCCATCATCGCCGGCATGTCGATCACCGACGAGCGCGATCAGGTCATCGACTTCACCCAGAACTACACGCCCCCCGACCCCTCGGCCTATCTCGGCATGTCCGAGGGCGTGGACGTCACCGGCGGCGTGATCGCCGCACAGACCGGCACCATTCAGGCGGGTTACGTCGCCGAATCCGGGGCCACATTGGTCGAGTTTGCCACGCCTGAAGAAACCATCGCCGCCGTCCGCAACGGCGAGGCGGATGCGGTGCTGGCCGACAAGTCCTTCCTCGCGCCCGTCGCGGCCGAAGATGCCGACCTGATGTTCGTGGGCGAAGACGTGCCGCTTGGCGGCGGCGTCGGCATGGGCGTGCGCGAATCCGATGGCGAGTTGCGCGAAACCTTTGATGCCGCAATCCAGTCGATGAAGGATGACGGCTCGCTCAACGAAATGATCAAGAAATGGGAAGTCTCCTCGACCTTCGAGTGACCTAATCCCGCCCCCGCGCGCCCTGCGCGGGGGCCTCTCCACCCGAGGGAGACCGCCATTTTTTCCTTCTGCGCCGATCCATCGACTCTTGAGGGCCTGAAATGGCTGTCGTGCTACCTCACCACGGGCAAGCACGCCAATCTCTATGTCGCCACCGGCACCGTCCTGCTCTTGCTGGCGATCACCGCCCCCACCGCGCTCGCCTTCGGCTTCGGCGGGGCAATGGCGGCGCGCTCGCGGATCTGGCCGATCGCATGGTTCGGCAAGGGCTATATCGCCATCGTGCGCGGCGTGCCCGATATCGCGTTCTTTCTCTTTTTCGTCATCGCCCTCGATCAGCTCTTCGAGGCGATCCGCCACAAGGTCAAATGCCCCGACTGGGACCAGGCGATCTGGCAGGGCAATGATTTCGTCGTCTGTCAGGCGGCCAAGCTGCCCCTCGGCAACGATCCACAATGGATGCACGAAACCTACGGCTTTTTCCTCGCCGTCCTGACCTTCGCCATCGTGTTCGGCGCGTTTGCCGCCAACGTCCTATTTGGCGCCATGCGCGCCGTTCCGCATGCGCAGCTTGAAACCGCCGCCGCCTACGGCTTCTCGCGGCGTCAGACCTTCTGGCGCATCCTCGTGCCGCAGATGTGGGTCTACGCGCTGCCCGGCCTCAGCAATCTCTGGATGGTGCTGACCAAGGCCACGCCGCTGCTCTTCCTTCTGGGGGTCGAGGATATCGTCTACTGGGCGCGCGAATTGGGCGGCACCGCCAACCCCCGCTTTACCGACTACCCGCATGGTGACTGGCGGATGTGGTATTTTCTCGGCCTGATGGTCTTCTACCTCGGCCTCACCCGCATTTCCGAGCTTTATCTCGAACGCCTGATGCAGCGCCTCACCCACGGACAGGCCACGACGGGCGGCGAAGCGCAGAGGAAAGCCGCATGAGTTGCTGGCAGACCGTTCAGGACTACGCCTTCCGCTCGCTCGGCTACGGCGAACGCCTGCTCCCGCGCGAAGGCTATACGCTGTGCGAGCATTTCACCCTGATCGGGTCGGGGATGATCTGGAATGTCTATTTCGGCGTGCTCGCCCTTCTGGCCGGGTTCTTCCTCGCCACGCTCGTGGCGCTTGGCAAGGGTGCGCAGAACCCGCTCCTGCGCAAACCCTCGGAATGGTTCATCTTCGTCTTTCGCGGCTCGCCCCTCTTTATCCAGTTCTTCTTCGCCTATTTCCTGTTCCTCTCGCTGAAATCCGTCAGCCCGGTCTTCGACGCCTTCACCTCGGCCTGGCTCGGGGCGCTGATCGTGCTCTTTCTCAACACCGCCGCCTATTCCGGAGAGATCTTCTACGGCGCGCTGCGTTCCATCCCCAAGGGCGATGTCGAGGCCGCCGATGCTTACGGCTTCACCGGCATGGCGCGGTTTCGCCGGATCATCTGGCCCACCATGCTGCGCCTCGCCTGGCCCGCCTACACGAATGAGGCGATCTTTCTCTTTCACGCCACCACGCTGGTCTTTTTCTCGGGCTTTCCGGCCTGGCAGCAACGCGGCGACGCGCTCTATTACGCCAACTACTTCGCCGACAAGACCTTCAACCCCTTCGTGCCCTACCCGATCCTTGCGGGGTATTTTATCCTGCTCACGCTGGTGATCATCGGGATTTTCGGGCTGATCAACCGCCACCTCAACCGCCACTTACCACAAGAGGCACGGCGCGGGCTGAAACTGCGGATGAACGTGATCCGCTGACGGCATGGCGGATGTGCTGATCCTCATTCCCGCCGCCGGGGCCTCGTCGCGGATGCGCGGGCGCGACAAGCTGATGGAGGAGGTGCGCGGTGCGCCCCTTCTGCGCGACCGGGTCGAAATGGCGCTCGGCCTCGGCCATCCCGTGCTCGTCACCCTGCCGCCCGACCGGCCGCAGCGGACCGAGGCGTTGCGCGATCTCGCGCAGCCGCATCTCTCCACCCTCGTTGTCGAGGATGCCGCCACCGGCCTTTCGGCCTCACTGCGCGCCGGGGCTGATTGGGCACTGCGCCACGACCATAGCGCGCTCTTGGTGCTCTTGCCCGATCTGCCGGACCTCACCGCAGAGGACATTAACACCGTGCTGCAAGCCTATGATGAGAGTAAAATAATCCGTGCCACGGCCCAGGACGGAACCCCAGGACATCCCGTGCTCTTCCCGGCCGATTTCCTGCCTGCGATGCGCCACCTCACAGGCGATCAGGGCGCACAGGACATCCTGCGCGCCAACCCCGTTCAAACCGTCAGATTACCGGGCACCCGCGCCACCACCGATCTCGACACGCCCGACGCGTGGACCGCGTGGCGCAGCGCCTCGCCCGATCAGGACCGGTGATCGCTATCCCGGGGCGGGCGCTTGGCCCCGCCACCCATGCGCTTGCCGACCGCGTCCATCCCCGCATTCACACCCCGGCTCAGAAACCGGCGCATGACGATGCGGATCACCATGTTGATCATCTGATTGGCGTTCATTGCGCCTCTCCTCTCGCTGCCTCTGGCAGACTATAACACGCAAACGTGCAGATTTCAGGGCAAGGCCGGTAAAAGTTGACAGGCCGATGCAAACCGCCTCAATCCTCGAACAATTCGTTCTGCCCGGGCGCGGTCTCGCTCTCGTCGGCCTCTTCGCCCTCGCCCAGTTGCGGCATCGTGCCGGGCGGCGGACGGTTCTCCAGCAACCCAGCCGCGCGCAATTCCTTGAGCCCTGGCAGATCGCGCGCGCTCTCCAGCCCGAACTGATCCAGAAACTCCTGCGTCACCACAAAGGTCACCGGACGCCCCGGCGTCATCTTGCGCCGACCAAAGCGAATCCATTCCATTTCAAGAAGTTGGTCGACGGTGCCCCGGCTGACCGACACGCCCCGGATCTCCTCGATCTCGGCCCGCGTGACCGGCTGATGATAGGCGATGATCGCCAATGTCTCGATCGCCGCCCGGCTCAGCTTGCGGGTCTCCACCGTCTCGCGGCTCATCAGATAGCCCAGGTCGGGCGCGGTGCGCATCGCCCAGGCATCGCCGACCTTGGCCACCCTGACCCCACGCCCCTCATACCTTTTGCGCAAATGCACCACCGCTTCCGCCGGATCACAGCCATGCGGCATCCGCTCGCCCATATCGCGCGTGCTCAGCGGCTCGGCACTGGCAAACAGCATCGCTTCGACCATCCGCTCCTGCTCCGCCATGGGCGGCGCGTCGAACAGGCTTTCTTCTTTCTTTTCTGTTTCTTCTGACAAACTCTTAATCCTTACGCCGCAGCTCGATCGGGGCAAATGTCTCGGCCTGCCGCAATTCCACCCGGCCTTCCTTCACCAGTTCCAGCGAGGCCGCAAAGGTCGAGGCCGTCGCCGACCTGCGCCGCCCCGGATCGGTGGTGAATGCGTCGGGCAGATAGCTTGAGATATCCGTCCATGTCCCGGCGAAACCAATGAGCCCCCGCAACCGCTCCAGCGCCTGTTCCATGGTGAAAATCGCGTCCCGGTCCATGACATAGGGGCGAAACTCGTCGCGCGTCCTGATCCGCGCATAGCCCTGCATCAGTTCCAGCAACGTCGCGGTATACTGCACCTTGCGCAGCCGCATCACGTCCTCGGGAATGCCGCGCGCAAAGAAATCCCGCCCCAGCCGGTCGCGCCCCATCAGCCGCGCCGCGCAATCGCGCATTGCCTGCAACCGCTCTAGCTGAAACGCCAGATGCGCCGCCAGTTCCTCGCCCGAGGGCCCGTCCTCGGTCGGGTCGGGCGGCAGCAGCAGCCGTGATTTCAGAAACGCCAGCCACGCCGCCATCACCAGATAATCGGCGGCCAGTTCCAGCCGCAACGCCTTGGCGCGCTCCACAAACGCAAGATATTGCTGCGCCAGTTGCAGCACGGAAATCTTGCGCAGATCCACCTTCTGCGTCCGGCTCAGCGTCAGCAGCAGGTCGAGCGGCCCCTCGAACCCGTCCACATCGACGATCAGCGCCTCGGCGGCCAGACGGTCCGCCACATTGGTCACTGCCTCACCCTGATCGAAGTCGTCCTCAGCCATGCACGCGCCCACTCATCAGCGCGTCAAGCTGCGCCGAGAGGGCCGAAATGTCAACCGGATCAGGCGATTTGCGCCATGTCAGCGCCCGTTCCGCGCGGCGCTGCGCCGCGTCAGACATCTCGCCCGCCGCCTCCGCCACCGCCTGCCGCTCCGCCAGCGTGCCGTTGCAATGCAGGATCACGTCACAGCCTGCGCCAAGCGCCTTGTGCGTGAGATCAGGCAGCGTGCCCTGCAGCGCCTTCATCGAGATATCGTCGGTCATGATCAAACCGTCAAAGCCGATCTCGTCCCGGATCACCCGCATCATCGGCGCCGACAGCGTGGCGGGCTCGCCGTCGATGGCCGAATATACAAGATGCGCCGTCATCCCGAGCGGCAGATCGCTCAACTTCCGAAACGGCTCAAAATCAACAGCTTGCAGGTCACTCTTCACAGCATTCACTACCGGCAGATCGTGATGGCTGTCCGCCTCGGCGCGGCCGTGGCCGGGGATGTGCTTGACCACCGGCAAAACGCCCCCGTCCAGCAGGCCATCCGCCACCGAACGACCGATCGCCGCCACCCTTTCCGCGTCCTCGCCGTAGCAGCGATTGCGCAGGAACGGATGCGTGCCCGGCCCGGCCACATCGACCAGCGGCGCGCAATTGCTGTCGAGCCCGAGCGCATGCAGTTCCGCCGCAATGATCCGGTAGCGCAGATACATCGCCCGAGCGGCCTCTGCCCCGGCCTGTGCCACCTGATCCAGCGGCGCGGGCCAGTCGCGCCACTGCGGCGCGCGCAGCCGCTGCACGCGCCCGCCCTCCTGATCTATGCTGATGACCGCGTCATGCCCCGCCGCCTCGCGCATCTCGGCACAAAGCGCCCGCACCTGATCCGGCGTGTCGATGTTGCGCGCGAACAGGATAAACCCGAATGGGCGCGCATCGCGAAAAAACGCTTTCTCGTCAGGGGTCAGACACCGCCCTTCGGCATCGAGGATCATCGCGCCATAGCGCGTCACCGGGTGACCACCGGAATGCAATCGGCGCGTTCGGCGACCAGCGCCGAACAGAACCGCCGCGCCTCGCCCAGATCGGCAAAGCCCATGGCGCGCAGCCGGTAAAAGGTCCGCCCGCCGCTCTCGGCCTTCTGAATGACCCGGTTCTTGCCCTCCAGAAAATCCTCGAACCGGCTGTGCAACCGGTCCCATTCCTCACGCGCGACAGCCGCCGACTCGAACGCCCCAAGCTGCGCGAGGCGCGTTCCGGTCGGGATCGCCTCGGGATCAATCTCTTGCGCCGCAGACTCCGTGCTGCGGGCCGCCGCCACGGCGAGCGCCACCGCCTGCGATACATCGGGGCGCTGACGCGGACGCAAGGACCGGCTCAGCCCACCCTCGACCGCCGCCTGCTGCGGGGCCTCTTCGGCATCCTCCTGCGGCGGATCGAGCGGGGTCAGCGGGGCCACGTCTTCGGCGACCAGATCGGCCAGCGCCTGCACCGAGGCTTGCTGAAGCACCTCGGGCGCGTCATCCGGGGTTTCCTCACCCGCCTCGGCGGTCGGGCTCACCTCTGCCGCCTCAGTCGCCGCAACAGCCGCGCGCGGCACATCCTCCAACGTCAGATCGAGCGGCGGCGGCGCCAAGATCAGGCGATCCGCAGGCGCCGCAGCGATGCCTTCGGCGGCCACCGCATTGACGGCCAGCCCCTGATGATCGGCCGCCTGCCCGCCCGGATCTTCGGGGGCCATCCGCATCGGCCCCTCGACCGCGCGCACCACCGGCACACCCGACACATCGCGCATGATGAGTTTATAGCCCCAGACCCCTACACCCGCGACAAGCGCAAGTGACAGGACCGCGCCTGTGATATTGGTGAGTGTCCCGAGTGTCGCCGTGCGTGCGGGCGCGGGTTCGAACCCTGCATCGTGCATTTCAGCCATGCTCTGCCTCTTGCCTCACCGGCGATACATGGCCGCCGGGAATTGATCATACTGCCTCATCCCCGGCCTGATGTCGGATCGCTTAACGCATCTCTTCCGCCGGAGTTACACCCAAGATACCAAGACCTGCGCAAATAACAACGGTTACGGCACGCACGAGGGCGATTTTCGCCTGTGACGTGGCCGGATCACCCTCTTGCAGAAAGCGCAGCGCCGGCTCGTCATGGCCGCGATTCCACAGCCCGTGCAGATCCGAGGCCAGATCGTAGAGATAGAACGCCACCCGGTGCGGCTCGTTCGAGCGGCCCGCGATCTCGACAAGGCGCGGCCATTCGGCCACCTTCTTGGCGACCGCGATCTCGGCCTCATGGGTCAGCCCCGACAGATCCGCCGCCGCAAGCGTGGCATCATCCACCGCGATCCCCGCGTGCTGCGCCTTGCGCAGCACCGAATTCACCCGCGCATTGGCGTATTGCACGTAGAACACCGGGTTGTCCTTGGATTGCTCCATCACGCGTGCGAAATCGAAATCGAGCGGCGCGTCGTTCTTGCGCGTGAGCATGACAAACCGGGTCACATCCGCGCCCACCTGATCGACCACGTCGCGCAGCGTCACGAACGTGCCCGCGCGCTTCGACATCTTGAACGGCTCGCCGTTCTTGTAGAGCTTGACCAGCTGACACAGCTTGATATCGACCGGCACCCGCCCCTCCGACAGCGCCGAAACAGCGGCCTTCATCCGCTTGACATAGCCGCCATGATCCGCGCCGAACACGTCGATCAACAGGTCGAACCCCCGGCTGATCTTGTCATAGTGATAGGCGATATCGGGCGCGAAATAGGTCCAGCCGCCATCGGATTTCATGATCGGGCGGTCCACGTCGTCGCCGTGTTCGGTCGATTTGAACAGTGTCTGCTCGCGCGGCTCCCAATCCTCGGGCATCTTGCCCTTGGGCGGTTCCAGCACGCCGCGATAAATCAGGTCCTTGCCCCGCAGATCCTCGATCGCCGCCTCGATCAGCCCGGTGCCGTAAAGCGACTTTTCCGAGAAAAACACGTCCATCTCGACGCCGAGCGCCTTGAGATCGGCGCGGATCAGTTCCATCATCGCTTGGGTCGAAAACTCGCGGATCGGTTCCAGCCAGACCTCTTCGGGCTGATCCAGATAGGCCTCGCCCACCTTGTCCTTGAGGGCGCGGCCCACCTCGATCAGGTAATCGCCCGGATAGGTGCCATCGGCAAACGCCACCTCCTGCCCATGCGCCTCAAGATACCGCAGGTAGACCGACCGCGCCAGGACATCGACCTGCGCGCCGCCATCGTTGATGTAATATTCCCGCGTGACCTGATAGCCGTTGAAATCCAGCAGGCTCGCCAGCGCATCGCCAAAGACCGCGCCCCGCGTATGGCCCACATGCAGCGGCCCGGTCGGGTTGGCCGAAACATATTCGACATTGACGCGGCGGCCCTGCCCCATGTTCGAGCGCCCGAAATCCGGCCCCGTCTCCAGCACGGTCCGCAGCACGCCATGCCACAGCCCCGGCGCCAGCCGCAGGTTCAGAAACCCCGGCCCCGCCACCTCGGCCACGGCAACGCGGTCGTCCTCGGCCAGCAACTCGGCCAGCGTGGCGGCAATGTCGCGCGGCTTCAGCCCGGCAGGCTTCGCGAGCACCATCGCGGCATTCGTCGCCATGTCGCCATGCGCGGGATCGCGCGGCGGCTCCACCGTGACATTCCCCATGTCGAGACCCTCGGGCAATTGCCCCGCCGCCTGCATCCGGGCCAGCGCGTCCAGCACGAGACTGCGGATGTCGGTAAAGAGATTCATGGCACGCCCTTCCTGCTGCGATGCGCGCCGGTTTACCACCGCCAGCCCGCGCGTCAATCACTCAGGCCCCAGATGCAGAACCGAGCCACAGGGCCCGGCCCGCTCCCCCGCCGTCAGCATCGCCACCGCAGGCCAGAGCCGCGCGCCACAGGAGCGCTCCGCGCCCTCGGGCGCCAGCCGCAACGCATTGACCATCGCGCGGTTGCCGAATTCCTCCTGCATATGGCCTGCAAGGGCCCACATCGCGGCATCATAGGCCAGATCTTCGGCGCGGGCCCCCGGCCCCGGCGCGCGAAACACCGCGATCACGCGCCCAGCCCCGGGCGGCGCGGCATGCGAAGGGGCTGCAGATGCAGCAACAGATCCAGCGGGGTGGCGTCCCACACCGCGCCAAGCCGGTCACAATGGTCCGGCCGCAGCGCGTTCAGGCCCAGCGTCTCGATCATGTCGGGCCACGCCCGCGCCACCGCCCGCGCCCGGCTGGCCGTCTGCTCCAGCACGACCACCCGCGCGCCCGCCTGCGCGCAGGCATCCGCAAGGCATCGCCCCGCATCGCAGCCCGCAGCCGCGATCATCACCGTCTTGTCAGACAGCCCCCCGTTCACACGTATACCCACCCGATCGCTACGCACCCCGCGCGACAGGTATCACCACGCAGCAAAGGGGGCAACGCCGAGGGTGCCGCGCCCCGCCTTTCCGCCTAGTCCGCCGTGTCGCGCGGCGGCCCAAGCGCGACAAGCCGCGTGCCGTCGCCACCCTTGGCCTCGCTCTCGCGGGTGACAAAGGACAGCCCGCCACCCGCCGCCAATTCGGCCAGCGGCACCGCGTCGGGGTTGTCGCGCTGCCAGTCCTCCAGCGTGTAACTGTCGCTCAGCTTGGTGGCGCGCACTTTCCATCCCTGGCTCATGTGGCGGGCAATCTCGTAATAGCCCAACTCCCCGCCTATCTTGCGCCCGCCCAGCGTGGCGGGCAGCGCATGGCGCGCATTGTCCTCTTTCGCGCGGCGCAGCTGATAGACATTCTCGCGCCCGAATTCCGGGGCAAGGTCGGTGGCCACCAGCGTGTTATAGGCGTCGTTGTCGGTCACCGCCAAAACACGCCCGAAATTCACGATCTCGACCCCGTGCTCGGCGGCCTCTGACAGGATATCGCCGAAAAATGTGCGCAGCCCGGCCTCGCGGGCCGTGCGCAGGTGCGTGCGATTGGGGTCCGAGATCAGCACCGGCACCTCCAACTCCGACAGCGCCTTGCCAAGAGAGGCCGAGAATTGCGAGCCGCCGACGATGATCACCCCCGGCACCCCCTGCCCCGCCAGCCCCAAAAGCTGCCCCATGGGGCGCAGGGAAAACCCGTGCAGCACCACCGTCGCCGCCACCAGTGCAAAGGCCAGCGGCGTGAGCCGTGCGGCATCCTCAAAGCCAAGCGCCACCAGCCGTTCACCGAAGAGACCCGCCACCGCCACCAGAACCACGCCGCGCGGCCCGGTGAACGCCACCAATAGCCGTTCGTTCATCGCCACCTTGGTGCCCACAAGCGAGACCATCACCGTTACCGGGCGCACCAGCAGGATCGTCACCACGACAAACACCGCCGCGCGGGCATCGAGCAGCGCCAGCGCCTCCATGTTCATCGACGCAGCCAGCAGGATGAACACACCCGACACCAGCAATACCGTCGCATGTTCCTTGAACCTGCGCAGTTCGGCATAGCTTGGCAGGTCGGTATTGGCCATGTAGACGCCCATCACCGTCACCGTCAGCAACCCGCTCTCATGCAGCACGGTATCCGACAGCGCGAACACCCCCAGCAGCACCGCGAAAAGTACCGGCACTTTCATGAATTCCGGCACATGCCCCGCCGTGAAGGCCCGGACCAGCCCCCAACCGGCCCCCAGCCCCAGCACCAACGCCACCACGATACCCCACGCCATCGACAGCGCGGCCCCGCCCGCCGTCTCGGATGCGGCCATCACCAGCACCACCTCGAAGGCCAGCACGGCGGCGAGCGCGCCAACGGGATCGTTGACGATCGCCTCCCATTGCAGCAGTTGCGCGGGGCGCCGCGCCAGCCGCGCCTGCCGCAGCAGCGGCGCGATCACCGTGGGGCCGGTCACGATCATGATCCCGCCGAACACGGCGGCAACGGGCCACTCCAGACCGGCGGCATAATGCAGCGCCAGCGTAGAACCGAGCCAGCCAAGCGGTGCGCCGATGATGACCAGCCGCCAGACCCCTTCGGCGGCCCCCCGCAGGCTCTGCAGGTTCAATGTCAGACCGCCCTCAAAGAGGATGATCGCCACCGCGATGGCCACCATCGGGGCCATCAGCGGCCCGATATCGCGCGCCGGGTCGAACAGGCCCAGACCCGGCCCCACCGCCAGCCCCGCCAGCAGCATCAGCACGATGGCGGGCATGCGCAGCCGCCAGGCCAGCCATTGCGCCCCGACGCCCAGCGCGCCCACCAGCGCGAACACCATCACCGGGGCCAGTTCGCCCGCCTGTTGTTCAACGGCCATCGCTCATACTCCTTCGGGTGTCGCCGGGTCGGGGTCACCGTCGATCAGCCGCGCATGGCTCTGCAACGCGAAACGGTCGGTCATCCCGGCGATGTAATCGCTCACCAGCCGCGCCAGTGCGGTACGGTCAGCGGCCTGCGCCACGTCGCTGCGCCATTCCTCGGGCAGATGTTCGGGCGCATCGAGGTAAAACGGGAACAGGTCGCTGACCACGCGATGCACCATGGCGCGCATCTCGTTCACTTTCGGCGCGCGATACATGCGGGTGTAGAGAAACCGGCGGATCGCCTGCAGATCCGTCCAGAGCGCAGGCGAGAACCGGATCACCGGCACACCCAGATGGCGCACTTCCTCGACGGATGCGGGCTGCATCTCCGCCAGCGTGGCGCGCGAGCCGCTGATCACGTCGCCCACCATCACCCCGAACACCCGGCGCAACGCCTCATGCTTGCGGCGTTTCGGATCGAGCCGGGGATAAAGCCGGTCCACCTCGGCAAAGCAATCGCCGACGATGGGCAATGCGGCGATCTCGTCATCGGTGAACAGACCCGCGCGCAGCCCGTCATGCAGGTCGTGGTTGTTGTAGGCTATGTCATCCGACAGCGCCGCGACCTGCGCCTCGGCCCCGGAATGGGTGGCAAGCTCCAGATCGTGCTCCGCGTTGTAATCGGCCAGCGCATAGGGCAGCGGACCAGCGACCGGGCCGTTATGCTTGGCAATGCCCTCCAGCGTCTCCCATGTCAGGTTCAGCCCGTCGAAGGCGGCGTAGTGCCGTTCCAGCAAGGTCACGATCCGCAGCGCCTGCGCGTTGTGATCGAACCCGCCATAGGGGGCCATCAAGGCCGCCAGCGTGTCCTCGCCCGCATGGCCAAACGGGGTGTGTCCCAGATCATGCGCTAACGCCACCGCCTCGGTCAGTTCCGCATTGAGGCCAAGCGCCCCCGAGATCGTGCGCGCCACCTGCGCCACCTCGATCGAATGGGTCAGCCGGGTGCGGTAGTAATCCCCCTCATGGGCGACGAAGACCTGCGTCTTGTGCTTCAATCGGCGAAAGGCGCTCGAATGGATGATCCGGTCGCGGTCGCGCTGAAACGGCGAACGGAACGCGCTTTCCTCTTCGGGCACGCGGCGGCCCCGGCTGCGCGCCGGATCGGTGGCATAAGGAGCCGTCATTCTGCATGTCCTTGTCGCCTGTTGCCTCGACCTCTATATTACAGATCGAATACCGACGTGAAACCGACGTTATGCAGCACACGACAATCCCCGGAGATGCGCCATGCAAATGCCCCCCACTGTGACCCCGCGCGCCTTTGCCCGTCTGGCAGAGATCGGAGCAGGCGAACAGAATCAGGCCCTGCGCGTCGCCGTCGAAGGCGGCGGCTGCTCGGGGTTCCAGTACGACATCAAGCTCGACCAGCCCGCCGAGGACGACATGGTGCTCGAGGGTCAGGGCCAGAAAGTCGTGGTCGACAGCGTCTCGCTGCCCTTCCTCGCCGGGGCGACGATCGACTTTAGCGAAGAGCTGATCGGCGCACGCTTCGTGATCGAGAACCCCAATGCAAGCTCGTCCTGCGGCTGTGGCACCTCGTTCTCGATGTAGGGTCAGGCGGCGCAGGTGTCGCGCGGCGTAGCCCCGTCGCGCAGCAATCGCGCCTCATGCGCCCGCAGCGTGCGCCGCGCGGCGCTCATCTGCGGGCCCTGCCCCCCGAACTCGGGGAAAAGCGCGATAATTTCGGCGCGTAACGCACTGGTTTCCTTGCAAAGATAATCGCCGAACAGGAAACTCTCGCTCGCCAATCCCTCGGCCATGACGATTTCATGCGCATCGAACATGAAATGCACATAAGTCACCTGCGCACAGGGCGCACGGTGGATGGTGTCGCCGTTGACCAGCATATGCGCCGGGCAAAGCGCCTCGTCCTCCCCAAGGTAGAACGCCGCGCGCCAGTCATCGAGCAGGATACGGTGTTGCGGCGAGACCAGAAGCGCCCCGTGATCCCCAAGCGCCCTTGGCGCGAACCGGATCGGGGCAAAGGCACCGCGCCCCGGCACCGTGCGCTGCCCGATCCAGCGGATCGGTTGCGCCCCATGATCCAGCGTCTCCACAAGATCCCCGATGCGCAACCCCTCGACCGGGACAAACCCGCCGGGCACCGCGATCCGCGACCCGGCGACGAAACACGGGGGCCCGAAACTGCCCACCGGAAACTGCGTGTTCTGCGTGACGAAGGTGGTGGCCGTTGCCGTTCCACCATCCGGCAAGACCGAGCCATCGGAAGGGGTGAAATAGCGAGCCCCGTCATCCGTGTAGAACGTCACCCCGGTGATCGTCACCCCGTTTATCGTGACGGTATCTCCGTCCCAGACCGAATTAACGTTGCTGCCGTTGATCTGATCGCCGGAATTGGGCCGGATCAAGCCATCATCGTCCGCATCGTTGATTTCCATCGTGACGACGGTGATCGTTGTCGGAAGGCCCGGCGGAACGCCCGGGTCAAAATTTCCAGCTATGGTTTGATCCGTGAAAACAGCCACGTGACACTCGCTCGCTCTGGTTCAGCACATCTTGCTATCTCTCCAGCGATAAGATTGTTTTTTGGTTTAAATGTGGACGGCGTCGGCCCTTTTTGTGAACGCACCCCATCTCGGCGCGCGTTTCTGAAACCACTTGCAACCCCACAAACGCGCTGCGATAGCTGCAAAACCTGCCGAGAGGGGACATCCGCCATGAAGATCGCGAGTTTCAACATCAACGGGATCAAGGCACGCCTGCAGGCGTTGACCGATTGGCTCGACGACGCGTCGCCTGATGTGGCCCTGTTGCAGGAAATCAAATCCGTCGACGATAATTTCCCGCGCGAGATGTTCGAGGAGCGCGGCTATAACGTCGAAACCCACGGACAAAAGGGCTTCAACGGAGTGGCGATCATGTCCAAGCGCCCGCTCGAGGACGTCACGCGCGGCCTGCCCGGCGACGACGCCGACGAACAGGCCCGCTGGATCGAAGCGACGGTGATGGGAGATACCCACGCTCTACGGCTCTGCGGGCTGTACCTGCCCAACGGCAACCCTGCACCGGGCCCGAAATACGACTATAAACTGGCCTGGATGGAGCGGCTGCACGCCCGCGCAGCAGCACTTTTGGACACCGAAGAGCCGGTGCTCATGGGCGGCGATTACAACATCATCCCGCAGGATGAGGACGCCGCCCGCCCCGAGGCCTGGCACGAGGACGCGCTCGCCCTGCCCGACAGCCGCGCCGCCTTTCGCCGCATCCTGAACCTCGGCTTCACCGAGGCATTCCGCGCCCGCACCCAAGGCCCCGGGCATTACAGTTTCTGGGATTATCAGGCCGGGGCGTGGAACCGCAACGACGGCATCCGCATCGACCATTTCCTGCTCAGCCCGCAAGCCGCGGACCTGATGACCGACTGCCATATCGAAAAAGACGTGCGCGGGCGCGAAAAACCATCCGATCACGTGCCCGTCTGGGTTGACCTCGACGCCTGAACGTCGCGCAATGGCCTTAGACGGCGCGCGTTACATCATGCCCATATAGCCAGTCGAACTGGCGCATCATCCGGTCGGGGACGACTGCGCCGCTGGCGCGCAGGGCGGTGTGTGCGGCCCATCTCAGCGGCGGGAAGGACAGGTGATATTTCCACGCGTTGCGGCTGGCAGCCCCGACAACCCGCGCGGCACGCCCCTCGCGGCGCGCCTGATAGCGCGTCAGGGCGGCCTCGCGGGTGGCCTCATCGCGCAGCGCATCGGCCAGCACCCACGCATCCTCGAGCGCCATCGACGCGCCCTGCGCCATGAACGGCAAGGTGGGATGCGCCGCATCCCCCAAAAGCGCCAGACCATCGCGCTGCCAGACCTTCGCCACCGGATGCCGGAACAGGCCCCACAGATGGACCTCCTCGACCGCGTCGAGCATGGCCCGCAGATCGGCGCTGAAATCCCCGAAGGCCGCGCGCAGCGCCATTGGGTCGTCCCGCTGACTCCAGCTTTCTGCGGTCCAGGCGGCGCGTTCCTGCACCGCCACGAGATTGAGCAGCACGCCGTCCCGCAACGGATAGCTCACCACGTGGCGCATCGGACCCATATGCACCTGCACCTCGGGGCCGCGATCCCACAGGTTCGGCACTGTCGCGCGCCACGCCACCTGCCGCGTGAAGAACGGCGTCGAGACACCATTCAGAACCGGGCGCACCACCGAATGCAGGCCATCGGCCCCGATCACCAAATCGGCCTCGGTCCGCGCCCCGCTGGCCAGATGTACGCATGGCTGTGCGCCGCCTTCGACCGAGGAGACCTTTTGCAGCAGACGGATACGTGCCCCGGCCTCGCGCGCGCCCTCGGCCAGAACCTCGATCAGATCGGCGCGGTGGATAAAGTAATAGTCCCGGCTGTCGAGCGCCCCGAGATCGAGCCGCAGCACTTCACCCCGACGGTAATCGCGCAGGCAGACCGCCTCTGCCTGCACCGCACGCGCCTGCAGTGCCGCATCCAGCCCAAGCGCGCGCAGCACGGCAAATCCGTTCGGGCTGATCTGCAGCCCGGCGCCGACCTCCGATATCTCGGGGGCCTGTTCGAGCACGCTCACATCCGCCCCGCGCAGGGCCAGCGCACGCGCCACGGCGAGCCCGCCAATCCCCGCGCCGATCACGCATACCTTGAGCGTATCCAGTTTCATCCTAGCCTTTCAAAGACAAAACGCGCCGGAGAGTGATCTCCGGCGCATCATCTGCAAGAAGTCCCCGCGCACGGTCACCGTGCCATCAGTCGTCGCGGTGAACCTTTTCACGCCGTTCATGGCGCTCCTGCGCCTCGAGCGTCATCGTGGCGATCGGGCGCGCGTCCAGCCGCTTGAGGCTGATCGGCTCGCCGGTCTTTTCACAATAGCCGTATTCCCCTTCGTCGATCCGGCGCAGTGCGGCGTCGATCTTGGCGACCAGCTTGCGCTGACGGTCACGGGTCCGCAACTCGAGTGCGCGGTCGGTTTCCTCACTCGCGCGGTCGGCCACATCGGGAATGGCCCGGGTGCCATCCTGCAACCCTTCGATGGTTTCACGGCTGCCTTCCAGCAACTCCAGACGCCACTTCATCAGCTTGCGACGGAAATATTCGAGCTGGCGTTCGTTCATGAACGGCTCGTCCTCGGCAGGCTGATAATCCTCGGGCAGAAATACTTCGGCTTTCATCTCGATCCCCTCATCAAGGCCAGTGTCTGGCATCGTTTACTCCTCAGACAGTGGGTGCCCCATTGGGGGCTGATCTACACCTGACCGCCCGGATTGTCACTAGCCAATCACATGCCATTGATGTGAAATGTCGAACGGACTAGTTTAGCCGCGACACCGCTGCGCGCGGTCCCGAAAAGGATTGATAAACCGATGAAATTCGAAGGCACCGACGCTTATGTCGCCACCGATGACCTGACCGTCGCGGTCAATGCCGCAGTCACGCTGGAGCGTCCTTTGCTGGTCAAGGGAGAGCCCGGCACAGGCAAGACTGAACTGGCGCGACAGGTGGCGCACGCGCTCGGGTTGCGACTGATCGAGTGGAACATCAAATCGACCACCCGCGCACAACAGGGCCTCTACGAATACGATGCCGTAAGCCGGTTGCGCGACAGCCAACTGGGCGAAGAGCGCGTGCATGATGTGCGCAACTACATCCGACAGGGCAAGCTCTGGGAGGCGTTTGAGGCGGGCGAAAAGGTCGTGCTGCTGATCGACGAGATCGACAAGGCCGATATCGAGTTTCCCAACGACCTTCTTCAGGAACTCGACCGCATGGAATTCCATGTCTACGAGACCGGCGAGACGATCCGCGCGCGTCATCGCCCGGTGATCATCATCACCTCGAACAACGAAAAAGAACTGCCCGACGCCTTCCTGCGGCGCTGTTTCTTTCACTACATCCGCTTTCCCGAGGCCGAAACGATGAAAAAGATCGTCGAGGTGCATCACCCCGGCATTAAGGAGGCCTTGCTGACCGCCGCGCTCACCCAGTTCTACGAGATCCGCGATCAGCCCGGGCTCAAGAAAAAGCCCTCCACCTCCGAGGTGCTCGACTGGCTCAAGCTGCTTCTGGCCGAGGATCTGAGCCCTGAGGATCTCCGCCGTGACGGCGCGGACGCCCTGCCGAAACTGCACGGCGCCCTGCTCAAGAACGAACAGGACGTGCATCTCTTCGAACGCCTCGCCTTCATGGCGCGGCGGCAGCGCTGAGGCGATGTCATGCGGGCGCGATCCGTCACCAAAGACAGACCGGCCCGCCCCGCAACTCGCGCGAGAGGCGATTGCCACAATTTTGCCTTGATTGCTCCTTACGCAGAACAGGATGTACATCAACTCTGCCCCGGACCCGGCACTGGATGCGGCAAGGGACGGACGTGGTTTGCTTCGGTTGCAACCGCGTCTCTTTTTGCCTCGCCCCGCCGTAGTCCGACCTTGCGCCATTCCGGCATCGGGTCGTTTACTGGCATAACTAGTTTCGGGGGCCTGATGCGCCGTGTCATTCTGCCAATCTGTCTGATGCTCGGGGCCTGCGTGCCCGGCAATTATACCTATAACGAACCCGCGTCGCGTGCCGCCCTCCCGCAAGAGAGCACGATGCCCCCGATGAAGGCGTTTTCCGCACCCCGACCGGTGCCGCCACAGCGCTCCAACCGCGATATCATCCGCGATTTTCTCGATCTGAGCTTCCAGATGGAGTCGGGGCGCATGCTCCAGCACTTCTCGCGCTTCGAGGGACCGGTCACCTTGCGCGTGACGGGCGAGCCGCCGATCTCGCTGATGGCCGATCTCAACCGCCTGATCCACCGCCTGCGCACCGAGGCCGGGATCGACATTCGCCGCGTGAGCGACGAGGGTGCCAATATCACCATCGAGGCCGTGAGCCGCGACGATATCCGTCGGCAACTGCCCACGGCAGCCTGTTTCGTGGTGCCCAACATCTCGCGCATCACCCAGTATCGCAGCGCGCGCAACGCCCGCAGCACCGACTGGACGCGGATCACCCGGCGCGAGAAGATCGCGATCTTCGTGCCCAACGATTCCAGCCCGCAGGAGGTGCGCGACTGCCTGCACGAAGAACTGGCACAGGCGCTCGGTCCGCTGAACGATCTCTACCGCCTGAACGACAGCGTGTTCAATGATGACAACGTCCACGCGGTGCTGACCGGTTTCGACATGCTGATCTTGCGCGCCTATTATTCACCGGAATTGCGCGCCGGTATGACCCGCCGCGAAGTCGAAGCACGGCTGCCCGCGATCCTGTCGCGGCTCAATCCGGGCGGCGACCGGATCGGGCCGCGTTTCTACGGCTCGACGCCACGCGCCTGGATCGACGCCATCCAGACGGCGCTTGGCCCCGGTGCACGCCCCGCGCAACGGCGTGAGGCCGCAGTGGACGCGCTGCGCATCGCGCAGGCCGTGGGCTGGGCCGATCACCGGCGCGCGTTCAGTCATTTCGCGCTCGGACGGCTGACCCAGGCCAGAGACCCCGATTTCGCGCAGGATCAGTTCGCCGCCGCCGATCAGTTCTATCAGCGCACCCCCGGCACCGAGTTGCACCGCGCCTTTACCGCCGCACAGCTGGCCAGCTACGCGATCGCGCAGGGCCGGGGCGAGGATGCTCTGATGCTGATCGGCCCGCATCTCGGCACGGCAGAGCGATTTGAGAATGCCGCCCTTCTTGCAACATTGCAGATGCTGCGCGCCGAGGCGCTCGAACTGACCGGACGCGTCGCCGAGGCGCGCAGCGTCAGGCTGGACAGTCTGGGCTGGGCGCGCTACGGCTATGGGGCGGATTGGGCGGTGCGCGCGAAACTGCGGGAAGTTGGCGCGCTCAGCCCGCTCAAGGGACCGAACGGGTAAGCGATGATTGTAATCACAGGCGCAGTTCTCGGGGCCATCGGTGGCGCTGCCGTGGCCTATAGCCGCAAGGGAAAACTCGCGGATATTCTGCTCTATGCCTTTGTCTACGGTCTGGTCTTCGGCCTTGCCGGGCTGTTCACGACACTGATCATCCATCGCAGCGCGATGTAAGCCGCGATGTTTCTGCCGTTTTTCGAACAACTCCGGAAAGCGGGCCTGCCCGTGTCCCTGCGCGAATTCCTCACCTTCCTCGAGGCAATGCGCGCCAATCTGGTGATCTACGATGTCGAGGGGTTCTATTACCTCGCGCGCAGCGCGATGGTGAAGGACGAGCGGCTTATCGACCGTTTTGACCGGGCCTTCGCCGCCAGTTTCTCCGGGCTGGACAGCATCACGATGCAGGATGTGCTCGACACCGTCGACCTGCCCGCCGACTGGCTGGAAAAGATGGCCGAAAAGCATCTCAGCCCCGAGCAGAAGGCCGAAATCGAGGCGCTTGGCGGGTTTGACAAGCTGATGGAGACGCTGAAAGAACGGCTCAAGGAACAGGAAGGCCGCCATCAGGGTGGCTCGAAATGGATCGGCACCGCCGGCACGTCGCCTTTCGGTGCCTACGGCTACAACCCCGAGGGCGTGCGCATCGGTCAGGATGAGTCCCGCCATCGCCGCGCCGTCAAGGTCTGGGACAAACGCGAATTCCGCAACCTCGACGACAGCGTGGAACTCGGCACGCGCAACATCAAGGTCGCGCTCAAGCGCCTGCGCCGGTGGGCGCGCGACGGGGCACATGATGAACTGGACCTCGACGGCACGATCCGCGCGACAGCCGAACATGGCTATCTCGACGTGAAAACCCGGCCCGAGCGGCGCAACGCCGTCAAGGTGCTGTTGTTTCTCGACGTGGGCGGCTCCATGGATCCGCATATCAAGGTGGTGGAGGAGCTGTTTTCAGCCGCGCGCGCCGAGTTCAAGCATCTCGAATACTATTACTTCCACAATTGCCTCTACGACGGGGTCTGGCGCGACAATGCACGCCGCTGGAACGCGCAAACGCCGACCTGGGAAGTGCTCAACACCTACGGGCCCGATTACAAGTGTATCTTCGTGGGCGATGCCAGCATGAGCCCCTATGAGATCGCCTATCCGGGCGGTGCCAACGAGCACTGGAACGCAGAAGCCGGACAGGTCTGGCTGGACCGCGCCCGCGCGCAATGGCCCGATCACCTGTGGATCAACCCGGTGCCGCGCCGCGAATGGGACTATACCCATTCCATCGGCATGATCCGCGAACTCTTCGACGACCGCATGGTGCCGATGACGCTTGAAGGGCTGGATCAGGGGATGAAGGCGTTGCTGCGCTGATATCGCATTCGAAGGACGGGGTGGATTATGGCCTGGAGCGGACATAGCACCCCGCCAGAAGGTGCCGCGTGATCGCAGGGCCGGGGACTGGCGATGCAACGGCCGTGGCGGGTACTTTATCCCAGCCAAGTCATTCTAAACTCAACACGTTGTGCGCCCGACCAAATCGCCAGGCCGCGGGACGGCCCGGCGATCGCGCGGCACCTTCGGTGCGTTTCGCGCGGTTGGCTCTTATGTCCGCTCCAAGCCAGACCACCCCAGCCCCCAGCCAGATCACCCTCCCGAGAGCGCCTTGGCCAGTCGCGGCAGCCGCGCCTTCTTCAACAGCGGACGCATTTCCCAATCCCCCTGCGACAGCCGCCGTGCCTCTGCCAGAACGCCCGCCGCCACCTCCGCGACCAGCCCCGGCTGTGCCTGCCAGATGCCATGCAGGAACCCGTCGGGATCAGCCCGCCACAGCCCCTCCTCGGCCAGGATGTTGCGCGGAAAGTCACGTGCGTTCAGGGTAAGGATGCCGTCGGCAGACCCCGCGATCGCTGCGGCCAGAACATGGGCATCGGCGGGGTCAGGCAGCCACAGCCGGGCTTCGAGCGAGGGCGCATAAGCGACGTCTGCCTTAGGCCACCGCGCCGCCATCAGCGCGGCCTCTCCCGCCGCCTGCGCCTGCGCATCCGGCCCCAGTTTTGCCGCCGCGTGCAGCCACTCGCCGATGATCCGCTCGGACCAGAGCGGGGTGAAGGCCCCTGCCCCGGCCACACCCAGGATCATCTCGCGCATCACCGTGGGATAGATCACGCAGGTATCCAGCAGGACCTTCATAGCCCGTAAAAGAGCGCCTTGAGATACCCCGATTCCGCCAGCTGCGGATGCAGCGGATGATCCGGCCCGGCAAACCCGGTATGAATGAGCGCGCCCGCACGCCCGGCGCGCCCGATGCCACGTGTGCAGGCCGTACGAAAGCGCGCCAGATCAGCGGCATGCGAGCAGGAGCAAAGCCCCAGATACCCGCCCGGAGCGACCAACCCCGCCGCCAGCCGTGCGACCCGCTCATAGGCACGCAAGCCCTTTTCAAGCGCAGGTTTGGAGGGGGCAAAGGCGGGCGGATCACAGATCACCAGATCGAATTCCGCGCCCTCGTCGATCAGCGCCTCCATCACCTCGAACGCGTCGCCGCGACGGGTGTCAAAGCGGGCCTCGACCCCCATCCGTGCCGCGCCCTCGCGCGCCAGATCGAGCGCCGGGGCAGAGCCATCCACCGCCAATGCACGCTCCGCGCCCCCCGCCAAAGCGGCTAGGGCGAAACCGCCCACATGGGCAAACACATCGAGCACGCGCGCGTCTTTGGCCAGCCGCGCGGCAAACGCGTGATTGGGGCGTTGATCATAGAAAATACCGGTCTTCTGCCCGCCCATAAGATCCGCCATGTAAGTGGCACCATTCATCGGCACCGGCACCGGCCCCTCGGGCGCATGTCCGACCAGAACCCCGCTCAGATCGTCAAGCCCTTCCAGCCCCCGCGCCCGGCCCGAGGCGTTCTTGAACACCGTCGAGACGCCTGTCACCTCTTGCAGCGCCGCCGCGATCTCGGGCAGCAGAACATCGGCCCAGGCCGCATTGGGCTGGATCACGGCGATGTCGTCGAACCGGTCGATCACGACACCAGGCAGACCGTCCGCCTCGGCATGGACGAGCCGGTAAAACGGCGCCTCGAACAGCCGGGCCCGCAACGCCTGCGCGCGCGCCAGACGCGCCGTAAGCCACGCCTTGTCGATCCGCGCGCCGACATCACGATCCAGCATGCGGGCCATGATGCGCGAGGCGGAATTGACCGCCACGAGGCCAAGCGGCGCGCGCTCGGCATCCTCGAGCACGGCGATGCTGCCCGGCGACAGCGCCCGCGTGCGCCGGTCGGTGACGAGTTCATTGTCGAACACCCAGGGCGCGCCATGGCGAATGGCGCGCGCCTCTGTCTTGGGTTTCAGGCGGATCACGGGATAAGGGGGCGGTGTCATGCCGCCCCCTTACGCCGTTTCCCCAGCCCAGGAAAGATCAGATTTGATTGAGCGCGCCCATGAGGCCGAGCGCCTCGGCATGATCGCCCTGCGGCTGGCGCAGTTCGGACCGGATCACGTTGGAAAGCTGCTCGGAGATACGCACCTTCTGCGTGATCCCCTGCCGCTCGGCATCAATCGCCGCCTGCCCGCCAAACGCCTTGAAATCGGCCTTGACCCGTTTCGGTGCGCCATAGGCTTCGCCAGTGGCGGGGTTGCGCAGGACGTATTCGAATTGCACCGCATGTACGCCGCCGATGGTATAGCGCGCCTTTTCGCTCAGCGCGTGAAACCGCGTGACCCTGACATCGAGGATCGCGGGCACAGACCCCTTGGGCATCTGCGACACGCCGGTTTGCAGGGCAGTCTCGAAGATCGCCTTGACCTGCGCGTGACGGTCGCCGGGGGGGTCCTCGCGCCACACGATGTCACCACCGGGGTAATAGCGGTTCGCCTCGGACGCCTTCAGCGATTTCGGCACCGTCACGCGAACATCCTGAATGTCCAGCGAGACCGGCACCGATTGGGTGATCGCGCTGTCCAGCGGGGCGTTGCGGGTGGCGGTATCGACGCTGGCACAGGCCGACAGGCCAAACCCCAGAACCAGTGCGGCGGCGAGACGAAATGTGATCATGATGTCTTCCAGGGCGTTGCCTGTTATGGTTGCAACCTGAAGGTGACCCCGAATTGAGGCGCATTTTAGACGAACTCAGCGCATTTTCCGTGCATTCCCAAGGCGGATGGGACGTCCAAAGCCCCTTTTCACAAGTCGCGCGGGCGCGATCGCCAGCCGCCGCGACGGCGCGCGGGGCCCGATTTCTCCATCCCCTCGCGCAGCACCTGCGTCATCGGATGATCGGGATTGTCGGGCGCATATTGCTCGATCAGCGCGGCAATCGCCACCTGCGGGCTGCCCTCCTGCGGCTGCGACAGCGCCCAGTCGAGAAAGATCGAGCGGCATTCCCCCGGCCCGATCCCGTCGATGCGGTACGCCTCGCGGATAAGCCCCTTGGGATCCAGCGGATCGCGCTGCATGGCCATGGCTCAGCCCTCCCCCGGGATGCGATCAAGGTGGGCGTCGATCACCTCTGCCGCCGCCGTGCAGGCCATGTTCAGGCGCTCTTCAAGCATGCTCAGCGTCTCCTCCGAGGTCTCGCGCAGCAAAAACGCCGCACCGCCCTCGCCGATACGGTCAGGCGCAAGCGTCTTGTCGCTGATCAGCCGAGACACCATCTGCACACGCCAACAAAGCGCATAGGCACGGGTGAGCGCTGCGCTGTCGGCGTCACTCAACCAGCCGATTGCGACACCGCCCGCAAAGCCCGACGCCACATCGCGCGCCGCCTGCCCCGCCATCAGGTTCCCGGCCTGCGCAACAAGTTCCAGATCGAGCAGGCGACCCGGCCCCAGCTTGGCATCCCAGGGTCCGTCGGACGGCTTGGCCTCGGCCACCCTTGCGCGCATTTCCTTGACCGATGCAAGCGCGGGCGCGGGGGCGGATTTCTCGGCGATGAGGCTCGACCGGAATGTCTCTACATCCGCCGCAAGCCCTGCATCACCGGTGATCACCCGCGCCCGTGTCAGCGCCAGATGCTCCCATGTCCACGCCTCGTTCTGCTGGTAATTCTCAAAGGACGGCCAGCTTGTCGCGACAGGCCCCTGATTGCCAGAGGGGCGCAGCCGCATGTCCACCTCGTAGAGCCGCCCCTCAGCCATCCGTGCGGTCAGGGCGGTGATCATCGCCTGCGTCAGCCGCGCGTAATAGGGCCGCGACGCCAGCGGACGCCGACCGTCGGAGCCCTCCGCCTCACCCGTGTCATAGATCACGATCAGGTCGAGATCGGAACCGGCGTTGAGCCGCTCTGCCCCAAGCGAGCCCATGCCCACCACGACCGCGCCACGGCCAGGCGGGCGGCCATGTTTCTCACTGAACTGATCAATCACCCTTGGCCAGACCGCGCTTATCACCGCCCCGGCCAAGTCGGCATATTGCTGCCCCGCCTGATCCGCGTCGATCAGGCCGCGCAGGTGATGCACGCCGATACGGAAATGCCATTCCTTGTGCCAGCGGCGCGTGGCATCGAGGGCGCGCTCGTAATCCGCCTCTCGCGCCAGCCGTGCCGCCAATTCCTCTTCCAGCGCCGCACGGCCCGGCCAATCCGCAAAGAAATCCCCGGCGATCACCGCGTCGAACACCCCCGCATTGCGCGACAGATACTGCGCCAGCACCGGGGCCGTGCCGACGATATCGACAAGCAGGTCAATCAGTTGCGGATTGGCCTCGAAGAGCGAAAACACCTGCACCCCCGCAGGCAGACCCGACAGGAACCCGTCAAAGGCCAGCAGTGCCTCGTTCGGCTCGGTGGTGCGGGCAAGGCGCGCAAGGATATCGGGCTTGAGCCGGTTGAAAATCTCCACCGCCCGGGCGGAACGCAGCGCCGGATAACTGGGCCAGCGGGCGATCACATCACCGTCGAGCGTGTCCGGCACGGGGCACTCCTCGGCCCCGGTATCCTGCGCGAAGAAGCCCTCGATCAGATCATGCACCTCGGTCAGCCGCGCCTCTAGATCAGCGCGCAGATCCCCCGTGTCACGTCCCATGAAGGCGGCGAGCCGGTCGAATTCCTCGGCCGAGTTGGGCAAAAGATGCGTCTGCGCATCGCGCAGCATCTGAACCCGGTGCTCGACCTCGCGGTGAAAGCGGTAATGACGGGTCAGCGTCTCGGCCGCGCTCTCGGGAATCCAGCCCTTTTCCGCCAGCCGCGCCAGCCCCGGCACCGTGCCGCGCACCCGCAGATCGGTATCACGCCCGCCCGCGATCAACTGCCGGGTCTGGGTGAAGAACTCGATCTCGCGGATGCCGCCGCGCCCCAGTTTCATATTGTGCCCCTCAAGGCAGAGATGCCCGCCCAGCCCCTTATGCTCGCGGATCGCGAGGCGCATGTTATGGGCGTCCTCTATGGCCGCAAAATCAAGATGCTTACGCCAGACAAACGGGGTCAGCGTCGCGAGAAACCGGTCACCGGCCGCGATATCGCCCGCACAGGCCCGCGCCTTGATATAGGCCGCGCGCTCCCATGTGCGGCCCAGGCTCTCGTAATAGGTCTCGGCGGCGGCCATCGCCATGCAGACCGGCGTGACGCCCGAATCCGGGCGCAGCCGCAGATCGGTGCGAAACACATAGCCCTCGGCGGTGCGGTCGCTCAGCAGCGCCGACATCTTGCGCGTGGCGCGGACAAAACTGGCGCGCGCCTCGTGGAAATCGTCGCGCTCGAACCGGGTTTCGTCGAACAGGCAGATCAGGTCGACATCAGAGCTGTAATTGAGCTCATGCGCGCCCATCTTGCCCATCGCGAGCACCACCATTCCGGCACCAGTGGCGATGTCTTTCTCACTCATCCCCGGCAGCTTGCCGCGCCGGATTTCCGCACCGATCGAGGATTTCAGCGCCAGATCGCAGGCCAGATCAGCAAAATCCGTCAGGCGGCCGGTTACCTCCTCCAGCGGCCAGACGCCCGCCAGATCGGCAAGCCCGGTGAGCAGCGCCACGCGCCGCTTGGCCTCGCGCAGGGCCGGGCCAAGACGGTCCGGTGGCACGTCCTTCAACCCCGCAAATAGCGTCTCCAGCGCTGCCTCAGGCGCATCCAGAGCGTCACGCAGCCACCCGGCTTCCTGAAGAATGAGCGATTTCAGGAACGGGCTGCACCCCCCCGCCCCGGCCAGCAGATCCGACAGCGGACCAGTGAGGTCGGGCAGCGCGGCACGCGCCTCCTCTCCCTCTGCGGGGTCAAAGGGTCGCGGCAGGCGGGTCAGGCGGTCAGTGAATGTCATGGCACGAGTGATACAAGGCGGGCGGGTCTGGTCAATGGCTGACAGAGTTGAAATAAGAGGAAAAAACCGGAGAAACGCCATGAGCAAGAGCCTCGCCCGCGTGACCCGTGCCCTGCAGGAGGCCGGGCTCGAGATCGCACCCATCGAGATCGGCAACGCCACCACCGCGCAAATGGCAGCCGATCTGGTCGGCTGCGATATCGCGCAGATCGCCAAGTCGATCATGTTTCGCGGGCAGCAGAGCGGCACGGCGATCCTCTTCGTCACCTCAGGGGCCAACCGGGTGGACGATGCCCGCGCCAGTGCGGTGGCGGGTGAGACGCTTGGCAAGGCCGATGCCGCGCTGATCCGGGCGCAGACCGGCTTTGCCATTGGCGGCGTGTCGCCGGTGGGGCACCTGACGCGACCGCGCGCGTTCTTCGATCCGCATCTCTTGACCTTCGCCGAGGTCTGGGCGGCGGCGGGCACGCCCCGGCATCTATTCGGCATCGCCCCCCGGCGCCTGATGGAAATGGCGGGCGCGCAAGAGGCGGGTTTCACCGCCTGACCCCTTGCAAATGCTCCGCCCATGCCCATCCTAAAGGGCGATGACCCAGACCCGATTGGCCCCCGCATGAGCGATATCACCTGGCACCTGCCCGACCCGGAGCGGCAACCGGAGTTCTATGCCGACGTGGCGTCAAAACGACTCGTCGCCTTTATCGTGGATACCATCCTGATCATCTTGATCTGCCTGCTGATCGTGCCCTTCACCGCCTTCACCGGCCTGTTCTTCTTTCCGGTGCTGATGGCGGTGGTGGGCTTTGCCTACCGGGTCGTGACCATCGCGCGCGGCTCGGCCACATGGGGTATGCGCCTGATGGCGATCGAGTTTCGCGCGTCCGACGGCCAGCGCTTCGATCTTGGGCTGGCCTTCGCGCATACGCTGGGGCTGACGATTTCCTTTGGGTTACCGATCCTGCAGGTCATTTCCATCGTCTTGATGCTCACCGGGCCGCGCGGTCAGGGTCTGAGCGATCTGGTTCTGGGCAGCGTCGCCGTTAACCGCCGCGCCGCGATGTGACAGAGGCGTGACAAGCCTCTTGGCGAGGGCGGTGATGGTTGTTATCGTCCGGTCCTAGGACAACGCGGAACACTCCCATGCGACACACGCTTCCCATAGCGCCCCAGTTCTATGTGACGGCACCGCAGCCCTGCCCCTACCTGCCGGGCCGGATGGAGCGCAAGCTGTTCACGGCCCTGCAGGGCGAGGGCGCGCAGCGCCTCAATGACGGGCTGTCGAAACAAGGGTTTCGCCGGTCGCAGAACGTGCTTTGCCGCCCATCCTGCGCCGATTGCGCGGCCTGTCTCTCGGCACGAATCAACGTGGCCGAGTTCACCGCCTCCAAGAGCCAGAAGCGCACCGCGCGCCGCAATGCGCATCTCAAGCGCCGGGCGACCTCGCCCTGGGCGACCGAGGATCAATACGACCTCTTCCGCCGCTATCTCGAGAGCCGCCACGCCACTGGCGGCATGGCCGACATGGACACGTTCGAGTTCGCCGCGATGATCGAAGAGACCCCGATCCGCACGCGTGTCGTGGAATATACCGACCCCGAGAGCGACGGCCTGACTGCCGTCTGCCTCACCGATATTCTCGATGACGGGGTGAGCATGGTCTATTCGTTTTACGAGCCGAACCAACCCAAGGCGTCTCTTGGCACCTATATCATACTCGACCATATCGACATCGCGCGCGAGAATGGTCTGCCGTATGTCTATCTCGGCTACTGGGTGCCCGGCAGCCCCAAGATGGGCTACAAGGCCGCGTTTTCCGGTCTTGAGGTCTATGTAGGCGATACCTGGCGCAAGATGCACGACCCCGACGCGTTTCGCGCCCAGGCCCACCCGCTGGTCAATGATCCGATTTCGGAACAGGTGGCGAATATCGCCCTGCCAGATGGCGGGCCGACCCGCCGCACCGGTCGCTGAGCCGCGTCAGGGGCTGGGACAGCCCCGGATGTCCACGGCATCGCCCGTGCTCAGCACCGTCAGCCGCAACCCCGACCGATCCAGCAGGAAGCCGCGCCCCTCGACATGGTGCATCTCGGTCTCGGCCTGCAACATGGCGCCACTGCGCTTGGTGTTCGTCTGCGCAACCCAGAGGTCGGCATTGTCGGTCTCGAGCACCACCAGTTCCTGTGCGCCCATCTGCTCCATGTCGATCTGTGCCACTAGGCGCAGACCGCCACCGGCAATCGGCGTGACCGAACAGGCGACCCGCCCGACGCCCGCCTCCGCTGCCGTGTAGGGGCGGGCGGCAAGGGCTGCTGTAATGCGCGGATCGCGATCACCGGACCCAAGCGGCAGATCCAGCCCAACGCCGATCTCGACCGGCACGCAGATATCGCTGCAAACGCCGATTTCCATCTCAGCCGACAGCGAGATCGGCACATTCGCCTGTTTCGGCGTCAATCGCACCGGCAAAACGAGATCATGGGTATAGCCGATCGTGCGCATGCCGTTGGTTATCGTCTGCTCGGGGGTGGGCCAGATGATTTCCACCTGCGACAGGTTTTGCGACCCGCGCCAGTCGAACCGGGGCGGTATGCCCGCGTCACCCGGCGCGCGCCAATAGGTCTTCCACCCGTCCTCGAGGCGAAACCGCAACGCGGCCATGTGCCGACCGTCGGACATCTGCCATCCCGGCAGCACCGAGACGCTGACCATGTCATCGGCAGATTGGGCCGCCCCCGGCGAGGCGAGCGACATGACGGCGATCAGGAGAGGCACGAACAGGGATTTGAACATGTCCTTCAAATGGGGGATTTCGACGGAAATGCCAACTCACATTCAAGAGAGAAATCTTGCCACGATTTTAACACCCGTCTTGCACCGGGCTGTCCCTGCCCCCATTCTGGGGCCATGAGCAGAAGGGGCAACACGTGACGGAAGCGACCGATCTGACAGGAAAAATCCTTATCGCGATGCCCGAAATGGGCGATCCCCGCTTTGCCAATGCGGTGGTGTTTCTCTGTGCCCATTCCGAGGACGGCACGATGGGGCTGATCATCAACAAACCGACACAGGAATTGCGCATGCGCGACCTGCTCGAACAGCTGGAGATCACGCCCGGCCCCGACTTGCGCGACCTTCCGGTGCATTTCGGTGGCCCGGTGGAACATGGGCGCGGCTTTGTGCTGCATGATTACGGCTATCATTCCGCGATCTCGACACTCGATATCGACGATGCCTTCGCGATGACCGCGACGCTCGATATCCTCGAAGACCTCGCCGACGGGCGCGGTCCGACACATGCGCTCCTTGCGCTTGGCTATGCTGGATGGGGGCCGGGTCAACTCGAGGCCGAGATTGCGGATAATGGCTGGCTGACCTGCGAGGCCGACAAGGATCTGGTCTTTGCCACCGCCGATACCGACAAGTGGGAGGCCGCCCTGTCGCGCCTCGGCGTGTCGTCCCTGATGCTGTCCTCCGATGCCGGGCGCGCCTGAGCGGATTGCTGCTGGTCAACATCTGTCACGCGCTGATAGATTACCGACCATGTTCCGCGCTGCCCCCCGCATCATGCTGGTGCTTCCCATTCTGCTGGTCGTCGCCCTGATCACCGGCTCTGTGTGGAAATACGGCTACAGTCAGGCGCTCGACGCGCTCTCGCGCCGGGGCACGGCGGATATGTCACTGGTTTTGGGCGGGCTGGTCTCGGACCTGCAACGCTACCGCGATCAGGCGGTGGCCCTGGCCGATCACCCGACGCTCACGGTTCTGACCGGATCGAGCGTGCCGCATCAGGAAGCGGCGGCCAATCGCCTGCTGACCGCATCGGCGGACCGGACCGGGGCTGCCGGTCTCTACTTTGTCGACGCCGCCGGAAATCTTCTGGCAGGCACGCGCGGTGCCCTTCCGCAGAACCTGACCGGCTCTGCCGCCTTTGCCCGTGCAATGGACGGCGCGCTTGGCACGACCCATGCCATGCAGCCTGCAGGCGACAGCCGGATATTTCAGTTCGCCGCCCCCTCGTTCGGGGCTGATGGCAGGGTGAACGGGGCGTTGATCAGCGTGGCCAATGCCGAGAATGTAGAATTTGGTTGGCGCGGCTTGCAGACGGCCGTGTTCCTGGTGGATGAGGCGGGCCGCGTCTTCATGTCCAACCGCTCCGAACTGCTGGGCTGGGGCAAGGTGCCCGGCGCGGCGCAGCTGGTGCCGCCCGGTGGCGCACCGATCCGCTTTGCACAAAACCGCAGCGGCCCGCATGAAATCTGGCAGATCGACCTTGGCCCCTACCTGCCGCGCCGCGCGCTACAGGTGAGCGAGGCGCTGCCGCGGATCGGCATGACCGGGGCCGCACTGGTCGATGTGGCCCCGGCGCGGCGCATCGCGATGTTGCAGGCCGGTGCCGTGGGCGGGATGCTCTTGTTTTTCGGCGCGCTGCTGCTCTTTGCGCAGGAACGCCGCCGCACGCTGGCCCGCGCCAATGCCGAGCTAGAGCGGCGCGTGGCCGACCGCACGGCAAGCCTCACCGAGACCAACCTCGCCCTGCGCCGCGAAATCCGCGAGCGGCAGGAGGCCGAGGCCGCACTGCGCCGCGCACAGGCTGAACTGGTGCAGGCTGGCAAGCTCAGCGCGCTTGGCAAGATGAGCGCCGGGATCAGCCACGAACTCAACCAGCCGCTGATGGCGATCCGGCAATTCGCCGCCAATGGCGGCGCGTTCCTGCAACGCGGCACACCCGAGAAGGCCGCCGAGAACCTCACCCGCATCGACGAGATGGCCCACCGGATGAGCCGCATCATCCGCAACCTGCGCGCCTTCGTGCGCAACGAGAATGAACCGGTGACCCGCGTCGATATGGTGCAGGTGGTGCAAACCGCACTCGAGATGACTGGCGAGCGACTGGCCAGCGATGGCATAGAGGTGGACTGGCAGCCCCCCGCGCATCCGGTACCCGTGCGCGGCGGCGATGTGCGGCTTGGCCAGGTCGTGCTCAACCTCATCACCAACGCCGCCGATGCCATGTCCGAAAGCGACGCGCGCCGCCTCTCGATCACCCTCACCGACGGTGCGCCGGTCACGCTGCGTCTGTCTGATACCGGGCCCGGCATCGAGGAGCCGGAAAAGATTTTCGACCCGTTCTATTCCACGAAACTCGTCGGCGCGGGCGACGGCATGGGGCTGGGCCTCTCGATCTCCTATGGCCTCGTCCAGAGTTTCGGCGGCAAGATCACCGGGGCCAACACCTCGCGCGGCGCGGAATTCACCGTCGAGCTGGAGCCATGGACAGAGCAACAGGAGGGTGCGGCATGAGCGGCGAGGTGCTTGTGGTGGATGACGACCGCCCGGTCCGCGAGGCGCTGACACAGACGCTGGAACTGGCCGAATACCGGGTGCGCGCCGTCGGCTCCTTCATCGAGGCCAAGGACCATATCGCGCCCGATTTTTCCGGCGTGATCCTGTCGGATATCCGCATGCCGGGGCGCGACGGGTTTCACCTGCTCAGCTATACCCGCGCCTTGGATGATGAATTGCCGGTGATCCTGCTGACCGGCGAAGGCGACATCCCGATGGCGGTCAAGGCCATGGGCGAAGGCGCCTTCGATTTCCTTGAAAAGCCCTGCGCACCGGATCAGCTGATCCCGGTGTTGGACCGCGCGCTCAAGAACCGGCGTCTGGTACTGGAGAACCGCCGCCTGAAGGCGCAGCTTGAAACCGGCGACCCGGCGGCGCGCATGCTGTTCGGCACCTCGCAACTGGCAGAGGACATGCGCCAGACCGTGCGGCAGGCGGCGCGCGCGGGCACCGAAGTGCTGGTCACCGGCCCACCCGGCGCAGGCGTGTCCAAGGTGGCCGAGGTCATCCACCTGATGTCGCAAGGCGCGAGTGGCCCTTTCGTCAAGCGCGCGGCGGCGGGGCTCGATCCACAGGCGCTCGAGACCGCCTATGCGCAGACGGCAGGCGGCAATCTCTTCCTCGACGAGATCTTGGCTCTGCCCACGGCGAGCCAGTATGCGCTGCTCGAACGGCTCGACCCGGGGGGCGAGGCGCGGCTCATTGCGGGCAGCACCGCCAATCTCGGGCAGGCCGCCGCCGAAGGGCGCTTCAACGCCGATCTCTTCTACCGGCTGGAGGTGCTGCGCGTGCGCATCCCGGCCCTGTCGGAGCGGCCCGAGGATATACCCGTCCTCTTTCGCCACTACGTCGCACAGGCGGCCGAGCAGGCCGGGCTCTCGTCCCCCGAAATCAGCCCCGATCACCTCGCAGCACTCATGGCGCAGGATTGGCCCGGTAACGCCCGCTCGCTGATGTCCGCGGCGATGCGCTTCGTGCTGGGCATGCCCGACAACGCGGCGGAAGCGGCGGAACTCGGGCTCACGGAACAGATGGCGCGGGTGGAACGCTCGCTGCTGGTCGCGGCCCTCGGGCGGCAGAACGGGCGCGCAGCGCAAGCCGCGCAGGCGCTCAAGCTGCCGCGCAAGACCTTCTACGACAAGCTGGCGCGCTACGGGATTCGCCCCGAGGATTACCGCCGCTGATCCACGCCCAACCTGTGCGGAAATCCGCACAAGCCCCCAAGGCCACGTGCGGATTACCGCACAAGCTATGCTGCAGGCGCAAAGCGGCCATGTGAAAATTGCCCTGCAAACACCTGATATAAGGCCAAAAATCAGGCAGCGCGCCCTAAAATCACGCAAGCCTTGAGCGGCGCGCGTGATTCTCTCACCATAGCGTCACCGCGCCCCGAACCGGGCGTTTCGGAACCTACAAAAATCCATGGGAGGAGACCAACATGAAATTCCTGACCGCTGCCGTATCGGCAATGGCCCTGACCGTTGGCGCAGGCGCCGCGATGGCCGCCTGTGACGATGGAGAGATCGTCGTCAAGTTCAGCCACGTCACCAACACCGACAAGCACCCCAAGGGCATCGCCGCGTCGATGCTGGAAAGCCGCGTCAACGAAGAGATGAACGGCACAATGTGCATGGAGGTCTATCCGAACTCCACGCTCTACAATGACGACAAGGTGCTCGAGTCGATGCTGCAGGGCGACGTGCAACTTGCCGCACCGAGCCTCTCGAAATTCGAGAAGTTCACCAAGCAGTTCCGCCTCTTCGACCTGCCCTTTTTGTTCTCGGACGTGAATGCGGTCGACCGCTTCCAGGCCTCCGAGACCGGTCAGGCGATGCTCGACAGCATGCAGCGCCGCGGCCTTCAGGGCCTCGCCTACTGGCACAACGGCATGAAGCAGATGTCTGCCAACGTGCCGCTGCTGGAACCGTCGGATGCCGAGGGCCTGAAGTTCCGCGTTCAGTCCTCGGACGTTCTCGTCGCACAGATGGAAGCGATCGGCGGCAGCCCGCAGAAGATGGCCTTTTCCGAGGTCTACGGTGCGCTGCAGCAGGGCGTTGTGGACGGGCAGGAAAACACCTGGTCCAACATCTACGGCAAGAAGTTCTTCGAGGTGCAGGACGGCATCACCGAGACCAATCACGGCATCATCGACTACCTGTTGGTGACCAGCGTCGACTGGCTCGACAGCCTTGATGCGGATGTGCGCGATCAGTTCCTGACTATTGTCGCCGAAGTGACCGAGACCCGCAACAGCGAGTCCTCCAAGGTCAATCAGGACGCCAAGCAGGCGATCATCGACGCCGGCGGCGTGGTGCGTCAGCTGACGCCCGAGCAGCGCGAGAAATGGGTCGAGACGATGAAGCCCGTCTGGGAGCAGTTCGAGGGCGATGTCGGTGCCGAGAATATCGACGCGGCCGTCGCTTCGAACAGCAGCTCGTAAACCTGCATTGACGGTGCCGCCCCGGATCATCGGGGCATCGGTATCAGTATCGGGCGGGCCCCCGTGGCCCGCCCGACCTGCAACAGACTTCTGCAAGATCAGGGAACCGGGACGATGCAGCACAAGACTGGGCTAATCGACCAGATCGAGGAGACGGTGATCGCCGCGCTGCTCGGACTGATGACACTCATCACCTTCGCCAATGTGGTGACGCGCTACGTATTCAACTCGAATATCCTCTGGGCATTGGAACTGACGGTGTTCATGTTCGGCTGGCTGGTGCTTCTGGGGGCCTCCTACGCGGTCAAGAAACACGCGCATCTGGGGGTGGACGCGATCCTAAACATGGTGTCGCCACCCGCGCGCCGCGTGCTTGCGCTGATCTCGGTCGCGGCGTGCCTCATGTTTTCACTGCTGCTGCTCAAGGGCTGCTACGATTACTGGGCGGTCTTTGCCGATCTGCCCCCCACCTCGGGGCGCTGGTTCCCGACAGGCTTCGACATGAGCGCCCGCAGCCAGAGCTTCTACGAGGTGCAGGACGTGCCGATGGTCGGCGTCTTCCGTTTTCTGGAGGACATGATCAACTACGGCGAAACCTACGAGAAACTGCCCAAGGTCGTTCCCTATATCGTGCTGCCGATCTCCGCACTGCTGCTCGTGCTGCGCTTTTCGCAAGTGGCCGTCGCGATCTGGCGCGGCGATGTGGATCGTCTGGTCGCCAGCCACGAGGTCGAGGACGAGCTTGACGAGATCCGCGCCGGACATGCGCGCGACGAGCAGGGAGGATCCAACTGATGGATGTCGTCCTGCTCTTTTCCATGGTGATCGGGCTTCTGCTGATCGGCGTGCCGATCGCCATTTCGCTCGGCCTCAGCTCGACCATCTTCCTGCTGATCTATTCCGAAAGTTCACTCGCCTCGGTCGCAGGCACCCTGCTCGAAGCCTTCGTCGGCCACTACACCCTGCTCGCGATCCCGTTCTTCATCCTCGCTTCGGCCTTCATGACCACGGGCGGCGTGGCACAGCGGATCATCCGCTTCTCCATCGCCTGCGTCGGGCACCTGCCGGGCGGACTGGCGATTGCGGGGGTCTTTGCCTGCATGCTCTTCGCCGCACTGTCGGGGTCGTCCCCCGCGACCGTTGTGGCCATCGGCACGATCGTCATCGCGGGCATGCGTCAGGTCGGTTATACCAAGGAATTCGCCGCCGGTGTGATCTGTAACGCCGGCACGCTCGGCATCCTCATTCCGCCCTCCATCGTGATGGTGGTCTATGCCGCCTCGGTCGATGTGTCGGTGGGGCGGATGTTCCTTGCGGGGGTCATCCCGGGCCTGCTCGCGGGATTCATGCTGATGACCACGATCTATGTCATCGCCAAGATCCGCGACCTGCCAAAGGGCGACTGGCAGGGCTGGGGTGAAATCTGGGCCTCGGGCCGCGAGGCGGGCTGGGGCCTGTTCCTGATCGTAATCATCCTGGGCGGCATCTATGGCGGCATCTTCACGCCCACAGAGGCCGCGGCGGTGGCGGCAGTCTATTCCTTCTTCATCGCCTGCTTCATCTACCGCGACATGGGGCCGCTCGCCACCACCGGCGACGGCAAGAACACGAGCCTCTTGCGCAAGCCGCACGCGCTCATCACCGCCTTTGTCCACCCCGACACCAAGAAAACGCTGTTCGAGGCGGGCAGGCTGACGGTGACGCTGCTTTTCGTCATCGCCAACGCACTGATCCTGAAACACGTGCTGACCGACGAACAGATCCCGCAAAGCATCGCCAACGCGATGCTCGGGGCGGGCTTCGGCCCGGTGATGTTCCTGATCGTGGTCAACGTGATCCTGCTCATCGGCGGGCAGTTCATGGAGCCCTCGGGCCTCTTGGTGATCGTGGCGCCACTGGTCTTTCCGATCGCCATCGAGCTTGGCATCGACCCCATTCACCTCGGCATCATCATGGTGGTGAACATGGAAATCGGGATGATCACGCCGCCCGTGGGGCTCAACCTCTTCGTCACTTCCGGCGTGGCGGGCATGCCGATGATGGCCGTGGTGCGTGCCGCCCTGCCCTTCCTTGCGGTGCTCTTCGTGTTCCTGATCATGGTCACCTATATCCCGTGGCTATCGACCTTCCTGCCCAACACCTTCATGGGGCCGGAGATCATAACCAACTGACGCGAACAGACCGTGCGTCATCCGCCACGCGAGGGAAACTTCGCGTGGCGTTTTTCATCCAAGCTGCGGATTTGCGGTTGGAATGCGGTGCACCCCGCGCTACCTGCGCCGTCGCGGTGACGTCTTTACCCCGCCCTGTTTCATCGCTACCCAAAGGCCTGACCCCAGTTCGAGGAGAGACGCGTGACCCAAGAGACCCCGAGCGTGGAACGTGACGCATTCCTTGCGGCCATGCGGCAGGTCGCAAGCACCGTCACCGTGGTCACGACCGACGGTCCTGCAGGGCGTGCAGGCGCGACCGTAAGCGCCTTCACCTCGCTCTCGGCCGATCCGCCCTCGGTTCTGGTCTGTCTGCGCACCGACAGCCGGATCGCCTCCACCGTGGCCGAAAACCGCGCCTTTTGCGTGAATATCCTGCCGGAACATGCTGTCGAAGTGGCCCGCGCCTTTGCCGGGCCCTCGCCCGACAATGCCGAGGACCGGTTTGCCGGGCTGTCCTTCGAGGCCGACGCGCATGGCCCCATCCTGCCGCGCGCCACCGCCTTTTCCTGCACGCTCACCGAACGGATGATCCATGGCAGCCACGCGATCTGCATCGGACAGGTCACCCGGCTCAGCAATACCGGCGAGCGTCCGCTGACCTATCTGAGCGGCGACTACCACATCGTGCGTCCGCATCGCGACTGACGCCTTCCCGTTTCTTTATGGCGAAAATACTCGAATCCCACGGCTGGCCAAACCGCGCGGCCCCTGCCATATCTGCGCGCGACCCAGCCAAGGAGACGCGCCCATGACCCGTATCATCACCGACCTGCATGAGGTATCCGACCGTTACGACGCGCTCTTTGTCGATCTCTGGGGATGCGTGCATGACGGCGTGCGTGCCCTGCCTGATGCCTTCACCGCCTTGCAGGCCTATCGCAGGGCGGGCGGCACGGTGATTCTGGTGACCAACGCGCCGCGCGCCCGCGACGCGGTGGCACGGCAACTCGACGGGTTCGGCGTGCCGACCGATGCCTGGGACAGCATCGCCACCTCCGGTGACAGCGCCCGCGCGGCGATGTTCCGCGGTGTCGTGGGGCAAAAGCTGTGGTTCATCGGACAGTCCCATGACGAGAGCTTCTTCGAGCCGCTCCAGATCATCGAGGACCCGGTCGAGGTCACCCGCGTGCCACTGGAAGAGGCCGATGGCATCGTCTGCGCCGGTCCCTTCGATCCCCATGCCGACCCCGCCGAGATGCGGCCGCAATTCCTCTATGCCAAGCAAAAGGGCCTCAAGCTGCTCTGCGCCAATCCCGATCTCGTCGTGGATCGCGGCGAAACCCGGGAATGGTGCGCCGGCGCATTGGCGCAGCTTTACACCGAGATGGGAGGCGAGAGCCTCTATTTCGGCAAGCCGCATCCACCGATCTACGATCTTGCGCGGCGGCGGCTCTCGGCCCTCGGGCGCGACGTAGAGAGCCACCGCATCCTTGCCATCGGCGACGGCGTGCAGACCGACATCAAGGGGGCCATGGGCGAGGATATCGATTCTCTTTTCATCACCGGCGGTCTCGCCGCGAAGGAGACCAAAACGTCGCACCAGCCCGAGGAAAATGCGCTAACTGATTATCTTGAAAGGGAAATGACCTCTCCAACCTACGCGATAGGGTTCCTGCGCTGACAGAAACCACTTGCTTTTTCTGCATCCGCAAAGTAATAAAATTCCAATTGCGGGCGTGAAAGCGCCTGAATGTTACACGGCAAACCCTGCGGAGGGCGGAGATGTTGGATAATATGCCGCGCGGCACGATCTGTATCGAGGATATCGAAATGGGCATGACGCGCCACCTGCGCAAAGTCGTGACCGACCGCGATATCGAGATGTTCGCCGAGGTCTCGACCGACCACAATCCGGTGCATCTGGATGACGCCTATGCGCAGGACACGATCTTCGAGGGGCGCATCGCGCATGGCATGCTCACCGCCGGGCTGATCTCGGCGGTGATCGGTGAGCAGCTTCCGGGTCATGGCACGGTCTATATGGGCCAGACGCTGAAATTCCTCGCGCCCGTGCGCCCCGGCGACATGGTCCATGCCGAGGTCGAGGTCGTGGGCATCGACCACGGCAAGCGCCGCGTGCAGCTTGATTGCCGTTGTCTGGTCGAGGGCAAGAAGGTGCTGATCGGCGAAGCCACCGTGCTCGCGCCGTCGCGCAAGTTCGACTGAGCCACTGCTGATCGCCGCCGCGCGGCTTCGCGCCATGCTCTTTTTTGCACGGCATCACGTGTGCAATTGGCCATTTGCGGACATTACAACTTTGCAAGAAGGTGCCGCGCGGTCGCAGGGCCGGGGACTGGCGACGCAACGGCTGATGCCCGCACTTTATCCCAGCCAAGTCATTCTAAACTCAACACGTTGCGCGCCCTATCATATCGCCAGGCCGCGGGACGGCCCGGCGATCGCGCGGCACCTTCGGTGCGTTTCGCGCGGGTGCCTTGATCCAACGGCAGCAACAGGCCAATCGCCCCGCCGATCCCCATCCACCGCCCCCGGACGCGCCTGAAATCGCCCACCCGATAGATTGCACCAGACACTCAGCACAGCTCTGCCCTTGCGCAGCACCACGCCACGCCGCATGCTCCGCACATGAGCCCGTCCCCCACATGGGGCCTTGTCGCCACGATCAAGGCCCCCACCAAAGACATCCTGAATTTCGCCGCCCATCACCTCGATCTGGGCGCGCACCGGGTGCATGTCTATCTCGACGCGCCCAACCCGCAGGCCGAGGCGGCGCTGCGCGCGCATCCCAAATGCCGGGTGATCCTATGTGACGACGACTACTGGCATCGCCGTCGCCGCAAGGGACGCCCGGACCGGCACCAGCCGCGCCAGAGCCTCAACGCCACCCATTGCCTCAACAAACGCCCGCAGGTCGATTGGCTCGCGCATATCGACGTGGATGAATTCCTCTGGCCTGCCAGCCCCCTGCCCGCGCAACTGGCCGCCTTGCCCGAGGACACGCTCAGCGCCCGCATCCGCCCCATCGAGGCGCTCGCCCCCGACCCCGTCGATCCTCCGGCAGCGGGTACGCACTGGTTCAAGTCCTGCGCCCTGTTGCAGATGCCCCGCCGCGAGCAGACCAACGCCATCTATCCCACCTACGGCCCGCATCTCAACGGCGGCTTTCTCAGCCATGTGGCGGGCAAGGTGTTTGTCCGCACCGGCCTGCCCGACATCAGCCTGCGCATCCACAACGCCTTCCGGGACAAGGTGATGGATGACGCGCCCGCAGAATTGTCCGACACGCATCTCTGCCATCTCCACGCCCCCTCGTGGGAGGATTGGCAGGCCGCCTATCGCTTTCGCCTCGAACAGGGCTCCTACCGCGACAGCCTCAAACCCGCGCCGCAGCCCGGTGGTGGCGGGCTCAACATGCACGGCTTGTTCAGGATGCTCGAGGACGAGGGCGGCGAGACGGCGCTGCGCAGCTTTTACGACGAGGTCTGCGTCGCCTCCCCTGCCCTGCGTGCACGCCTCGCAGCACATGGGGCCCTGCATTCCATTCCCCTCGCGCTCGATGAAAAACGGCAAAAGCACTTCGCCGGTTTCGTCTGATTGTTTCGAATTCATACACAATCTGCGGCCCCTCGGGCCATTGCCCTGGCACCTCGGAGGCATGTCATTGACCGCACCCGGCGCTTCAGGTATGGGACGCGCAGCGGGTCACCCATGTGGAGAACCACAGGCCCAGGAGGGGCCTGACCCGGCGACAGACGTACGGGCCAGGATTGTGTCCGTAAACCACGGATACGCATGACCAAATTTTCAGACCTGAATCTCAACCCCAAAGTCCTCAAGGCGATCGAGGAAGCGGGATACGAAACCCCCACCCCCATTCAGGCGGGTGCCATTCCCCCGGCCCTCGAAGGGCGCGACGTTCTGGGCATTGCCCAGACCGGCACCGGCAAGACCGCAGGCTTCACCCTGCCGATGCTGTCGCTGCTGTCGCGGGGACGCGCCCGCGCACGCATGCCGCGCAGTCTGGTGCTGTGCCCGACCCGCGAATTGGCGGCGCAGGTGGCCGAGAATTTCGACACCTATTCCAAGCATCTCAAACTGACCAAGGCGCTGCTGATCGGCGGGGTCAGCTTCAAGGAGCAGGACAAGCTGATTGACAAGGGCGTCGATGTCCTGATCGCCACACCGGGCCGGTTGCTCGACCATTTCGAACGCGGCAAGCTGTTGCTCACCGGCGTGCAGATCATGGTGGTGGACGAGGCCGACCGCATGCTCGACATGGGCTTCATCCCCGATATCGAACGGATTTTCAGCCTCACGCCGTTCACCCGGCAGACGCTCTTTTTCTCGGCCACCATGGCCCCCGAGATCGAGCGCATCACCAACACGTTCCTGTCGGCCCCCGCGCGGGTCGAGGTTGCCCGTCAGGCAACGGCATCCGAGACCATCGAGCAGGGCGTGGTGATGATCAAGGCCACCCGCCGCGACCGCGCCGATAGCGAAAAACGCGCTGTTCTGCGTGCTCTGATCGACGGCGAGGGCGAGGCCTGCACCAACGCGATCGTGTTTTGCAATCGCAAGATCGACGTGGATGTGGTCGCCAAATCGCTAAAGAAAAACGGCTATGACGCGGCCCCCATCCATGGCGACCTCGATCAGAGCCAGCGCACGCGCACCCTCGATCAATTCCGCGCCGGGGACCTGAAAATTCTCGTCGCCTCGGATGTGGCCGCGCGCGGCCTCGATGTGCCGGCGGTCAGCCATGTGTTCAACTACGACGTGCCCAGCCATGCCGAGGATTACGTCCACCGCATCGGCCGCACCGGCCGCGCCGGGCGCTCGGGCAAGGCGATGATGATCTGCAATCCGCGCGATGAGAAGAACTTTGCCGCGATCGAGGCGCTGCTCCAGAAAGAGATCCCGCGGCTCGACAGCCCGGTGCAATCCGCGGGCAGCGACACGCCGGTCGAGGCCGAGGCGGAGGACAAGCCCGCCAAGCCGAGCCGCAGCCGTAGCCGCACGGTCAGCCGCAAGAAGGCCGACGCGCCGCAGGAGGCCCCTGTCGAGGTGCAGGCCGAAACTCCCCCCGAGACGCCGAAGGCAGAGCCCAAGCCCCAAGCCAAACCCCAGGACAAGTCGCAAGACAAGCCCCAGGACCGTGGCCAGGAGCGCAGCCAGGGCCGTGGCCGCAGCGGCGGCTCCGGCCGCAGTGGCGCAGGTCGTGGCGGCGATCAGGGCAGCAAGGTGGTGGGCATGGGCGATCACATGCCCAGCTTCATCGCGCTCAGCTTCGACGAACGTCGCGTCGGCTGACCGGGACCAGCCACCGCAAGCCGTCTGACGACGGCTTGCACCCCAAGGCTAGCGGGCAATCACGATATCCGCGCAAAGCCCGCCCAACCGCTCGCTTTCCCCAAGCCGCAGCGTGCCGCCATGGGCGCGCGCCACGTCCAGCACGATCGACAGGCCCAGCCCCACGCCGGTCCCGCGATTCTGGTTCCGCGCAGGGTCCAGCCGGGCGAAGGGCTTGACCGCCTCCTCCCGGTTCTCGGGCGAAATCCCCGGCCCGTCATCCTCGACCCGAATGCGCAACGATTTGTCGGTCATCGTCACGGACACGTCCGCGCGTGTTCCATATCGCACCGCATTGCCGATCAGGTTTTCGACCGCGCGGCGGATATTCTCGGCCCGCAAGGCGATCTGCCCCTCGCCATGTGCCTCGATCAGGGTGACGGGGCTCTGCGCGCGCTGCGCATCCTCGACGACCTGACGCACGAGAGCGACCGGGTCCACCGGTTCGGGCTCTGCCCCATGAGCCCCGCGCGCAAAGGCCAGAAACCCCTCCAGCAGGCGCTCCATTTCAACAACATCGCGCAGCATCGGCGCAGCCTCGTCCTCATCCAGCATCGCAAGGCTCAGCCGCAGCCGCGTCAGCGGTGTTCTCAGGTCATGGCTGACCCCGGACAGCATCAAGGTGCGCTGCTCGATCTGCCGCTCCAGCCGCGCGCGCATATCGACAAAGGCATTCCCCGCCGCCCGCACCTCCAGCGCCCCGGCGGCCCGGTACGGCACATGCCGCCCGCGCCCAAAGGCCTCTGCCGCCTCGGCAAGCCGTGAAATGGGCCGCAGCTGCTTGCGCATGTAGAAATATGACACAGCGGTCATCAGGATGCCGTAAAAGGCGAGGTTGACCAGAACCTGATAGGGCCGCCGCGCCGATACCCTGCGCCGGTCGAAACTCAGCTCCGTAACCGCCGCGCCATCTTGGAAATACAGCATCACCACCTGGCTGTCCGAGAGCGAAACACGCGCCAGGTCGGGGAAATAACCGCGCAATTCGCGCACCGCCACGACGCCCGAAATGTCGAACCAGTCATAGCTGTCGGTCGCGGGCATATCGGCCTCGGAAACCCGGCGGCGCTCGATTTCCAGCGCGTCGGCCACCGGGCTGCCCTCCGGCTCGTCCAGCACCAGCCGCACCTCGCGCGCGACCGTCTTCACCATCTGCTGCGTCACATCGTCGAACAGGCGCTGCGCAAAGACCAGAGAGACCACCAGCAGCAGCGTGATCACCGGCAGCAGCAGGATAAGTGTCGCCCGGGCATAGAGACCGCGTGGCAGATAGCGTTTGAGGATGCGTTTGGACATGGCTAAACCTATCCCCGTCGAGCACCGGAAGGAAGAGCGATGCGACTTGAACAGGGAGCGGCCCCACCCGTCGGCATCGCGCAGCCGATTGGCCGCGATTTGCGCCGCATCCTCGCCCCCAACCCCTCGCCGATGACATTCTGGGGCACCAATACCTATCTCCTCGGGCACCGCCAGATCGCGGTCGTCGATCCCGGCCCGGACAGCGGCGCCCACCTGGCCGCGATCCTCGACGCACTCGCCCCCGGTCAGAGCATCAGCCACATATTCGTGACACATGCACATCTCGACCACTCACCGCTAGCCGCGCGCCTCGGACAGGAAACCGGTGCGCCGGTGCTGGCCTTTGGTGATGCCCGCGCCGGGCGCAGCCCGGTGATGGAACAGATCGCGCAGAACGCCCAAATCGGCGGCGGTGAAGGCGTGGATACAGCGTTTGCCCCGGATATCAACCTGCGCGACCAGGACTGCGTCGAGGGCGACGGCTGGAGCGTGACCGCGCTCTGGACACCGGGGCATTTCGGCAATCACCTGTGCTTTGAGGTGGGCGATACGGTGCTCAGCGGTGATCTGGTCATGGGCTGGGCCAGTTCGCTGGTCTCGCCGCCCGACGGTGACCTGACCCAGTTCATGGCCTCCTGCGCCCGTCTGCAACAGCGGGCAGCCAAGGTGCTCTTGCCGGGGCACGGTGCACCGGTGACGGACCCTGCCGCACGGCTCGACTGGCTCCTCGCGCACAGGCGGATGCGCGAAGCCGAGATCCTCTCGACCCTGGCCGATGGCCCACAAACCGCCGCCGCACTCGCCGCGCGCATTTACACCGATACGCCAGCCGCCCTCCTGCCCGCCGCAAGCCGCAACGTACTCGCGCATCTCATTGACTTGACCGGAAAATCCCTCGCCCGCCCCCTCGGCACACTGGACGCAGATACCCTTTTCGAGCCGGTCGCGTCGCCACCAGCGAATTCGTGAAATTTTTGTCACAAACCCTCTGGACCTCTCCAGACCGGATTGCTATACGCGCTCTCGTGTTCCGGCGTAGCTCAGCGGTAGAGCAGTTGACTGTTAATCAATTGGTCGTAGGTTCGATCCCTACCGCCGGAGCCAATCATCCAGCAAGCCCTTGAAAACATTGGTTTTCCGGGATTCGGACTCGGAGCTCGTCGACGAGGTGCACAAATCAGTGCACACGGCGGTGCACAACACGTGCACAGGAGGGCATGTCCATGCCCCGGACTCGGAGCTTGCCGCCCCATCTCGAAATCCGCCGCGCCGGCTATTACTGGCGCAGACGCCTGCCCCGGTCCTTGCGGGACCGGCGTATCCACGCATCCGGCGCCCCGGAAGAGAAAAAACCGAAAAAAGAATTTTTTTGTTTTTCGCTTCGCCTCCACGTCCTCAGCGACGCGAAGATCCTGGCCCGCCGCCTCACCGAGATGAGCGACCTGGTCTTCGCCGCAGACGCGGAGGCGATGATGGCCATTGCGCCCGAAATTCAGGTCAGGATGCTGGAAAGCCTCGCGCGCTTCGAGATCGAGGCGTTCGAGCGCGCGCGCTCTGTCGCCGGCCCGCGTAGCCCGGACGCCGCCGCGATGGACCTGCGGCGCGAGGAGGCGCTTCAGACCACCCTGCGGCAGGCTCTCTATCTCGGAGATCGGGAGGTGGCCCGGCATCCCCTGCGCCATGTGGCCGACCATCTCGGGCTCGCGCTCGACGAGTCCGATGACGGCTGGACCGCGCTGGCCTACGAGGCCACCAAGGTTCTGCTTGATGTCAGCCTGGAGCGGGCACGGCGCCAACAGGGCCTCTACGACCAGCCATCCATATTCTTCCGTCGTGCCGTCGAGACGGCCGGTGGCCGCGATGCGGCGCCGAGCCCGCCACCGACGGCAGCGGCCGTTGCTCCGGCAACGTTCGCCATGACCGATCCTGCACCGGCGCCTCTGCCCGCCGCACCGGTGGCCAGTGCCGAGGTGGTTGCGCCCGAGGCACCTGCGACAACGTCTCCGGTAACGCAGGAAGAGCCCGTTCAGGCGGCGGAACCATCCACAAATGTCGGCGGATCGCTCAGCAACACCACGTCCCTGACGCCGACCGTGGTGCCGGCCGGGCTCGAACGCCCGGAGGGCTATGACGAACGCGCCTGGCAGCAGGCCCGGATCATCGCGCGTCCGCCGCGCATTCTGGTCGACCGCAGCCTGCTGTCCAAGGAGTCGCGGGCCGTCCTGGAAAAGCAGCGAGGCATCACGCTTGTCGAGGCCATCAATCTCTATTTCGAGCTCTTGAGCTGGGGATACCGTGCGCCGTTTTCGCAGGACCAGAAGCGCAAGAAGATTCCGGAGAAACTGAAAAGCGCGACCGTCGAGGAACGTCTCAACGAGGACCACCGCGGAAAGCTTCGTCTTGCCCTCGATTTCTGGCCATCCGTGATTGGGGATGAGCCCGTGGACGAGGTCAGCGTCGAAGAGCTCAACGATGCCCTTGAGCGTTTTTGGGGCGTCCCGGCCAATCACGGACGGTCCGCGAAGGAGCGTGGCAAATACAACCTCCTCGAAAAGATCGAAAAGGCAGACGCCGCGGAGGCCCAGCTCGACAAGGACATCGCGGCCGCCGAAGCCCGTGGTGCCGGGGCCGAGGAGATCGACAAAATGCGTCTCAATGGTCATAAACCGCGGATTTCAGTGACCACCTTCATCAAGCATGGGCGCGTGTTGCGAGCCATTGGCGAGATGCTTTGGGACATGCTGTCTGACGTCAGCGCCTATGGGACAGATTTGAGGTTTTCGTAACGGAGGATTTCTGGTTCATCGCAGCCACCAAGGAGCGAAGATGAACAAGAAATCCGGAACATCGAAGGACGCGGCTGACAAGCTGGTCAAAGGGATCAAGCGCAAGACGCGCAAGCATTACTCGGCGGAAGAGAAGATCAGGATCGTGCTGGCGGGCCTGCGCGGCGAGGAGAGCATTGCCGCGCTGTGCCGACGCGAGGGTATCAGCGAGAGCCTGTATTACACTTGGTCGAAGGAATTCCTCGAGGCGGGCAAGCAACGCCTGGCCGGGGATACCGCCCGCCAGGCGACA
>NZ_FOBO01000022.1 GCF_900109855.1 Roseovarius tolerans | reverse complement strand
GCACCAATGCGCGGAATCAAGGTGCCGCAGGCACCGCCGCGCAGCGCCCGACCGCCCCCTCGGGCGGGCGCTTTTGCAACGTATCAAGCCATTGAAAACGCGGGAGTGCTTGGCTGGCATAAAGTGTGGTCCACCGAGGTTGCAGCGCCCACCCGGCGGTCAGGCGCTGCGCGGCTCACCTCAAAGACAGCAACAGGCCCTTACCCACCCGCCTGCACCGTCAGCCAGGCAAGCACGATATACCGCCCGGTCTTGGCGATGGTGACCAGTGCGAGAAATAGCCATGCCGGGGTGCGCATGACGCCCGCGATCACCGTGAAGGCGTCGCCCAGCGGGGCCCAGCTCATCAGCAGGGTCCAGACCCCCCAGCGGGCATACCAGCGCTGTGCCCGGGCCAGCTGTGCCGCATTGACCGGAAACCAGCGGCGATGTCGAAACCGTTCGATCCCGCGCCCCATGACATAATTGACCACGGCCCCGAGCGTGTTGCCCACGCTTGCCACCACGATCAGCCAAAGCAGCGAGGCGGTGCCCGCAAGTTGCAGGCCGACAAAGACCACTTCGGACTGAAACGGCAGAATCGTCGCCGCGCCGAACGCCGCCAGGAAAAGCCCGCCCAGTTGCAGCAAAACGCCCGGGTCCGCCATGCTCATGCGTGCGGAACCCGGGCGTCAGTGCAAAGCCGTGTCAGGAAAACGTCATTCCTGTTCGGCATAGGCCTCCTGCCGGTCGTTCTGATGTTCGCGCGGCGGGCGCCCGATCACGTCCTTGAGATCGGCCAGTTCGATGAAATTGTCGGCCTGACGGCGCAGGTCGTCCGAAATCATCGGCGGCTGGCTGCGAATCGTCGAGACGACCGAGACGCGCACGCCCTGGCGCTGAAGGCTTTCGACCAGCGGCCGGAAATCGCCATCGCCAGAGAACAGCACGATATGATCGACGCGCGGCGCGAGTTCCATGGCATCGACGCAAAGTTCGATATCCATGTTGCCCTTGACCTTACGACGGCCTTGGCTGTCGGTGTATTCCTTGGCCGGTTTCGTGACCATGGAATAGCCGTTGTAATGCAGCCAGTCGACCAGCGGCCGGATTGGTGAATACTCGTCATTTTCCAGCAACGCGGTGTAGTAAAAGGCGCGCAGCAACTTGCCGCGGCGCATGAACTCTGAACGGAGGAGTTTGTAGTCGATGTCGAAACCCAGGGCCTTGCCGGCTGCGTAAAGGTTCGAACCATCAATGAACAACGCTAAACGGTCGTCCTTGTAAAACATGATTAATGTCCTTCCAAATCGTTTTGCCTTGCCTGTGAGTGTGAGTGGTGTGAGTGGTGGGGCAGGACAAAGTAGGACGCAGAATTAGGGACTTCCCGAAGGCTGCGCAAGAGAATGATACATCACAAAAGAATAGGTGGGTCATGACGTCGGATCAACTGTGCTTGATCGCGATCGGTGGAAATATGCCGTCATGGGCGGGCTCACCGGACCGGACGGTCGATGCCGCACTGCAGCATCTTGAGCGGGCCGGGGCGCAGGTCGCCGCCGTGAGCCGCCTTTACCGCACCCCCGCCTTCCCGGCGGGCAGCGGGCCGGATTTCGTCAATGCCGCCGCTGCCCTGCGCATGCCGGGTGCGCCCGAGGCGGTGCTTGGGGTGTTGCACGCGGTCGAGGCGGCGTTCGGGCGAGAGCGTGTCGCGCGCTGGGGGCAGCGCACGCTCGATCTCGATCTGATCGGCGTTGATGACATGGTTCTGCCCGATCTTGCGGAGTTCGAGTCGTGGCGCGCGCTTGATGCGCTGGCACAGCAGGAGCGTGCGCCGGACTGCCTTATCCTGCCACATCCGCGCGCGCATGAGCGGGCCTTCGTGCTGGTGCCGCTGGCGGATGTGGCCCCGGACTGGGTGCATCCGGTGTTTGGACAAACGGTGCGTGTGATGCTGGAGGCGCTACCACAGGATGCGCGCGACGAGGTTGTGCCGCTCTGATTCTACGCTTGTAAATCCTGTTTCAAACCCCTAAGTACGTGGCTTCTGATTCAAGCCCAAACCCTGCCCGGAGGTCTTATGGCCCGCGTTACGACAGAAGATTGCGTTGACAAGGTTCCGAACCGTTTCGATCTGGTGATGCTCGCAGCACATCGCGCCCGCGAGATTTCGTCGGGATCGCCGCTGACCGTGGATCGCGACAACGACAAGAACCCGGTCGTCGCCCTGCGCGAGATTGCCGAAGAGACGCAATCGGCCGATGACCTGCGCGAACGCCTGATCGAGTCGAACCAGACCCAGATCGAGGTGGACGAGCCGGAAGAAGACTCCATGGCCCTGCTGATGGGTGGCGAAGCGGACAAGCCCGAAGCCGACGACATGTCGGAAGAAAAGCTGCTCCGCGCCCTTATGGAAGCCCAGGGTCAGGGCTGAGCCGCCCCTGATCACCGCAAGGCGCGACACTGATGATCGCCGTTGATGACCTGATCACGCTGGTCCGCCACTACAACCCTCGCACCGATGAGGCCATCATTCGCGCGGCCTATGATTTTGGTCGCGCGATGCATGAGGGGCAGTTTCGCCATTCGGGCGAGCCTTATTTCACGCACCCCGTTGCCGTCGCCGCCATTCTCACCGAACAGCGGCTCGATGATGCGACGATCATCACCGCGCTCTTGCATGACACGATCGAGGACACCAAGGCGTCCTACCGCATCGTCGAAGAGAAATTCGGCCGCGAAGTGGCCGATCTGGTGGATGGCGTCACCAAGCTGACCAATCTGCAACTCTCGAGTTCCGAGACCAAACAGGCCGAGAATTTTCGCAAGCTGTTCATGGCGATGTCCAAGGATCTGCGGGTGATTCTCGTGAAACTCGCCGACCGTCTGCACAACATGCGCACGATCAAGGCGATGCGCCCCGACAAGCAGGCGCAGAAGGCGCGCGAGACGATGGATATCTACGCGCCGCTTGCGGGCCGCATGGGCATGCAGTGGATGCGCGAGGAGCTGGAGGATCTGGCGTTCCGCGTGCTGAACCCCGAGGCGCGGGCCAGCATTATCCGGCGTTTCATCACCCTGCAACGCGAGACCGGCGATGTGGTCGAGCGGATCACCGGCGACATGCGGCACGAGTTGGACAAGGCGGGCATCGAGGCGGATGTGTTTGGCCGCGCCAAGAAACCCTATTCGATCTGGCGCAAGATGCAGGAAAAGGAGATGGGTTTTTCGCGCCTGTCGGACATCTACGGCTTTCGCGTGATCACCCGGTCCGAGAACAATTGCTATGGGGCGTTGGGGGCCATTCACCAACGCTGGCGTGCCGTGCCGGGACGGTTCAAGGATTACATCAGCCAGCCGAAATCGAACGGCTATCGCAGCATCCACACTTCCGTGTCGGGCCGCGACGGCAAGCGGGTCGAGGTGCAGATTCGCACGCAGGCGATGCATGACGTGGCCGAAACCGGTGTCGCGGCGCACTGGTCCTACCGTGACGGGGTGCGCGCCGAAAACCCCTTTGCCGTCGATCCCGCCAAGTGGATCTCATCCGTCAGCGAACAGTTCGACGCCGAGGAGGATCACGAGGATTTCCTCGAAGCGGTCAAGCTCGAGATGTATGCCGACCAGGTGTTCTGCTTTACCCCCAAGGGCGATGTGATCAAGCTGCCGCGCGGGGCGACGCCGATTGATTTTGCCTATGCGATCCACACGAGGATCGGCCATGCCTGCGTGGGCGCCAAGGTGGACGGGATGCGCGTGCCGCTCTGGACCCGTGTGAAGAACGGCCAATCGGTCGAGGTGATCACCGCCGACGGGCAGACCCCGCAGGCCACATGGCTGGATATCGCGACCACCGGCAAGGCGCGCGCCGCCATCCGCCGCGCCCTGCGCGAACTGGACCGCGGGCGCTATATCAAGCTGGGCCGCGAACTGGCGCGCTCGGCGTTCGAGCATGTCGGCAAGAAGGCCACTGACAAGGCATTGGAGGCCGCCGCCCGCACGCTGCGCCTGAAGAATGCCGACGAGGTGCGCGCGCGGCTGGGCAGTGCGGAACTGACTGCGCAACAGGTACTGAACGCGGTCTATCCCGATCTTGCGCCCGATCCGTCGGACGAGGTGACGCGCGACCGCGCGGTGCTTGGCCTCAAGGCCGATCAGAGTTTTGAGCGCGCGCGCTGCTGTCAGCCCCTGCCGGGCGAGCGCATCGTCGGCATCACCTATCGCGGGCGCGGCGTGGTGATCCATGCCATCGATTGCGAAACCCTCTCGCAATATGACGATCAGCCCGGGCGCTGGATGGATTTGCACTGGCACACCGGCACGCATCCCGCTGCCTATGATGTGACATTAGACCTCACCATCGGCAACGATGCGGGCGTGTTGGGGCGGATTTGCACCTTGATCGGGGAACAGAAGGCCAATATCTCGGACTTGACTTTCGTTGACCGGAAACCTGATTTCTATCGCCTGCTTGTTGATGTCGAATTGCGCGACGCTGAACATCTGCACGGGGTGCTCTCGGCGCTTGATGCCGAAAGCGATGTGGCCGCCGTCGAACGCTATCGTGATCCGTCCCGCACCGGGGCGGTCTGACCCATGAACCCTAGGAGCCGCGCTGGTGGTTTTCAAACGCCGAGACAGACGACCCTTGTGGAAGGTGATCGCTGACTTTTTCTGGCCCAAGGGTGGCTGGGCGCGGGCGTTCACCTATGTCAAGCACCGGCTGCACCGCCTGCCCGACCCGCCCGACCGGATCGCGCGCGGCATATTTGCGGGCGTGTTCACCACCTTCACACCGTTTTACGGGCTGCATTTCATCGTGGCGGGCACGCTGGCCTTGATCTTCCGCGGCAATATCCCCGCCGCCCTTTTGGGCACCTTCTTCGGCAACCCGCTGACCTATGTGCCGATCGGGGTGATCTCGCTTCAGACCGGGCATGCCATCCTGGGACGGCACACGCTGGCCGAAGACGAGATCAGCCGCTCGCTCGGGGGCAAGTTTCTCGATGCGGGCGAGGACCTCAAGAACAACGTGCTGGCGATCTTCTCGGATCACGAGGCCGATTGGTACGGCCTGCACCTGTTCTATGACGAGGTGTTCCTGCCCTACATGGTGGGCGGCATCGTGCCCGGTATCGTGACGGCGCTTGCCGCCTATTACATCAGCCTGCCGGTGATCACCGCCTATCAGAACCGTCGCAAGGGCGTGCTTCGGGCGAAATGGACGGCGATCAAGGAAAAGAAGGCGCAGAAGGAAAATGCGTCAATTGAGGCTGACGGGCGCGGCAAAGGGGACTAGGTTGCACACCGAGCCGATCATGATCTGAGGAAGAGCCCGATGCCGTCCGATGGAAAACTGCGCCTTGGCGTGAATATCGACCATGTCGCCACCGTCCGTAATGCGCGCGGCGGGGCCTATCCTGATCCGCTGCGCGCCGCCAAGCTGGCAGAGGAGGCGGGCGCCGACGGCATCACCGCGCATCTGCGCGAAGACCGCCGCCATATCTCGGATGCCGATATCGACGGGTTGATGGAGGTGCTGACGGTGCCGCTCAACTTCGAGATGGCGGCGACGTCGGAGATGCAGGCGATCGCCCTGCGCCACAAGCCCCACGCCGTTTGTCTGGTCCCCGAAAAGCGCGAGGAACGCACCACCGAGGGCGGGCTCGAGGTGGCGCGAGAGGAGAACCGGCTGGCGCATTACATAGCACCGCTACGCGAGGCGGGCTGTCGCGTGTCGATCTTCATCGCCGCCGACAAGCGTCAGATCGAGGCGGCGCACAGGATCGGGGCGGAGGTGATCGAGTTGCATACCGGCGCCTATTGCGACGCCCATGCCGAGGGCGATGTCGACACCCGCGACCGCGAGTTGGAGGGGCTGCGCGAAATGTCGGCCTATGCGCATGCGCTGGGGCTGGAGGTGCATGCGGGCCACGGGCTGACCTATGACACCGTGCAACCCGTCGCCGCCTTTCCCGAGGTGATGGAACTCAATATCGGGCATTTCCTCATTGGCGAGTCGATCTTTCTCGGGCTTGGCCCGGCGATCACCGAGATGCGCCGCCTGATGGACGAGGCGCGCGATGGCTGAGCCGCTGGGGCTGCTGTCGGCTGTGCTGGCCTTCGCGGTTGTCGCCGCCTCGCCCGGTCCGGCCAATCTTGCGGCTGCTGGTGTGGCGATAGCGGCAGGCCGTGTAAGGGCGATGCGATTTGCCCTGGGGCTGGCGCTTGGCCTGTTCTTCTGGGGAGTGCTGGCGGCACTCGGCATGGGCGCGATCCTGCAATCAACCGGCTGGGCGCTGACCGGCCTCAAGGTCGCGGGCGGGTTCTACCTGCTGTGGCTGGCGCTGCAGTCGCTGCGCGCCGCGCGCGGCACGGACACGACCATCGCCGCGCGCCGCGCACCGCGCCGCCTGTTCTGGTCCGGTCTGATGCTGAACCTCTCTAATCCCAAGGCGGTGTTTGCCTGGATGGCGACGCTTTCGCTGGGGATGGGCGGCGCGGGGCAGGGCTATCTGCTGCTGACGGTGCTCTGTGGACTGATCGGGCTGATCAATTACATCGGCTGGGTCACGTTCTTCTCGACCGGGGTGATGATGCGTGCCTATCTGCGCGGGCGGCGCTGGATCGAGGCGACGGTGGGCCTGCTGCTCGGCGCGGCGGGGGTGTCGCTGCTGCGGTCCTCGGCCACGCAATGAGGGCGGCATGATCCTGCGCGCCATTCCGGCCCTGTTGCTCGCCGCGCTTGCGCTCTGGCAGCTTGAGGCGCCGCGCGCGGGGCTGGAGATCAGCACGCGCGCCGTGGGCGAGACGCCGATCACCCGTATCGCGCAGCCCGGCGCTGACGGCCCGGTGGTCGTGGTCGCGCATGGCTTTGCCGGGTCGCGGCAGATGATGCAGGCCTACGGCCACGATCTGGCGCGGGCGGGCTACCGGGTCTGGGTCTTCGACTTTGAGGGGCACGGGCGGCACCCGGTGCCGATGTCGGGCGATGTGGAGAGCATCGACGGCACCACGCGCCTGTTGATCGAGCAGACCAGCGCGGTGGTGGATGCAGCGCTGGCGGTGGAGGGCTGGCAGGGCGAGGTCGCGCTGCTGGGGCATTCGATGGCCACCGATATCATCATCCGTACTGCAATTGACGATTCCCGGATCGGCTCCGTGGTGGCGATCTCGGCCTTTTCCAAGGCGGTGACGGCGACTGCGCCCGACACTCTGCTGCTCATCACCGGCGCTTGGGAGCCGGGGCTGCGCGGCTTTGCCCGTGACGCCGTGGCGATGGTGGACCCGGAGGCAGGCGAAGGCGAGACCGCACGTGCAGGCGATGTGATCCGCCGCGCGGTCGTGGCCCCGTTGGCCGAGCATGTGGCGGTGCTGCATAGCCGCGCCGGGCGCACCGAGGCGGTGGCGTGGCTCGATGCCGCCTATGGGCGCGCGAGCGATATCGCGGTGCGCGCGACTGGCCCGTGGTTTCTGGCGCTGATGGTCGCCATCGTGGCACTGGCGGCACCGCTCTCGCGCCTTCTGCCCGAGCGCGCGCCGCCGGTGCCGGGGGCGCTTTCACCGGGGCGGTTTGCGCTGGTCGTAGGCCTGCCCGCGCTGCTTGCGCCGCTTCTGGCGGTGCAGGTTGAGGCGCGGCTCTTGCCGGTGCTGGTGGCGGATTACCTCGCGCTGCATCTGGCGATTTACGGCCTTTGCCAACTGGCGCTGTTGTGGTGGCTGGGGCGGCGGCCCGAGGGCCTGCGCCCTGTCGCGGTGCTGGCGCTGCTGGTCTGGGGGCTGGGCGTCTTCGGCTTCGCGCTCGACCGCTATGGCGCGAATTTCTGGCCGACGCCCGAGCGCCTGACCATCATCGCGGCGCTCACCTGCGGCGCGCTGCCCTTCATGCTGGGCGATGCGCTGCTGGCGCGCGGGGCCGCGCTCTGGCAACGTATCACGGCACGGCTGGGCTTTCTGCTGTCGCTCGCTCTCGCCGTGCTGCTCGATACCGAGCGGCTGTTCTTTCTCGCCATGATCGCGCCGGTGATCCTGCTCTTCTTCCTGATCTTCGGGTTGATGGGCCGATGGGTCGCGGCGCGGGCAGGGGCGGCATCGGCGGGCGTGGCACTCGGCCTGATCCTCGCCTGGGCGCTTGGCGTGAGCTTTCCACTTTTTGCACCCGGAGGACTGGGATGATCCTTGGCATCGGCACCGATCTTGCGAATATCGAGCGGATTGCGGGCACGCTGGAGCGCTTCGGCGACCGGTTCCGCAACCGCGTCTTTACCGATATCGAACAGGCCAAGGCCGAGCGTCGCGCCGATGTGGTCGGCACCTATGCCAAAAGATGGGCGGCGAAGGAGGCGTGCTCCAAGGCGCTGGGCACCGGGCTGCGCATGGGGATTGCGTGGAAGGACATGGCCGTGTCGAACTTGCGCACTGGTCAGCCGGTGATGCATGTCACCGGATGGGCGGCAGAGCGGCTGGCCGAGATGACGCCGGAAGGCCATGAGGCGATCATTCATGTGACATTGACCGACGATCACCCCTGGGCGCAGGCCTTTGTGGTGATCGAGGCGCGGCCGAAAGGTGGGGTGGAGTAGGGGGCGTGAATGGCTTTAAGCGGTCGTTGAATGTCCGCCAGAAGTGCCGCGGGACGGCCCGGCGATCGCGCGGCACCTTCGGTGCGTTTCGCGCGGGATGCGGCAACGGCAGCTCCAGGCCCAAACCGCCCCGAGGTTCAACCAATCGGAGGATACGCCTGACTCCCAAGCCGCGTATTGCTCAACCCTGCCTGTCACACACCGGCGATCACCGCCCCTCGCGCCTTGACACTTTGAGCCCCGCCCCGCATGTAGCGCGAGACCCAAATCTGCCCTATCCGGAGAGGCCCGATGGCATCTGACGCCAAAAAAGGAAATTCCATCGTCGAGACGATCAAGACGGTGTTCTGGGCTCTCGTGATCGCGGGGCTGTTTCGCACGCTCTTCTTTCAGCCGTTCTGGATTCCGTCCGGCTCGATGAAGGACACGCTGCTGATCGGCGATTTCCTCTTCGTCAACAAGATGGCCTATGGCTATTCCTACGCCTCCTGCCCGTCAGTGCGGCTCGGGTTCATCAATGTCGATGCCGAGAATATCTGCGGCATTCTGGGGGGCGACAACACCCGTATTCTGGGCGGAGAGCCCGAGCGCGGCGACATCATCGTTTTCCGCCACCCTGTCGATGGGACCGATTTCATCAAGCGGCTGATCGGCCTGCCCGGCGACCGCATCCAGATGCGGGACGGCGTGCTGCATATCAACGGCGAGCCGGTGGAGCTTGAACCCGCCGGTGATTTCACCGAGGAATTCGCGCGACAGGGGCCGATGGGCATCCGCCCGCGCTGTGAAAACGGGGCTGTCGGGGCTGGGGCGGACTGCACCAAATCCCGCCAGATCGAGACCCTGCCGAATGGTCATTCCCATGCGATCCTGAATATCGGGGATCAGCGGTCGGACAACACGGGGGTCTTCACGGTTCCCGAGGGGCATTATTTCTTCATGGGCGACAACCGCGACAATTCCACCGACTCGCGCTTTCCGCAGGCTGTCGGCGGTGTCGGATTCGTGCCCTACGAGAACCTGATCGGGCGGGCCAACCGGGTGATCTTCTCGTCGGCGGGCTCGTCGATGCTGGCCTTCTGGACATGGCGCGGGGATCGGTTCTTCGAGAGGCTGGAGTGAAACTGTCACGCGACATGGCGGAGTTTCAGGCGCGGCTCGGGCATGAATTTGCCGACCCCTCGCTGCTGGTCCGGGCGCTGACCCATTCCTCGATGTCCTCGCCCAATCGCGACGACAATCAGCGGTTGGAATTCCTGGGCGACCGGGTGCTTGGCCTCGTGATGGCCGAGGCGCTTCTGGCGCATGACAGTGCCGCCACCGAAGGCCAGCTTGCCCCCCGCTTCAACGCGCTGGTGCGCAAGGAAGCCTGCGCCGATGTCGCGCGTGAGGTCGACCTTGGCACGGTCCTGAAACTCGGGCGCTCCGAAATGCTCTCGGGCGGGCGGCGCAAGATGGCGCTCTTGGGCGATGCGATGGAGGCGGTGATCGCCGCCGTCTATGTCGATGCGGGGTTCGAGGCGGCGCGCGCCATGGTGCTGCGGCTATGGGGCGGGCGCATCGGCGCGGTCAAGGAAGACGCGCGCGACGCCAAGACCGCGCTGCAGGAATGGGCGCAGGCGCGCGGCCTGCCGCCGCCCGACTATGCCGAGACCGCGCGTTCCGGGCCGGATCACGCGCCGGTCTTTACCATCGAGGCGCGGCTGCAGAGCGGTGAGCATGTCAGCGCCACCGCCGGATCGAAACGGCAGGCGGAACAGGCGGCAGCGCGCGCGCTGCTCGACAGATTGGAGAGCCAGACATGACCACCCGCGCCGGCTTCATCGCCCTGATCGGAGAGCCCAATGCGGGCAAATCCACGCTGCTCAATCGCATGGTGGGCGCCAAGGTGAGCATCGTCACCCACAAGGTGCAGACCACCCGCGCGCGCATTCGCGGCGTGGCGATGGAGGGCAAAAGCCAGCTTGTCTTCGTCGACACGCCCGGCCTTTTCCAGCCGCGCCGCAGGCTGGATCGGGCGATGGTCGCCGCCGCCTGGGGCGGGGCGGCGGATGCCGATATCGTGGTGCTCTTGATCGAGGCACATCGCGGCGTCACCGAAGGGGTGGAGCGTATCCTCGACGGCTTGCAGGATATCGCCAAGGGGCGCAGGATCGCCCTTGCGATCAACAAGATTGACCGGGTGGAGGCCCCCGTTCTGCTGGCGCTGACCAAGAAGATGAACGACCGCTTCACCTTCGAGAGGACCTTTCTGATTTCCGCCGAAAAGGGCCACGGTGTGGACGATCTGCGCCAGTGGCTCGCAGACGAGGTGCCGGAGAGCCCGTGGCTCTACCCTGAGGATCAGATCGCCGATCTGCCGATGCGGATGATCGCCGCCGAGATGACCCGCGAAAAGCTGACGCTGCGGCTGCATCAGGAACTGCCCTATCAGCTGACCGTCGAGACCGAGGCCTGGGAAGAGCGCAAGGATGGCTCGGCCCGCGTTGATCAGATCATCTACGTGCTGCGCGACGGTCACAAGGGCATCGTTCTGGGCAACAAGGGCGAGACGATCAAGGCCGTGTCCAAGGCCGCGCGCGAGGAGATGGAAGAGTTCCTCGGGCGGCGGATACACCTGTTCCTGCAGGTGAAGGTGCGGACTGGCTGGATGGACGAATCCGAGCGCTATTCCGAGATGGGGCTGGATTTCAAGGACGGGAACTAGGGTCGTGGTCCGGCTGACCGCGCGGTTCTGGATCGACGCCTATCTGGCGCGGCTGCGGCTTCAGGACATTCCCGGTTTCGTGGTGGCGCATGGCGATGACACTGGCGGCGCGGTGCTGGTGAAACTCAACACGCTCGATGGCAAGGCGCAGGTGTTTCAACGCTCCTTCGATCTCGCAACAGGCGCGCGCGTCTGGGTGACGCTGGCCGAGAGTGACGAGGCGGAGGTGGATGCCGCCATCGCCCGGCAACGCGGGTTTGATCCGGATATCTGGGTGGTCGAGGTCGAGGACCGGGCCGGGCGGCACCTGCTCGACGCGGACGGGTTGAGCGGGTAGGATCGGGCGATGGAATGGCGTGATCAGGGGATATTGCTGAGCAGCCGCCGCCACGGGGAAACCTCTGCCATCATTGAAGTTTTCACGTCTGAACATGGGCGGCACGCGGGCGTTGTGCGCGGTGGCGCATCGCGCCGGATGGCACCGGTGCTGCAACCTGGCGCGCAGCTCGATGTGGAATGGCGCGCGCGGCTGGAGGATCATCTGGGCACCTTCCGGGTCGAGCCCTTGAAATCGAGGGCCTGGTCGATGGGCGACCGGATGGCGCTGGCTGGGCTGAATGCGGTGTGCGCGCTGTTGCTGTTCGCGCTGCCCGAGCGGGAAGCACATGCCGGCATATATCGCAAGAGTTTGATCCTGCTGGACCTTCTGGAGCAGCCGGAGATCTGGCCGCTCGCCTATCTCAACTGGGAACTGGCGCTGTTGGAGGAGATGGGTTTTGGCCTTGATTTGCGGCGCTGCGCGGTGATGGGGGAAAAAGCCAATGACCTCAGCTATATATCTCCCCGCACCGGGCGCGCGGTGTCGCGCGCGGGGGCGGGCGTCTGGGCCGACCGTCTGTTGCCGCTGCCGCCCTGCCTGCTGGGCGAAGGCCCGGCCCCCGATGCGGAAATAGTGCAGGGATTTCAGGTGACGGGTCATTTCCTGATGCACCATCTTGCACCGCAGATGGGCAACAAGCCCCTGCCGGATGCCCGCGCCCGCTTTGTCGCGCGGTTCGCCGCGCAGGCGGGGGCGGGGTGAGCGTGGGGTTTCGGATCAGAGCGGAACGGAGGGCGGTTATGTTTGGCCTGGAGCGGGCATAGCACCCCGCCAAAAGGTGCCGCGTGATCGCAGGGCCGGGGACTGGCGATGCAACGCTCGTAGCGGGCGCTTTATCCCAGCCAAGTCATTGTAACCTCAACACGTTGCGCAACCCCTCAAATCGCCAGGCCGCGGGACGGCCCGGCGATCGCGCGGCACCTTCGGTGCGTTTCGCGCGGGACGCGGCAAAGGCAGCTCCAGGCCATCAATCACACCCTGCGTTACTCCCCCGCCCGAAACACCATCTCGCGGCCCGCGTCGTTGGTCAGCAGAAGCGTGTCACCCGCCACTTCGGCAAGCGTCATCTCTTCGAGTGCGCGCAGATAGCGGGTTTCAGCCTCCAGATCGGGGCAGGCGCGTTTGGTGGTGATCAGGGCTTCGGCGCGGAACCACGGATAGGGCAGGCTCTGCGCGCCGGAATAGCGGTTGCAGGGGGCCTCGCCCGCAAGCGTGCCTTCCTCGGGGAAACCAAGCGTCGCGCGGGCGGCAAAGGGCGTGCCGTCGATACTTTGCAGCACCCATGTCGCCCCGGCCCCGCCATGGCCCGAGACCGTCTCGTCCTTGCAATAGCCAAGGATGGACATGGCGATGAGCAGGAGGGTGGCGCGCATCGCCTTACCTGAGCGCGAGGATCAGATCGACAAGCGAACCTATGGCGGTGGCCGCCGTGTCGCGGGCGGTGTCCTGCAAGGCCTGCATGCCGGTGGCCGAGGCATAGAGAATGCGCGCCATTTCCGGGTTGCCGATGCCGCAGGCCGCCAGAAGATCGTTCAGCCGGGCCAGGCGGATTTCGTCCACGCCGGCCACCACACCGGCCGCCAAGTCATTGCCCTGCGCCCAGGCGCGAATCGCGGGCTCGGAGCGCAGCGCGGGGCTGTTGCTGGTGGTGCTGTCGGCAATGGTCTGGGCGGTGGCGCGCAGCCGGGCGGTGTCGGTGGCGCCGTCGGCCGTGAGCAGGGCCGTCTCGGCATCGGTTTGCCAGAGCGACAGAAGGGCCGCGTGAAAGCCCGGCACGTCGTCGAAATGCCAGTAGAACGAGCCCTTGGTGGCGCCCACGCGCCGCGCCAGAGGTTCCGCGCCAAGCGTGCCGGGCCCGCCCTCGCACAAGGCGGTGAGGCCGGTCATGAGCCAGTCGTCACGGGTCAGGCGGGGGCGGCGTCGTGCGATCATGCCTATGGGTTTACGCGCGCTGTCGCACTGCCGCAAGGGTTGCGAATGTCACGCCTCGTCAAGCGACCGTCAAAAAACTTTTACCAAACCGTCGCAAACTCTTTGAGTTCGCCGCGTAGGTGGGGCGCAAACCAAGGGGGCATCTTTCGTGCTGAGCATCGACGCGCTGACCAAGACATTCGGCCGCAACACCGCCGTGGACAAGGTAAGTTTCACCGTCGAGAAACCGGCGATGATCGGGATCATCGGGCGGTCCGGGGCGGGCAAATCGACGCTTCTGCGGATGATCAACCGTCTGACCGACGCGTCCTCTGGCCAGATCATGTTCGAGGGGCGCGAGGTCACCGGCCTCAAGGGGGCCGACAAACGCGCCTGGCAATCCGATTGCGCGATGATCTTTCAGCAATTCAACCTCGTGCCGCGAATGGACGTGGTGTCGAACGTGTTGCACGGCACGCTCAACCGCCGCTCGACGCTGGCGACGATGTTCAACCTTTACCCGGATGCGGACATTCACCGCGCCATCGAGATACTCGACCGGCTGGGCATTGCCGATCATGCGCCGAAACGTGCCGAGGCGCTCTCGGGCGGGCAGCAGCAGCGCGTGGCGATTGCCCGCGCCCTGATGCAGGACCCCAAGATCGTGCTGGCGGATGAACCCATTGCCAGCCTCGACCCGATGAACGCGCAGCTGGTGATGGATGACCTGCGCCGCATCCACGAAGAGGACGGGCGCACGGTGATCGCCAACCTGCACACGCTCGATACCGCGCGGCGCTATTGCGACCGGGTGATCGGGATGCTGCATGGCCGGGTGGTGTTTGACGGGACGCCCGAACAACTGACCACCGGCGTGGCGCGCGACATTTACGGGGCCGATGCGAGCTTTTCCGAGGAAAGCACTTCGACCTCCATCGAAACGCTGGATCGTGGGACGGTGCGCGCGCTGCGCGAAGCCGAGGCCGCGGTCTGACGACCCCCTGGCCCGCCGGGGGGTGGCGGGCCGACAACCCAACCGGAGAGAAACCCATGACCAAAATCTTTGCTGCCATCCTGGCCACCACCGCTCTCGTCAGCCCCGCGCTGGCGCAGGACAAGATCGAAGAATTCCGCATCGGCGTGCTGGGCGGCGAGAACGCGCAGGACCGCATGGCCTCGAATGAGTGCTACCGTGCCGCTGCCGAAGAACTGCTCGGCGTGCCGGTCAAGCTGTTCACCCCCGCCGATTACGACGGCGTGATCCAGGGCCTGCTGGGCGGCACGCTCGACATGGCGTGGCTCGGGGCCTCGGCCTATGCCAAGACCTACCTGACCGATCCCGACGCCGTCGAGCCGGTCATGGTCAAGACCAACATGGACAAGTCCTACGGTTATTACTCGGTGGGCTTCGCCCGCAAGGACAGCGGCATCACCTCGCTCGATGACATGCAGGGCAAGAGCTTTGGTTTCGGTGACCCGAACTCCACCTCGGGCTACCTGATCCCCTCGATCGAGATTCCGACGCACAGCGAAGAGATCACCATGGACTCGGGCGAGTACTTCGGTGAGGTCAAGTTCACCGGCGGTCACGAGCAGACCATCGTCGCGGTCGCCAATGGCGACATCGACGCCGGCGTGACCTGGGCCGACGGCATGGGCGCATGGGAAGACGGCTACAACTCCGGCGCGCTGCGGAAGGCCGCCGATGCGGGCCTCGTGGACATGAACCAGATCGTCCAGATCTGGCAGTCCAAGCCGATCCCCGAAGGCCCGATTGTGCTGCGCAAGGAACTGCCCGAGCGCGTCAAGCTGGACATCACCACGCTGACCGCCTCGCTGCCCTATATGGACGCCGATTGCGCCTATAACTTCATGGCCGGTGAGGCGCTTGGCTTCCAGCCGATCAACCACGACGCGTACCTGTCGATCATCGAGGCGCGCAAATCCAAGATGTAAGCCGTCAGGGCTGACATTCGGGCCGGGCCTGCCATGTGCGCAGGCCCGGTCTTATTTGGCGGGGGATGAGGCATGAGCGATCTGACGGCAGGACAGGCAGGCGTGGCGCGGGTGCAGGACGTGCAGGCCGCCTATATGGCGATGACACGGCGCAAGCGGCTCTACGGCAGCGTGATGCTGATCGTGTTCATCGCGCTGATGGTCTCGGGCTTTCAGGTGGCCGACGGGCGCAATGCGGGCGGCTTCTGGGACGGGATCGGCAATATATTCCAGTTTCCCGGCGAGGTGCTGGCCGAGGCGAGCGAAAAGATCGCCAACCTGCCGGGGCTGATGTGGAAATTCCTGCCCTCGCTGATCGAGACGATCAACATCGCGGCGGCCTCGACGCTTCTGGGGGCGATGGGCGCGGTGCTGATCTCGCTTCTGGCGACGCGGGGGCTGGCGAAATGGCCGCGCCTGATCGGGGTGTTTCGCCGGGTGATGGACATTCTGCGCGCGGTGCCCGAGATCGTGATCGCGCTGGTGCTGATCTTCATCCTCGGGGGCGGGCCGGTGCCCGCGATGATCGCCATCGCGATCCATACCGTGGGGGCGCTGGGCAAGCTCTTTTCCGAGGTGAACGAGAACGCGAGCCTCAAGCCGGTCGAGGGGCTCTCGTCGGTGGGGGCCACATGGGGCCAGCGGATGTGGCTGGGGGTGATCCCGCAGGTGGCGCCCAACTATCTCAGCTACGCGCTGCTGCGCTTCGAGATCAATATCCGCGCCTCGGCCATTCTGGGGTTCGTCGGTTCGGGCGGCATCGGCTATGACCTCAAGAACGCGTTCAGCTGGGGGCAGGGCCGCTATGACGAGGTGGCGGCGATCTTCCTGCTGCTGTTCGGCACCATCGTCTTCTTCGATCAGGTATCGAGCCGCTACCGTAACAAGCTGATCGGGGGAGAGTGAGACCATGACAATGGCAAGCGAGGCTGGGTTCGACGCGTCCGGGTTCTTTCGGCGCAAGCGGCTGATGGCCTTTGCCGTCCCGGCGGTGATCCTGGCCTATTTCGTCTATATCTTCTTCGCCTTCGACATTCCGGGGCTGGCGGATCGTGCGCGGATGGACAATGCGCGCATCCTCGTCGCCGACAGCTACAGCTACAAGACGCATGTCACGCGCGACAACCGCACCGGAGATCTGACCATCGCCGTGGAAGGCGAGAACAAGGGCACATGGCCTGAGGGGCGCAGCCCCGACTGGGTGAGCGTCGAGAGCGAGGACACCACGCGCGTGGCGCTGAAACACGGGCACGAGGTGCTGATCGACGGCAACACGCTGCGCTATGACGTGCCGGGCTACGGGCTGATCACGGCCGAGGTGTCGCGTCGCGAGGGCGTGACGCTCGACCTGCCCACTGACACGGTGCCCGACTGGATCAGCGCCAGCAACGCGCGCGTCGACATCACCACCGAGGGCGGGCGCGTGACGCTCACCAAGGCGCGCACCGAGGTGATGCGCTATGCCTTCGGCTGGGAGCTGTTCTGGTTCACCCTCGATAGCCCGTTCTACGGCAAGAGCTTTGGCGAGCTGGCGGGGCTGGTCGTTTCGGGCGACAGCGTCGTCGAGGGCAAGAGCAACATCGCCGCCATCCTCCACGATATCTGGAACAACCGGATGTGGCAGCACAAGGACGTGATGTGGGCGATCTTCGAGACCATCCTGATGGCCTTTCTCGGCACCATGGGCGCGGCCATCGTGGCGCTGCCGCTGGCCTTTGCGGCGGCGCGCAATTTCTCGCCGCTGATGGCCGTGCGGGCGGTGGTGCGGCGGGTGTTCGATTTCGTGCGCGGCGTCGATGCGCTCATATGGACGATCATCCTCGCGCGCGCCTTCGGCCCCGGGCCGATGACCGGCGCGCTGGCGATCCTGCTGACCGATACCGGCACCTTCGGCAAGCTCTTCTCGGAGGCGCTCGAAAACGTCGACAAGCGCGAGATTGAAGGCGTGCAATCGACCGGCGCCAAGCCGCTGCAACGCTACCGCTTCGGCGTCATCCCGCAGATCACCCCGATCCTGCTGAGCCAGCTGCTCTATTATCTCGAATCCAACACCCGCAGCGCCACCATCATCGGCGCTATCACCGGCGGCGGCATCGGGTTGTTGCTGACTCAGGCGATGATCACGCAGAAGGACTGGGAAGAGGTGAGCTATTACATCATTCTCATCCTGATCATGGTGATGGTGATGGACACGGTGTCGGGCTGGCTGCGGCGCAAGCTCATTTTGTCGGATGACGGCGGGCATTGAGGCTGCGGATTTGAGTATTTGAGCCATTAAGAAACCGAGGGTCTTGCGTTTCTTTATGGCAAAAATACTCGCGCCGCAGGCATTCATCTCTTGGGGAGCAAAACATGCCGAGATTGCAATCCGACGGGGCGGTGATCCATCCCGATTGCGAGATCACCGATTGCGAGTTTGGGGCCTATACCGAGGTCGGGCGCGGTAGCCGTCTCGCGCATGTGGCGATGGGGGATTACTCTTATTGCGACCGCGCCTGCGATCTGGCCAATGCCGAGATCGGCCGATTTGCCAATATCGCCAGCTACGTGCGGGTGGGGGCCACGGATCATCCGCTAGACCGGGCTAGCTTGCATCATTTCCAGTATCGCTCGGCGAGCTATTGGGAGGATGCCGAGGACGATGTGCTCTGGTTCGACAAGCGCCGCGCGCGGGTCGCGCGGATCGGCCATGACACCTGGATCGGGCATAACGCGCAGGTGAAACCGGAGGTGACGGTGGGCCACGGCGCGGTGATCGCGGCGGGGGCGGTGGTGACGCGCGATGTGGCCCCTTACATGATCGTGGCGGGCATGCCCGCCAAGCCGCTGCGCGCGCGGCTGGCCCCTGATCTTGCTGAGCGGATGATGGCGCTGGCGTGGTGGGATTGGGATCATGCGCGGTTGCGCGACAGCCTTGCCGATTTCCGCACGCTCACAGCCGAGGCGTTTCTGGAGAAATACGGCGGCTGAACAGCAAAAGGCGGCCACGAGGGCCGCCTTGAAGGTGCTGAAATATCGCGGGGTGAAAGAGCAGCTAGAATATGCACGCTACCTAGCGTGACGATATGACAGCGCGGTGACAGCGGGCGAGTTTCCCGCCTCAGAGCATCAGCACCCCGCGCCGGATCAGGTTGATCCCCGCGATCAGCAGCACCCAGAGCGTGACCTTGCGAAAGGTCTCCTGATCGAACTTGTCCTGCAGCCAGAACCCCAGCCCGATCCCCAGCAGCGCCGGCGGCACCAGCCCGAGCGACAGTGGCAGCGTCTCGGCGCGCAGCACGCCCGAGCCCAGATGCGACACCAGAAGCAGCACCGCGCCGAGCCCGTAGATCACCCCCTGCACGCGCATCTGTTCGCGCTTTTCCGTGCCGCGCGCCATCAGCATCGCCACCGTGGGCGGCCCCCAGATGCCCGACAGCCCGCCAAAAAGCCCCGCCAGCGCGCCCATCCCCGCCTCGCCGCGCGCGCCCCCCTCTGGCGACAGGCGCAGGCCCCGGCCCAGCAGCGTCGAGAGCGCATAGGCGGTGATCAGCGGCCCGATGAACAGAAACATCGCGGCAGGCGGCAGGCGCGGCACGGCTTGCGCGGCCAGCACCATCACCGCCCCGCCTGCCAGCAGGAACACCCGGAACCGCGCCACCGAGGCGAGCGCCGCGCCCACCCCCTGCCGCAGCGCCTGCCACAGGTTGGTGGCGAGCGTCGGCAGGATCAACCCGGCCAGCGCCAGATCGGGGGGCATCATCGTGCTCAGCCCCGCGATCAGCACTGTGGGCATGGCAAAGCCCACCACTCCCTTGACCAGCCCTGCACAAATCGCCACGCCAAAGGCGAGGCTCCAGCCCCAGAGCGGGCCGATATCGAAAAACATCTCCATGTCTGGTGTGGTAGCATGTCGGTAGCGCCGCAGTGCAATAAATCAATACGCAACTTTAGATCAAAAACCTGCGACAATTGGCATAATAGTTGCGCTGCACCTGCATAATAGATAAAAGGCAGCAGATCAGGAAAAGGATGCGATTCATGGCACATGACGGACAGGACATTGCAATGGCCCAGCCGACGATTCTGGATGACCTTCTGGCGCTGACCGGTGCGGCGGTTGCCCCGGTCGAGACCGTGCTGGAGCGTGCGAAAACCTCTGTCGCCGATCTCGTCACCGTCGATGGCCGGGTCTCGGGTGCCGAGATCGAGGCGCATCAGACCGCCGCGCACGGGCTGGCGTGGCTGGCCACCTATGTCGAATCGCTGCGTCAGATGCAGAACTGGGCCACCCGGCTGCACGAGCAGGGCCAGTTCGGCGAGGTCGAGCAGCTGATCCACCAGATCGCGTTCGGCGAATACCTGCATCAGATCGCGGGTGGCATCCAGATGAATCAGGGTGAGATGGTGCGCCTGCAGGATCTGGGCCTTGGCTGGGATGCGCTCAGCGGCTTTCAATGTTCTGAGGTGCAGACCCTGATGGCGCGCGGCAACAGCCAGGCCGCGCGCACCCGGCTGGTGGAGTTGATGCAGGAACGCGCCGCCGAGATCACCGTCGGGCGCTCCGGGCTCGATGATGAGCTGGAGATGATTCGCGAGCAGTTCCGCCGCTTTGCGGTGGAAAAGGTCGAGCCGTTTGCCCATGAGTGGCATCTCAAGGATGAGCTCATTCCGATGGAGATCATCGAGGAATTGGCGGAAATGGGTGTCTTCGGCCTCACCATCCCCGAGGAATTCGGCGGCTTCGGCCTCAGCAAAGCGTCGATGTGTGTGGTCTCCGAGGAACTCAGCCGTGGCTACATCGGGGTGGGCAGCCTCGGCACGCGCTCGGAAATCGCCGCCGAGTTGATCCTTGCCGGCGGCACGCAGGAGCAGAAGGAAAAATGGCTGCCGCGTCTGGCGAGTGCCGAGACGCTGCCGACGGCGGTTTTCACCGAACCCAACACCGGCTCTGATCTTGGTGCATTGCGCACCCGGGCGGTGCGCGATGACAATGGCGACTGGAACGTCACCGGCAACAAGACCTGGATCACTCATGCCGCGCGCACCCATGTGATGACGCTTCTGGCGCGCACGGTGCCCGACACCACCGATCACCGGGGCCTGTCGATGTTCCTCGCCGAGAAAGAGCCGGGCACGGATGAGCATCCCTTCCCGACCCCCGGCATGACCGGCGGCGAGATCGAGGTGCTGGGCTATCGCGGCATGAAGGAATACGAGCTTGGCTTCGACAATTTCCACGTCAAGGGCGAGAACCTGCTGGGCGGCGAAGAGGGCAAGGGCTTCAAGCAGCTGATGGAGACGTTTGAATCGGCTCGCATCCAGACCGCCGCGCGCGCCATCGGCGTCGCGCAATCGGCGCTCGATGTGGCGATGAAATATGCGATTGATCGCAAGCAGTTCGGCAAGCCGCTGATCGCCTTCCCGCGCGTCTCGAGCAAGCTGGCGATGATGGCGGTGGAAATCATGGTGGCGCGTCAGCTGACCTATTTCTCGGCCTGGGAAAAGGACAACGGGCGGCGCTGTGATCTGGAGGCCGGGATGGCCAAGCTGCTTGGTGCGCGCGTCGCCTGGGCGGCGGCGGATAACGGGCTGCAGATCCATGGCGGCAACGGGTTCGCGCTGGAATACACGATCAGCCGCATCCTGTGCGATGCGCGTATCCTCAATATCTTCGAGGGCGCGGCAGAGATTCAGGCGCAGGTGATTGCACGGCGGTTGCTGGGGTAGGTTTGGCCTGGCCTGGAGCGGACCTTCGGTTGAAGCACCTGTGCGAAACGCGGCCGTAAGGCCGCCGCGCATCGCCGTGCCGCCCCCCGGCGCGGCGATTTGGCTGCAACCTGCTCTGCGCTCTGATGTTTTTTGGGCTTGGCTGCCATAAAGCACTGCCAAACTAGCCTAGGATCGCCACACCGCGGCACGACGATGCGCGGCTCATGGCAACGGCAGCTCCAGGCCAGAACCATCCCCATCAATCCGGCTGAAAGATCGCACCCGCCTGTAACGCGCGCGCCGTGCGCCAGATCAGCCCCGCGATGATCACGCAGAGCACCGCCAGTAGCGCCAGACCGATCAGCCGATGCCCCGCCGAGCCAGTCATCTGCGCATGCGCAAGGCTCGCCAGCACCGCCCCGGCCACCGGAAAGCTGAGCGCCCAGAAGGCGAGCGAGAACGGCAATCGCAGCAGTTTCGGCAATTGCACCGCCACGATCAGCGTGAAGAGATAGGCGCAGTTCAGCAGAACCCGCGCGAATTCATCCACCCCGCCGACCAGCGCCACCCAGGCGAGATAGCCCACCGAGGGCGGCGCGATCAGGATCACCAGCGAGGGCTGCAACCGCTCTGGCAACGGATCGTGAAAGATCAGCCGGTTCATCACCAGCACCAGCATCACGATCCAGAAGATCAGCCCGACGCTGGTAAAGAACCAGCTGATTTCGATATAGCCCAGGGGCACGCCCGCAATCGCCACGATCACGTTGCCGACGGCGGGGATGAACCACGCCGGCGACAGGTGGCCGTGCTGGAACGCGCGCGCGCTGATCCAGCCATTCACCACCGCCAGCGTCAGGGCCAGTTGCATCGGCACCGCCACCAGCCACATCGCCCGCGCCAGCCCCGGATAGGGCGCCAGCATGACAATCGACATCAGCACCAGTGCGATCGAAATTGCCGGGAAAAACGCGAGTTTCACGGGATGCTGCCATTCGGCCTGCACGGCAGCCGGATGGCGCAGCAGCTTGGCCAGATAGCCCAGGGCGATCGCGGCAAAGATCCCCATGGTGAACCAATGCGTCACGGCCGAGGCGACATGGCCCAGCCCCAACGCCGCCTCGCCCGCGCGCAGCGCGAGGGTAAACCCGCACAGCCCCATCACCACGGTAAAGAGCGTCACCGGCATGTGTTGCAGACGGCTTTCGGCCATGCCGCTCACTCCGCCGGGCCGATGCTCAGATGCAGCGGGGCAAGGCCGTCGACCTCGCCCAGCAGCACGTTGCCCGGCGCAACCGGCCCGACGCCTGCGGGCGTGCCGGTATAGATCAGATCCCCCGGCTGCAGATGGTAGAACCGCGACAGATGCGCGATGACCTCGGGCACGGACCACACCATGTCCGACAGCCGCGCGTCCTGCGTCACCGTGCCGTCCACCGCCAGCCGGATCGCCTGATCGCCGATCTCGCCAAACGCCGCCTTGGGCGTGATCGGGGCGATGATCGCTGAATGCTCGAAATCCTTGCCCAGATCCCAGGGACGGCGCTTTTCCTTGGCCGCGGCCTGCAGGTCGCGGCGGGTCAGGTCGATGCCGCAGGCATAGCCATAGATCGCCGCCATCGCCTCGATCTCGCTGACCCGGAAGGCAGGCGCGCCGATGGCGACGACGAATTCCATCTCGTGATGGCAGTCGCGCGTTTCCAGCGGATAGGGGATCGTCGCCCCGCTCAGGCAGATATCATGCGCCGACTTGGTGAAGTAGAACGGCGCCTCGCGGTCCACCTCGTTGCCCATCTCGGCAGCATGGGCGGCATAATTGCGCCCGACGCAGAAAATCCGCCGCACCGGAAAGGCCCCGGTCTCGCCCTCGACCGGGACAAGGGGGGCGGCGGGAACGGCGAATAGCGGGTCTGTCATGACGAACTCCGGGGCAAGCGTTTGAAATCGCTCCTGTTATGCGCCCACGCCGCGGTCTTGTCAAAGCACCGGCTCAGCCCGCGCGCAGGCCCCGCGACCAGACCCCGCGCAGGGCGGGCGCGTCGCCGCGCAGCCGAAAACGGATGAGATCAGCGCGCGTGCCCAGTTCCAGCCGCCCGCGATCCATAAGCCCCACGGCGCGCGCGGGGTTCATCGTGACGGTGGCCATACCGCGCGCCATATTGCCCCAGCGATGGCCCAGTTGCACCGCTGCCAGCAAAAGCGCCGAGGGCACGTAATCCGACGACAGGATATCGAGATGTCCAAGATCGGCCAGATCGCTGGCGGCGACATTGCCGGAATGTGACCCACCCCGGATCAGGTTGGGCGCGCCCATGATGACGGAGATGCCGCGCGCATGACAGGCGCGGGCGGCCTCCACCGTGGTCGGAAACTCCGCCAGCCGGATACCATGACCCTTCGACACCGCAACCTGCGCCTCGGTGGTGTCGTCATGGCTCGCCAGCACCGCGCCATAGCGGGCGGCATGGGCCACGGCGGCGGCCTCGTGCCGGTCGCCATGGGTGTCGCGCAGCGCCCTGAGCTGCGCGATATGGGCCTCGAACTCGGCATCGTTCAGCGCGTGCTTGCCCTTCATATAGGCCTCGAGCTTGGTCAGATCGCGAAACTGCCGCTGCCCCGGTGTGTGGTCCATCAGGCTGACGATACCGACGCGGTCCGCAGGCCCGAACTCCTCCATCTCCTCTTCCAGCGTCTCGGAACAGACCTCGGCGCGCAGATGCAGAAAATGGCTGATCTTGAGCGCGTCCTCGGCGCGCAGGCTCAGGAGTTCGTCGGCCAGCCCGCGCGCATATTTCTTGTACCGCCCGACCCCGGTCGGCACCGAGCCGACGCGCATCGCATCGAACACAGTGGTGATGCCCACGCTTGCCAGTTCCGCATCATGCGCGAGGATGGCGGCGTTATGTGGCCAGTCGACCTTGGGGCGGGGCTGGATATGACGCTCCAGGTTGTCGGTATGCAGCTCGATCAGGCCGGGGGCGAGGTAATCACCGGCGCAATCCACCGCCCCCTTGGGCACGCTTGTGCCGGTGTCGATGGCTGCGATCTGCCCGTCCCTGAGATGCAGCGCGCCGGGGCGCACCTCACCCGGCATGACCAACAACGCATTGGCGAGAATGAGGTTTTCTGTCATGTCACTGTCACGCTTTCCTGGCAGGGGGCGTCAAACCGAAGAGTGTGCCCATGCAATTCACCCGCTACGCTGTCTATTACACGCCGCCCGAAGGGGCGTTTTCCGAGTTCGGCGCAGCCTGGCTCGGATGGGATGCGACCCGGGGCACCGCAATCGCGCATCCCGAGGTGGCGGGCCTGCCCGCGCCGGTGGCCGAGATCACCGAAACCCCGCGCAAATACGGGCTGCATGCCACGATGAAACCGCCGTTTCGGCTGGCCGAGGGGCAGGACGAGGCCGCATTGCGAGCGGCTTTCGCGCAGTTCTGCGCGCAGGCGCAACCGGTTCTGCTCGATGGCCTCGCCGTCACCGCGCTTGGCCGGTTTCTCGCGCTGATGCCCGAGGGCGACACAACCGCGCTTGACGCGCTCGCCGCCGAGACCGTGCGCGCGTTCGAGCCGTTTCGCGCCCCGCTCTCGGAGGCGGAATTGGCCCACCGCCGCGCGGGCGGGCTGAGCCCCGATCAAGAGGCGCGGCTCATGGACTGGGGCTATCCGCATGTGATGGAGGGCTTCCGCTTTCACATCACCCTCACCGGCAAGCGGCCGAAATCCGAATTGCCCGTGATGCGCGATATCCTCACGGCGAAATCCATACCGCTCCTGCCGCGCCCCTATCCCATTGATGCACTGTCGCTGATGGGCGAGGATGCCCAAGGCCGGTTTCACCTGATCGCGCGTCACGTCTTCACCCCGTAGACCAGCTTGATCGCCCGCTTGGCGAGCCGCCCGACGGGCGCATCGGTGTCGAGCGTCACCACCGGCCACGCGCCCTCGGCCAGGGCCATCTCCGCGCCCTCCAGCCGTTCCGCGATATCGCCTGCCGCCTCGCGCCCGCGCGTGGCAAGACGCGCGGCCAGCACCTCGGGTGTCGCCGTCAGATGCAGCACGATCAGCCGAGGATAGCGCGCTTGCGCCTGCGCCAGCACACCGCGCGACAGGTTGACCAGCAGATCGCGCCCCGCGCCGAGATCCATGCAGATGCCCACCGGCACACCGTAGCGCAGCCCGTGCGCGCGCCAGTCGAGGGCAAAGCCGCCCTCCTTGCGGCGCGCCTCGAATTCGGCTTCGGTCACCGGCTCATGCCCCTCGCCGCCATCATCGACGGGCCGGGTGATGACCCGGCGCACCCGGCGCAGCCCGGGGCGCTCCGCCACCATCGCGCGCATCAACGTGTCCTTGCCCACGCCCGAGGGGCCCACCACGGCAATGAGACGCCCCTTGGTCATGCCGCCTGCTCCGGGGCAAAGGCACCCACATCGACCTCGCGGTCGCAGACCTGGCCGCGCGCCGCCTCGTCGTGAAAGATGCCGATGATCGCCGCCCCGCGCGCCTTGGCCTCCTCGATGAGGCCCATCACCACCTCGCGATTGGCGGCATCGAGGCTGGCGGTCGGCTCATCCAGCAGCAGCGCGGGAAAGGCGTGGGCAAAGCCGCGCGCGATGTTCACCCGCTGCTGCTCGCCGCCCGAAAACGTTGTGGGGCTGAGCGACCACAGCGCCTCGGGGATGTTGAGCCGCGCCAGCAGCGCCTCGGCCCGCGCGATGGCGTCCGTCCGCGTCACGCCAAGGGTCAGGAGCGGCTCTGCCACCACCTCGCGCGTCGGCACGCGCGGCACGACCCTCAGGAACTGGCTGACATAGCCGAGCGTGTCGCGCCGGAGTTGGATGATCTCGCGCGGCGCGGCTTGGGCGATGTCGGACTCGCCCACCATGATCTGCCCGGCACTGGCGCGGTAATTGCCGTAGATCATCCGCATAAGGGTGGATTTGCCCGCACCCGACGTGCCCGTCAGCGCCACGCACTCACCGCGCGCCACCCGCAGATGCGCGCCCGCCATCACCGGGATCACCGCACCGCCCTGATTGTGCAGGGTAAAGCTTTTGCCCAGACCTTCGATCTCGATCATCGCATCAGTCCCTTTCCTGCCTTGCTCACACCTGCAACACGCTCGACACCAGCAATTGCGTATAGCCATGCTGTGGATCATCAAGCACCTGATCGGTCAGCCCGTCCTCGACCACGCGGCCATCCTTCATCACCATCAGCCGGTCGGCCAGCAGGCGCACCACCGCCAGATCATGCGTCACGATGATTGCCGAGAGGCCCATTTCGCGCACTAATCCGCGCAACAGATCCAGAAGTCGCGCCTGCACGCTCACGTCAAGCCCGCCGGTCGGCTCGTCCATAAACACGAGGCGCGGGCCGGTCACCAGATTGCGGGCGATTTGCAAGCGTTGCTGCATGCCCCCCGAAAACGCCTGCGGCTTGTCGTCCACCCGGTCGGCCGCGATCTCGACCCGGCCCAGCCAATCCACCGCCTGATCGCGGATATCGCCATAATGCCGCGCGCCCACAGCCATCAGCCGTTCGCCCACATTGCCGCCCGCCGAAACCCCCATGCGCAGCCCGTCGCGCGCGTGCTGGTGAACAAAGGCCCAATCGGTGCGCATCAGCATGCGGCGCTCGGGTTCGGACATGGTCAGCGTGTCGCGCGGGCCATCCGCTCGGGTGTCGAAAATCACCTCGCCCCGGTCGGGCGGCAGATGCCCGGCAAGGCACGACAGAAGCGTCGATTTGCCCGAGCCGCTCTCGCCGACGATGCCCATCACCTCGCCGGGGTAGAGGTCAAAGCTCACATCCTCGCAGCCGCGCCGCGCCCCGTAGAATTTTGCGATACCCTGAACCTGCAATAGCGGTGTCATGCGGCACCCTCCTCATAGGGGGCGCCCTGCGCGCCGACATGGCCCGCCGCGCGGCGCGACCGGCAATAATCGGTGTCGGAACAGACGAACATCCGCCCGCCCGCATCATCCACGATCACCTCGTCGAGATAGCTGTCGGAGGCCCCGCACAGATCGCAATCGTGATCGGCCTTGCTCGGCTCGAACGGGTGATCCTCAAAATCGAGACTGACGACCGCCGTATAGGGCGGCAGCGCGTAAATCCGCTGTTCGCGCCCTGCACCAAAGAGCTGGATCGCCGCCATGCCCAGTTTCGGATTGTCGAATTTCGGGATTGGCGAGGGGTCCATCACATAGCGCCCCTCGACCTTGACCGGATAGGCATAGGCGGTGGCAATCGCCCCGTGCTGGCTGATGTCCTCGTAGAGTTTCACATGCATGAGGCCGTATTCCTCAAGGCTGTGCATCTTGCGGGTCTCCACCTCCGACGGCTCCAGAAAGCGCAGCGGTTCGGGGATCGGCACCTGGTAGACAAGGATCTGATCCTCGCTCAGCGCCTCCTCGGGGATGCGGTGACGGGTCTGGATCAGACTCGCCCGCGCGGTTTCCTCGGTGGTGGCGACTTGGGCGGTCTTCTCGAAAAACTTGCGGATCGAGACCGCGTTGGTGGTGTCATCCGCCCCTTGGTCGATCACCTTGAACGTGTCATCCGGGGTCAGGCAGGCGGCAGAGACCTGCACGCCGCCGGTGCCCCAGCCATAGGGCATCGGCATTTCACGGCTGGCAAACGGCACCTGATAGCCGGGGATCGCCAGCCCCTTGAGAATGGCGCGGCGGATCATCCGCTTGGTCTGCTCGTCGAGATAGGCAAAGTTGTAGTCAGACATGCCATGTCCTTTCTTGCGCGCGCTGCCGCCAAGGAAATGCCCGATTCGTGATGCACCCTGTCGGCGCAAAAGGAGAGCCGGCATGTTCGACAACTGGATCATCATTGCCCTTGGCGGGCTCTTCGCCCTTCTTCTGGGGCGCTCCGAGATCATCGTGCTCTGGCCCGAGAGCGAAGCTGCCAAGTTCTGCGAAAACCAGCTTGGCATCATGGATACAATCGGCGACAGCGACGGGGACGGCTGCGATGGCGGGGATGGCGGCGGTGACTGACATCACAAAAAACCCCGCTCGCGCAGATCGACGCGCAGCCGCTCCGCCCCGGTAAAATGATGCGCCTGCCAGCCTGCATTCCGCGCGCCCGCCACATTGGCGGCGCTGTCGTCGGTAAAATAACACTGGTCCGGGGCGACGCCCGCGCGCTCACACAGAAGATCAAAGATTTCCCGGTCAGGTTTGACCATACGCTCGTGGGCAGAGACGACGATCCCCTCGAAAACATCGGTCAGGTCGGGATGCAGGCGCAGCGCCTCGGGCCAGGTATCGGCGGAAAAATTGGTGAGCGCCCAGAGGCGATGATCGCGCGCTCTGAGTGCGGCGATGATCGCCCATGTGCCTTCGATCCGTTCACGGATGGTCAGGCCTAAGCGGTCGAAATAGCCGTCCATGAGATCGGTATGGTCCGGCCAGTGGGCTGCGATGGCCGCCACCGCCTCGGCACGGGTCCGGCCCCGGTCCTGCTCAAAGTTCCAGTCGTAGAAGCCGACCTTATCCAGCATCGCGTCGATCTCGGCATCGCTGTCAAAGGTATGGCGAAAGGCCGCTTTCGGGTCCCACCGCAAGAGTACATTGCCGATATCGAACACGATCAGGGTCATCTCATACCCCGTTTCATCTTGCCAGAAATACTCATTCCGCCGCCTCCCGCCGGGCGCTGCCCTCGGCCTCGCGACGCAGTTTGCGCACCAGTTCCAACTCGCTTTGGAAATCGACGTAATGCGGCAGCTTGATATGCTCCAGAAACCCCGTCGCCTGGATGTTGTCGGCATGCATCAGCACAAATTCCTCGTCCTGCGCGGGCGCGCCCTGATCTTCTTCGCCCAGTTCCTTCCAGCGTAGCGCGCGATCGACCAGCGCCATGGCGATGGCCTTGCGCTCGGTCTGGCCAAAGACCAAACCGTAGCCCCGGGTGAATTGCGGCGGCTCGGTTTTCGAGCCTTTGAACTGGTTGACGGTCTCGCATTCGGTCAGCGTGATTTCGCCCAACTCGATGGCAAAGCCCAGTTCGGGGATGTCCATCTCCACACCCACCCCGCCGATCCGCAACTCGCCGACAAAGGCGTGGTTGCGGGCATAGCCGCGCTGCGTCGAATAGGCGAGCGACAGGATGAACCCCTCGTCCCCCCGCGTCAGCGCCTGCAGGCGCAGGGCGCGGTCGGCGGGCAATTCCATCGGCTCGCGGGTCAGGTCAGGCGGGGTCGCGTCATTCGGCACTTCGTCCTCGATCAGCCCCTCGCGGTTCAGGTAGCCCATGATATGCGGCGTCGGGCCGGGCTGCGGCGGGGCCTCGGGGGCGTCGGCCACCTCGCCCTCGGCGGCCAGTTTGAAATCCAGCAGGCGATGCGTGTAATCGAACGTCGGCCCCAGCACCTGCCCCCCCGGCGCGTCCTTGAACGTGGCCGAGATGCGCCGGTCGCAGCGCATTTCAGAGGTCCCCACCGGGTGCGAGGCGCCAAAGCGGGGCAGCGTCGTGCGATAGGCGCGAATGAGGAAAATCGCCTCGATCAGATCACCGCGCGCCTGTTTGATCGCCAGCGCGGCAAGGTCGGGGTCGTAGAGCGAACCCTCGGCCATGACGCGGTTGACGGCGAGGCTCAACTGCTCGCGGATCTGCGCGACGTCCAGTTCTGCCACGGCGGCATCGCCGCGCCGCTCCTCGGCGAGCCAGGCATGGGCGTTGTCGATGGCGCGTTCGCCGCCTTTGACCGCAACATACATCTATTGGCCCTCCACGCGGGTGCTGCGTGGCAGGGCCGCGAGACGGTCGCCACAAGCGAAGAGAAAATCGAGCCCCAGTGGAAACTGCCGCGCATTGGCCTGAAACGCAGCCACCTCGGGCAGCGAGAGCGCCGCCATGTCTTTGATCCCCGGCCCGGTCAGCCGCGCACCGGACGCATCCAACCGGTCCATCTCAATGATCAGCGTGGCCGAACGGTCGGGATATTCGGACGTGCCCACCGGATAGGCGTCAAGCGGTGCGAGCGCCTCCCAGCTGCCTATCGCGAACATCGCCTCGGACCGCGCCACCAAGGGCGCGCCGGTGTGAAAGGTGATCCAGTCGCGCACCCCCGCGCAATCGGCATCACCCGCCAGATGCAGCGGCGTTTCCGGATCGCAGAGCGTGAGCAGGACCGTGCCCGCCGCGACCGACAGCGGGGCGGGTGGCGTGGCCCCAGTTGCCGCCTCAATCGTGCCGGGCCGGGCCATCACGCGCATCACCGCGCGAAAGGCATGGGCCGCATCGACCGGGGGGGCCGCAAATCCGCCGCTCAGGGTGTCCGCCTGCATCAATCCTCTCCCCGCATCATGGTGAAGAAATCCACCTTTGTGGCGGCGGCGCGGGCGGCACGGGTAGTGCGGCGGGCGTCCTCGGCCTCTTGCAAGGGCGACAGCACCGCCGCGCGCAAAGTCTCGGCCTCACCCCCCTGCATCAGCGCATCGATCAGCGCGGCCTGCGTCGCATGGGTCTTGCCGCGCCCCTGCACATAGCCGTGCCCCACTGTGCCATCCGCCAGCCGCACCGCGCAGCGCGTCACCGTCATCTCGCCCAGATTGAACGGCGCGCCGGTGTTCCCGGCGCGACCACGCACCATCACGCCACCCACCTCGGGCGGGCGCAGATGGGCGTAATCGGGGGCAAGCCCGGCCTCGGACCACAGCCTATTCAGCTCCCCGGCGGGCGCACGCGCCAGCAGGCCCATCCATGCCTTGCGCTCTGAAGTTTTGGTCATGCAGACACCTTGCGGATTTGTCGAGATAACTATACAACTAGACAAATATCTACCTGAACCCGCCCTGTCGAACAAGCCTTCAACCCGTGAAATTTCTGTGACATGCCCCGAGAGAAACCCGATGCCCTGTGGCGCGCGATCCATGATAACCTGAACGCCGATATCGCGGCGGCGCGCTATGCGCCCGGTGATAAGCTGCCGACCGAGGCCGCGCTCGCGGCGCGGTTCGGCGTCAATCGCCACACGGTGCGCCGCGCGCTTGGCGAATTGGCCGAGGCCGGGGTGATCTTCACCCGGCGCGGCGCGGGGGCGTTCGTGGCGCATCGCCCGACCGATTACCCGATTGGCACGCGGGTGCGCTTTCACCAGAACCTGCGCGCTGCCGGTCGCCTGCCGGCCAAGGAAATTCTGGCCCTCGAGACCCGCGCGGCGGATGCCGCCGAGGCCGAGGCGCTGCGGCTCGCGCCCGGCGCGCAGGTGCATGTCTATGACGGGCTGTCGCTGGCCGACGGCACGCCCGTCGCCACCTTCCGCAGCACCTTTCCGGCGGCGCGGTTTCCAGGTCTCCCGCAGGCGCTGCGACGTCTCAAATCGGTGACCGACGCGCTGCGCGAACAGGGGATCGCGGATTACACCCGCGCCTCGACCCGGCTGACCGCGAAACTCGCCAGCCCCACCCAGGCGCTGCATCTGCATCTGAACCCCGGCGCGCCGATCCTGCGCACGACGGCGGTGAACGTCGACCCCAACGGGCAACCCATCGAATACGGGCGCACGTGGTTTGCGGGCGACCGGATCACGCTCACGCTGAGCGACCTGTGATCACGCCTGTGTTGCGCGAAAGATCAGTCGGAGAGCTAAAGCGATGCCGCATGCCCGTCCAAGTTGACAAAATCCTGAACCGACCAGATCATCCGTCAAAAATGATCGGGCAAGGGCAGGACATGGCTACGGTTTTGTGCGTCGGGGATTCCCATATGCGGCTTGCCGGGATCAAGCCGCGCGATGCGCTCTTTCGCTATGAACGGATCAGCCCGACCCGGATTGCCGGTTTCGACAGCGCGCATATCCTCAGCCTTCGCGGCGCGACAGCGGCGGGGCTGCGTCAGAAATCGGATCGCACAAGTAGCTACGCCCGGGTGGCGCGGGCGATCGCGCGGCTTGATCCAGATACCGTCTGTTTCGGGTTCGGGCAGGTGGATGCGGAACTCAGTTGTTATTACATGGCCCTGCGCGACGGCGTCTCGCTGGCCGAGGCCACGCGCGCCAAGCGGGCGGCGATGCCGCGCTATCTGCGCAATTGCCTGCGTCTGGCCGAGGGGCGCGGGCTGGTGATCAAGGGGCTGAACACGGTGACGTTGCGCGGCACCGGGGCGCTGCACATGATGCTGCGCGCGAACCTCTGTCCGGCGCTTGACCTGTCAGCGCACGACCTGTCGCGCTGGCTGCACGAGAACGATGTCACGCTGGTGCGGCATGGGGCGATCAATATCGAGATCGCGACCGCGCTGCGCCGCTCGGCGCACCGCTTTGATTTGCCGTATTTCGACCTGCGCGCGGCGATGTCGAGCGCCGATCATCCGGGCCTGTCACAGCCCCGGTTCTGCGGTCGCGCGCGGGACGTGCATGTGCAGCCGGTGATGCGGATCGAGAGGATGATCGGGAAAGTCCTGTCGCGGCGCGCAGCACCGACGCGTGCCGCCTGAGGCGGGGCCGGTCGATCTGACATTCGGATGAATGGTGCGGTCGAGAAGACTCGAAACTCCGACTATTCGACTGCACAACAATTATCTCCTCAAAATCAAATGCTTAAAGTGACTTAAAATTCCAGAAGTCCGATTTTGTGCAAAGTTTGTGCATGAATTGTGCAAAGTCCAACCCCCTACACGGCCCCTATTCCAAAGCACTAAATGCCCACTCTTGAGCAAGCACTTCATTGTTGATGCGCATCGCCAAAGTAGTGTCCCCCAACAGATGACCAGTGAAGCCGGTTGTGACTGGTTGCCTCGTGTCATACCGCTTGAGGTTTTTCATCAGAATGCGCAACAAATGGATTGGGTTTTCTCCACCCTCGCGACCCCAAATGAATTGACAACCGACTTCACGCGCGATTGGTTCATCAACCAAGAAGATCGGCGTGCCATTATCCACGAGAACGAGAGCGTCAAATTCCCCGCCCGCCAGACGCCCAACCTTCATAATTGCAGCAGTGCCGGTTACTACGGGAGCATCTCCCGGAAAACTGAGAATATCTATCCAAAGTTCACGATCTCGAAGCTCGGTGGTGATCTCAAGCCCTCTTGAGAATTGGGAAGCGTTCAAAGCATCGTCTACCTCTAAGGGATCAATTGATCGAGATTCAAGGTAGTCTTGGGTGGAGTTGAATTGCGACCATGCGCTACAATCTGTTGCATACAATGCATTCGGCGCTAGAAGAACTGTGCTAAGCAAAGCCAGTGATCCGACTGTATTCAAAATGTTCATGTGCTGGCCCAGTTTTGCAAATTCCACGCTCAAAGAGTGTGAAATTTGTTAATGCGAACTTTGGGCGATTTTATGGCATAATGGTTGGTAGAAGAATTTGCGAGATCGGTGTGTAGTTATTCACCGTGCAAGTGGTCACCTATACTACCTGAGCAATTGTGTTTTCACGCGGTTTCACCATCGTCTGCAATATCTTCAATTACGAATACGACAATTCCGACAAGGGTGGGAATTCGGTAGTCGAATTGTAGCAATGTGGTTCTTCCAAAGGGGATGACCGCTATGACCGGGGCATCTCCGTAGTTTTGCGCCACGATTTAATCTCAATTCGGTCCATGCGATGTCAAGTTTCATTGGAATAAGCTGACATTCATGTTTCAGAGAAGGAGACGAGATGATGATGGGAAAATTCGCAATCGCAAGCGCCACGGTTTTGGCTCTATCCGCGATTACATTACCTTTGCACGCCAGCGACAAAGTGGATTCCACGAAAATCTGCGAGACGCTGGCTAGCATGGGTCATGGTATCATGACGGAACGCCAAAAAGGTAGACCAATGACGCAAATCACAAAAAAATATACTGAGCTTTGGGTGGGGAAAGGACTGTCCCCTGATGTGGAGAAGGTGCTCCAAAAATACTCTAAGCAACTGATAATGCAGGCGTATGAGCAACCGCGATTTTCAACCGCATCATATCAGAAAGAGCAGGTTACGGAGTTCGAAAACAGTATTTTCCTCAGTTGCCTAAAATCGCAATAAGTCAGGTGTCTGGCTGAATCTTATGTCAAACTATCCAGATCAAAGTTGCCGAAACTGCAAGCACGCCTCATGGCGTTGGTCGCGGAAGAAATATCCCGATGGGAAATACCGGATAATCGTACAAACAAAAGCGCGATGTTCGGCTGACCCCAAAATCTCAAAGGCTGGGAGTCGATGGACTCGCTTTGACGCACGGGAGCCATTTTTGGAATGCGAAGCTTGGAGATTTCACGGGAATCCCCAACGAGCTTCCCGCTGACGTGAGTGGTGGCTCGAATGGCATTCCCAAGGGCTGAATGGGCATGAGAACTGGCAAGGCGAGCAGACCCCGTTCATTTGATTATTGAGCATGATGAAAACAATATCCACCATACTTGCAGTCGTCTGTGGCCTCGCCTTGAATGCTCCGGCTCATGCTGATTTCATAGACACACGATGGTCGATTGTCGGCTTCAACGGCGAAGCGTGGTTTATTAACCTGCAAACTGTCATTGGCAAGTCGCAGCTTTTCAACAAGGGCTATGCCGAAGGCGTGTTCTACAACTGCGATTATGCCGGTCAATCATCCACATATACGCGTTACGAGAATGACGCCTTTTTCTCAAATCCCGAATTCGGGCTATTTGCCCCGCTGCGTGAGGATATGTCGCTCAGTAGCGAAGCCCTATTTGTGCACCGGATCACCTGCGAGGGTGATGGAAATCCCACCCAGCGGCGCGTGATCTATCCGTTCGTCACCAATGAGGCACGAAAATCATCGTGGTATCTTTTTGAAGGCGGGGTTTTCTCGCTCTACGCGCAATAGTCACCTGAAAATCTCGTGCTGATACTCAAGCAAAGGCAGTTGGGAGTTGTCGAGCCGACACGCGACGGCGAGTCATTGTGCTTTCATGCTTTCCCAAGCGTTCAACATATCTCTGATCACGTTCTTATCTGAACGCGGTAAAACATAGTTGTCATCATAAAACTGCTGGCCTTCGAAACGTATTACGGTTCGGTTCGAGTTTGCAACTTTTTGCGCGATCTCGATCAGACTTGGTGTAGCGGGATATCCGGTCCATTCCCAAATCTCTGAATCATTATCTCGTGACCAAGCGCTATACGGGAGTTTCACGAATTCACCGTCGATGTTCAACTTTGCCGATGTAACAAACAACCAACTGTCTGCCGTGTAATTGACAAAAAACTCCAACTCTCGGCGACCGCTACCGTCTTCAAGAACATACAGAGTCAGATATGGCCTTGTATCCTGATAGCGTGGAGACTTGGGATGACGATACCAAGACGATCCGTCGAATTCTGCTGTATGCTTTCTTAATGACCCAACGATTGAAGCCCTGCGTGCTTGTCTCTGCGCGTCCTGCCGTGCAAGTGCATCCGTATATTGTTGAACCTTACCTGCATATGTTTCGCTTTCTGGACGAAGATAGGACAGCGCTTGATACGCAGAAAGATTCGTATCCGCCTGCGAAGCGGGAACAGGTCGAACATAGTCGAGAATAGCTCGCTCAATCTCTTCAATTTCACCACCGGCTCCATCCAGAATTGATTTTTCAGTATTTATGATCCCAATGGCTTCGGGAACTGTGGTGTCGTTCGTTTGGATTTCAGCCAGCAGAGATTGATAGTAAGCATTTCCTTTTGTTGCAGACGCCACCTGAGACGGCGTGGCCTTGTCGGTTGCTGCACTCCACCTGTCAGCCTTTTGGCCCATTTCGATACAGTTGTTGGCTATTTCTTGGAGGCTTGGATCGGAAATTTCACCCCAAGTGCCAATTTGATCGGCTATTTCTTGGAACTTATGCTTATCACCAGAGGCCAATGCAGCGAAACATTCCCCTACTAAGTCATATCGCGTCTCTGCCCAAGTTACTTGGGCAACAAGCAGCAAGCCAGCCGCAGGAAAAAGAAATTTCATCAATCGATCTCCGCTAAAATTGTCTCTGCCAGTCAAAGCTAACTAATGTCGGTTCTGTGCTATCGCATGTCATCAAGATACCAACGCTCGCCCAGTTCATTCACGTCTTCCATTTGCCGCCCGACAACGCCGAGCAACCCGCCGGACCATGTCGAGAAGGCACGCCCACCATCTGGCGTTCGCAGCTTTTCGGGAAACGTCCGAACAATATAGACGGGGTTCTGATATGAAAACTGTTGTCCGATGTCCTGGAAGTCGTCTCCATCAAGAACAAATTTCGCCTCGCCGCGATACGCCAAGCGCACTTCGCGGAATTCGCGGTCTTTCATTTTCTCCGAAAAGCGAAGGAACACGCCAAGAACTTCTGCCTGACTTGCGTTCCAGCCAACGTTCCAAATATCAAACACAATACTGTCCGGGACCACCCCAAACTGATAATAAGCGTGGGCTGATATATCATCTTGATATTCGCTTGCCTCTGAAACGGCGTTGTCCACGCGAACAGCATTTATTATCCCGATTCCAATTACAGTCGCTAAGGCTGAGATGGTGATTTTGATGCTTCGCCTCATAATCAGGTGCACCTAAACATCACAGCGTCAATCAACATGTCCCCAACCAAGCTTGTCGCCGTTGTTTTCAAAAGAACCAAGTTCGCACCGCGCGAAGCTGCCTGACGTTTGATCTCATTGATCGCTCGGTCCTGCGCGTATTTGTTTGATCCAACCTGTGGGATTAAGCCGATTTCTTGCGGTTTTGCGCAGTTGGGCGATGAAGCGAAAGAAACCTGCACCGCGCTTGGGCTAATGGGTGGATAGTTGGCTCCAGTCTGCATCACGGTTGATTGACATGCGGAAAGTCCGGCGATGATAGCTAGGGAAAAAACTGCCTGTCTCATAACTGCGCTCCAAACTTTCATTCAACGATACCGTGTATATGAAAAATTCTGTCGCCATTTGGGCGACCTTGTGGAACTGTTGGGGCGAGCTAACAATCGGCCCGGATTTTTGCCTCTACAGATCGGGTATTAAGCGACACGCCGTGAACGGAGCGTTACGGGATGGGTCCCACCTGAGAAATTTGCACTAAAATCCAAAATTGCTAATGCAGTGGGCGGAACACGCTAACAATCCAAACAATGTTAAGTTCAGGGGGAATTGTTTTGGCGTTAGTCAAATCTTAACAAAATTTGATTGGGGGTTTTGCTTACTAACCGGTTCACAACTCACCTACTTGTTCGAGGACACTGGGGCGCGAAGAGAATATTTACTACCTCCCATGACTGGGTCCCAGATTTAATTGATGAAGGGTCATTAGATGATCTCATGAGTGGGAGTGAAGCAGAATCTAGAAGGCCTGTGAGACGCTCTCTGGGCGTCTGGCAGTGCCTACGGCATGGGCATCATATGTATGGAATCATATTTAGGAAGTTTACCCGCTCACGCGGGCCAGTACCAAACCAACAGCCCACCAAATTCAACAGAACCGATGGGCCGAACATGTCTCAGGTTTGGTGGGTTTGAAGGTTGGTTGAGGCGTTCCGTTGCGCACGCCGGAGCATCCTGCGTGGGTTGCCTGCGACGCACTCAGAAATGAGAAAGCAACTGGTAAACCACAAGCAACAGCGCCAAGTTTACAATAGCGGGCATCATACTTCCTCCATTTGGTTAAGCCGCTCAAGAGCATTCCTGACACTCATCGCTGCCCATTTCTTTCCACGCGGCGTGGCAATGTCTGCGCCATTCAGTGAATCTGCAATAAATTGCAAGGTGTTACCAGCGGCGCGCATCGGTACAATGAGGCTGGCCACGCGGTTTGCATTTGTATCAGCTATGACCTTGCAGACCTCGTTACGCGCGGCTGTATTTGTGCGCAGTCCGCCTAGCTTACGCCCATGTGAACGGGCTATTGCGAGTGCCTGTTTGGTCCGCAATGATATGAACTCGCGCTCTTTCTCAGCCAATGCTGCATAGATGTGAAGCTGGAAGTTATCGGCGTTTGGAAGCGTTGCAACCTTGAAAACAAGACCTTTGTCATCCATCAGAGCGGCGATGTGGCTAACCCGCCGCGACAGTCTGTCCAGCTTTGACACAAGCAAAATGGCTTTATCAGCACGACAGCGCGTCAGCGCTGATTGAAGTCCGGGGCGACGGCGCGGATCATCATGCTTGCCCGACTCCATGTCCGTAAACGCCTCCAATACTTCAAAGGGCTCGTCGCTGTAGTTCGACAGGTACAGTTCCACGTCCCGTTTCTGTGCTTCCAATCCAAGCCCCGACTTGCCCTGCCGTTTAGTGGAAACACGATAATAGATCACATATTTCTGCGGTGCAGCACTCATCTTCCATCCTTATAAATCGGTGCATCGTTGGTTGTGGTTTTTATAACATGCTCCCATCATGATTCGCGAGTCATATCAACAAGTTATATGGAAATAGCGTGTTTCTGGAATCGTGACTATTGGGGAATTTGGCGTGTTGAACACAAGCCGGATTTTTAGCCTGCGGAGATGGGGTGGCGCGCTCTACAAAAATCGGCGGGGCGTCAGTCCAAAAATTATACGCGGCATAAAATTCGCAACGCGCGCCAGACGGTCGTGGATTTGGCAAATGAAAATCAGTTTTTTCGCTATAGAAAAAATGGGGAAACGTCAGTTCGGCTAAATCTGTGATACGTCACGGCGGGCAGGAATTGCAAATGTTTCACAATTAGCGCTAACTGTGAAATAAAACTGCGCCGACGTCATGAGCGGGCACTGTGGGGCAGTTTTTTCGCGATCTGATTAAATGGAAAAGGATGTGAGTCCCGAAGGAAATTGAATAACTTCAATGACTTAAACGATGAGTCCCATAGCGCGGGACTCGCGCGGGACTCGGTTCCCCGGTTTATATTGATTAAAAACAAAGGGTTATACGGCGAGCCCCGTGAATCCCAAGAGTCCCATGGGAAAAGGAGACACACCCCCAGCGAAGCGTGCACACACACGGGTGCAGTGCCTTGTTGATGTGTGTGCGCATCATCGTTTTGAAATGTTGCTTTATTTTCTATGGGACTCTTGGGATTCACGGGACTCACCTCGCAATCCATTGAAAACATTACATATTTCCGCCAATAGTGAGTCCCGCGCGAGTCCCGCGCTTGGGGATTCATCACATAAGTCATTGAAATCATTTAATTTGCTTGGGGACTCATCTGGGGACTCACTTCGTCGCCGGGTTCATCATGGCCATGCACCCATGCCCCCGGGATGCGAAGGTTCTTAACTCGCCCTTCGCCGGGTGTTGTTTCCCAGAGCTTCTGTTTGCCGTATTTTGATTTCTCGGCGGGCAGCACCACCGCTTTTTCTTCGATGAGTTTATCCACAATTGCGCCAAGTTCCATATTGACGCCAAGCTTCCCGATGCGATCTGTGGGCAGGATGTAAGTTCTCGCTCGGAGTCCGACCGAACTATAGTCAAGCTCGTTACCAGTTGTGGTCCAATACCCAACAATTTCACCCCGCGCGCTTTCGGGTTCGCCTACGGCGACAATGCGGCGCTCATTCCATGCCTTGATGATTGCAAGACGTAGTACATCAAGCGCCTGTCGATCCGTATCAAGGTACTGTGACCGCTGTGCAATGGTCTCATCAAGCAGACCCTTGAGCATCACCCGGATGTTGAACTTGTCTGTATCCGCCTCCGGCTCTTCGTATTTGTCTTTGATCCACTTTGCATCATAACCATTCGCAGGCAACAGCCCAGCCTCTTGCGCGATCTCAGCAGCCACACAGAATAGCGCACCGGTGGTCACGACACGTTGGGCAGCACCCACATGACCATCACCCCATTCAGCCTCAAGTGCGCTGACGCGCACTTTTACATCATCAACACCTAGCTCAAGTAACTTCGCTGCAAACTTAGGACCCGCCCAGCCAAACGCCCCACCATGTGCCAGCACCTCATACGCATCCAGTTCGTCGGCATCATCCTCACGATTCAGTGTAACCGCGTTGTCATAGTTAACGGTAAAGATGCGGGACATTGCCCCACCTCTGATATCGCCATCTTCTGCTTCCAACCGCGCCAAGAGCGAACGTTCGGTGGACAGGCCCAAGGTGCAGTGCCACACCGTCGTGTCCCGCATCCCGCCACCGGCCTTCCCACGCCCCCGCCCGATGCCCCCGGCATGGGTCAGCGCCACACGTTGTTGTTCTTCTGCCGACAGGCTGGACGTGCCTTCCTCGTCCGGGGCATACATTGCGCCCGTGCTTTTCGCGCCCATGACCTCTGAGGCAGTCGTCGTGATGTCACCGGTGATCAACAACCCATCTGCATCCGGCACAGCAAACCATGCCACCCCAGCCTTGAGACTTGTTGTCTTGCCGTGCTTGGGCTTACCCTCATTGCTGATGATGTTGCACAAATCAGTATCCATGAATTGCGCGAGACAGCCCACAGCACCGCCCAGAAAACCGGGCAGGAAGCGGGATGCGTTGCGACCTTTTAAGGCGGCTGACGCCGCTGGAATCCATTGATCAAGATTCCCATTCTTGGCGTCACTGACACGCATGACGTGATCCAAGACATACAAGCGCTTGTCGTCTGCCTGCTTAACCGTCTCACCGGTAGGGCTGACAAAGGCTGTGCGATCATCTGTCCAACCCGACTGCGCACAGTAAACGGCTTCACGTTCGGAGCTAACCGCGCGCAACAGAGTCAGGATTGATTCAGCCGGGGCATTTGGCGCGAAGTCCAGTCCCTGATTGCGCAGGTTCCCGAGAATTGTGCCTGAGTCTTTGTAGGTGTCCCCAAGGCGAAAGGTACTTTCTACGATGCCCAGCCCCTCAGAGCGGTGCTGATACCTGATTGTCACCTCATTGGTGCGGGTACTACCGGATTCACCATCGGCGCTGTAAACCACCTCAAACTCGCGACAAACGCGGCGAAATGGAGTGCTTGTTTTTTCGTAGTCAATGAAGCCAAACCAACCGTTTTGATGTGTGTAGCCGCTTGGGAGCCACTTGGATGCAGCCGCCGCCTTTTTGACCGTGGCCGGTGTCGCATCCACAAGAGGGATGTAATCCGGGGTCTTACGATTGGCGCGGGCTTCAACGTCCTTTGCAGCCTCAGCTTGGGCAGCTTCTTTGTCCAGTTCCTTCCAGATGTCCGCAATCTGTTTGGGCAAGAGCACGGTTGCGCCCTTTTTTCGACTGGTACTACCCAATGCATCGGTCAGACGCGCGCGCGCCGCTGTGTCCACATCAAGATGTTTCTGCATAAATGCTTTGATGTCTTCGCGCGATGATGAGCGATCAATTTTCGCGTCCGCGATCTGCGTCTGAATCTCATCCTCATTCGGGTTAGCGGGTTTTTTCACGTAAAAATCGGCGGGATCAAATGCGACAGTTTCCCCGTCAATCTCATCCGGGTAAAATGATGGATCGCACAAGAGGGCTGAGAACGAGTCCACCCCATCAGGTAATACAGCTTCACCATTCAGAATTGCCTGTTCGATCAGAACAAGAAACTGCCACGTTCCGAGGTGCTGGCAATGCCCGTGAAAACAGTGAATCGCGGAACCCTCTTCACCTTCATTGAACCAAGCGACATCCTCATTTGGGTCCGAGTGCTGCGCAACATTGGGGCACATCATCTCAGTCCAGCCGTAACCACCGCGCACATCCCAACCGATGGCGTCCAACAGATCAGCAAACATCATAAATCGCCCGCCATCATGCCACCATTCGGGAACGTCAAAGCCATCACTCAAGCCCGTTGGACCGGAAGAATCTTTCTTTGAAAGTGTCGGGCCTGACGGCCCTTTCACCACCTTGCGAAACTTGGAAGCATCACCCATCGGCATGTCTTCATAGCGAAGGGCTTTGCCGTAGATGACGTAATGCTCAAATTCGGCATCCTCAGACGCCCGGCGCGGCGTGTACATCATTTGATGTAAGTTCATGCCAGATGCGTCAATGTCGGTCAGCCCCAGCAACTCACACATACCGGCGTATCTGTTGTGGTACTCATTGATTGCTTTTCGACGGACGTCATCACCCATCGGGAATTCGATTGGCTCTTCAAGGTAGATGATACCCCGAAAACGATCACCATTTTTCGTCTTCTTCTCGGCGTGAGAATGGGTTGTGTAAACATCCCCCATCAATCCGAGTTCGTGAATCCGCTCAGCAACGCGACGCGCTTTATCCGTCCCGTCAATGTCGAAAAAGAACGTGGTGATCCGTTCAATTTTCGACTGGATACGATACGCGTATTGCGACGTCATACCCTTCGCGTCGGTTACTTTCCGACCTTTTTTACCTTGGGCAAAAACAAAAGCCTTACCGTCTTTTTCGGCGACAACCGGATGTCTGGAAAGGTGATGTTCTCTTAGCTCTTCAACGGTGCCAGAACCAAGCAGCCAGTTACGCCCCGGCGTCAGCCGGGTCTGGGCCTGCATGATTGTGACTGTTAATGCCGACGCAGCCTTTGCCTCAGGTGTGCCCGGGTCACCTAAGATTATCACATCGTGAAGCATTGTCCGTTCAGCACGGGAAACGTCATCCACCGCAAGGCGCAACAACCCCGCATTTATCTTCAGCGCAAGATGTTGGTGATCGCTTAACTTGACCACATTTGAATGACGCCTCTCAACAGCCTCATGCCAAAGAGGCAGGCAAGATTGATCATCAATCGCCCATTCGTCCAGAAGGGCTTGGGCAGGGGGACATGGGTCTGTCAGATCGCCAAATTCTGCGTCTTGCCGCGCCAACATCTTATCAAACAGCGGGGGCAGTTCGTCACCCGCATGAAAACGATCATTCAGATCATCCCACTCAAAGTCGGAGTGTGCTTTTTTGTTCAGTTGCGTCACGTATTTTTACCTATAGTGCTTGTGCGCACATACCAAATATGGTACGTTGCGCATGTTAGATTACCATTGGCCTGTCACGCTTTACCCCGTGCAGGCCAATTTTTTGTTGCCCCGTCCTTACAGGTGGATGGTGGGCGTGTCAAGAAAAAAACGACTCAACCCATTGATTTAAATAATAATTTCACACTACATGACATTTGATTTGGTCAGTGACCGGGGCAAGCACCCATGAAATCATAGTACCTGTAACCACCGCGCCTTTTGGCTGGGGCATGCGCGTCTTGCGCCTTTGGGAACGCATCATCCATGATGAAGTCCACCCAATCGGAAATCCCCGGATCGTGCTTCCCAAAATGTGACTTGAGGAGGCCGGTCAGGTCGTCTTCGATGCTCGCCCTATCACGGTCAAACAGGATGGACTCACCGGTGGTACCGCTGTGCAAAATGCACGGGGACGGCACAATGATGCTGACATTCGTTCGCATCAGGAATTCAATCGTCATGGTTCTCATCTCTGGCTCCATTCGTCCAAGAAATCGGGTGGGAAAATCACAGGGACAGGACGGCTCATGCCGTCGCCATCGTCCTGCCATTTGTTAGGGTGGTGGATGTAGCCACCGCAAAGCTTGATGGCCAAAAGGGAAACGTGTTCACCTACCGCTTCACTTAAACTGTCCAGATCGTACACAGCGGGCGAAGCCTCGGCGACGGAATCGCGGTAAGCAAGAACCGCCTCGGCGACGCAAAAGACCTCTGCGAGGGTCATAGCCACCCCGTTTGAATGAAAGGCCACTGCTTCGCCCAAAGCAGCCTGCGCGGCCTGTGTCGAGTTGACGGGGTTGTCATCTGACAGGCCAAGGCTGGTGCGTACGCGTAGATACAATCGCGCTTGCTGCGCCGCTGTAGTGGGAATGTTTAACATGGTTATCTGTCCATTGAATTTGTCCTCGCCGGGTTAGGATTGTTTAAAAAACGGTCGTTTCGGGACGACCAGTAAGGACCGGCGGCGGGAAAGTTAACCCGCCGCCGGGGCGGACCATCGCGGTCCACGGGCACTTGACAGCCCGTGTTCGTTTAATCGTCTTTCGATGCCTGTTCTCTGGCTCGCTTTTTCATTGGCGCGTGCACAGTAATGTCAGCCATCGGGGCTTCGCCTGCAATCACACCACCACACGCACAGAAACCGTTCTGGACGGCGTCAACGCCAAGCTTGGCTACAAGGATTAGGCGAGGATCAGCGGTGGGCGCAGACGTGTCTTGCAGCGTCTCTTCGTCTGGAATCTCATATGTCGATAGGCGGGCAAGCCCGGCGCTGGTGGTGTCGCATTCGCGCTGCAACGTCTTCAAAAGAGACTCAGTCTGGCGGGGTGTGGCGCTGGCCAGCCGCTCGGTTATTTCGCGGATACGCGCGGACCCTTGCGTGCAGACGTAAATCAACGATTCAACAGTATTCATTTTCAGACCTCATTGTCCCGATGACAGCAACAATAGTGAAGGCGTTCAAGCGCACCATCCAGATCAACGGAATCAGCCATCCGTTCGGGCGCGGGCGTGCGCTTTACAACGCGGGCTGACCTACCAGCGTGGACGGTTATGGAGCCTCTTATCGCTTGCCCGGTTCCATGGTTTCCACTGTTGGAGGCGGCGATGGCAGCCCCCATCAAGCTGGCGGTTACATCTTCCATCAAAACCTGTAGGCGCTCTGTTGTGATAAGCTCTGCGGGCTGTTCAGCGGCTTTCTTTGCGGCTTCACGGCGCAGGAAAGCAATTCTATCTCTCACGTCCAAACGCGCCGCCATACGCGACGCTGACACCCTACGGCCCGGTGTGGCTTCGGGCGGGTGGCCCTTAGTGGATCGGAGGTAGGCGTCCAAAAACGTCCCACCGTCGTTTGCAAGAATCTGACAGAACCTTTCCGGGCGCGGCTTAAGGGCTACGCTGCCCGGTTCAATGGGATCGGTCATACCATTTCACGCTGCGAGACACGCGCGCGTGATCTTAGCTCACCCTCTACGCTCGGCGTTAGGAAGGGAGACACCCGCAAGAATGCCAGTGCGGATTCGATCTCGAATCCTTTCTCAGGCCACTTTGAGCGTGGGCTTCGAATCTTGGCGGTGGGGGACGGAATCCCGCCAAGAAAAGAGAGGCATTTGAACAGTGTATTTTTTTGGATGTCCATCGCTTCGGCGATGTCAGTTGTGGAGATGTAGAGCATTATAGCAATCCATGTTTGCGGGCGTGGTCGATCTTCATTTTATACGGCAAGCGGGCGTTTTGCCTGATCAACTCAGCCCGTTCACTGGCGTTATACTCCCGCTGCGGAGCAGCCTCCGCCGGTGGCAACGTGCGGGCATAAGCCATTTTTTGGTGCTGACTCATGCCGTCCAGCTTCGCTTGGAGCGCGTCGTGTTGCGGGTGGTCTTCGCGGCTGAGCGCGTCTCGCACCTCGCGTAGTTCCTGCTGGTGCTGCACCTGTGGCAAGCATTGTGTCAGTTCCACGATAGCGTCTCCGCTCTCAGCGCCGGTAAGAGCGTAGATGCGCGCTGAGTTGGATAGCGCAACATCCTCTTTCGAGACGGTCACGTTTCGCGCGGCCATTGTGTCGATGATCTGTTGACTGCGCTCCAACCATCGCGTGTGCATGTCGCCACCACGCTTTGCATCATCGCTTATGACCATACGAAAGCTGTCTAAATCTTGATTCATTCTCGTTTCCAAATCTGTGGGATTTTTGGGGACACTGAATGTCCACTCTGTGCTTTGTGTATACCACAAAAATGGAAAATCACCGAATGACAACGGGTCATTTGTTTAGAAACAATGACTTAGACGCAGTTCAATCCAGCGGCTTCAACCTGTTCAGACTGTCCGCCAAGACCGAAATAGCAAAACCGTGACCATACTTGTCTTCTATTCCATCGACTCTGTAGTCATCGGCGTCACTGTCCCGCCCGGCCAATGCGCGGCGTTGCTCTGGGTTGATCCCGGCATTGCGGGCAAGATCGGTCCATGCATGGCGAAAGCTGTGATAGCCGACCTTGTAACCTTTAATATTCAGCTTCCCCAATTCACGCGCGAAACGCGAACCATACATAGTGCCATAGCGCCCTTGACCATCATAAGCGATTTCATGAAGCGCCCCGCCCCATCGCTCCGCTTCCATGAAGAGCATATCACCCCCCGCCTGACGGCGGCGTGTCACAAAGCCCTCAAACTCCCGCTCTACAAGCCCTAGGTGGATCGGAATGGTCCTAAACGTGTTCTCGTTCTTGACCTTCTGCAATTCCGCCTCATCGGTCACAGACAGGCATAGCAACCCCTCTTCGGTCGTCACGTCACCGACGCGCAACTGTGCCACCTCTTCAAGTCGCAACCCATGGAAGGCACCGAACAGAGGCCCCCAGAAATCCACGGTATTTGCGTCGCGAGTCTTACTGGCGTGCACCACAACCGCCTTCACTTCATCGCGGGTGAATACGTGTTTTTTCTTCTTACGCTGAGCACTATACTTCTGCTTTGCCACGGTCGGATTGTAACCGCGCCAAGGATCAACACCTACGCGGTGCCCCTCCCCCGCCGCCCATGACATGAGCGCCTTTAACAGCATCAAATTCTGGTCGCGAGTGCGTACAGACACACGGTCAAGGCCTTCCCGGTCTGCTATCCTGACCGCATCCCGAAAGGCCAGCGGACGGATGTCTTTGCGCGACGATACGGGCAATTTCAGGAAGTCCGCCGCGAAGTCTGACAGGTGCTTTCGTGTCAGATCGGCAAGAGGCACATCGCCGTGGTATTCGACAAACCGGCGCACGGCATATTCATACTGACCCCGAGTCTTATTCTTGATCTTGTCAGTGTTGACGTAGCCTTTGGCATCGCAAAACTTGTCGAGAAGCGCGCGAAGGCCCGTGGCGCTTGCGTCGGGTTCAATCACATCGGCGGCGCTCAAAGCACCGCGATAGGCTTCACCCTTTTTCTGTTGAAGCGCCAGAAACGACTCGTCCGCCGCCTCATCAATCTCACGTTCGTCCGGGTCGTATTCTTCGCCCAAATCATCCTTCAACCGATAGTCGGCACCAACAGCCCCAGTCATGAATGCAGCGGAGGCGTCATGCGCTTCCATATCGCGAATGGCCTGCATTGCGCCGCCTGCCTTCTGTAATAGTTGTCGCTGGTCCGGTGGAAGCGCCGCGATGTTCTGGTCAATGTCGCGCTCAAGTTGGCCCTGTTCCTTGGCGGAGAGGTCACCAAAGACCTTCACGCGCTCGGACACTGAATCCAGCTTTGCTTCTAAGTCATCAAGTTCTGCGAGCATAGCCCGCGCAAGCACACGCGCCTTGTCTGGGTCCTTGGTCCCCATGGTGCCGCGCTTGAATTCGGGCAAATCATAGGCTTCCACGAGTCGTTTTGGCACACGTTTGTAGTAATGCCATGTCTCGCCAATGCGCTTTGCGCCGTCGATCTTCTCCACTGGTCAAACCCCTTTTGTGCAAAGTTTGTGCAAAGTTTGTGCACAAAACTCTGGCGCGGCTATCGCCAGAAAGCCTTGGTTATCAGGGTTTTCTTATATATCAGAGGGATACTTTGCACAAGATGTTGGTGCGGTCGAGAAGACTCGAACTTCCACGGGTGTTACCCCACAGCGACCTCAACGCTGCGCGTCTACCAATTCCGCCACGACCGCACGTGATCAGGTAGGAAAAACGGTAGGTTACACCCAGCAGACCAAATACCTAACGAACCTCAGGCTTACTCTCGTTGGTGGTTCGAGTACGGTTCCTATTGTAAGGGTGAATCACCTGTCAACCCTAACAGTCGGTCTGGCACCGCCCACGAGCGGACTTTCAGGGGTCACATAGGCTGTCTCGGGTGATCATTCGGTAAAACGCAAACAGGTATTGTCTGTTGATTGCTCGCTTTTCCTTCTGTTTTCCTGTGGTTTTGAATCACGCCGTGACAACGAGGGATCAAGGGGGTGCATAGCCGATCAACCGCGACCCTTACCCCATTGCAATCCCTACGAAATCTCAAGCCAACGTCGTTGACCAAGTGCTTCCATGCTTTCTATGCAGGTTCCACTGCCGCCCGGTACGGGCATAAACCAATCATGGAGCATCAAATGACCATCTCACAGCAAACCCAGAGTGACCTCGCGACCATCCTCGAGACCCTCGATCAGCGTATCCACGAGTTGACAGAAGACCCCGTGGCATCACCGGCAGAGCGCGAACGGCATCTACTGAGCAGCTTGCGGAACGAAGTGGCGATCTTAACGAAGTAAGCCTCAGGAACGGCGCAGGAGCGGAGGTCGCGAAGGCGATTTGTGGAGGCCTCTCTGAGTAATACCCGACACCCTAGATTTAACTCCGAAAGGATCACCTCATGGACCTCTCAGATACACCCCTCGATCAGATGGGTGCCTCTGCTCATGCTCACTACAAGGTGGCTGAGAAGGCACAAGGCAAGGCCGAGGAACACTACAAGTCGGCTGGTATCTACCTCTCGGAAGCCAAGCGTCGCGTCCTCAGAACGAGGGGGATGACGTTCGAGAAGTTTCTGGCTGAACACTGCCCCATCGGAAAATCCCGCGCCTACGAGGTGATCGCCATCGCTGACGGGACGAAGACAGAAGAAGAGGTACGGGCGCGGAGCAACGAAAGTTCCAAGGCGGCACACGCAAAGACCCGTGACGATGCCAAAGCGTACCGCCGCTGTTCAGCGGACGATCAGCCAGAAAAACCCAATGAAAACAACGAAAGGGCCTCCACAAAACAGTCACGCCCCCAGCCTGAACCTCAAGCAGACCCCGTGAAAGAGGCCGAGGACATCAACGCCAAGGCCCACGCCCAGCGCATCCGCGTACTCAAAAGCCGGTTGGACAACGCAACCGAAGATCAACTCCAGCAAATCGAAGGAATACTCAATGTTTAACCGCAAGCCCAAGTCCCGCAGCCTCATTGAGGTGAAGGCAACAGCACAATCCTCCGTACGTACGGACGATCAACCCGAAAAACCCAATGATTTCAACGGTAGGTCAATTACCCGACACCCTAGAGAAGAACAGACAAGATCATTCCCTATGTGCAGGAGACCGGGAGTTCCTTGAGCGACCCGAGTAGAGTGGTGATGGGTTCAGAAAATCCTGTATTCCCAGCCGCTTGAAATACCCCTACGCCTAGAGAAGAACAAACAAAAGATTTCCCTAGAGATGCACCCCGAGATGCGCCTCTAAGCATACCCAGAGTTTCCAGCCGTTTGAATTAGGGACCTTCCTAGAGAAGATCAAACAAAAGATTTCCCCTATACCTCCCCCACCTCTGTCACCAACGCTAGTGCTGCGCTGGCAGGGGCTATTCATCCTCTACCGTTACGTCTCCCCTGTCATACGCTGGCAGGGGTTACTCACCGATATCGTTTCACCTCCTCAACTTGGAGTGACACCCGACGCTCCGCTCAAGGAACACCCCAGCCATGCACCTCAACAGCATCAGCATACCCAAGCATCCTATCCACTGCCGACACTGCGGCACAAAGGTGACTCCTCAGAGGCGCACCCGCAAGTTCTGCAGTAGCCGGTGCCGTGTTGCTTCACACCGTCAGCAGAAGAGGGAACAGCCACAACAACAACGATGAGACCAGCCCATGGCGATGACCATGGGTGCAACTCATGATGACCCCGAGATGAAGACCGGTAAGGGGTGACCAGTATCAATTTGCATTGTGGTCTCCCACCAAAGTACCACCCGAGCCGCCATCATCAGGACCGCTGTGTACACGGTGAACCTGATGGATATCTGAGTACCACTCGAGATGAGACCCGTAAGGGGTGATCAATTCCTATCCTCCATTGTGGTGTTCACTCAAGCCACCCTCGAGTACCCCTCAGGCTGCACTGCGTACGCGGTTGAACCTGAGGAATGGGACGTGAGACGCGCCCCAGCCATCCTCTAAGTGGCTGAAATTAGGCAACTAATCAGCCTCTACCGTAAAGAGGAATCCCTAGAAAAATCCCAAGTGATCTGGCTGGCATCCGAGCGATGACCAGACGGTCCCCCATGCTCAACACAAGGAAACCCCAACCATGCCCTACGACTTTACGCACAGAACACCCGAGGTCATCCTCAAGGATCGCCATTGTGGCTATGGCAAATCGAATGACCTGATCGCCAGCCTCTCACCTGACCGGTCCTACCTGATCGTGGTGCCCCTCAACTCCGAGGTGGATCGCTTCATGAAGGACGCCCCCATTGACTTGGTCGAGCCTATCTCCACCCGAGATGACAACCCAGAGAAGCGGGCCATCGCAGTCCACGACCGCAAGAGAGATCACCTGCGTGAACTCCTACTCGGTGGGCATTCTATCATCACCACGCATGCCCTTTTCACTGACATCGCATACCTCGCACAGGATGGTCTGCTGCTTGGCTATGACGTGATGGTTGATGAGGTCTTGAGCGTGGCTCACAGCGTCACCCAAGAGGTCATGACAACTGGTGCCAAGGCACAAGGGGTCTCGATCCAATCGTGGAAAGGTTTGTACATCGACGAGGGGTTCGCCACCGTCGATCCTGATACCGGCATGGTCTATCCATCTGATAAGTGGGAACGGAAGCAGGACCTACCCGAACTGAGCAAGACCCTGTTCAGCATGGCCAAAGCCGAGAGCCTGTTTTCTGTCGGGGAGAACGTGCTGGTCTGGGAACTGCCACCGATCCTCCTGAAGGCTGTGGGGTCTCTGACGATCTATACGTTCCTCGCCGAGGGGTCACTGATGGCAGGGTTCATGCGTCGGAATGCCATCGCCTTCACTCATGATCGTGACGCAGCGTCGGAGCGCAAGTTCCGCGATGAGGCCAAGCGCCTGATCGAGGTGCGGGACATGCCCTCTGTCAATCGTCTCCGCTTCTCCTACTCGGGTCAGCAGTCCATGACTAAGGATCACCACAAGAAGGTCTCGAATGCCCTCAAGAAAATCAAGGAACGCCTCCTGCGTGGCGTCCCCATGGAGAACGTCATGATCACCTCAGCGAAGGACATGTGGTCTACCCCAAATGGCAGGCCGGGTCCCTTCGCAACCGGGTCTCGTATGTTCGAGAATGTCTGACGTCAGCGCCTATGGGACAGATTTGAGGTTTTCGTAACGGAGGATTTCTGGTTCATCGCAGCCACCAAGGAGCGAAGATGAACAAGA